>JAEPQD010000001.1:860763-1311690 GCA_017642695.1 Parvibaculum sp. | reverse complement strand
GGGGGGGGGCCGCCCCCCCCCCCCCAGGTCAACATCTGCCTGCGGCATTCTTCCCCTCTCTACTCTCTCATCCTGCACCTCGGCTTGAGCACTCCTAGGTGATGTGTTCTGGCAAGCGAAGCCTGGCGTTCTCACCTTCGGAGAATGCGCCCGTCTGCTCCAGCATGTGACGCGCAGCTTGAAGATCACTCCAGTCAATCTAGTGGGTGTACTGCTGTGCGTAGTCCAGCATCCGGATCAACGGGATCATATGAGCGTTGTGAGACAGGGCTTTCAACGCGCCGAGATAGTCCGTTCGGTATGATGTTGGGATGATGATGCGTTCCTGTCCAGCCGCAACCAGTTCAGCATTCATCATGATGCGGGCCACGCGGCCATTCCCATCGGCGAAGGGATGCACTTCGCTGACCAGCAGCAAAGACCGACGGCCCGACCAGCCGGGGCTTTGGTTTACGTCCACCAGATCAGCCACAATTCGTAAAAATCGTGAACTTCTGCATATACAGACGACGCACACCAAGGTCGAACGCGCCGAAGTCGCATTCACCGTAAGGGTGTTGTCCGGAGTGAAGGTCGAGAAGGCTTGCACGGCTCACGGTACGTTCCAACGCTCAGCGAACCACTACGCCTGTCGCATAGAACTCGGCCGAGCTGACCTCTTCGAATACAGGAGCCGGCTTTTCGGGGCCCGCCGCATCGCCGTTTTGACGACGAAAAGCTCGATAGCGTCCAGTTTGTCGAGCTTCGAGTCCCGCAAACCGACCGAAATCATCTCCCACGCGTCGCATGAATGCGACGACACACGGGAGATACAATGTGAAAACACGACCAGAGATAATCCGGGCGTTGATCGCCCCCGCCCACGAAGCGGCCGAGGTGGGCATCATGAGCGGCGATCTGGCATCCGCCTTTGCGGATATCTATGACGCCGCCGGGCATTTCGACGATCCCGACAAACTCAGCCAGCTCATCTTCGGGGCCCGCAGCGCCGAGCTGCTGATGCCCGACTATGCACAGCTTTTCCGGAGCATCGCCGCCGTCGCGCAGGACGAACTCCTCACCCGGCATCGCCGACATGTGAAGGACGCCTACCGCCTGAAGACCGAGGCGGCGCGTGCCTGGCTGGTCGACTATCTCGGCTCGGTATCCCTCGCCGACATCATCGAAGGGGAGGTCGAGCGTGAAGCTGATCACTAAGGCCGCGAGGCAACAGCTCGAAGAGAACTTCCGCGAGACGGAGCGTGGCCTCGATCCGATGGATCTCTGGCCTGTCGTCAAGCTCTTCGACCCGGCCGGAGCCGCCACTTGGTTGCTTGCATACACCGTCCCCGACCAGCCCGAGGTTGCCTGGGGTCTGGCAGACCTGGGCCTCGGCTCCCCCGAGACCGGCGACATCTATCTGCCAGAGCTCTACCTCTTTCGCGGGCGGTTCAATCTGGGCATCGAGAGGGATCTCCATTTTGAAGCCGACAAAAGCATCCGCGAATATCTCGAAGAGACCCGACGCGACGGGTTTCTGCGCGCATGATCGAGCCGAGGTCGCGAACCGGTATCCTCATCAAAGGGTATATGGAGTTCATCAGCCCCTGGGTTGAGTTCCATGAATCCGCCGCGGGCCGGGCCTGGCACTGGGACCAGGTTGGCGTCCTGGGCATGTTCATATCGACATTCTGCGTCGATGGGCTCTTCTGTCCGGAGAATGGCCGCAGATTCGATGCCGACTTCTTCCTGTGGGCAAGCGAGATGGAGCGGGTCGTCGTCGTTGCTTTCGATCTCGACCTGACGATTTTTGAGCCCATGACGCTTGAGGGGGCGATGCGCTTCATAAGCGCGGTCCGGCATCTTCCTGCAACGCTCCAACAATGTATCGGTGATCGAGGAAACGGCAGCCGGAGCCGATAGCGGTATTTCCCTCCTCTTCATCTGCCACAATTGCGAAGAGCAAGGGATGCGAACTCCTCCGGCGGAATCATCGTTTTCATACAAGACTTCTCTCCTGGCGTTGGCGGTGGGGTTCCCGCTCCCGCTCTGGATATAGAGCCGGTTTCGGCCTTGTCATCTGCCTGCGCCAGATTTTTTCCTTGACGTATTTCCGGAGCTTGGTCAGGAGACGGGCAACCTGACGGCGGAGCTTTTCCGCCCTCTTCTCCGCCACGGCCGCTCTGGCAAGGGCTGACGCCTTTTCCTTCTCAGCTCTTTCATGGCGCTCTTGCCAGTGGGCCCCCGCCAGGACATCGGCGAGCGGCCGGCCGACGGCTTTCTGGAGCAGCTTCATGACGCGCTGTTCCGCGTGCCATTCCTCACGACTCAATCGGCGGCGGTTCGGGCCCATGCGAGCCTGGCCGTGCTTGACCGCAACCTCGCGATGGTAGAGATCCTGAAAATCGCGCATCGCCGATTTGTATGCGCGGTGGATTTGCTTCGGCGTCGCCTCCACAAGCTTCGCGCCGGTTTCCGCCGCAACGCCCGGATGGACTTCTTCCCATGCCATGCGCGTCCCGCAAACGGGAGCCGTCACCGCAACATGGACGTGGAAGAATTTCTCGTCCGTATGCGCGACAATGGTCCTCACATTCTCGCTCCCGAAGAATTTGAGGTTGAAGGCGAGCACGTCCCTGGCCCACGCCGTTTCATCGGCCGGGTCCGCCTGCCCGCGCTCGACGGGGTAGCTATAGACGGCGGCGAGAAGAACGCGGGCCCGGCTCGCGGTCGAGCGCCCCCGTGTGTCCTTCAGCGTCACCGCTGCTCTTTCGAGTTCGCCGGCAAGCTGCATCGGAGGAACGCCGTAAAGCTGAATCGGCTCTTCCGGCTTGCCGACATGGTCGCAGGCGCCCGGCTCGCGGGACATTTCCGCCAGAATCTCCCGAGCGCTCCAGCGCCGTTTTCCGGCGCGCTGCGACCCGCGGACGGTCCAGAGCTCCATATGTACGAATTGCGCTCCCATACTCCCTGCCTCCTCGAAAAACGGCTCCTGAGGTAGGACCTGGGCGTGCCCCAGTGGGTGTCCCACTGCGCCCCGGGGCGCCTCAGTCAGTGCCTCAGTCGCGACAAACGTAGACCGACTAGGTCTGTGGAGGGGACTTGGGGCCGGTTTCCCATCTTCGCTACATCGGGACCAGAATTCCGGCGCGTATGGCATCGAGCGGGCACGGCGGACACGCCCCTTCCCTGCAAGGATCGACCGTCAGGAGTCCGTGCTCTACTTCAGGGATATGCATGCCGGTGGCGCGCTGAGACACGAGCCGAAAATTTTTTGGCAATAAGCTGTATTCCTGGAAATCGGCTTCTAGATCGCGATCAGGACCGGCGCGAAGCGGTTTGCGCCAAATCATCGCCAACGGTTCACGCCGACAATCACGAGGCCGAAAAATGCCGAACAGGAAAACACTTGAAGCTCGCGCCGCTCACTGGGGTTTCTCGCTTCTGGAACATAGGCCGGAGCAGAATCCGGCTCACGCCAAATACCGAGGGCGCCGTTGGAGTCTCGCGTCAGAAGACACTTCCGACGCATTATACCTCGATACTCTCAGCAACGTCGAGTTCGTGCTCGACGCGCGGTGTCACTCTGCGTTGGATCGGCCGCTTCCGAAGGTCAACTTCCGGGGATTCATTGATACATGCAGCAAATTCTCGCCGATGCGCGCAGAGGGCTGAGCGGACTTTGCACCCGGATCAGAGAAACTCAAGCAGAGCTGGAACGCGAAGCAGCACGGGCGGAAACCGAATGAGGAACCTGTCCTTCCCGGCACAGATACTCGGTTGCGAACGGGAGTGATATGCCTCCGGCTGCGTCGCCGACGAAAGCGGATGGCGATTTCCTCCCCGCCTAATCCCTGCTCCATCAATAACCGGAAGGCACGGAACTAGTCGGGCGGGTGCAGGGGATCGGCACGTCCTTCGCTAGCCGTTTCCGCTTGACCAGCAGTTCCCACGCCCGATAGCGTTACCCGTCGGCATGCACCGCGTATTTGTCGGTGGACTGACCACCTTCGCTAGTCACCGGCGGCACGCTCTGGGACTGCAACAGCGTGGCGGGGTAATGTCCTCCTCCAACTCGTCGATCAAAACACCCGCCCGCACCAAGCGCCCGTTACGACTGGACGGCACTGAACTTGCCCTCAACCTTGGACCGGCTGGTCTGGTAAATTCCGGCTTCATCTGACGGCAGGCTGGCCGGGGATGCCGGCCGGAAGATGAAGCCTGATCGCCAATCTCCGCATCGCGACCTCGGAAAGCTGGCGCGACAAGAACTCGGGCGAGCGCCGCGAAAAGACCGAATGGCACCGCGTCGTGGTCTTCAACGAAGGTCTCTGCAAGGTCATCGAGCAGTATGTGAAGAAGGGCGCGAAGGTCTATATCGAGGGCGCGCTGCAGACCCGCAAATGGACCGACCAGTCCGGCCAGGAACGCTATTCCACGGAAGTCGTGCTGCAAGGCTTCAACTCCACGCTGACCATGCTCGACGGCCGCTCCGGCGACAGCTCCCCGGAGCGGTCGAGCGGCGAGCCGGCGCATGATGAGGCGCATCGGAGTTTCGAGCTCGAGGGCGAGGTTCCGTTCTGACGCTTGTGGCCCCGGCTTCGGCCGGGGCCACGGCCATCGGACGGGCTCACTATGGCGGCATCTGGATATGAGCCCCGATTCCGGGAAGCCCGCCCGAAACGCTATCACTCAGGACGCTCATTGATGCCGTCTTAACGCCGCGGTTTGCCTTCCGCAGACGGGAACCCATGTCCACCGCACCACGCAGAAGGGAGCCGTTGCACGGCTCACGGAGCGAACTGCGGATACACAGCGGCGGGGCCGAAAAATGGACTCACGATCATGGCTTCCGCGCGGACTGCGCGCACCGGTCGCAGCCGCCTATATCGGTATCGGCAAATCGAAGTTTTTCGAGCTCGTCAAAGTCGGCCTCTTGGGAAAAATTCCTGAGAAGGAATCGACAGACAGCATGTCGGAAGAATCCTTGGAATGGTTGGTGCACCACTACTGTAAGAGTGCCGAATTCTCTCAGTTAAGCTCTGCAACACAGCACTCACGGCGTCTAATTCTCGAGGACGTTTGCAGGAGACACGGAAACGAACCATACGCGCTCTTAAAACCACGACATGTCTTGGCTCTTCGCGACGAGAAGAGCAAGACTCCTCAAGCCGCAAATAATCGCCTGAAAGCGCTGAAACAGGTTTTCAAGCATGCCGTGAAGTACGAGCTCCTCGAAACGAATCCCACCGAGGAAGTCACAAAATTTCCAAGTACGGGCTCAGGTCACCGTTCGTGGACGGATGCCGAGATCGAGCAGTTCGAGAAAAGGCACCCGGTCGGCACAAAGGCTCACTTGGCGCTGGCCCTACTATTGTATACAGCCCAGCGCCGCAGCGATGTCGTACTCATGGGGCGACAACATATCCGTGACGGCTGGTTAACGCTCACGCAGCAAAAGGACCACGTGCGCAATCCCGTCATGCTATCAATTCCTGTGATACCCGAACTTCGAGATGTCATCGAGAAATCTCCGACAGGAGATCCAACCTTCCTCGTGACGGGATATGGGAAGCCGTTCACTGCTGCTGGGTTCGGAAACTGGTTCAGAGATCGCTGCAACGAGGCCGGTCTCCGGCATTGCTCAGCCCACGGGCTACGAAAGGCTGCAGCCACTCGGCTGGCTGAAGCCGGTTGCTCGGCACAGGAAATCATGGCGATCACGGGCCACAGGTCACTGGCACAGCTGCAACGCTATATCAACACCGCCAATCAGAAGACCTTGGCCAAGGCCGCAATGAAGAGGCTTTGCGACGGGCAAGCGAATCGGATTGGGAACAAAAGTGATCACACCGATAATCATGCGCGATCCACCTTCAAAACGCTACTCCACGGAAGTCGTGCAGCAGGGCTTCAACTCGACGCTGACCATGCTGGACGGCCACTCCGGCGACGGTTCCTCGGGTGGAGGCGGCGACTATGGTAGCTCCTCGTAAGGCAGCCTTTCGCGGGATCTCGGGGACGAGATTCCCTTCTGACACTGGTGGCCCCGGCTTCGGCCCTGCTACGGCCAGGGCGCGATGAACCCTTTCGCGAGATAGGGCTCGATCTTCTCATATTCGGAGACGATGCGCTCGCGGCTATGCCGATGCAGATGCCATTCCCGTTCGGGAATGCCGAACCAATTCACGGCGACAAGCATCTTCTCGACTTCCGGCCAGTGCCTGTGAAGTGTCATCGGGTAGCGGCGCGATGTGCAAAACTTCCCCATTGCAATGACCGACTTGATATTCCGCAGGCCGATCACCCGGTCGATGATCGGCAATGAGAAGATGACATTCTCGCCGGTATTTGTAGCTGTGTGCTCTTCGAGAATGACCTCCGCAGGGATACCTGCCGCGATCATCCAGCGCTTGATTATCGCGGTCTCAGTTTCGTCAGCACCCGGTGTGAGGCCTCCTGACACAATAGCCGCTGCGTAGTAGCCGCCACACCACAGCCGGGCGGCTTCCTCCACGAACTCCCGCACACCGTCCCGCGTACCGAAGACGAATAACAGGTCGGCCGGGACAAGTGGCGTCTTGATCAGATGCTCGGCATTTATGCGGGCGACGAGATCGTCGTCGATGGCCATGTCCTCCTCCCTCTTCGGACGAACTTACCACAACGGCCTCCCCTGAGCCTCTGTTCCGATAAATCCAGCCACGGAGAAGCCATCGCTCGGGACGCTCATGAAAGCCGTCTTAAAGGCCCGGTTTGCCTTCCGCGGACACGGACCCATGTCGACGGCTCCACGCAGAAGGGAGCCGCCGGCATGGCTCACGGAGCGAAACGGCGGACACACGCCCAACGGCGAGACCAAAAATGGACTCACGATCATGGCCTCCGCGCGGACTGCGCGCACCGGACGCAGCTCTCTATATCGGCATCGGCAAATCAAAATTCTTCGAGCTTGTCGATGCCGGCCGCCTTCCCAAGCCCGTGAGGATCGACGGCTGTGTCGTCTGGGACCGGTTTGCGCTGGACGCAGCCTTCGACGCCCTGAATGACAAGTCCGCCAACGTGGAAAACCCCTGGGACACTATATGCGCGTGAAGCTCAAATGGGTCCTGCGCGACAAGGACCGGCACGGCAAGCGAAGATACTATTTCAGGAAACCGGGTCAGAAGATGATCCGGCTCCCCGACGATCCGTCGACGTTGGAATTTCTTACAGCGTATAATCTGGCGCTCTCCGGTGAGACGAAGCCACCGGCTCCCCGAAATAGCGTTGCCTATGTCGATAAAACATCCTTGCGTTGGCTGGCGGAACGCTATTACGCATCTGCCGACTTTCGGCGCTTGGGCAAGCGTACACAGCATGTCCGCAGACTCATTTTGGACAGCATGCTCACAAAGCACGGTGACAAGCCATACAAGTTGCTTGAACCGAAGCACATTCGTGCACTGCGCGACGAGAAGATCGACGCACCGGAGGCCGGGAACGCCCGGGTGAAAGCGCTTCGCCAGATATTCAAGTTTGCAATCGAGAACGATCACCACAACCGGAACCCGGCGGACGATGTCTCGTATTTCTCAAAGGAAGGCGAGGGCTTTCACGCCTGGACGCTCGACGAAGTGGAAACCTTTGAGAAGCGGCATCCAATTGGAACAAAGGCGCGGTTAGCGCTTGCTCTACTCCTCTATACGGGCCAGAGACGCTCTGATGTGGTGTTGATGGGACGCCAACACGTTCGCGACGGCTGGCTTACGATGACACAGGCGAAAAACCGCCGAAAGAAACCGGTCGTCATTTCGATTCCAATCGTGCCGCAGCTTGAAAAAGTCATCGCCGCATCGCCATGCGGTGACATCACTTTTCTTATCACTGCTTTTGGCAAGGGATTTACGCCGGAAGGTTTCGGAAACTGGTTTCGCGATCGTTGCAACGAAGCCGGCCTGAAACACTGTTCGGCACATGGGCTGAGAAAAGCTACCGCATCGCGCCTTGCAGAACTCGGATGCTCCACACAGGAAATAATGGCGATTACCGGGCACACAACTCTGAAGGAAGTCGAACGCTACACGGCAGCCGCCCGGCGGAAAATCCTGGCGGAATCGGCCATGGCAAAGTTCAGCGAAGAAGAGTGAACTGTCGCACCTTTTCCCGCGACCGCGCGAGGTGCGACAAATTTGACCCGTAAGTCATTGATTTTCAAAGTCAAATTGAAGGCAGGTGGTGCCCAGGGGCGGAATCGAACCACCGACACTGCGATTTTCAGTCGCATGCTCTACCAACTGAGCTACCTGGGCGGAAGCTCCGGAGCGGCAGGGTTTCTGCGGCGCTCCGGCGAGGTCCGCGGTTTATAGGAGATAGATTCCGGCCTGTCCAGAGGTCGGCGCGGTGGCGGCAAAGCTCAATCCGCAGAAGGGGTTACCGGCCGCTCTCCTCGTCGTCGGTCCGTGTCTGCGAAGCTTCGTCCCATTCGTCCGGCGGCTCGACGGCCGGGATCGCATAGGCCCCCTTCAGCCAGCGGTTGAGGTCTACGTCGGCGCAGTGCTTGGAGCAGAAGGGATGAAACTTCGAGGCCGAGCGTGTGCCGCAGATCGGACAGGGGCGCGGCGCCCTCAGCTTCACGACATTGCCGCCTTCGTCCGTCACGGTCCTTCTCCGGTCTCGTCTATTGCACGATGCCGACGTCGATCTTTTCCCGCGGAAAGGCGGGCTCGCCAACAAGGCTTACTTCCGCCGGCACGCGGCGGCGGAGCCTCTCCACAAGATAGGGATTTCCGCGCTCGAGCCAATCGACGACTTCGGCGGAAGCGCGCGCGACAAGCGGACGGCCGGGCGCCGCCTGCGCCTCGCGCGCGATCTTGCGCAGGAGATCGTTTGCAACGGTCGCGCAGGTCTTGCGGCGCGGACGGCCGTTCGCGTAGGCCGCTTCCGTCAAGAGCTTGTCGAGCGGTTCGCGCACGCGCTTGCGTGTCATCTCGACAAGACCGAATTCCGACATACCCGAAATCTGCGTCGGTACGCGGTCCTTCGCGAAACCTTCATTCAACGCGGTGAGCACCTTCTCGATGTTCGCCGGATCGTTCAAGTGGATGAAGTCGATGACGATGAGGCCGCCCGTGCCGCGCAGACGGAGCTGGTAGACGATCTCTTCGACTGCTTCGAGATTGATCTTGGCGCTCGTTTCCTCGAGACCGGTCGCTGCCGTGTAGCGGCCGGAATTAACGTCGATCGCGGTCAGCGCTTCCGTCGTCTCGATGGTGATCCAGCCGCCCGAGGGCAGTTCGGCGCGCGGTTCCAGCGCCGCCTCGATCTCGCCGTCGACGTCGTAAATCGAGAAAAGGTCGCCCGGTCCGTTGAAGAGCTGCACGCGCTCCAGCATTTCGGGCATGGCGCGGCGGCAATATCGCTGCGCCTCGCCAAAAGCGTCCGCGCAATCGATGAGCACGCGGGACGTGTCCGAGCTCACGCAGTCGCGCAGCGTCTTCGAGACGGGGTCGAGATCGTGGAAGACGACGCTCGGTGCGGAGGAGCGCTTCTCCGTCTCGCGAACCTTGCGCCATTCTTCCGCGAGCTGACGCGCGTCGGCGGCGATGTCCTCGGACGTCGCGCCGATCGCCGCGGTGCGCACGATGAAGCCGGCCGGCTCGCCGGTAACGCCCATCGGGTTGAAGCGTTCAACCATTTCCTCGACAAGAGCGGTCAGCCGGGCGCGCTCTTGCTCGTCCTCGATGCGGCGCGAGAGCGCGACACCGGACTGGTTCGGCACGAGCACGAGAAGACGGCCCGGGATCGTGACGTTGGCGGACAGGCGCGCGCCCTTGTCACCGATCGGATCCTTCACCGCCTGCACGAGAATGGCCTGACCTTCCTGAACGCAGGCGCTGATCGGCGGCAGCGTTCCCTCATCAAGCCCGGTCAGTTCGCAGAGGCAGCGCGCTTCACGCGCACCGAGAAAGCCCGCGCGCTCCAGGCCGACCTCCACAAAGGCCGCCTGCATGCCGGGCAATACGCGCTGCACGCGACCCAGAAAGATGTTGCCGATGAGCGAATGGCCCGCGCGTCCGGTCTTTGCCTTCAGGTCGTCTTCCATGGTCCGCTCAAGGAACAATTCCACGGGACGGCCATCCTCGACAATCGCTACGCGCGTTTCGCCGGGGCCAACATTGATCAAAACTTCTTCGGACATAAAAACCCTGATTTGCATCCGCCGCACCCCCGCACAGACGGACGCCCCCTCTTCACCCTCGATCGCCTCCGATCCTTTGAAAGATCGATCCTAACACTCTTGTTAGCGCAGAGGATAGCCGCGTCAGCCCATTGAAATGACTGGATATCCGGCTCCCGCAAGGAGCGCCCCCGTCTCATGGAGGGGGAGGCCGACAACGGCTGAATAGGACCCCGTCAGCGCGCGGACGAAAAGCGCGGCCCGGCCCTGGATCGCATAGCCGCCTGCCTTGCCGCGCCACTCGCCTGACGCAAGGTAAAATGAAATCTCGTCTTCCGACAGGCGCTTGAACGTGACCCGCGTTTCGCACACGCGTTCACTCGCGCGGCCCGGTGCCGCGAGATGTACCGCCGTCCAGACGCGATGCGCGCGGCCGGAGAGCAGATCGAGGCAGGCGCGCGCTTCCGATTCGGTTTCGGCTTTCGGCAGAATGCGACGACCGCAGGCGACGACGGTGTCCGCGCCGAGCACGAAAGCATCCGAATGATCCGACGCAACAGCCTCGGCCTTTTCGCGCGCGAGACGAAGCGCAAGGCTGCGGGGAAGTTCGGTCTTCTGCGGGGTTTCATCGATTTCCGCCGCGACGACGTCGTGCGGTTCGATGCCGATCTGCTGGAGAAGCGCAAGCCTGCGCGGCGAGGCGCTGGCAAGGATGAGGCGGGGTTTCGCGCCCTTTACCGACACCGGCGCGTCACTTGAACCGGTAGGTGATCCGGCCCTTGGTCAGGTCGTAGGGCGTCATTTCGACGAGCACCTTGTCGCCCGCGAGCACGCGGATGCGGTTCTTGCGCATCTTGCCTGCGGTGTGGGCGATGATCTCGTGTTCGTTCTCGAGCTTCACGCGAAAAGTGGCGTTGGGCAGCAGTTCCGTCACCACGCCCGGAAACTCGAGCATTTCTTCCTTGGCCATTCACTATCCTTCGGAAATTTGGCCGGAAGAATGGTCAGAAAGCCTCAGGAAATCAAGAGCCCGGCCCGCGAATTCGCGCGAGGGCCGGGCTCAAATGGTTGATTTCGCGAGCTTTTCGGATCAGTCGACCAGCAGATACTCGACGGTGGAGACGACCCGGACCGTCTTCATGACCTGTTCCGTCTCCTGGGCGCCCGGAATCTCGTCGCGCGGCTGGATCGAGAACTGGCCCTGCCAGGCGCGGCGGATGCCGCCGAGGCGGGCGCCGGAATCGGCCGCGAAGGTTTCCGCGGCCTCGCGGGCGCGCAGGGTCGCCTCCTCGAGCATTTCGGGCTTCACGTCGGCGATCTTCGTGAACAGGTAGGAGGGCCGGACGGGGCCATATTCGTTAGACAAAACAACGCCTTGCTCGACAAGGGCACTCGAATCCCGGTTCGCGGCGGCGACCTTGTCGACGTCGGTGGAGCGCAGCACGAGCTGCTGGGCGATGATGAAGCGCGTGTCGAACTGACCGCTCGAATACATCTGGGCGAGGCGGTCGGTGACCTGGGGCGCCTGAAGCTCGATTTCCTCTTCCGAAAAACCGTGCGATTTCAGGAAGTTACCGACGACCTCGGCGTTGCGCTTCACTTCCGCCTGGGTCTCGGCGAGATCGTTGCCGGTCACGACGAAACGCAGCGCCCAGAGCGCGAGATCCGCCTTAACCTCCCGTTCCGACAGGCCTTTTACCGACACGGAACGGTCGCCAAGACGCGACTTCACGAGCCCCTCGCCTGCCAGATAGCCACCGGCCGCGATACCGAGGCCGAGAATCAGCGCGGCGGCCAGCGCAAACATGGTCTTCATGACAAGGTGTTCTCCCCATTGATGTTTCCCATCTTATATCATGCCGATTGCGGCGGATTAATGGATGGACCCCATGCCGAGCGTCACGCTGCCCCGTGAAAATCCGGCGCCGCGCCCTCCGCGCGGAAAGCCGTGACGGATCATGAACTTGGCGCCGCAACGGGGATAAGTGCGCCATGACTGTCATCATACCGTCAACGAACCGTCACGAAGCGATGCACACCCACTCTCAAAAAAGTAATCCCGCAAATGACGATCCGCCCCGCGACACGAGATGACGACGACCGTCTCTGGCTTATCCTCGAACCGGTCATCCGGGCGGGAGAAACCTATCCCCTGCCCCGCGACATGACCCGCGAGGACGCGCTCGCCTACTGGTTCCAGCCCGGCCACAGCGTGTTCGTGGCGGAAGAGGGCGGGGATATCCTCGGCACCTATCACCTGAAGGCGAACAACAGGGGCGGCGGCGCGCATGTCGCGAATTGCGGCTACATGACCGCGCCGCAGGCGCGCGGGAGAGGCATCGCGCGCGCGATGTGCATGCACTCACTCGAGGAGGCGCGGACGCGCGGCTTCAAGGCGATGCAGTTCAACTTCGTGATCTCGACCAACGAGGCGGCCGTCCATCTCTGGCAGGCCTGCGGGTTCAAGGTCGTGGGACGGCTACCGCTTGTGTTCGACCATCCGCGCCACGGACTTGTGGATGCGCTGGTGATGCACAGGATGCTCTGAGGACGGAGCGTCTCTCAGGCGGATTTCCGGCGGCCCGTCCGGAAGAGAAGTTCCATCGCCTGATGGGCATATTCCTCGCGGGCGGCATCGTCCGCCGCGCGTTCATGGGCGCTGCACCAGGCGACGAAATCGTCCGGATCTATGATGACACGATAGACGACTTCACCGTGGCGCGCCCGCGCCCGGCGCGACCGGTCCGCTTCGCTGCTCCACGTCTCGAAATCCGGCGGAAAACGCTCACCATCCGCCATGAGTGCACGAATGCGCTCGTAGGAGTCGCGATTGTACCAAGGCATGCTCGTCGTCTGCATTGGAAGCCTCCCGACCGTTCGCCGCGTGTCCTCGCCTTATCGAGGAGAGAAGGATAAACCTCGCGCGGTGCGTGCTCCAATCACGATTTCATTTTATGAAAAGGCCTCATTTTCCGGGCACTGCACATGGAACCTGTTGATGCGGGAAGACAATCGCGCGCCGGCGAACGGGAAAGCTGCATGAGACGACAAGAAAAATATTTAATGCCGTGCATCACAACCGGGCCGCTAGCCCGTGGCGGCACCGGCGCGGCCGAAGCGATTTTCGATAAGGCGTGAGATCCGGTCACGGAGCGTGCGGTAGGCATCGAGACGGCGCTCGCGATTGCCGCCGGTGGGCGAGGCCAAAGGATCCTCGATCTCCCAATACTCAACATCGGTCGCGGAAGAGCGCGTGAGTTCCTCCGCCTTTTCCCGCGCCTCGGGCGTGAGGGCGACGATGAGATCGAAGCTCGTCACGTCATCGAGCTCGTCGAAATCCTTGGGCCCACGCGCAGAGGGCGCGAATCCCGCCTCGCGCAACACCTCGGCGGCGAAGGGATCGGCCTCTTCGGCCGGGGCGACGCCAACGGAGTCGACGAAGATGCGCGCGCCATGCGTCTTCTTGAGGATGGCCTCGGCGATGGGCGATCGGATGGCGTTCAGGTTGCAGACGAAAAGTACCGAAGCCGGTACATCGCCGCCCTTCTTCGCTTCCGCACTGCCGGACATGGTACTCATCCCTTGATGTGCAGGACGCAGATCAACGTGAAGAGACGGCGCGCCGTGTCGAAATCCATCTCGATCTTGCCGGAGAGGCGTTCCTTCAAGGTTTCAGAACCTTCGTTGTGAAGTCCGCGGCGACCCATGTCGATCGCCTCGATCTGCGCGGGCGCGGCGGTCTTGATGGCGTCGTAGTAGCTCTCGCAGATCATGAAGTAGTCCTTGATGATCCTGCGGAAAGGCGTGAGCGAAAGCAGAACCTTGCCATGCGGATCGCCGTTCTCCAGGCGGATGTCGAAGACGAGGCGGTTCTCCTCGATGGCGAGGTGAAGGATGTAGGGACCGCCCTCGCTGCCGACCGGTGCAAAGACGTTCTCCTCCAGCAGATCGAAGATCGCCACCTTGCGCTCATGCTCGACATCGGGGCTGCGGCGCACGACGCTCTTCTCGTCGAGGACGAGATCGGCAATGCGGAACTGCGCGCCCTCCGGGAGCTCCGGAGGCGCGGATGCGCTGGTTTCTTCGTCTGCCGAACGATCAGTCATGGTGGCGCAGTTTAAGCCGATTTAGGGAGGGGAAGCGAGAACGGCCTGTGCCGCCCCCCGCCCCAAACGGGCCATCCTTGTCTGTCTTTGCAGACAAGCTGCAAAGAGGCCCGTTTGACCCTCTCCGAGGGGAGGGCGGGAAGAGAGACTTCTAGAGATTGAGGCGAATCGCTACCGAGCGGAGGTGAGCGTCGAGGCCTTCGGCTTCGGCGAGAGCGATGGCGGCGGGGCCGATGGCGCGAAGCGCTTCGGGGTCGCAGCGGACGATGGAGGTGCGTTTCATAAAATCGAGCACGTTCAACCCGGACGAGAAGCGCGCCGAACGCGCGGTCGGAAGAACGTGGTTCGAGCCCGCGACGTAGTCGCCGATGGCTTCGGGCGTGTAGCGGCCGAGGAAGATTGCGCCTGCGTTCCGCACGCGGGCCATGAGCGCGTCCGGATCGGCGGTCGCGATTTCGAGATGTTCGGGCGCGATGCGGTCCACCAGCGGCGCGGCGTCGCCGAGCCTTTCCACAACGATGACGGCGCCGAAATCGGCCCAGCTCTTCGCGGCAGTCGTCTCGCGCGGTAGCGCCTTCAGCTGACGCTCCACCGCTTCCTCGACGCGCTTCGCGAAGGCGGCATCATCGGTGATGAGCACGGATTGCGAACTGGCGTCGTGCTCGGCCTGCGAGAGCAGGTCGGCGGCAATCCATTCGGGATCGTTCTCTGCATCGGCCACGACAAGGATTTCGGAGGGGCCCGCAATCATGTCGATGCCGACGGTACCGAAGACCTGACGCTTGGCTTCGGCGACGAAGGCATTGCCGGGGCCGACGATCTTGTCGACGGGTGCAATCGTGGCTGTGCCGTGGGCGAGCGCGGCGACGGCCTGCGCACCACCCACGCGGTAGACTTCGTTGACGCCCGCAAGCTTCGCCGCGGCAAGCACCAGCGGATTCACGATACCGTCCGGCGTCGGCACCGTCATGACGATGCGCGCGACGCCCGCGACCTTTGCCGGGATCGCGTTCATGAGGACGGAGCTCGGATAGTTCGCGGTGCCGCCCGGCACATAGAGGCCAACGGCGCCGACCGAGGTCCAGCGATGGCCGAGCTCGACGCCCTGGGAATCCGTGAAGCGCGCGTCTTCCGGCCGCTGGCGCTCGTGATAGGCCTCGATCCGCATGGCGGCGGTCTTCAATGCGTCGAGCGTCTTCGCGTCGCAGGCATCGATCGCGGCGTCGAGATCCTCTTGCGGGATGGCGAGCGTTTCTGCGGTGAGATTTTCCAGGCGGTCGAAGCGCTTCGTGTATTCGATGAGGGCCTCGTCGCCGCGCGCGCACACATCGGCGACGATCTTCTCCACCGTATCGCGCACGTCGACGGCGGCCTCGCGCTTTGCGCCGAGCAGCGCGGCGAAACCTTCCTCGAAATTCGCGTCCTTCGCGTTCAGGCGGGTGGGCATGGGCTCCGTCTACCGTTCATTCGTCATTGCTTCGGCCCTTCGGGCCTCGCAATGACATATCATCTGTTCTTTATCTACCAGAACCCGCCCCGGCAAGACGACCGGCCCATGGATCCCGGCATTCGCCGGGATGACACCCGACGGTCAATCCAGATCGTGTTCGGGCCTGTTGGGGGTTTCCCAGACGAGGCCGAGGTCGGAGAGGTGGCATTCCAGCGCTTCGACCTCAAGCTGCAATTCGGCGCCGCCGGAAAAGACCAGCGTGACCGCGCCCGAGGGCGGGTTCAGCTCGGCGAAGCGGATGGCAAGGAGGTTCAACACACCTTCCGGCCGATCCTGGGCGATGTTGCGTGCGCGGACGTTCACCACATTCTCGAAATGGAGGCCGGTGCGGACGCGCTCATGACTTTTCCTGCGCGCCGCGCCCTCGCCTTCCCAGCGAAAGCGGTTCACGACCAGAGCGAAACGGCGTGTGGAAGGAAGGAAGGCGAGATCGCGCACCTGACAGACCGCGTCCTGAAGGGCGGCTGAAATCACTTCCAGGTCGGTGGCGTCCTCGGCGGCGAGGCGAAGGTCTTTCGTCATCGGTCCCATTTTATCTTGTCGCGTTTCCGGACGGCGAACCGGCTTTTCCAATTATGAAGGTGGCACTTCGCCTGGAAACGCTCCCGGCTCCTAAGACTTTGCTTTTTCGCGCCATATCTCGGCGCCACAGGCGCCGAGCTTCGCCTCGATGCGCTCAAAGCCGCGATCGAGATGGTAGACGCGATTGACGATGGTTTCGCCCTCGGCGGCGAGGCCCGCGATGATGAGGGCGGCGGAGGCGCGAAGGTCCGACGCCATCACGGGGGCGCCCTTCAGCTTCTCGACACCGCGCACCAGCGCCTTGTCGCCGTGGAGCGAGATGTCGGCGCCGAAGCGGGCCAGTTCCTGCACATGCATGAAGCGGTTCTCGAAAATCGTCTCGGTGATTTCGGATTCACCCTCGGCCGTCGTCATCAGCGCCATGAATTGCGCCTGAAGGTCCGTCGGGAAACCGGGGAAGACCTGGGTGACGACATCCGTCGCCTGGAGACGCTCGCCGTTGCGCGCGACGCGGACGGCGCCCTGCTCGCTCTCGACCTCGGCGCCGGCGGCACGGAGAACGGAGATGGCGGCTCCGAAGGTTTCGCCTTCGACGCCTTCAAGCACGATCTCGCCCCCCGTCATGGCGGCGGCGATGGCGTAGGTGCCGGCCTCGATGCGGTCCGCGATGACGCGATGCGTGGCGCCGTGCAGCCGCTCCACGCCTTCGATGCGGAGCGTCGAGGTACCGATGCCTTCGATCTTCGCGCCCATCGCGACGAGACAATTCGCGACATCGCCGATTTCGGGCTCGCGGGCGGCGTTTTCGAGCACGGTGACGCCGTCGGCGAGGGTCGCGGCCATCATCAGCGTGTGCGTCGCGCCGACGGAGACCACGGGCGAGCGGATGACCGCGCCCTTGAGGCCGTCCGGCGCGGCGGCATGGACATAACCTTCGACGAGGTCGATCTCGGCGCCCATCTTCTGGAGGCCCTTGATATAGAGGTCGACCGGGCGGGCACCGATGGCGCAGCCGCCGGGAAGAGAGACCTTCGCCTCGCGGCAGCGCGCGACGAGGGGGCCGAGGACCCAGAAGCTCGCGCGGATCTGGGAAACGATCTCGTAGGGCGCGGTGGTGGACTTGATGTCCTTCGCATGGACCGTCATCACATCCGCGTCCTCGCCCCGGTCGATCGAGACCTCACCGCCGAGAGCGGCGAGAAGCTTCGCGAGGGTGCGCACATCGGCAAGACGCGGCATGTTGGCGAGCGTCAGCGGCTCATCCGTCAGGAGAGCGGCCGTCATCAAGGGGAGCGCCGCGTTTTTCGCGCCGCTGACAGGGATGGCGCCCTTCAGGCGGCGGCCGCCGCGAATGTGGATGGTGTCCATTTTTGCGTCCGGTCAGGCTTCAAGCGGGTTATAGGGGGAGCGCGGGCCCAAGTCACGAGCCCAAGTCACGCCGGGACCCCCTTATTGCCTCCCATTCGGGCGCATTTCAGGCCAATTCGCGGCACCCTTGCGGGAACGCCCGTTTCCTGCCCGCGTCCTTGCGGCTGCGGGACTCAACCCTTGCCCGCATCCTTGCGGCTGCGGGACTGGGCCTTCCGCTTCTTCAGATTGTCGCGCAGCGCCTCGGCGAGACGGGCCTGACGGGCGCGGGCCTCCTTCGTCTGGGCGGCGCGGTCGGTACCCTTGCCGCCAGGGGTGCGGGAATCGAAGCCGGGAGCTGATTTCTTCATGATGTCCACTTGGATCGGGGAATCGGATTTGCAGGGAAGATAGTGCGTTGCGGCATCTTGCGCGAGGGGGGTCCGTGTGGCACTTTCCGCGCGCTTTCGGACCCCCTCGACTTCGGGGCCCTCTGCCCGGCCGCTCATCGCCTGTTTACCATTCGGGGCGAGACTTCCTGCCGGATCGACCGCAGGGCCTCGCCCTGCCCGCATGCTGTGGTAGCTCAGTGGTAGAGCACTCCCTTGGTAAGGGAGAGGTCGAGAGTTCAATCCTCTCCCACAGCACCATCCCTCCCTTCATTTCGTTTCCAAACCGGCTTTAGGCCGTGCCCCTTCCTTCCGATAGAATGCACATTCAATCGGGGGAGAGATCATGACCAGGCTGATATTGGCTCTGAGCCTTCTGGCACTGACGATGCCGCAGGTGGCGAATGCACATGGTGGGGGATGCCGGAAATCCTCGCCGCCGGGGCAGTGCTGCCATATGGACAACAGCACGGGCGTCGTGCACTGCCACTGAGGCGCTTCAGGCGCTCCCACGTGGCAAGAGTGGAGTTTCAATCCTCTCCCACAGCGCCACTCCTTCCCTTCTTATCCATTTGATCCCTGTTCCATCCGGAACGGGCGCACGCTCCCGCTCGTTGGTGAGGTGAGACCTCACGAGCGAAAGGAAAAGCAATGAGCGTGAAACCGCAGAAAAAGCCCGACGAGGCGCGCGAGGAGACGCCGAAGCAGAAGCCCGGCGGCAAGACCGACGGCCGGAAGGATCTCGCCGATCGCACGCCGGACGCGCATGAGCTGACCGAGACGGATCTCGCCGCCGACAAGATGGGCAACAATCAGCTGCAGGGCGACGACCAGGAAAACGTGCACAATGAAAGGCACGCGCAGGCCGACGTCACGACCGAAACCGACAGCGTCATGGAAGGGCTGAAACGGAAGGACCGCGAGGGAGAGTGAACGCGGCTCAGGCGCCGAGGCTCTCATAAATCGCGGCGAGGAGCGCCTTGTTGCGCGGGTTCTGCCAGCGGGGGCCCATGTCGTTCGTGACATAGGCGAAGGCGACGCCTGAGACCGGATCGCAGAAGCCGAGCGAACCGCCTGCGCCGAAATGGCCGAAGGCTTGCGGGTTGGGCCCGAGCGGACGTTCGGCTTGCGGCAACTGGAAACCAAGCGAGAAGCGCGACTCGCGCTCGAGGATGCGGTCGGGACCGAAGGACTGTTCCTCCGTCGCGGCGGCGAGCATGGCGCGCGACAGGATTTCGATGCCGCCGATGCGGCCGCCCACCGCGAGCGCGGCATAGATGCGCGCAACGCCGCGCGCCGTGCCGTGGCCGTTGGTCGAGGGGATTTCGGCGGAACGCCATTCGGGCCCGTTGACCCAGCCCGCGCCGGAAATGCCGGGTGGATTCCAGTAGGTGTTCCATTTCATGAGCGTGTCATCGTCGAGCTCGCCTTCCGGACGCTCCGGCAGGACGGCAGGCCAGAGAAACTCGGCGCAGCGGCTATGCTCCGTAGACGGAAGGCCGATATGGACGTCGGCGCCGAGAGGCCCGGCGATTTCCTCGCGCAGGATCGTGCCGATGGTCTTTCCGCTTGCGCGGCGGACGAGTTCGCCGACGAGATAGCCAAAGGTATTGACGTGATAGCCGTGGGCGGTACCGGGCTCCCACCAGGGGGATTGCGCGGCGAGAGCGGCCGTCATGCGGTCCCAGTCGAACATGGCGCCGTCCGGCAGGTCCTCGCGGATCGCGGGGAGGCCCGCCTGATGGGAAAGCATATGACGGAGCGTCAGCGCTTCCTTGCCGTTCACACCGAATTCCGGCCAGAGGCGCGCGGCCGGCGCATCGAGATCGAGGCGCCCGCGCTCGACGAGGCGGAGCGCGGCCACGGCCGTCAGCGCCTTGCCGACGGAGAAGAAATTGACGAGCGTGTCGCGAGCCCAGGGCGTTTGCCGCGCGGCATCGCGGTGCCCGCCCCAGAGATCGCAGACGAGCTTGCCGCCGACCATGAGCGCAATGGCGGCGCCGGGCTCGCCGCGCTTCTCGAAATTCTCGGCGAAGGCCTCGCGGAGGCCCGCGAAGCGCGGATCGCAGATGCCGTCTACCGGCACGGCAGTCATGAGACGAGGAGCGACAGGAGGCTCAGCGCCATCAGCGCCTGGCCGCCATAATAGGTGACCCAGACGATGGGCCCGCGATACGGCACCGGCGCGCGGAACTTGTCGAGCGCTATCACGCTGTCCGAGATGACGAAGAGAACGGCGCCGAGGCCGAGAAGCGGCGCCCCCTCGGGAATCGCAAGAGCGGTCAGGGCCATGACCAGAATGACGACGAGATAGGCGCCGACGGGAAGCTTCATGCTGCCGAGCGTGGGCGCGAGCGACCAGTAGAGCGCGAGGGCGCCGATGCCGACGGCAAGCGAGGTGACTTTCAGGGCGAGCGTGTCCGGCGCGCTGGCGAGCGGCAGCATGACCGCGATGTAGAAGAGGTGGCTCGCAAGGAAGGCGCCGAGGCCGCGCATGAAATTTCGCTTGTCGCCTTTCAGCGCGAGGAAGAGATCGCCAAGCGCGGAAAAGAGGAAGGCCGCGGCGAGGAGGATAAAGGGGAGCGCGGCGCCGCTGAGAAGCGGCAGCGGCACGAGGAAACCGATGGAGGCGGTCTTGAGGCCGGTGCGGAGCGCGGAGGGCGCGCGATGCTCGATCGCCTGATAGGCGATGGCGGAAGCGAGCGAGAGAAGCGCCAGCGCGATGCGGATGGCGTCGAGGCCGTCGCCCCTTGAAAAGATTTCCTGCAGCATTGTCCCCTCCCCGTTTCTTCTTCCTGCGTTCCTTACCCCCCGCCCCAAACGGCCCGTTCCCGCTGTCCTTGCAGAGAGGTTGCAAAGGGCCGTTTGACCCTCCCCGAGGGGAGGGTGGGTTCTTTTTCTTCTACGTCGTGCTTCTCTATGATCGCGGAATTACGGGATTCGCAAAAGGACCGAAAATGGGCGGCGGCGCGCGCGAAATCGACAGCCTGCAGAATGCGCGGGCGAAGAAGTGGCTGGCGCTCGCCGATTCGCGCGGTATCCGCAAGCAGGGGCAGTTCATTCTTTCCGGGCGGAAGACCGTGCCGGAGGCGCTCTCGCGGCACGGAGAGCGCTTCGCGGCGGCGCTGGCACGGACGGAGAGCGATCTCAACCGGCTGGCCCTGCCTTCTTCCGTCGAGCGCTATGTGCTGGCGAAACCGGTCTTCGAGGCGCTGGACACGAACGGCACGGGCTTTCCGCTGCTGGTGGGCGATGTGCCGGCGATGGAGATGGCGGATTTCTCGAAACCGGCAAAGGGATGCGAACTGGTGCTGGCGCTCGGCGACCCGGCCAATCTGGGCGCGGTGCTTCGCAGCGCGGCGGCTTTCGGCGTGACACGCATCGTGCTGATGGAGGGCGCGGCGCATCCCTTTCATCCGAAGGCGCTCAGGGGCGGGGCGAACGCACAGTTCACCCTCACCTTTCTGAAGGGCGGGGCGTGGGAAACGCTCGGCCAAGCGACAGGCGCGATGGCGGCGCTGGACGGCGGCGGGGACGATATCGAGACGTACGACTGGCCGAAAAACCTTCGTCTCGTTCTGGGCGAGGAAGGGCGTGGATTGCCGCCGGCGCTCAAGGCAACGCGGCTTGCAATCCGCATGACGGAGGCCGTCGAGTCCCTCAATGCGACAGTTGCGGCGAGCCTGGCGCTCGCCACGCGGTTCCGCAAAAGCGGCGGGTGATCCGGATCCGGCGGGGCGCCGTAGACAGGGGGTGAGAGCTGGAACAAGAGACAGCGGTTCAACCCCCGGAAGGCCCCCACCCGTGAATTCGCTTCTCAAAACCGTTGCAGCTCTCACACTCGTTGTTCTTGGCCTTGTTCCCGCCTCGAGCCTCGGCGCGGAAGCGGCACTGCCGGAGACCTCCCCCGCTCCGGACCTGTCCTTCCGCGTCGAGCGCGGCGGAGATCCGATCGGCACGCACCGGATCAACTTCACGCGCGAGGGCGACGCGCTTCATGTCGCCATCGATATCGAGCTTGCGGTGTCGTTCGGTCCCCTCACCGTCTTCCGCTACGAACACCGCAACCGCGAGACATGGCGCGACGGGCGCCTCGTCGCGCTCGAAACGGAAACGAACGACGACGGCAAGCGCTACAAGGTGAGCGCGACGGCGACGGACAAGGGGCTCGAAGTGACGAGTTCGGCGAACGGCACCTTCATGGCGCCCGCGGACATCATCCCGACGAGCTACTGGAACCCGGCGACGCTGACACAGACACAGCTTCTCGACACGCAGAAGGGCCGCCTCATCGACGTCGACATCGAGGAGACGGGTACGCGCGAGGCGCGGGCGGACGGGCGGACAATTCCCGTGCGCGAATACCGCATGACCGGCGACCTGAAACTGAAGCTCTGGTATTCGCCCGACATGGAATGGCTGAACGTCATCTTCACGGCGCGCGGCGAAGAGGTCGACTATCACGTCGAGCGGATCGACCGGAAGAGCCTGCAAAGGGTGGCGCAGCAATGAGCGGCACGAAACAGATTGTCTGGATCACGGGCGCGAGCTCCGGCATAGGCCGGGCGCTGGCGCTGCGCATGGCGCGGGAAGGCTACCGCGTGGCGGCTTCGGCGCGGCGCGTGGCGGAACTGGAGAAGCTCGCGCAGGAAGCGGCGGCGATGGGCGGCGAGATCGTTGCCTACCCGCTCGACACGACGAAGCCCGAAGACGTGAATGACAGCGTGCAGCGGATCGAAAGCGAGATGGGGCCGGTCTCCATCGCCGTGCTGTGCGCGGGCACCTATGAGCCGGTGCTGGCGCGCGAACTGACCGCGGCGAAGGCGCGGCCCGTGTTCGAACTCAACTTCATGGGCACGATGCACTGCCTAGAGGCGCTGATCGGGCGCATGACGGCGCGGAAGGCGGGACGGATCGCCGTCGTCGCCTCTCTCGCAGGATATTTCGGGCTGCCGACGTCGGCGATCTATGGCGGCAGCAAGGCCGCGCTCATCAACATGGCGGAGGCGCTGCGCCCCGACCTCGCGCGCGAGGGCGTGGCGCTGCAGATCGTCAATCCGGGATTCGTCAAGACACCGCTCACCGACAAGAATGAATTTCCGATGCCCTTCCTGATGGAGGTGGACGACGCGGTGGACGCCTTCTATCGCGGGCTTCACTCCGACCGCTTCGAGATCACCTTCCCGCGGCGGTTTTCGCTGATGCTGAGATTTCTGCAGATGCTGCCCTACGGGCTGGCACTGAGGCTCACGGCCCTCACCATGCCGAAGGACAAGGAACGGGCGGCGGGCTAGCTGTCGCCCTTCATGTCCCGGTAAGCGGCGAGCGCCCGGTTGCGCGCCGTGCCGTGATCGACAATGGGCTCGGGATAGGTTTCGCCCAGTTCGACACCTGCATCGGCAAGCAGCTTCACAGGCGCTTCCCAGGGCTTGTGGATGTATTTCGCGTCGAGCTTCGCGAGTTCGGGCACGAAGGCGCGGACATAATCGCCGTCCGCATCGAACTTCTCGCCCTGCAGCACGGGATTGAAGATGCGGAAGTAAGGCGCGGCGTCGGCGCCGGAGCCCGCGACCCATTGCCAGCTCGCGCGGTTCACCGCGAGGTCGGCATCGACCAGCGTGTCCTCGAACCATTCCGCACCGCGCCGCCAGTCGACCATCAGATGCTTGATGAGGAAGGAGGCGGCGATCATGCGCACACGGTTGTGCATCCAGCCCGTCTGCCAGAGCTGGCGCATGCCGGCATCGACGATCGGGTAACCGGTGCGGCCCGCGGTCCATGCCTCGAAAGCGGCGTCGTTCTTCACCCAGGGAAAGGCGTCGAATTGGCGCTTCCAGTTTTCGGTCACGATTTCCGGCCAGTGATAGAGGAGATGGCAGGCGAAATCGCGCCAGGCGAGCTCACGAAGGAAGGCATCGCCTGCCCTGCCCGCGCCGCCTTCGCTTCCACGCACGACATGCCAGATGCGGCGCGGCGAGATATCGCCCCAGTGGAGATGCGGGGAGAGGCGCGACGTCCCTTCGGTGCCGGGGATGTCGCGCGCATCGCCATAGTCCGTCATCGCGCCGTCGACGAAGGCGACAAGGCGCTTGCGGGCGCCCTCCTCGCCCGGCTCCCAGATCGCGCGGAGGCCGCTCGTCCAATCAGGTTTCGACGGCAGCAGGTTCCAGTCCTTCAGACGATCCGTCGCGATGTCCTTCACGCGGGCGAGCTTCTCCGGCGCCGCAAGGGGCGCATCGAAGGAGAATTGCGAGAGCGCCCGCCAGAAGGGCGTGAAGACCTTGTAGGGGCCGCCGCTTCCCGTCTCGACTTCCCAGGGTTCGGCGAGGAGCGAGGCGGCGAAGCTCTTCACCTCGACGCCCTTTTCCGTCAATGCGGATTTCAGCACCTTGTCGCGCTCGACCGCGCGAGGTTCGTAGCGGCGGTTCCAGAAGACGGCTTCCGCACCCACCTCCTCCACCAGAGCAGGAAGAATGTCCGAGGGCGCGCCGCGCCGCAGGACAAGCGGGGGACCGAGACGGGCAAGGTTGTCCGACAGGGCTTCAAGGCTGCCATGCAGCCACCAGCGCGATGCGCCGCCGATTTCCTCTTCGGGATCGAGAATTAAAAGCGGCAGGACGGGGCGGCCCGTGCCCGCGGCCGCATGGAGCGCGGGATTGTCGTCGAGCCGCAGATCGCGGCGGAACCAGAGGATGACGGGGCCCGGCGTTTCGTCTGTCGTTTTCTTCGGCATCCGAGTGATACGCGGCTGCGCGGGCGGCGGATCATTCGCCCGGCGGTTTTCCCGTGCCGCGCTCACGCAGGCGGCGATAGATCGCATCGACCCGGCGCTGCACGGCGTTGGCCCCACGCAGGCCGAGTCCGTAGGCGTTCGGATAGATGCGCTTCGCGGTGGCGCCGAGGCCTGTGTACTGGAAGTCACGGCCGAGGCTGTGGATGCGGCGCGCGGTGACGAGCCAGAAGGGGCTGACGATGAGGCTCAAGGCGATGACGGAGAGCGCGAGCTGGTAGGTCTCGAGGTCGATGGCGCCGGCGCCCACGCCGGCCTTCGCGAGCACGAAGGAGAACTCGCCGATCTGCGCCATGACGAGGCCGGCGATGAAGGCGCTTTCCCAGGGCTCGCGCAGGAAATGAAGGATGCCGATGTTGGAGGCGGTCTTCGCGACGAGGATGACGAAGACGAGGAAGAGCACGACCCAGAGATTCTCGACGATGAAGGCGAGGTCGATCAGGAGGCCGATGGAGAGGAAGAAAATCATGAGCAGCAGGCTCTGCACCGGCGCCGTGAACAGGATCGCGGCGCGGCGGTCGGTCGAGGCGCCGAGAATGAGCCCAGCAAGGAAGGCGCCGTAGGACGGCGACAGGCCGATGTAACCGGAGACGGCGGCGAAGACGAAGCAGAAGGCGATGTTGGCAAGCGGCGCGAGGTCCGGCTGATGACGGAGATAACGGCTCCAGGGGAGCGTGATGCGCTCGCGCCGGGTCAGGATCACCGCAACACCCGCGAGAACCGCGACGGCGGCAAGGAGCTTCACCGCCAGCAGGATATCGAGTTCCGCGCCGCCCGCGCGGGCGGAGCCGAGCGACTGCACCACCACCAGCATGGGGATGATGAGGAGGTCCTGCGCAATCAGGACGCCCATGGTGAGACGTCCGGCATGGGTGCGGGTTTCGCCGATCTCGGCGAGCATCTTGATGCCGACGGCGGTGGAGGAGAGCGAGAGCACGAAACCGAGCACCAGCGAGCGCTCGAAGCCCCAGCCGAGCAGCGAGCCCGCGCCCCAGGTGAGGCCAATGGCGATGGCGGACTGGAGCCCCGCGCAGAGAAGCGCGATGCGGAAGACGCTCCGGAAGGCCTTGAGGTTGAGTTCGAGGCCGATGAGGAAGAGGAGGAGCAGCACGCCCAACTCCGCAAAAAGGTCGATGCCTTCCGCCGAGTGGATGAGGCCGAGGCCGCCGGGACCGAGGACGACGCCCGCGAGGATGTAGCCGACGATGGCGGGCTGGCGGAGCCGCATCAGAGCGAAGCCACAGCCCAGCGCGATCACGATGAGGAGGGTGACGGAATTGAGGGTGAGCGCATCGTGCATTTCAGGGCAGCCTCGGGGCGGGAATCGGCAGCCCCATGATTGCGCAAGGAATGAGGCCAAGGAAGGGCCGGAAATGCGCCCGCAGGGGCCCGCCGCGCCCGGGATGGTCCGTTCGGATCATTTCATTCAACTCACTATTTACGGTATTGTACACAGGATGAGGCACGCGGAGCGGAGGAGAACGATCCCATGACGGCCCCAATCACGACCGACATCACCAAGGACAGCGCCTATAACGCGGTGGCGCCGGACGACTTTCCGGCGATGATGGAGGTCGATCGCTACGGTGCGCGCTCGACCGCGTTCGACAAGATCATCTCGGCGACGCACGATCATTTCTGGGATCCGCTCGACAAGAAATATATCGACTTCACGCAGCCCTTCGACATGAAGACGACGACCGTCATTCCGATGGACTTCGTGCTCGAAATGCAGACGCCGATTGCCGATCGCCTTTCGGGCGAGGAGAAGATCGCGCTCGCCAATGAAAGCGCGCGCTGGATGCTCTCCTCGATCCTGCACGGCGAAGCGGGGGCGCTCGCACTGTCGGCCTCGCTCTGCCATATATTGAAGGACCCCGGCGCGCAGGAATATGCCGCGAACCAGGCGCGCGAAGAGGCGCGGCACGTGACCGGCTTTGCGAAATACATCGAAGCGCGCTGGCAGAAGCCGCTGCCCGTCGGTCCGACGCTCGGCAATCTCCTCACCGACATCGTGAACGCGCCGGAGGTCTACAAGAAGGTCGTCGGCATGCAGATGCTGGTCGAGGGCCTCGCCATGGGCGCCTTTGCCTCTCTCTATACCTATTCGAACGATCCGCTGCTCCGCCATCTCTGCCAGCTGGTGATGACGGACGAGGCGTTCCACCACAAGTTCGGGAAGATATGGGCGGACCGGACGGTGCCTCATCTCACCGAGCAGGAGCGGAACACGATCGAGGACTGGGCGGCGGAATGTTTCCAGACGCTGCTCTTCAACCTCGCGAACCCCGAGCAGAAGAAAGTCATCTATGCACAGTTCAACCTCGACTGGGAAGAAGTGCTGCACGAGGTGCTGAAGAGCCGGACGGACGACAAGCGCCGCAAGGCCATGTCGAACCAGAACAACATCTTCCGGGTGCTCACCAAGACGCTCTTGAAGGCCGGCATCATCACCGACCGGACGAAGGGCTTCTATGCGACCTATGTCGACATGGACGAACTTCGCAAGGAAGGCGACGAGATGGTCGGCGATTCGATTGCCGAAGACGGAATCGAGTATCTGAAGCGCGTGAATTTCGCAGACCGCGACAAGGCGGTGAGCGCGGCGGAGTAGCCTATTCCGCGCGGCGGACGGGAAGGACGAAGGGCTCGTCGCCCTCGCCTATCATCGCCTCGATGCGGTAGGTCTCGCGCAGGTTCTGCGGTGTGAGAACGTCACGCGGGGCGCCATCCGCCTTTATCTTGCCGTTGTCGAGCAGGATCAGACGGTCGCAATGACGTGCCGCGAGCGTGAGGTCATGCAGGACAGCGACAACCATGCGGCCTTCATCCGCATAGGCGCGCAACACTTCCATGATGCGAAGCTGGTGATAGGGATCGAGCGCTGAGACAGGCTCATCCACCAGCATGAGCGGCGCCTCGACCGCGAGCGCGCGGGCGAGCAGGACGCGCGAGCGCTCGCCGCCCGACAATGTCAGCACGTCGCGGCCGACGAATTCATGCACGCCCGCAAGCGCGATGGCACGCTCGATGGCGGCTTCGTCAGCGGGGCTTGCGCGGTGGAACGGTTCCAGATGCGGCAGGCGACCGAGCGCGACGAGGCGCGAGATCTCGAGCGGCCAGTGGCTGCCCTCCCCTTGCGCCAGATAAGAAATGGCGCGAGCGCGGGCACGCGGGGACATGGCGGAGACCGGCGCACCGTCGAGCGTGACGGCCCCCTCGAAAGGAATGAGACCGGCGACGGCGCGCACCAGCGTGGTCTTGCCGACACCGTTCGGGCCGATAAGCCCGACGAATTGCGCGCCTTCGGCGGCGAGCGAGACGCCGCGCAGGACGCGCGCGCCACCCAACGACGCATGAAGGTTTTCGACGGCGAGGCGCATCACGGTGCCTCCCTTCGCGTGCGGAGGATGAGCCAGAGGAAGAAAGGCGCGCCGATAAGCGAGGTGACGACGCCGAGTTTCAGCTCCGGCCCGTTGACGGGGATGCGAACGAAAAGATCGGCCGCGAGAACGAGGGCCGCACCGCCAAGCGCGGAAGGCAGTAGAAGCGAGGCCGGGCGCTGGCCGACGAGCGGACGCATGAGATGCGGGACGACGAGGCCGACGAAGCCGACGACGCCGGTGACCGAGACGGCGGCGCCGACCGCGAGGCCGGTGCCGAGAATGGCGCGGGCCGTGACCGAGCGCATGGAGAAGCCGAGGGTCGCCGCCGTGTCCTCGCCAAGCGAGAGCGCGTCAAGCGCGCGCCAGGTCGAGGCGACGAGAAGCCAGCCCAGTCCCATGAAAGGCAAGACGAACCAGACCTGAACCATGCTGCGGTCGGTGAGCGAGCCAAGCATCCAGAAGACAATCTCGAGCGCGGCATAGGGGCTCGGCGACAGGTTGAGGGCGAGTGAGGTGAGTGCGCCCGTGAAGGCGGAAATGGCGACACCCGCGAGGATGATGGTGACGATGGAGGGGTTGCGGCCCGCGAGCAGATAGAGCACGGCGAGCGCGACGACCGCGCCGATGACGCCGCCGACGGGGACGAACATGGCGGTGCCGGCGGCGAGGCCGGAATAGAAAACGAGGACCGCGCCGAGCGCCGCACCGCCGGAGGCACCAATCAGGCCCGGCTCGGCGAGCGGATTGCGCAACAGCCCCTGCAACCCCGCGCCAGTTAGCCCAAGAGTCGCTCCGACGAGAAGACCAAGCAGCGCGCGCGGGAAGCGGACTTCCGTGAGGACCAGCCAGGCGATGTCGCGGTCGACGGCGCTTATGGTTTCGAACTTGTCGGCGAGGAGCTCGCCGCCGCGACCGATATAGATGGAGGCAGCAAAGAGGAGCGCTGTAAGGACGGCGAGAGAGAGGTTCACCATCCATGAGGGAAGTGGCGGCCTTGTCACTGGTCACTCCTCGCTTGAACGTCCGCTGCAAAACGAACACGAGAAGTGGATAGGGTCTCGGCCTTCGCCGGGATGACACCTTTATTCTTGGCAAGGCTGGACGTTTCCGATGCGCTGTGCTCACGCTCTGCCATCATCGTGTCATGAGCGGCGGCGAGGCGGGCCGCAATGCCGGCGACAAAGCGGGTGCTGCAGGTCCAGTCGCGTGCGGGGAGGTCCACCTCCGAAGCGTAGCGCTCACGATAGAGACGGAGGGCGGGATGCTCGAGCAGTGCGTTTGCCTGCGAAGGAGCGTCCGGACGATAGATGCCGAGCGCGAAGAGTTCGGGGCGAAGCGCAATCACATCCTCAATGCCGGGATAAACGAGTCCGACGGCGTTTTCGGCGGTCACGACATTTCGAAAGCCGGTATGCGCAAGGATCCGGCCGAGAATGCTGTTCGGCGTCACGGCGCTGCCGAGGTCCTGATAGAGGATGGCGGTGGGTCCGTCGCCTTCGCGGCGCGCGGCTTCCATCGCCGCATCGAACTCCGCAATGACCGCCTCGCCTCTCTCCTTGCGGCCGAGCGCGGCGGCGACGGTGCGGATGTTGGCTCGAATGTCGGCGAAGCTGCGGGCATCCTTCACGGTTGCGACGGGTACGCCGATGCGGCGGATGAGATCGAGCGTGAAGGGCGAGGACCATTCATGCGCAAGCACGAGATCGGGCGCAAAGGGAAGAATGTCCTCAAGGCGGCCGTCATTCGGCGGAATGTCCTGCAGAAGATGCGCGACAGGCGAGTCGCCGGGATCGCGGCCAAGACGGAAGACGGATTTGAGCGTGCCGGGTGCGGCAAGATCGGCGGCAAGAATGTCGGCGCAGAGATTGATCGAGACGACACGGCCGGGCGGATGCTGCGGCGCTTCCGCGCGCGCGGGCAGAGCGAGCGCGAGAAGAAGCGCAATCGCCGCAAGCTGCTTCACCGCGACGCCTCGCGGGAAAAGAGCGGGGCGTGATCGAGCTTCGGCAGTACGTAACGCGCGAAGAGATCGCATTCGTCGGCGTGGGGATAGCCCGAGAAGATGAAGGCATCGAGGCCGAGCGAGCGGTAGATCTCGATTTTCTTCAGAACCTGATCCGGATCGCCGACGATGGCCGCACCGCAGCCCGAACGCGCACGGCCGATGCCGGTCCAGAGATTGTCCTCCACGAAGCCTTCATCGTCCGCCTCGTCCCGCATTTCGGCCTGACGGCGGACGCCGAAAGAGGTGGCATCGAGCGACTTCTTGCGGATTTCCTCGCCCGTCGCGTCGTCGAGCTTCGACATGAGACGTCGGGCGGCGGCGCGAGCCTCGGCTTCCGTTTCGCGGACGATGACGTGGACGCGATACCCGAAGCGCAACAGGCGGCCATGTGACGAGGCGCGCTTTCTCATGTCGTCCAGCACCACTCGGATGTTTTCCACGCGGTCCGGCCACATGAGAAAGACATCCGCCGCCTTCGCCGCGACATCACGCGCGTGGTCCGACAAACCGCCAAAGTAGAAGGGTGGCAGCCGGTCGTGCGGATGGACAATGCGCGGAGGCGCGAGTTCCAGATTGTAGAATTCACCCTTGTGAGAAAGATGATGACCGGAGAGGAGCGTACGCAGGATTTCCATGACTTCCAGCGTGCGCGCATAGCGCGGCGCGCTATCGAGCACCTCGCCGGGAAGATCCGATGAAATGATGTTGATGGTGAGACGGCCATGCAGCATGTGATCAAGCGTTGCGAGCTGGCGCGCGAGCTGGGGCGGCCACATCTCGCCGCAGCGGACCGCGACGAGGAGCTGCATTCGCTTCAGGAGCGGCGCGACGGCGCCTGCGAAGGCGACGCTGTCGATGCCGAGCGCATAGCCCGAGGGCAGGAGGATGTTGTCGAAACCGCCCTGCTCCGCGCGCAGGGCGATGTCGCGGCAATGGTCGAGCGAGCTGGCGAGCGCGGGGTCGGGTTGCCCCATGAACTCGTAATCGTCGTCGCAAAGCGCCGAGAACCAGGAAATTTCCGGCGGATGCCTCATGGCAGGCGCGCTCCCATGGAGGTTTGCATGATGCCGTACCAGTCGGCGCGGGAGAGCCTGACCTTCAGCGCATCCGCAGCGCGGGCAATGCGGGCGGGTTGCTGCGAGCCGATGATTGGCACGATCTTCGCGGGATGGGCGAGGACGAAGGCGACTGCAACGGCCTCGCGCGTGACACCCTCACGCGCGGCGATTTCATCGAGTTTCGCGATGAGGGCGGAGAGGCGCGCACCGTCCTCCCCCCGCGATGCTTCTTCCGCCGAAAGGCCGAGACGGCCGCCAGCGAGCGGCGACCAGGCAAGGATGCCGAGCCCCATTTCCATGCACTGATCGAGCGTACCGTCGAAGAGAGGCTGGACCGCCCAGCAGGAAAACTCGGGCTGCTGAGTGGCGATCGGAAAATCGAGATGCGCCTGGAGCGCGGCGACTTGCGACGGTGCATGGTTCGAGACGCCGACATGAGCGAATTTCCCTTCGTCGCGGAGCTTCGTCAGGGTCGATGCGAGGTCTGCCGGATGGGCGAGCATGTCCGGCCGGTGAATCTGAAAAAGCTCGACATGGTCCACCTTCATGCGAGCAAGAGAGGCGTCGAGCGCCTTGCGCAGATAAGCCTCACTCGAATCATAAGGTGTGCCGGGTTCGATGCCGCATTTGGTCGCGAGGATGAACTTGTCGCGCAAGGCCGGCGTTTCCTTGAGCACATCGCCGAGCAGCGCTTCCGCCGCGCCGAAGGGGCAGGCATTGTCGAGGCCGTAGACGTCCGCCGTGTCAAACAGCGTGATCCCGGCTTCGAGGGCGGCGTCGATGCGGGCGCGGGCCGTCTTCACGTCGACGCCCGCGAAGCGCCACATGCCCCAGGCAACGGGAAAGACTTCGAGCCCACTCTTGCCGAGAGGGCGCGGGTCGGGCGATATGGAGAGAGCGGTCATGAAAAAGGGCCGTTTCCAGTTGGTTGCCGGGCAGTCTAGCGGCAAGGCGGGCGACACACGAGGGCCGAAACGGCATCCGGGAGGCAGAATTGAGCGAGACGATCCGCTACGGGATCATCGGGTCCGGCATGATGGGCATCGAGCACATCATGAACATCAACATCATCCCCGATGCGCGGGTGACGGCGATTGCCGACCCGCATGAGGGCTCCCGCGAGTGGGGCCGGGCAACGGCGGAAGGCGCAATCGAGGAATATGCCGATTATCGCGAGATGCTGGAGAAGGCGCCTCTTGACGCCGTGATCGTGGCAACGCCCAACTACACGCACAAGGCTGTTCTGGACGACATATTCGAAACGAAACTGCATGTGCTGTGCGAGAAGCCGCTCTGTACGACATTCGACGACGCGAAGGTGGCAGCGGAGCGAGCGAAGACACATGAAGGCATCTTCTGGGTCGGCATGGAATACCGCTTCATGCCGCCGGTGACGCGCTTCGTGGAGGAAGTGCATGACGGTACAGCGGGCAAACTCAAGATGTTCGCGATCCGCGAGCACCGCTATCCGTTCCTGCAGAAAGTGGACGACTGGAACCGCTTCAGCCGCAACACCGGTGGCACACTGGTCGAGAAGAGCTGCCACTACTTCGACATGATGCGGTATGTGGTGCAGGCAGAGCCGGTGCGCGTCTACGCAAGTGGCGGGCAGGACGTGAATCATCTCGACGAGCGCTATGGCGGCGCGACGCCGGACATTCTCGACAATGCCTTCGTGGTGATCGATTTCGCTAATGGGGTGCGCGCGATGCACGATCTGTGCATGTTCGCGGAAGGATCGCGCAACCAGGAGGAAATGTCCGCCGTGGGCGACACTGGCAAGATCGAGTGCCTGATCCCGGAAGGAAACGTTGTCATCGGCAAACGGAAGCCGAAATCGGTCGAGACGGTGCATGTGGCGGTGCGCGAAGAGGTGCTGAAGGCAGGCTTCCACCACGGCGCATCCTACTATCAGCACCTCGCCTTCCAACGCGCGGTGCGCGAGGGAACCGCGCCGCAGGTAAGCGCAGAAGACGGACTGAAGGCCGTCGCGATGGGGCTTGCAGCGCACCGCTCCATCGAGGAAAGACGGCCGGTGCTCATGAGCGAATTCGGGCTATAAGAAGAAGGAAATAGGGAGACGCAAATGCTGAAGCTGTATCACTGCAACGGGGCGCGCTCGATGCGCTCGTTGTGGCTTTTGAATGAAATGGGGATCGACTTCGAACTGAAGGAACTACCCTTCAGCATGGAAGGCCTGCGCACGCCGGAGTATCTCGCGATATCGCCGCTGGGGCGCGTGCCCTGCCTGGTGGACGGGGATGTGGCCGTGTTCGAGTCCGGCGCCATAGCGCAGTATCTCGGCGAGCATTACGACCCTGAAGGAAAGCTGCACCGCCCGGTGGGCCACCCCGAGCGCACGGAATGGCTGATCTGGCTTCATTATGCGGAAACAATGGCCGTGCACGGGGCAAGCCTCGTGCAACAGAAGGTCTTCATCGCAAAGGAAGACCGCTCGCCCGTCGTGCAGAAGCTCGAGTCGCGGCGCCTCGAGAAATCGCTTGAAGTGGTGGACCGGCATCTTGCCGACCGCGACTATCTGCTGAAAAGCGGGTTCAGCGCCGTCGACACGAATGTCGGCTACAGCGTGCATCTCGCTAAGGGTTTCGTGAGCCTCGATCCGTTTTCGAACGTCGTGGCGTATTACGAGCGGCTGGCGGCGCGGCCCGCCTTCAAGCAAGCCGCAGCGAGCGTTCCGCTGAACGAACAGGCACCGAAGCGGGCCTAGTCGAGCTTCGGCACGGTTTCCATGACGGGTTTCGGTTCGCGCTCTTCCGTGAAGAGGCCCCAATGGGCTTCTTCGGGGTGATGGCCCGCCACGGCGCTTTCGTCATAGACGCGCCAGGGCGCATCGAAAGCGGAAAAATACGCGAAGGCGCGATCGCGTGCAGGCGGCATCTGCTTCGCCAATTCCCCAAAAAACGCCTTCTGCGCTTCAGGCGTGAAGCCTTCCTCCGCGGGCGCGGTCGGCACACCCGTTTCCTTGATGAGGATCGGTCCGCAGAAGCGTTCCGCCGCGAGGCGCGATGATACCTGCTTCACGAAATCCGCCCAGTTGAAGGGCGGCGCACCGGCGAACCATTTCTCGAAAACGGGATGAACGTTCACGGCGAGGAAATCGAGCTTCGCGAGGACGGGTACGGCCTGCGCGTCGTCCAGATAGATGGCGAAAGGCTCGGTGACGGTGAGGGGCAGGCCCGGTGCGCGATCGTGGAACTTGCCGATGGCCTTCTCCAGATCGGCCCATGTGCCTCGCCCCGACAGGATCATCTCGTTACCGAGCGAGACGCCAGCGACGATGTCCGGGTGGGCTTCCCACGCGGCGACGGCGTTTCCGACCTCGCGATCATCCGCGGGATTCCAGACCCCCATGACTACGGCGCGGTAACCCAGCTCCTTCGCGATGCCGGGGATGAGTTCCGCGCCGCTGTGAGAACCGTAGGTGACGAGGCTGTCGAACCAGGGGCGGAGCGCCTCGAGATCCTCGCGGATCGAGACTTCAGACGCCTGGACGGGATTTCCCTCCCAGACCTTGAGTTCCGTCGGCTGGTAGGCAACGAAGCGGCCTTCCGCCATCGCATCCTGCAGCCGGGAGAGCGCAGGCGCAGCCTCTTCGCGCGCGGCACAGACAGGCGCCGCCCAAGCGGGGGCCGCGATGAACAGGGAGAGCAAGGCGGCGAGAAAGATGCGCATGGCCAATGGCTAGAGCACCATTGTGGCGATTTTCGGAGCGCCGCGGACAAGCAAAAGCCCGGCTCCTCGCGGAGCCGGGCTCTCGTTACTTCAGAGGCTCGTCAGGCAGCCTTAGATGGCTTCCTTGAGGTCCTTCGCAACGCGGAAGGCAACCTTCTTGGAGGCCTTGATCTTGATGGCTTCGCCGGTCGCCGGGTTGCGGCCCATGCGGGCGGCGCGCTTGCGCACCTGCAGGATGCCGAGACCGGTGAGACGGACCTTGTTGCCCTTCTTCAGGTTCTTCACCGTAAGTTCGACGAAGTCACTGAAGAGCTCGGTCGCCGCCTTTTTCGACATGTCGTGCTTTTCGGCCAGTTCGGCGATCAGCTTGGACATGGGAACGGTCGGTGCCGTGGCGGGCTTCTTTGCAGCGGTTGCCTTGGCGGGTGCCTTCTTGGCAGCGGGTTTAGTGGCCATGATTTGAATTCCCTCGGATAAGTTCGGAGATGAGTGTCACTGAGTCGCGCGATTCGTCCAAGCGATAAGTTCATATCTGGCGGGCATCGAACGAAAAAGCTGTTGAAAAGTGCCTGCGGCGTCTGCATTTCGCGGCCGCAAGCGAAACAAGCTCAGTCGAAAGCCTCATCCCATGTGCCGCGCGTGGACGCTTTCGAATATTCGGTGGCACGATTTTCGAAGAAATTGGTGTGCTCGATGCCGTTCAGCATCTCGTCCATCCAGGGCAGCGGGTTCTTTTCCGTGCGGTAGATGGGCTGCAGATTGAGCTGCACGAGACGGCGGTCCGCGATGTAGCGGATGTAATTCTTCACATCCTGCGCCGAAAGGCCCTCGACGCCGCCCATTTCGAAGGCGAGGTCGATGAAGGCGTCCTCGTGATGGATGATGGTCTCGCAAGCCTTGTAGATGTCCTTCTGGAGCTGCTCGGTCCAGATTTCCGGGTTCTCGTCGACAAAGGTGCGGAACAGTTTCATCGCCGAAACGGTATGGAGCGTCTCGTCGCGGGCCGACCATGTCACGATCTGGCCCATACCCTTCATCTTGTTGAAACGCGGGAAGTTCATGAGGATGGCGAAGGAGGCGAAAAGCTGCACGCCCTCCGTGAAGCCGCCGAAAACAGCCAGCGTCTTGGCGATATCTTCCTTCGTCTCGACGCCCCATTCCTGCATGTAGTCGAATTTCGACTTCATCTGCTCGTATTTCAGGAAGGCCTCGTATTCAGCCTCGGGCATGCCGATCGTGTCGAGGAGATGGCTGTAGGCCGAAATGTGGATCGTTTCGATGTTCGAGAAGGCAGCCAGCATCATCTGCACTTCGGTGGGCTTGAAGACCCGCGAATAGTGCTTCATGTAGCAGTTGTTGACCTCGACGTCGGCCTGCACGAAGAAGCGGAAAATCTGCGTCAGCAGATTGCGCTCGCCGTCGGTGAGCTTCTTCGACCAGTCCTTTACGTCGTCGGCCAGCGGCACTTCCTCCGGCAGCCAGTGGATGCGCTGCTGCGTGAGCCAGGCGTCATAGGCCCAGGGATAACGGAACGGCTTGTAGACGTGACGTTCTTCGAGAAGGGACATGGGACGGGCTCCCGGTTCTGGTTCGGCGCAGTGTGCGCCAGAGACACGAATGGCCCGGCCTTGCGACCGGGCCATGATTTCAGCGCCTTACTGACAGGCGAGGCATTCTTCGTACTTGTTCTCTTCCTGGGCGCTGGCCGCGACCTGATCGAGCGTCAGGACGTCGAGCACCTTGCCGGGCAGGAGCGAGACAACTTCGGCCTTTTCCGCACGCTGGATCGAGAGCGAGCGGCAGTAATAGAGGCTCTTCACGCCATGCTTCCAGGCCATGAGATGGAGGCCGTGAAGGTCACGCTTGTGGACATCGGCCGCGAGGAAGAGGTTCACGGACTGGGCCTGGTCGATCAGCGGCGCGCGGTCGCCCGCATGTTCGATGACCCAGCGCTGGTCGAGTTCGAAGGCGGTCTTGAAGACGTCCTTCTCGTCATCCGTCAGGAAGTCGAGATGCTGCACCGAGCCGCCGCTCGTCACGATGGAGGACCATGTGTCGTCGTCGTTTCGGCCCTTCTGCTCCAGCAGCTTCGTCAGATGACGATTGCGGACGTTGAAGGAACCAGACAGCGTCTTGTGCGTGAAGGAGTTCGCCGCGATCGGCTCGATGCCCGGCGAGGTGCCGCCGGTGATGATCGAGATCGAGGCCGTGGGCGCGATCGCCGTCTTGTTGGAGAAGCGCTCGTTGAAGCCGTAGTCGGCCGCGTCCGGACAGGCGCCACGCTCTTCGGCCAGCTTCTTAGAAGCCGCGTCCACGCCTTCCTTGATGCGCGTGAACATGCGCTTGTTCCAGACCTTCGCCATGACGCCCTCGAAGGGGATCTGGTTCGCCTGCAGGAAGGAATGGAAGCCCATGACACCGAGGCCGACAGAGCGCTCGCGCATGGCGGCGTATTTCGCACGGGCCATTTCGCCCGGCGCGCGGTCGATGAAATCCTGCAGGACGTTATCGAGGAAGCGCATCACATCCTCGATGATGGTCGGATGGTCCTGCCACTCGTTGTAGGTTTCGAGGTTGAGCGAGGAGAGGCAGCAAACCGCCGTGCGCTGTTCGCCGAGGTGATCCATACCGGTGGGCAGGGTGATTTCGGCGCAGAGGTTCGAGGTCTTGACCTCAAGGCCGGCGAGCTTGTGATGCTCGGGGCGCGCATTGTTCACCGTGTCCTTGTAGATGATGTAGGGCTCGCCCGTCTCGATGCGCGAGGTGAGCAGGCGAATCCAGAGCGAGCGGGCGGAAACGGTCTTCTGGACCGCGCCGTCCTTCGGGCTCTTGAGCTGCCACTCGGCATCGGCCTCGACGGCGCGCATGAACGCGTCGGAGACGAGAATGCCGTGATGGAGGTTCAGCGCCTTGCGGTTCGGATCGCCACCTGTCGGGCGGCGCATTTCCATGAACTCCTCGATCTCGGGATGGTCGATCGGCAGATAGACCGCTGCCGAACCCCGGCGAAGCGAGCCCTGGCTGATCGCCAGCGTCAGCGAATCCATGACGCGGATGAAGGGAATGATGCCGGACGTCTTGCCGTTGCCGCCGACCGTCTCGCCGATGGAGCGCAGATTGCCCCAATAGGAGCCGATGCCGCCGCCCTTGGCCGCGAGCCAGACATTCTCGTTCCAGAGGCCGACAATGCCGTCGAGGCTGTCGGAGGCTTCGTTGAGGAAGCAGGAGATGGGCAGGCCGCGCTGCGTGCCGCCGTTCGACAGGACGGGCGTCGCGGGCATGAACCAGAGCTTGGAAATATAATCGTAGAGGCGCTGTGCATGGGCCTCGTCGCCCTTGTCGGCATAGTAGGAGGCCACGCGGGCGAACATGTCCTGATAGGACTCGCCGGGCATCAGATAGCGGTCGCGAAGCGTCGCCTTGCCGAACTCGGTCAGCAGCGCGTCGCGGCCATGATCGACCTTCACGCGGGGCCGGCCATCCATCTGCACGGCCTGAAACTGGTCGCCGAACTGCATTTCCGGCTCGGCGGAGCGCTGCGCAAGCGACCGCACGCGGCTCACCGTCCGCTCACCGGTAATGATGCCCGACAGGCTGGCCTCAACCTCACTCATATCCACCGCTTTCGACGTATCGTTCAGCATTTCTGTTCCCCGGTCTGCCCCGCTCCGCCGCTAAACGAGCGGGCAAAAGATCGCCACCCGGCGGCCGGATAAACCGTCGCCGTCTCCCTGCCCCACACCTTGGGCAGAACTCGCGCCATTCCCGTGATTGCGCCGATGCCTCGAGTTGATCCCCCTTGGGCCCGACGCGTCCAGATATAGTATCTGTCTGTTCCCCGAGGTCAATCAGTTGTGTGCTGCCGGACTCAAAAAAATGGTAAACGCTGCATCCGGCCGCTGGCGGCGCGGCAAATTTCCGATGCATATTCAACGGGTTGATTCACAAGCTCCGAGAGCGCCAAGGAGACCCGATGCCCGACAGTTCCGCCGACCGCCGCCCGCTCTATCCCGAGATCGAGCCCTACAACACCGGCACGCTGAAGGTCTCCGACCTGCACACGATCTATTTCGAGGAGTGCGGCAACCCGAAGGGGAAGCCCGTCGTGATCGTGCATGGCGGGCCCGGCGGCGGCTCCAACCCGACCATGCGCCGGACGCACAACCCGGAGGCGTACCGGATCATCCTGTTCGACCAGCGCGGCTGCGGGAAGTCGACGCCGCATGCCGAGCTTCGCGAGAACACGACCTGGGACCTCGTGGCCGACATGGAGCGCATCCGCGGGCATCTCGGCATCGACAAATGGCAGCTCTGCGGCGGCTCATGGGGCTCGACGCTTTCGCTCGCCTATGCCGAGACCCATCCCGACCGCGTGAGCGAGATTATTTTGCGCGGCATCTTCACGCTCAGGAAGCGCGAGCTCGACTGGTTCTACCAGCAGGGAACCGACGCCCTCTTCCCCGACGCCTGGGAGGACTACATCGCGCCGATCCCGGCGGCGGAGCGCGGCAATTTGATGGAGGCCTATTACAAGCGGCTCACCGGCGAGAACGAGGCCGAGAAGATTGCCTGCGCCAAGGCATGGAGCATCTGGGAGGGGACGACGCTCTCGCTCTATTCCGACCCCGAGCGCGTGAAGCGCTTCGCGGACGGGCATTTCGCCCTCGCCTTCGCGCGGATCGAATGCCACTTCTTCATGAACAAGGGCTTCTTCGAGCCGCAGGACCAGTTGATCCTGAACGCGGGCAAGCTCAAGGGCATTCCCGGCGTGATCGCGCAGGGACGCTACGATGTGGTGACGCCGATGTTCACGGCATGGGAGCTTTCGAAGGCCTGGCCGGATGCCGAGCTCAACATCGTTCCGGATGCCGGCCACACGGCGACGGAGCCCGGCATCGTCGATGTGATGGTGCGCGCGAGCGACCGCTTCGCGAAGGCCTGAGTCACGCATGCACATTCTCTATCTGGTCAATGCGCTCGATTCCGGACCCGGCGTGCTGCTCGACGAGGCGGCGCGCGCGGGCGCGAAGGCGACGCTCATTCACACGACCGATATGCGGGACATGACGAGCGGCGCGGTGCGCGACGTGCCGGATGGGGTGGAAGATTTCGACGGGCTCGTCGTACTCGGCGGCGCGATGGGCGTCTATGACGAGGCCAGGCACCCCTTCATCGACAAAACGCGAAAGCTCATCCGCCGGTTTCACGAGGCGGAGAAGCCGATCATGGGCGTCTGCCTCGGTTCGCAACTCGTTGCGAGCGCCTTCGGATCTCCGGTCTACCGGATGAAAGAGAAACTCTCTGAAGAGGAAGAATGGGGGTTCCTGCCGCAAACATGGAAAGCGGCGGCTGCTGCCGACGCGCTGCTCGCGGATGCCGAGCCGGGCCTGCGGATAATGCAGTGGCACGGCGATACGTTCGACATGCCCGAGAGCGCGGTGCCGCTTTCGACGCGGGAGGGATGCCCCAGTCAGGCCTTCCGGCTCGGAGAGAAGACCTATGCCTTCCAGTTCCATCTGGAAGTCACGCGCGAAATCCTCGACGGCTGGTCGGTCTATCGTGCCAATGCGCTGAAACGCTCCAAGGCGGAGATCGACGCGCTTATCCAGCCGCAGATCGAGGCATCGCTCGACGCGCAGGAAACGTTTGCGCGGCGAACGATGCGGCGATGGATGGCGCTCGCCTAGAAGTTCACGCGCCGGGAGATCGCGCCGTCGACCACGAGGTTGGTGCCCGTGGTGAAGGAGGAAGCCGGGCTCGCGAGGAAGACGGTGGCGTTCGCGATGTCCTGCGGCGTCGCCATGCGACCCGTCGGATTGCGCGACATGGCCTGCTTGAACATGTCGGGCATATGGTCCTCGATCATGTTCCAGACGCCACCCTTGAAATAGACCGTGCCGGGCGAAACCGTGTTCACGCGGACATGGGCGGGCGCGTGCTCGCGGGCAAGGCCCTTGGCGAGATGGATCTGCGCCGCCTTCTGCGCGCCATAGGCGTTTGCGTTGTCGTTCTCGGCGGCCGAGATCGAGGAGATGAAGGTGGCCGACGCATCGCCAGACTTCTTCGCCGCCTCGGTGAGGAAGGGAAGCGCTGCCTCGAAGGCGTTGACCGCGCCGAGCACATCGATTTCGAAACAGGCCCGCCAGGATTTCTCGTCATTGCCGTTCGCAAGCGCCGAGGCATTGGCGACGAGGATGTCGAGGCCGCCCATGGCTTTCGCCGTATCCGCGATCCACTTCTTCAGGCCCGCACCGTCCGCGATGTCGGCGACGCCGCCCGCCGCCTTTACGCCGAGCTTCGAAAGCGCGGCGACGGCTTCGTCCACCTGATCCTGATTGCGGGCGCAGATCGCGACATCGACGCCTTCCGCCGCCAGCGTTTCCGCGATTGCGCGGCCGATACCGCGCGTGCCGCCGGTGACGATTGCCTTCTTGCCCTTGAGACCGAGATCCATGGCTTCCTGCCTTCCCTGAGATGTTTTCGTTGGACGGCACTCTAGCCCCGACGGGGCCTGCATCCAACCATCCCGAATGTCAGAAGGGGCCGCGCGGGTCGTCGGCGATGAACAGTTCGCGAAGGGCGCGCAGAGCTTCTGCGGCTCGGCGCCGAACAAGCGCAAGCGCCGTTTCTTCCTGCGGCGGGTCCAGGTCGAGCCCCACCTGCCGAACCACGCCGTCCGTCACCTGAATGACCGTCAGTACGACGCTGCCGACGCGGGCGCGGGCGCCATCCTTTGTTTCCTTGCCGAGACGGGAGCGCATGAATTCGTCAAGGGTGAGTTCACGCTCCTCCGGCTCGAAGGCGAGGCCGTATATGTCGGCGACGAGAGCGGTGCTGGCGGAGGCGTCGAGCACGAAGTCGACCGTCCCCGCTTCGCGGGCCTGGCCGCGCTGACGGCGAGCGCCGAAGAGACGGTCGAGGGTGGGGATCATGTCCGCGGTGGTGAGCAGCATGACCACATCGCCGGGCTTCACCCCCTGGTCGAGACCTTCGGTGCGCACGACCCCGTCGCGCATGACGGAAATGACGGTGCTGCCCATGGGCAAAGGAAGGCGATTGATGCCGCGCCGCACGAGAAGGCTCATCGGATCGACTGTATAGGCCACAACGCTCTTGCCCTTGCCTGCAGGAAGGTCGAGCTCGACGCGACGGTCGGGCTTCGGCCGTGGCGGCAGTTCGACTTCGGCAAAGCGCGCAACCAGAGGCACGGTCCATCCTTGCAGGATGAGAGAAACGAGCACGATGACATAAGCAATGCTGAAGATCGTGTTCGCGCCCTCGACGCCGGAGAGAACCGGGATGGTGCCGAGAAAGATCGGCACGGCGCCACGCAGACCGACCCATGAGACGAAGGCCGTTTCCTTCGGCGTGAAGCGGAAAGGGACGAGGCAGAGCCAGACGGCGACAGGACGCGCGACGACGATCAGGATCAGCGCCAGCGCAAGTGCAGGCAGGAGCAGCGGCAACAGCGCCGAAGGTGTGACGAGAAGCCCCATCATCAGGAACATGACGATCTGGGCAAGCCAGGCGACACCGTCCGAGAAGCGGGAAATCTCGCTTGTCGCCCGGTGCGGATTGTTGCCGAGAATGAAGCCGACGATATAGATCGCGAGGAAGCCGCTTGCGCCGGCACTTTGCGTGAGCGCGAAGACGAGGAGCGCCAGCGCGCCTGCGAGAATGGGATAAAGGCCGGAAGAGAGTTGCAGCCGGTTGACTGCACGGAGCACGAAAAAACCACCGGCCACGCCGAACAGCAAGCCGCCCGTCATCTGCCACAGAAAGTCGATCAGCAGATCAAGCGCTTCTTGTGTACTGCCGACATTCTGTCCATCCACGGCGATGGTTACCAGCGCAAGCGTAAGGAAGATCGCCATCGGATCGTTGATGCCGGATTCGACCTCGAGCGTGGCGGCGACGCGCGACTTGAGGCGGAGGCCGCGCAGATGCAGCAGGAAGAAGACGGCGGCGGCATCGGTCGAACCAACAATGGCGCCAAGAAGCAGGGCCTCGATCCACTCGAAGCCGAAGAGATATTTCGCGGCAGCACCGGTGAGCCCGGCGGTCAGGACGACACCGATGGTGGCGAGCGCGAGACTGGGCCCGAAGGCGCGGTTCAGTGCGTCGCGCGTCGTGCGCAAGCCGCCGTCGAAGAGGATGAGCGCGAGAGCGAAGGAGCCGACAAGATAGGCGACGCCGAAATCGTCGAAAACAATGCCGCCGGGTCCGTCCTCACCCGCCAGCATGCCGAAGGCGAGGAAGACCAGCAGCAAGGGTGCGCCTATCCGCGAGGACAGAACGCCCGCGAAGATCGAGAAGGTAATCAGACCTGCTGAAACCAGAATGATCTGGTTGGCAAAATCCATCCAACGTCACCAATGCTCATGCGGGTCCTGCCGACTGCATGTGCATCGCGGCCAATCGGAACAGAAATCCCTCGAATCGCCAAAAATCCGTCTTTGTCAGTGTACAGCAAGACGATGGGGATTCCCGCAGCAATCGCCAAGAAACGGCTCGTTTCTCAGCCTTTCTTTCCGGCGGCCTTGTTCTTCTTCCGGGTGACGGCGGCCTTCCTGGCAGACGCCGAGCGTTCCGATGCGGGACGCTTCGCCGCCGCCTCGCCGCCTTTCCGTCCCCCCCTCTTCGAGGCGGACTTGTTGTCCTTCGTGCCGCGTCCCGAGCCCGACTTCTTGCCGCCGCCCTCCTCCTTATTGACGGTGGCCCAGGCGCGGCGCTCGGCCTCCTCCTTGTCCACACCGCGTTTCCTGTACCCCATTTCGATTTCTTCGGCCTTGCGTTTCTGCTTGTCCGTATAGGCCGACTTGTCGCCGCGAGGCATGGGTCCCTCCTCTCCGCAAGAGATGCGCCCCAGCAAGAAATGAGAACGCCATCCCTGCCGAGCGGTTCCGGCTGTTCGCAGATGCGCAGCCCTGCTGGCTGCATTGACAGACAATTTGCCTGTGACGCGAAGCGGCAATGACCTTATTCTTGATGCCAACAACCGGCGATGCCGGAAACAATAAAGGGAGAACGGGGATGGATCTCGCCATGAAGCCCGAGGATGTTGCGTTTCGCGACGAGGTGCGGGCCTTTCTGAAAGAAAACCTGACGGACGACCTGAAAGCCCATGCGCGGCTCACGCCGGGCATCCTTGCGGACCAGGACCTGCGCGTTGAGTGGCTGAAGCGGCTCAACAAGCGCGGGTGGGCGGCACCTTCTTGGCCCAAGGAATATGGCGGCGCGGGCTGGAACGTGATGCAGCGTTTCATCTGGTCGTCGGAATGTGCGGCGGCCGGCGCGCCGGTGAGCTCAAATATGGGGCTGTCGATGGTCGGACCGACGCTGATGGGACACGGCACGGACGAGCAGAAGGCATACTATCTGCCACGCATCCTGAATGGAGAGGACTGGTGGTGCCAGGGCTATTCGGAGCCGGGCTCGGGGTCGGATCTCGCCAGCCTGCAGTGCCGAGCAACATCCGACGGCGACGACTACGTCATCAACGGCACGAAGCTCTGGACGACAGGCGCGCACCAGTCGAACAAGATGTTCTGCCTCGTACGAACAGATCCCAACGCCGCAAAAAAGCAGGAAGGCATCTCCTTCATCCTGATCGACGACTTCCAGGCCGACGGCATCAAGGTCGACCCGATCATCACGCTGGCAGGCGACCACGAAGTAAACCAGGTCTTCTTCGACGATGTGCGCGTGCCGAAGAAGAATCGGGTTGGCGCGGAGAATAACGGCTGGACGGTCGCGAAGTACCTGCTCGAGTTCGAGCGAGGCGGCGCTGCGCATGGCGCAAACCTGCGCAACGCACTGAACAAGCTTCGCGTCATCGCCGGCACCGAACATAGTGGCGACGGCACCAAACTGATCGACGATCCGAGCTTCCGCCGCAAGGTCGACGAAACGGACGTACAGGTAACAGCGGTGGAATTTACCGAACACCGGATCATGTCGCAGCTTTCGAACGGCCAAAATCCCGGTGCGGCGGCGTCGATGATCAAGCTCACGGGCGCGGATACCAACCAGCGCATCACCGAACTCGCGGTTGAGGCCATCGCCTATTACGTGCAGCCGGACGTGATGGAAGCCCGGACGTGGGGTGCGAATGTGCCGCCGGTCGGGCCCGACCACACGCTGATGGTGATGCCGAAATATCTCAACACGCGCGCGCAGACGATTTTCGGCGGCTCGAACGAGGTGCAGCACAACATCATGGCGAAGGCGGTACTGGGACTTTGAAGAAAGAACGGAAGGAAAAAATGTGAGCGACTGGAAGCTGCCGAGAGAAGGCGGGTGCCTGTGCGGAAAAGTGCGGTTCCGGATAGCCGCGCCGCCGCTCCTTACCATGGCGTGCCATTGCAAAGGCTGTCAGCGCCTAACGGCAAGCGCCTTTTCGCTGAGCGCCGCCGTGCCCGCCGACGGCTTCGAGGTAACGCAGGGCGAGCCTGTCATCGGAGCGTTGCACGGCGAGCACCGGCACTTCTTTTGCGACCATTGCAAGAGCTGGCTGTTCACGCGGGCCGCCGGCATGGACTGGTTCGTGAACGTAAGATCGACGATGCTTGACGATCCGGCAGATTTCTCGACGCCTTTCATCGAGACGGCGGCGGCAGAGAAACTTCCCTGGGTGACGACGCCTGTGGTTCGCAGCTTCGACGGGTTCCCCGAGATCAGCGCCATGACGAAGGCTGTCGAAGAATTCGCTGCGCGCGGCACAACCGCCTAGTTCGTTTCCGGGTCACGGCCGACCGCCATACGATAAGTCAAACGCGCCAGCTCCTTTGTGAGTTCGGCGCGTTTTCTTTCACTCACCTCCAGGAAGGCGACCTCAAGGATCGCATTGTAGAGCATCTCGGAGATGAGCCAGACGTCGTCTTCTGGCATCGGCAGGTCGAGCGCGCCTGCCGCCTCAATGCGGACACGCTGCGACAGCGCCGCGAGCGCAGCACGCGTTTCAACAACGACGGGAAGCTGCGGAACGAACGGCACCTGACGCAATAGCACGCGGAAGACATCGCGCTCCGCCGCCATCGCGGCAACGGCACGCGCCGTCATATGAGAGACGCCCGCCCAGGGATCAAGTCCGCGCGCCTCGGCGAAGGCTTCTTCCATGTTCGCCTCGACCTTCGCCATGAGCCGGGCCGTCAGTTCCGCGACAATCGCCTCCTTGTTGGGGAAGAATTCGTAGAGCGTCGCGATGCCGACGCCTGCCTGTTCCGCTATGTGGTTCGTGGTCAGCGCTTCGTAGCCTCGCTCCCGCAAAAGCCGAGCAGCGGCGCCGACAATGGCATCGAAACTCACCCTGGAGCGGGCTTGTTTCGGAAGCTTTTTCGGTTTGAGATCAATCACTTGAGGGGTCTCCGGCAGGACGGCCCACGGCGTCCTCAGCGCCCGTCCAAATCCGAGTTTTCCGAGCAATTACTTGGATTATATTCGTGGCAGGGTTCGGAAGGCAAACAGGAGAGACTTGATGTCCATACAGGGCGAAGCGGCGGAAACCACCCTGAAGCGCGACGGCGCAGAGGCGGCGGCGCCGCGCGACTACAGCAGCCCGATCCCCCGGCTCGACTTCTCAAAGCCGGAAGGCGATCCGGGCCTGCTCGGCCCCGGCTCGATGGGCTGGAAGGTGAGCGCGAACCCGATCGTGAGCGCGGTGGGCGGCATAGCGGCCGTGATCCTCGAGCTTGCCGAGAAGCATGTGCGTGCGGGCGTGTGGGACCATTCGACCTTCAAGGTCGATCCGATCCGCCGGATGGAACGCACGGGCATGGCGGCGGCCGCCGTCACCTATGGGCCGACCAAGATGGCGCGGCAGACCTTCGATCGCGTGACGCGAATGCATGAACGCGTAACCGGCACGACGCATGACGGACAGGCCTACCGGGCGATGGACCCGGCGCTTCTCACCTGGGTTCACGTGACGGCGGCCTGGGGCTTTCTCAATGCCTACAAACGCTACGCCGACCCGGGGCTCTCCGTCGAGGACGAGGACCGCTACTACCGGGAAGGCGAGGTGATCGGAAAGGGCTTCGGCGCCGAATGGGTGCCGACATCGAAGGCGAAGATGGACTCCTATATGGCGGAGATGACACCGAAGCTCTATGCGAACGACACGGTGCACGAGTTTCTCGAGCTGGTGCGCAATGCGACGCCGCTCGGCCGCGCAGGCAAGCCCGTGCAGCGCCTGATCACGCAAGCAGCGATCGACCTGTTGCCGAAGCATCTGCAGGATCAATGCGGCGTCACGGTTTCCGCAGCGGCACGGCCGATGGTGCGCCCCGCTGTGCGGGCGCTTGCGAACACGGTCGGTCTTGCGATGCGCTTCGCGAAAGAGTCGCCGTCACACCAGGCTTGCCGCCGCATGGGAGTCTCGACAGACTGTCTGCGCTGACATTGCCACAAAGCAGAAGAAGAAAATGAATCTGGATCTCACGCCCGCGGATGCTGCCTTCCGCGACGAAGTGCGCGCCTTTCTCGACGAGAACCTGACGCCGGAACTCGCGGATGCGGGCAAGCGCACCACCTCCGTCTTTACGGACAAGGAGTGGAACCTCACCTGGCAGAAGGTGCTCTACAAGAAGGGCTGGGTCGCGCCGAACTGGCCGGTCGAATATGGCGGCACGGGCTGGACCGAGATGCAGAAGTACATCTGGGTGTCGGAATGCACGCGCTACGGCACACCGGGCCTCTCGCCGATGGGATTGCGCATGTGCGGGCCGATGCTGATGAAGTTCGGCACGAAGGAGCAGAAGGATTACTACCTGCCACGCATCCTCTCCGGTGAGGACTATTGGTGCCAGGGCTATTCGGAGCCGGGAGCGGGCTCGGACCTCGCCTCGCTTCAGCTCAAAGCAGTGAGCGACGGCGACGACTATGTGCTCAACGGCACCAAGATCTGGACCACGCATGCGCATTTCGCGAACATGATGTTCTGTCTCGTGCGCACGGATGCGAGCGGCAAGCCGCAACAGGGCATCACCTTCCTGCTTCTCGACATGACGACACCCGGCATCAAGGTCGAGCCGATCATCACGCTGGCGGGCGAGCACGAAGTGAACCAGGTCTTCTTCGACGATGTGCGTGTGCCGAAGAAGAACCGCGTGGGCGAAGAGAATGACGGCTGGACCGTCGCGAAGTACCTGCTGGAATTCGAGCGGGGCGGCGCCTTCGCGGCCTCGCTCGAGGTCGGCATCGAAAAAATCCGTGAAGTGGCTGCAAGCGAAAGATCGAATGACGGCGAGCGCCTGATCGACGACCAGACTTTCGCGCGGAAGATCGCCGAAGCCGCCATCGAGGTGAAGGCGATGGAGATGACCGAGCACCGCGTGATGGCGGAGCTTGCGGGCGGCAAGAACCCCGGCCCCGCCTCCTCCATGCTGAAGACGCGCGGCACCGAGATGCGCCAGCGCCTCGACGAGATTGCCATCGAGACGATCGCCTATTACTCAGGCGTCGATCAGCACGATGCGCGCGCGCCGGGGTCGAATATCGAGCCCGTCGGCCCCGCCGAAGGCATGGTCTTCATGCCGACCTATCTGAACAACCGCGCCGCCTCGATCTATGGCGGCTCGAACGAGGTTCAGCGCGGCATCATGGCGAAGCTGGTGCTGGGGCTTTAGACTTTCCGCGAAATCAGCAGCGTCGTCGTCTGGGTGAAGACCGTCTCATCGTCCTGGTTCATCAGGATGTGACGGTTCTTCACGACACCGCGATCCGGTTTTGATGAAGACGGCTTCGTCTCGATGCATTCGATGACGAGGCGGAGCGTATCGCCGAGTTTGGCAGGCTTGAAGAAGCGCACTTCGTCATAGCCGAGCGCACCAATGACGGCGGTTTCTTCAGGGAGACGCGCGGCAAGGAACAGCACCACAGCCTGGATATGTGTGCCGCAGGCCGTCAGCGTTCCGTAGATGGATTTTGCAGCGGCAGTTTCGTCGACATGGAAGGGCTGCGGATCCCACTTCGAGGCGAAGGATACGATCTCGTCCTTCGTCATCTCGTAACGGGCAGGAATATCGTGGCGCTCGCCTACAGCAAAGTCGTCGAAATAGCGCATCGTTCTCCTCCAAAACAAAGGGCCCGCAGGTTTCCCCGCGGGCCCGAAGCATAGACGGTGAAATCGCTTACGCGAATTCGAAGAGGCCGGCGGCGCCCATGCCACCACCGATGCACATGGTGACAACACCGTATTTCACGTTCTGGCCAGCCTGCTTGCGGCGGCGGCCTTCGAGCAGAATGTGGCCGGTGCAGCGTGCGCCGGTCATGCCGAAGGGGTGGCCGATGGCGATCGAGCCGCCGTTCACGTTGTACTTTTCCGGGTCGATGCCGAGGCGGTCGCGGCTGTAGAGGCACTGGCTCGCGAAGGCTTCATTGAGTTCCCAGAGATCGATGTCGTCGACCTTGAGGCCATGACGCTCGAGAAGACGCGGCACGGCGAAGACGGGACCAATGCCCATTTCGTCCGGCTCGCAACCGGCGACGGCGAAGCCGCGGAAGACGCCAAGAATGTCGGAGCCGTTCTTCTCGGCTTCCTTGCGCTCCATCAGCACGACGGCGGCGGCGCCGTCCGAAAGCTGCGAGGCGTTACCGGCGGTGACGTACTTGCCTTCCTTCACCTTCTGGCCGTTCTTGAAGACCGGCTTCAGCGAGGCAAGACCTTCAAGCGTCGTTTCGGGACGGTTGCATTCGTCCTTGTCCACCGTGTAGTCGACAATCGACTCTTCACCGGTTTCCTTGTTCACGACCTTCATCTTGGTCTGCATCGGCACGATCTCATCCTTGAAGAGACCGCCCTGCTGCGCGGCGGCAATGCGCTGCTGGCTGCGGAGCGAATATTCGTCCTGATACTCGCGGCTGACATTGTAGCGCTCGGCGACGATTTCCGCCGTTTCGATCATCGCCATCCAGAGCTCGGGCTTTTCCTGCATGAGCTTTTCTTCGGTCAGGCGGTTGTAGTTCTGTCCGCCCATCTGAACGAGCGAGATCGACTCCACGCCCGCGCCGACCATGACCGGCACGCCTTCATTGACGATGCGGCCCGCGGCCATCGCGATCGTCTGCAAGCCCGAGGAGCAGAAACGGTTGACCGTGGTGCCGGACGTCGTGACCGGGCAACCTGCCCAGATCGCTGCGAGACGGCCGACATTCATGCCGGTCGCCCCTTCCGGCGCGCCGCAGCCCATGATGACGTCTTCGACGGCACCGGGCTCGATCTTCGCACGCTCGATGGCGTGCTTGATCGCGTGACCGGCCATGGCGGCGCCGTGGGTGTTGTTGAAACCACCGCGGCCTGCCTTGGCAAGGCCGGTGCGGGCGGTCGAGACGATGACTGCTTCTCTGGACATGGACGGTCTCCCGAAAGGGTTGAATTGGCTTATTGATTGCCCGGTTGGCGTGTGGCCGGTCCGGCGTTTGCCGCCTTGATTCCAGGATGGTCCCGGCACTTTGAGGCGCACCATAAACGCAGCCTCTTCCCTCTCAAAGCGGAATCTCCGTCCATTTCCGTAGCGTTTGCGAGGGTAGGCTGTCGGATTTTGAACAGCTCGCCGCCAGTTTGCGCGTCTGTGGAGTGCCTCAATATTGCCTTGAAATTTCCCCGTAACCGCCCGCGCAGGACCCGGGTCACGACACATTCGAAACCCAGATTGGCAACATGAAGACGGGTGCATGAGCGCCCGCCGGGACCCAAAAGGACTGGAAGGGGATCGATATGAAACGGCTGATGATCGTCGGCGCCTTGAGCCTGACAACCGCTATCGGCGCCGCTTTGAGCGCGCAGATGGCGGCCGCATCGAGCCCGCTGCCCATGCCGCGACCGGCTGTGGCGGATGTTTCCTTCGACGAGGCCGCACCGGGCCTCGACGCGCGGACGGTTTACGTGACCGCGATCGACCCGAACGCACCGCGCTCCGCCGGTTACGGCGTGAATGACAGCGAGCGCGTGGTCTTCCCGGTCTATTTCTCCGAAGGCTGGACGACGACGAGCGACGAGGCGGAGACGATGCTGCGCGCTGTCGCCGAGGAGATCACCTATCGCGGCCTGCGCAACATTTACGTCGTCGCCTCGGACGCCGCACTGACGTCGACCGACATGTCGGTGCAGCGCGACGCGGAAGACCGCGTGGCCGCCGTCGCCTCGGCGCTTCAGAAATTCGGCGTGCCGGAGCGCTGGATCGCGATGCAACCCGGCGCGGCTTCGGACGTTTGATACGGACTTGATGGCTTCTGCAGCGGCAGGCTCCTCACCGGCCGTTGCAACCACCGAAAGGTCCGGCGTCATCCTGCCCTCACCCCTCCCCCCACCCGGGGTGGCGCCGGATCCTTCAAATTCGTTCCTCGTAAACTTCTGGGCCCGCGGTTCGCTGCGGGCCCTTTTCTTGTCTCCGGGGCTCCGAGCGTCTAGATAGAGCCCATCCGACTTTCATCCTCCTCCCCGGTGTTCCCATGAGTTCAACACAAGTCGACACGAGCGGCTTCGGCGGCTATGCGGGTCCCGTCTTCCGGGACGGCGACGCCTTCACCTTCGAGATCGCCGAGCATCACCTGAACGGCGCCGACCGGCTCCATGGCGGCATGATGATGACGCTTGCCGCCATCGTGCTTGCCGACGTCGCAAGGGAAGCGGCACGGGCGAAGGAGCCGACGGCCGAGGTGCGCGCGCTGTCGCTCAATTGCGATTTCGTGAGCGCCGGCGAAAAGGGCGAAACGATCGAGGGACGCGCGGAAGTGACACGTGCGACGCGGACCGTGCTCTTCATCTCGGGCGAGCTTCGCGCAGGCGACCGCATTCTGATGACGGCCACCGGCGTCTACGCGATCAAGGGGCCGGACGAGACGTGAGGAAGCCCCTGCCCTCACCCCGCGAAGTCGCCGCGCCCCCGGGCTGGAGAGCGAGTGAACTTCACGACCCGTTCGAGGCCCATGTCGGGCCGCTCTTCGAGCGCGAGGAGGAGGGCGAGCGCATCTTCGGCTTCATCGTGGACGAGCGGCATGTGAGCGCGGACGGCACGGTTCACGAAGGCATGATGCTTACCTTCGCGGACGCCTTTCTCGGCTCGGCCGCGCATCGCGGCGCCGATCACAAGAGCTGCGTGACACTGAGCATGCAGGCGAGCTTTCTGAAGGGCGCGAAACCCGGCGATCTCGTCGAATGCCGCACGAAGCTCGAGCGGAAGACGCGCGCCATCATCTTCGTTTCCGCGCGCTTCAGCGTGGGAGACGAAGACGTGATGACGGCAACGAGCCTCTGGAAGGTGCTCGGAGAACGCTAGGGCCGCCTCAGAGCGCCGACTGATCCGGCAACAGGTCGTCGAAATTCGGATCGCGCTTCTCGGCCTTCGCCGCGAAACTCTCCATCATGTCCGTCGGCTGGAACATGCCGCTCTGCCAGACCGCGATGTGACGCAGCCCGTCCGCGATGGAATGATCGCGGGCATAGTTCAGCATTTCCTTCGAACCAAGAACGGCAAGCGGCGACCGCGCGGCGATGTCGCGCGCAAGCCCCATGACGGCGTCGAGCATTTCTTCCTGCGTGTCGAAGACGGCATTGACGAAGCCGCAGGAGCGCGCCTCCTCCGCGAAGAGGCGGCGGCCCGTATAGGCGAGTTCGCGCACAAGGCCCTGCGGCATCAGATGCGGCAGGCGCGGGAAGGTGCCGACATCGGCGGTCATGCCGATGTTGATTTCCTGGATGCAGAAGAACGCGTCCTTCGTGCAGTAGCGCATGTCGCAGGCGGAGGCGAAGTCGACGCCGCCGCCGATGCAGCCGCCCTGCACGGCCATGAGGACCGGCATGCGAGCCTCGTCGAGGCAGGAAAAGGTCTTCTGGAGCTGAAGCACGGTGCGCATCAGGTTCGCGCGGACGCGGCCGGTCTCCTTGCCCTTCATGTCGGGACCGGAGGTGAAGACCGAGAGGTCCATGCCGGCGGTGAAGTGCTTGCCGGTCGATGAAATCACGATCACACGGGCAAGCGCGCCCTCGTCGATCTCCCGGACGATGCGCGGCAGATCGCGCCAGAAGTCGCGATTCATCGCGTTCATCTTCTCCGGCCGGTTGAGGACGATATGGGCGATGTGGTCCCTGATCTCGACCTTGAAGCATTCCCCTGCGTCCTGCTGCAGGCGGGCGGCGGCTGTGCTCATGATGGTTCTCCCTTAATCCGTTTTCCCATTGATAGCATGCTTGCGCCGGGGACACGGAACCGCTTTCTCATGGCCCAAGAAACGGACGCACATCCAAGGGAGGCCGATATGGCGATCAACTACGACAAGCTCATGAGCCTGAAGGCGGAAGGCCAGGAATTCAGCTATGGCGACCGCGAGACGATGCTCTATGCGCTCGGCATCGGCTTCGGCCGCGACCCGATGGACGAGAAGGAACTGCCCTTCGTCTATGAGAAGAACCTGAAGACCGTGCCGACGCTCGCGACAGTCGTCGCATGGGGTGCGGGCGCCATCGGCGACAGCGGCATCAACTACGCGATGGTGGTGCATGGCGAGCAGCGGCTGACGCTCTACAAGCCGCTTCCGATCGCCGCGAAGCTTTCGGCCGACAGCCGCGTCGTCGGCGCATGGGACAAGGGCGAAGGCAAGGGCGCGATCATCGTCACCGAGACCGACCTCAGCGAGAAGGGCGGCGACAAGCTCTGCACACTCACCTCGACGATCTTCGCGCGCGGCGATGGCGGTTTCGGCGGACCGCGCGAGGGCGCGCCGGAACCGCACAAGATTCCGGACCGCGAACCGGACATGAGCGTCGACGCGGAAACGAAGCCCGACCAGGCGCTGCTCTACCGTCTTTCGGGGGACCGCAATCCGTTGCACTCGGACCCTGAATTTGCCAAGGCCGTCGGCTTTCCGAAGCCGATCCTGCATGGTCTGTGTACGTATGGAACGTGCTGCCGCGCGATCATCTCTTCCGCGCTCGACTACGATCCGACGAAGATCACGGGCTTCGACGTGCGCTTCTCGGCGCCGGTTTTCCCGGGCGATACGGTGACCGTCGACATCTGGAAGGACAAGAAGGAGATCTCCTTCCGGGCGCGCGTGAAGGAGCGCGATGCCGTCGTGATCAACAATGGCCGGTGCGAACTCAAGGGCTGAACCGGGGATAAAACGGGCCGTTTCGAGGGCACCGTCATCGAACTGTCACGATAACGTCACAAAACACTCCGGCGGCTTCGTTCCCTGTTTACGGATGAACAGGCCGGGGATAAATGCAGGGGCCGGCCGGGGATAACCCGCCGGCCCTTCCTGTTCTGGCAAAAAAGATGTCCCCGGTTTCAGACAATCCGCAAGACGGCATGGCAGACGCGGCGGCCCTGCCCGACGACATACCACCGTCCCTGACGGTCAACCCTCCGTTTACGGATCATGCCCGGCCAGGCGACACGGAGGGGAGCGACCCTCTTTCCGAAATGGAACGCCTGATCGCGGCGGGCGAGCGCGAGCAGGCGATCGCCCATGCGGAAGGCGTCGCAGCGGCGCGGGACGAAGAGGGGTGGTCCGCCGGACTTCTCTCATCGCTCGCACACTGTCTGATCGACCTCGGCGAACCGGCAAGGGCTTCAGGCCTTCTCGAACCGATGATGGCGGCGGGGCAGGCGAACGCCCGCGCGCTGACCGTTCTTGCCCGCGCGATGAGTCTCGAAGGCCGCCACCAGGAGGCGCTTGCCGCGCTCAACGAGGCGAGCTTCCTCAACGGGCGCTCGGCGGAGGTGCTGCTCGCGCTTGGTGCGGCGCGGATGGCGGCAGAGGATACGGCGCGCGCCATCGCCGATTTCGAACGCGTGCTGCGGATCGCGACGGACGAGACGGAAAGCGATATGCATGCCCGCGCCGAAGCGCATTTCCGGCTCGGCGAGACATGGGCGTCGCTCGACGAAACCGAGCGCGCGGCGCGGCACTATCGCGCGGCGCAGGCCGACGATCCCGTGGACCGGCGCGGCGCCGCGATCCGGCTTGCCGAACTCGAGGCGCAGCCGGCGCCGGTGAAAGCGAGCGCGGCCTATGTGCGTGCGCTCTTCGACGGCTACGCACCGCGTTACGACGGCCACATGACGGGCACGCTCGCCTATCGGGGCCCGGAGCTTCTGGCTGCGGCGGCAGAGGCGGCGGAAGGGTTTTCGGTGAGCGGACCGTATGATGCGATCGATCTCGGCTGCGGAACCGGACTTTCGGGCGCCGCTTTCAAACGGCACTGCGCGGCGCTCACGGGCGTCGACCTGAGCCCGCGCATGTGTGCGGCGGCAGAGGCGTCGGGCTTCTATACGAAGGTGATCGCAGGCGAGCTCGTCGCGACACTTGAGAAGGAGCACGGGCCTTTCGGTCTCGCCATCGCCTGCGACACGGTGATCTATCTGGGAGACCTCGCTCCCCTGTTCGGCGCTCTCGCCGCGACGCTCACACCGCAGGGCTGGTTCGTCTTCTCGACGGAGAGATCGGACGGCACCTCGGATGAAGCCATGTCGCGCGGCTTCGAGATCGGGCCGACACGGCGCTTCCGGCACACGGAGGCCTATCTGCGCGAGCTTGCCGAGAGCCATGGATTCGAGGTGTCGTCGCTGGATGTCGAGGTTCTCCGGACGGAAAAGCGGGTGCCGGTGGAAAGTTTCGTTTGCGTGATGCGGCGCGGCGCCGAGCGAGGATGACAGACAAGAAAACGGCCCGCGTTCCGGAGAACGCGGGCCTTACTGATGACGGGTTCCTGGGGGGTTGGAACCCGCCGCCGGTACTTCCTGGTGCGCGATCAGAAGATCGGCAGCACCGAAATCGCGGAGAGCGCCACAAGGCTCAGTCCGGTGGCCAGATAGGCCAGTGTTTCTTCGCCGCGGCGGGGGCGCGAGCGCTCTTCCCGCTTTTCCTCGGCGAGGCGGCGCGCACGGCAGCGGGCCAGGATGCGCTCGACCTCAAGCTCACCGGCCGGAGACGGCGCGGCGCGGCCGAACGTGCGGCGGCCAAAGGCGCCCGCCGGCGCATGGTGGCCGGGTTCCTGAATGAAGCGTCGTTCCAGTCTGTTGAAGCCGGGGCTGGACATGGTGTTCATGATGCTCACTCCACTGCGGCGCCATTACCATTTCGCTCCGGCGCCTTCCTGACCCGAAGCTTGTGCCGGGGCCCCGCGCCACTCAACGAGGGTTATGTTCAGATTTGTCGATGACTGTGTGCGTCAGCGCTTCCGGGAACCGGAAAAGGCCGATATTCTTGGTAAACCGCCCTTTTTCAAGGACACAGCCGCCCCGATGATCCGCCTTGCCCTCTTCGCCGCCCTGTCGACGGCGCTTGCCGCACCTGCCCATGCCGCCTGCCAGCCGGGCGGACTTCTCGACACCTGCGTCGACGCGCCGGACCGTCAGGCACCCTCGGAGGAAGAGGAATACCAACGGCTCGACGGCGGCGGATTCGGCGGGCGGCCCGCCGCGACGACACGCGGAAAGGTCATCACGGTCGGCGATACGACGGTGACGCTCGGCCAGACGGACGAGGTGGAGAACCAGCCCTGGCAGCCCTTCAACCGGGAGTTCGGCGATTATGACAGCCTTTCCCGCGAAGACAGGCCGAAGGATCCCGGCGATCCGCTGAAGACGCAATGCCATGCCGATGGCTGCTACTGAGGGCAAAGGGGGACAGGGCGGAGCACGCGGGCTAAGGTTTCAAAAAACAAGCAGGCCCGCGCCCATGATGCCGTTTCACCGTCTTTTCCTTTTCATCCTTCTGGTTTCCGCCCTTCCCGTTCTCCCGGCGGCTGCTGCGCCCGGACTGGAACTCGCGCAGAGCGTGCCCGTGTGGGAACCGGGCGATCCTGTGCCGGACGCCGGGCCGGACACCGGCATCGCGGACACGACGACAGACTACGATTTCGGCGAAGCGGCGGCTTCCCCGCCGCTGCCCAAAGGACCGCCGCTGCGGCCAACCGTAACCGGCGAGGCCGGTGCACCGGACGACAAGGGCGAAAGCAGCGAGAGGACGGCGAGCATCGCGGAAGATCCGACCGATTTTCTCTGCGGACGCGCCCCGGCGGGCAAGACAGCCGCTGTCCCCGCGCCTTTCGACCGGTGGCTCGTGCGCGTCTGCTCGCCGAAGGGACAGGCGCTGGTGCCGGTACAGGGAGAAGCCTGGGTGGCGCATGGCTCGGCGGACCCCGTATCGATCCTCGCGATGCCGCCGGGCGCGGTGCCGCCACCGGCCGACGCCACCTTCGATGCGCGCTACGACATCCGCTTTGAAACATTCGTGGGCGGACAAACGGCCGAGAAGCGGCTCGCCCGCGCGAGCGCGCTGATCGACACGGCAACCGGCGAGAACGAGAAGACGCCGCCTCACGACGAGGTGTGGCAGCTCGACGCGGTCAGCAATGTGGGTGGCGCGCATTACAACATCTTCTTCTATGTCACGGGCGCAAGCGCAGAGGGCGCGCGGCCGCATCACATGATCGCCTGTCTCGACCAGTGCCGGCAGGCGCTCTATCTCGATGTGCTGACGGGGGCAGAGGCGGCCGACGTCATCGGGCAGTGACGGGCGCGGCTTGAATTGACACTTGCAATGCCGATAGGTAGAAAATCTGCCCTGCCCTCACCCTTCCGACCGTCGCGGCTTCGCCGCTCCGGCGGGTAGAAGGAAGAAAAAGAGCGAAAGCGGAAAAGAATGACCAAGGGATACGATTTCTACGGCGCGGAAGTGAGCTACTTTTCGGGCAAGGTGCGCGCCTATCTGCGCTACAAGCGCATTCCCTTTTCCGAGATCACGCCGTCGCGCGACATCTACCGCAATGTCATCATGGCGCGGGTGGGCTGGCCCGTTATTCCGGTTGTGGTGACGCCGGAGGACGAGACCTGGCAGGACTCCTCCGAAATCATCGACAATTTCGAAGCGCGGTTTCCGGAAGGCAACGTCTATCCGGAAGGCGCGCGGCAGAAGTTCGCGGCGCTGCTGATCGAGGCCTATGCGGATGAGTGGCTGAAGCTGCCCGCGATGCATTACCGCTGGACGAAGAACCGCGACTGGGCGGTTTCAGAATTCGGACGGCTGTCGCGGCCGGACCTCGACGAGGCGGGCCAGCGCGCGACGGGCGAGGAGACGGCGAAGCCCTTCGCGGGTGCGCTGCCCTTTCTCGGCGTGACACCGGAGACAGGACCGGCCATCGAGAAAAGCTATGAGGGGCTTCTCGCCGAACTCGACGCGCATTTCGCGAAACACGAGTTCCTGTTCGGCACGCGGCCCTCGATCGGCGATTTCGGCCTTTACGGACCGCTCTACGCGCATCAGTACCGCGATCCAGCCTCCGGCGAGATCATGAAACGCCTTGCACCGAACGTCGTGAAATGGGTCATGCGGATGACGAAGCCGCCGCAGCCGAAGGGCGGCGCGTTCCTGGCTGATGACGAGGTGCCGGAAACGCTGACGCCCGTCCTTGAACGGATCATGCGGGAATACCTGCCGGTGCTCATCAAGACGGCAGATGCCCTGAAAAAGCACGTGGAGGCGCATCCCGACCTCATCGCGGGCAAGGAGCCGCTGCCGCGCGCGCTCGGGCAACATGAGTTCACGCTCGAAGGCGTGACGGCCTCACGCGCGATCTTCGCTTTCGATCTCTGGATGCTGCAGCGGCCGCTCGATTTTCTGGCGACGTTGCGCGGAGAACAACGCGATGGCGTGCTTTCCATGTTAAAAGAGGCAGGAGGGGAACGGCTTGCCGATTTCCCGCCCTATCCGCGCCTGACACGGCGCCAGTTCCGTCTGGTTGTTGAATGAGCGATAGCGGTTTCTTCTCACGCCTTTTCGGCCGGCGGCGCGCCGCGCCGAGCGACCCCGAAACGGCGGCGCCCGACGAACCGCCTGAATTTCCGAAGCCCACAGGAGTCCCCATGTCCAGCGAAGGCCTGCACGAAGCCAATCTCTCGCCCGAAGCACTCAACCTGCATCGCGCCATCGTGTCGCTGATGGAGGAGCTCGAAGCCGTCGACTGGTACAACCAGCGCGCCGAAGCCTGCACCGATCCGGAACTGACGAAAATCCTCGAACACAATCGCGACGAGGAAATCGAGCATGCGGTGATGGTGCTCGAATGGCTGCGACGCAACAATCCGCGCTTCGACAAGGAAATGAAGGAGCGGCTGTTCAAGGACGGGTCTATCGGGAAGGACTGAGGGAAGAGGAACTCTTTCTTCCCACCCTCCCCTCGGGGAGGGTCAAACTGCCGGAGGCCGTTTGGGGCGGGGGCCGGACGTATACGGATCGTCCAGACAGAATCTCCCGGCACCACATTGCGGCCTCCCCCGCCCCGAAATTCGCTTGCTGACGCGCGAATTTCGACCCGCCCCCAGGGGCGGGTGGGGTCGATACGCAGAATACCCTACCGCACCTGGCCGCCATCGACGACGAGGACCTCGCCGGTGATGAAGCTCGCGCGGGGGCTCGCGAGGAAGGCGGCGGCATCCGCGATCTCCTCGACCGTGCCGAAGCGGCGGAGCGCGACCTCGCGCTTGATCCAGCGCTCCCAGGCTTCCGGGCGCTCCTTCGTGTTTTTATCCCAGACGCCGCCTTCGAAGAGGATGTTGCCGGGCGCGATGGCATTCACGCGCAGACCCTCCTTGCCGGTGAACTTCGCGAGCTGACGCGTGAAGTGATTGATGCCAGCCTTCGACGCCGCATAGGTGAGCGACGTGCCCATCGCGTCGACGCCGGCGATGGATGAAATCAGGATGAGGCTCGCATGTTCGCGCGTCTCGCGCGGGCGCTTCAGGATGCGGCGCGCGGCCTCGCGGGCGAGCCAGACGGAGCCGAAGAGGTTCTGCTTCATGTCGGCGTCCCAGTCCTCGTCGGAGACGTCGAAGCCCAAGGGCGCCCGCGACAGGCCGACATTCGCGACGGCGCAGTGAAGGGGCCCCAGCTTCTCCTCCGCCGCATCGAGCGCGGCGGCGATCTCTCCCGACGCCGTCATGTCGCCCGCGACGGTGAAGAGATTTTCGGGCTTCACGCCTTCGGCGACGAGCGCCGCATGGGCGGCGTCGAGCGCAACCTCACCCCGCGCGGCCATGCCGACTTTCGCGCCTTCGGCGGCGAAGGCGCGGGCCATACCGAAGCCGATGCCGCGGCTCGCGCCCGCGATGAAGACGTGTTTTCCGGTCAATTCGAGATTCATGGGCCCCTCCGCTGTTCACTCGTGCACTTTCGTTCGCGCAAAGACTAACGACGGGAACTCGCCTTCGCCAGCGAAACGGGTCTATCCTCCCCTTTCCGGATCAACTGGCGCGGGGAGGCGCGAGGAGATGAGGGGAGCGGCGGCAGGGCGCGACGCACGGATCACACCGGCGGCAAAGGCAGCGCCCGTTCACGACGGCATCGTCATCAACAGCGCAGGCATCGGCGCGATCACGCTCGCGACGCGGCTCGCCCGCGAGCCCGCCTTCGAGGGGCGCGTGACGGTGGCGGCGAAGCCCGTGCAGGAATCGCGGCAGCTCATCGACGGCTGCACGCTGCGCGCCCGCTCGATCGACTATTACGCGGAAGCGGGCGGCGCGAGACGCGAGACGGTTCTCGAACGCGTCTTCGGGCCGGAATGGCGGCAGGCCGAAACCGACCGGCAGATGACGGGCATCGCGCATATGGAAGGCGGCAAGGCGCGCTTCCGCCGCGTCGATCCGTGGATGACCAATGAGCGCGTGAAGCGCGACCGCACAGAAGGCGCGCCGCTCGCCTATGGCATCCGCAATTCGCGGCTGATGGCGGCGCTGAACGAGCAGGCGGCGGAATGCGGCGTGCGCTTCGACCGCTCGGGCGCCGCGAGCTATGACGAGCTGCGCGCGCTGTCGAACGGCGCAAACCCGCTCATCGTGAACGGCACACCGAAGCCCGTGACGGGCGCGGGCTGGCGGCAGGAGCCACAGAAGCCGAAACATTTCGTGGCGGCAGTGCAGATGGCGTTCACTTCGCCCCATCTCGAAGCGAAGGGCCTGCTGAAGCGGCAGGATTCGCTCATCGGCTTCATCCCGCGCGACGGTGCGCTCGACATGAGCGTCTATTATCCCTTCAAGGATCCGATGTCGCCGAACGCCACCTATTACGGCATCTTCTACCGGCTGGTGCGAGACGCGGACGAGACTGCGCGCGAGGGACACCAGCGGGCCTTGCGCGAAGAACTCGAAGCGGTGGGCGAGGCGATGGGCCTCGCACCCGACAGCGCGGAGGAAACGGCGGCGGCGGCCTGGGTTCCGGTCTCGTCCTGGTCCTACATGGCGAGCCGGCAGGAAGGCGTGCTCGACCTCAGCCGGATCAGCGGCGCGGGCGCACCGATCATCACGGGCGACGGCATGGCGCGGGCCGGGCTCGGCGCCATCGCGGCGGCGGAAGCGATCATCGCGGGCGAAGACCCGGAACGCGCGATGAACCGCGCGCTGAAACTCTATCGCCGCCTCAACCTCATACAGGCTGGCGCGATCTCGTGGACGCCGGGCATGACCGCGCTGTTGCTCAAGCATGCGCCGAAGCTCGCGCTCGCGATTCCGAGCAAGTCGCGCGACTGGGACATGTGGGCAGGCGCCTGGTGAGGTAACACCGGCTCAACAACAAGGGGACGAGACAATGAACAAGAACATGCAGATGCTGCTCGCCGGACACGGCGCGCTCGTATTCCTCGCGGGGATGCTGGCGGGCTTTCCCTTCGCCTCTGTGCTCGTCGCCTCGCTCGATCCGGGCGCGACGACGATGTGGCCGGGCGACGTGCGCGCCTGGAAGATGGCGCATATGGAAGGCGCGCTGAACGGCATGCTGATGATCGCGGTCGCGGGCGCGATGGCGCATGCGGCGATGGGCGCGACCATGGCGCGTGTGATCGTGTGGGGCCTCATCGTGACGGGCTGGGGCAACATCGTCGCCTCGGTCGTCTCGGCAATGACGGGCGGACGCGGCCTCGGCTTCACGGGCGCGGACTGGAACACCGTCACCTTCACGCTCTTCATGGCGGCAATCCTCGGCGTGATCGCGGCGATGATTGCGGTGGCGTGGGCGAGCTTCAAGAGCCGGTAGGCCGTCAGAAGCGCTCGCCCCGGATCACCATGACGTCCGAAATGGTGACGATGCCGATGTGACGGCGGACGAGATCGAAGACGGGCTCGAGCACCTGGTCGAGCCTTTCCTCCGCCGCGATGACGGAAACCGAGACCATGGTCCCGGCGGCGGAGGGGAGACCCTCGCGACTCCAGACGCCGTGATGACCCTTGCCCCCAAGGACCGGCATGACCGTGTAGCCCGTCACGTCGAGGCGATCCAGCAGGTCGGTCAGGCGCTTCTGCGCCGGGGCTTCAAGCAGGATCTCGATGCGCTTCTTGCTGTGCATTTCCATCTCGTCACCTCATCCGGCGATGCGCTGGGCGACCGCCGCATATAGCGGGATGCCGAGCGAAAGGTTGAAGGGGAAGGTCACGCCGAGCGACAGCGTGAGATAGATCGCGGGATTCGCCTCCGGCAGCGCGAGACGCATGGCAGCGGGCACGGCTATGTAGGAGGCCGAGGCCGCCAGCGTGATGAAGAGCGCGGCGCCGCCGACCGAGAGGCCGAGCGGAACGGCGAGAGCCGCAGCGAGCGACGCCGAGACCAGCGGGAAATAGATGCCGAAGGCAATGAGCGGCGGTGACAATTCGCGCGCGCCCTGACGAAGGCCGCGGCCCGCGACGAGGCCCATGTCGAGCAGGAAGAGGCAGAGAATGCCCCGGAAGGGATCGACGATGAAGGGCGAGATCATCGACATGCCACGTTCACCCGTGATCCAGCCGATGAAGAAGGCGCCGACGAGAATGACGATGGAGCCGTTGGTCGCGACCTCGCGGAGCAGCGCGCCCATGCTTTCGCCCGCCTGCCCCTTCGGCTGAGCGCGGCGCGCAAGCAGAAGCGCGGCGACGATGGCCGGCGTTTCCATGACCGCAGCAACGGCGATCAGATAGCCTTCATAGGCAAGGCCCAGACCCTTCACGACTTCGGTCGCGGCAACGAAGGTGACAATGGAGATGGAGCCGTAATGAGCGGCGACCGCCGCTGCATCTATCGCGCCGAGGCGCGTGGACATGCGGATGAAAAAATATCCCGCAAGCGGGATGAGGAACGAGAGGAGAATGCCGGCGCCGATGGTGAGCGCCATTGCGGAATCGAGCCCCGATTTCGAGACCTCCGCCCCGCCCTTGAAGCCGATGGCAAGCATCAGATAGAGAGCGAGGAGCTTTGCCGCCGCCTCGGGCACCGCAAGGTCGGAGCGGATGAGAGCCGCGGCCACACCGAGCGCGAAGAAGAGAACCATGGGCGAGGCAAGATTTTGCACCGCCAGGTCGAGAATCGACACGGACACCTCCCTAGAAATGGCGGCCCAGGGACCGCGCGGGCGACGGAAACGCAACGTCAAGCTGGCGCGCGGCGGGCCGGCTCGGGCTTGCTTGTGGCCCGTTCCGCCGCTGCCTAGACTTGCCGGAAAACATATACGGGAGGAACCTGCACATGGATTACACACAAATCAAGACAGAGAAGCGCGGCAACATCCTGCTTCTGACCATGAACCGGCCGGACAGGCTGAACGCCTGGACGCCGAAAATGGCGGAGGAGCAGGCGGACGCGATTCAAAAGGCGAATGACGATCCCGACATCGGCGCCATCGTGATGACGGGCGAAGGGCGCGGCTTCTGCGCGGGCGCGGACATCGAGGGCACGTTCAAGACGCGGCTCGACGGCAAGGACCCGGGCAACGACACGGCGGGCGGCAGCGGCGGCATGCCGCGCGGCGTCGACTGGATCGAGCTCGTGCGTTCCTCGAAGCCGATGATCGCGGCGGTGAACGGACCGGCGGTCGGCATCGGCGTCACCATGATCCTGCCGTTCGACGTGATCGTCGCGGCGGAGGAAGCGAAATTCGGCATGGTGTTCGTGAAGATGGGGATCGTGCCGGAGCTTGCCTCGTCGCATTTCCTCGTCAGCCGGATGGGCTGGGGCCATGCGAACGAGATGATGCTGTCCGGGCGGCTCTACCAGGCGGCGGAAGCGCAGGAGAAGGGACTCTGCGAATATGTCGTGCCGGGCGACAAGCTGCTCGACAAGGCCTTCAGCATCGCCGCACAGATCGCGGAGAACCCCTCGCGGCAATTGCGCATGACGAAGGAACTCCTCACGCAGAACGCCTGCACAACGGACCTGACCGCCGCGCAGAAGCGCGAGACGGATGCGCTGAAGATCTGCTGGACGACGCCGGAGCATCACGAGGCGGTGGACGCCTTCCTCAACAAGCGCAAGCCCGACTTCAAGAAGGCCGCGAAAAGCGCGGCGGAGTGACGCCCATGGCATACGAGGTCGAGCGCATTCCGTTTCACCTGCACTGGCAGGAGAGTTCGCCTTTCAAGGAGACCTATGCAGGGGCGCTCGACACCATCGTCGTCGAGGGGCAGCACCTGAAGCCGAAAGGCGCGACGTCGAAGACGGTGCTGATCTTCATGCATCCGACGGGGACGATGAACCTGCTGCCGATGCCGAATGCGCTGGCGGCGGCGGGCATTCCCTGCCTCACCTGCGGCAGCCGCTATCCGCATAATGACAGCGCGCTGATCATGGAGAAGGTGCTGCTCGATCTCGGGCATTACGTGCGCTACGCCAAGGAGAAGCTCGGCTACGAGAAGGTGGTGATGGCGGGATGGTCGGGCGGCGGCTCGCTGTCGATGTTCTACCAGTCACAGGCCGAGAAGCCGACGATCACGGCGACGCCCTGGGGCGACCCGGTGGACGTGAAAGGCGCGGGGCTCATTCCCGCCGATGCGGTTCTGCAACTCGCGGCGCATGTGAGCCGCGCGATCACGCTCACCGAATGGCTCGACCCGTCGATCCGGAACGAGCTCGATCCGGAGGAGCGGGATGTCGAGCTCGATCTCTACGACCCGAAAAACCCGAACCAGCCGCCCTATACGGACGCGTACCTCGAACGCTTCCGCGCCGCGCAGATCGCGCGCTCGGGGCGGATCGACGCCTGGGTGCGCGGCAAGCTCGAACAATTGAAACGCGAAGGGCGCGGGACGGAAGAACGCGCCTTCGTGGTTCACGGGACGATGGCGGACCCGCGCTGGCTCGACCCGTCGATCGATCCGAACGACCGGAAGGGCCCGAACTGGTGCTTCATGGGCGACCCGAAGACCGTCAACATGATGCCGGCGGGGCTCGCGCGCTATTCCTCGCTCCGGGCGTGGCTCTCGCAATGGTCCTACCGGGAAAGCCGGGCGAACGGGCCGAAATGCGCGGGCGACATCACGGTGCCGGTGCTCGTGATCGAGAACAGCGCCGATGACGGCTGCACGCCGAGCCATGCGGCGCGCATCCTTGCGGGCGTGCAACATGACGACAAGGAACTTCATGTCGTGAAGGGCGCGACGCATTATTATATTGGCCAGCCGGACAAGATGGCGGAAGCTGTCGCTATCGTGGCCGGGTGGCTCAAGAAGAAAAAACTGCTGGATTGAACTTCATGACTTCCGTTGTGCGTGAGACGCCGGCGCGGCGAAGCCTGCCGCTGCCGGAAGGGACGATGTCGTATCTCGAATGGGGTGCAGACGATCCCGGCAAGACGCCCCTCCATTTCGCCCATGCCAACGGCTTCAACGGCTTTACCTATCGCCGGATTCTTTCCGGGCTGGCGGACCAGTTCCATGTGCGCGCCTGGGATGCGCGGGGGCATGGAGAAACGACGCTCACCGCCGATCCCGCCCGCCACCACAACTGGTATGTCTATCGCGACGACCTGATCGCCATGGCGGAAGATTTCAAACAGGCGACGGGGAAGAAGATCATCCTTGCCGGACATTCGATGGGGGGTGCGGCGAGCGTGATGGCGGCGGCAGCGCGGCCGGACCTCGTGCGCGGGCTCGCGCTTTTCGACCCGGTGATGATTCCGACGGGCGCGCGCTATGCGATGCTCCTCTCCGGGCTCCTCGGGATCAAGGGCAACCCGCTTGCCAACGGCGCTTCGAGGCGCCGCGCGGTCTTTCCCGACCGGCAGACGATGGTGGAACGCTACACGGGGCGCGGCGCCTTCACGACCTGGCCGCGCGAGTTCGTGGAAGATTACGTGGAAGGCGGCACGAAGCTCCGCGAGGACGGGCAGGTGGCGCTTTCCTGCGCGCCCGCCTGGGAAGCGGCCAACTTTCGCGCGCAGGGACACAACATCACGACGGCGGTCAGGAACCTTCACGTACCCTTCGCGCTCGTCCGGGCCGAGCGCGGCTCGACCTGCCGCCCGCCCTTTCCGATGCTGCTGAAGCGCCGCGATCCGGCCGCGCATGTGATGCAGGTGCCCGGCTCGACGCATTTCCTGCCGATGGAGTTTCCCGACATCGTGGCGAAGGAGATCCGCAACTTCGCCGCGCGGCTCGACCGCGAGGGGCGCTAGACGGGACCGTATTCTTTCATCAAACCAGCGCCGATGCGTTCGTTCATGATCTCGGTGCTGCCGTCGGTATAGGCGGCGATCTTGGCGCAGGCGAGATGGCGGTGGAGACCGTATTCCTCGCGGAGCCCGGCGGCGCCCATTGCCTGAATGCAATCGGCGAGGCGGGGGAGCGTCACCCTCCCCGCAAACTTCTTCGCATGGGCCGCCGCCATGACCGCATCTTCCTCGCGGTCGATGAGATGCCCTGCATGCGCAACGAGGCCGCGGAGGGCTTCCAGATCGTTCGCGACGTCGCCGAGCGACCAGTTGAGTCCCTGATGCTCGAGAAGGGACTTGCCGAAGGCGCGGCGCTCCGCGCCGTAGGTGAGAGCGGTTTCGAGTGCATCGCCGAGCAGCCCCGCGCACATGGCGGCGACATAGACGCGCGCGCCGTTGACGCCCTTCATGGCGAGTTTGAAGGCCTCGCCCGGCGGCGCGATCATGTCTTCTTCCGATGCCGCATAGTTTTCGAGCGCGAAGCCGCCCGCGCCGATGGCATGGCCGCCCATGAGACCGTAAGCGGGGCGGCGCGCGAAGCCGGGTTTACGCGCATCGACGAGGAAGCAGGCGATGCCGCGCCAGCCTGCCGAAGGATCCGTCTGCACATAGGTGATGAAGAGATCGGCGATGGCGGCATTGGTGATCCAGCCCTTCTCGCCGTCGAGACGCCAGCCGCCCGCGGATTTTTCCGCGCGGGTGCGAATGGAAGAGAAGTCGCTGCCCGCGCCCGGCTCGCTCAAAGCCGTCGCGCCGAAGATCTCGCCGGACATCAAGGCGGGCACGTATTCCTCGCGGTGATGCGCAGCAGGCGAAAGCGCGAGACGGGCGGCGACGTTCTGCGTGTTCACCATGGAGAAGGTGAAGGCCATGTCGGCGCGGGACATTTCCTCCGAGAGTGCGAGCTTCACGAGATAGCGGTGGCCGAGACCACCCTGCTCCTTCGGCGCTTCGAGACGGAGAAGGCCGAGGGAAGCGGCCTCGCGAAGCGCCTCGACCGGCTGGCGGCGGGAGCGCTCCCATTCATTCGCGTTGGGGCGGACGGTGCGTTCGCTGAAGGCAGCGGCGCCGTCGAGCAGCGCGCCTTCCTCCGCGCTCAGCGCGGCTCTCAGAAATCCTCCCATGCTCCTCCCCTTCTTCTTTCTGTCAGACGCCGAGCCCCTCGATCACCAGCGACTCCAGATTAGCGCGCATCTCCTCCGGGATGGGAATGGCCTTGCGCGTGGTGAGATCGAGCGCGATGGCGACGGCCTCGGCGGTCGCGATCGCCTCGCCTGTTTCGAGATCGAAGAGCCAGTGGCACCAGGTATAGGTCTTGGGGCCGACCTGCTTGAGACCGCTCCGGAGCGTCAGCACATCGCCGACGCGCGGATGGCGGCGATAGACGAAGCGGTATTCGAGAGCGGCGCCGCCGACCGTCGGCGTTCGCGACCGGTCCGCCCCGCTCGTCTGCGCGAGAAGGTTCGGAATGCCGTCCGAGACGATGCCCATGAAGTGGCGGATGGTGAGGAAGCCCTGTCCGTCGCATTGCGGCGTTTCGATCTCGCCCTGCCAGGTGCGGACCATGCCCATCGCGTCCGCCTCCTTCAGTTTCGGCGCGGGGCGCGGCTCGTAGATTTCGAGCCCGCGCGGACTGCCGTGCACGGGGAGTTCGACGACGAGCTCCTTCGCGGCGGCCTTCGCCTTTGCCGGCAGCGGCTTCATCTCACGGGTTTCCTCGTCGAGCCATTCGACCTCGGCAATGAAGCTCGCGGCGGGCTCGCCCGAGACGGTGTTCACCATCTCCTCATAGACGCGGAGGCCGAAGTCGCGCACTTCAAGGACGCCCGCGCGAATGAAGAAGGGGGCGCCGGGGCGCTGCTCGCGCAGGAAGCGAACGTGATGATCGCGCACGAAGAGGCGCGCGCCCTCGCCGCGCGAGACGCGGGGGCCGAGACCGAGCGCGAGCGACAGCGCGGCAAGACCCGCACCCGCCTTTTCCACATAGAACTGCACGTTCATGTGGCCCATCTGGTCGCATTCCCATGTCTGGACGCTGGACCGCGCAACTTCGATCATTTCGCTCATTCTTGTTTTCCGTTCTTCATGTGACGAATTCGTTTTTCAGAGGCGGCTCCGCACCGTTTCCGGCAGGGGCACGGCCTTGCGGCTCGCCTTGTCGAAGAGGAGGCCCGCGCCTTCCGCGGCACAGGCGGGTTCGCCCGTGTCGCCGCTGAACAACCAGTGGCGGTAGCGCACCGTTTTGCCTTCGCCCGGGAGAATTCCCGTGCGCACGAAGAGCGTTTCGCCGGCGCGCAGTTCGCGGAAATAAATGAGGCGCATTTCGACGGTCGCGGTGGCGAGGCCGCGCGCCGCCTGCTCATGACGGCCGAGGCCCGCATGCGCCCACATGTGACCCTGCGCGTCCGAGAAGCGCGCCATGAAGAAGCGCGCGTTCATGTGATCGTTGGTGTCGCATTCCCAGGTGTTCACGACGGAACGGTTGGTCTCGACCATGCCGAGCTCATCGGCGCGGGCAAGCGAGACGTCGCGGTCCACCGCCTCGCGCGGGATGGATCGCGGCTCGGCTTCGGCAGGAAGCGTAACGTGCATCTCCCCGGCGCGGGTGCGCACGCTATCCGGCCAGGCGGTGAGGCGGCGCGTTTCGAGATCAAGGCAGCCGGTGTCGACCACATAGGTCGCGGCGAGGCGGCCATCCAGCGCCTCCGACATTTCCTGATAGATGCGCATGGTCCGGTCGCGCAGCTCGACGATGCCGGAGCGGATCACCACGAGGTCGCTGGCGCGGAGTTCGCGGTGAAAACGGATGTGATGTTCGAGCGCGACATAGCCGAGGCCCGACTGCGCCTGATCGAGCGCGGAGAGACCCAGCGCCGTGCGGAGATTGTAGGAGCTGTCGGAACTCTTCGAGATGTAGTGCTGGATGTTCATGTGGCCCATCTCGTCGCATTCCTGCAGCGAGACGTAACCGCGATAGGTGTCGATCATGCCGCTCATGCGAGCGCCCTCACATGCGGCATCAACTGCGCGCGTTCCTCGTCCGTGAAGGCGACGGATTTCCGCGCATCGAGATCGAGCATGACGGCGATGACCTCGCCGGTGGCGACGGCCTCGCCGGTTTCGGCGTCGAACATGTAGTGGACGAAGGTGAGGGTCTTGCCCTCGACGCGGGTCAGCGTGCTCTTCGCGACCAGCATCGTGCCGGAGCGGACCTCGCGGAGATAGTTCAACCGGAGTTCGAGAACGACCGTGCCGCGGCGCCTTTCCATCATGGAGCGGCGGTCGAAGCCGATCGCCTGCCAGAGATGGCCCGCGCCGTCGGAAAAACGCGCCATGTAGAAACGCGAATTCATGTGGCCGAAATCGTCGCATTCCCACGGCATGACGGCGCCGCGATAGATCTCGATGAAATCTTCCGCGTCTTCGAGGCGCTTTTCCGGCAGGCGCGTTTCGCGCGGCACGCTTCGGGGCTCGGCATGGGCGGGCAGCGAACCGAGGAACGGCGCGGCGGCGGTGCGCGCCTCCCCGGGCCAGGGGATCAACTTGCGGGCTTCGAGATCGAAATGGCCCGAGACGGCGACGACGGTGGCCGAGGTTTCGCCCGAGCCCGAATTGAAGAGCTCGTGGAAGCTCACCATCGTCCGCTCGCGCAGCTCCACGGGACGCGAGCGCATGTTCATGATGTCGCCGGCGCGGAGCTCGCGGTGGAAGCGGATGTGCTCCTCGAGGGCGACCATCGCCCTGCCCTCGGCGCGGACGCGCGACGGCGAGAGGCCCAGCGCATGGCGCAGATAGAAGGCGGCGTCCGAGGCGCGGGCGACATAGAACTGCACGTTCATGTGGCCGACCTCGTCGCATTCCCATGTGTTCACGGTGCCGCGATAGGTATCGAGAAAATCTGTCATCCGGATTTGAAAGCGGTGAATGGCGGGTGCCGAAGCATAGGGGCCGGAGGACGGCTTGTCATGCCTGCGGCAGGGCGGCGAGCCGATGCGCGAGGAGGTCTTCCGCGCCGAAACCGAGCGGCCCGAGGCGGCCCGAGGCATCGAGCACGCGCAGGCCGATCAGAAGCGCGGCAAGGCAGAGGATTTCGCGATGGGCGGCCTCACCCTTCAGACCCGTCGCGGCGCGGAGCGGGCCGCCCAGTGTTTCGAGGACGGCGATGACGCGGCCCGTGACCGCGCGGTCGAGATCGGAGGGGAGGCCGCCGGCCGACATGAGGCGGCCCGCAAGGCGGACATGGGGCGCGTTGCCCGCCGTCGCCTTTAGCGCCTCCTTCGCGGCGGCTTCGAGCGCGGCAGCGGGCGACTTCGATTTTTCCGCAGCTTCCCGCATGCGGCGCGCGAGGTGGCCGAGCTCCTCCGCCGTGAGAGCGATGGCGAGTTCGTCGATGCCGGCGAAGTAGGAATAGACCGCACCCGGCACGTAACCCGCTTCTGAAGCGACGGCGCGAATGGTGAGGGCTTCGGGGCCGCCCCGGTCGCAGACGCGGCGCGCGGCGGCGAGGATCGATTTCCGCTTGTGGTCGCGGAGATCGGCACGGCGCTTTTCGGCGCTATCCATCAGAACTTGTAGGTCGAGCGGGAGACGCCTTCGGCGATGGGGGCGCCGCCGTCGCGCTCCTTCACCGCCTGCTGGAAGCCGACTTCCTCCGCGCGTTGCTTGAACCAGACGCCTTCGGGGGAGTGGCGCGTGATGCCGTCGAAGAGCGTCGCGAACATCTGCGTCGTCTGGAGGCCCATGTTTTCATAGGCCTGATTGACCAGGAGCTTCTGCATCATGAGCTGGTTGCGGGGGACGCCCGCCATGCGCTCCGCGATGGCGGCGACACGGGCGTCGAGTTCCGCTTCCGGCACGGCTTCGAGGACGAGGCCCATTTCAGCGGCTTCGCGGCCCGTCACGAGATCGCCGGTGAAGAGCATGCGCTTCGCGCGCTCAGGCCCCAAGCGATAGACCCACATGGCGGTGGTCGGGCAACCCCAGACGCGGGCGGGCGGATAGCCGATCTTCGCGTCGTCGGCCATCACCACCATGTCGCAGCAGAGCGCGATGTCGGAGCCGCCAGCGACGGCGAAGCCACGCACCTTGGCGACGGTCGGCTTGTGCGAGCGCCAGAGCGACATGAAGTCCTTCGTGTTCGCATACATCATGTTGAAGTCGACCATGGGGTCCCAGGGGCGGCTGTCGCCCGCCGCGACGCCGGTGCCCCGATTGCCCGCCGGAGCCTCGGCGAAGTCCTTCAGGTCGTAGCCTGCGCAGAAGGCGCGGCCCGCGCCGGTCAGCACGATCACATGCACTTCGTCATCGTCATTCGCCATCTCGACGGCCTTCGCGATCTCACGCGGCATGCCGGAGGCGATGGCGTTGAGACGGTCCGGCCGGTTCAGCGTGATGGTGGCGATGCGGCCCTGCCGTTCGTAGTGGATGTGTTCGAAGGACATGGATTTCTCCCCACTTCCGGGCCAAAGGCCTCAATATACTGAATATATATCAAATATTTGAACACTGTTCAATTTATGTAGAAGGTTGCCTACATGGCTTCCTCGGCTGCGGCGCTTGACTTATCGATAACCGGGCGGTTATTGATTTCGACCCATAGCCAACGAGTTATCAATGGAAACGCAGCAGCCTCACGACCTTCTTTTCAGGACGCTCGCCGACCCGACGCGGCGGGCGCTCTTCGAGCGGCTTTGCCGCGACGGGGACCAGACGGTCCGGGCGCTCACCGTCGGGGCGGGCATCTCGCAACCCGCCGTCTCGAAGCATCTCGGTATCCTGAAACGGGCCGGGCTGGTGCATGACCGCCACGAAGGCCGCCAGACGCATTACAGCGCCCGGCTCGACGCGCTGGCGCCGCTCACCGACTGGACGAAGCGGATGACGGGATTCTGGGAGAAGAGGTTCGACGACCTCGAAGCGCTGCTTGGAAGGATGGATCAGTGACAGAAGACTCAACGACCGGAGACGGGGAAACGCTCAACGTCATCATCGAACGGGAAGTTCCCTTTCCGGCGGAGAAGATCTGGCGGGCGCTGACGCAGCCGCACCTGCTGGAAGAGTGGCTGATGAAGAACGACTTCAAGCCCGCTATCGACCACCGCTTCAGCTTCCGCGCCGAGTGGGGCGCGGTCGAGGGGCAGGTGCTGGAGATCGAGCCCGAGCGGAAGCTCTCCTACACCTGGGGCGACCACAACCTGAAAAGCGTCGTCACCTGGACGCTGACGCCGACCGGCAAGGGCACACTGCTGCGCATGGAGCAAAGAGGCTTCCGGCCGGACCAGCCGCGCTACTACCAGGGCGCGAAGGCAGGATGGCCGAAATTCCTCGCTGCGCTGGAAGAGCTTCTGGCGAGGATCGACTGACGCGGCACCCCCGCACAACCCGAACACGGAACGAGCCCGAGGAGGACCCCATGAACTGGAACAAAGGCATCCGCCAGACGCATCGCTGGCTGTCGATCATCTTCACGCTGGCCGTTATCGCGAACTTCACCGCGATGGCGATCGTCGGCGAGCCTCCCATGTGGGTGGTCTACTCGCCGCTCCCGCCGCTCTTCCTGATGCTCGCGACCGGGCTCTGGCTCTTCGTGCTGCCCTATACCAGGAAGGGCCGCGGCGTCGCCTAGCCCACCATGCTTTTCAGGAAGGCGTCGCAGCGTTTGTTGGCGGCGGCGGCGATTTCGCCCGGGAAGGCGATGAAGCCGTGCGCGCCGCCGGGATAGACAGCGAGTTCCGCCTCGTTCCCCGCTGCGATCCAGCGGGCATGCATGAAGAGGCTGTCGTCGAGCAGCGCGTCGCGCGTGCCGATGGTGAAGAGGGCCGGCGGCATGTCGTGGAGGCGAGCATAGAGCGGCGAGAGGTCGGGGTCGCGCCGGTCGAGATGGGGCGGCATGAAGGCATCGCCGAACTTCTCGATGTCGATGGTGCGCAGGATCAGGCGTTCGTCGCCGAAGGCACGCTGGCTCGGCGTCATCGACATGTCGAAAGCACCGAAGACAAGGTTCGCGCCCTTGAAACCGGTATAGCCGTGCTTGTCGCGCATGCGAAGCAGCGTTACGGCGGAAAGATGGCCGCCCGCGGACTCGCCGCCGATGGTGAGGACATCCGTGCCGAATTCCGATTTCGCGTTCTTCACGAGCCAGATCGCGGCGGCCTCGCAATCGTCCGGGCCCGCGGGATAGGGATTTTCGGGCGCGAGACGATATTCGACGCTGACGCAGGCAAGGCCCGTATTGTCCGCGATGCGTTCCAGCATCGGGTCCTGCTGATCGGAGCCGCCAAGCGTCCAGCCGCCGCCGTGAATGTGGAGATAGACGCCTTTGGGGCTCCCCTCCGGCGCGATAATGCGGAGCTTCACCTTGTTGCCCTTGCCGTCGATCTCGATTTCGCGGGCGCGCGGCGATTTCGGCGCGAGGGGAAAGGCGCCCTCGCCGCGCGCGCGCTGCTCGCGAAAAGCCTGCACGCCGACGTCCCACCATTCCGGCAGGTCCTTCATGCCGGCGATGATGAAATCGTTGATGCCCTTCGTCTCGGCGGAAATGGCGTCTGCGGTGTAGAGCTTCGGATCGAACGGATTGCTGCCTGACATGAGCCCCTCGTAGCGGATCTGTTTTTCGTTGAATGAAGTAGAGCGGATGGTCAGGCGACGCGCCAGCCCCAATGATCCGCCCCGTTGTCCATGCGGGACGTCACCTCGAGCTTCATGTGACGGTTGTGGACGGCAAGCGCCCCTTCGAAGAGCGCGTTCCAGGCGTCGAAGCAGGCGGGCGTGACACCTTCCTTGCCCTGCATCATGCGCCAGCTTCGCGTCGATACCTCATTGCCCGAGACGTCAGCCGTATCGCCGCCCGCGTCGAGCAGGATCGCGAGATAGCGTGCGAAGCCCTCGGCGCTCTTGCCCCCCGTACCGGTGAAGGCGGCGGTCGAGTCATAACACTGCATGCCGATGAGGCGGCCGGTTTCCCAGCCAAGCTTGCGCGCCTCCTCCTCGCCGAACAGCGAGACAGCGGCGGGCAGGATCGAGCGGATATATTGCACGGCATAGTTCCGCTTGGCCTTCACCATGCGCTCTTCCGACCATTCGACATGGGGAAGTTTCGATGGATCGACGTCCGGCCCCGTCTCGTCGAAGCGGAAGCGCAGGCGCTCGTCCGGCAGCAATTCGCGGTCCTCCTCGATGAAATAGCCCTCGAGACAGGGGTCAACGCGGGTGGTGATCGAGGTGCAGACGAAACCGAGATTGGGATTGCCGAGCGAGACCCCGACCTGGGAATGAAAACCGCGCATGAAGGCGACGCTGACCTCGTTCGGCACAGCGCAGATCGCGGCCCCGTCCCAGATCCAGCGGGGCGGGAGGTAACGCACCCAGGCCTTCCTGTCGCTTTCCGGAATGAACTCGCACTTCACGCCGCCGACATGGTTCGCGAGATAGATGTATTGCGCACAGGCGACGGCGGGCGGCAGATGAGAAAGACCGAGGCTCTTCCAGCCGGCGAGGAACTTCTCCTCATGCTGGGCGCGGAAGGTTCGAAAATTGAGCTCGGTCGCCGCGGCCTCGCCCTTGAACGCGACGGCACGCAGGATGAGCCCGGTCAGGAACCTCTGGTGAAGTTCCGCGCTGGCGCGCCACGCATTGAGTTCCGTTTCCGTCGCCCTGACTGACGCTTTGGCCATTCGCCCCTCCCCTGTTCTGCTTTTGGGGAGGGAGAATAGCGATCAAACGGCGGCGGTGTAAGGCGGGGCGGGATCGTATTGCATGAAACGCTGGGTGAGGCGCGCGTGATCTTGCCCATGCATCTGGCCGACAAGCCAGAGCGCCATGTCGATGCCGGCGGAGACGCCCGCCGCGGTGACGAGATTGCCGTCGCGCACATAGCGGACCTCCTCAAGAACCTTCGCCGCCTCGCCGCGCTCGCGCAGCGCCTCGATGAAGCCCCAATGGGTGGTCACGCGCTTGCCCTTTGCCGGACCCGCCGCGCAGAGGAGCAGCGCGCCTGTGCAGACGCTCGTCACCCATTCGCAGCCCTCCGACACCTTCGCGATCCAGGCGAGCAGCGTCTCGTTGCCGACCTCGCGGCGTGTGCCCTGCCCGCCGGGGATGAGCAGCATGTCGAGCTTGTCGATATCGGCGATCGAGGCGTGAGCCTCCACCGTCATGCCCTTGGCACCGGTGACGGGTTTTCCGGTTTCGGTGATGAGGGTCACGCGGTCGGGATGCTCACGGCCTTCGCGGCCATGCGCCTCGTTCGACATGGTGAAAACCTCGTAGGGGCCGACGAAATCGAGTTCCTCGACACCGTCGAAGATGAGGATGCCGATATTGCGGGTGCGGGGCATGCGTCTGCGTTCCTCTCAGAGACCTGGCTGGGCGAAGCGGGGCGGCGTGGCGTTCATGCGCTCGAGGAGGAGCGTTTCCTCGGCGACGCGGATCACTTCCCGGATCGGTTCCGGCACATCGTCGGGCGAGGCATAGGAAAAGGGTGGTGCGGGGTAATATTCGATGCCGAGCTGGATCGTCTTCGCGGTTTCCTCGCCCGCGATGAGCCGCGCGAGGAAGAGCGCACCGTCGGTGCTGGCGGAGACGCCGGCCGTCGTGACGATCTTGCCATCGCGGTGATAGCGCGTGTTGACGACATTGGCTCCGAGAGCAGCCACGTCGGCACGTGCGTTGATGTTCGTTGTTACGGTCTTTCCGGCGAGGATACCTGCCTTGGCGAGAAGTTCGACGCCGTTGCAGACGCCGAAGGTCCAGGTGGAGGTTTCGTGCATGCGCCGGATGAAGGCAAGCGTCTCCTCGTTGTCGAGTTGAGGCTCGACGCCGGGGCCACCCGGCACATAGAAAATGTCGGTGGTCTCCACTTCCGAATAGTCGCGCCAGGCAGCCATGCCTCCGGAACGGAGATCGTCGGCGATGACGGTCTTTCTTTCTGCGACAAACTCGACTTCGGCGTCCGGCAACCAGCCGAGAACGGCGTAGCCGCCGACGGCATCGAGCATTGTGAATCCGTCAAAGAGAAGAACGGTGATGCGCATCGTGGGTACCTGTGGTTGAGGGGAGGATAATTTCCCGGTGCGCCGTGCGAAAGCGTTCGCGATAGCGGCCGGGGGTGACGCCGAGATGGCGGATGAAAGCGCGGCGCATGCGCTCGGCGGCGCCGAAACCCGCATCGGCGGAGACGGCGTCGAGCGAGACATCGCCGCCCGCGAGGCGGCGGCAGGCTTCGTCGAGTCGCGCGCGCTCCACGAACTGGGCGGGCGTAAAACCTGTTTCAGCCACGAAGTGTCGGGCGAAGCTGCGCTCGCTCATATGCGCGCGGGCAGCGAGCGCGGGGACGGTGAGATCGGCCCGCGGATTCTCCACGATAAAGGCGCAGACGCGGGCAAGGCGTTCGTTTTCGACGCGCTGGGCGGCGAGCTGCGCGGAGAACTGCGACTGACCGCCGGGGCGCATCAGATACATGACGTGGTGACGGGCAAGCGTGAGCGCCATCTCGCGGCCGAGATCCTCCTCGATCAGCGCGAGCGCGAGGTCCATGCCGGCGGTGACACCGGCCGACGTCCAGATGTTGCCGTCGCGGATGTAGATCGCGTCGTCTTCCACGGAAACTTTCGGGAAGCGCTTTCGCATCGCAGGCGCATAGGCCCAGTGCGTCGTCGCGCGGCGACCGTCGAGCACACCCGCGGCCGCGAGAATGACCGAGCCGGTGCAGATGGAGACAGTGCGGGAGGCGCGCGCGGCCGCCTTGCGCACGAAGGCGAGGAGGCGCTCATCCTCCATCGCCGCGCGCGACCCCTCGCCGCCCGACACCATGAAGGTATCGAGGCTGGCAAGGTCGGAAGGCGAGACATCGGCGAGCGCGCGGTTTGCACGGAGGACGAGGCCGCAGGTCGTGGCGACGGGGCCGCGTTCCTCCGCCACGAGTTCGATCTCGTAGGCGGGCTTGCCCGTCGCCGGATCGACGGCTGTGGAGAAGAGCTGGACGGGTCCGGCTATGTCGAGGATCTGGGCCGCGTCATAGACGAGCATCATCATGCGGCGGGGCGTTGCGGGCTTCCGGGGCTTTGAGGTCGCGCTGGTCATGGCACCAGACTAGGCCGGGGTCCGCGTGGCGGAAATGACAAAGAACACGCATTTTCTGCCATCAAAGACGCCCGAATCGGGCTTACCGGGCCGGATTCCGCGCTCAGTCCGGCCTGAGGCCCTCTTATGCCGCCGGAAAGCAGCCTTACGCAGGGACGGACTCCCTTATCTCCAAGTTTCGGCAATCAATATGCACAAATCCAAGCCGGGAAATAAATATACATGTCAGGAATGCCAAAACATTGAGGCTATTGTTCTTTCCGTAATCAATGATAACTGAGTAAATAATATAAGTATATTTCAATTATACTTGCATCACCTATTCCATATGACGAAAGTCGGACCGCGCTTGCAGTCCGGTTCGCATTTCTCCGCGAGGAGGAACACGCGTCCAAGAGGCGGACCGTCACGGGAGAGACGGCGAACCGGCGAAGGGGAGGAACTTCACAAGCAAAGCCGGATCGTCCGTTCACGTCTCAATCGTTCCCTCCGGGGAACGGCGTGCGGATGGCCGGACCCCCGGTGGCGGAACCGGGCGGCCATGCCCGCCTTCCACGCCCAGCCTTCCCTTCGTCCCGGCGAGCACGAGGTGCAGCACCGGCCCGTCCGGACCCGCTGCAAGGTGAGGGTTGTCCCCGTTCAGGGGACGGAAAATGGAGTACCAAGGAATGACCATCCGAAAAGGAGGAGGCCATCTGCCGGCATGGATAGCCGGTGCGGCGCTTGCGGCGCTGACGGCGGCGAGCCCCGCCAATGCCATCGAGTACAATATCGGCGACGTGTCGCTGTCCGTCGACTCGATCGCCTCGATGGGCGTGACAGTGCGCGCATCCGGGCAGGACTGCATGTATGTCTCGGTGCTGAATGGCGGCTGCCCGGACGGCAAGGGACAGTCCGCCAACATCAACACGGATGACGGCAACATCAATTTCGAACAATGGGATGTCGCGTCGGCGCCGGTGAAGATCGTCTCCGATTTCGAGGCGCGCTGGGAAAACTTCGGCGCCTTCATGCGGCTCCGGGCCTATTACGACCACGCGATCTACGAAGAAGCGGGACAGAATACCACGCGCTTCGGACGCCGCCCGCTCACGGATTCGCTTCGCGGCGACGACGCCCGCAATTCGGCGCGCGGCGTCGACCTGCTCGATGCCTTCGTGTTCGCGAATTTCGACGTCGGCAACCAGGCGACGACGCTGCGTGTCGGCAAACAGGTCATCAACTGGGGCGAGAGCCTCGCCATCCAGGGCGGCATCAACCAGTTCAATTCATTCGATGTCGCGGCTATCCGTACACCGGGCGCGGAACTGCGCGAGGCGCTGCTGCCGGAGGAAAGCGTTTATGTGAACATGCTGCTGCCGGCCGGCTTCAGCGCGGAAGCCTTCTACGCCTTCAACTGGCGGAAGACGGAACTCGACGCCGTCGGCACGTTCTTCGCCAGCAACGATATTTTCGGGCCGGGCGGCCGCTATGTGAATACCGTGGTTCCGGAACAGCCGAACCCGAACGGGCCGGGCACGCTTTACCGGGCGCGTGGCGACATGCCGAACGACCAGGGACAGTATGGCGCGAAGGTCAGCTACTGGGCCGACTGGCTCAATCGCGGAACGGAACTCGCCGCTTATTTCGTGAACTATCACTCGAAGGTACCGTTCCTCGAATACAGCAACGGTGCACCTCCCGCGATCGACGGCGCGCTCTGCGCACCGGCACCCTCTTGCGGTCTCGGCACGCAGTATTACCGCTCGGCCTACCCCGAAGACATCAAGTATGTCGGCACGAGCTTCGCGACGACGGTCGCCGGATCGACGCTGGCCGGCGAGGCGCTCTACTCATGGAACACGCCGTTCCAGATTTCGTCCGGCGAGATTCTCGGGGCGCACTGGGTGGAAAACGGAACCGGTCTGCCGGTATCGCAACTTCCCTATGACCAGACACCGGGCGCCTTCCCGAAGGGCTATTTCCGTGAGGATGTGATCACCGGACAGCTCTCGACGATCACCATCCTCAACCCATCGACGCGCATTCCTCAGTTCCTGAATTCCGACCTCGTGACCTTCGTGACGAATGTCGGTTTCCAGTACCTGCCTTCGATCAGCGATGCCCGGCTATCGGTTCTGAATGGCGGACGCGGGTCGGAGATCACGCATCCCAACCCGACGGTGCAGGCGGCGCTCTACAATCCGGCACAGCCTCTCGTCCATGCGGATTCGTTTTCCTGGGGCTACAGGCTGATCGCCTCCACGGACTACAACAACGCCTTCAACACACCCTGGACGCTGACGCCCAACATCCAGTGGCAGCACGGGCTCGGCACATCGGCGGGCAGTATCGGCCCTGGCTTCATGGAAGACAGGAAGACAGTGACGGTGGGCATCGAGGCGAGCCTCCGGCGTGTCTGGTCGGCCGAACTCAGCTACACAAATTCGTTCGGCAACGACTTCCAGAACTATACACAGGACCGGGACTTCATCTCGGCGAGCCTGTCCTACGCGTTCTGACAAGGGTTACGGGGAGCGCGGCCCTGCAAGGCCCGCTCCCCCGGCCAACAACAAGAACCGGCACGGCAGCAGAAGCCCCTGCCCCCGCGATCCTTCACGAGCTTCCGCGGACGGCCAACCGGCTTTGCAGCCCAAAGTCAGCATCCCTCACCACCTTCGGCGCGGCTCCTTCGGGAGAGCCGCGCCTTCTTCTGCCCGCACACATGAAAACGCCCCGCCAAGGGCGGGGCGTTTCCGTTCCGCAACCGGCGCCGGATCAGGCGGCGGCCTTCTCCTTGTTCGGGGCGAAGCGGCCATAGAAGGTTTCGCCCTTCGAGGCCATCTCGCGAAGGAGCTTCGACGGCGTGAAGCGCGGCCCGTATTTCTGGGCGAGCCTGTCGCAGGCTTCGACGAACTCCTTGGCGCCGACCATGTCGATGAGGGAGAGCGGACCGCCGGTCCAGGGCGCGAAGCCCCAGCCGAGGATCGCACCGACATCCGCATCGCGGACGTCCGTCACGACGCCTTCCTCGAAACAGCGCGCCGCTTCGAGCGCCTGGATGTAGAGGAAGCGGTTCTTCAGCTCCTGCACCTCAAGCGATTCCGGATCGAGGCTCTTGCCGACGAGGTCGGAAAGGCCCGGCCAGAGCTTCTTCTTGCCGTCCGCCGGGTAATCGTAGAAACCCTTGCCGGCCTTCTTGCCGACGCGACCGATCTTCACGACCATTTCCTCGAGCAACCCGTCCGCGGGACCGGAGACATATTTGTCGCCGAGGTCCTTCTTCGTCTGCTCACGCACCTTGTAGGCGAGGTCGAGCGCAACTTCGTCATTGAGCGCGAGCGGCGCCATCGGCATGCCGGTCATCTTGCCGACATTCTCGATCATGGCCGGGGGCACGCCCTCGCCCAGCATCGCGATGCCTTCGCCCACATAAGTGCCGAAGCAGCGGGACGTGTAGAAACCGCGGCTGTCGTTGACGACGATCGGCGTCTTGCGGATCTGCTTCACGTAGTCCATTGCCTTGGCGAGTGTCTCGTCGCTCGTCTTCTTGCCCATGATGATTTCGACGAGCTGCATCTTGTCGACGGGCGAGAAGAAATGGATGCCGATGAAGTTGTCCGGCTTCGCCGAGGCTTCCGCGAGACCGGTGATCGGCAGCGTCGAGGTGTTGGAGCCGTATATGCCGCCTTCGGCGAGCATGGGCTCCGACTTCTTCGTCACTTCCGCCTTGATGTCGCGGTTCTCGAAGACCGCCTCGATGACGAGATCGCAGCCCTTTAGGTCGTCGTAATTCGTCGTCGGCGTGATGAGGCCGAGGAGCTTGCCCGCTTTCTCCTCAGTGGTCTTGCCGCGCTCGAGCGCCTTCTTCAGGAGCTTTTCGGAATAGGCCTTGCCCTTTTCCGCATTCGCCTGATCGGTGTCGAGAAGCACGACTTCCATCCCGGCCTGGGCGGAGACGTAGGCAATGCCCGCGCCCATCATGCCGGCGCCGAGAATGCCGAGCTTCTTCACCTGAAACGGTGCGACGCCCGCCGGACGGCGCGCGCCCTTGGCGAGTTCCTGCATGGAGAGGAACAGCGAACGGATCATCGCCTTGGAGCGCGGATCCATCAGCAGCTTCGTGAAGTAGCGCGTCTCGATGCGGATGCCCGCTTCCATCGGCACCTGCAGGCCTTCATAGACGCAGGACATGATGTAGCGCTGCGCCGGGAAGTTGCCATGCGTCTGCTTGTGCAGCGTGGCATTGCCGATGGTGAAGACCTGGCCGCCGCCCTTGCCGTGCGGATCGCCGCCCGGAATCTTGTAGCCGGGCATGTCCCAGGGCTGCACGGAAATCGGATAGACCTCCGGGCCCTTCTTGCCGAGCTTGATCTTTTCCTGGGCGAGGCCTTCCTTGAGCCATGCCTTGGCGGCCGCGACTTCCTCGCCGGGCTCGACAAGCTTGTGGCAGATGCCGGCCTTAACGGCCTTTTCCGGCGTGAGCGCCGTGCCCTGCAGAATGAGAGGCAATGCCGCCTGTGCGCCGATGAGACGCGGCAGGCGCTGCGTGCCGCCGCCGCCGGGAAGAAGACCTACCTTCGCTTCGGGCAGGCCAATCTGCGTCTTCGGCTTGTTGCTCACCACACGGTAGTGGCAGGCGAGCGTGACTTCGAGACCGCCGCCGAGCGCGGTGCCGTTGATCGCGGCGGCCACGGGCTTGCCGCAAGTCTCGAGCGAGCGCAGCAGCATGTTGAACTTGAGGTTGCCCTCATACATCGCCTTGACGCGGTCTTCCTTCGAGCCTTCACCCGAACCGCCCGCCTGTCCGCCCATCATGGAGAGGTCCGCGCCGGCACAGAACGCATCCTTGCCGGAGGTGAGGACGGCGCCCTTGATGGCGTCGTCCGACACGATCTTTTCGATGATCGAAGCCATGTCGCCCATCGAACTCTGGGAGAGCACATTCATCGAACGGTTCGGCATGTCCCAGGTGACGAGCGCGATGCCGTCGCCATCGACCTCGAACTTGAAGTTTTCGTAAGTTGTCATGTTTCTACCTCACACGCGTTCGATGATGGTGGCGGTACCCATGCCCGCGCCGACGCAGAGCGTGATGAGCGCGGTGTTGAGATCGCGGCGTTCGAGCTCGTCGAGCACGGTGCCGAGAATCATGCCGCCGGTCGCGCCGAGCGGATGGCCCATGGCGATGGCGCCGCCGTTCACGTTCATCTTCTCGTGCGGGATGTCGAGCGCCTGCATCATGCGGAGCACGACGGAGGCGAAAGCTTCATTCAACTCATAGAGGTCGATGTCTTCCGGCTTCATGCCGGCCTTGGCCAGCACCTTGCGGGAGACGTCGGCCGGGCCCGTCAGCATGATGCACGGCTCGGAGCCGATGGAGGCCATGGCGCGGATGCGGGCGCGGGGCTTCAGGCCCATCGCCTTGCCGGTCGCCTCGTTGCCGACGAGAACGGCAGAGGCGCCATCCACGATGCCGGAGGAGTTGCCCGCGTGGTGGCAGTGATTGATTTCTTCCACTTCCGGGTAGCGTTCGAGCGCGACGCCGTCAAAGGCGAACTCGCCGAGGGAGGCGAAAGAGGGCTGGAGCGAGGCGAGTGACTGCATGGTCGCGTCGGGGCGCATGTGCTCGTCATGGTCGAGGATGGTGAGGCCGTTGATGTCCTTCACCGGAATGACGGAGTTCGAGAAATAACCCTTGTCCCATGCATTCTTCGCGCGCTTCTGGCTTTCGACGGCATAAGCGTCGACATCGGCACGGGAGAAGCCGTATTTGGTGCAGATGAGGTCCGCGCCGATGCCCTGGGGCGTGAAGTAGGATTTGAAGGCGATGCCCGGATCGGTCGACCAGGAACCGCCCGACGCGCCCATGCCGACGCGCGACATGGACTCGACGCCGCCGCCGATCGCCATGTCGGCCTCGCCGGACATGACTTTCGCCGCCGCCATGTTGGTCGCTTCGAGGCCGGAAGCGCAGAAGCGGTTGATCTGCACACCGGCGGTCGTCTGCGCATAGTCGGCGTTCAGCACCGCGATGCGGGCGATGTCGCCTCCCTGCTCGCCGACCGGGTCGACGCAACCGAGCACGACGTCATCGACCTTCGATGTGTCGAGATCGTTGCGGTCGCGGATCGCCTTCAGGGTCTGCGTGGAAAGTTCGAGCGCCGTCACTTCGTGCAGCGCGCCGTCCTTCTTGCCCTTGCCACGGGGCGTGCGGACGGTGTCATAGACAAAACATTCGGTCATCTGATGTCTCCCTGGGGGACTTTGTTTCTCTCGGCAACGCGCGCGGTCAGAGCGTGCGGGCGATGAGCATCTTCATGATTTCGTTTGTGCCGCCGTAGATCTTCTGAATGCGGGCGTCGGTGTAGAGCTTCGCGATGGGGTATTCCATCATGTAGCCGTAACCGCCGAAGAACTGCAGACAGGTGTCGACGATCTCGTTCTGCTTCTGCGTGGTCCACCACTTGGCCATTGCGGCGGTGGTCGGATCGAGCTTGCCGTCGAGCAGCTTCACCGCGCAGTCGTCGGTGAACACGCGAGCGATGGTAGCTTCCGTCTTGCATTCGGCAAGCTTGAACTGGGTGTTCTGGAAGTCGAGGATGCGCTGGCCGAAGGCGGTGCGCTCCTTCACATAATCGGCCGTGTATTTGAGGGCCATTTCCATCGCGACGCAGGCCTGGACCGCGATGATGAGGCGTTCCTGCGGCAGCTGCTGCATGAGCTGAATGAAGCCCTTGCCTTCTTCCGTGCCGAGGAGGTTCGAGGTCGGGACCTTCACCTCATCGAAGAACAGCTCGGACGTATCCTGCGCCTTCTGACCCATCTTCTTCAGGTTGCGGCCGCGGCGGAAGCCCTCGACCTCGTCGGTCTCGACCATGATGAGCGAGGTGCCCTTGGCACCTGCGGAGGGATCGGTCTTCGCGACGACGCAGACGAGATTGGCCTGCTGGCCATTGGTGATGAAGGTCTTCTGGCCGTTCACGACATACTGGTTGCCGGACTTCTTCGCGGTCGTCTTCACGCCCTGAAGGTCGGAACCCGTGCCCGGTTCCGTCATGGCGATGGCGCCGACGATTTCACCGGTCGCCATTTTCGGCAGCCACTTCTTCTTCTGCTCTTCGGTGCCGTAGGACTGGATGTAATGCGCGACGATGCCCGAATGCACCGAATTGCCGAAACCGGAAATGCCGGCGCGGCCCTGTTCTTCGGCAATCACCATCTCGTGCCCGAAATTGCCGCCGCCGCCGCCATATTCCTCCTTGATGGAGGCGCAGAGAATGCCCGCCTCGCCCGCCTTCAGCCAGGCATCGCGGTCGACGCAACCCTGATCGTCCCAGCGCTCGACATGAGGCTGGAATTCCTTTTCGTAGAACTTGGCGACCGCGCTCTGGAGGATCTGCAATTCCTCGTTGAGCCAAGGCGATTTGTATTGGGCATCCATTCGTCGCACTCCCTGAGACGTTCTGTCAGAATTCGTTGGCGGCCAGCGCCATCATGGGGTCAGCGCCGTGACGGATACGCGCGAGATGCGTCGCCGTTTCGGGCACCACATGATCCATGTAGTAGCGGCCGGTTTTTATTTTCGTTTCGTAGTAGGCCTTGTCGCCATCCTTTGCGGCGGCGAGCTTGTCATTCGCGACCCGGGCCATCATCGCCCACATGAAAGCGATGCCCGTGACCCCGAAGAGGTGCATGTAGGGCGTCGAGCCCGCACCGGCGTGATCCGGGTTTTCGAGCGCGTTCTCCATGAACCACATGGTGGCGGCCTCGAGGTCCTTGCGGGCGCGGGCGAGCGGTTCAACGAAGGGCTTCAACTTCTCGTCGTTCCCGTTCGCGGCCACAAAGTCGTCCACCGCCTTGAAGAAGGCGAAGACGGCGCGGCCGCCGTTCTGCGCCAGCTTTCGACCGACGAGATCGAGCGCCTGAACGCCATTCGCGCCCTCGTAGATCATGGCGATGCGGGCATCTCGCACGAACTGCTCCATGCCCCACTCGCCGATATAGCCGTGGCCGCCATAGACCTGTTGAGCGTCGACTGCATTCATGAAACCGCGATCCGTGAAGTATCCCTTCAGGACGGGCGTCAGCAGCGCCATCATGTCATCGCCGAATTCGCGCGTCTTTTCATCGTCCGAACGATGCGAAAGGTCGCCATGCAACGCCGTCCAGACGAGAAGCGCGCGGGCACCCTCGTTGAAGGACTTGATGTCGAGCAGCATGCGGCGGATGTCGGGATGAACGATAAGCGGGTCGGCGGGCTTGTCCTCCGCCTTTGGGCCCGTGAGCGAACGGCCCTGCAGACGCTCGAGTGCGTAGGTCACGGCGTTCTGGTAGGCGACCTCGGATTGGGAGAGGCCCTGCAGACCGACGCCGAGGCGCGCTTCGTTCATCATCGTGAACATGGCACGCAGCCCCTTGTGCTCCTCGCCGACAAGCCAGCCGATGGCCTCGTCGTAGTTCAGCACGCAGGTTGCGTTGCCGTGAATGCCCATTTTCTCCTCGAGCGAGCCGCAGGAGACGCCATTGCGGTTTCCCAGCGAGCCGTCGTCGTTGACGAGGAACTTCGGGACAAGGAAGAGCGAGATGCCCTTTACGCCCGCCGGAGCGCCTTCGATGCGGGCGAGAACGAGATGGAGAATGTTCTCGGCGAGGTCGTGCTCACCTGCGGAAATGAAGATCTTCTGGCCGCTGATCTTGTAGGAGCCGTCGCCTACCGGCACGGCCTTGGAGCGCAGAAGGCCGAGATCGGTGCCGCAATGAGGCTCGGTGAGGTTCATCGTGCCGGTCCATTCGCCCGTCACGAGCTTCGGCAGGTATTTTTCCTTCTGCTCCGGCGTGCCGTGCTGCGAAAGCGCGGAATAGGCGCCGTGGCTGAGGCCCGGATACATGCCGAAGGCCATGTTGGCGGAAGAGACCATCTCGTTGAAGATGACGCCGAGCGCATTCGGCAGTCCCTGGCCGCCATACTCCGTGTCCGCGACGAGCGCGGGCCAGCCGCCGTCGACAAGCAACTTGTAGGCCTCCTTGAAGCCCGTCGGCGTCGTTACCACGCCGTTTTCAAGCTTGCAGCCCTCACGGTCGCCGACCTGGTTGAGTGGCAGCAGCACTTCTTCCGTCAGCTTCGCAGCCTCCTCGAGGATCGCGTCCACCAGATCGGCTGGTGCATCCGCGAAGCCTGGAAGATTCGCGTATTGCGAGAAGTCGAACAGCTCGTTGAGCAGGAAACGGTATTCGCGCAGCGGCGCTTTGTAGGTCGGCATGGACGATCCTCCGGCAGGTAAGACGCCCCCCGGGGACGGGAGGCGCGGTTACCTCAAACGATAGCCTTTTCGGGCTTCTTCGTCTTCGCCGGCTTTGCTTCCGCCTTCGCCGCCACACCGGATTTCCGGGCTTCCTTCACCTGTTCCTCGATCTGCGCTTCGAGGCGGGCGCAGCTTTCCTCCAGCGTCCTGATCTGAAGGTCGATCTCCGTGCGCTGCTCGGTGAGCTGGGCGATGCGCTTGCGGAACTTGTCGACGGCGACACGGTTCTGCGTCTCGCAGCCGTCGTGAAGGTCGTAGAGGCTCAGGATTTCCTTGATCTCGGACAGGGCGAGACCGACGTTCTTGCCGCGCACGATCAGCGTCAGCCGGGCGCGATCGCGCGGATGGTAGACGCGGGTCTGGCCCCTGCGCTCGGGTGTCAGAAGGCCCTTGTCCTCATAGAAACGGATGGCTCGGGTGGTGAGGCCGAATTCGTCGGCGAGTTCGGTGATCGAGAAGGTGACACCGGCGCACTCGCCCCGATCGAGGCCGTTGCGCTGCGCCGCGGCGCCCGAGGCGACGTGAAGCTGCTGTTCCATGAACTTTCTCCCTGACTGGCGAACGGATGCGGCAAACCGGGTTGCGGCGGCACCGTTCGATCGTGTTTGAAGCCCGGATTTTCGGCTGTTTTCAGCCATTTTTATGAAAGTGGACCGCACTCTAGTTGACGTTGACGTAAGCGTCAATGAGGTCGCGAAATCTTTTTTGGCGATGGGTGCCGCCAATGCTCTATTAGCGGCAACAGAAAGCCGGCCGGAGAGAAATCCATGCAGCGCATCGCGGCGACCGCCACCCTTCTGATCACATGCACGCTGCTTGCCGCATGCGCCAGTGGCGGATCGTCCATGAAACCGCAGGAAGTCAGCACGGCGAGCCTGCCGGCGGAAGCGAGCGCCGCCGCCCGGAGCGAGACGCCGCTCGGCCGGGCGATCCTGAAAGCCGTGAACGATTTCCGGGCCGGGAAGGGCGTCAACGCGCTCTCCGCCGATGCGATGTTGCAAAGGGCCGCAAGCGTGCACGCGGCAGACATGCAGCTTCGCGGTTTTTTCGGACACCACAATCCGGATGGCCAGGGCCCGCGCGAGCGGCTGCTGGCGCTTGATCCGGACTTCAATGGCCGGGTCTCCGAAAACATCCAGGTCGTCGAAGGGCCCAGCTATGCCTCGATGAGCGACCAGGCACTGGCCGAAACGCTGGTTGATAAATGGGCGAAGAGCCCGTCCCACCGCAAGAACATGCAAGCCGCGGAGATGACGAAGAGCGGCATAGGCATTGCGCGGAGCGGCAATCGGATCATCGCGGTGCAGGTCTTCTCCGGTCCGTGAAGACCGTTGCCGGAGATGCGCGCGAGGTGACATGCTCGCGCGACAGATTCTCCGGGGGACCACATAGATGAAACGCAGAGACTTTCTCGGCGCAGCGGCAGGCGCGATCGCGCTGCCTGCCCTTGCCACTTCCGCGCGGACGGCTGACGCTATCCAGTGGCAGATGGCGACGGCGTGGCCGAAAGGCGCGCCCGGTGTCGGCGTCAATGCACAGCGCCTTGCCGACCGGATCGGCGCAATGTCCGGCGGGAGGCTGACCGTAAAGCTCTATGGCGCGGGCGAGATCGTGCCGCCCTTCGAGGTCTTCGATGCGGTATCGCAGGGTGTCTGCGAAATGGGGCACGGAACGCCTTACTACTGGCAGGGCAAAAATCCGGTCTTCCACTATTTTACCGGCGTTCCCTTCGGCCTGATGGCGCCGGAGATGTCGGGCTGGCTGCAATTCGGCGGCGGACAGGCGCTGTGGGAGGAAGCCTATCGGCCCTTCGGTGTGCTGCCTTTCTATGCCGGGTCGAGTGGCGTTCAGGCGGGCGGCTGGTTCAACCGTGAGATCAATGCACTCGACGACATCAAAGGGCTGCGGTTCCGGATCGCGGGGCTCGGCGGTGAGGTAATGCGGCGCCTCGGCGCGAGTGTGGTGCTGACGCCGCCCGGCGAAATCTTCAGTTCGATGAAGAACGGCACGATCGACGCGGCCGAATGGGTGGGCCCCTGGAACGACACGGCCTTCGGGCTCGACAAGGTGGCGCGGTACTATTACCTGCCCGCCTTCCATGAGGCAGGGCCCGCACTCGAGCTGATCGTATCCAGGGAAAAATTCGAGGCGCTGCCGGACGACCTGCAGCAGATCGTGCGCGGTGCGGCGCTGGCAACGGCCGCCGAGACGCTGGCCGATTTCACTTTCCACAACATCGAGGCCTTTGCGGCGCTGACGGCCGGCGGCGGGGCCGAACTCAGGCGGTGGCCCGACCCCGTCGCAGCCGAGATGACGAAGGTGGCGGGCGAAGTGATGGCGGAACTGGCGGAGGCAAGCGAGCTTGCCGCCCGGGTTGCCGCCTCGCACGATGCCTATCTCGCAAAAGCCCGGGACTGGTCGCGCTGGAGCGACGCCGAGATGCTCCGGCTGCGGAACGGCGCCTGATCGAACCCCCTCGCAAAAAAATATCGGCATGGCGCGCACTTAGGGCCGCGGGTTAACGCGGTATTTACCGACCTTGCCGCTTTATTGGTGTGCTGAAACAGCACGTCCCGCCGCATCCACGCGCGCCGGCGGCGACAAGAAGAGCCGTGACAAGATTTAGGGTCAGTCTGCGTTTAGAAATACCAGATAGCGCGGTTTATACTGGCCTGAGGGTTAACGGGCATAGTGATTCGGATGCGATCGGGGGTTCCATGGAGCGTCAAGGGTATTGAGCCCGAGGCGCGAGAAGCGGCCAAGCAGGCCGCACGCCGGGCGGGCGTGACGCTCGGCGCCTGGTTGAACCAGGTGATCATGGACACGGGCACCGACGAAGTGGGGCAACAGGAGCCGCCGGCGATGCAGAACCGGTACTCGGAGCCGGAGCACAGAGCTCCACAGGCCTCCGTACCCGAACCCAAGATCGACCTTGGACCGGTGGCGGAAGCCGTGCGGGAACTCGTGCAGCGCGTCGACAACAGCGAGCGGCGCACGGCGGAGATGACGCGCAAGCTCGAAGCGACGGTGAGCCAGCTCGCCGAACGCATCGAACAGCCGGAGCACGACATGGGCGAGAGATATTCGGAAAGCCGGACGATCGATCCGCTGGAGCGGAAGCTCCAGATGCTCGGGGAACGCATGGAACGTGCCGAACGCGGGCGCGGCGGCATGCGACCGGAAGACCAGCGCACGATCCAGACGCTTGAGAAAGCCGTGAACGCCGTCGTCGACCATCTGGAAACGACCGAACGGCGCACCGACGACACGCTGGGCGAAATCCGCGAGACGCTGGCCTCTCTGTCGAACCGCGTCGAGAATGCCGAACAGGAAGCCGAACGCGAGGAAGCGAAGAAGCGCGCCCAGGCCCTTGAAAGCACGCTGATGCAGCTCGCGAACCGGCTCGAAAAGATGGAGCACGGCGTCAGCGGCATCGGCCCGCAGGCCGTGGAAGCGGCACTGAAGGCTATCGAGGAAAAATCGTCGGCCGAGAACCAGCGCGCAGCCATCGAGCGGCTGCAGAGCAATCTCGAAAAGATGGCCGAACGTCTCGAGCGCACAGAGAGCCGTACCGACGAGACAGTGAAGACCTTCGAGAATTCGGTTACGAACATTGCGCGGAAGCTCGAAGACCTCGACCGCTCGCACCGGACCGAAGTACCGGAGGCACTTGCCCACCGCTTCGAACAGATGGCGCAGCGGCTCGAACATAATGAGCGGCTGACGATGGAAGCGGCGCAGACCGTCGAGAAGGCGATTGCCGGGATCGGCGAAAACCTGTCGGCGAGCGAAGGCCGCGATCGCGAGGCGTGACATCGCTGCAGGCGATGATCGAGCGCATGACGAGCCGCCTGAACCATCTCGAAAAGGAAACGAAGGCCGTCAAGGCAAAGGCAACGTTGTCGCCGCAGCTCAATGCCGGCAGCGTGGCGGCAGGTTTTCCACCCGCCGGACCCGGTTTCGGCCTGCCGAGTTTCGATGCACCGCCGATGATGTCGCCGGGGATCGGCAACAATCTGGGGCCGTCCTTCGGACCGAACGACTGGGACCGCGGCTATGAGAGCGAGCGGCGCGCTTCGAGCGTGGCCGCACCGCCGCCTTACGAAGAAGCGCGCTACGAGGCGCCGCCCCCCTTCGAACGGACGCCGCGCGAACCGGAGAACTACGAAGAGGCGCCGCCGCCTTTCGCGGCCGAACCCGATGACGACGATCACGCCGACTATCGGGACGGCACGCAGATGCGCGGAGAGATCGACGACGGCGTGATCCCGCCCGACCCCGTCGAACCGCCACAGAATGCCGGCGAGCGGGCCGCAAACGATTTTCTTGCGGCAGCGCGGCGCGCGGCGCAGGCCGCTGCACAAGGCGGCGGCAGCGCACGGCAGGAACCCCATTACGGCAGCACGTCCGGTTCCGGCTATGCGGAGTCTTCCGCCCGCTTCTCCGCGGAGCGCGATGGCGAAGGCCGCAGTCGGAAACTCATTCTGGGCGTGGCGGCGAGCTTCATGCTGCTTGCCGTTCTCGCGGGCGCCTATGTGATGCTGAAGGATGGACCGGCGCCGCTGCCCCCCGCAGCCGAGCGCACCGCCCCCCTCACACTTCCAGAGACAACGAAAAATCCGGAGGCCAGTCCGGAAGACGCCGGTGCCAGCGAAACGGAAAACGGAGCGACGGCTCCGGCGTCGCCCTCTACAGGCAAAGACACGACGGCACCCGACGAGGCCATCGTGCCCTCGACGCAGCCGGCTGCGAAACCGTCATCCGGAGAACCGGCGGGCACGGCCACGCTGACGCCTGCACCGTCGCTGACACCGTCGCCGTCGACACCGGTCGAAACGGCACCGGTCGAGCCCGAGAAGGTGACGCTGATGGATGCCGCGCAGCGCGGCGACGCGGCGGCACAATATGAAGTCGGCCAACGCTACGCGAATGGCGAGGGCGTGACGCAGGACATGGGCGAAGCGGCGAAATGGTTCGAGCGCGCGGCCGAACAGGACCTTGCCGCCGCGCAATACCGGCTGGCCACCCAGTACGAGAAGGGCCGCGGCGTAAGCCAGAACGACGGCCTCGCCCGCGAGTGGTACGAGAAGGCGGCGAAGAGCGGTAATGTGAAGGCGATGCACAATCTCGCCGTCATCCATGCCGAGGGACGCGGCACGGCGCAGGATTTCAAGACTGCGGCGGGCTGGTTCAACCAGGCCGCGAATTACGGGCTTGGTGACAGCCAGTACAATCTCGCGATCCTGAACGAACGCGGACTGGGCATCGAGAAGAACCCCGTCGAGGCCTACAAGTGGCTCGATATTGCAGCGAAGGGCGGCGACAAGGGCGCGGCGGCAAAGCGCGACGCCATTGCCACGGAACTGAGTGCTGAAGACCTTGCCAAGGCGAAAGTCGCCTCCGCCACGTGGAGCGCGAAGACGCCCGACCCACTTGCAAATGGCGATATGAGTTCGCTGAAGCAGTGGGACGTTTCATCGCTTGAAGGCAGCAGCACTGGCTCGGCGACGAAAGCCGATATCGCGCGCGTGCAGGAGCTGCTGAACCGGCTCGGCTATGACGCGGGTTCGCCCGACGGGCTGATGGGCCCGCGTACGCGGGACGCGATACTCGAATACCAGCTGACAGAAGGGCTGGAGACGACAGGGACGGTGACGCGCGAAACGCTCGCGTCGCTTGAAGCGCGGCTCAGCTAGACCAAAGGCGCGGGCACGCTAGGAATCGGCCGGGGGACGTGCTACCCCAATTTGCGACCTTTTCCTCCATAGGGTGGCTTCTCCGCCCTGAAGGTCTCCGCCAGCCGGAGCCGCGCGCGACATGCAGATTTATCTCCCGATCGCCGAGTTGCCGGTCAGCGTCCTGACCATTCTCGCCATGGGCGCGGCTGTCGGCTTTCTCTCGGGCATGTTCGGCATTGGCGGCGGCTTCCTGATGACGCCGCTGCTCATTTTTCTCGGCATTCCACCCGCGGTCGCCGTCGGCACGCAAGCGACGCAGATCGTCGCGTCCTCCGTTACCGGCGCGCTGGCGCATTTTGCGCGCAAATCCATCGACTTCAAGATGGGAGGGGTGCTGCTGGCAGGCGGCATTCTCGGCTCGCTGAGCGGCATCTATCTCTTCAAGCTTCTGGCGGCGATCGGCCAGATCGACCTCACCATCTCGGTCGTCTATGTCGTGTTTCTGAGCGTCATCGGCGCGATGATGATGGTGGAAAGCGTGCAGGCCATCCGCGCGGCGCGCGGCGGCAGTGTGACAAGGCGGCGTGGCGGACATCACAGCTGGATCCACGGCCTGCCCTTCAAGATGCGCTTCCGCCGCTCGAAGCTCTATATCAGCGTGATCCCGCCCATTCTTGTCGGCTACTTCGTCGGCACGCTGGCGGCGATCATGGGCGTGGGCGGCGGCTTCATCCTCATTCCGGCGATGATCTACATTCTGCGCATGCCGACCAATGTCGTGATCGGCACCTCGTTCTTCCAGATCGTCTTCGTCGCGGCGTTGACCGGCGTGATGCACTCGCTGGAGAACCAGGCGGTCGACATCGTGCTCGGCTTCCTGCTTGTCGTCGGCGGCGTGATCGGGGCGCAGTACGGCGTGCGCGCGGCGGAAAAGATGCCTGCCGAGCAGTTGCGCGCACTGCTGGCGGCGATCCTGCTGCTGATCGGGATGCGGCTCGGCTACGACCTCATCAGCACGCCCGCCGATCCCTACTCCGTCGTCGAAGTGGAAGCGGAGCAATGAGGGTCGTCAGGACAGCGCTCATCATGCTTGCGGTGCTCGCCGCCGCGACGGCGACGCGCGCGGACCAGCTTGTCACCGATCTTTCCGAGCACCAGATCGCGATCCGCTCGAACTTCACCGGCACGCAGATTCTTCTCTTCGGCGCGGTCGAGGCACGCACGCCCGGCTCACGCGCGCTCAACCGCGACATCGTGGTCGTGGTGCAGGGGCCGACAAGACCGATGACGGTGCGCCGCAAGGAACCGATCGCGGGCATCTGGATCAACCACGATTCCGTTACCTACCCGACAGTGCCCGGCTACTACGCGATCGCGAGCACACGGCCGCTTGAGGTGACCGCCAACCCCGACACGCTGAAGGCATTGCGCATCGGTATCGAGAACATCAATCCCGGCATGCCGACGGCGCGGGCCATAGACGGCACGCTGCAGATCCTGCCGCCGGACGAAGAAAACGCTTTCTGGAAAGCGCTCATCCGCAACCAGCGGCGGAACGGGCTTTACACGAGCCTGCCGGGCGGCGTGACCTTTCTCGGGCAGACGCTCTTCCGGGCGACCATCGACATTCCCGCCAATGTGCCGGTTGGGCTCTACACGGCGAAGGTCTATCTGTTGCAGGAAGGCGAGATTGTCGACACGATTTCCTCGCCGCTCTATATCGACAAGCGGGGCGCGGAGCGGTTTCTCTTCCGCATGGCGCATAGCGATCCGCTGCTCTATGGATTGATCGCGGTGCTCATCGCCGCCCTTGCGGGCTGGCTCGCTTCCGCCGTGATGAACAGGCAATGACCGGACTGTCGCAATGGATGTAGGCTATCTTGCCGCCGCGCTTGGGGGGCTCATCAGTTTTCTCTCGCCCTGCGTTCTGCCGCTGGTGCCCGCCTATCTGTGCTTCATCGCGGGCACGTCGCTGGAGGAACTGACACGCGAGGATGCGCAGGGCAAACCGCTTGCCTCCGAGGGGCTGACGCAACGCGTCGCGCTCGGCGCCGTGGGTTTCGTGCTCGGGTTCACCACCATCTTCGTCGCACTCGGCGCGAGCGCATCCGCCATAAATCCGCTCATCGTTCAGCACAAGGATATTCTCTCGCGCATCGCGGGCGGGATCATCATCGTGTTCGGGCTTCATTACATGGGGCTTTTCCGGCTTGCCTTTCTCGACCGCGAGGCGCGCTTCCATATCGCGGGAAGCGGCGAAGGCGAACGCAGTCCGCTGATGCAGTTCGCGAGTCCCTATCTGCTCGGGCTCGCCTTCGCTTTCGGATGGACGCCGTGCATCGGACCGATCCTTGCGACGATCCTGACCATCGCGGCAGCGCAGGAAAGTCTTTCGGCCGGCGTGTCGCTTCTCACCGTCTATTCGTTGGGGCTCGGCATTCCGTTTCTTGCCGCCGCCTTCGCGGTGCGCGGCTTTCTGAGCTTCGCGGGACGGTTTCGCAAGCACATGCACAAGGTCGAAATCGCGGCGGGTGTGCTGCTTGCGGGCACGGGCCTGATGATGCTGACGGGGACCTTCGAGCGGCTCGCGATCTTCCTGCTGGAGACGTTTCCGGTGCTCGCCACTTTCGGCTGAACGGGGATAAAGCGGCCCGTTTTCGGGCGACCGTCATCGAACCGTCATTGAAACGTCATGAAGAGCGATTGGGAAAAGTTACTCCCGGTTTTGCCGTCTCATTCTGCCGCTTACCCCTCCCCAAAATTTGCGGGCGCAAATTTTGACCCTCCCACAGGGGGGGGTGGAATCGGGGAGAAGTTTTTTTCTCCTCAATCGGCTTCAAGGCGGCGGGCAGAAACGGGGATAACCGTGCGCGCGCCCATCATCCAGGCATGGAAGTCGAAGCCCGGCAGCAGATCGTCGTAAGCGGTGTCGAGGACATTGAGGCCGCCGGCATAGGCGCCGAAGGCGGGCATGATCATGCGCGTGCCGTCGGAGGCGAAACAACGGCGGCGGAGGCGACGGCCGCGCACGCGAACCGCCGCACACGGATGAAGGTGGCCGGCGATCTCTCCCGTCGCGGGCGCGGCGCGCGGCTCATGGCGGAAGGTGAGCGGACCGACGCGAAGCTCTTCCATGACGGCGCCGCCGAAGGCGCGGGGCGGGACCGGATCGTGATTGCCCGCGATCCATATCCAGTCGAGCGAACGGGAAAGGCGCGCGAGGCGCGCGCCGTCTTCCGGCGACATGCGCTCTGCGGCCGTCATGTCGTGGAAGCTGTCGCCGAGGGCGACGAGCGTATCGGGCTTCAGACGCGCGACGAGAGCTTCGAGGCGGGCGATGGTGGCGCGGGTGTCGTAAGGCGGCAGCGCGATGCCGCGCTCCGCGAAGGCGGAGCCCTTCTCGAAATGAAGATCCGCGACGACGAGCAGGCGCTCGGCGGCCAGCCATGCCGCACCTTCGGGCATGAGGTCGAAACGCGCACCGCAGACGCGGAGCGAGGGATGGGCGGTCGCGCGGATGCCCTCTTCTCTCTTCCTTGCCTGCGTGTCTGCGTAAGCCACTTACCCCTCCCCGAAATTCGCGGGGCGAATTTCGACCCTCCCACAGGGGGAGGGTGGTCCAGATGTCGATGCCTTCTTATAAATCGAGTCGGCCTTCATCAAACGAGTCTTGTCGCTTCCGCGATCAGATCGTCCGCCGCTTCGGAGAGTAGCGCCTCGTTCGCCTCGCCGTCGACCGAGACCTTGCCGATGTCGAGAAGGACGGGGACGGCGAGCGGGGAGACGCGGTCGAGACGCTTGAGGAGGATGCGGCCTTTCACGCGCTTCAGCATTTCCGCGACGCGGCCGACATCGAGAAGGCCCGTCGCGGCGTCGTTATAGGTGGCACGCAACAGGATGTGATCCGGCTCGTGCTCGCGGAGCACGTTGTAGATGAGGTCCGACGAGAAGGTGACCTGACGGCCCGACTTCTCCATGCCCGGATAGCGGCGCTCGATGAGGCCGGAAATGATGGCGCAGTCGCGGAAAGTGCGCTTGAGCAAGCTCGACTCGGCGAGCCAGGCGTCGAGGTCGTCGCCAAGCATGTCTTCGGCGAAGAGTTCGCCGAGGGGCAGTTCGTGACGCTCATGCATGAGCCCCGGATCGCGCAGGCACCAGATGGCGAGCGAATATTCCGAGGCGACGAAACCCAGGGGCCGGGCGCCCGCGCGGTCGAGACGGCGCGTCAGCAACATGCCGAGCGTCTGGTGCGCGAGGCGGCCCTCGAAGGGATAGCAGACGAGATAGAACTTGTCGGCGCGGGGGAAACACTCGACCAGCAGGTTCGTCTCGCCCGGCAGCACGGAACGCCATGCCTGTATCTCCAGCCACTCGCGGACGGGCGCGGGCAAGGTCTGCCACTCCTCGCGATGCGCGAAGAGGCGGCGCACGCGGGCGGCGAGATAGGTCGAGAGCGGGAACTTGCCGCCGTAATAGGACGGGATCATGGGCGAAGGGTCGTTCGACTTCGTGACGAGCGCCTCCGTTTCGGCAAGGCCCTCGAAGCGGAGGATGTGGCCCGCGAAGAGGAAGGTGTCGCCGGCGACAAGCTGGTCGATGAAATATTCCTCGATCTCGCCGAGATAACGCCCGCCCATCGCGCCAATGGGACGCCGCCCGCCGCGCTTGATCATCCGCACCTTCAGCATGGGCGCCTCGACGATGGTGCCGACATTCATGCGGTATTGCTGGATGACGGCGGGCGATGCGGCGCGGAGACGCAGATCGCCTTCGGCCTTCGCATTGGGGCGGAGCCGCGCGAAGCGGTCGTAATTCTTCAGCGCGTAGCCGCCGGTCGAGACGAAATCGACCACCTTGCCGAAATCCTCGCGCGTGAGGGAACGGAAGGGCGCGGCGGAACGGACTTCACCGTAAAGCTCTTCGGGGTCGAAGGGCGCGGAGCAGGCGCAGCCGAGAATGTGTTGTGCGAGCACGTCGAGCGCGCCGGTGCGCGAGACCATGCCGTCCTGCGCGCCTTCGAGGGCGGCGGCGCGGGCGGCCTCGCATTCGAGCACCTCGAAACGGTTGGCGGGGACGAGCACGGCGCGCGAGGGATCGTCCAGGCGGTGGTTCGCGCGGCCGATGCGCTGGAGAAGGCGGCTCGCGCCTTTCGGCGCACCCATGTTCACCACGAGATCGACCTCGCCCCAGTCGATGCCGAGGTCGAGCGTCGAGGTGCAGACGACGGCGCGGAGCGTGCCGGCCGACATGGCGGCCTCGACCTTGCGGCGCGCTTCCGCCGAGAGGGAGCCGTGATGAAGCGCGATCGGGAGCGCGTCCTCGTTGAGGCGCCACAATTCCTGAAAGACGAATTCGGCCTGGGAGCGCGTGTTGACGAAGACGAGGACGGTGCGGTTCGCACGGATCGCGTCGTAGACGGCGGGGAGCGCGTGGCGCGCGGAATGGCCCGACCAGGGGATGCGAACCTCCTCGTTCTCCGAACCGGCAGGCGTCAGCACCGAGATTTCCGGCAACGCGCCGGGCGGCGCGACGACGATCTCGCTCAGGGCTTCACCTTCCGGAGGCTGCGGCATCAGATAGCGGCGCAGCGCATCGGGCTCGGCGACGGTCGCCGAAAGGCCGGTGCGGCGGAGACCCGGCGCGAGCGTCGCCAGACGCGCGAGGCCGAGCGCAAGGAGATCGCCGCGCTTCGAATTCGCGAGCGCGTGCAGCTCGTCCAGCACGAGATGGGCGAGCGAGCCGAAGAATTCCTGCGCGTCCGGATAGGAGAGAAGCAGCGCCAGTTGCTCCGGCGTCGTCATCAATATGTCGGGCGGCTCGCGGCGCTGGCGCTGGCGGCGGTTCTGCGGTGTGTCGCCGGTGCGGGTCTCGATGGAAATGTCGAGGCCCATTTCGGCGACGGGCATTTCGAGATTGCGCTTCACGTCGACGGCGAGCGCCTTCAGGGGCGAGATATAGAGCGTGTGAAGCGCGCGCTTTTTCGGCGTGGGACGAGAGGCGAGATCGAGCAGGCTCGGCAGGAAGCCCGCCAGCGTCTTGCCCGCGCCCGTCGGCGCGATCAGGAGCGCGGATTTCCCTTCCGCTGCGAGGGCGGCCAGCGCCAGCTGATGCGCGCGGGGGCGCCAGCCGCGGGAGGCGAACCAGCGGGCGAAGAGAGGGGGGAGCGCCGACAGTTCGCGCGCGTGGAGAGGGGCCGACATGGAGGGAGGGTAGCAGCGTGCGCGTGATTGGGAGAGGGCAAAAGAGGCGGCGCCCCCGCCGGGACGCCACCTCTCCCCCTCCCCGAACGGAGGCGAACCCTCATTCGCCTCGCCGGTACAGACACGCTACTGGACCCGCCGGATGGCCGGCGGCGCCCAGCGCCCGTCGACCACTTCCGGCGCGGGCCCGAAGAGCCGCATGGTCACGCCGAGCTTGCCGCTCGCTGGCGCGGGCAGCCAGTTCGATTCCCTGTCCTTGCCGGGGTTCTCGTGCTGCAGGTAGAGGTCGAGTGAACCATCCTTGTTGAAGGTCAGAGCGTCCCTGTCGCCAATCGCGAAGCGGTCGATCGGGTTTGCGACCTGAAAGCCCTCTTCGTCGTACATCGTTACCGACCAGAACCCGTTTGCCGGAGGGAGGTCCTCCTTTTCGAAATGCAGCACATAATCCCGCTCGCCGGTTAGCGGCTGCCCGTCCGCATCGGCAAGGTTCATCGGATATATGGCATCCTCCGGCGAAACCGCGCCGAGCCCGAGCATCGTTATGATCGCGCGCTTCAGATAGTCGTTGCCGTAGACGCCGAAGCCGGAACGGCCGATCAACCAGCCATTGCGCATGTCGCCGATGCCGGCCCGCGCTTCTTTCATGAGCGCCTGCATGCGGGAGGGGGCGGCCTCGAGGGCAGCGCGCACGTCCGGATCGAGCGCGGCGATGTCGAAGGGCTTGCCGGCTTCGAGCCCGAGCCGCCGCATGCGTTCCAGAACGGCCCAGTCGGTCGGGTGCGGCGAATGCTTCCCGAGCAGTTCGCCCGCTCGCGCGAAATAGGCCGCCGCCGGCATATCATGCACCTGCTGCATCGGATCGGTCTTCATGTCGACACCGGCGTCGGGAGTGACGGCAGCGGGACGCCAGTCCGGCGACCCCCAATGCGCGAGAGGCACAATCGCCATCCTGTCCTGAATGGCGTGAACGTTTTCGTAGTCCGCAGGACCGTTCGTCTGTATACGGCCGATAATCCACAGATCCGTCGTCGGGGCGTCGATCCGGCGCACACCGTCCGGAAGTTCGCCCTGCCAGCCCGGGGGAACGAGGGCCCAGTCTGCGGCTTCCGTGCCGCTGGTCCGCCATCCCGGCGCGGCGAACACTTCCGTCCACATGTCGTAGAAGGGAAGAATGTAGTAGCGCCCATCGGTCGCGGGCATGGAGACGATGAGGGGACCTTCGCTCAGATCGAGCCAGGCGAGCGAGTAAAGCGTATCGAAATTCGGGCGGACAACCGTGCGGGCCTCGGCATCCGGATAGCTCCGGCGATGGTGAAACGCGTTGACCGGCCCAAGCCCCTCCACCATGCCCGCGGGCAGGTTGGTCATGACCGTCCGCGTCACATCCATGGTGATGAGCGGATAGAAATAGGCATAAGCCTCATCGGCCGCTGCCTGAATCTCGTTTTTCTCGAAAGGCGCGGCCGGTGAAGCGACCGCACTGCCCGACATGAGAGCGGCGGCCACAAGGCCCGCCACCAGGTGAACCGACTTCTTCATTCCCTTTGTCCTTTCATACCTGCTTCGGCGACGCGGACACTAGGGCCGGCGGTTGAAGAAGATTGTCCCCAGGGGTACATTTTGAAATGACCGCAGAAACCACCGAAAAACGGCTGATCGCCGCCGCGCCTTCCGGCTGGTTTGCGAGGCAACCGGCCGGTTTCCGGCGGCGGCTTCTCGAACAATCCGTCGAGATGTCCTTTTTGGACGGCGACTGGCTCTACGGCACAGAGGACGAAGCGGGCGGTCTCTTCGGCATTTTGTCCGGCAGCGTTCACCTAACCGCGGCGGTTGCCGACGAGGGCAGCGCCCTGATCGACCTGGCCGGTCCGGGCAAGTGGTTCGGACAGATCGGGTTGCTGCCGGGCACGCAACGGCTCGTGACCGCAGCGGCCGACGGGCCCGTGAAGGCGCTTGCCGTTCCGCGCAGCTCGCTGACGCGCTTCGTTGCGGACTTTCCCGATGCCTGGCTTTCCTTCTCCGCATTGAACCTGGAGCTCATCCAGGACACGGTGCGGACGCTTGCCGACGTGCTTGCCCTGCCGCCCTCCCCGCGGGTCGCCGCGCGCCTGCACGCGCTGGCCTCGCGGGGAGCCGAAGCACAAGGCCGGCATGTGCGGCTGACCCAGTCCCAGCTCGGCGACATGACGGGGCTCGAACGCAAATCCGTGCATCGCATCCTGCAGGCGCTGCAAAAGCGCGGGCTGATCAGGCTGCATTATGCCGCGATCGAAGTGCTCGATCTTCGCGGGCTCGCACGCGCCGCCGCGTTCGGAAACTAGACACAGAAGAGCGTTGCGCCCGAAAATGGCCCTTTTCTGCGGTTCAAATCGATTGCTTGCCATGTGAAACTGCGCCTCCCCAGCAGCAAATCCGAGGAGACCCCCCGCATGCTCGATCAATTGCCGCCTTCCATCCGGGAGCAGATGGACGTTCTCCTGCCGCAGCTTCTCGAGGGCGGCGTCAATATGGTGATCGCCATCATCATCCTGATCGCCGGCCTGTGGTTTGCCGGGCGGCTCAGGACCTGGACGATGCGCGGGCTGGGGCGCTGGCCGAGCATGGACGAGATGCTGAAGAGCTTCTTCGGCAACATCGTGCGCTATCTCGTGCTGATCTTCACGATCCTCGCGGTGCTCGCGAAATTCGGCGTGCAGACGGCGAGCCTCATCGCCGTTCTGGGCGCGGCCGGTCTCGCGGTCGGCCTTGCGCTGCAGGGAACGCTCTCGAACGTGGCCGCAGGCGTGATGCTGCTGATCTTCCGGCCGTTCCGCGCGGGGCATTATGTGGAAGTGGGCGGCGTCGCCGGCACGGTGAAGGAACTCTCGCTCTTCACGACGGAACTCGCGACGCCCGAGAATGTCCAGATCATCGTGCCGAACAGCGATGTCTGGGGACGGCCGATCACGAATTACAGCTATCACCCGCAGCGCCGCCTCGACATGACCTTCGGCATTTCCTATGGCGACGATATCGGCAAGGCGATGGACATCATCCGGCGCGAGCTGGAAGCGGAGCCGCGCTGCCTCGCCGATCCGGAGCCCTTTATCGGCGTCATCAATCTCGGCGACAGTGCGGTCGATATCGTGGTGCGCGTGTGGGTGATGAATGCGGACTACTGGCCCACGAAATTCGACCTGACGCGGCGCATCAAGGAGCGCTTCGACGAAGGCGGCATCACCATCCCGTTCCCGGTGCGGACTGTTTATAATTCAGCGGCGGACTAGGCTCGCCGCAGGATTACAACTCGGCGGCGGACTAACGCTGCCGCGTGGGCTACAATGCGGCAGCCCGGCCGCGAGAGGCTCGGCGACAAGAAGGATAAAGACGGACATGGATCGTTTTTTCGGCGGGCCCATCCTGCCCACGCTTTTCAAGCTCGCCATCGCTTCCATCGCGGTGGGCGTGGTGCTCGCCGTGTTCGGCATCAAGCCGATCGACCTCTGGCGCGACTTCATCGACACCATTGCGCAGATATGGGCGATGGGGTTCGATGCCATCGACTGGTCGGTGCAGTACCTGCTGCTCGGCGCCGTGGTCGTCATTCCGATCTTCGTCGCGGTGCGGCTCTGGAGCGTGCTGACGGCGCGCGACAAGAAGGAATAAGCCGTCCCACCCTTCCCTTGCGTCAAACCGAAAGACGAGACGAAGCACCGATGACGAGCTAATCTCGCCCGCAAAACATGTCAGCGGAGGGAAAGATGGCTTCGATGTTTCGTGACGGACTGCTCAAGGGCAAGCGCATCCTGGTGACGGGCGGCGGCACGGGCCTCGGCAAGGAAATGGCCGAGGACTATCTCCGGCTCGGCGCCGAGGTCTATATCTGCGGGCGGCGCAAGCAGGTACTCGACGACACGGCGAAGGAGCTGATGGACAAGCACGGCGGTTCCGTGAAGACGCACAGCGTCGACATTCGCGTGGCGCAGGCCGTGGACGAGATGGTCGAGGAAATCTGGGCGGAGGGACCGCTGACAGGCCTCGTGAACAACGCCGCCGGCAATTTCATCTCGCCAACCAAGGACCTTTCCTCGCGCGGCTTCGACGCCATTGCGGGCATCGTGTTTCACGGCTCGTTCTACGTGACGCATGCGATCGGCACGCGCTGGATCCGCGACAAGGTACCGGGCAGCGTCATCTCGATCCTGACGACATGGATATGGAACGGCGGACCGTTCACCGTGCCGAGCGCGATGTCGAAGGCGGGCGTCAACATCATGACGAAATCGCTCGCCGCCGAATGGGGGCCTTACGGCATCCGGCTCAACGCCATCGCGCCCGGCCCCTTCCCGACCGAGGGCGCCTGGGCGCGGCTGTCGCCCGGCCAGTCGACCGACGGCGAAGGCTCGCGCGAGGGCATCCCGATGGGGCGCGTGGGGCAGATGAGCGAATTGCAGAACCTCGCGACATTCCTGATGGCGGATGGCTGCGAGTATCTCACCGGGCAGACCATCGCCATCGACGGCGGCGGCTTCTCGGCGGGCGGCGGCAATTTCTCGCGGCTCTCGAAACTCTCCGACGAGGAATGGGACAAGATGCGCGAGATGATCCGCGGCGCAAACGACAAGGACAAGGCGAAGCGGAGCGTCTAGAGGGGTTTCTCGCACAAAAACAAGATGTCATCCCGGGCTTCATGCCCGGGATCCATTGGCGGCGCGGCGCGCGGCTGACGTGGATTGGGCCCCGGCAACAAGTGCCGGGGTGACAATTTTTATTTTAGCGCAGTGCAAACCGCCCTGGATTGCCGGGTCAAGCCCGGCAATGACATTTGTTTTCTACATCTCGATCACGACCTTGCCGACGGCCTTGCGCTCCTGAAGCATGCGCATGGCGTCGACCGCGCGCTCCAGCGGGAAGCGGGCGCAGATGTAAGGTTTGATCCTTCCTTCGGCGGCGAGGCGGTCGACCGCCTCGATGTTGGCGCGGCCCGCTTCCGGATCGCGGCGGCCGTATTCTCCGGCGCGGACGCCGACGACGGAGAAGCCCTTGATGAGCGGCATGTTGACGGAGACGGAGGGGATACGGCCGCTGGTGAAACCGATGATGAGGAGGCGGCCGTTCCAGGCGATGCAGCGCACGCTTTCGTCGAAGACGTCGCCGCCGACGGGATCGTAGATCACATCTGCGCCGCGCCCGCCGGTGAGCTCCTTCACCTTTTCGCGGAAACCTTGCGTGACGTTCAGCACGTGATCGGCGCCGCGCGCCTTCACCACCTTCAGCTTCTCGTCCGAAGCCGAGGTCGCGATCACCGTCGCGCCGAGAAGCTTGCCCATTTCGACGGCGGCGAGGCCGACGCCGCCTGTGCTCCCGTGCACCAGAAGCGTCTCGCCCTTCTGCAGATGGCCGCGGCAGACAAGCGCGACATAGGCCGTGAGATAGGCGGCGGGATAGGCGGCGGCCTCGGCGAAATCCATCGCGCCGGGGATCGGGCGGCAGGCGGCCTCAGGCACGTTCACTTCCTCCGCGAAGCCGCCGACGCGCAGCCCCGCGACCACACGGTCGCCTGGTTTCAGCCTCGTCACGCCCTCGCCCACCGACGCGACGGTGCCCGCACCTTCCATGCCCGGCGAGAAGGGAAGCTCGGGCTTGAACTGGTATTTCCCCTGCACCATCAGGATGTCCGGGAAATTGACCGAGCAGGCGCGGAGCTTCAGGCGGACCTCGCCCGGCCCCGGCGGCGGCAATTCCACCTCGTCCATCCTGAGCACATCGATATTTTCCGATAGTTCGTGCACACGCATGGCACGCATGGCTTTCTCCCCGCAACGCTTATGGCAAATTCATTTGCGTCAAAGCATAGAGGTGCGGCCCCAACTTCGCCATGCTCCGGACTAGAATGGGGCTCACGCAGGGGAAGCCCCGGAGGACGGAAAAGAGATGAAGACCGGCATGGAGGATGCGCGCTTCGGCGTCGCGCATCTCGACAGGATCGCATTGCATTACGCGGAGATGGGGCCCGAGGACGGACCGCTCGTCCTGCTGCTGCACGGCTTTCCCGACAATTGCCTCGGCTGGCACCACCAGATGCCGGCGCTTGCGAAGGCAGGCTTCCGCGTGATCGCGCCCGACCAGCGCGGCTATGGCGTAAGCGGCAAGCCGCGCGGCGTGAAGGCCTATGACCTCGACGAGCTGGCGCAGGACGTCATCGACCTCGGGCGGCATTTCGGCGAGGAGAAGCTTCGCGTCGTCGGCCACGACTGGGGCGCGAGCGTCGCCTGGTGGCTCTGCTCGACAAGGGCCGCGCAGATGGAAAAGGCGGCGGTGATCAACGCGCCGCACCCCGCGATCTGGAAGCAGGCGATGTTCACCGACAAGGAACAGCGCCGGAAGAGCCGCTATGTGAAGATGTTCCGCTTGCGCGGCCTGCCCGAATGGATGATGCGGAGGAAGAATTTTTCGGGTCTCATCGAGGCGCTGGAAGCCTCCGCGCGCGAGGGCGCGTTCGACAAGGCAGAGTGGGAGCAGTACCGCAAGGCGTGGCGCGAACCGAAAGCGCTCACCTCCATGATCCACTGGTACCGGGCGCTGCTGAAGAAGGATCTCTCCGCGCCCGTCCAGCGGATCGAGGTGCCGGTGCTGCTCATCTGGGGCGAGAAGGACGAATTCGCGGATGTGTCGCTCGCGAAGAAGAGCATCGAGCTCTGCGAGCGCGGCGGCACGCTCTTCTTCGGCGAGAGGACGCACTGGGTGCTGCGCGAGGAGCCGAAGCCCATCAACGACATGCTGATCACGTTTCTGCGCTCCGATCAGGAATAGGAAAGCGCCGAGGCGATGCCGGCCAGGCCGAGCATGATGAAGATAGCGGCGGCGGCATAGCGCATGAGGGCGAGCGGCACGCGTTTCGCCGCCGCCTCGCCGAAGAGAACCACGGGAACATTCGCCACCATCATGCCGAAGGTCGTGCCGAGCGCGACGGGGACGAGCGCCTCGTAGCGCGCGCCGAGCGCGACGGTGGCAAGTTGCGTCTTGTCGCCCATCTCCACGAGGAAGAAGGCAATCACCGTTGCAATGAAAGGACCGTAGCGGGAGGGCGCCTTCGCCTCGTCCTCCGAGGGCGGTTCGTCGGGGATCAAGGCCCAGAACCCCATCATCATGAAGGAGAGGCCGAGTACCCAGGCGAGAATTTCCGGCGTCAGCCAGTCCGCGACGAGCGTGCCGGCGAAGGCGGCGAGCGCATGGTTTGCGACGGTGGCGGCGAAGATGCCTGCGATGACGGCAACCGGCGCGCGGAAGCGGATGGCGAGGATGAGCGCGAGCAATTGCGTCTTGTCGCCGATTTCGGCGATGGCGACGGCACCGAGAGAAACGAGGAAGGCTTCCAAGAGATGACTCCGCTGCCGGGCGCGACACCAATGACCCACCGCGGCCGCCCGGCAAAGGCAGCGCGTGAGCCAAAGGTCTCGCCAGTTCAGCGGGTGCTGAGCGCGGACGCCACGGAGTTTTTCGTTTGCGCGATCCCGGACGACGAACCGGATTCCACTTCGTCTGGGATCGCTCAGGCTCCGAGTTTGTTGACGTCCGCCCCTCTCGTAGTGGAGGGCGGCTACTCCCCTAAGGACAATGTGGAATTAGCACGCGATATCGCAGGCGGCAAGAAAGCTATCTGCGAACGGTTCTGAGATTTTTCGCGTCAGCGGAGCGCCGCGCCGACATCTCGCGCGATCTTTTCGCAGGCGGCATTGGCGGCGGGGATGACGCCGGTCATGGCGGTGAAGGCATGGGGCAGCGAATCCTCGCAGGCGTAAGTCACGGAGACGCCCGCCGCTTTCAGCTTGTCCGCATAGGCCTTGCCCTGATCGCGCAACGGATCGAAACCGGCCGTGACGACGATGGCAGGGGCGAGGCCCGAAAGGTCCGGCTCCTTCATCGGCGAGACGCGGACATCGTCCGCTTCCGAGGGCGCGTTCAGGTAATGGGCGCCGAACCACTCCATGATTTCGGCGGTGAGCGGGTAGACGTCGGCGCAGCTTTCCATGGAACCGCCCTTCCAGCCCCAGTCCGTCACCGGATAGATGAGAAGCTGGACGGCGGGCGCCGCGAAGCCCTGACGCTTCGCTTCCTGCGCGACGACGGCGGAGAGATAGCCGCCCGCGCTGTCGCCGCCGACGCCGATGCGGCCGGGGATCATGCGGAGATCCTCGGCATTCGCCTGCGCCCATTGATAGGCCGCGACGGCATCATGCACCTGGGCCGGATATTTGTGCTCCGGCGCAAGACGGTAGGCGACGTTCAGGATGGCGATGCCCGCGATGTCCGAGATCATGCTGCAGAAGGTGTGGCAGGTATCGAGATCGCCGATGACACAGCCGCCGAAATGGAAGAAGACGAGGCCGGGCAGCGGACCGGTGCTGCCCGCCGGCAGATAGAGGCGCGCATCGAGCGGACCGCCGGGGCCCGGCACATGGAGAGGCTGCACCTCGACGCCGGAGCGCGGCGCGCCGTCGAGCAGGCTCAAGCCTTCCGAGGTGGCGCTGCGCGCGGTCGCGGGGTCGAGCGTGGTGATGGATGGCTGGCGCGCGCCCTGCACGGCGAGAAGCTGCGCACGGGCATCGAGAATGCGGCCGTCTATCGCGAGCGGCTTGCCGCCCGACATCTTCACGAGAATGCCGTCAGGCAGTTTCAGCAGGGTGCGGACGATGAATTTCTGAAGGCTCATTCTTGTTTTTCTCCTTCGGAAGGCCCGTCAGGGCGCTCCCGTTTCGCCCTTGTGCGGCAGGGCGCGGAAGCCGTTCAGCACCAGCGCCGTCGCAAAGGCGGAGGCGTGGTCAGGGTCCATTTCGGGACGACGCAGCATACGGTCGCCGATCTCCATGGCGATGCCGACGACGGCGGCCATGAGATATTCCGCATCGACATCCGGCAGAGTGCCGTTCCTTATGTCTTCCTCGATATATTCGCGGATCTCCTCGAAGCCGGCGATGATCTCGGGCGAGTCCATGCGCACGCGCACCGTGTTCGGATTTCGGCGCATGACCTGGAAGGTCACGCGGTCGGTCGCGAGATAATCGAAATAGGTGCGGTAGGCGTTGCGGATGAAATCCTCGAAGGTGCGCGAACGGATACGCTCGGCGCGCAGGCGCGGACGGATGCGGCGCATGCCCTCGTCCATCAGCGCCTCGAAGACTTCTTCCTTGCTCTTGAAGTAATTGTAGAAAGTACCGGATGCGAGGCCCGTCTTGCGGATGATGTCGCGCACGGATGTCGCGCCGTAGCCGAGATCGGCGAAGACGGTGCGCGCGGCATCGAGGATCGCCTCGCGGTTGTTATGCTTGGTGAGCTCGCGCTTGCCCGGCGCCTTCTTCCTGTCCTCGTCGGACGGCACGTCCTTGACGCCGGTGCTCATGCGCCGCCGCCTGCCCCGAAAGGGGTCTCCATCATTTTCATCTTCCCTCCAGAGCGTCGCCGATCAGGGGCTGCCCCGCCCCGTTCGTCCGGCACCCAGACTCACTGCACTGAATACACTCTAGCCAAATGACGATAATCGTCAACTTTTTGGCCATCGCACCGATTCGAAAAAACCTTGTTTTTCATATGGTTAGTCGGCCGCCCGCGGCAGCCCGGCACCAGCCCGGGGCGGCACGGGAAGCGGGTTGCCCGCGGCCCGGGCGCGTTTTTCGCCCTTCTTCCACTCCTTCTTCAGGTCGTGGCAATAGATGTTGAAATCGACCTGCATCTTGTGGCGCGGGCTGTCGTAGAAGTGGCCGATGAACCGATGCTCGTCCTCGGCAATCACGCGTTCCATCTCCGCCTTCGACGGCAGCGCATAGTCGCCCGCGAGATAGGCGGCGAGCCAGCGGGCCTGCTGCTCGGCGAAATTGGTGAGGGTGGGGAGCGGCTGCGCCAGCGCCATGAAGAAGAGGTTCGGAATGCCGGGCTTCATCACGCGCTTGAAGAGCGGCAGGTGATTGTCCTTCACCTCGACGACCGAGGCATCGAGGAAGGGGAAGGAGACGTTGTAGCCCGTCGCATAGACGATGACATCGACGTCTTCCGCCGACCCGTCGGCGAAGCGAACGGAGCGGCCTTCGAAACGCTCGATATTGGGTTTCATCTTCACGTCGCCACAGCCGACGCGCGTGAGGAATTCTCCGGATACGGAGGGATGCGCCTCGAGCGGCTTGTGATCCGGCTTCGGCAGACCGTAATCCTCCATGTTGCCGACCGCGCGCTTCAGCGCCTTCGCGGCCAGCCAGCGCTGGAGACGGAGCGGCACCCAGTGGGGAAGCGAGGATTTGTCGGCAACACGGCCGCCGATATATTTCGGGAAGATGTAGACACCGCGCCGCGCCGAGACCCAGAGATTCTTCGCAATCGGCTTCTGGGAAAGCTCGGAGGCGATGTCCATCGCGCTGTTGCCCATGCCGACGACGACGATGTTCTTGCCGCGCATATCCACGGGCTCGAAGGGCGTCAGATAGGAATGAGCATGCATCTCGACGCCTTCGAAATTCCCCTCGAAGGCGGGCGTCGGCCAGCGCGGGTCCCAGTGATGGCCGTTGCAGACGAAGAGCGCGTCATATTCGCGGGTTTCGGACGAGGGACCGCCCGCACCGGAGCGGTCGATGGTGACGCGCCAGAGACCCTCCGCCGTGCGCTCGCAATGCGTGACCGCCGTGTTGAACTCGATCTTCTCGCGCAAGCCAAAATGGTCGACGTAGTCGTTGAAGTACTGCAGGACCTGCGAGTGATGCGGGAAATCCGGAAATTCGTCGGGGATCGGAAAGTCCTCGAACTGCATGCGGTATTTCGACGTGTCGATGTGGAGCGACTCGTAGCAGGCCGACATGCCGTTCTTGTTCCTGTAGGCCCAGTTGCCGCCGATCGTGTCCGACATCTCGAAAATGTCGAAGGGGATGCCGCGATCCTGCAGCGCCTTGGCGGTGGAAAAGCCGCTGCAGCCTGCGCCGATGATGCAGGCCTTCGGCATGGCGCGGGACGTCCCCGCCTTCTCACGTGCGGTCATCACTCGAACTCCGGATGTGAAATATCAATCCGGAGAAACTACAGGAAGGCCCGGGGGCGGGTCCAGAAACGCGCAGATAACGCCGTCAATCGAAGGCGTACGCTGCGACAAGCCGCGTGACGGTTTCATCGTCATCCGACAGTGGCAGGTGCACGCACTGGAACTTCCGGTAGCCGCGGCCGAGCCAGTCGAGCCGGCCGGCAAGCGCAACCGGCCCCTTTTTCGCAAGCAGATCCCGGAGCGCGGCAAGACGCTCTTCCAGGCGTTCGCCTTCATGCCCCTCGCGGAGCGAGCCGCCCGTGCGGTCGATGCCGCCCATCTCGACGATGCGCGTGCCGACGAGACGGTAGCGGAAGTCGAGCGGATCGTAGGTGACATCCGCGATGGTGAGCCAGGGCATGAGGCGGGGAATTTCGACCGGGTCGATGTCGCGCGGAGCCGGCATCAGGCGCGCGCTGCGCTTGCGCTCCCAATAGGCAATGAGGCTCGGGAGCGGCTGCCAGAGCGCATCCAGATCCTCGAGCGGCGTCAATCCTCCCTCGGCGACCAGCATGGCGGTCCTCCCTGACCCCAGCGCATTGTCTGCCTCCGATTCACCCCGTGCAACCCTTCCGGCAGCACGGAAAAGCCGGTTGACTCACAAGCGGGCGATGGCGCTATTAGGGGCCCATGATGCGAGGGCGGCATGTCTGAAGACCAGATTTCCGAGGAACATATTGCGCTGATGAAGGACGTGCTGATCCAGCATGTGCCTCACGCGCGGGCGCTCGGGATGAACGTCGTCAACGCGAAGCGCGGCGAGGCCTGGCTGTCTGTGCCCTATGACGAAAAGCTGGTGGGTAACCCGCAAACGGGCGTGATCCATGGCGGCGTCATCACCTCGCTTCTCGACAATGCCTGCGGCATCGCGGTGCAGCTGGCGCTCCCCGCCCGCATGTCGATCGCGACGCTCGACCTGCGGATCGACTACATGAAACCCGCGACGCCGAAACTCGACCTCACCGCTCATACGCATTGCTACAAGGTGACGACGAACATCGCCTTCGTACGCGGCACGGCCTATCACACGGACGAGGACGACCCGATCGCGACCTGCGTCGGCACCTTCATGCTGGCGGCCAATCGCGCGGTGCCGATGCCGATCTCGCCGGAAGCGGCGGCGGAGGCGATCAAGTTTCTCGAGAAGAACAAGGACGGGAAGGCATGAGCGAGAAGAAGACGCCGCCCGACATCAATGCGCTCATGCAGGCGATCCCCTATGCACGCTTTCTCGGCATTACGGTCGACCAGCGCGGCAACGAGATCACGACCGTGATGCATTTCAAGGAAGAGCTGATCGGCAATCCGGTGCTGCCCGCGCTTCATGGCGGCACCATCGGCGCCTTTCTCGAAACGACGGCCATCGCACAGCTCGCCTTCGAGTTTTCCGAAGGCGATGCGGCGGGCAGCGCGCTGCCGAAGCCCATCGGGCTCACGATCGACTATCTGCGCTCCGGCAAGCCCGTGGATACTTACGGCCGCGCCGAGATCACCAAACAGGGACGGCGCGTCGCCACCGTGCGGGCGGAAGCCTGGCAGGACGATCGCTCGCGGCCCATCGCGGCTGCGCATGGCCATTTCCTGCTGAAGCCGGCGGACGATCCCGCCGGGTCATGAGCGACGCACAGGCAGGCAAGAGCCGGCAGGTCTCGCACCGGACCGTGCTCGCCATCGCCATTCCCATCGTCATTTCCAATATCTCGACGCCGCTGCTCGGCTTTGCCGATACCGCGGTGATGGGGCGGATGGGCGACCCGAAATATATCGGCGCGGTGGCGCTCGGCGCGCTGATCTTCACGATGGTCTACTGGACCTTCGGTTTCCTGCGGATGGGAACGACCGGGCTGACGGCGCAGGCGGAAGGCGCTGACGACGGCGAGGAAATCCGCGCGGCGCTCGGACGCGCCGTTCTGATCGCGGGGGCGATCGGGGCCGGTCTCATCGCGTTGCAGTGGCCCATCGCGCTCGTCGCCTTCCGGCTTCTCGACGGCGGACCGGAGGTGGAGCGGCTCGCGCGCGGCTATTTCGACATCCGCATCTGGAGCGCGCCCTTCGCGCTCGCGAACTACGCGCTTGCCGGCTGGTTCATCGGGCTCGGCCGCGCGAAGGTCGCGCTGGTGCTACAGGTCTTTCTCAACCTGGTGAACGTCTTCTTCAATGTCTGGCTCGCGCTCGGCCTCGGCTGGGGCGTGGCGGGGATCGCGGCGGGTACGCTGATCGCGGAAGTGTCGGCGGCGGCGCTCGGCCTCGCGCTCGCGGCCCGCGCGCTCGGCGCCTATCCCGGCCAGTGGACAAGAGCACGGCTCCTCGACGCGGCGCGGCTCGCACGGACCATCGCCGTCAACCGCGACATCATGATCCGCACCATCGTGCTGCTGTTGTCGTTTGCCTGGTTCACGGCGAAGAGCGCGGAAGCAGGCAATGTCACGCTCGCGGTCAACTCGATCCTGCTGCAATTCGTGACGGTGAGCGCCTTCTTCCTCGACGGCTTCGCGCTAGCCGCCGAAACGCTGGTCGGCAAGGCGACGGGCGGGCGGAGCCTCCGCCAGTTCGACATGGCGGCGAAGCTCTCGACCGGCTGGGCGGCGGGGATTTCACTCGTGCTGACGGCTGGCATCTTCCTCTTCGGCGGCGCCGTGATCGACTTCCTCACCATCGATGCCGAGGTGCGGGCGGCAGCGCGGGTCTATCTCGCCTGGGCGGCGGTGCTGCCGGTGCTGTCGGTCTGGTGCTACCAGCTCGACGGCATCTTCATCGGCGCGACGCGCAGCACCGAGATGCGAAATGCGGCGCTCGTCTCGAGCGGCATCTTCCTCGCGCTGTGGTGGCTCTTCCTTCCCTACGGCAATCACGGGCTCTGGGCGGCGCTGACCGGCTTCAACCTGACGCGGGCCGCCTCGCTCGGCTTCTACTATCCGAGGCTCAGGCGGGCGCTCGCCTGACCGCTAGAGAATGTCGAGCACGCCTTCGGGCGGACGGCCGATCTTCGCTTTCGAACCGACGACGACGATGGGACGCTCGATCAGGATCGGGTTTTCCGTCATCGCGCGGATGAGCTTCTCGTCCGTCAGCTTCCCGTTGTCGAGGCCGAGTTCCTTGTAGACGGCCTCGCCCTTCCGGATGAGATCGCGCGGCTTCAGCTTCAGCTTCTTCAGGATCGCCTGAAGCTCGGCGGCGCTCGGCGGGGCCTTCAGATAATCGACGACGAGCGGCTCGATGCCCTGCTCTTCGATAAGCGCAAGTGTCTGGCGCGATTTCGAGCAGCGCGGGTTGTGATAGATGGTGGGACGGGCCATGAGCTTGCCTTTCTAGAGTTCGACGTCCGCGCCGACGGCATCCTTCAGATGCGCGAAGCCGTCCGCTGCAAGGCGGGCGGCGATCCCCTGCTTGATGCGGGAGACGAGGGCGGGACCTTCATAGGTGAGCGCGGAGTAAAGCTGAACGAGGGACGCGCCGGCGCGGATTTTCGCATAGGCGTCGTCGCCCGACATGATGCCGCCGACGCCGACAAGCGGAATACGGCCTCCGGTCAGGCGGTACATCTCGCGCAATACACCGGTCGACATGGTGAAGAGCGGCGCGCCGGAGAGGCCGCCGGTCTCGCCCGCGTGAACACCGGAAACGAGACCCTCGCGGGCGATGGTGGTGTTGGACACGATGAGACCGTCGAGACCTTCGGCGAGGGCAACCTCGGCGATGTCGTTGAGTTCTTCCTCGTTGAGGTCCGGCGCGATCTTGAGAAGAACCGGCGTCGGGCGCACGCGATCCGTGCGGCGGGCGGCGAGGACGCGCGCAACCAGGCCCTGCAGCTCCGCCTTGTTCTGCAGGGCGCGCAGGCCCGGCGTGTTGGGCGATGAAATGTTCACCGTGAAATAGGCGGCGAGCCCGTCGAAGACGCGGATGCCCGCCTCGTAGTCGGCAACGCGGTCGGCGGCGTCCTTGTTGGCACCGATATTGACGCCGACGATGCCCGGGCGGCGGCGGCGCGCGAGGAGGCGTCTCTTCAGCACGGCGTGGCCTTCATTATTGAAGCCGAGACGATTGATGACGGCGCGGTGAACCGGCAGACGGAAGATGCGCGGGCGCGGATTGCCGGATTGCGGCAGCGGCGTCACCGTGCCGACCTCGGCGAAGCCCATGCCCAGCGCGAGCATGGCATCCGGCACTTCACCGTTCTTGTCGAAACCGGCGGCGATGCCGACAGGATTCTCGAAGTGCAGGCCGAAAAGATCGATGCCGAGCGAGACCGGGTCGGAAGCATGCTGGCTCGGGCCGAGGCCCATGCGGAGCGCGCGAATTGTCAGGCGGTGCGCGGTTTCGGGATCGACGATGCTGGCGAAGGGGCGGACGAGCGGGAAAAGATCCATGCGGTTCAGCTTTCCACTCCGTCCGTCACATGAGAAGGGAAAACATGCGCACCGCTATCATCGAGCGGCAGCGGATCGACGCGGGCGACCGCGGCGACGGAGAGCACGTCGTAGAGATGGGGAAACAGCGCACCGCCGCGAGACGGCTCCCACTTAAGCGCTTCGCCGAGCGCTTCTGCCTCGACGGCGACCAGAAGAAGCCCCTTGCGGCCGGCGAAATGGCGCTCAGCCGTTTCCGGTGCCTGTTCGGCGGTGGAGAAATGGATGAAGCCGTCGTCGATGTCGACGGCGGAGCCGATGAAGCGGCCTTCCGCCTCGGCGGCCACCCATTCGTGTTCACTGACGATCTTGTAGATGAGGCTGGTACTCGATGACACGGCGGGTCTCCCGATGCGGGCGCACTTTAGCGAGGGCCCGCCCCGGCTACAAGACTATGGATAGGAACTAAATCCTGTGCCATCCTGCGGGCTGCCCCCGCGGAGGACGAACACCGGTCATGCCCCGCCCGCTTTCTCATGCCCGAATCTGGGCCGCCATCGACGCGCTGGCGGCACGCCACGGCATGAGCGTGTCGGGCCTCGCCAAGGCGGCGGGCCTCGACCCCACGACCTTCAACAAGTCGAAGCGCGTGACGGCGGCCGGACGACCGCGCTGGCCGAACACGGAGAGCCTGTCGCGCATCCTGCAGGCAACGGGAGCGGATCCCGAAGACCTGCTGCTGCCCGAAGGCGGCGCGGCGCGGGTGCGAAACCGCGTGCCACTGATCGGGCTCGCGCAGGCGGGTTCAGGCGGCTATTTCGACGATGCGGGCTTTCCCGTCGGCGGCGGCTGGGAAGAGACGGCCTTTCCCGACATCAAGGACGAACACGCCTATGCGCTGGAGGTTACCGGCGACAGCATGGAGCCCTTCTACCGCGAGGGCGACATCATCGTGGTGTCGCCCGCGGCGGAAGTCCGGCGCGGCGATCGCGTGGTGGTGAAGACGATTGCGGGCGAAGTGATGGCGAAGGTGCTGGCGCGGCAGACGCAAACCCGGGTGGAACTTCATTCCTTCAACCCGGCACATGAAGACCGCGTGCTGAAGCCGCAGGACATCCTGTGGATGGCGCGGATCGTCTGGGCGAGCCAGTAGCTGCTATCTCTTGCCGGGAGCGGCGGGTGGCCGATCCTGGCGCTCCGCGCGGCCGAGACGAAGGGCGACGATGCGGGAGACCGCCGCCGTGTCGCGGCTATCGAGCGCCTGTTTCAGCTCGAGGGCGGCGTCGCGAAGCAGGGTTTCGAGCGCCGTATGCGGCTCGCGCTCGACAATGCCGCCGATCAGTTCGGAGGCACGGGCGAGACGGTCCGGACCGCCAAAGCCGGCAAGCTGGAAGGCATATTGCCAGGCGATGGACATGTTGGCGGGATCGAGGACGAGAGCCTGTTCATAGGCAGCGATACCTGCTTCGGCCGAAGCCCCATAGACGACGCTGCCGAGCGGCCCGCCCTCATAGGCAATTTCCAGATGCCATCCGCCGAGCGCGGCATGGGCCCATGCGTTGTCCGGATTGAGGGCGAGCGCGCGGTCGATATGGTTCCGGGCTTCGCTCGCCATGCCGCCGAAATGCGCCGCCATGCTGCCTTCCCGCCGCGCGACGAGGCCGAGCGCCACAGCGACGGCGAGATGCGCCTCGGGCCTGTCCGGCGCGCGCGCAACGGCGCGGCGGCCGTCGCGAAGGGCCGCTTCGAAATGTGCGAGGCGCGCTTCGCCGGTGGAGATGAAATCGCCGCGCACCATTTCCGCGCGCGAGGCGAGCGCATCGCCTTCACCTGTATGAACCTTGCGGGCAAGCAAGGCGGCGCGGCCGAAGGCGCCGCTATCGAAAGCCGCCTGCGCCGCGGCGAGATCGCGGTCGAGCGCGACAGCCGGTGCGACACACAACAGCGCCGCGCAGAGAAGAATTGCCGCGCGCATGACCCTCATCTCGCGAAGGCCCTGCCGATCAGGAAAGGTTCGTCGAAATGCGCTTCGCCGACAAAGGCGGTGGCGTGCGTGCCCCACTGGCGCATGGCGCCGGGACTTTCGATGCCGAGCGGCCAGAGCGTGAAGCGTTCCAGACGCTCCGTATGCGGTACGATACCCGAAGGTCCGTAGAAACTGCGGCGGCCCCCTTCCGGCATGGGCAGGGAACGCGCGCCGAAGTCCGGAGATGCCCATACGGACTGGAGCTCATAGGTCGAAGGTGTCGCAGCCGGCCTTCGAGCGCCGAGATTGAGCAGGTAGTGACTGACGCTTGCGAGACGGAGATGAATCCGCTCGCCGGGCGCGAGCCGGGGCGCCTCTTTTGGCACGAGCGGAGCTTCGCGCGTGTCGCGGTCCTCGGGCACCGGCATGCGCGCAAGCGGCGCGACGGGGAAGAACATATGGTAGCAGCCGCAGGGATGGATCGTGTCATAGATAAGCGGTTCGCCGTTTTCGTCGAGCGTCACGCGCCAGATGAAGCCGTCGATGCGGCCGCCGAGAAGATCGAACCTTCCCTGAAGCGTCCGGGCGGGAAACCAGACCGTGTAGACCAGTTGCGGCAGCACCCTGCCCCCGAAGCGCGTGTAGACGAGACGGGTGGAGGCAACCGGACGGGACACATCGACGGCGGGGAGCAGTTCTCCATCCTCGCGGCGCCAGACAGGCGTACCGAGACGGTCATCATCACCGTGCGTTTCGATTTCGAAGACGGGCGCGAAGGTAGCGGTCAGGTGCGCGACGTCGCCGGGGGAGAATTTCGGGAGGCCGAGGGCGGTGCGAGGCGCCTTGCGGACGATGCGCGAGGCTTCCGCGGCATCGGAGAGCGCGGCAGGCGCATAGGCAACGATGTTTTCAGACGACGCCGGCGGCTCATAGGGAAGCGCGAAGGAACCGGTGTTCTCGTCCTTCCACCGCGCATAGCCGACGACGGCACCGAGATTCGTGATCGGGTAGAGGCCTGCGGCGCGCACCCAATTGTTGTAGTGGCTGGGCGGGACGGCGGCACGGACGAGCGCCTCGCGCGCCGCCGCCGGTCCGTTCATGACCTCCACCTTCAGCAACAGATCGCCGCAGCGGTTGGCGGCGGCGGCGAGGTCTTCGGGTTCGGCGACGCCGTGCTGCGCGGCGAGAGATGCGCGCGTTTCTGCCGGCAGGTTCGATGCTTCGATCTCCCGTGCCCTCGCGTCGAGCCAGCGCAGATGATCCACCCAATCCTCGAAAGCGCCGGGCGCAGAAAGTTCATGGCGAAAACTCGCCAGGAAACGGTCGATGCGGAGAAAGGGGAACGTCTTGATGCGAGCGGCACCGGCATCGCCGACGCCCTGCGCGGCCACGGCCTTGTCCATGCCACGAATGAGCGCGAGGCACCGAGCGTGCGGAGAGCCCTCTGCAGGTTCCGAACGCCATTCGGGTACGGCGACGCAGGCCCCCAGCACGAGCAACATGCCGAGCGCGAACAACCGCCGCGCATACCAATTCGCTGACCGGGTCACCCGATGCCTCCGAAGGGTCGAACAGGGACGCATGTTCGGCCATGGCGCCCGTGCCTGCAATGGCAGGACACCGCATTACCCGGAAGCCGGCGGCGAATTTCCGCAGCCTAGCCCTGCGAGAGATCCTCGCCCGCCAGCACGCGGCCGATCAACGCGCGCGTGTTGTCGATACCGTAGAGGGCAACGAACGAACCGAAGCGCGGCCCACGCTCCTGACCGAGCAGCACCTGATAGATCATCTGAAAGAAGGCAACGGAGACGCCGGGACCGCCTTCCGGGCTCTTCTTCGTATGATCCTGATAACGTTCGATGGCGCGCGCCACATCAAGCAGGGCGTTCTGGATCGTCGCACCGTCCGCATCGGGCGCGAGCGTGCCGAGCTTCTCCGAGAGCGTCTCAAGCGCCGCTACCTCGACCTCGTCCGGCGCACGGAACACCTTTGCCGGCTTCACGAAGTCGTCGAAGTAGCGGATCGCATAGGCCACGAGGCGGTCGAGTTCGGGATGGTTCTCAGGCGTCACGCCGGGCACGTGGGCCGAGATGAAGCCCCACAGCACGTCCTTGTCATGCGCATGAGAGGCGCTGACGAGATTGAGCAGCAGCGCGAAGGAAACCGGCAGTTCGATCTCCGGCGGGTTCCCGCCGTGAATGTGCCAGACCGGATTGCCGAGACGTTCCTTCCAGTCCTGACGCGGATAGGCCGCGAGGTGCTGGTAATATTCGTCGACGGCGCGCGGGATGACGTCGAAGTAGAGCTTCTTCGCCTGGCGCGGACGCTGGAACATGTAGAGCGCGAGACTCTCGGTCGGCGCATAGGTCAGCCATTCGTCGATGGTCAGACCGTTGCCCTTCGACTTCGAAATCTTCTCGCCCTTGTCGTCGAGGAAAAGCTCGTAGACGAAATGCTCCGGCGGACGGCCGCCCAGCGCCTTGCAGATGCTGTCATAGACGCCCATGTTCGGCCCGTGGTCCTTGCCGAACATTTCGAAGTCGACGCCCAGCGCCGCCCAGCGCGCGCCGAAGTCCGGCTTCCACTGGAGCTTCACGTGACCACCGGTGACGGGAAGCGTGGTTTCCTCGCCGTCCTCGTCGTCGAAAGTGATGGTGCCCGCCGCAGCATCGACCTTCTTCAGCGGTACGTAGAGCACGCGGCCGGTCTTGGGCGAGATCGGCAGGAAAGGCGAGTAGGTCGCGCGCCGCTCCGGACCAAGCGTCGGCAGCATGATCGCCATGATCTCGTCATAGCACTCGGCGACACGCTTCAGGATCGGGTCGAGGCGGCCCGACTTGTAGTATTCCGTCGCGCTCGCGAAGTCGTATTCGAAGCCGAACGTGTCGAGGAAGCGCCGCAGCATCGCGTTGTTGTGATGGCCGAACGAGGGATACTCGTTCGTGAACGGGTCCGGCACCGAGGTCAACGGCATGTGCAGATAGGGCTCCAGGAAGGCGCGATCCGGCACGTTGTCCGGGATCTTGCGCATCCCGTCCATGTCGTCCGAGAAGCAGAGAAGACGCGTCTTCACGCCCGGCATCAACAGCTCGAAGGCGCGGCGCACCATGGTCGTGCGCGCGACCTCGCCGAACGTGCCTATATGGGGCAGCCCCGAAGGTCCGTACCCGGTTTCAAAAAGGACTTCCGGGTTGGTCTCGCCACTCTTTTCAAGGCGAGCCACCAGTTTTCGCGCTTCCTCGAACGGCCAGGCCTTGCTGACGCGGGCGGCCTCAAGGAGATCGGACGAATTTATGGCGGCGGGACCGGCGGACATCTAATCTGTACCTGGAAATATTGGCTTAAGGCTTTGTCAAGCGCGCGGACCCTATGCTTTGGCCATCCCCCAGTCAATGCGGCGCGCAAGCCGCAAGACGGGTGGCAAGCGGGGTCCGAGTGCCCGGCCGCCTGTCCGGGAAAGCCATGTTGTAGCGTATTGTGGCGGTATGCCCGGAGAGCCAGAACATTGACCACACCGACACCGGATAACCCCACCGAGGACGTGCCAGCCGCAGAGGAAGAAGTCATTCTTCCGCTCGGCACCATGCGCCGGGCCTATCCCATCGAAACGAGGATCGACGCCGAGCAGGTGAAGCTGCTGATGTCGCTCGGCGAGGCCAGCCGCTGGACGATATTCGGCGGCATCGCGGTCGTCGGGCTCGCCTTCTACGAGACGGCGCCCATCTGGGCGACGGCGGTGGTCGCCGCGATCCAGCTGATTGCGCAGTTCCTGTTCGACCGTGTGCGCGCCGGTTTCCGCGCCGATCCGGACGCGGTGCCGAACGCCAAGAAATGGGCCCATCGCTACGCGCTCGTCACGATCGTCAGTGGCTCCACCTGGGCGGCGGGAGCAATCCTGTGGCTGCCCGGTTCGAGCTTCGCCCATGAGATCTTCTACCTTCTGGTGCTCGCCTCGCTCATCATGGCGACCGCTGTTTCACGTGCGAACTATCCGCCCGCGATCATCTATTACGGACTGGCCGCGAGCCTGCCGGTCGTCGTCATGCTGCTGTGGCGCGCGGACCCGCTCTCCATTGCGACGGTGGTTCTCGCGGCAATGTTCTTCGCGACCGTTACCGGGTGGACCCGGCGTATCAACGAGGGATATCGCGAGGCCTTCCGGCTCAGGTTCGAGAACGCCGATCTGGTCGAACGCATGGCGCGCGCGCATGCCGCAAGCGAACAGAGGCGCCGCGATTCCGAAGAAGCGGAAACGCGGGCGCGCGCCGCGATGCAGGCGAAACAGGAATTTCTCGATATCATCAGCCACGAGGTGCGCGCGCCGCTCGACGGGTTGCGCAACATGGCGATCTATCTCGCCGACGAGGCGACAAGCGATACGCAGATGAAAATCGCAGCGTCGATGGAGGAGACCAGCCAACTCCTGCGACGGCTGCTCGATGACATGATCGATTTTTCGGAAATCGAGGCGCATTCGATGGAGCTGAAGCCGCGAAGCTTCGATCCCGCCGATCTTGCCGGCAGTATCGTACGCATGACGCGGCACCAGGCCGTTGCGCGCGGGCTGTCGCTCGAACTCGATGTCAGCATGGACCTGCCGGACCACATGATCGCCGATCCCGACCGGCTTAAGCAGGTACTCACCAATCTGATCGGGAACGCGATCAAGTTCACCTATCAGGGCGGCGTGGTGGTTCGCATTGCTTCGCTGAAGACACCCGAGGGTGAAACCGTATTCCGTTTTTCGGTGAACGATACGGGACCCGGTCTGTCGGAAAGCGCACGCAAGAGAATATTCGAAGCCTTCGCGCAGGGCGCCGACGCGCAAGACTTCCGCTTCGCAGGAAAAACGGCAGGCGTCGGGCTCGGGCTGCCGATCAGTGAGAGGCTGGTCAGCATGATGGGCGGCCATATCGGCGTCGACAGCACGCCGGGACAAGGCAGCACCTTCTGGTTCCTGCTGCCGGCGGAACCGGGCGGGGCGGCCGCCTATTTCGCCACGCTGCGCGCCGAAGGGCGGCCCGCACGCAGCGGCAAGCCGGAACGGCTGATCGACCTCGATCTTCTCTACGAACTCGAGCAACGGATCGGCGGGCAGCACATTACCGATCACCTGGTGGCGGGTCTCGAACGGGTCCTCGAAATCCACCGGGAGATCGAGAAGGCACGCATATTGCGCGATGAGGAGATGCTGGGGAAACACGCCCGGGAGCTGCGGCTTGCGGCAACAGACATCGGGCTTACCGCCGTATCGACCGTTGCGGAGAACATCGACACCGCGCTCAGTCAGGGTGAAGCAGACGCGGCCATGAGTTCAGTGCCCCGGCTGCAGCAGAAGATCACGGCGACCTGGCGCGCGCTCGCCAAGGCCTATCCGAGCCTCGCCGCCTGAGGCGGCGCATTCCCTCGCCGTTCCTTCCCGGCAATATCTTTGAAGCCGCGCATCGCTATACTGCGCGGCGATGTCCGACCTCCCTCACGACGATTCGCCCGCGCCCCGCGGCGGGCCGATGCTTCCCGATGCTGCCGCCATGGTGCCTGCGCGCGGTCCAGGAGGCGGCGCCGTTTGCGTGAGCGCGGACGGGGAGATCGAGGAGCTCTCACCGGAGGAGGCACTGAAGCGGATCGAGCGCGAGCCGGTGATGCTGGTGCATGCGGGGTTCACGGCACGACGGGTCGCCCGGGGGCGCGCCTTTCGCGAACCGGGACCGCAGGTCCTCGACCTGATGGAACTCTTCGCTTTCGCTCATCCGGCCGAACCCTGCCTGCCGACAGCCGACGGCCTGGCGCGCGCGCTCGGGATCGAGGCGGGAGAGACGCCGGAGGAACAGGCGATGATGCTGCGCGAGGCGGCGGCGCAAATGCTGATGCGGCTTCAGGATCCGCGCCTGCCCGGCCGCCCCTCCGCCGCGCGCACTGCCTACCGGATGGCGGAAGCGGGATGGGCCTGGGGGCCAGGCGTCGTTGCGGCGCTCGGCGATGCGCTGGGAAGGGACGGCAAGCCACCCGCGTCGCGCGGCTTCGACATATGGAATGAATTGCCCGAATGGGAAGAACGCTCACCGCGGCCACCCGCCGGATCGCTGCCGGTGAGCGTTGCGGAAGCGGAGACGCGGCTTGCGGAGCTTGCAGGCGCGGACGCCGAGGACCGGCCGGGGCAGGTTACCTTTGCAGGCGTCGCCGCCGAGGCTTTCCGCCCTCGCGAACGCGCAGGCGAGCCCCATGTCGTGATTGCGGAGGCTGGCACCGGCATCGGCAAGACGATCGGCTATATCGCGCCCGCAAGTCTGTGGGCCGACCGGAACAAGGGCACGGTCTGGATTTCGACCTATACGAAGAACCTGCAGCGCCAGCTCGACCAGGAACTGACGCGGCTCTATCCCGACCCGGCGGAGAAGGCTGAAAAAGCAGTCATCCGCAAAGGGCGCGAGAATTATCTCTGCCTGCTCAACTTCGCGGAAATGGCGGACCGGGCGGCGCTCAGCGGCAATGCGGTCGCGGCCGGCCTCGTCGCACGTTGGGCTATGGCAAGCCGTGACGGCGACATGGTGGGCGGCGACTTTCCGGCATGGCTTGCGGCACGGCTCGGCGGCGTGACAGGGCGGACGGGACTCACCGACCGGCGCGGCGAATGCGTCTACACCGCCTGCCCCCACTACAAGAAGTGCTTCATCGAACGGGCGATCCGGAAAGCGCGGCGCGCAGAGATCGTGGTCGCAAACCACGCGCTTGTGATGCGGCAGGCGGCGCTGGATCAGGCGATGGGCCCGGTTGCACCCGCTCCCGCCGCAACGGAGGAGGCCGCAGGCGGCGCGGAAGACGAAGCGCCGAGCGGCCGCGAGGCGCGCTCGCGGTTCGTGTTCGACGAGGGGCACCATATCTTCGATGCGGCGGACAGCGCCTTTTCCGCCTCGCTTTCCGCCCTCGAAACGGCGGAGCTGCGACGCTGGATCAGGGGCGCAGAAGGACAACGGGGAAGACGGGGACGCGGGCTCGACGAGCGCGTCAGCGATCTCATCGCCGACGACCAACTCGCGGAAGAGGCGCTTGTCGCGGCGCTCTCCGCCGCTGCCGCCCTGCCCGCGCCCGGCTGGACGACGCGCATCAACGAAGGCCAGCCGCGCGGTGCGGCGGAGAAATTCCTCGCTCTGGTACGTCAGCAGGTGCATGCGCGTGCGGAGGAAACGGGCGCCGTCTTTTCGCTTGAAGCCGAAACGGAGCCGCCGGTGGAAGGACTGGCGGAAGCCGCTCATGCACTGGATGACGCGCTGAAACGCCTCGCCCAGCCGCTTCAACTGATCGCGGACCGCCTACGTGCGCGGCTCGACGCGGAGGCAGAAGACCTCGACACGGCGACACGCATCCGCATCGATGCAGCGGCACGCGGGATCGAGCGGCGCGTGCGTGTGCTCATTCCCTCCTGGCGGAGCATGCTTGCGAGCCTCGGCGCGGCGACACCGGAAATCTTCGTCGACTGGTTTTCCGTAGAACGGCTGTTCGGACGCGAGATCGATACGGGCATGCACCGGCATTGGCGCGACCCGTCGATCCCGTTTGCGGCGGCGGTGCTCGAACCGGCGCATGGCGTGCTCATTACCTCGGCAACACTGCGCGACCAGTTGCCGGAAGAAGACGATGAGGAAGGCGGCTGGGAGAGCGCGGAGATCAGGACGGGGGCGTCGCATCTCGCGCTGCCCGCGAGGCGCGCCTTCATGGCTTCGCCCTTCGACTATGGAAAGCAGGCACGCGTCTTCGTGGTGCGCGATGTGAGCCGGACAAACCTGGACGAGGTCGCATCCGCCTATCGCGAGCTCTTCCGCGCGGCGGATGGCGGCGCGCTTGGCCTTTTCACCGCGATCCACCGGCTGCGCGCCGTCCATGAGCGGATCGTCTCTCCCCTGGAAGAAGCGGGGCTCACGCTCTACGCGCAGCATATCGATGCACTCGACACAGGCACACTGGTCGACATCTTCCGCGCGGAACGCCATGCCTGTCTGCTCGGCACCGACGCGGTGCGCGACGGGGTGGACGTGCCGGGCGACTCGCTCAGGATGATCGTGTTCGACCGTGTGCCCTGGCCGCGTCCCGACATATTGCACAAGGCGCGGCGCGAGCAGTTCGGCAAGGCACGCTACGACGACATGCTCACCAGATTGCGGCTCAAACAGGCATTCGGCCGGCTGATCCGCCGCGCCAGCGACCGGGGCGTCTTCGTGATGCTCGATTCCCGGCTGCCGACACGTCTGACTTCCGCCTTTCCGCCCGGCACGGAAATTCACCGGGTAGGTCTTGCCGAGGCCATCGCGGAATCGCGGCGTTTCCTTGGTGGCGAAGCGGCGCTTGCCGGGGCGTCAACCGATCCCTAAAGTCGCGGCGAGCCAATGCCCCGAAGAAGGCCCGAGGAAGATACATGTCGACGATTCCCCACGAAAACGCCCTGATCTATATCATGGTGACGATGAGCGCGGTCGATCGCGCGATGAGCGACAATGAGCTTCGCGATATCGGCACCATCGTCCAGACGCTGCCTGCCTTTCGCGACTTCAACGCCGAACGGCTGATCCCGGTCGCGAAGGAATGCGCAGCGATCCTGCAGGAAGATGGCGGTCTCGATGCGGTGTTCGGGCTGGTGAAGGACGCGCTGCCGCTGCACCTGCGCGAGACGGGCTATGCGCTGGCGGTCGAGATCGCGGCGGCAGATCTCTCGATCGGCGCGGAAGAACTGCGCCTGCTGCAGCTTCTGCGCGACACGCTCGAAATAGACAAGCTCGTCGCTGCCGCCATCGAGCGCGGAGCCCGGGCGCGGCACATGTCGGTGTGAAACGTCACGAGCAGGCGCCCTCGCCCGTCTGCTCGAGCCGTCCTCCGATCCTGTCGTAGAAGAGCCGCGTGCATTGCCCTTCGCCGCTGTAGCGGTCGGTCTCGCGGTGAATCAGGACCGGCTTACCCTCCTCCCAGATGTAAATGTCGATGCCGCCTTCGGCGGCGCTGGAGCGCCACCGGCTCACGATCTCCTGCGTGTCGGCATCGAATTCGGGAGAAACGATCGCATCGAGCGGAGCACTTTCCACGAAGTGCATTTCCTCTTCAGACCAGAGCCAGTTGCGATAGAGCGTGTTGGGGCCCGCCGTCGTCTGCGCGAGAAGGCGGAAGTCGAGATAACCGTCGAAATTCACGTCGATGGTTTCGAAGCCATTGTGCTCGATCTGCGGCACGACGCTGGAACCTACATCCGAGAAGGACTGGAACGGCTCGTTCTCGCCCTGACGCCGGATGGATACGGTATCGATGACGCGCTCATCCATTTCCGCGTCCATGTGCCAGGCGATGTCGAAATAGAAGGGCGGCAGAACCGGGTTGATGCGGGCTTCGCAAACGATGGGGCCGGTATCGGCAACCGGCCCCGGGGCAATACAGGTGTGGCCGGCCAGGAAGGTCTCGTCGCCTTGCACGCGCGCCCGGCGGCTATCGGCGCCGGCGGCCGCTTCCGTCGCCACCGCGTCGACGCTCGCGCCGACCTCCTGCGCGAATGCGGAAGCGGGAAGCCCCAGCAGCAGACAAACCAAGACACTGGATCGAAACAGCCCGAACAAGACCCTGCCCCTTCGCATGACGGTGCGTCGTGGTCTTGCCAGTCTAGCGCAAGAGAGGAACGAGCGGCCTTTTTCTTCGGACCGAAGCCGCATTATAGTCGCAGCGCCCATATGACAGGATCCGGAGCGGAAACCGGACCGAATCACCGAGGACGCTCCGGAACCTCCGAATGCCCGACTTGCTGACGTTTCACGAACCCCAGATCCGGCTCGCTGCCTTCGCGGGTGTGCTGGCGCTGATGGCCTCTCTGGAGTTTGCTCTTCCAAGGCGCATTGTGAATGCCGTGCGGATGCGGCGCTGGACGACGAATCTTGCACTCGCGGCAATCGGCACAGCGTTGCTTCGCGTCGCGGTGCCGCTGCTGGCAACCGGCGTTGCACTGGAAGCCGAACAGCGCGGCTTCGGCCTGTTCCACTGGTTCGGCGTTCCCTATGTGCTCGCTTTCGTTCTTTCTCTCGCCGCCCTCGATCTTCTCGTCTATGCGCAGCATGTCGCGTTTCACAAATCCGTCTTTCTCTGGCGGATGCACCGTGTCCACCATGCCGACCCGCATGTCGACGTCACGACCGGCGTTCGCTTCCATCCGCTCGAAATCCTGATCAGCATGGGATTGAAGATGGCCGCCGTTGCTCTTCTCGGAGCGCCCGCCGCTGCCGTCATACTGTTTGAAATTGTGCTGAACGCAGCGGCGATGTTCAACCATGCCAATGTGCGGATCGGCGAGAAGACGGATGCCCTGCTCAGACGGATTGTCGTGACGCCGGACATGCATCGGGTGCATCATTCGGTCTATCGTGACGAATGCGACATGAATTTCGGCTTCAGCATCTCGCTGTGGGACCGGCTGTTCGGCACCTACAAGGCAAACCCTCGCGAAGGACAAGAGGCGATGCGGGTCGGGCTCGCCGACTATCCGGCGCCGGCGCCGGAAGGATTGGGCTGGAGCCTTGTCAATCCATTCTCGGACCATTCCCGGGGTGCGCCTCTCCCGGCAAAGAAAAGCGCGGGGAGCGAATGACATGAAACGACTTTGCCTGCTGCGCCACGCAAAATCCGATTGGGGCGATCCGGCGAAAGACGATTTTGACCGGCCGTTGAACCCGCGCGGCGAGACTGCGGCGGATTTCATGGCGGCGTATATCGCGCAATCGCCCTACCGGCCAGACGTCATTCTCTGCTCGACCGCCGCGCGGGCGACCGCTACCTGCGCGCCGCTCTGCACGGCGCTCGGGAACGTGCCCGTGCGCTATCTCGATGAGCTCTACCATGCGATGCCGGACGTGATGATGGAGGCAATCCACAACGCGCCCGACACAGCAGAAACGCTGCTTGTCGTCGGCCACAATCCGGGGCTCGTTCTACTGGCTATGGCGCTCGCGGAGGATCCAGAGGACGAGACCGCCCTTCGCATTGCTCACGGCGTTCCCACGGGTGGGTTCATCGTGTTCGAGTTCGATGCCGACCGCTGGGCCGATATCGACGAAGGACATGGCGTACCGCGCTTCTTCGGAAGACCCCGCGACCTGATGGCGGAAGCGGCCGGCGAAAAAAACTGATCGCGCGATCAATAAATGCTGGCCGAGAAGTACCTGGCGCTGATCCGCGCATAGGTTCCATCAGCCACAAGAGCCGATAGCGCATCGTTCATGCGGGCGCGCAACGCCTCATCCTCCGCACGCAGGGCAATGCCCGCGCCCTCGCCAAAAAACGACGGGGCGGCATAGTTCGGGCCGACGAGGCGGCAGCAATCATTCCCCTCGCCCGAGGTCCAGCGCAGAAGCGCATTGCGATCCGCGAACACGAGATCGACCTCGCCTTCCGCAAGCGCCTGGCGGGCCTGCTCGACGCTGCCAAAGGGCACCAGCGTCGCATTCGGAAACCTTGTCAGCGCAAAGGCCTGATGAACCGAGCCCGCCTGAACGGCAATACGCCGGCCGGCGAGTGCCGAGGCCGTGGCGGCGGGAAGAACCGAGTTCCGCCGCGCAGCAAAGTGCCCCGGGGTCGAGTAATAGCTTGTGGTGAAGACGACATCGTCATCGGCCGCAGGACTTTCGCGGCCCGGTACCGGGATCAACATGGAGGCGATGACGGCATCGCCCTCACCCCGCTTCAGGGCGGGAACGAGATCATGCCAAGGCCGCAGGGTGAATTCGCATTCGGCCTGTAGCCGATTGCACAGCGCCCGGGCCAGCTCGACATCGAAACCTGCAAGGTCGCCATCGTTCTCACGATAGTTGAAGGGCGGATAGTCGCCTTCTGTCAGGAAGACGAGGCGCCGCCGCGTGGCTGACCGTTCGCTCTGCCCGGGTGCCGCCGAGAGAGGCTCCGCAATGCGCTCCGGGTTGGGAAGCGGCAGTTGCAACGCCATGATCTGTTCGAGGGAAAGGGGTGCGGCGGGGCGCACCGGTTCCGGCGCCAAGCTCGAGCCTGGAGGCGTTTCGGTCTCGACAATCGCGGCAGTTTCACCGGCAGCAGAATCGATCCAGGGGAGTGGCGTACCTTCGTAGAGCTGCACGAGCGCCCCCGCCAGCCAGACAATCGCCCCCAGATTCAGATAGAGAAGAAACCGCATGGGCCCGCCCGATTTTCTCTCCAGCTTCCTAGCACAGCCGGTTCGTTTCATTGTGACACAGAACCGCTCTCCCCATCCGTTCCAGACGGGAAAGCGGGCGCTTTCCTGTCTGGAGAGCAAGCTCCATGCCCTTCTGATCCTTAAGGTCTATTAAGGTTAATCGTCGTTCTTTTTACGATTTATTGGAGAATTGAGGCGTCCCGCATACCAAGACAAGCCAGGATTGGGAATTTCCGGGGGGAAGCAGTTGGAAGACAAGGCGACCGGCCCCACAGGCCCGTTGCGGGCCGACTCGATGTCGCCCGCGAGGCGCGCGCGCCCGAGAAAGGGACGGGAAAGCCCGCGTCCGCTTCTCGGGGAAATGGCCGTGGAGGCGGGGCTCGTGCTTCCCGAAAAGCTTACCGTCGCACTGGAACGCCAGCGCGACTGGGGCGGGCCCATCGGCCGGGTGCTGGTCAGCACCGGTGCATTGAGATTGATCGACCTTGCAAGACTCTACAGTACGCAGCGCGGCCTCCCGTTCGTCAATCTCCTGACCGAACCGCGTGACCGCTCGCTCGCGCAACCAGCGGCACTCGACTTCTACCTCCGCGAGTCCTGCCTGCCCTGGCGGCGGCGCGCAGGCGAAACGATCTACGTAGCGGGGCATCCGGACAAGGCTCGCGCCGCGATCGCCGACTACGAGGGGCGCGTCCGCCCCGTCTTCGTCGCCTCACCGCGCGACATCACGCGGGTCGTAACGCGAGACTTTGCGAACGAACTCACCGAGAGGGCGATTTTCGACCTTCAACGGCGCATGCCGGAAAGCTCCGCGGCTCTCCGGCTCTCGCGCAACCAGTCTGTCTGGCTCATTGCCGGCACGATCCTGCTTCTCGCCGCCCTCGTCATGGCACCGGCGACCGTTTTCGCCGTTGCCAATATCGCCATCGGGCTGGTTTTTCTCTCGGTGGCGGCGCTTCGCTACGTCTCGATCTTCGTGGGTCTGCTATCGCCGCCGACGGCGGAGGAGCTCGCCTATGAGAACAGCGGCGCGCCGCCCGATGCGGAACTTCCCGTCTACACGGTAATGGTGCCGCTGTTTCGTGAGGCGCGCGTGCTGCCCATTCTCGCGCGGGCGCTTCAGGAACTGGACTATCCCGCTTCCAAGCTCGACATCAAACTGATCTTCGAAGAGAGCGATTCCGAAACGCTCGAAGCCGCCAAGACCCTGAAGCTGCCCGACCACTTCGAGTTCATTGTGGTACCGTCGAGCCTTCCCCAGACGAAACCGAAGGCGTGCAATTTCGCCCTGCCCTTCGCCAAGGGCCGGTTCCTCGTCATCTACGACGCCGAAGACTCTCCGGAACCAAAGCAGTTGAAGAAGGCCGTGGCGGCTTTCGAGCTTGGCGACGAGAAGCTCGCCTGCGTCCAGGCGCAGCTCAACTACTACAATTGGAACGAAAACTGGCTGACGCGGCAGTTCGCCGTCGAGTATGCGTCGTTCTTCGACCTGCTGCTGCCGACGATGGTGAGGCTCGGCCTGCCGATTCCCCTTGGGGGCACCTCGACGCATTTCCGCACCGACGCATTGCGCGAGGCAGGCGCATGGGACCCGAACAATGTGACGGAAGACGCCGATCTCGGCATCCGCTTTGCCCTGCAGGGGTACCGCTGCGGCATCATTCTCTCCACGACGCAGGAAGAAGCCAATTGCAGCCTGCCGAACTGGATCCGCCAGCGCTCACGCTGGATCAAGGGCTGGCTGCAGACCTATCTCGTGCGCATGCGTCACCCCGTCCGGCTTTACAGGGCATTGGGGTTCAAGGGGTTTCTCGGCTTTCAGGTGCTGATAGGCGGCTTCACGCTGTCAAACCTGGTACATCCCCTGTTTTACGGCGCAATGCTCCTCGCCCTCGCCACCACCGGCATGCCCGCCGATTTCGGCAGCAATGCCGGTCTCGCCCTCTTCAACCTCCTGGTTCTCGTTTCCGGCTACTCGCTGGCGATTGCGGCGGGAATGGCGGCCGTGCTGGCGCGGGGCCTACCGCCCCTTTTCGCGCAGGCCTTCATGATGCCGGCCTATTGGGTGCTGATCTCGATTTCGGCCTACAAGGCACTATGGCAACTCATCACCAGGCCGTTCCACTGGGAAAAGACGGAGCACGGGATCAGCCGCATGCTGCCCGGCCAGCTTGCGGGAAATCCCGCAGAAAAGCCGCCCGGACCGACCGTCACTAACTAATCGCTAAAGACTTTCACGCATATTGGACCGAGTTTCGACCGGGAAGCGCGAGGAAGATAGCCGCATGTCACAAGAAGCCGAAAACAGCCGCCCGACAGTCGGGCCCGAAGCCTTTGCCAAACTCGGCGTGCTGATCGTCGAGGACACACTCTACATGGCGAACATGCTCCGCGGCATCCTGAACGGGGTCGGCGTGCGCAATATCACCAGCGCCCGGACCGGAGAAGACGCCCTTAGCGCCCTGATGCGGGGCCAGATCGACCTGGCCATCATGGACGATCTCGAACCGCCACTCGACGGCTTGTCGGTGGTACGCGCCATCCGGACGGCGGAGGAAGACAGCCTCGTGGGCATCCCCGTGATCTATGTCACGACCAAGCGCGAACGCGGCGCCATCATCGAAGCTCGCGACGCCGGCGTCACCGAAATTCTGTCCAAGCCCTTTTCAGCACAGCAGCTCATCGACCGGATCGAAACCGTTCTGACGCGGCCGCGCGCCATCGTGCGTTCTACCGCCTTTACGGGCCCCGACCGGCGGCGGCGCGACGGCAAGGCTCCGGTCAAGCGGCGCGAGAGCGACCGCGGGGGCTAAGACCGGCAAGCGTCGCAATAAGTGTCCCGCAACAGGTTCTTCTGAACCTTGCCCATCGTGTTGCGAGGCAGGCTTTCCACAAAGAAGGCCCGCTTCGGCACCTTGTAGTTCGCGAGTTTCTGCTTCAGGCGCGCGAGCAGAGCGGCCTCGTCCAGTTCCCGATTCGGCCGCAGCACGACGACGGCGACACCTGCCTCCCCGAAATCCGCGTGGGCAACGCCTACAATGGCGGACTCCAGCACCTCCGGCATATCGTCCACCAGCTCCTCGATTTCCTTCGGGTATACATTGAACCCGCCAGAGATGATGAGGTCCTTGGCGCGCCCAACGAGATGGACATATCCATCCGCGTCGATCATCGCGACATCACCCGTTCTGAACCATCCGTCTTCCGTGAATTCCTCCGCCGACTTTTCGGGCATCCGCCAGTAGCCCCGGAAGACATTGGAACCGCGCACCTGCAAGCCGCCGACTTCGCCTGACCCCAGAAGCTCTCCCTCATCCGATACGACACGCACGTCCGTGCCCGGCAGCGGAAAACCGACCGTGCCCGCCCGGCGCTCGCCGTCATAAGGGTTCGACGTATTCATGCCGGTTTCGGTCATGCCGTAACGTTCGAGAATGGCATGACCGGTGCGGGCACGGAATTCCTCGAAGGTTTCGGTGAGCAGCGGCGCCGAGCCGGACGTGAAGAGACGCATGTGGCCAACCAGGTTACGGTTGAAATCATCGCCCGAGAGAAGCCGCGTATAGAAGGTCGGAACGCCCATGAAAGCTGTCGCGCGCGGCAACTCGCGCAACACGGCGTCGCGATCGAACTTGCCGAGCCAGATCATCCGGGCGCCGGAGAGCAGCGCACAATGGCAAGCGACGAAGAGGCCGTGAGCGTGAAAGATCGGCAGGGCATGCAGCAGCAGGTCATCTTCGGTAAAACGCCATGCATCGCGCAGCGCAATCCCGTTCGAAGCGAGGTTTCCGTGACTCAGCATCGCGCCCTTGGGCTTTCCGGTTGTGCCTGAGGTATAGAGGATGGCCGCGAGATCGTTGGCGCCGCAGGCGGCAGGCGGCAGCGCATCCGTCACCTTTGCCGCCGCGTCGATGAAGCTGCCGCGCGCATCGGCATCGAGGGTGAGCACATGCCGCACACCGTGGCGTGCGGCAATCTCCCGCGTGCTTTCCTCCGCCGACGGATCGCATATCACCAGCCCGGGTTCGGCATTGCCGACGAGGTAATCGACTTCGTCAGGACGGTATGCCGTATTCATCGGCAGGAACACGAAGCCGCCGCGCAGACAGGCGAGATAGATCGCAAGGGCCTCGGGAGATTTCTCGACCTTCAATGCAACACGATCGCCAACGGCGAGGCCCAGCCCTGAAAAGAGCGCGGCATACCTCGCAGCGGCGTTTCCCAGCCGGGCGTAGGACCATTCGGCCGTTCCATGTACCCGATCCGGTGCTTCCAGCGCGATCCGGGACCTGTCATCCGGGAACGACGCTTCGATCAACGTGTAGAGGGACGGGCTCATGGCACTCCGGCGGCTGGCGGCGGACGGCCAATCCGCCCGCCGCCAGTCTTTATAGACGATGAGCGGCCGCCTCTACCAGACAGGGCCCGTTAGCTCGCGACATGGAGATGCAGGTAGTGCATGTGGCGCTCGTACTGGCCGAGCAAATCGGCGATTACCTGGTCCTTGGTGTAGCCAAGTATGTCGTAGCGTTGTCCGCCCTCGCGAAGCGAGACCTCGGCTCGCCATGTCCTGTCCGGCCCTTCGCGTTCGCCCTCAAGCGCCGTGATAGCGAAACTCGGTATGGGAACGCTGCGCAACGACACGCCATAGTGGAACTCGTCCTCGCTGCCATGCGAGATCGTCAGAACCGCCTCCCGCTCGCCGATCTCCACATCCGCCACAAGGCCGCGTCCACGAATCTCCTCTGCAACTTCCTTCAGGGCGGGAGCGACCGCTTCCTTCATGAAGGCGAGCGCGCGGGCGCGACTCGGCTGATGGAGAAGGACACCGAGGCGCTGTTTCCACGGCATGGACGGATGGCCGGCGACCGAAGGCGTGACCGCCTGCAGGCTTTCCTGCCTCTGCATTTCGTGGCGCAGCGCCGTGAAAAGCCCATAGCAGACCACGAGAAGAATGAGCGCAAGAGGAAAGCCGCTCGCGATGGCACCGGTCTGCAGCGCCGCGAGCCCGCCGGCGAGAAGCAACACCGCCGCAACGACACCTTCCATCAGCGCCCAGAAGACACGCTGCCAGACCGGCGGCTCAGGTTCGCCGCCGGAGGTGATGATGTCGATGACCAGACTGCCGGAATCGGACGAGGTGACAAAAAAGGTAACGACAAGCAGCGTCGCGATGGTCATGGAGATGGACGCAAGCGGGAGATGGCCAAGGAACTGGAAGAGCGCGACCGCAACATCCGCCTGCACGGCGTCGACCATCTGCGCCGTGCCGTCGAGCTGCATGGCGAGCGCGGTGTTGCCAAAGACGGTGAACCAGAGAAAGGTGAAGCCGGAGGGCACCAGCAGAACGCCGATCACGAATTCACGTATGGTGCGACCGCGCGATACGCGCGCAATGAACATGCCGACAAAAGGCGACCAGGAAATCCACCAGCCCCAGTAGAAGAGCGTCCAGCCGCCGATCCAATCGTTGGGCTGGTAGGCATAGAGCGTGAAGGTCTTGCTCACGATCTCGCTCAGATAGGCGCCGGTGTTCTGCATCGTCGCCTGAAGGAGGAAAACTGTCGGGCCGACCGCGAGCACGAAGACCATCAGAAGGATCGCAAGCGCCAGATTGAGTTCGGAAAGACGGCGGATGCCTGCGTTGATGCCGGAAACAACGGATAGCGTCGCGAGCAGCGTAATGCCTGCGATCAGCGCGAGCTGCACGTCGATACCCATCTCGATACCGAGCAGATAGTTGAGGCCCGCATTGACCTGCATGACGCCAAGGCCGAGCGAGGTCGCAACGCCGAACATGGTGCCGAAGACGGCGAAGATGTCGACGACATGCCCCATCCAGCCATAGATGCGGTCGCCGATCAGGGGATAGAGCGCGGAGCGGACCGTGAGCGGCAGTCCACGCCGAAACGAGAAATAGGCAAGTGCGAGGCCCATCACGGCGTAGATCGCCCATGCGTGAAGACCCCAGTGGAAAAAGGAAAGCTGCATCGCTTTGCGCGCAGCTTCCACCGTGCCTCCCTCGCCCACCGGCGGCGACGCGAAGTGGAGAACAGGTTCCGCAACGCCATAGAACATGATGCCAATGCCCATGCCCGCGCTGAAGAGCATGGCGAACCAGGACGTCGTGGAGAAGTCGGGCGAGGCATCGTCCGGTCCGAGGCGGATCGTCCCCATGGAACTTGCGGCAATACCGATCGCAAAGACGAGAAAAGTCGCCACCGAAGCGACATAGAACCAGCCCATCTCGTGAACGATCCATGACTGTATGGCCGCGAAGATGGCCGAGGCATCTTCCGGGTCGCGCACGGCAAAAGCGAGAGCGGCGAAGATCAGCACCGCGGAACCGACGAACACGGGAACGTTCGCCTCAAAAAACCGGGGCTTTTTCGAGCCACTTCCCTCGTTGGCCATTCCGTTCTCCTTCCGGGGGTATCGAATAAAAAGGACGAAAGACGGCGAAGGAGGTCGCCGTCCGGCTGTTGTGGAGTTATGTGATTTCGCGTGCAGCATTGCATAGCTCATCGACATGACCAACCCATGCCGGCTAAAGCGTTTCGCCGCGCGGCAAAGAAGGCTAGAGTCCAAGCAACGCTGCGGGGGCAGACCAGGAGGAGGAGACCCAATGCGTTTCGTGCATCTGCTTGCGGTTCTGGCATGTGTTTTCATTGCCCTACCCACCGCCGCGACGACGCTCACACCGCCGCAGACCGGCTACAGCGCGACACGCATCGTGAAGGCCGGCGGCACCGAGATTTCCGGCAAGCTTTATTCGGAGAATGGCAACGAGCGTTGGGAGATGACGATGCAGGGCATGCGCCAGGTGTCGATCGTCAAGCCGGAGGAGGGCCGTTTGCTCATGTACATGCCCGACATGAACATGGCGATGGAAATGGACGAGGCAGCGGCCGCAAAATACGGCTTCGATAATATCGCCGCTGGCGTCGAAGCAACGGAAGAAGGCAGCGACATCGTCGAAGGCGAAGCCACCACGCGCTATCGCATCGAACCGAACGAAGAAAACGGCATTACCGATGCGCTTGTGTGGGTGACGGATGACGGCATTCCCGTTAAAGCCGAAGGCGAAAGTGCGAATGGCAGCTTCTCCATGATCCTCAAGGACCTGAAGCGCGGCGACCAAGAGGCCTCGCTTTTCGAACTGCCTGCGGGCGTCACGCCAATGAAGATGCCAGCCGGTATGCAGGGCATGATGAGCGGCGGCGGCTTCCCCGGCGCGCCGCCCTTCTGAAGCGGCGCGGCGCTCAGACGAGGAGCGAACCCGCCGCTATTGCCAAGAAGAAAAACAAGCCAAGCAGGGTTCCAAGCGCCCCGACGGCGAAATGTCGTGCCAGCCCCATTTGCGCCCTCCCGGAATCAGGGTGAAAGGTGGTGTCCGGAAAGAATGATGGCTCGGCCGAGCGGGCCCCGCATGACCCGTTTGGACCATATGGCCGGTCCCAACCCGCCTAGGGACGGGCCTCGAGAGAGGCGCGAATGTCCTGCTCCAGCGCCCAGAAGCGGTCCTGCCCCCAATGGGCGGGCAGGCCGTCGACCCGGAAGGAGGGCACACCCCAGAGCCCCGCCTCGAAGAGGGCCTGCCGGTTTTCCTCCACCGCATCGCGCCAGCTTTCGTCGGCAAGCGCTTCCGTCACGGTTTCCGGCGAGAGACCGGCGCGTTTCGCGGCACGCATGAGGCCGCTGTCGGAGGCGATGTCAATGCCGTCGGCGAAGACGGCACGGCACCCCGACTCCGCGAATTCCTCGCCCTTGCCGAGCGGGATCGCCTTGTGGAGCACGGCAAGCGCGCGTTCTGCGCCGGCGCCTACCGAATCCACGACCGTGCCGAAGGGAATGCCCGCGCGTTCCGCCTCACGCTTCGTGTCGAGCATGATGTAGAGACGCTTCCGCCCCGGCACGGGAAGGCCGCGCATCACCATCGGCAGCACAAAGCGAAGCCGGAGGTCGGCGTTGTAATGACGTGCGAGCTTCCGCATGCGCGGGACGGAGATCCAAGAATAGGGGCTGCGGAAAGAGAACCAGTAGTCGATGACGGGGCAATGCGTGCTCGCCGGCGGCGGCGCAAGCTCGAGGTCACGCCAGGGCGCGAGCATCGGCGTTCCGGCTGCGCGATCGAGGCCCGCTTCCGCGAGACGCTCCTCCAGATAGTTAAGGCGGTCGACACCCCAGTACCACTCCCCCTCAAAGCAGAACATGCCGCTCAGATAATGGCCGAGCTTCCTGCGCTTCGCCGTACCGCGAGCGACGGCTCTTTCGGTGTCGCGGGCCGAGGCGGCGCCGTGTTCCTTTTCAAGTGCTGAAAGCGCCGCTTCGTCTCCCGTCCAGAGCGCGCGTCCGGACGCGACCGCGATTTCCGTGAAACTCTTCTTGCGGATCGCCTGCGCGAGAAGTGCGGTGCAGCGCGCGGCAAGTGCGGGGTCCGGCGCTGCCGCACCTTCCGGAAAATCGAGACCGTATTCGCGGGCAAGACGCGCCGCGTCTCGACGTCCGTAAGATTTCAGCAACTCCATTTCGGGTGCGGCCGCCTCGTCCGGCGGCGCGACGAGCCAGACCTTGATCGCCACGCGGTAGCGCTCGCGCAGCGGCGCAAGCATCTGCACCGCGACATGGCTGTAGGGATCGTCCGCTTGATGGAAATAGTGAACCGTGGGCGTGCCACCCGTGAGCCGGCGGCGGAGCGCGAAAAGCGCGCGGCGCGTGTTGCGCAGGGCGCGGCTCGTCAGGAGGGACGACGCGTTGCGGCTGATAAAGGCCTTCACCATTCCTGTTCCTCCCGCCCGGCGTCACCCGCCGTTGAAATTTATGACACTATATATGTCAATATTCAGCGGCCTGCCAGCCGGGCGCGCAAGCCGTTGAATCCGGTGAGAAATTCTCGCGGCGGCAAGGCAGGATCGACGCGGCAGGGAAACTGGAGCGGGTGAAGGGAATCGAACCCTCGTCGTAAGCTTGGGAAGCTTCTGCTCTACCATTGAGCTACACCCGCCCGGCACAAGATTAGTTACGGTTTCGGCGGCGTTTTCGCAAGCCCGGCGTCTGACCTACCATCGGTTGCGCACTTCCTCGGCGAATCCCAGAAAGTCCTTCACCTCGATCCGCCTGCCGTCGTCGAGTACAGCCGTGCCCGAGAAACGGCCGAAGACCTGGTGCTGGATCGAGCGCAGCAGCTTCAGGTCGACGGCACTGTGCCGGTCGATGATCGGCTCGAAGGTCATTTCGAAGCGGCCGTCGTTGCTGGTGAACGACCAGGGGGCGCCGTCGAAGGTCCCTTCCGGGATGTGGAAGGTTACCCGGTCGAACTTGTGGGCCCGGCCATCGAAGAAGATCATGTTCTCGGAGGCCGCCGAAGTGTCGCCGAAGCCATAGCCGATGTTGAAGCCGAAGGGCTTTCCTTCCGCGACGCCAGACGCCGAACCCCAGTACCAGATATTGTCATAGGTCCAGACGCCGCGCCCCCAGTCGAGCACGCCGAAAGCGGATGACGGCTCGAAGGAGAAAGTCTCCCCGCCGACCGTGACGCTGCCGCCTGCCGGCATGCAGTTGATCTTCTGATTGTAGTAGAAGGCCGTGGGCGCACCGGCGAAAGGCGTCGCGATCGTCATGCGGTCCATCGCGGGCTGATCGAGGTGGATTTCCGCCTTGAGACCCTTCCCCTTTCCGAAGCCCGGATAGTCGAGCGTCAGCCTGCGGCCGCCCGGCTCATGGCGGAAGGCGATGTCGAGCTTCGCATGATGCTGGACGATGTCGCCCGCATCGGCGCTTTCCGGCAACTTCATGCGGCCGCGCGGAAAAGGCAGGATGATGCCTTCCTCGGTCGCGCCGGGCTTCGCGAAATCGAGCCACACGGCGTTCAGGAGGCCCATGTAGCCGTTGTCGGCGACGACACAGGCAAAGCCGTAGTCATCGTTCAGGACGCAGTAATAGTCCCATTCCTTGATGCGATACCACGGCGCGCGGATGGCGCTGCGGCTGTACCGCTTCGCCTCCCCGCGCGCCCAGCCGGCCTCGGCAAGGCGGCCCTCACCGTCCAGAAGATCGCCGCCGGTCAGTTCATGCTGCATCGTTTCCCTCTTCTCGTTGCGCGCAGAGTAGCGATCCTCCCGGATTTGTGAATGGTCAGGATTTGCCGGGATGCTAGCTTCGCCGCATGAACACTTCGGCACCGCAACAGTTCAGCCATCCGGATGTGACCGCCAAAGGCGAGGCGCGCGCCTCCGTCGCCTTCCGGCGGCTTGAGACGCTGTGGATCAACACGGGCACGCTCTGCAACATCGAATGTGCGAACTGCTATATCCATTCGAGCCCGACCGAGGACCGCCTTTCCTACATATCGGCAGCGGAGGCAGCACGTTTCCTCGACGAGGCGGCGGCGCTCGCGCGTGTCTCCGGAAGCGACCTGCCCGAAATCGGCTTCACGGGGGGCGAGCCCTTCATGAATCCCGACATGCTTGCCATGGCGGCGGACGCTCTTTCGCGGGGGCACAAGGTGCTGATCCTCACCAATGCGATGCAGCCGATGATGCGGCCGAAGATCAGGCAGGGACTTATGGAGTTGCGCGAGCGCTACGGTGCGGCGCTGACGCTCCGCGTGAGCCTAGACCATTACACGGAAGCGCTGCACGATGCTGAGCGGGGCGCGGGCAGTTTCCAGAAGACGATGGAAGGACTGAGGTGGCTCGCGGCAAATGGCTTCGCGCTCGCCATTGCCGGGCGTACGACTTCCGGCGAAGACGAAGCGACGGAGCGTACGGGCTATATCGCGATTTTCGAAAAGGAAGGGATTGGGCTCGACGGCGGCGACCCGTCGACACTCGTACTCTTTCCCGAGATGGACGAGGAAGCGGATGTGCCGGAGATCACTACCGCCTGCTGGGGCATTCTCGATGTCGATCCCGGCGCGATGATGTGCGCAACGAGCCGCATGGTCGTTAAACGGAAGGGCGCGGCGGCACCCGCCGTCGTCGCCTGCACGCTGCTACCGGACGACCCGCAGTTCGAGACCGGGGCAACGCTCGCCGAAAGCCTAGGCACGGTGAAGCTCAACCACCGCCACTGCGCGAAATTCTGCGTCCTTGGCGGGGCGAACTGCTCAGCCTAGCGAAAACGCAGGTTGCCGCGGTTGAGGTCGGCAATGGTGCGAGCGCCCATCAGCTTCATGTCTCGTTCGATCTCCTCGCGCATCAGGCCGAGCGCGCGCTCGACGCCCGGCTGCCCGGCCGCCGCCAACGCATAGAGATAGAGCCGACCGCCCGAACAGGCCTTGGCGCCGAGCGAGAGAGCCTTCAGCACGTGGGTGCCGCGCTGGATTCCGCCCTCGCAGATCACGTCGATCTTGTCGCCCACCGCATCCACAATCTCGGCGAGCTGGTCGAAGGGGCTGCGCGAGCCGTCGAGCTGCCGCCCACCATGGTTCGACACCATGATGCCGGTGCAGCCGATATCGACCGCGCGCTTCGCGTCGGCGACGCTCATCACGCCCTTGAGCGCAAAATGTCCACCCCATTTTGCGCGGATCGCCTCGGCATCCTTCCAGCTCATCGACTGATCCAGCATGGTCGAGAAATAACTGCCGATCGATGTCGCAAGATTGGTGCCCTCCTGCACATGGTCCTGCAGGTGCGGCAATTCCATTTTCGGATGAGTCAGATAGTTGACCGCCCAGCGCGGCCGCGCGGCGAAACTGAACAAGCTCTTGAAGGTGAGGCGCGGCGGCGAGGTGAAGCCGGTGATGAGATCGCGCTCGCGGTTACCACCGGTGATCGTGTCGACAGTGAGTGCCATCACGTCGAACTTCGCGGCCTTTGCACGATCGATCATGCTGTCGTTGAGACCGCGATCCTTGTGGAAATAGAACTGGAACATCTTCGGCGTTTCGATCATCGCACCGATTTCTTCCACACTCACCGTGCCGAGCGAGGAGACGCCGAACATGGTGCCGTATTTCTCGGCCGCATGCGCCACTGCCCGCTCGCCATCCGGGTGGAACAGCCGCTGCAGCGCCGTCGGTGCGCAATAGACGGGCATGGCGAGCTTCTTGCCGAAGATGGTGGTCGACATGTCAACCGTCTCCACCCCGGCGAGAATGTTCGGGACGAGATCGCACGCCTCATAGGCCGCGGTGTTGCGCCGGTAGGTCAATTCGTCGTCCGCCGCACCATCGATGTAGTGGAAGATGGGGGACGGCAGGCGTCGGCGCGCCAGCTCACGGAAGTCCCTGAAGTTGTGACACCTGGAAAGATTCATCGAAACCAGCCTCGACGCGCGCGGCGCCCTCAAGAATGTTCCGGAGCTTCAGCACCTTGTGCCGGCGGCTCCTCGCGACGCCCTTTCATAAACGAGTTCGGCGCAGGTGTCGCCAATTCGCTGGATCGATCGGGGAAGCCCGCTTAGCCTTGCGTTCAAGAATCGACAAACTTTTCATGGGGCGAAACATGGCCGCGAACATCAAAACCGCCTATGTCGACTACAGCGACGGCGATACAACTTTCGAAGCCTACATCGCACATCCAGCGGATGGCGGGAAGCATGCCAGCGTGCTGGTCGCGCATGACTGGAGCGGCCTCAACCAGGGCACAAGGGCACGCACCGAGCAGATGGCTGCACTCGGCTACACGGCCTTTGCGATGGATGTTTACGGCAAGGGCGTTCGTGGCGACGAGATGGGGGACAATTCGGCGCTGATGGGACCGTTCCTTGAAGACCGGGCGCTCCTGAAGAAGCGCCTGCTGGCGGGCCTCGAAGCAGCGAAGGCGCATGACGCAGTCGATGCGTCACGTATCGGCGCAATGGGTTATTGCTTCGGCGGGCTCTGCGTTCTCGACATGGCGCGCGCGGCCGCACCGGACATCAAAGGCGTCGTGAGCTTCCACGGCATCTTCATGCCGCCCGGTCTCGGTCCGCAGGGGAAGATTTCCGCCAAGGTGCTGATCCTGCATGGTTGGGACGATCCGATGGCACCGCCAGATCACGTCGTGGGCGTCGCGAAGGAAATGACGGAAGCGGGCGCCGACTGGCAGCTCCATGCCTATGGCCATGCCATGCACGCCTTCACAGCCGTGGGCGCGGACGCGCCGGAGCGGGGCATCCGCTACGACGCGAGTGCCGACCGCCGCTCATGGGCCGCGATGCGGAACTTCTTCGAGGAAGTGCTCGGCTGATTATTTCGCGCGGAAGTGCTTGGAAAGCTTGAGGCCCTGCTTCTGATAATTCGAGCCGAGGCCGGAACCGTAGAGCACCGATGGGCGATCCGTCAGCCGCTCCAGCACGAAGCGCCCGACGATCTGGCCATGCTCCAGAATGAAGGGCACGTCGTGCGAGCGGACTTCGAGGACGATGCGGCTGCCCGCGCCGCCCGCTTCACGCGCACCAAAGCCCGGATCGAAGAAGCCGGCGTAGTGCACGCGAAATTCGCCGACGAGCGGATTGTAGGGCACCATCTCGGCGGCATGGGTCGCCGGAATGTGGAGCGCTTCGGCCGATGCGAGTATGTAGAACTCGTCGGGATCCAGGATAAGCCCCTTGCCGGGACGGACATGCACCGGGTCCCAGAAGTCCCGCACGTCGTAGGCGTCCGTCCGGTCGATGTCGATAACGCCTGAATGACGTTTCGCGCGATATCCGACGACCTCGTCCTCGGTTTCCGTCGCGAGGTTCACGGTGAGCGCGATGCCGCCGTCAATATCCGCTTCGCCGTCCACGAGTTTCAGCTCCTCATGAAGGCGTTTCATCTCCGCATCGGTGCAGCTATGCGTGCCGCGCCGGAAGCGGATTTGTGCGAGGCGAGAGCCTGGACGCACGAGTATGGGGAAAGTGCGCGGGGAAATCTCGAGATAGAGATGCCCCTTGTAGCCTGCGACGACCTGATCGAACTCCGTCGAGAAATCGGTGATGAGGCGCGTGAAGACATCGAGGCGGCCGGTCGAGCTCTTGGGGTTCGCGGAAGCAGACGTCTTTTCCGACAGCGCGAGCGCTTCGACCAGCGGCACGAGATAGACACAGCCGGTTTCGAGCACCGCCCCTTCCGTGAGGTCGATCTTGTGGAGCATCAACTCGTCGACGCGCTCCATCACACCGTGATCGGGCCCCGGCAGGAAAGAGGCGCGCAGGCGGTAGGCCGTACTGCCGAGGCGAAGGTCGAGGCTCGCCGGCTGGATCTGGCTCTTGTCGATCTCGTGACCGCCCCAGATTTCCTTTTCCCGGATCAGCGTCTGGATGCCATGAGACGGCAGGATGCCGGTCATGTGCACCTGGCCCGGGCCGACGCGGCGCGGCTCGTCGCTGTGATGGGGAAAGAGATCGTCCGCAGCTTTGGTCATGAATTCCGGGCCTTGCGCGCCGCGGGCGTCCATTTCGCCCGAATTTGCGTGTGACGGTTATAATTGGCGGCGGCGGCCGGGGAAAGCCCGACCCTGCCTGTCCGGCATTTCCAGTCTTGACGGCAGCGCCGCCCGCGCCTTAAATGCGGCCCGATCCGTGGTGATTTGAGCCGACCGGCTTGCGGCCACGTTAAACAACTCGCTAAAAAGGTCGGGACGCGAGCCCCGATCCGCCATGGTCGGGGTTTTTTATTTTGGGGTAGCCCGATGAGCAAGACGACACGCGACGGAAGGAAACTGACAGCCCGGACGGAAGCCGTTCACGGCGGCACCACCCGGACACCCTTCGGCGAGACCAGCGAGGCCATGTTCCTCACGTCGGGCTACGTCTACGAGACGATGGAAGCGGCCGAGCGCCGTTTCAAGAACGAGGAGCCGGGCTTCATCTACAGCCGCTTCTCGAACCCCACGGTGCGCATGTTCGAGGAACGGATGATCGCGCTCGAAGGCGCGGAGGATGCGCGGGCCACTGCAACCGGCATGGCCGCCGTCACCTCGGCGATGCTCTGTTATCTCAAGGCCGGCGACCACGTGCTGTCGTCGCGCGCGCTGTTCGGGTCGTGCCGCTACATTGTGGAAGACCTGCTGCCGAAATTCGGCGTGACCTCGACGCTGGTTGACGGGCGCGATCTCGATGCCTGGAAGAAGGCCGTGCAGCCGAACACGAAGGTGCTCTTCCTCGAAACGCCCTCCAATCCGACACTCGAAATCATCGACATCAAGGCGGTGGCGGACATCGCCCATGCGGCGGGCGCGAAGCTCTTCGTGGACAACGTCTTCGCGACGCCTGTGCTGCAGCGGCCGATGGAACTTGGCGCCGACGTCGTCATCTATTCGGCGACAAAGCATATCGACGGCCAGGGCCGCTGCCTCGGCGGTATCGTGCTGGCCGACCAGCAGTTCATCGCCGACCATCTCGCGAATTTCCTGCGCCAGACCGGCCCGAGCCTCAGCCCGTTCAATGCCTGGGTGATGCTGAAGAGCCTCGAAACGCTCGACCTTCGCGTGCGCGAGCATGCGCGCGGCGCGGAGGCGGTCGCCCGCTTCCTTGAGGGCCACACGGGAATCGAGCGCGTCTTCTATCCGGGTCTTCCGAGCCACCCGCAGCACAACCTCGCCAGGAGCCAGATGGACATGGGCGGCAATATCGTGGCCTTCGAGGTGAAGGGCGGCAAGGAGGGCGCCTTCCGCTTCGCCAACGGCCTGCAGGTGGTGAAGATCTCGAACAATCTCGGCGATTCGAAAAGCCTGATCACCCATCCGGCGACGACGACACATCAACGGCTCACACAGGAAGCCCGCGAGGAACTCGGCATCAATGAGGGGCTGGTGCGGCTTTCGGTCGGGCTGGAAGACCCGGCGGACCTCGTCGAGGACATGGAACGCGCGCTCGCCTGAGCCGTTAACCTTCCGCCCTAAAAATGCCGCTGTTAAGGGGAAGTTAGAGGGTACCCGCTAGGGTCGAAATCCTGTGGGGGTGGGGTCCGTGCGGCGTCTTGCCGAGAGACCTCGTGCGGAACATATCCCTTGCAGGGCCGAGGCCAGAATGGCGGCGGTCCCGCACACTGAAAGACGCCTTCGCGCAAGGATAGCCCGATGTACAGCGCCATGACCCGGTCCATCAATATTCTGGTCGAACCGACCTATCTCGAGGAACAGTCGGAACCCGATCAGGATTACTACGTCTGGGCGTATCACGTCACGATCGAGAATCGGGGCCGTGAGACGGTGCGGTTGCGCGCGCGCTACTGGAAGATCACGGATGCATCCGGCCATGTGCACGAGGTGCGCGGACCCGGCGTCGTGGGCGAACAGCCGCTGCTGAAACCGGGCGAGAAGTTCGAGTACACAAGCGGCACGCCGCTGGGCGCGCCGTCCGGCATCATGTTCGGGAATTACGAGATGGAGACGGATGGAGGAGAGACCTTCGAAGTCGACATCCCCGCCTTCTCGCTCGACAGCCCCTATGCTCAGCGAATGCTGCACTAAAATCGCTCCTCTGCCTCGCTTCCGGCTCCCTGCCGGTCTAGGATGACGTTCTCTCACACGTCCCCCGGAACCGCCCCAGCCATGCCAGCGCCGCAACATTTCACGCCCCGCGAGATGATCGAGAAGCTCGTCTCCTTCGACACGACGAGCCATCTTTCCAATCTCGAGCTGATCGCGTTCGTCGAAAGCTACCTTGAAAGTCATGGCGTTTTCTCCCGGCGTGTCATGAACGAGGAGGGTACCAAGGCGAACCTCTTCGCAACGCTGGGCGACGAAATGCAGGCCGGCGGAATCGTTCTCTCTGGACACACCGACGTCGTGCCGGTCGAGGGTCAGGACTGGTCGAGCGATCCCTTCAACGTCGTTGAGAGGGACGGCAAGCTCTTCGGCCGCGGCACCAGTGATATGAAGAGCTTCATCGCGCTTGCCCTTGCCTGCGTGCCGGCTTTCCTGAAGGACGGACCGAAAGTGCCCGTCCATTTCGCCCTTTCCTATGACGAGGAAGTTGGTTGCCTCGGCGTCCGGCCAATGATCGAAAGCATCATTCGCGATCTGCCGCGCCCGCAGGTCGTGATCGTGGGCGAGCCTTCTTCCATGAAGGTCGTCAACGCCCACAAGGGTATCCAGTCCTACCAGACCACGGTGACCGGCCTCGAATTTCATTCGAGCCAGACACATCTCGGCGTGAGTGCCATTCAGCACGCAGCGGAACTGATTTCCTTCCTGATGACTCTTGCGGAGGAAATGCGCGAACGGGGCGATGCTTCCGGCCGTTTCAGCCCGCCTTATACGACCATAAACGTCGGAACCATCAAGGGCGGGACCGCCCTCAACATCATCCCGAAAAGCTGTTCCTTCCTCTGGGAGTACCGCTGCCTTCCCGACGCCGACCCCGCCGAGATCGTCACGCGCTTCAACGCATATGCCGAAGAAGATGTTCTGCCGCGCATGCGCGCCGTCTTCCCGGGCGCGAAGATCGAGACCGTCACACGCGCGCAGTCGCCTGGCCTCGCGGCGCTGGAAGGCGATCCGGGCGAAACGCTCGTGATGAAACTCGCGCAATGCAATTCGGCGGAAGCCGTGTCCTACAACACGGAAGCGGGCCTGTTCCAGCTTGCCGACATTCCGACCGTCGTCTGCGGCCCAGGCGACATCGCGCAGGCTCACAAGCCGGATGAATTCGTGGAACTGTCGCAGATTGCGGAATGCGAGACTTTCATGCGACGCCTTGCCGACTACGTGTCAGGACGTTCCGTCTAGCCCGGGTGCGCCGCGCATGCCCCGGCTCGCATAGAGAGATCGCATGAAAGAGAGAAGCTCGGGCGCTTTCTCTTTCAAACCCTCGATATCAGGATTTCTGGCAAGCTCGCCGATGTCGAATGGTACGGCATCCCCGGCATGATTGGCCTGATAGATTTTCTCGAACCCCATGGACCAACGTGGAAAGCTGCGCTCGGGGCGGTCCTGCGCGACGACGCGGATGACCCCGCTGTGACGAGTGTCTTTGGAAATACGCTGAAACGTTTGCTCTACCACGTCCCTGTCGCCTTCAAGAACCTGGAAGAAGGTATCGTCCAGAAGCATAAGCATGCCCGACAGGCCGACGCGTTTGTTGTTGACGGTCGAGGCACGCAATATGCCGTGAACGTCATGTTCCGTCAGGCCGGGCCGGGCTGCGCTGAAATATGCGAGTTGATAGACCATTTCCTGCTCATTCCTCGCGACAGGTGAGTTTCAGGCTTTTGGCAAACATATTAAATCGCCGTTGCCCTGGGGTTCACACTCCTGCGACTGCTTTCTATCGCAGCGCGGGGCTCATGCTTCGCTGGATTTCGGCCGTCAGAGACCTGTCGAACTCCGCCGCAAGCGACTGCATGAGCTTGGCATAGGCTTCGTCTCGCTCGTTCAGGCTCGCACTTTCGAGCACCGTCCTGTCCGCATAGGCATCGACTTCGGCCGTCCACGTGGCGGCTCCACCGCCTGCACCGGGCCGCTCCACGGTCAAACGCGCCTTGAGGCGGGCTTTCAGCTTGACGTCCTGCTGGTCGCCGAAAATGCCGGTGAGGCCACCCTTCTTCTTCAAATCCTCGGATACGACCGACCCCTCCAGAATAGCAAGCGCTGCTGTGCCGGGACCGCCTGTGGAGACGAGCCGCGCCCGGGCCCACGAACGCGCAACCGTTTCCGGCGTGACGTCATGCAGGTGCTCGACGTGAGGCGCGCGCCCCGGCGGAGTGAAAAAGCTGTCGACGGAAATGAACGCCACGGCAAGTCTGATCGGCGGGCGGGCCTCGAACGAGACGGCCGCCGAAGCGGTGGGCCTGGGCGGATCGCCGGCACAGGCGGTCAGAAGAAGCAGGGCGGCGGCGACCGCAATATGGCGGCAGGCAAAGGCGGCTTTTCCGGCGGAGTTCAATTCCGTTCCTCTCCTTATTCCAGCCCTTCCTTCAATTCGACGGGCTCGAAAACATAGATCTCGCTGCAGAATTCGCAGGTCGCGGTGATCACACCCTCCTGCACCATTTCGTCTATTTCGTGGCCGCCAAAGGATTGCAGTACGCTTTTCATGCGCTCCCGCGAGCAATGGCAGGAAAACTCCACTGGAGCCGGTTCATACGCGCGTACACCATCTTCGTGAAAGAGACGGAACAGAAGCCTGTTCGGCTCCAGAGCCGGGTCCAGCAGCTCATGATCCTCGACCGTGTCGAGAAGGATTGCCGCACGGTTCCAGTTTTCTTCTTCGTCCGTGTAAGGACTCGGATCTTCATCCTCGCGATAGCCCGTCAGCCCACCATCGCGCGCGATGTGCTGGATCATGATTGCGCCGGCACGCCAGTTCTTTTCCGGGCCCGACGTCTCGCGGTGATAATACGGGCCGGCCGCAAGACGAATACGCGTCGCGACCTGCTCGGAATTTGCGAAATACTCGTGCGCGCTGTGGCTGAGACCATCCGGGTGCAGCGCAACGATCCCCTGATAACGTTCCATGTCCGGGCCCTGGTCGATCGTGAGCGCGAGATGGCCTTCGCCCATCAGGTCCGACGGTGCGGTGCGGCCCTCGCCAATCGCCTCGGCGACACGGTCCGGGTTCATCATCGCGTAGCCGCGGATCCTGCCCGGTGCTTCGTAATCGGCAACGAGCATGTTCACCGGCCCGTTGCTGTGGGTCTGAAGAATGAAACGCCCGTCGAATTTCAACGCCGAACCAATCATCGCGGTGAGCGCCAGCGCCTCACCGAGAAGCCGAGACACGGGTTCCGGATAGGAATGCGCCGTCAAGACGCGGTCCACCAGCGGGCCGAGCCTCACCACGCGGCCCCGAATGCCGAGATCCTCGATCTGGAAGGGTTGCACGAGGTCGTCGACGGAGATGCCGTTTCCGCTAGTCACGAAAGACGCCTGTCTGTTTTTGCGGGGTCACTGAAAACACCAGGCCAGAACTCCCTTCTGTGCGTGCAAGCGGTTTTCCGCTTCGTCGAAGACAACAGAAGCCGGTCCGTCGATCACATCGGCCGTCATTTCTTCGCCGCGATGCGCGGGCAGGCAGTGCATGAAGATCGCGTCCTTTCGTGCGGCGGCCATAAGGCGTGCATTCACCTGATAGGGCGCAAGCAGATTGTGACGATGATTGGCTGTCTCCTCGCTGTCGCCCATGGAGACCCAAGTGTCGGCATTGACGCAATCGACATCGGCTACCGCCTCGAAGGGGTCAGCAGTCACAACGACCGTCGCACCTTTCTTCTTCGCCCAGTCAAGCGCCTCCTCGGACGGCGAAAGCTCCGGCGGGCAGGCAATACGCAGTTCGAATTCGAGCCGGGCCGCGGCATGGATCCACGACGTCACCATGTTGTTGCCGTCACCGACCCAGGCGATGCGGCTGCCCTTGATCGGCCCCTTGTGCTCCTCGAAGGTCATCACATCCGCCATGAGCTGGCAGGGATGCGAGCGGTCGGTCAGCCCGTTGATGACCGGTACGGTTGCATGTTCGGCGAGTTCGAGCAGATGCTTGTGGTCTGTCGTGCGGATCATGATCGCGTCGACATAGCGCGAGAGAACGCGGGCCGTGTCGGCAATGGTCTCGCCGCGGCCGAGTTGGGTGTCGCTCCCATTAAGCAGCAGCGTTTCACCACCGAGCTGACGCATCGCAACATCGAAGGACACACGCGTCCGCGTCGAGGGTTTCTCGAACAGCATCGCAAGAAGCTTGCCGTCAAGCGGCCGGTCCGTGTCCGGTTCGGCCTGCCCCATGCCTGCTCTGGCGCGTTTCCGCCGGAGCGAGTTGTCGAGAATGGCCCTGATGTCGACGGAGGTCACCTCGTCGAGGTCGAGGAAGTGACGCGGGTTCAGGCTCGCGTTCATGACGGTGCTCCCGCCGCCTTCGCGTCCTTGTCGAGCGTGGCGTCGAGTTTCCCGCAGGCGGCATCCAGCTTCTCCATCGCCTCGTCGAGATGACTTTCCTCGATCACGAGCGGCGGCAGCAAGCGCACCACATTGTCGCCCGCGCCGACGGTGAGCATCTTTTCCTCGCGCAACGCGGCGACGAGATCGGTGTTCGTCACCCGGCATTTCAGTCCGAGCATCAGTCCCTCGCCCCGGACACCTTCGATGATGCGCGGATAGCGGTCGGCAAGCATGGCGAGCTTCTGCCGGAGCTTGAGGCCGAGCATGTTCACATGCGGCAGGAAGTTCTCGTCGAGCGCCAGGTCCATCACCGCGTTCGCGACAGCCATGGCCAGCGGATTGCCGCCGAAGGTCGAGCCATGGGTGCCCGCCGTCATGCCGCGCGCGGCGTCTTCTGTCGCGAGGCAGGCGCCGACCGGGAAGCCGCCACCGAGCGCCTTCGCAATCGCCATGATGTCGGGCGTGATGCCTGCGAGTTCATGTGCGAAGAGCTTGCCGGTCCGGCCGACACCGGTCTGCACCTCGTCGAGCACGAGCAGAATGCCCTTCTCGTCGCAAAGATTGCGGATGCGCCTGAGGTCCTCGTTCGGGATGACGCGGATGCCGCCCTCGCCCTGGATGGGCTCGACAAGGATGCCCGCCGTCGCCGGTCCGATCGCCGCCTCAAGCGCCTTCATGTCGCCGAACGGCACCTGCGGGAAGCCGGGCATCGCCGGACCGAAGCCTTCGAGATACTTCTTCTGCCCACCGGCTGCGATGGTCGCAAGCGTGCGTCCGTGGAATGCCCCTTCCATGGTGATCAGTTCGTAGCGCTCCGGCGCGCCGCCCGCGGCGTGATATTTCCGTGCCATCTTGATGGCACATTCGAGGGCTTCCGCACCCGAATTCGTGAAGAAAACGGTGTCGGCGAACGTCGCCTCGACGAGACGGCGGGCAAGCTTCTCCTGACCGGGAATGCGGTAGATGTTCGAGGTGTGCCAGACCTTCCCGGCCTGATCGGCGAGCGCGGCGACGAGGTGGGGATGGGCATGGCCGAACGCGTTCACGGCGATGCCGGCGCCGAAGTCGAGATAGCGCTCGCCGTTGGCGGTCACCAGATAAGGGCCTTCACCCTTTTCGAATTCAAGATCGGCCCGCGCATAGGTCGGCAAAACAGGCGTAATCACGGAAGTCAGTCCTTCTCACAAATTCTCTGAACGACACTGTTCACGAATGGCTGGGAGACTGCCGCGGGGTTTTCATGCGGCGAGCGGGCTCCGGGCAGACCTTCGAGACAGCAGTTTCCTGCGGCGCCGGAAACCTCTCAGGTTCCAGCCATCCCGTGGTCAGCCTCGTCGTTTCCCGCTCAGGATCATGCCGATCACACCCTAAATCCCCTGTTCGGGGGCTCCCCGCCGGCTCCGCAAACCGGACGCCCAATAGAAAATGCCGCCCCGCTCGGGGGCGGCAGTTCGAGAAGCAAAGGAGTATTAGGGCGAGGGGCCAAGTCTGTCAATCTCGCTCAAACGGCGGTAGTGTCTCAGTTTGCCCTTGAGAATTTTTGAGCGCCCCTTGGGCCTTCCGCCCTCCCATGCGATATTAGACGCATGACAGACTCCGCCAAAAAACCAAAGCGCCCTAGGGACACAAACCAGCTCGCCAAGCTGATCGCAGACATTGCGACAGGCGAAGCGACCGACCCGGACCCAAAACCCACCGAAACACGGGCATCCAAGGCCGGTCGCAAGGGAGGGCCCGCCAGAGCCAAGGCCCTTACCGACGAGCAGCGTTCCGAGATCGCCAGAGTCGCCGCCCAAGCGCGCTGGAAAAAGAGTTAGGCCGCCTCGCCCTTGTCGTCCAGAACCATGCGTTCCTCCACGTCATGCGTGAAGTCGAAAGGTATCTGAATGGGTTCCTGTTCGGCGTTCATACCGTTGTAAACAACAACGTCGGTGGCCAACTGAACGCAATCCCCCACGATCTGATCGCGGCGCTGCACAAAGGCCTTGCGCATGTATTCGCGAGGGGCGTTGTCCATAATCGCCCACATGGTGTGCTGCACACCGCCCTTTGAGACGCGAACTGCATGGTTCTTGCGGTACCTACGCCCATGCTGGTCGGTGCCATATTCTTCCCGAAGTGCCCGCGCCATATCCTCGGCGATCTTGTCGTAAGGATCGACCTTGGGCATCTGTATCATGCCGCGAGCAACGCCCCACTTCACAGCCTCTCTAGCGGTGGCAGGCACGTTGCCGTTTTCCTTCTCAAACTCGTGCCAGATTTTCTGTAATTGTTCATTGTACGTAGCCATTTCACTACTCCTATAGGGATACCGGCGCGGGCTCACCCCAACCGTCCACGATTGCGTTCGGAGCTAGGAACTCTCTTACCTTCGCCATATGGCGCCGAAGCCAATTGTATTTGTCCATCCGGTATTGAAGTTGCCCGACAACGATTCCGGGGTGTCTTTGGATACGCCTCGCGAAACCCAGAACATCTCGTTCGGAAATAAATGGAGCCTTTCGGGCGAAGAAAGATTCCAACTCGTTTGTCGGTACACACGCATTCGCCGCAGCCTTATTGGCGCGCTTCTCTTCTATCGGAAGATCGCCATCGAGATTGTATTGAAGCTCAACGTCAACATTGATTTTTTTATCGTCTCGCCCGTCGCCGTTAAGGACATGTTCCAATTCATGACGGAGGACAAACCAGAAGTTATCTATTCGGTCATGCCTGGTCGTCATTCCAATGATCGGTTGATTGCCTTCCCAGAAACACACGCCATCAATCTTTGCTTTCGGCAAAGTCTCTACAATGACGAACCGGACGCCGCATTCCTCCAAAAGCCGTGGCACATGCCTTACTTCTTCCGGATCAAGCATGAACTTCGGCAATTCAAGGACGGCCTGTCGTAGCTTCTTTTCCGAATATTTCCGGACAACGATTTCGCTACCGATCTGACGGACTCGAAACAGCCAAGCAAGTTCTTCGGGGGCCATGCTGCTGTAGTCAGATTTTTTCGCAGCATGGCTGATATGAGGGACCTCGCTAAGGCTATTAGTTCTGAAAAACCGCATCACCTGAGCTTCAAGCAACGGAATTTCAGTATCTTCCAGCCACCCCCTTCGGATCATTTCACGAATTGGATAGGCGCTCTGCAAGACAGCGCGGCGTTGGATGCCGGGATCGGGCACCTTCGCCTTCGCCATGTCATAGGCTTTCTGGAGATTGGCAAAAAACTCAGGCGAAACGTCGAACGCGTCACCAAGTGCGCGCGCCATGTCAGGACTAATCCCACGCTTTCCAGACACGATCATGTTCACGCCCTGCTCAGGCACACCAAGAATGTAAGCGAGGTCGCGCTGAGTCCATTCACGCGCCTCCAGTTCCTCGGCGATAAACTCTCCGGGATGGGGAACATCAGTCAGCCGATCAACAATGCTCATGCTCTCCCTCCTTCAGTGTGTGTCATCAATCTCCAATATCCTTGCGACCGGTGGCCGCTCATCATCTAGGAGCTCAAAAACAATCCGGTATTGGTCGTTTACCCGAATTTGTCTTTGGCCCTCTCGTTGCCCCTTCAGTTTTTTGTACCTAAAGGATTTCCAGTTCCGGAGGGTCCTCTCGTCGGGCGCCTGCTCAAGTTTTACGAGCGCCCTGCGCGCGGCCTTAATCACCGAAATCGGAAGCCCTAGCTTATGGGCCTCGTCGGTGCATATGCGTTCGAGAGATTCATCCGCAAACTCGATCCTCATACGGAATCAACCTACACTCCGATTTCGATGCCGTCAACGCCAATGAACGCGTGTGGTTAAACTGAACAAAATGCTTGACTAAAGAAGGACGACATCCTACCTTAGGAGCATGAACAGGCTGGACCTCAAGAAGCGCGCTCAAATCCTCGGAATGCTCTGCGAAGGCATGAGCCTCCGGGCGACCTCGCGTCTGGCCGATGTGTCGATCAATACCGTGACCAAGCTTCTTGTGGACGTGGGCACGGCCTGCGCCGCCTACCACGATGAACACGTGCGCAACGTGAAGTCGCAGCGGGTGCAGGTGGACGAAATCTGGTCCTTCACCTACGCGAAGGCGAAGAACGTCAAGACGGCGAAGGCTGCCCCGGAAGGCGCGGGCGACACGTGGACGTGGACCGCCATCGACGCCGATAGCAAGCTCATCGTCTCCTATCTCATCGGCGGACGTGACGCGGAATATGCGCACGAGTTCATGCAGGACGTGGCTTCCCGCCTTGCCAACCGTGTTCAATTAACGAGCGACGGCCACGGCCCTTACCTTGGCGCTGTAGAAGATGCGTTCGGCGACGATGTGGACTTTGCCACGCTCATCAAGATTTACGGCAGCGCCCCGGAAGGGCAGCGCCGCTATAGCCCGGCTATCTGCAAGGGTGCGCGCAAGGAACGGGTGACGGGCAACCCGGACCGGGAGCACGTCTCCACGTCTTACGTTGAGCGCCAGAACCTAACCATGCGGATGCACATGCGCCGGTTCACGCGCCTGACCAACGGCTTTTCAAAGAAGGTCGAGAACCACGCTCACGCCGTGGCCCTACATTTCATGTTCTACAACTTCGCGAAAATCCATAAGACGCTTCGCGTCACCCCGGCCATGCAGGCGGGTATTGCGGATCACGTCTGGACGCTAGAGGATATTGCTCAGCTAGCGGATTAAGGGGGGAGATATGTCCGAGCACACAATACTGTTTTCCGCCGATATCAGCCCGGCGACGGCCAACAATTTCGTTCAGGTTCTAGCGGGGCTCGCGGCGGGCGGTGCGACGAAAGTCACGATCGCATTGAATTCTGGTGGCGGAAACGTCGTCGCCGGGATGTACCTTCACCACACTATGGTGGCGATGCCGTATGAAATAGTGACCCACAACGTGGGCAACGTTGATTCAATAGCGAACGTAATTTTCATGGCGGGCAATACGCGCTTGGCCTGCCGAGGTTCAACGTTCATGTTCCACGGCGTCGGCTTCGACTCGAATCCTGCGGAGCGGCTGGAAGAGAAGAACCTGCGGGAAAAACTGGACGTGGTTACAGCGGATCACCGCCGGATTGCGTCGGTAATCGCGGGGCGGACATCGCTCACGATCAACAACTGCATGTCTCTATTTAAGCAGCAGAGCACTCGCGGTGCCGATTGGGCCGTGCAAAAGGGCATCATCGGCAGCATCGCGGATTTCACCTACCCCGCGAACGGCAATTTCTACACGTTCTTTGGCTGAGCGGCTTCCCTCGGACTGCGGAATGCCCGCAAATCCGCGATCATGGTAGATAACGCCGCCTGAGAGTTGCTCGCGCATTGGGAATTCCCCCTTCATTCCTTCTGCCGCATCGGGCTTAAAATACACTTAATCGGGGTCCCGGCAATCATAGAACGATTTTACCCGTGGGCGGTTCCGCCAAACTGAGACACTACCCAAACGGCCCCTTTTTGCCGGTCATCACGCCTTCAGACGGTAGCCGGTACGGAAGAGCATGTGGCAGATGGTCCAGAGCACCAGATTGAAGCCGATGACGACCGCGATGCCGGTCGCAATCGAGCCATCGGCATGCCCCGTCACGCCGTAGCGGAAGCCGTCGATCAGGTAGAAGACAGGGTTCCACTGGGTCGCCTTGTGGGCGAAATCGGGGAGCTGGGTCACCGAGTAGAAGGTACCCGACAGGAAGGTGAGGGGCAGGATGACGAAGTTCGTCACGGCCTGCAGATGGTCGAACTTTTCCGACCAGATGCCGCCCAGCATGCCGAGCAGCGAGAGCATGAGCGAGGCGCCGACAGCATAGAAGAGGATCGCCCAGAGATGGGCGACGCCCATATGGACGAAGGGCAGCATCGCGATGGCCGTCACGAGGCCGCAAACAACACCGCGCGTAACACCGGCCAGGGCGATGCCGACATTGAGTTCGCCGGCGGAGAGCGGCGGCATCAGCACGTCGACGATGTTGCCCTGGATTTTGGAGATCAGGATAGAGGAGGAGGTGTTCGCGAAGGAATTCTGGATCATCGTCATCATGACGAGACCGGGCGCCAGAAATTCGATGAAGGGAACGCCGTGGACGTCCGGCCGGAACTTGCCGATGGCGAGGGCGAAGATTGCCAGATAGAGCAGTGTCGTGATGACGGGGGCTGCAACCGTCTGCGTCATCACCTTCCAGAAACGCCTGACTTCCTTCAGATAGAGCGTCCAGACACCCAGCCAGTTGATGATCCCGAAACGACGGGCGCCTTCCTGCGGATAGGAAACGGTGCTCATGGGCGTCCTCCCTGACTTTTCTGATTTCCGGGGGCTTCCCGGCTGACGTTGGCGCCGGGCAGGCATACGCCAGACCGGAACGGCGGGCAATGCGGCGGCTCAAGCCCATGTGGGGGCGGCCTGTGCCGGAGCAAGACAGAAGAGCCGCCCGAAAGCGTGGAAATTCCTTTCAGACCGCTCTTTTCTGTGGATAAGGCGCGGACAGGAGGAGCCATCGGTTGCGATTTTCACCCTCTATATTGTATATTTGCCGTTAATGCCTACGAAATCTAGTGGGGCCCTCAGAGGCGGTCCGGTGCCTCATGGAAGGCCGAGAAGGATTTCGGGAGGTGGAGTCGGCGGGGACCGGCTCGCGCATCCAACCGGGCCCGAGAGGCCTTGAAGGGGAAGAAAATCATGTGGACCGATGAACGCGTGGAACTGCTGAAGAAGCTATGGGCGGAAGGTCTGAGCGCCAGCCAGGTCGCCAAGCAGCTTGGCGGCGTTACCCGCAATGCCGTGATCGGCAAGGTACACCGCCTCGGCCTTTCGGGACGGGCGACGCCGAGCCGCCCTGCCCGGGCGCGGCCTCAGGCGCCCCGCACCCTGGTGCGCGGCCGCCCGGATCCGCTGACCGCAGAGGCGCGCAACGAGGAACGGGAAAGCAGCAATACGGCGGAGCGGAACGAATCCTCGCGGTCCGAAGAGCGCGGCCTCGAGCCCGCCGAACGGGCCACCGTGCTCACGCTCACGGAACACACCTGCAAATGGCCGATCGGCGATCCCGGACGGCCGGGCTTTCACTTCTGCGGGCGTGGCGCCGATCATGGTTCGCCCTACTGCACCGAGCATGCCCGAATGGCTTACCAGCCCGTGCAGGCGCGCCGGAACAGGGAGCGCAATGCAGGCATCCGCAAGGATCGCCTGGTGAGCTGAGGCCGCAGGGCGAAGCTTCCAGGGACTGGCCGGGGGCTACGAGGGGACGGAGCCGGCATCTGCGGAAACGCAGGTGCCGGCTTTCTCGTTCGGGAGCCTGTGGCAGGCAACACGATGCCGCGCCTAGTTGTGGAACTGTTCGTCCAGTGAGTAGCCAGCCGAGCGAACGGTACGGATCGGGTCCTTCTCGCCCTTGCCGTTCAGCGCCTTGCGCAGCCGGCCGACATGAACGTCGACGGTCCGCGCCTCGACATAGACATCCGATCCCCAGACGGCGTCGAGAAGCTGCTCGCGGCTGAAGACGCGGCCCGGGTGCTGGATCAGGTGGTCGAGAAGACGATATTCGGTCGGCCCGAGATGAACCTCGCGCTCGCCCCGGCGTACGCGATGCGCCGCCCGGTCGATCACGATGTCGCCGAAAGTGACGAGATCTTCGGTCAGCGCCGGACGGATGCGCCGCATGACCGCACGGATGCGCGCCAGCAATTCGGTCATGGAGAAGGGCTTCGTCACATAGTCGTCGGCGCCCGTGTCGAGACCGCGAATGCGGTCCGTTTCCTCGCCGCGCGCGGTGATCATGATGATCGGCACGTTGCGGGTTTCGGGGCGACCGCGCAGACGGCGGCAAAGTTCGATGCCGGAGAGCCCCGGCAGCATCCAGTCGAGCAGGATCAGGTCCGGCGTCACTTCCCGGATCAGAAGTGCAGCCTCCTCGCCATCAGCAGCGGCGACAACCCTGTAGCCTTCCTTGTCGAGATTGTACTGAAGAAGCGTCGAAAGGGCTTCTTCATCCTCGACGATCATTACGGTTGGTTTCATTCTGCGTTCGAACTGGCTGCGCTCAAGCTGTTCCTGCTCCGTGTCTTGCGGCACGGGCCGAATCTTTTCCATGCTGTCCATTGAAGCCTGACCTTGTTCGTCGCGGCGGGCAAGCGTTATTCCCATAGCGAAATAGCCTCCTCTAGCTGCCGGTATCTACCGCAGTGGTGCTCGTCGTATCGCTTTTCGGGCGCTCGTCGCTCACCCATTCGCCGGTGACGAGATAGCTGACCGTTTCCGCGATGTTCGTCGCGTGATCTCCGATACGCTCGATATTCTTGGCAACGAAAAGCAAATGGGTGGAAACGCCGATCGTGCGCGGATCCTCCATCATGTAGGTCAGCAGTTCGCGGAAGACGGAATTGTACATCGCGTCGATTTCCTCATCGTCGCGCCATACTTCCATCGCGGCCTGCGCCTCGCGGCTCGAATAGGCATCGAGCACATGCTTGAGCTGCCGCTGGGCGAGACGGCCCATTCGGGAAATTCCCTGAATGAGACGATTCGCTCCCTCAAAATCGTTCTGCACGACCATCGCGCGCTTGGCGATGTTCTTCGCAAGATCGCCGATGCGCTCGAGATCAATCGAAATCTTGATCGCCGCGATCGCTTCGCGGAGGTCGGTCGCCATCGGCTGGCGCAGCGCGATCATGCGGATCGCATGGGCCTCGATATCCGCCTCAAGCGTGTCGATACGCTGATCTTCGCGGATCGTGCGCTCGGCGAGCTGCGTGTCGCGGCGGACCACCGCCTCGATCGACGCCGCCAGTTGCGCCTCCGTCAGACCACCCATCTGGGCGATGTTCGCGGCGAGCGCGTCCAGCTCTTCCTGGAAGGATTTTACCGTATGCTGGCTCACACCGAATTCTCCTGTTGGCCTCGTGGCATCCGTTCACTCGCTCCGGTCAGCCGAAGCGGCCGGTGATGTAGTCCTGCGTGCGCTGGTCGGTCGGATTGGTGAACATGCGGTCCGTCTCGTCGACCTCGATCAGGTTGCCGAGGTGGAAGAAGGCAGCTTTCTGGGAGACGCGCGCCGCCTGCTGCATGGAGTGCGTAACGATCACGATCGTGTATCGCGTGCGCAGTTCGTCAATCAGTTCCTCAACCTTGGCGGTCGCTATGGGATCGAGCGCCGAACAGGGCTCGTCCATAAGGATCACGTCGGGGTTCACCGCGATTGCGCGCGCAATGCAAAGACGCTGCTGTTGACCGCCGGAGAGGCCCGTTCCCGGCTCGTGCAGACGGTCCTTCACCTCGTTCCAGAGGCCCGCACGCTGCAGGCTCGTCTCCACGATCTCGTCCATGGCCGAACCGGCCTTCGCCACACCGTGAATGCGAGGGCCATAGGCGATGTTGTCGTAGATCGACTTCGGGAAAGGGTTCGGTTTCTGGAACACCATGCCGACACGCGCACGAAGGAGCACCGGGTCGATCTTGGGGTCGTAGATGTCAGCGCCGTCGATCTCGATCCTTCCCTTCACGCTGCAGATATCGATCGTGTCGTTCATGCGGTTGATGCACCGCAGGAAGGTCGACTTGCCGCAACCTGACGGACCGATGAAGGCCATGACCTGACGAGCGGGAATATCGATGGTCACGTCGAAAAGCGCCTGCTTCTCTCCGTAAAAAACCGATACACCAGCCGCCGAAATCTTGGTTTCGTGCTCCCCGGCGCGGGCGGCGGTCGCCGCTTTTGCGAGAGTACCGGTATTGTCCGCCGTCTTGGTCATGATCATTCCAGATGGTTCAGTGGTATCCAGGGTTGTCATGTCACCACCTTCTTTCAAATCGTTTGCGCATGTAAATCGCTATTGCGTTCATGCAAACCAGGAACCCGAGAAGGACAATGATCGCCGCCGAGGTGCGCGAGGTAAAACCGCGCTCCGGGCTGTCCGCCCAGATGTAGATCTGGGTCGGCAGGGCGGTCGAGGGATTGAACATGCTGTCCGGCGCAGCGGTGATAAAGGCATTCATGCCGATCAGCAGCAGCGGTGCCGTTTCGCCGAGCGCCTGGGCAAGGCCGATAATCGTGCCGGTCAGAATACCGGGCATGGCGAGCGGCAGAACGTGATGGCCGACAGTCTGCATCTTCGAGGCCCCGACGCCGATCGCGGCCTCGCGGATCGAGGGCGGCACCGCCTTCAGCGCGGCGCGCGTCGCGATGATGATCGTCGGAAGCGTCATCAGCGACAGGACCAGACCGCCGACAATTGGCGCCGAACGCGGCATGCCGAAGAAATTCAGGAAGACGGCAAGACCGAGCAGACCGAACACGATGGAGGGAACGGCCGCAAGATTGTTGATGTTGACCTCGATGAGATCGGTCAGCCGATTCTTCGGCGCGAACTCCTCAAGATAGACTGCGGCCGAAATGCCGACCGGAAAGCTCACCAGGAAGCAGATCAGGAGTGCATAGAACGAACCAACGAGCGCACCCCACAGACCAGCGAGCTCGGGAAACCGGCTGTCCGCATTGAAGATCAGTCCGAAGTTCAACGGCGCTGAAATGCGATCCTGCGCGACGAGGCGGTCGTACCAGGCAATTTGTTCGTCGCTGACGCGCCTCTGTTCGCGCGGAAGATCGCGGTCGATTACACCCTTGTGAAGCTGGTCCCCGATATCGGACAGGGGAAAGGAGATTTCGAATGTCTGCCCGATCAGGGAGGGCTCGGAAACGACCTTGTCGCGCAAGGCGTATTGACCGCCGTTACTGAAGAGCTGACGCAGCTCCCGCTGTTCCCTCGGCGCATCGACTTCCGGGAAGATGCGTGCGACGGCACTGTTCAATATCTTCTGGTAGCTGCCGCCGCGCGGATCCGAGGGGTCGACCGCGCCTTCCGGCACCTCGACCTCGAGCGTGACCATCGTTTGCGTAACGGCGGGAGCCGCCGTAATCGCGATGGTCCCGACAAGCGTCGCGAGCATGCTGAGTGCGAAGACGATCGCCGCGACGCCGTAGATGCGCAATCGCCTGTCCGCTGCGTGGCGGCGACTGAGCTTCGCGTCCGGCTCGTACCAGGCGCGTTCCTTCGGCTTTCCGGATTGTGCGGTCGTATCACTCATAGCGTTCCCGATAGCGCTTGACGACCTGCAGCGCGACGATATTGAGCGCCAAAGTCGAGATGAACAGGACGAGGCCGAGCCCGAAGGCCGCGAGCGTCTTCGGACTGTCAAATTCCGTGTCGCCGATAAGCAATGTCACGATTTGAACGGTCACGGTCGTCACGCCCTCGAGCGGATTGGCCGTCAGCGTGGCGGTAAGCCCGGCGGCCATGACGACGATCATGGTCTCGCCGATGGCGCGGCTCACCGCGAGCAGCACACCGCCGACGATGCCGGGCAGCGCTGCTGGCAACAACACCTGCCGGATCGTCTCCGCCTTGGTTGCACCAAGTGCATAGGCACCATCACGCATCGATTGAGGCACCGCAGAGATCGCGTCGTCCGAAAAGGATGAAATGAAAGGGATAATCATGATGCCCATGACACCACCCGCCGCCAGCGCACTGTTGGATGCGACATCCAGACCGAGCGACAACCCGAACTCGCGAATGAAAGGCGCGACGGTCAGCACGGCAAAGAAGCCGTAAACGATGGTCGGAATACCTGCCAGAATTTCAAGCAGCGGCTTCACGATTGAGCGGATACGCTTGTCCGCATATTCGACAAGATAAATCGCCGAGAAGAGTCCGACGGGCAACGCGACGAACATCGCTATGGCGCTGATGAAGATGGTTCCCCAGAAGACCGGCACCGCGCCAAAGGCGCCGGTCGACGCTACCTGATCGGCGCGGATCGGCGTTTGCGGACTCCAGTTCATGCCGAACAGGAATTCCAGTACTGGCACCCGGCTGAAGAACGCGAGGCTCTCGATAACGAGCGACAGAATGATGCCGAGTGTGGTGAGGACCGCGAGAACCGAACAGATGATGAGCAGCCAGCGCAGGATGTTGTCCACGTTGTTGCGGGCGCGGAAGTCAGGCGCGAGGCGCGCGCGCGCGAAAGCTATTCCGGCAACGGCAACAGCAAGTGTGCATACGACAAGCGCGAGAGACGCCGTGCTCTGCATGGACGCGTAGCGCTCGGCAGCGGCGAGCACCGCGGGCTCCGGCGTCCCGAAGAGGCGTCCCGCAGCAACATTCTTGATCTCACCCAGAACAAGAGAGATGCGGGCGGCAGATACTCCTTCGGTCAGATGGGCGGGAAGACTTGCGATCAGGAGCTGGTCGATGACACTGCTCTGCGCCGCCTGCCAGATCAGGACAAGAACGAAAGCGGGGAGCCCGCACCACAGCGCGACGTAGTAGCCATGATAGGGCGGGATAGAATGAAGCGTATTGCCGGATGACTTGAGGGCAGAGGCATTGGCCCGGCCGAGAAGGTAACCCACAAGGGCGAGGGCCATGATGATCGCAAACAACAGACTGACCGACATGAGTTTCGCCCTGGAGAGATCCGAGACCAAAGAATAGAAAGGGGATCACCCGGCGCTCACCATGAACGCCGGGTGACAGTGTTCGTTACTTCGGGGCCGCCATGTCGGTGCCCTTGGTCGCGGCTTCGCGAACCGCTTCACGCTTTTCGGCGGAGAGCGGGATCAGGCCGCGTTCCGACAGGTAACCGCCGTCGCCCATCGAGTCTTCGCTGACATACTCGGCAACAAACTCGTTGAGGCCCGGGATCACGCCGCGATGCGCATTCTTCACGTAGAAGAAGAGCGGGCGGGAGACCTTGTAGGAGCTGTCGGCAATCGTCTCTTCGTTCGGTGCAACGCCTTCGATCTTGACCGCCTGCAGCTTGTCCTGGTTCTCGTAGAGGAAGGAGTAACCGAAGATGCCATAGGCGTTCGGATCGGATTCGAGACGCTGAACGATCAGATTGTCGTTTTCGCCGGCTTCGACGAAGGGTCCGTCCGTGCGCATGCGCTGGCAGACTTCCTTCTTGCCGTCCTTGTCGAGAGCTTCGATGGCGGCGAATTCCTCGCAGCCTTCTTCCATGACGAGCTCGACCCACGCATCGCGTGTGCCGGAGGTGGGCGGCGGGCCGAAAACCGTGATCTCGGTGTCGGGCAGCGAGCTGTCGATTTCGCTCCACTTCTTGTAGGGATTGTCGACGATCTCGCCGTCGACTTCGACCTTGGCGGCGAGCGCCTGAAAGAGCTGCGCCTTGGAGAGATCGAGGGCCTCGCCATCGCGGGAAACGGCCATCGACAGACCGTCAAAGCCGATCAGCACTTCGGTAATGCTCTTCACGCCATTTGCCTGGCAGTCTTCGTACTCGGAGGCCTTCATCGCACGCGAGGCGCCGGTGATGTCGGCGTGTTCGGCGCCGATGCCGCCGCAGAAAATCTTCATGCCGCCGCCGGTACCGGTCGATTCGACAACCGGAGCGGGGCTACCCGTCTCATTGGCGAACTGCTCGGACACCGCCTGCGTGTAGGGAAACACGGTCGACGAACCGACAATCGAAATCTGGTCGCGGGCGTGGGCGACGCCGGCTACCGAAAAAGCAGCGACGGCAACCGTCGCGGCCATCGTCAGGGATTTGAGTTTCACGTTCATTCTCCAGTCATGTGAATGCCGGGCACAGGGCAACCACATTTGAGCCCCCCTACGCGCCCGAGCCTTGAGTGAATTCCTTGGTGAATTCCAGGTGGCATTAACCTTCAGGCGGGCGAACGCTAGCGGGCCGTCACGAAAGGTTTACGACGGTTACGTGACACTTTTGCGAAGGTCAGAAAAACTGATATTTTACCTTGAGCGAACCGGAGCCGGAGCCACGGGCAACAGCACCGAGAAGGAGGAGCCGTGGCCGAGTTCGCTCTCGATCGAGAGCGAGCCCTGATGGCGGTTCACGATGTGCTTGACGATGGCAAGGCCGAGACCGGTGCCGCCGCGGGCCCGGCTCGCTGCGGCATCGACGCGATAGAAACGCTCCGTAAGCCGAGGGAGATGCTCTTTCGCGATGCCGGGGCCGAAGTCGCGAACGGTCAGCCTGACAAACGGTTTACCGCCCTTCTCGGCCGGCGCGAGCGAGACCTCGATGCGCTTGCCGGAGCGGCCGTAACGCAGAGCATTGTCCATCAGGTTCTGGACCACCTGTGCGAGTTCGTCGCGGTCGCCCAGCACCTTCGGCAGCGCGGCCGGCGCAGTGACCCCGATCTCCACGCCGTGCTGTTCGGCAAGCGGTGTCAGCCCGTCGGCAATGTCGTCGGCAACACCGTGCAGATCGACGGCGTCGGACGGCCTGACATGTTCGCGCAGTTCGATCCGCGACAGGGACAGCAGATCCTCGATGAGCCGGCGCATCCGCGTCGCCTGATCAGCCATGATCGCGAGAAACTTGTCGCGCGCCTCCGGATCTTCCTTCGCATGGCCGCGCAAGGTGTCGATGAAACCAGAAAGCGAGGCGAGCGGCGTCTTGAGTTCATGGCTCGCGAAGGCGACGAAATCTGCGCGCATCGCCTCGATGCGGCGTGCCTCGGTGACGTCGCGCAGCAGAACGAGAATGAGCCTCTGCGCCGATGCCGGCTCGTCGGCGATGGGCGCTACATAGGCGCTGTAGTTCCGCTGAACGGGAACCGGCACGGAATATTCGATGGAGCGGATCTGACCGTCCGCCGTCACGCTTTCGATTGCGGCGGTGAGGGGCGCGCTTCTGAGCACGGTCGCGACATGCCGGCCGACGGCGACCTTGCCGATGAGGGCCTCGGCAGCCCCATTGGCGAAAACAACGCGTCCCGACGCATCGAGAACGATCAGCGGGTCCGGCAGACGATGCAGCAGCGCGAGCGCCGCACCACCCGCCCCGAGGACGGGAAGTCCTCCCTCCTCGCCTCGCCCGATGCGGATGGGAGTCGTTTCGCCGATAGCCATGAGGCGCGTCGCCGCGACACCCGATACGACGGCGAAGGAAACGAGCGCCGCAATCACATGCAACCCGTCGAGGAGTACCAGCGCGAGAAACACGACGGCAGAGGTGATGATGAAGGTGCGGGTTCCTGTCCAGCGTGCGAGAAAATCCCGCAGCCACGTCTTGCCCCTTTCGAGCTTTGTTGCACCTTCCGCCGCCGCCATTCGCCTGCCGTCAGACTCCGAAATCCCAACTCATGCCATCGTGGTAGCACTTGAGCACGGATTTCGCGATGACAATCCTGTGCACCTCGTCCGGGCCATCGGCAAGACGAAGCGTGCGGGCGCCCTGATACATGCCGGCGAGCGGCGTGTCACCCGACACGCCGAGCGCGCCGTGAACCTGGATCGCGCGATCGACCACCCGCTCGAAGGCGGCGGGAACGAAGATCTTGATCGCCGAGATGTCGACGCGGGCCGAGGAACCTTCCTCCATCCGGTGTGCGCAATGGATGGTCATGAGGCGGGCGGCCTGGATGTCCATGTAGCTGTCGGCGATGAAGCCCTGAATGAACTGCTTGGTTTCGAGCTTGCCGCCGTGAACCTCGCGCGACATGGCGCGCTTGCACATCATGTCGAAGGCACGCCACATCTGGCCGATGGAATTCATGCAGTGGAAGACGCGGCCCTCGCCGAGACGATCCTGCGCGGCCTGATGGCCGGTGCCGGTACGGCCGAGCTGGTTCTCGACGGGCACGCGGACATTCTCGTACTTGATCTCGCAATGATCGCCATGCGTGTGGCCCCAGACGGGAACGGAGCGGATGATGTTCACGCCGGGCGTGTCCATCGGCACGATGATCTGGGTCATCTTGTCCTTGACGCCGCCCTTGCCGTCCTTCTCTTCCGTGCGGCACATGACGATCGCGATGTCGGCGCGGCGGCCGTTCGAGGTGAACCACTTGTGGCCGTTGATGACCCAGTGATCGCCGTCCTTCACCGCGCGCGTCTGGATCGCGTAGGGGTCGGAGCCCGGCTGGTCCGGCTCCGTCATCGAGAAGCAGCTTTCGATGTCGCCCGCGACGAGGGGCTCGAGCCACTTCTTCTTCTGTTCGGGCGTACCGTATTTCAGCAGGATCTTCTGGTTGCCGGAGTTCGGCGCAACGACGCCGAAAAGGCGCGCGGAGAATGGCGACCAGGCCATGATCTCGTTCATGTAGGCGTGCTTCAGAAAGCCGATGCCCATGCCGCCATATTCCTCCGGCAGGTGCGGGGCCCAGAGGCCTTCCTCCTTCACCTTCGTCTTGATCCGCTCGCGGACGGCATCGGCATCGCCGCCGCCCTTGTAGAGGACGGGTTCCGCCGGAATGATGTCGTCCGTCACGATCTTCGCGGTGCGGAGCCTGATCTCGTTGATACCATCATCGAGACCCGGAATCGGCTTTACCTGCATTTCAATCCTCCCTCTCCAGTTCGTTTGTTTGAGCCAGCATAGAGGGGAGCGGGCGGGCGGGTCCAACGAGCGGGAAAACACCGCGAAGGCTGCGTGACATTCGCGTGAATTTCCCTAGTCTAGCGCGGTTTCACACAGCATTGGACGCAAGACTGGCATGACCGAGATCAAGGGCAAACTCGCTATCGTTACCGGCGCGGCAAGCGGCATCGGACGGGGCACGGCACTCGAACTGGCACGGCGCGGCGCGCGGCTCGCGATATCGGATCTCGACCGGGCGGGGCTCGCCGAGACGGCGAAGCGGATCGAGGCCATCGGCGCACCGGTCACGACCTATCTTCTCGACGTCGCCGACCGCGACGCGGTCTATGCCTTCGCACAGGAGATCGAGACGACGCATGGCGGCGCCGACATCGTCGTCAACAATGCGGGCGTCGCGCAGATCGCGCGCGTGGACGAGCTCACCTATGAGGACTTCGAATGGGTGATGAATATCGACTTCTGGGGCATGGTCTACGGCACCAAGGCCTTCCTGCCGCAGATGCAGGCAAAGGGCGCTGGACATATCGTCAACGTGTCGAGCGTGTTCGGCATCATCTCCGTACCGACGCAGGCGGCGTATAATTCCGCCAAGTTCGCGATCCGCGGCTTTACGGAAGCGCTGCGACACGAGATGAAGGGCACGCAGATCAAGGTGTCCTGCGTCCATCCGGGCGGCATCAAGACGAACATCGTGCGCAATGCGCGCTTCCTGCAGAGCACGCAGGCGACGGCGCGCGAGGACGCGGCGTCCGGCTTCGACAAGCTCGCGATGACGACGCCGGAAAAGGCGGGACGCGTGATCGTGAACGGCATCGCGAAGAACAAGCCGCGAATCCTGATCGGCATCGATGCGAAGATCATCGACTGGATGCAGCGGCTGATGCCCGTCTCCTATGGACGCATCATGTTTCGCGGCGAGGGGAGTCCGCTGACCGGCCAGGCGGATACCGGCGAGACGGCGCAGTGAAAGTACGGGACACGACAAGAGGAAGAGAAGAATGATCGTCGTAACGGGGCTGATCGAAGTGGAGGAAGAAAGCCGCGAGGACGCGGCGAAACTCGCGGCCGGCATGGCGCAGGAAACACGAAAGGAAGAAGGCTGCCTTGCCTATGGCTTCTATGCCGATATCGAGGCGCCCAATTGTTTTCGCATCTACGAGGAATGGCAGGACATGGCGGCACTGGAGAGGCATTTCGCGACGCCGCACATGGCCGAATTCGCAAAGGGGCTCGGCGCAATCAAGCTCCTGTCGATGGATGTCAAGAAGTTCGAGGGCGGCCCGAAATCGCCGGTTCGCGGCTGATCCGTATACGGATTCCGGCGCTCGCCGGGAACCGGGAATTACTTTTTTCGACCCCCAAACCGGGGACAAGTCGGGGCGACCGTCACCGAACTGTCACGCGAACGTCACAATAACGTCCGCGCCCGCCGCCGAAATAATTTATCCCCGTTTCGGGCTCTCGCGGGCGAGAGCGCGGCGCGCGGACTTTTCGAAGGCGGGATCGAGGTAGGGAGCGAGCACATCGAAAAGCTGGCTTACCCCCGCCGCCATGTCGGACGGCTCGATGGTTTCCCTGCCTGAAATCTGCAGGAAGCGAATCCAGTTCATCCAGATGAGCCAGGTACTGAGCGCGACGGAGCGCAAGCCGTCGCGGCCGCGCGGACGCGCCATGCTGCCGTCCTTCACGAGCTGGGTGGCGATGCCTTCGAGCTCGTCAATCGCCCAATCCTGAAGCGCGCGGTAGCGGGCGGCGAGTTCCTCGTCGCGGCGCAGAAGGCCGAGCAGGCCGCCGAAGAAGAAACGGTAGCGCCAGGCAAGGTCGAAACTCCTGAGATAGAAGGCGGCGAAGCGCGAGGCCGATATAGGTGGATCGGCATCCTCGATCAGCAGGGAGCGGAACTCGGCATCGAGCGCGTCGAACAGCACGCGAACGATCTCCTCCCTGTTCTTGAAATGGTAATAGAGGTTGCCGGGGCTGATGCCGAGCTCCTCCGCGATGCGGGTGGTGCCGGCGGCCCCTGCCCCCTCCTCGTTCATCAGGCGCAGCGCCAATTCCAGAATGCGGTCGCGATTGCTCATGGGCCTTCATACATCGGCGGGGCGCCGCTTTACAGCCTTGACAAATTCCCGGTTTAGAGGAAATAGTCTATTTAGAGGGTTTCATCTAATCACGATGATGGGGAGAGCGGGATGACGACCGAGATGACCGTCGAGGCAACGGGCGAGAAACGCATGACCATGCGCCGGCCGCCATTTGCGTTCACGCGCAGCAAGATCCTGCACTGGAACGCGGCCCGGCCGGAGTTTTCGCAGATCGTCAATGCGGCCTCGCTCGCCATGCCCTATCTCGAACCCTATCTCATCAAGACGATGCGTGAGGCCCGGCCTCTCATTGCCGACCCGCAGCTTGTGCGCGAGCTCGACCTCTATTGCGCGCAGGAATCCGCTCACTTCCGGCAGCACCGGAAATATAATGACGAGCTGAAAGAGGAAACCGCTGCGCCGCTCGCAGAGGTCGAGGCGCTGCTGAAGGATGACTACGAGCGGATGGGCAATGAACGCTCGCTGTGTTTCAACCTTGCCTATGCGGAAGGCTTTGAATCGCTGGCGCTGGCCATCGGCCACATGCTGATCGACGATCGCGACCATTTCTTCGGCCATGCCGACAGCGCCGTCACCTCGCTGGTGCTGTGGCACTTCGCGGAAGAAATCGAACACAAGAACGTGGCCTTCGATGTCTTTGCGCATGTGTCGGGCAATTATTTCTGGCGGATCGCGGGGCTCGCCTATGCGACCACGCATATTTTCCGGCGTACGCGCACCGGCTATCAGGCGCTGCTGAAAGCCGACGGGCTGTGGCGCAACTGGCGCTCGCGGGTGGCGCTCGCATTTCTGCTCGCGCGCATCTTCCGCAAGCTGATCCCGCATCTGCTGCGCATTCTTCGCCCGGGCTACCATCCCGGCAAGCTGGCGGACCCTGCCTGGATGACAGGCTGGGTGGCGCTGCATCTCACGGATGAAGAAGCACCGGCGCGAATCGACACGAGCCGCCTGGACGAGCCGGCCCCGGTGGCGCTTGCTTCCTGACACACCTGCGCGAAACAAAAAATCAAGAATGAGGATGACATGACCGAGACAACCCTGCGGCCCGTCGCGAGCATGCCAGAGCGGATGCGCGCCTTTCTGTTTCTGAACGGTGTGGGCCTTCTCACGCTTGCCGTGCTGATCGGCTGGGTGTGGTTTTTCGCGCTGATCGGTCGGATCGTTCTCTGGCCGTTGCCGGTCGATGTGCCGGTTTCGATTCCCGATGACGGGCGCGCCTGGCGGATGGCGCATATGGAGGGAATCACGCAGGGGCTGATGCTGATGGCGCTGGGGCTCGGCGGGCGCTTCATGGCTCTGACGCAACGCCAGTTCACCTGGTTCTTCTGGTCGGCGCTTGTGACGGCGTGGCTTTTCACCGTCCCGACGATCTTCAATGCCCTCTTCGGCACGCGCGGGCTCGCCTTTGGCGGCGGACCCTTCAAGCCCGGACTCGCCAACGACATCATCTATCTCTTCGGCTGGCCGCCCGTGCTCGCCGTGCACATCATGCTGGCGCTCGCGCTTTACGGGCTGTGGCGGCATATGAAGATTTCGCGACAGTAGCCCGCGCCGGTTGCAATCGCCGGACGGCTCGTCCATATCGGTTGTGACGCGAGGGTTCGTGAGTTGCGAGCCCCTGAGGGCCCCGGGAGCCGGATGTACGTTCCCGCCGCCCGATCCGCGTCGCCCTCTCTCTAAGCTCCTCGCAGAGCCGCCCTCCTCTTCCCCGGGGAGGGCAACTTTGTGCGTGTACGGAGGGGTTTTGCGTGGCCTGCCCTTCGCGTGGCTCAGGGCGTTCGAGCGTCAAGGGGCTGCGCGCACCCCTCCCCAAATTTCGTGTGCGAAATTCTCCTGCCCTTCGCGTGGCTCAGGGCGTTCGATGCTCGAAAAGGTCCACCGGACCTTTTCGTTTGCTTGCGCAAACCGCCTCTCACCCCACAAGGGGAGGGTGGGAAGCGAGCGCCATGGAGTTTTGGCCGGTTTGGCGGCGGGAGGCGGATCGGGCTAGTCTGCCCTCTTCTACCCCCTCAAGAAACGTGACGGACATATATGATGACGGAACGCGCCGCCGGCCTCGCCGGACCCTCCTCGCAATTCTATTTCTCGCAGCGCCTGCGGCTCCATTATGTGGACTGGGGGAACGAGGACGCGCCGCCCCTGCTGATGATCCATGGCGGGCGCGACCATTGCCGGAACTGGGACTGGACGGCGCAGGCGATGCGCGAGCGCTACCACGTGATCGCACCGGACCTGCGGGGCCATGGCGACAGCCAGTGGATGGTGGGGAGCTCCTACGAGATCAACGATTATGTCTACGACATCGCGCAGCTCATCCATCAGAAGGGGCTCGCGCCGCTCACCATCATCGCGCATTCGATGGGGGGCGCGATCGCGCTGCGTTACACGGGGCTTTACCCGGAGACGGTGAAGAAGCTCGTGGTGATCGAGGGGCTCGGGCCCTCGCCCAAGATGCTCGCCGAACGCAAACAGGTGAGCGACGACCAGCGCATCCGCAACTGGATCGACGAAATCCGCCGCCTCTCCTCGCGCCAGCCGCGCCGTTACGAGTCGATCGAGGAAGCCTACAAGCGGATGCAGGGCGAGAACCCGCATCTCTCGCCGGAGCGCGCGCGGCACCTGACCGTGCATGGCGTGAACCAGAACGAGGACGGCACCTACTCGTGGAAGTTCGACAATTACGTGCGCGCCTTCTCGCCCGCGGGCTTCGACGAGAAGGTGACGGCGGAGCTGTGGTCGAAGATCACCTGCCCGACGCTGCTGATCCGCGGCACGGAAAGCTGGGCGAGCGACCCGACCGAGGACGGGCGGGCGAAGCATTTCCGGAACGCGAAGGTGGTCGCCGTCGAAGGCGCAGGCCACTGGGTGCAGCATGACAAGCTGGAGGAGTTTCTTCAGTTGACGGATGCGTTTCTGGAGGGGTGACCCCCGCCCCAAACGGGCTGCGCCCGTTTGACCCTCCCCCAGGGGAGGGTGGGAAGGAAGCAGGAAGGAAGAAAACGGATGGGCGAGGTGACGCATCGCGGCTCCTGCAATTGCGGGGCGGTCCGCTTCGAGATCGAGGGGACGCTCGGGCCGTTCGGCTTCTGCCATTGCCGGACCTGCCGCAAGGCGAGCGGCACGGCCTTCACGGCGAATGCCTCGGTGAAGCGCGAGAACGTGCGCTTCCTCAACGGCGAGGACACGATCCGGCGCTACGAGTCGAGCCCCGGCGTCTTCCGCTGCTTCTGTGGCACCTGCGGCTCGCCGATCTACAAGGAATCCGCGGAGGCACCCGGCACCATCCGCATCCGGCTCGGCACGCTCGACACCGACGTCGGCGCGAAGCCGCTCGCGCATGCCTTCTGGGACGAGAAGGCGGACTGGTACGACCTCAAGGGCGACATGCCGGTTTACGAGACGTGGGCGCCGGAGCTGACGAGCAAGAAGTAAGGGTTTTGCACGCGGAGGCACGGAGACACGGAGAAGAGAAGGGAAGAATGATTGCGCCTTCGGCGCCAGATTCTTTCGATCTCCGGTCTTCCGGGCGCGAAGCGCCAGCAAACCGTCTCCGCGTCTCCGTGTCTCCGTGTGCACAAAAGCAGCGGACAAGGAAAGATGGAAACGTCGAGGCCGCGTCAGTCCTTCATCGACTCGCGGAGCGCGGCGAGGGTCTCGTCAGAGACCGGGGCCGTGAGCGCCCCGGCCATCGCATCGAAAAGGGACGAGACGAAGAAGGCGCGGGCGGCATCGTTCGTCATCGCGTCGGAGCGGCGCGTCCAGATCGCGAGCGAGGTCAGCACCATCTCGACGAGGAGGCGCTGGCGCTGGATCGCGATTTCGGGGGGCAGGTCGCCGAGCGCCGCCATGATGAGGCCGTTGGCGCGGGCAATGCCCTCGAAGCCGCTCCTGATCGCGACGGTCGGCAGGTCGTGGTCCGGATCGTTCAGCACCTGGGCGGCGAAGCGGACGAAGCGCACCCCCTCCTCCGTATCGAGGAGGCCGGTCAGGGGCTCGAAGGTCGCGCGCAGGATCTCTGCGATGTCGTTCTCGCGGCCGGAGCCCACCAGCGCCTCGACACGCTTCACGCGGACGCGGTCGATGGCGGCGACGCGCGTGTTCAGGATCGCGTCGACCAGGCGGGCCTTGGAGCCGAAATGATAATGCAGCGCGGATTCGTTGCGCTGGCCGGCGGCGGCGTTGATCTCCTTCAGCGTCACGGCATGAAGGCCGCGCGCGCCGAAAAGCCGCTCGGCCGCCTCCATCAGGCGGGCCCGCGTGTCGCCGCGCTTGCCGGGCTTTTCGGCGGATTTCTCCCGCGCGGAAGCCGGCGCGCCGCCGGGATGGTCAAGTTCACTCATACCGGCAGCGTAATGAGGGTCATTATGGAGGGCAAGGGGGTAGCGCGCGCCACCCCGCCGCGCGGCTCAATCGTCGAAGGGCCACAACCCGCGATCCCTTTCGGGAAGGCCGAGCCAGTCGCGGACGGCATCCTCGGCGGGGCGGGTCTCTTCCCAGAGCGGTACGGCGCCCTCGATCGCCTCGCGGGCGGCGGGCGCGAAAACCGAGGCGATGAAGGCGAGGCCCACGGCCGTCACCAGGATCGTCAGCAGCGGCCGGAAGGCGCGCGCGATCATTTCAAGCATGTTGCCCCGTTTGGTTTCCCGCGCGCCGACTCAGTTTGCCGAGGGCGCGGGTGGGGAGTGTCGTCTATCGGGGGATAGTCCGCCAGCGGAGAAAGGGGGTGGGGGGTACGCTTGTCAGACCGGTATGAAGACGCACGACCAAAGGAGTGCGGGTTCGTTGCGCTGGCCGGCGGCGGCGTTGATCTCCTTCAGCGTGACCGCATGAAGGCCGTGCTCGCCGAACAGCCGCTCGGCCGCCTCCATCAGGCGTGCGCGCGTGTCGCCGCGCTTGCCGGGCTTTTCGGCGGATGCGCCGGAGGTCTTCTCGCGTGCAGAAGCCGGCGCGCCGCCGGGATATTCAAGTTCACTCATGCCGGCATGCGTAATGAAGGGCATTAGCGAGGGCAAGGGGGGTACAGGGATACTACCCTTGGTTATCCTCCAACGCTTCTTCATCGAACGATGCAGAGACTGCTTCATATTCAACAATATACTGGCCAACGGGCAGATTCTCGCCTTTCGGTCCGGCAACATGAACATTGAAATCGAACACTGTGCCCGTGGACGCGTGGTGACGGAGATAGGTTGTGCCCAAAGGTGAATCAATAATACTTGTATCAATATACGGGGGACTATCCATATTTGGTTCAAAGTGACCACTGCCTGTGAAGCTAGGAACAGACCGGAGGAGTTCCACAACTAGCCGTCCGGTACTTCTTTCGGAAGTTGCTTCAAAAACCTGCTGACGAACCCTAACCGCCGGCATCGCATAGACACGCTGCGCAAACCGCTCTTTGCTCACCTCGCGAATTTCTTCCACGCTGTCTGCGTCAGCTTCCACAGCACCCCTATCAGATGAAATCTCCAAGAAATGATCAGTTTGATAGATGACAACTCTTTGACCTGCGTATTGCAAGGCCTCTCTGAGAAGCTCAGGACGCGGAGCAACCCGACGTCCTCCTTGCTTTTCCCACCAATCCTCCTTGCGCTCTGACGTGACTAAAACTATCGGGACAGCACGTGCCTTTGCGAAGTCTAGAGTTTGCCGCCACAACAAAAAGTCTCCGTACACACGGTCTCCCTCCTTTCCATCATCTAAGTAGCCGGGCGGAACTTTCTCTAGCCTTCTCTTCTCTCCTTCCTCAAACAATGCCCTACGTTGCTTTTCGTCAAGCGGACTACCAACACACCCATCGAAGAGCGTTAGAATGCGATCAAGGATTTGATCCTTATCGAGATAATCAGGGTGCTTATTTTTTGCTTTCTCAATTTCAGAGGTCGCTTCGGATATTACCTTTTGGACGTCGTCATCAAATTTATCCACGACATGTCGCGGTACGAGCCGGTGCCCCCGTAGCTTCGAAATTCCCCCCAAGGCAGCCTTCGATATCTCTTCGACAGAAGACGTTGCCTCCTTAAAGGTCTTTTCCGCGGAAGTAATCACTGTTCGACGGTTTCGGAAAAACTCTTCAGAAGCTTGCTCGGACAGCCACACTCGATCTGTCCATGCTTCCAAAGCTTTGAGCAAACGCTCTCGCGTTTGTTCGTGATACCTATATAAATCCAGGAGAACATTCGCGTCGACAGTAAGAAAACCTTCCGCCCAAATTCCATCCATTTCTTCCTTGGACGGACTAAGATACCACTTAAATCTATCGCGCATTCCATCCCCCAGAGCGTTATCTAGAAACCGTACACGGAATTCTCCTGTACCCACAATTGTTCTTATTCAATTCCATCCGCTCACGTTTCCGGATTCGTAACGAGTTTCTCACCCCAACCTTACCCTCCGTAGCCGGAGGGCATTGCCGATGACGGAGACGGAGGAGAGCGACATGGCGGCGGCGGCAAACACCGGGCTCAGGAGAATGCCGAAGACGGGATAGAGGATGCCCGCCGCAATCGGCACGCTGGCCGCGTTGCGCATGGCGGCGAAGAAGAAGTTCTGTTTCACGTGCAGCGCGGCGCGGCGGCGGGCTAGAGTGCTTCCACAGATGAAGAGAGCCATGACATTCCGGCCGGACCGGCGCCGCTTCCTCACGCAGTCGGGCGCGGCCTGGCTGCTGGCGGCGGCGGGCGGCCGGGCGGCGGCGCAGGCGCGGCCGGGGCGGACGCTCGTGATCGGCGCGGGGCTTGCCGGGCTCGCCGCGGCGCGGGCGCTGGCGGATGCGGGCCACGAGGTGACGGTGCTGGAGGCGCGGCCGCGGATCGGCGGCCGCATCCACACCTCGCAGCGCTGGCCGGACATGCCGATGGATCTGGGCGCGAGCTGGATTCACGGCCTGCGCGGCAATCCGCTGACCGCGCTTGCCCGCGAAGCGGGGGCGCGGCTGGTGACGACAAGCTACGACGCCTCGCTCCTCATCGGGCCGGAGGGAGGGATCATCGACCCCGACCTGACGCGCGCCGAACGGATTCTCGCCGAGGCGCTGCGCGCGGCCGACCGGCTGGACCGCGACATCTCGCTTGCGCGCGCGCTCGAAACCTCGCCCGGCTGGCGCCAGGCCCCGGCGGCGGAGCGCCGCCTGGTGACGCATCTCGTCAACAGCACGCTCGAACAGGAATATGGCGCGCCGGCGCGGCTGCTCTCCGCGTGGTCGGGAGAGGACGACGAGGTCTTCCCCGGCGACGACGCGCTCTTCCCCGACGGCTTCGCGGCGGTGGCCGCGCATCTCGCGCGCGGGCTCGACATTCGCCTGTCGGCCGAGGCAAGCGCCATCGCGCCCGGCGAGGTGCGGCTCGCGGACGGCACACGGATCGCGGCCGACCACATCATCTGCACCCTGCCGCTCGGCGTGCTCGCCGCGGGCCGCGTCCGGTTCACCGAGGCCCTCGCGGCCCGGCGGCGCGCGGCGATAGCGAACCTCGGCATGGGCCTGCTGAACAAGTGCTGCCTGCGCTTCGACGCGGCCGCCTGGCCGGACGATGTCGACTGGATCGGCTGGCTGGGCGAGCAACCGGGCCTGTGGGCGGAATGGGTGCCGCTGTCGCGCAGCCTCGGCCTGCCGGTTCTGACGGGCTTCAACGCCGCCGACCAGGCGGGCGAGATCGAGGCGCTGGACGATGCCGACACGGCGGCCTCGGCGCTCGAGGCGCTGCGGGCGATGTTCGGATCGCGCTTTCCGGCGCCGCGCGCGGTGCAGGTCACGCGCTGGGGCCGCGACCGGCACAGCCTCGGCAGCTACAGCTTCAACGCGGTCGGGACCGGCAGCGGCACGCGCCGCGCCCTTGCCGGAGCGGAGTGGGAGGGCCGGCTGTGGTTTGCCGGCGAAGCCACCTCGCCCGACTTCTTCGGCACGGCGCATGGCGCGCTGATGTCGGGGCGGCACGTGGCCGCCGAGATTCTCGCGGGCTGAGCGGGCCTGTCCCGCCTAGCCCAGCTTCACCCGCCGCAGCCGCAGCGCATTGGCGATGACGGAGACGGAGGAGAGCGACATGGCGGCCGCCGCGAAGATCGGGCTCAGGAGAATGCCGAAGACGGGGTAGAGGACGCCCGCCGCGACGGGGACGCCGGCCGCGTTGTAGACGAAGGCGAAGAAGAGGTTCTGGCGGATGTTGCGCATGGCGGCCTGGCTGAGCTCGCGGGCGCGGAGGATGCCCATGAGGTCGCCCTTCACCAGCGTGACGCCGGCCGATTCCATCGCGACATCGGTGCCGGAGCCCATCGCGATGCCGACATCGGCCGCGGCAAGCGCGGGCGCGTCGTTCACGCCGTCGCCCGCCATGGCAACGACGCGGCCTTCGCCCTGAAGCCGCTTCACGACCTCGCTCTTCTGTTCGGGCAGGACCTCGGCCTCGACCTCGTCGATGCCGAGTTCGCGCGCGACCGCTTCCGCCGTGCGGCGGCCGTCGCCCGTGAGCATGACGATGCGCAAGCCCTGTTCGCGGAGAAGGCGAAGCGCCTCCGCGCTCGTTTCCTTCACCGGGTCGGCGACGGCGACGAGGCCCGCAAGCTTTCCTTCGACGGCGACGAAGACGACGGTGGCGCCCTCGCCCCTGAGCTCGTCGGCGCGGGCTTCAAGCGGCGCGATGTCGACACCGAGCCCCTCGAAGAGCGCCTTGTTGCCGAGCGCGACAGGCTTGCCGCCCACGCGGCCGGTGACGCCCTTGCCGGAGGGCGCGTCGAAATCCTCGACGTCGCGGAGGCTCAGGCTTTCCTCCTTCGCGGCATCGACGATGGCCGCCGCCAGCGGATGCTCGCTGCCGCGCTCGAGGCTCGCGGCGAGCGCGAGGAGCTCGGACCGCTCCATGCCCTCGACAGGCTCGGCGGCGGTGAGCTTCGGCTTCCCTTCGGTGATGGTGCCCGTCTTGTCGATGACGAGCGTGTCCACCTTCTCGAAACGCTCCAGCGCCTCGGCGCTGCGGATGAGGACGCCGAGACCCGCGCCGCGGCCTGTCGCGACCATGATGGAGACGGGCGTGGCGAGGCCGAGCGCACAGGGACAGGCGATGATGAGGACCGAGACGGCGGCGACGAGCGCATAGGAAAGCGCCGGGTCCGGCCCGAAGAAGGCCCAGGCCCCGAAGGCGAGAAGCGCGACGGCGACGACCGCGGGAACGAAGAGCCCCGCGACCTTGTCGGCAAGGCCCTGGATCGGCGCGCGGGAGCGGCCGGCCTCGGCGACGAGCGCGACGATGCGGGCGAGCATGGTGTCCTCGCCGACGCCTTCGGCGCGCATGACGAAAGAGCCCTGCCCGTTCAGCGTGCCGCCGATGACATGGGCGCCCTCTTCCTTTTCGACGGGAACGCTTTCACCCGTGACCATGGATTCGTCGATGGCGCTGCGGCCTTCCTCGACGCTGCCGTCCACCGGCACGCGCTCGCCGGGGCGGACACGGAGGAGGTCGCCCTTCTGCACTTCCTCAAGCGGGACTTCCTCGTCCTCGCCATTGGTGACGCGGCGGGCGGTGCGGGGCGCGAGATCGAGCAGCGCGCGGAGCGCGTCGCCCGTGCGTTCGCGGGCGCGCAGCTCCAGCACCTGGCCGAGCAGGACGAGGACGGTGATGACGGCGGCGGCCTCGAAGTAGAGCGGCACGGTGCCGTGTTCGTCGCGGAAGGCGGCGGGGAAGATGCCGGGCGCGAGGGCGGCGGCGAGCGAATAGAGGTAAGCCGCGCCGGTGCCGAGCGCGATCAGCGTGAACATGTTGAGATTGCGCGAGACGAGCGAGGCCCAGCCGCGCTCGAAGAAGGGAAAGCCCGCCCAGAGGACGACGGGCGTCGCCAGCGCGAGCTGCACGAAGCCGCCGGTGCGGGCGGAGAAAGGCATCGCGAGCCCGAGGACGTGGCCGCCCATTTCAAGCACGAAGAGAGGAAGCGTGAGGACGAGGCCTACGAGGAAGCGGCGCGTCATGTCCTTCAGTTCCTCGTTCTCGGGCTTTTCGCGCGAGACGGTCATGGGCTCGAGCGCCATGCCGCAGATCGGGCAGGAACCGGGGCCGTCCTGCACGATCTCCGGATGCATGGGGCAGGTGTATTTCGTGCCGGGAGCGGCGGGGGCCGGAGGCTTGTTCCCGTGATCGTGGCCATGATGGTGGTGGCCGTGATCGCCGTGGCCGCCGCAACAGGCGCCCTTCTCCTCGCGCGCGGCGAGGTATTTCTCCGGCTCGGCCGCGAATTTCCGCGCGCAGCCGGCCGAGCAGAAATGGAAGGTCTCTCCTCCATGCTCGTGGGTGTGGGACGTTGCCGCCGGATCCACTTTCATGCCGCAAACGGGGTCGAAAACCCTGACTTCGCCGCTCATCGCACTATCCTTCCTTTCGCCCGGGGTTGGGCCGATGCAGCGAATATGGGGCTTCCAGCAACTGGAAGGTCAAGGGCAGCCGAAAAATGGCGCTAAACTTGACGGTCCCCGCCCATGCTGGCAGGTGGAGTGGCTGGGGAAGAGGCGGGAACGCCCATGAACCGTACGCGTGAGGAGACCGCGGAAGACGCATGAACAGACTGTCGCCGCGGAACCTTGCCTTGATCTGCGCGCTTGCCGCACTGGCCGTGCCGGCGGCGGGGAGCCTGCGCGCGGAAACCACGGAGGGCGAGGCGGCAAAGGACGGGGCGGCGCAGGAGGCGAGCTATTCCTGGGACGAGGCGCGGGACGGCATTTCCTTCACGACGCGGATCGAGGGGCGGCGCATCCCCGATTATCTGCGCGACCTCCTCGAAAACGCGCGCCAGCTCGGCACCGACATGGCCGACGGGCCGCCGCCACCCGCGACGCTGGCGCAGCTTCGCCGCCGCGCGCAGGAGGACGAGAAGCGGCTCGACGAGGTGCTGCGCTCGGAGGGCTACTACAATGGCAGCATCTCGTCTTCCGTGCGGCAGGCGCAGGGCGGCGAGTTCGAAGTCGTCTATCTCGTGATCCTCGGCACACGGACGATGATCGAAAGCTTCGACATCGTCTATAGCGGGCATGAGGGCGGCGGCGAGGGGCGGCCCGCGAGCGGCGCCGATCTCGGCCTCGAACCGGGCAAGGCGGCGACGGCGCAGCGCATCATCGACCTCACGCAGAAGGCGGTGACGGTGCTCCAGAACAACGGCTATCCGGAAGCGAAGCTCGACCGGCGGCGGGTCGTCGTCGACCTCTCGTCCAGCCGGGCGCATGTGACGCTGCACATGTCGGCGGGGCGGCGCTATGTCTTCGGCGAGACGCGGATCGGCAATCCGGACGGGCGGACGGATCCGGATTACGTGCGCGAACTGACGACGTTTGAAGCGGGCGAGACATACAGCCGCGCGCAAGTGGACAAAACGACGGAGGCGCTCCGCGGCACAGGGCTCTTTTCCGGCATCGCGATTTCCTCCGGCGAGGCGGAAGGCGGCGCGCTGCCGCAGGAGATCGAGCTCACCGAACGCGAGGCGCGCACGATCCGGCTCGGTGCGAGCTGGTCGACGGCGGAAGGCGCCGGCGTGCGCGGCAGCTGGGAACACCGCAACCTTTTCGGCCGGGCGGAGAAGATCACGCTCGGGCTCGCGATTGCGCAGATCGAGCAATCGGCGACGGCCGATTTCCGCAAGCCGCATTTCCTGCGCCCCGACCAGAGCCTGCTTGCGAGCGCGGAAATCGCGCATGAGGAAAGCGACGCCTACAAGGAAGACCGTGCGAAGGCGGGCGTGTCGCTCGAACGCGTGCTGAGCGAGCGCTGGACGGGATCGCTGGGCGTCACCTTCCAGCTCACCGAGACGACGGATTCGAACGGGCGGATCGGTTACCAGCTCTTCGGCATTCCGGCGACGCTCAAATATGACAGCACGGACGACGTGCTCGATCCGGGCGAGGGCATCCGTGCGACGCTGGCGGGCACGCCCTATTTCGGCGCGAGCGACGAGGAGCCGACGGCCTTCACCAAGCTCGAGGCGGGCGGCTCGACCTATCTCGGGCTCAGCGACGAGCTGATCCTCGCGCTGCGCGGGCGCTACGGGCTGATCGCGGCGGGCGACACGGCGGACGTGCCGGGATCGACGCGCTTCTATGCGGGCGGCGGCGGCTCGGTGCGCGGCTATGGCTACCAGATGGCGGGACCGCTCGACAATGCGGGCGACCCGGAAGGCGGGCGCTCGGTGCTCGAAGCGAGCGTCGAGACGCGCTACCGGATCACCGAGACGATCGGCGCGGTCGCCTTCATCGACGGCGGCCAGGCCTTCACGAACACGGTGCCCACGCTCGGCGATCCGCTGCTCTGGGGCGCGGGGCTCGGGCTTCGCTACTACACGCCGATCGGGCCGATCCGCGCCGACATCGCGGTGCCGCTCAACCGGCGCAAGAATGTCGACGATGCGTTCCAGATCTATGTCTCGCTGGGGCAGGCCTTCTGATGGCGGATTCCCAGACAGATCTCCGCCATCGCGGCACCGTCGCGCGCCTTGCCAGCGCGGCGATGGCGTTCGTCTTCGTTGCCGCGGGGCTTGCGCTCGCGCTGATCGCGCTCGGCACGGCGGCGCTCAACATCGCGCCGGTGCGACAGGGCCTTCTGCATTATGCGCTCGGCCTCATCGAAACGGGCGAGACGGAAGTCGAGATCGGCGACATAGACGGCGACTGGCCGCGGCGGCTGATCATCGAGGACCTGCGGGTGAGCGACGCGGAGGGGACGTGGCTGACGCTCGCCCATGCCGAACTCGACTGGCTGCCGCTCGCGCTGTGGGGCGGCGAGGTGCATGTGACGCGGCTCGACGCCACGGGGCTTTCCGTGACGCGCGCGCCGGGCGGCACGGAGACGGCGGAGACGGAACCGGAAGACGGCTTCGCCCTGCCCTCGCTGCCGTCGCTTCCCGTGGATGTCCGGCTCGACGGTTTCTCGCTCAAGGAGACGGTGCTCGGCGAAGCGCTTGCGGGCGAGCGCGTGGCGTTCGACGCGGACGGCCGGGCGGCGCTCACCGGGGGCACAAGCGAATTGCGGCTCACGGCGGCGCGGACCGACGCGACGCCAGGGCGGATCGACGCCTTCCTCAGCCATGATGCGGGCGCGGAACGCGGCAAGCTCACGCTGGAGATCGAGGACGGCGCGGCCGGGACCCCCGGCATCGCGGCGAAGCTCCTCGGCATCGACGGGCTGCAACGGCTGGCACTGAAGGCGGAAGGCACATCGCGCGCCGGGCTGATGCGAGGAACGCTGTCGCTCGATGGCGGGCGGGCGATCGGCGCCGACATCGCCGCGCATGGCGCCTTGAGCGAAGGCACCAGCCTGACGGTGAAGGGAACGGCGGCGGGTACGCTCGTCGCGCGGGAACTCGATTTCGCCGGACAGCCGGACAGCGTGACCTTCGCGGCGGAGATCACGCCCACCGGTGACGGCGTCCATGTTGTCGATGTCGCGGCGCTGGAAGCGGGCGAGCTGGCGCTGACGGGCACGGTGCGCGTGGCGGAACGTTTCGACCGGGGCTACGACATAAAGGGCGAAGGGCGCTTCCAGGGCCTCGACCGGCTGGTCGAGCTCGACGCGGAAACCTTCCTGAAAGAAGTGGGCTGGCGGATCGACGGACGGAGCAACGCGGAACTCGACAGTTTCGAGATCGGCGAAGCGGCGGTCGAGACCAAGGCGGGCGATGTTTCCTTCAGCGGCGCGGCCATGACGACGGACGGCTTCGCGCTCACGGGCGAGGGCCGCGCCGAGATCACCGACCTGCAGCCGGTCGGCGATATTCTCGGCCAGCCGATGCGGGGCACGGCAAGGCTCGCCTTCGACGACATCGCGCTCGACGGCGGCGCCGGCGGCATCGACCTCACCATCGAGACGGGGCGCATCGAAACGGGAAACGCGGAACTCGACGCGCTGCTCGCCGACGGGCTCTCCGGCCAGGGGCGGATCGAGTTCGGCAACGGCAAGGCCGTGTCGGTGACAGGGCTCACCGCGTCGGCGGGCGAGATGCTCGACCTTGAAGGCGATTTCACACTCGGCACCGACAACAGCGCGCAAGGCGAAGCCCGGATCGCGATGGCGGATGTGAGCGCACTCACGGGCGGCGGCGCAAGCGGCGCGCTCGAGGCGACGGCGGCGCTCGACGGCACGCTCTCAAAGCCCGACCTCACGCTGGAAGCGCGGCTCACAGACGGGTCGCTCGGCGGGCTCGACGCGCGCGAGGCCGTACTCGATGCGAAGCTCAGCGACGGCAAGGGACCGATCGCCTTCCGGCTTTCCGGCGAGAGCGGGCGGGCGACGCTCGACACCGATCTGACGCTGCCGCCCGAAGGCGGGGCGCGGCTCGATGCCATCGAGGCCGACTTCTTCGGCGCGCGGCTTTCGGGCGCGATCCTCGTGTCGCCCGACGGGCTCGCGACGGGCTCGCTCTCGGGCAAGCGCGTCGCGCTGCAACCCGTCGGCGAGCTGGCAGGCGTGCCGATGGAAGGGCGCGCGGATGTTGAGATCAAGCTCGACGGCTCCGGCGGCGAACAGGATGCGCGGCTCGAGGTCGCGGCGCGGCAGATCGATCTCGACATCAACGGGCCGGCGACGCTCGACCGCGTGAAGGCATCGGCGCGGCTCACCGACGCGACGGGCGATGCGGCGCTCGAGGCGACGTTCTCCGTCGAAGGCGGCGGCACGGGCAATACGCGCTTCACCGGCATCAAGGCAGTGGCGAAAGGCCCGCTCGACAAGCTCGCAATTTCGGCGGGCATCTATGGCGAGCGGCTCACCGTGAAGGCACAGCCGGTGATGCTCGATATCGACGCGACCTACGAACCCTCGCGCGTCACGCTCTCCACGTTCGACGCGACCATCGGCGAGGCGACGGCGCGACTCGGTGCGCCGGTGACGCTCGAACTGCGGGACGGGCTGACAAGGGTGAAGACGCTCGATGTGGCGTTCGGCAGCACGTCGGGAGCGGGGCGGCTCACCGGCGAGATCGCGATCCGGCCGCGCGACGCGGATCTTGCCGTCGAGATATCGAAGCTGCCGCTCGAACTCCTCTCGCCGCTGCTTCCCGTCGATGCGATGGCGGGGACGATGTCGGGCGAGGCGGACCTCGACACGGGCGGCGGAACGGGAAAGGCACGGCTGCGCTTCGACGGCGCGACGCTCGCCGAGGCAGGGCTCGACATCCGCCCCGCCTTCGACGCGACGCTGAACGCCGACTGGGCAAAGCGCCGGCTTGCGCTCACCGCGAAGGCGCGCGGCGTGTCGGAAGAACCGTTCCTGCTCGACGCGACGCTGCCGCTGATCCGCGACCCGCAAGGCGCCTGGCCGATGCTGCCGGAACGCGGGTCGGTGGAAGCGCGGCTCACCTGGGCGGGGCCGGTCGCCTCGCTGATGGCGCTTGTGGACCTGCCGGGCCAGCGGGTGACGGGCGATGCGAAGGTCGCGGTCTCCGCCGACGGCGACATATCGGCGCCGCTGGTTTCCGGCGAAGCGACGATCGAGAACGGCACGTTCGAGAATTTCGAGACCGGTACGCTGATGCGCGACCTCTCGCTCCGCGTCGAGGGACAGCGGAGCGAAATGATGCGCTTCGAGATGAGCGCGCGCGACAGCGGCCAGGGCCGCATGACGGCAGAGGGCACGGTATCGCTCGCAGCGGACGCGGCGCCCGCCGTCGATGTGCGCACCGTCTTCCACGGCATGCAGGTGGTCAGGCGGCAGGACCTCGTGCTGGCGGTCGAAGGCGATCTTGCACTGACGGGACCGGCGCTGCCGCCGAGCCTCGAGGAGCCGCTGAAGCTCGAAGGCAGCCTGACGACGACGCAGGCGCGTTTCATCGTACCGGAGCGGCTGCCGGGCGGGGTCGCGACCATCGACGTGATCGAGGTCGAGGGGCCCGGCGAAGCCGACACGGTAGAAGACCCGGAAGAAACGCCGCCGCTGCCGCTGGAACTCGACGTGACGCTTGCGATCGGCAACCCGCCGGCGCGCGTTTCCGGACGCGGCATCGACTCGCTCTGGGTGGGCTCGGTGACGGTGACGGGGCTCGCCGAGGACCCGATCGTGAATGGCACGCTGACGGCAGAGCGCGGCACGCTCGACTTCGCGGGCAAGACCTTCACGCTTTCGCGCGGGCGCGTGATCTTTGCGGGCGAACGGCCGATAGACCCCAGGATCGATGTCGCACTCGACTATGAGCGGAGCGACTTCTCGGCGACCGTCTCGGTGAGCGGGCGCGGCTCCTCGCCCAAGATCGGTCTCAGTTCGTCACCCTCGCTGCCGCGCGACGAAATCATCTCACGCATCCTGTTCGAGAAGGGTGTGGGCGAGCTCTCCGCCTTCGAGGCGGCGCAGCTGGCGAAGACGGCGGCGGAACTTTCAGGGAGCGGCGTCGGCGGCTTCGACATTCTCGGCGAAATACAGAACACGCTGGGACTCGACGTGCTGCGCGTCGACCAGGGCGCATCGGGCGGCACCACGGTCTCGGCCGGCAAGTATCTGCGCGAGGGGGTTTATGTCGGCGTCGAACAGGGAGCGCTCGCGAGCGACTCTGGCGTGAAGGTCGAGGTCGACATCACGGACAATATCAGTGTGGATACGAAGATCGGCAACGACGCGTCGAGCGATGTCGGCATCAACTGGAAATGGGACTACTGAGGAGCGTTAGCGCGAACCGCCCATGACGCCATCGGTCGTGACGGCGCCCGAAGAGAAGTCGTTGATGCGGTCGAGCTGTTCCCTGTTGCGGATCCGCTCTTCCTCACGCTGACGCTCATACTCTTCGGCATACATTTCCGCGTCGTGCAGCTCCGGCGTGTCGTAATCCTCGTCATAGTCGGAACGGTAGTTCACCGGCGGCGAATCCGCGGGGTCGGAAAGTTCGTAGCGGATGTCGCCATCGGCAGCCGGGGCCATCTCCTCGACCGCCTCGCCTTCCGTCTCCTGAGCGGCGGCGGGGAGCGCGCCGAGACCGAGAAGGGGTATCGCCGCCGCCAAGCCGAAACAAAGGACCAGGTTTTTTCCGCTCATACCGTTACGCCTTCCAAAATGGGGTGGACCGGAGAAGCCGAAGCCGCCCTTCCAACCATGAGTTGGTCCAGCTTACAGCAAATCCCATCCTTCGGGCGCGGCGGATTTGCCACGTTATCCACGAATTTCGAACCGTCCCAGGGCGGCACGATGACGGCAAGCGGCCCCATTCGCTCCGTCTACGGATGGTAGCCGCGCCGCCTCTCTTTCGCTGGTGCAGCAAGAATTTGCGCCCGCAGCAACAGACAATCTGCCGCAGGGTCTTTTCCGCAGATGGACATTCTGTCGCGGAGTCGCGGCCGCCGAAATAGGTACAATTTTTTTGTGGACATTAGACCCGGAAGCAACCGGGCATCCCCGGGAAGAGAGTGGCGCAACGACCGATGACCAGGATCACCTACATAGAATTCAACGGCACGGAACACGCTGTCGACGTGGCGGACGGGCTTTCCGTGATGGAAGGCGCGGTTCGCTACACCATTCCCGGCATAGAGGGCGACTGCGGCGGGGCCTGCGCCTGCGCCACCTGCCATGTCTATGTCGAGGAAGGCTGGTTCGAGAAGCTTCAGCCGATGGACGGCCTCGAGCGCGACATGCTCGATTTCGCCTTCGACGTGCACCCGAACAGCCGACTCTCTTGCCAGATCAAGGTGGACCCATCACTCGACGGCCTCATCGTGCGCGCTCCGGCCCGCCAGTACTGAGACCGACAGGAACCCCGGCCGCAATGAAAACGACAAAGCGGCCCCTACAAGGAGGAAGGCCATGAGTGCGAAGGCAGAACGGGTCGTCACCAAGGGCGACTGGAAAGTGTCGATGACGCCCGACGACATCTATCGCAACCCGATGGATATCGCCTGGACGTTCAAATACATCTTCTCGGAAGACAAGGTCGAAGACCTCTACAAGCGCGCGAAGCAGAACCAGTGGGACTCGGACGATCTGCTGCCCTGGGACACGGAAGTCGATCCCTCGCGTCCGCTGATCGCGAACGACAGCGACATCTATCACAAGATGCCGTTCTTCAAGAAACTCTCGAAGTCGCAGCAGGAAACCTTTACCGCGCATTCGACGGCGCAGCTCCTGTCGCAATTCCTGCATGGCGAACAGGGCGCCCTGATGACGGCGGCCTGCGTGACCCATTCGGTGCCGGACGAAGGCGCGAAGCTCTATGCCGCGACGCAGACCATGGACGAAGCGCGGCATGTCGAGGTCTATTCCAAGTATTGCGACAAGATCGCCCTCGTCTATCCGATGTCGCCCTGGCTGAAGCAGCTCATCGACGTGACGCTCCAGTCGGACCGCTACGAGAAGGTGATGATCGGCATGAACATGATCGTCGAGGGCCTTGCGCTCGGCGCCTTCAACAACATGTACCGCACGACGACCTGCCCGCTCCTGAAGCAGCTTACCTTCAACGTGATGCGCGACGAGAGCCGGCACGTGTCGTTCGGCCATGTGTTCCTTGGACCGGTGTTCAAGAAGATGCACAAGGACGACCTGGAGGAGCTTGCCGATTTCGCCTTCCAGGCGGTGAACATCCTCGTGAAGGCCCAGACCTCCGGCACGATCGCGAACCGCGTCGATCCGGGCTTCATGCAGGTGCTCGAAAACAGCGGGATCGATGCGGATGATTTCTTCAAGGGCCTGAAGGAAGCGGAAGACGCCGGCATCGCACAACAGCTGCCGCCCGGGCAGGTGCATGCACTTAAGGACCTCATGATGCCGGCGCTCGCCCGGGTGGGCCTGCTGACGCCGACAGCGCGCAGGAAGTACGAGGAGGCGGGCATTCCCGTCTTCGACGACATCCGCGTGCTGCAGGCGATGGAAGGCGGGCACCCGACAGGGAACGCTGCGTAACGAAAACCCACCCCGGCGGCGCGGCCGCCGGGGTCTCCCTATCCCGCAACACGTTGCCGCAACTGGGCCGGACAGAAGAGCCATGAGCAAGGACGACCACGCGAAACCCGGCTTCCACCGGATGCTGGTGGAGGGCGTTCCCGAGGCGATCATCGTTTCGACGCCCGAGGGCGAGATCACCTATTTCAACCCCGCATCGGAAAGGCTGCTCGGATACGGCGCGGCGGAGGTGACGGGAGCGAACATCACCATGCTCGTGCCGCAGCAACCGGGCCAGCGGGCGGATCCGGTGAAGTGGCTCAAGCGATGGGCGGCTGAACCCGAATACGAGCAGTCGCGCTATCTCGACCTCATCGCACGGCGGAAGGACGGACGCGAAATGCCGGTCGATGTGCGTGTGGTGGAAGCGCAGCTCGACGGGGCACCCCGCTTTCTCATCACCTTTCGCGACAACACCGCCCGGCGACAGGAGCAGATCGCCTTCAAGGAGCGCAACCTGCTCTTCTCGCGCATCCTGATGGTGGCCGAGGACGGGATCATTTCCGTGGACGCGGAGCAGAAGATCGGCTTCTTCAACCTGAAGGCGGAGCAGATGTTCGGCTATCGCGCGGAAGAAGTTCTCGGCAAGCCGCTCTCCATGCTGCTGCCGGAACGGTTCCGGAAAGCGCATCTCGGCGAGGTGTCGGCGTTCGGGCGAAGCCGGGAGGCATCGCGCTGGATGAGCGACCGGGGACCCGTGACCGGCCTCAGAAAGGACGGAACCGAGTTCCCGGTCGACGCGACGATCACGAAGGTCGAAACGGGCGGGCGCATGACCTATACGGCGCATCTGCGCAGCAGCGCCGGAAAGACGCGCCGGATATAGGCGTGACGCGGCTCGCCGGGACGATCAGGCGGCGTCCGCCACCTTCACCACCAGCTTGCCGATGTTGCCGCCGTCGAAAAGCCGGTTGACGGCGACCGGCGCATTTTCGAGGCCATCCACGATGGTTTCTCGGTGCTTGAGCTTGCCTTCGGCAACCCAGGTGGCGAGCTGCATGGCGCCTTCGGCGAACTTCTCCATGAAGTCGATGACGATGAAACCGCGCACCTCGATGCGGCGCATGAGGATAGGCGAGAAATCGCCGCGCATGGCCGGATCACCCGTGTTGTAGCCGGAGATCATGCCGCAGAGAGGCATGCGGCTGAAAAGGTTCATCCGTGCCATGACGGCTTCCATGATCTCGCCGCCGACATTCTCGAAATTGACGTCGATACCGTCCGGCGTCGCGGCTTCGAGCTGCTCGCGCCAATCCTTCGCCTTGTAGTCGACGGCGGCGTCGAAGCCCAAATCCTCGACGATGTGGCGGCACTTGTCCGGCCCGCCCGCGATACCGACCGCGCGGCAGCCCTTGATCTTCGCGATCTGGCCGACGACGGAACCGACCGCACCCGCCGCGGCGGAGACAAGGACGGTGTCGCCGGGTTTCGGGCGGCCGAGTTCCAGAAGGCCGAAATAGGCGGTGAGGCCGGTCATGCCGCAGGCGCCGAGCATGGTGGGGAGGCCGACGGGAAGACCTTTCGGCAGCACGCTCATGGCGCGCATGCCCTCGTCGGCGATGCAGTAGTCCTGCCAGCCGGTGAGGCCGCTCACATGATCGCCCTCCTTGTAGCGGGAGGAGTTCGACTTCACGACAACGCCGACACCGCCGCCGCGCATGACCTCGCCGATGCCGACGGGCGGCATGTACTGGTCCATGTCGCTCATCCAGATGCGGTTGGTCGGATCGAGGCTCAGATAGAGCACGCGCACCAGCGCCTCGCCGGGACCGGGCTCGGGGATCGACTCCTCCACGAAATCGAAATTCGATTTCTCGATGCGGCCGGTCGGCCGGGTCTTCAGGCGGAACTGGCGGTTGAGGTCGTTCTTCATGGGGGTCCTCCGGAGATTGCGGTAGCGGAATTGCGGGCGCGCCTCGGCAGCGTTCAGGGCATGACGATTTCGAACCAGAAATCGAAACGGTCGAGGAGCGAAAGGAAAGTGGCGAAGGGTTCGCCGTCGCCGTCGATCGCGACGGCCTCGTCCGGCAGCGTGCGTTCGCCGATGACGAGGTCGGCGAGGACGGCGCGGGTCAGCGAGACGGTCGGCGCCGAGGCCGCTTCGCGGTCCGGATAATGATGGAAGACGGCGTTCTCGACGGTGACGAGGAAACGCTCGCCCGTGTCGGTGAAGCGAAGATTGAGTGCGATCTCGCTCGCGCCCGCCTTCTCGCCGTTGAGGCGGACGGAGAGCGAGTCGAGCAACTGCTCCGCCGGGAGCGAACGGATTTGCCCGGCCGCGCCCTGACGCGGCGTATCGGAAGGCGGGCGCGGATTGCGGAGCTCCATCGCGGCAGTGAGATAGAAGGCGCGCCACGGCCCGGACTCCGCCTGGTAGCCCAACTGTTCGAGCGCATCGGCCTGAAGGTTGCGCGCATCGGCGTTTGCGGGGTCCGCGAAGACGAGATGGTTCACGAGTTCGGCGACCCAGCGGTAGTCGCCCTTCGCGAAGGCGGCGCGCGCCTTTTCGAGGAGCGCATCGGGCCCACCCGCGAGCTCGACATAGCGGCGGCCGACCTCTTCCGGCGGATGCTTGTGGAGATTTGCCGGGTTGCCGTCGAACCAGCCGAGATAACGCTGGTAGACGGCCTTGGCGTTGTGATTAAGCGTGCCGTAATAACCGCGCGTGTACCACTCGGCGGCGAGCGTCGGCGGGAGCGCGAGCTTCTCGGCGATCTCGAGCGGCGTGTCGCCATGGTTCGCCATGCGCAGCGTCTGGTCGTGGACATATTTGTAGAGGTCGCGCTGCTTCTTCAGGAAGGAGACGGCGGCCTCCGCGCCCCAGCGCGGCCAATGATGGCTCGCGAAGAGGACATCGGTCTTTTTCGCGAAGAGGTCGATCGCCTCGTCGATGTACCAGCTCCATGCCTTCGCGTCGCGGACCTGCGCGCCGCGCGGCGTGTAGAGATTGTGGAGCTGGCAGGAACAATTCTCCGCCATGCAGAGCGCCTTGAACTGCGGAAAGTAGAAATTCATTTCCGCGGGCGCTTCGGTGCCGGGCGTGACCTGGAAGACGATCTCGACACCATCGACCGTCATGCGCGTGCCGGTTTCGGAGATGCTGACGGTCGGCGGCACGAGGCTCACCTGACCCATCGAGACGGTCTTGCCGAGACCGGCATCGACATGGCCCTTCGCGTTGCGCGGCAGGAGCGCGCCATACATGTAGGTGGCGCGGCGGCCCATGGCGTTGCCCGCGAGCACGTTTTCGCTGACCGCTTCCTCGAGGAAGCCTTCGGGCGCGATGATCTGGAGGCCCTTCGCGATGTCGTCGTCGGAGAGGACGCCCTTGATGCCACCATAGTGGTCGACATGGCTGTGGGTATAGATCACCGCCGTGACGGGCTTGTCTCCGCGATGTTCGCGCATCAAGGCGAGCGCGGCGGCGGCGGGCTCGGCAGAGATCAGCGGGTCGATGACGATGTAGCCGGTCTCGCCCTCGATGAAGGTGATGTTGGAAAGGTCGAAATTGCGGACCTGATAGATGCCCTTCGTCACCTCGAAGAGGCCGTGGACGGAGTTGAGCTTCGCCTGGCGCCAGAGGCTCGGGTTCACCGTTTCGGGGCAATCGCAGCCCTCGCCCTCGAAGGCGAAGGTGCCCATGTCCCAGACGGCGTGACCGGCGGCGTTCAAGACCTTCGCGTCCGGGATGGTGGCGATGAAGCCCTTCCGCGCAAGCTCGAAGTCCTCTCCGGTATCCTCGGGCAGGGTGCGGACAAGCGCGTCCAGCGCGCGGCGCGTGGCTTCGGTTGCGTCTTTCGGCTGTTCCATCCCGTCTCCCCGCTGCGGCGCTCTTCACGGGAGCGCTCTTCGCCCGCAGCCTACCCCGCCCGTGCCGCGCGACAAAGCCTTGAGGGATCAGGCGAGAGGGTGGACGTCGCCCTTCATCGAGAAGCTGCAGACGAGAAGCATCATGTCGAGTTTCTCGCCGGTTCGGGACAGCGGCGCGATGACGAGTTCGAAGCGGATGAAGGTCTTCTGATCGTGCAGGACCTCGCCGACGGCGCGGAGCGGCTCGCGCGCCTCGAAGAGGGTTCGCGCGGCGCCCTGCCATCGCTCGACGATCTCCGGCGGCAGGACGGTTTCGAGCGGCTTGTTGTGGATGGCGCCGAAGACCTCCTCGAACTTCGCGCCGGCGATGCGAGGAAAAAGTTCGAGGGAGCCGTTGTTCTGCCGCAGGTCGAACAGGGTGACATAGGGAAGAAGACGCGGAATCTCCTCCGGGCGGATGTCCGCATGGAGCGGCATCTCCCGCCCGGCCGCCTTGAGACGCCAATAGGCGAGTCCGTCCCGCACCTCCGGCGAGGTGCATTCCCGCGCCGGCTCAAGCGCGATGGGTGGCAGCATGATCTGCTGCGGCTGCGCGTTTCCGCTCCCGATGGGCATTCTGCCCTCCCCCTGGCGGCCCGCTTCGCACGGGTCCCCGCATCTATTCGCGTTTTGCCCAAGGTGAGCCTAATATGCGGCGGGCGCGAGAAAAATCACACAATTCTCGGGGGTTGACGGAAATGTCCGGCCCGGCCGAGTGCGGCATCATGACGTTGCACAAATGATATTGCGATGCACTATCATTTGTGTTTGAACAGCGCCGTATCGGCGGCCGGACCAGCCAGAGCGGCATGGATAGCGGCGCCAGAGTGGATGGTGAGATCATGACCAACGGCAAGACCCGCACGCGCCGGGTACCCTTTCTTCAGTTGTTCCTGGCGATGGCGCTCGCCGTCCTCACGGTGACACCGGCGGCCCACGCGCAGGATGCGGCTCCCGCGGAGGAGACCGCACTCGAAGCGGACGCCGGGGCGGACACCATCGGCACAGTCGAGGACGGCATTCTGCTCGACGCGGGGGCGACCGAAGCCGAGATGATGCTTCCCGCCGACCTGTCGCCCTGGGGCATGTTCATGCAGGCCGATATCGTCGTTAAGGCGGTGATGATCGGGCTCATCTTCGCCTCCATCGTCACCTGGACGATCTGGTTTGCGAAGCGCATGGAAATCACGGGCGCGAAGCGGCGCGCGACGCAGGCCTTCAGCGCGCTCGCCAGCGCGAAGTCGCTGGACGAAGCGGGCAGCAATCTCGGCAAGTCAAAAGGTCCCGTGGCACTACTCGCCGAAGCCGCCATCGACGAGGTGCATGCCTCGGGCGAGGCTCCCGACAAGGAGGGCGTGAAGGAACGCATCGCCTGGCGCTTTCAGCGCATCGAAGCAAACGCAGCACGCGAAATCGGCATCGGCACCGGCGTGCTCGCGACCATCGGCGCGACCGCGCCCTTCGTCGGGCTGTTCGGCACGGTCTGGGGCATCATGAACAGCTTCATCGGTATTGCGCATACGCAGACGACGAACCTCGCCGTCGTCGCTCCCGGCATCGCAGAAGCGCTGCTCGCGACGGGGCTCGGTCTTGTCGCCGCCATTCCCGCCGTCGTGATCTACAACTCCTTTGCGCGGTCGATCGCGGGATACCGCGCGCTCGTCGCCGACAGCTCGGCGGAACTCCTGCGCATCGTCAGCCGCGACCTCGACCAGGGCCGCCGTCCGCGGCTCGCCAAGGCGGCGGACTGAGCCATGGCCGTCCGTCTCGATCACGGCGACGAGGAGCTCGCCGAAACGCATGAAATCAACGTCACGCCGTTCATCGACGTGATCCTGGTGCTTCTCATCGTGTTCATGATCGCGGCGCCGCTCGCGACCGTCGACATTCCCGTGGACCTGCCCTCCGCCAATGCGCAGCCGCAGCCCCGCCCGACAGAGCCGCTCTATCTCTCGGTCAAGTCCGACATGAGCCTGACCATTGGCGAGGAGCCCGTGCCGGAAGGTACCCTTGCCGCCGTGCTGGAAGAGAAAACGCAGGGCGACCGCGAGGAGCGGATTTTCCTGCGCGCGGACAAGACGGTAGACTATGGCAGCCTCATGGATGTCATGAACGAGTTGCGTGCCGCCGGGTATCTCAAAATCGCGCTCGTAGGGATCGAATCGTCGGAAGCACCATGAGCACCGTCCCTTTTTCCGGCGGGGCAAATGGGGGAATGATGCACGACGCGCCCGCCTGGAGAGGCGGCACGATCTTCGCCATCGCGCTTCACGCCGGGCTCGCGGCCGCCATTGCCTTCGCGCATTTCGCCCGCAGCACACCGCCCGCCGCGCCGGCGGCGATCACCCTTGAACTCGCGCCGCTAGTGAGCGCTCAACCCGAGCCGGACGAAGCGCTGCCGGAAGGGCCGAAAGAAGAAGAGGCGGAACCCGAGCCCGCGCCGGTGCCCGAGCCGCCGCTTCCACGCGATGCGATCCCCGAGCCCGAGAAGAAGCCTGAGCCAAAAAAGAAGGAAGCCAGGAAGGCGACGGCGCCCATCGCCCAGAAGCTGCCGGAAGCGGAGCGCACCGCCGCGCCAGCCGACGCACAGGCAAACCTCGCCGAAGCACGCCTCATGCCGAGCTACATGCAAGGGCTGCTCGGCCATCTCGAACGCTACAAGAAATATCCCCGTTCGGCGCGGCGGCGCGGCGAGGAGGGAAAGCCGGTGGTGCGCTTCGAGATCGACCGAAAGGGCAATCTCATCTTCCATGCGCTCGTCGAGAGTTCCGGCAACACGACGCTCGACGAGGGAGCGCTTGCGACCGTCAAGCGGGCCGATCCCTTCCCGCCGCTGCCGAAGGAAATCCGCGGCGACACGAAGATATTCGACGTGCCGGTCAACTTCTCGATCACGAGGTGACGCGCCTCAGTCAGCTTGCCGAGAGACGGGCGAAGGCGGTGCCTTTCTCCTCGCCGCGCATCTGATCGAAGATCGCCAGCGTGTCGAGCGCCTCGAAGACTTCGGAAATGCCGTCCGGCCCGCTGCGGGCGAAGAGCGTATACTCATTCTCGTAAGGAAGGCCGCTCGCGCGGTATGTGGCGCGGTAGACGAAGCGCACGGCACTGAGACGCTCATCGCCGAGTTCGTCGAGGATTTCGACCGAACAATCGGGGAAGTAGACTTCTTCCCAGACGGAGCGGTTGAAGGCGAGGACGGCCTCGCGCCCCTGCATGGGGCGCGGGTAAGGAAGGGACGCCGAAAGGCTCCACGCGATCTCCGGCGCGTAGAGCGCCGCCATCTTCGCCACATCGCCGAAAGCGGAGACGAGACGTCCCGCCGGTGTCGTTGCCGTCATCCTCTCCTCCCTTGCCGTCCGTCAGGGCGTCATCACGACTTTCATGACATTGTCGAGCTTGCCGTCGAAAATCCGATAGGCCTCCGCGCCATCCTTGAGGTCCATGCGGTGGGTGATGAATTTTTCCGGCGTGAGACGGCCTGCCTGAACGAGGGGGATCAGCTCCGGCCAGTGGCTCTGCACGAAACAGCCCGCGACGCGGAAGGTGAGCGACTTGTTGAAGGCGGTCCAGAGCGGGTACTTGAAGGCCTGGTTCTGGTTCGCGCCAAAGACGGAGATGCTCGCATTACGGCCCGCAAGGGAGATCGCGAGTTCGATGGTTCTGTCGATGCCGACCGCTTCGATGGAAGACTGCACCATGGCACCGTCCGTCGCCTCGCGCACTTCTTCGACGGCCGTTCCGGGTTCGAGCGGGATGGCGCCGAGCTCCGCCGCCATTGCGCGGCGCTCGGGAACGAGATCGACCGCAAAGACGCGCGCCGCGCCGAGCACGAAGGCGGACTGCACCGCCATGAGCCCGATAGGGCCGAGGCCGACCACGGCAACGGTACCGCCGGGCGCAATGTCGGCGTTCTTCGCCCCCATATAGGCCGTCGGCAGATTATCGGTGAGCAGCAGCGCCTGATCGGCGGTGAGACCTTCCGGGATGCGCGTCGCGTTGTTGTCGGCCCAGGGAACGGCGATACCTTCCGCCTGGCAGCCCTGAAGCTGCGTGCTGAGGCCATAGCAGCCCCAGAGCTGCTTGGCGCATTTCGCCGGCGTGCCCGCGCGGCAGGCGGGACAACGGCCGCAGCCGCCGGAACGCACGGCAGCCGACATCATCACCTCGTCGCCGACCTTCAGCGTTTTCACGTCGCGGCCGACCTCGACCACCTCGCCCACCGCCTCGTGGCCGACGCAATATCCGAGGTCCTGCGAAAAGCCATGGCCGTGATAGATGTGGAGATCGCTGCCGCAGATGCCGCAGGACTTCATCTTCACGATGGCACCGTCCTCGCCCATGAGGACCGGATCGGGAAACTCCTCGTAGCGGATATCCTTCTCGCCGTGATAACCGAGCGCCTTCATGGAGTTCTCCCTATTTCGCGTTCTGATATTCGGCGATCTTGAGCTTGCCGAGCTGCGACATGTGAACCTCGTCCGGACCGTCCGCGATGCGCAGGAAGCGGTTCAGCGTGAAGAAACCCGCAATCGGCGTGTCGGCGCTGACGCCCATGCCGCCATGCGCCTGAATGGCGCGGTCCATGACCGTCTGCGCCATCTGCGGCGCAACGATCTTGATGGCGGCGATGATATCGCGCGCCTCCTTGTTGCCGTAGCGATCCATCGCATCCGCCGCCTTGAGCGTCAGCAGGCGGGCCTGCTCGATCTCGCACCATGAGCGCGCGATGTCCTGACGGATGCTCGACTGGTCGGAGAGCTTCTTGCCGAAGGCAACACGGTTTTCGACGCGGCGCGCCATGATTTCGAGTGCGCGTTGCGCCTGACCGATGGAGCGCATGCAATGATGGATACGGCCCGGCCCGAGACGGCCTTGCGCGATCTCGAAGCCCTTGCCCGCGCCCATGATGATATTGGACTTCGGCACACGAACGTTTTCGAGACGAAGTTCCGCCTCGCCGCCCGGCGAATTATGCGAGCCGAAGACGACCTGGTTGCGGACGATGTGGATACCCGGTGTTTCGCGCGGGATGATGATGGTGGACTGCTGCTTGTGGCGCGGCGCGTTCGGGTCCGTCTTCCCCATCAGGAGAAGAAGCTTGCAGCGCGGGTCCATGATGCCGGAAATCCACCACTTGCGGCCGTTGATGACGTAGTCGTCGCCATCCTCGCGGATTTCGGTTTCGATGTTGGTGGCATCGGAAGAAGCGACCTGCGGCTCGGTCATGAGATAGGCCGAACGGATCTCGCCGTTCAGCAGCGGTTGCAGCCACTGCTTCTGCTGCGCGGGCGTACCGAACTTCGCCAGCACTTCCATGTTGCCGGTGTCGGGCGCGGAGCAATTGAAGATTTCGGACGACCAGGGAACGCGGCCCATGATTTCGGCGAGCGGTGCATATTCGAGATTGGTGAGGCCGGGGCTGAACTCGCCATATTCCTCCGGCAGGAAGAGGTTCCAGAGGCCTTCTGCGCGCGCCTTCTCCTTCAGTTCCTCGATCTTCGGCCATGGCTTCCACAAGTTCGCGTGGTTCGTCACCCAGTCGTAGTGATCCTGTTCGTTCGGATAGACATGGGCGTCCATGAACGCCTGCAGCTTCGCGATGAGGACCTTCGTCTTTTCGTCGTGTTCGAAATTCATCTTGCTGTCTTTCGTATCATTCAGGAAAGGATGAGGCCGCCATCGACGATGAGCGTCTGGCCGTAGATGTAGGAGGAGAGCGGCGAGGCGAGGAAGAGCGCGGCGCCCGCCATGTCGTCCGGCGTGCCGAGACGGCCGGCGGGGATGCCGCGGATCGCCATTTCGCGGCGCTTCGGATCTTCCGTCGTGACCTTGGTGAGCTTGGTATCGACGAGACCCGGCGCAATGCCGTTCACGCGGATACCGTCGCTTGCCCAGGCTTCGCCGAGCGTGCGCGTGAGGCCGACGGCGCCGGTCTTCGATGCATTGTAGGCGGGGTTGCCGCGCGTCGAATGGAAACCGGCGGTCGAGCTCACCGTGATGAGCGCGCCTTTCGCCGCGGCGAGCATGTCGTGGAACTTGATCGCGCAGGCCATGAGGCTGTTCAGGTTCACGTCCATGACCTTCTGGAAGCCATCCATTTTGAATTCGCCGCGCTTGTAGATGACGGTGCCCTGAGAAAGAACCAGCACGTCGAGCGACTTGAAGGGTGGCGCATAGGCTTCGATGGCGTCGAAGTCGGAAATATCCATCTGCGCATAGTGAAGGCCTGACATGTCGGAGCCCTCGGTGCCTTCGTAATCCTTCGCGGAAGCGCGCGTGCCCCAGATGTGGACTTCGGCGCCGCGCTCGCGGAAGGCATGGGCGATGCCGTTGCCGATGCCGCTGGAGCCGCCGACGACCAGCACCGTCTTGCCCGTGAAATCCGTATCCTTCATGACGCTTTCCCTTTTCTCTTTCGATGTCTTTCAGCCGATGCGGCGGAGCGCGCGCTCGAAGAGGCCGACGGTGCTTGCATGGAGCATGTCGCCGGTTTCCTTCGGTGCCTTGCCCTCGCAGGCGCGGGCATGGGTTCCCTCGAGGATGATGCCGAGCTTGTAGCAGGCGAGCACCGCGTACCAGCCGATATGGCTCATGTCGCGCGAGGTGCGCGCGGCGTAATGCGCGACGAGTTCGCCGATTTTCGGAAAGCCGTCCCAGGGCGTGACGCCGACGGCACCCGGCTGCGCGCCGTCTTCCGGCCATGTCGCCATGAGCCAGCCGAGATCGAGCAGCGGATCGCCGATGGTGGTGAGTTCCCAGTCGACGATGGCGGCGAGCTCCGGCCCGTCATGGCGGTACATGACATTGGCGAGATGGTAGTCGCCATGAATGATGCCGGGTTCGAATGCCGACGGACGATTGTCGGTCAGCCATTTCGCGACTTTCGCGACACCAGGAATGCCTTCCGGACCGGGCCATGACGAAAACTCGCGATAGCTTTCGAGTTGCGCCTGCCAGCGCGCCACCTGTCGCTCCAGATAATTGTCGGGCTTGCCGAAGCCTTCGAGACCGACCGCCAGATAATCGACGGCGCCAAGAGCGGCGATGCCCTCGACCAGCGCAAGGCCCATGCGATGACGGATCGCGGGATCGGACGCATGGAGATCAGGAAGCGCGACCGTCGGATTAAAGCCGTCGATCGGCTCCATCAGATAGAAGGACGCACCGATCACATCCTCCTCCGGGCAGGCGGCGATGAGGCGGGGATGCGGCACATCGGTGTCCGCGATGGCGGCGAGCATGCGCGCCTCGCGGCGCATGGTCTCGTTCGAGTTCTTGCGGAGATGCGGCGGCGGGCGGCGAAGCACATAAGGCCGGCCGGAGCGGACGAAGCGCAGCAGGATGTTCTGCGTGCCGCCGCCCAGGAGCGTCACGTCTTCGAGCGGACCGGAGCCAAGCCCCTTTCCGTCCATCCAGCGCGCGACGGCGCCGATATCGACCGGGATTTCCGCCATGCCTCTCCCTCCCCCTGACCCTCGCGCCGGTCTTTGCCGGTTTCCCTTAGGTCAAGCGTTTTATCCAATTGACCTAATACCCCGATGGGGCCAATCTGTCAACATGAGCGATGCAGCGGCGAGCGAGAGCAGGCCCGTTTCCGCCCGCGAGCAGATCAAGCTGGCGGCACGGCGGCTCTTTGCCGAGCGCGGCATGGACGGCGTGACCGTGCGCGAAATCGTGGAGGCCTCCGGCCAGAAGAACCACGGCTCGCTCAGCTACTACTTCGGCACCAAGGAGGCGCTCGTCCGCGAGCTCGTCGCGGACGGGGCGAAGCTCATCGACATCCGCCGCAATGCCTATCTCGACCGGCTGGAGGCGGAAGGCGGACCGACGACCACGCGCGAAGTGGTGGAGGCGCTCGTCTATCCCTCGATCGGGCTCGGCGAGACAGAGGAGGAAGAGGACACCTATATCCGCTTCATCGCGCTGCTCGGCATGAGCCATCGCGACCTCTTCATGGAAGCGCTGGAGAACCGCTGGAACTCCGGCTATCTGCGCGCGCTCGACCATCTGCGGCGGCTGATGCCGGAGATGCCGAGCTTCGCGAAGAACCAGCGCATGGTGTTCCTCGGCGCCTTCCTGAACGGCGTGCTCTCGGCGCGCGAGGCTGCGCTGACGGACCGCTCGCGACCGCACCCGATGTGGAGCTCGCCGGCGACGCTGACGCATTTCATCGACGTGCTGGACGCGACGCTGCAGGCGCCGTTCAACCCGGAGCTGGCGGACGGACACGAGACATCGAAGCAAGACGGCGGCAAGCCGCGCAACATCGTCGGGCCGATCGGCATGATCCTCGACTGACACGACAAGCAAAAACCGGACGGGAGGCCGGCGGACATGACGGCGGAATACGACATCATCATCGTGGGTGGCGGGATCGGCGGCTCGGCGCTCGCGGCCACCATGGCGAAGGCGGGAAAGAAGATCCTGGTGCTCGAGAAGAGCACGGTCTTCGAGGACCATGTGCGCGGCGAATGGATCGCGCCATGGGGTGTTGCGGAGACGAAACGGCTCGGGCTTTACGATCTTCTCGTGAGCGCGGGCGGGCATCACCTTGCGCGCCACGTCACGTATGACGAGACGCGCAAACCGGAAGAGGCGGAAGCGAGCGCCCTGCCGCTCGATATTTTCGTCGAAGGCATACCGGGGCCCTTGTGCATCGGCCATCCGAAACACTGCCAGACGCTTTACGACGAAGCGGGACGCGCGGGCGCGGAGATGCGGCGCGGGGTGAATGTGTCCCGCATCGCAGGCGGCACGGCCCCGGAAGTCGAGTTCACGCATGACGGAGAAACGCGTACCGCGACGGCGCGGCTCATCATCGGCGCGGATGGACGCGCCTCGGCCACGCGCGCAGCCGTCAATATCGAGCTTCACCAGGACAAACCGCACCACATGTTCGCCGGGCTCCTCGTCGACGGCGCGGAAGGCTGGGACAAGGAGATGCAGGCGATCGGCACGGAAGACGATTTCGCCTTTCTCGCCTTTCCGCAAGGCGGCGGGCGCGTGCGCGTCTATGGCAGCTATTCGCTCGACGAACGGCGGCGCTTTGCCGGAGAGAACGGCGCGCGCGCCTTTCTCGACGCCTTCCGCATGAAATGTGCACCGCCGAACGAGGCGCTCGCGGCGGCAAAACCGGCGGGACCGCTGCTCAGCTATTTCAACAACGACGCCTGGACGGACGAGCCCTTCGCGGAAGGCGCGGTGCTGATCGGCGACGCGGCGGGCTGGAACGACCCGATCATCGGGCTCGGCCTCTCGATCACCTATCGCGATGTGCGCATCGTCACGGAACTCCTGAAAGGATCGGACGACTGGCGCCCCGCCCTCTTCGCGCCTTATGCCGAAGAACGCGCGGAGCGGATGCGGCGGCTGCGCTTTACCGCGAAGATACAATCCGCGCTCGACGCGGAATTCGGCGAGGCCGCGCGCGACCGGCGGCGGCGGCATTTCGAGCGCTCGGCGGCGGACCCGCTGGTGGGGGCGCATGCCTTTGCCGTGATGGCGGGGCCGGAGACGCTTCCGCCCGAGATGTTCACGCCGGAGCGGCGCACCTTCGTGCTGGAGGAAGCGGAAACGGGGGACGCGTCATGAGCCTCGACATCGAAGACTTCAACGCGCGCTGGCTGGCGAAATGGACCGAGAAGGACGTGCCGGGCCTGCTGAAATTCTATTCGACCGACACGGTCTATCGCGATCCGCAGGTGCCGGACGGGCTGAAAGGCGAGGAGGCACTCGGGGCGTATCTCAAACAGCTCTTCGACAATACGCCACCCATGCACTACGCGCCGCACGAGACGTGGAAGACGGCGAACGGCTTCTGCGGGCGCTGGTACTGCACGATTTCGGCGCCGGACGGCACGAAGAGCCTGATGCGGGGCTTCGACCTCGTGGTGCTCGACGGCGACCGGATCGCGCTCAACGAAGTCTATGTGCACAACGTGACCAAGATACCCGAGTAAACGGGGACACCCGGCCGAGACCGGGAGCGAAGAACGAGGAGGAGATAATGGGAGAGACGCTTGACCTGCCGATCGTGGCATCGGCGGCGGTGACGCCCGAATGGATGACAGGCGTGCTCCGGAAAGCGGGGCACGACGTGACGGTGAGCGGCGTGACGGGGAAGCGCGTCGGCACGGGACAGGTTGGCGAGAGCGTGCGCTTCACGCTTTCCTACAAGGGCGATCCGAAAGATGCGCCCGCGACCGTCGTCGGCAAGTTTCCCTCCTCCGACCCGGAGAGCCGCGCGACCGGTGTCAATTTCGGCAACTATATCCGCGAGGTGAATTTCTACCGCGAGCTCGCAGACAGCGCGGGACTCACGACGCCTGTCTGCCACCATGCCGATGTCGATCCGGAGACGAGCGACTTCGTGCTCATCATGGAAGACCTCGCGCCCGCCGTCCCCGGCGACCAGATGAAGGGAACGACGGTCAAGGAGGCCGCGCTCGTTCTGGAAGAGGCGGCGAAGTTTCATGCGTCGCACTGGAACGATGAGGCCCTGGACAATGTCGAATGGCTGTTCGAAACGAAGGCAGCGCCGAAGCGGACCCAGCCCGACCTTATCCGGCTGCTGTGGCAGGGCTTCCGCGAACGCTACGGGGAACGCATTCCCGCCGACTGCATCGAGATCGGCGAGGCGATCACGCGGAACTACGAGTTCTTCAAGGATGGCTATGACGGGCCGAAATGCCTGACGCATAATGATTTCCGGCCGGACAACATGATGTTCAGCACGGCGGAGGGCGGCTATCCGATCGCGGTGGTTGACTGGCAATCGGTCGGCTATGGTTGCTGCATGGCGGATGTCTCCTACTTCCTGAGCGGTGCGCTGAAGCGGGAGGAACGGAATGCCCATGAGCATGAGCTCCTCACGACCTATCATCGCAGGCTGAAGGAGCTCGGCGTCAGCGGCTATTCCCGCGAGGAGATGATGAAGCACTATGCGCTTTACAGTTTCTCGCTCTTCAACATGGCCTTTACCGCCTCGATGATTGTGGAACGCACGGAACGGGGCGACAACATGTTCTTCCAGATGTTGCGCGGCGGCGCAGACCATGTGCTCGATACGGGGGCGCTCGACCTGCTGCCCGAGTGACCGACAACGCGGAGGAGAGGCGATGACGAGTGCGAGGGAGCTGAGGATCGCGGTGGTAGGCGCCGGCGCGTCCGGCATGATGGCGCTTATCAAGCTGCGCGAGGCGGGCTTCGACGACGTCACGATCTACGAGAAGGCGGAGACACTGGGCGGCACCTGGCGCGACAACCGGTATCCGGGCGTTACCTGCGACGTGCCCTCGCATGGCTATCGCTATTCCTTTGCGCCGAACCCGGAATGGAGCCATGTCTGTGCGCCGGGACCGGAAATCCTCGACTACCTGAAGGACGTCGCGGCGAAGCACGATGTCGAACGCTCCGTTCGCTACGGCGAGGAAGTCGTGCGCGCGGACTACCGCGACGGCAAGTGGGAGGTCGAAACGACGAGCGGACCGCAAGGCCAATTCGACGCCGTTCTGACGGCAACGGGCGTGCTGCATCACCCGACCTATCCGGACATTCCGGGACGCGAGGATTTCGAGGGCGAGGCTTTCCACACCTCGCGCTGGAAGGACGGACTGGAACTCGAAGGCAAACGCGTCGGCGTGATCGGCACGGGCTCGACGGCGACACAGATCACCGGGGCGCTGGCGGGCAAGGTCGCGCACTACTCGCTTTTCCAGCGGACCGCACAATGGATCGCACCGCTGCCCCAGGGACCGATCCCGGAGGAGCAGAAGGCGCTCTTCCGCGAGAAGCCGGAACTCCTGCAATCGGAATATGAACGCATCTCGCACGAGAACAATTCGAAGTTCGCCGCCGCCATCGTCGGCGCAAATCCACGCGCCTATGAGAAGCTCGTGGAGGTCTGCAAGGAGCATCTCGAGACGAAGGTGCGCGACCCCGAGCTTCGTGCGAAGCTGACGCCCGACTATGCGGTGGGCTGCAAGCGGCTGATCCTGTCGGAGAACTTCTACGACGCGATCCAGCATCCGGACGCCGAACTCGTGACCGAGCCCATCGAGCGGATCGAGGCGAAGGGCATCCGCACGAAGGATGGGCGGCTGCACGAACTCGACGTGCTCGTCTATGCGACCGGCTTCAACACGCATCAGTTGATGCGGCCGATGCGGGTGAGGGGACAGGACGGACGCACGCTCGACGAGGTCTGGGCGGAAGGCAACCGCGGCTATCTCGCGGTCACCGTTCCGGGCTTTCCCAACTGGTTCATGATCGGCGGGCCGAACAGCCCCATCGGCAATTTCTCCTGGCTGCTGACGGCAGAGCGGCAGTTCGGCTATGCGCTCCGGCTGATCGAGAAGCTTCGCGACGGAAATCTGACCGAGATCGTACCGAAAAAACAGGCAGCCGAGCGCTTCAACGAGGAAGTACGCGCGGCGCTGCCCGGCACGGTATGGGCGACCGGCTGCAAGAGCTGGTATATCGACAAGCACGGCAACATCGCCTCATGGCCCTTCACCTTCGAAAAGTTCGAGGCCGACATGAAGGAACCGCGCTGGGACGATTTCGAGATGGCGTGAGAAGTCAGCCCTCGACGTCCTTGTAGAAAAAGGACGCAGTGACGACACCGATGACGAGCGCGATACCAAGGAAGTCGATCCAGAGCCATTCAGCGTCGAAAGGAAGCGGAACGCCCGCTAGGCGCAGCAGCGCCTCCGCTCCGGTGACGATCGCCGCGCCCGCCGCGCATGTCGCAACATGCGCGGCGATGCGGCCAGAAGTAACACGCCAGGCCATTCTCCTTCAGCCACTCAGGCGGCAAGGAGACCTTCGAGCCGCTTGCGGATGATGGTTTCGGCTTCCGACATCAAGCGGTCAATCAGTTCCTTGCAGGTCGGCACGTCGTGGATCAGGCCGGCCACCATGCCGCAGCTCCACGCACCCGCATCCATGTCACCTTCCTGCATGACGCGCGGATAGACACCGCCGACCAGTTCGCGGATGTCCTCGATGCCGAGGCTCGCGCCCTTCTCGCGCTCGATCTCGACGATCTTTTCGACCGCCGGGTTCGCGAGCACGCGCTCGGTGTTTCTGAGCGGGCGCATGATAAGACGAGTGTCGAGCTCGCTCGCCGCGATGAGCGCCTTCTTCACATTCTCATGGACGGGTGCTTCCTTCGTCGCAATGAAGCGCGTGCCCATGTTGATGCCGTCGGCGCCGAGCGCAAGCGCGGCAACGAGCTGCGAGGCGGTGCCCATGCCGCCGGACGCGACGAAGGGGATCTTCAGTTCTTCCGCCGCACGGGGCAGCAGGATCATGTTCGGGATGTCGTCCTCGCCCGGATGGCCACCGCATTCGAAGCCGTCGACGCTGACCGCATCGCAGCCGATGCGCTCGGCCTTCAGCGAATGGCGCACCGACGTGCATTTGTGGATGACCTTGATGCCCGCTTCCTTCATCGGCGGCATGTAGGCTTCCGGGCTGCGGCCCGCCGTTTCCACGATCTTCACGCCACCCTCGATGATCGCCTGGATGTATTCGGGGTAAGGCGGGTTCGCGAAGCCCGGCAGGAAGGTGAGGTTCACGCCGAAGGGCTTGTCGGTCATGTCGTTGCATTTCGCGATTTCCTTCGCGAGGGCTTCGGGTGTCGTCTGGGTCAGGCCCGTGATGATGCCGAGGCCGCCCGCATTGGACACGGCGGCCGCCATTTCGGCGAGGCCGACGAAATGCATACCGCCCTGAATGATCGGGTGCTGGATGCCGAAAAGTTCCGTGATGCGCGTCTTCATGCGGACGTCTCCCAAATGCCTGTTCATGCCGCCTGCCGGACGAGGCGGGTTTTTCCTGCCGCTGAAGATAGCCTTATCGGTGCCATTACGGAACTTGCGAGAGGCGGGAAAGCCGTTCAGCCACGAACAGCCGGTTGCGCCTTATCTGCCGGACCCGCCTTCCCGCTGCGGCAGGAGTGCTTTCGCGGTGCTTCAAATTATGTCATTAATTGTGCCAATAGTTCAGGCATGGGGTGGCAGATGAAGAAGTGGCAGATCTGGTCGCTGGCGGCCGTGGTGGCGCTCGTGACGGTGGCGGGCACGGCTTATGCCTTCCGCAAGGAGCTCATTCTCTATGCGGTCGCTATCCGCGCCCGCGACGCGACGCCGGTTGCGCCAAACCGCGAGGTCGTGTGGGAGAAGGGGCCGGAGACTGCACCGGAGGGTCAGCGCCCGCCCAATATCGTGGTGATCCTCGCCGACGATCTCGGCTTCAACGACATCAGCTACTACGGCGGCGGCCTTATCGAGACGCCCCATATCGACGCGCTGGCGCGGGACGGAGCGAACTTCTCCACCGCCTATTCGGGAACGGCCGCCTGCGCGCCCTCGCGCGCCATGATCATGACCGGGCGCTACGGCACTCGGACGGGCTTCGAGTTCACCCCGACACCGCCCGGCATGACCCGCATCGTGGACCTGTTCTACAACGACGGCACCCGGCCTCACGAACTGCTCGTCGACCAGGAAGCTGCCGACAAGGCACCGCCCTTCCGCGAACAGGGCCTGCCCGGCGAGGAGATCACCCTTGCAGAAGCGCTCAAGCCCAAGGGTTATCACACGATGCATATCGGGAAGTGGCATCTGGGCAATGCGCCGGAGTTCATCCCCAACGCACAGGGCTTCGATGAAAGCGTGATGCTGGAGAGTGGGCTCTTCCTGCCCGAAGACAGCCCCGAGGTCGTGAATGCGAAACTGCCTTTCGATCCGATCGACCAGTTCCTCTGGGCGCGGATGCAGTATGCGACGTCCTACAATGGCAGTGAGTGGTTCGAGCCGAAGGGCTATCTCACCGACTACTACACGGATGAGGCGGTAAAGGCGATCGAGGCGAACAGGAACCGCCCGTTCTTCCTCTATCTCGCGCATTGGGCCGTGCATACGCCGCTGCAGGCCTCGAAGGCGGATTACGATGCGCTGTCGCATATCGAGAACGAGCGCGAGCGCGTCTATGCGGCGATGATCCGCGCGCTCGACCGGAGTGTCGGCCGCGTCATGGAGGCGCTGAAGGAAAACGGGCTCGACGACAACACCATCGTGATCTTCTCGAGCGACAATGGCGGGCCCGGCTATATCGGCATTCCCGATGTGAACAAGCCCTATCGCGGCTGGAAGCTCACCTATTTCGAAGGTGGCATCCGCGTGCCGCTGTTCGTGCGCTGGCCCGGCAAGATCGAGCCGGGGACGGAACGCAAGATGCCGGTTGCACATCTCGACCTCTTCCCGACCATCGTCGCTGCGGCGGGCGCGCCGTTGCCGGGCGACCGGGTGATCGACGGCATCGACATCCTGCCCTATGTCACCGGGATGGACGAGGCGGCGGCACCCGCACGGCCGATCTTCTGGCGCGACGGGCACTATCAGGCTGTGCGCCTCGACGGCTGGAAGCTGCAATTCGCCAAGCGGCCGAACAAGACCTGGCTCTACAACCTGAACGAAGACCCGACCGAGCAGGTCAATCTCGCGGAGGAAAATCCGGAGAAAGTCGCGGAGCTGAAGGCGCTGGTCGAAGCGCATAACGCAACGCAGCGCGAGCCGCTCTTCCCGGCCGTCGCCGAAATGCCGGTGACGATCGACAAGACGCTCGAGGAAGAAGCGACGCCAGAGGACGAATATATCTACTGGCCAGGCTGACGCCTTTCCGTAGCGTGCCGGTACGTCAACAGCCGCCTTCCCCCGATAGTGGTGAAGGCGGCGTTTCTTTTTACTGTACGGGCGCGCCCCTGCCGTTGTGAACTTGCGAGAAGAAACAAGCCGCAACCGGAGGAGGACATCATGCCGGAGCTTCAGGGACGCTGCCTCTGCGGGCAATTCTCATACGAGAGCAATGCCGCGCCGCTCGCCACCATGATCTGCCACTGCAAGAACTGCCAGCGTCAAAGCGGTGCCGCCTTTTCGGTGAATGTCGTCGTACCTGCGGATGCCGTCACGACGAAGGGTGAGCTCAAGGTGTTTCACGACAAGGCCGACAGCGGCAACACGGTGGACCGGGAGTTCTGCGCTACATGCGGCACGCCGATCTTCTCACGGCTCTCGGCCAATCCCGGCATCGCGATCATCAAGGCGGGGACGCTGGACGATACATCGGGCCTCGCGCCGGGTGGCGAAGTCTGGTGCGACAGCGCGCAGAGCTGGGTGAAGCCTATGGTCGAAGGCGCGCGCTTTCCGAAGAATCCGGGCTGAGGCAGCTCGTATGACGGACCATGTGACGGGCAAGACCATCGTCATCACCGGCGCGGGCGGCGGCTTCGGACGGTTGATCGCGCTCAAGGCGGCCGCGCGCGGCGCCAACGTCGTCTGCGGCGACATCAACGAGGAAGGGCTCAGCGAGACGGTGCAGCTCGTGACGAATGCGGGCGGAACGGCATCGGCGCAGAAGACCGATGTGACCGATCTCGCGGCCATGAAGGCGCTTGTCGGCCACGCCGTCGATAGCCACGGCGCCATCGACGTGATGATCAACAATGCGGGCATCATGCCGCTCGCCTTCTTCTCGGATCACGAGGCGGCAACGAGCGCCTGGAGCAAGTGCATCGACATCAACATCAAGGGCGTGATGCACGGGATCATCGCCGCCTACGATCCGATGATCGCGCAGGGCCGCGGCCATGTGATCAACATCTCCTCGATCTACGGCAACCATCCGGTACTCGGTGCCGCGGTCTATGGCGCCACGAAATCGGCCGTGAACTTCCTCTCTGAATCGCTCCGCGTCGAGGCGGCGGGCAAGATCAAGGTGACGATCGTGAAGCCGACGGGCGTACCGGGGACGGGGCTCGGCGCAGGCGTGATGAACCCGGAGGCGATCACCGGCATTCTCGGCCAGAACGCCCAGATCTATCTCGGCACGATGATGGCCATCATGGAGGGCCAGATCCAGGACGAGCGCGTCGACCCCGATAGTGCTGCCTATGCCGCGCTCGATCCGGGCTATATCGCCGATGCCGTCATCACGGCGATCGACCAGCCCTGGGGCGTCTCGCTCGGCGACATTACGGTGCGCGCGACTGGCGACGGCTACATTCTCTAAACGCGGCAAACGCAATCGAACCAACCGAACCGGAAACGAGAGGTGACATGGCACGGCAACTGAAGCAGCACGAGAAGGTGAGCGAGGAATTCCTGGCGGCGGACACGACGCCGCCCGACGCTTCCCACCGCTTTCCCTTTCCGCCGGAAGTCGTCTGGGCGGCGCTACTGGACGGCAAGGCCTGGACCGAATGGCTGCCGCTCACGAAGGTGACCTGGACAAGTCCCGAACCTTTCGGACCGGGCACGACGCGCACGGTCGAAGCCGGTGGCGCCGCCATCGAGGAGACTTTCTATGCCTGGGAAGAAGGCCAGCGCATGGCCTTCCGCTTCGAGCGGAGCCCGCTGCCGATCAAGGCGGGCGCGGAGGACTATCGCGTGGTCGCCGCACCGGGCGGCTCAGAGCTGCGCTGGTGGGGCAAGGCGAAGGCGATCTTCCCGCTCGGCTGGCTCGTCACCCGCCAGCTCCGCTCCGGTCTGCAGAAGGGTATGCCCCAGCTCGAGGCGCTGATCGCGAAGGACCCGGACCGCTTCAAGCGCGGCTGAGGACAATGTTCTTCGAGAGAAGAAGGGAGATGGCGCGCCCGGAACGATTCGAACGTCCGACCCTCAGATTCGTAGAAAGATCCTGCGGGTTTTCATAGCTGAACATAGAGGCGTCAAAAGTTTACTTTTTCCTTGAAAATCATATAGTTATAAGAACATACTTGAACATAAAAAATCGTCCCTACACGGCCTATGTGAGAGCCTAGGCGGAGCCTAAGAATGCGCCTCACCGAAATTTCGCTGAAGACTTTGCAGCCTCCTGTCAAGGGACAAGTGACATATACCGACGACACTTTGCCCGGCTTCGGTGTGCGGATATCGCAGGGCGGCGTCAAATCCTTCGTTGTCGTTCACGGACGCAATCGCAAGCGGACGACGATTGGCCGCTACCCCACAATCAGCCTCCAAGACGCGAGGAAGGCAGCAAAACAGATACTTGCCGAACGTACGCTCGGCAAACATGAGGCTCCGCCGATTAATTTTGAGGTTGGCCTTAAGCTGTTCCTCGCAACTCATTTCCCCGAGAACTATCCAAAACCGCGCACCCGAGCCGAGACCAAACGTCAGCTTGAGAAACACTTTCTCCCATCTCTGCGGCACGAGAAGCTGGAGCTTATTCAGCCGCGGGAAATCTCCCGGATTATCGACAAGATGCACAAGACCCCTGGCGAGGCTCGTCACGCATTTGCCGTGATCCGACTATTCTTCAATTGGGCATTCCGGCGGGGCTATGTCGACCGCAGTCCATGCGAGCGGCTTCAGGCGCCGAGACAATCGGCACCCCGAGACCGCGTACTTTCTCAAGACGAAATCATGGCTGTCCTTTGTCACGCCAGGGAAAAGGAAACAACGTTCACTAGCATCGTTCAGCTGCTTCTGCTAACCGGACAACGCAGGGGCGAGATCGCATCGCTTCAGGTGGGCTGGATCGACTTTGACAGCCGAACGATCACGCTGCCCTCCACCGTCACCAAGAACAAACGCCAACATACTTTTCCATTTGGCGAGATGGCGGAAGCAATTCTGAGGCGTGCGTTGCTGCGCGCGCAGCAATTAAGAAATGAAAGTTTTGAAGACGAGGACCTGGATGACAAAGGTCTCCTCCTCTTCCCCGCTCGCGGGAAGCGTAGGGCTTTCGACGGATGGTCAAAAGGAAAACCGAACTTCGACAGGGGATGTCCGATAGATCACTGGACGCTGCACGACCTCAGGCGCACATGCGCGACTAATCTTGCTGCGCTCGGCGTTCCGGTTCACGTCACAGAGAAACTTCTGAACCATGTTTCGGGAACGACCAGCGGGATCGTCGCCGTCTATCAACGGCACGCTTATATGGATGAGATGCGCGACGCCATCGAACGATGGGAACTGCACTTGCGCTCGCTATGACTATGCGAAGCAGACCGACAAAGGCGCTTACTGTCCAAGATGGTTGCCGCTAAGTTCGGATTCGTCTGGAGAAACATGATTGCGGGCGGTGCGCTTACTCGCAACCTTTGGCTGCGCCGAAAGGCATCCGCGCGAGTAAACCTATCGCACGGGGATGCTGGGGCCGTCGAACAGCGGGCCTTGGAGTTTCCGCCAAGCAAGATATCGGTTCTCTCCGACCACCCATACCGCTCGAATGCAGACAGTCATTGTGTGATCGTTTCGACACCCAGGGGCGGAGGTTGTATCGAAGTTATCCACCTGGGTGCACTTGTTTTTTCACGGTTCCCGTTGCTCCAGCCAGCTCGCGTACCAGCAAATTCATGCGATTTCGTAGTTGTTCAAAATCAAGGATGCTCGACCATGTTCAACGACCAGCTTGGCTGGTATGCAGTGAACGGCTGCTCGCCCCCTCTCCACACACTCGCGATTTGCGGACACCATCGAACTAGCTGCTAAATACACGAAACCATTTGACTAAGGCCCGCGACGCGCTATCACACAGGAAATCCGGCCGATGCCGGAGGCGTGGGCGCGGAGTCCGCCCATACCACATATAATTTCGTCACTATCGGCCACAACGAGCTGAGACCACAGAGCATACGCCGGCAAATTCAAATCGCCCGCAATGCGTGAGAAGCAAAGCCGAGAAGGCTGGCGAACATTTAAGTCAAGCCAGAACGTTCTCTCACTATCTACTTTCCAAATGTCATCTCTTCGATCTCATTCGCAAACCTGCAGCATGTTGAAGCCGAGTATCTCGTGACAGCACGGTCATGGCCACAAGATCCGGAAAATAGGAGCAACATCAAGGCCAGCGCTGGATCGATCGCCGTGCTTAGCGCAACTTCTCTAGCAGTATGCATCAGGTCGATCCGCACGGGTCGACCTGATGACAACATCATGCGTCAATCTATTCCTCTTTCGCATGAGCAAGCCGGTAGATCACCGGAAGAACGATCAGTGTGAGAATGGTGGAGGACAGGATGCCGCCGATTACGACAGTAGCCAGCGGTCTCTGCACCTCTGCTCCGGCGCTGGTCGCCAGGGCCATCGGTACGAAACCCAGCGAGGCGACAAGCGCCGTCATCAGGACCGGCCGAAGGCGGGTGATGGCCCCTTTCCATATCGCTTCGTCCAGCCGCAGACCTTGCGCTCGCAGATTGTTGATGAAGCTGATGATGACGAGACCATTCAGTACGGCTACGCCGGAAAGAGCAATAAAGCCGACACCCGCCGAAATAGATAGCGGTAGTCCCCTTAATGCCAGTGCTGCAAGCCCGCCGGTAAGCGCCAGCGGCACGCCTGAAAATACGAGCAGAGCATCTTTTGCCGTGCCCAGGCTCGCGAATAGGAGCGCAAATATCAGCACCAACGCTGCTGGAACGACAATACTGAGCCTTTGAGTTGCGGACACCAGTTGTTCGAACTGGCCACCCCATTCGAACCAGTAACCGGAAGGAAGCGCCACTTTCTCCTCCACAGCCGCCTGTGCTTCCTCGACAAAGGAACCGAGATCGCGGCCCCGGATGTTTGCCGTTACGGTGATCCGCCGTTTCCCGTTCTCACGGCTGATCTGGTTCGGTCCTGGCGCAAGCGTGATGTCAGCTACCTCCCGCAGCGGGATGATGCGTGGAGTACCCACGCCGAATGGAGAATAGCTGGCAGGAGCAAATTCCTGATCCGGTTGATGTTCGGGAGGCAGTTGTATCGGCAGCTCTCGCAAGCGTCCGACATCCTGTCTCAAGGGTTCCGGGAGACGCACGATGATAGGCGTGCGCCAGTCACCTTCGTAGAATGTTCCCGCCCGGGCTCCGCCCATCGCGGCCTGCACCACCTGCTGGATATCGGCAATGCTCAGGCCAAAACGTGCGGCGGCCTCGCGCTTCACCCTGATCGAGAGAACGGGAAGTCCGGACACCTGTTCAACCTGAACGCCTGACGCACCTTCAATGCCGCGCATGACGGTGGCAACCTCATTTGCCGAAGCGAGCAACGCTTCCATGTCGTCACCGAATATCTTGATGCCGACGTCGGAGCGCACCCCGGAAATGAGTTCGTTGAAACGAAGTTCGATAGGTTGTGACACTTCATAGTTGGAGCCGGGAATTGCGGCAAGAACCTCATCGATTTCACGAAGAAGCTCTGCCTTCGGCTTCGACTTGTCCGGCCACTCGCTGCGGGGCCTGATCATTACATAGGCGTCGGAAATGTTGGGAGGCATGGCATCCGTCGCCACTTCTGCCGTCCCGGTACGCGCGAAGACCTCCTTCACCTCTGGCATACTGAGAAGCGCTTCCTCCACTTTCATCTGCATGTCGATCGACTGCGAAAGGCTCGTCCCGGGAACGCGAAGCGCCTGGACGGCAACATCACCTTCATCAAGCCGTGGGATAAACTCCGCCCCGAACCTCGTTGCGCCGATTGCCGCAATGAGGACAAGAATGCCGGCGGCGACAGTTACCGTCTTCTGCCGACCCAGCGCGAAGGCGAGCGCAGGCTCGTAGCCACGCTGTGCCCAGCGCATGACAGGGCTCTCCTTTTCCTCGACATCGCCGCGCACGAAGATGGCTATGGCCGCAGGAACGAATGTCAGAGCAAGGACCATGGCGGCAAGAAGTGCGAGAACCACGGTCACAGCCATAGGCGTGAACATTTTTCCTTCCACGCCGGTCAATGTCAGAATGGGCAGATAGACAACGGTTATGATGAACGAGCCAAACATGGCCGGTGTCATCACCTCCCGAGTCGCCTCAACGACCACGCTGAAACGATCGTTGGTGCTCAGCGCGTGTCCGAAGCGCTTGCGCTCCTCAGAGAGACGCCGGAGACAGTTCTCCACGATGATGACTGCACCGTCGACAATCAGACCGAAATCTATGGCACCAAGACTCATCAAGTTCGCGCTAATTTTGTACTCGACCATGCCCGTTACGGTTATGAGCATGGATATGGGAATGACTGCCGCTGTGATCAGGGCAGCTCTTATGTTTCTCAACAGAATAAAGAGAACGACAATAACCAGTACCGCACCTTCAATGAGATTGGTGCGAACCGTCGCCACAGTCTTCTGAACGAGGCTTGTCCGGTCGTAGAGTGTTTCGATGCTTATGCCGTCCGGAAGACTCTTTTTGATTTTCTCAAGCTGCTCTCCAACAGCAACCGCTACATCGCGACTGTTCTCGCCCACAAGCATGACAGCCGTGCCGAGCACGGTTTCTTTCCCGTTATGCGTGGCCGCACCGGTGCGAAGCTCCTTACCGAACGTCACGTCTGCCACGTCATGGACATAAATGGGACGTCCATTATGTGTGCCGAGCAGCACTTCCGAGAACTCGTCGGCATCCTCAATTTGCCCGGGCAGGCGGATTAGATACTGCTCTCCGTTACGCTCCACATAACCCGCACCTACGTTGACGTTGTTCGCCTCAAGCGCTGCTATCACGTCACTGAAGGTAAGGTTGTAAGCCGTCAGCCGGTACGGATCCGGCACGATATGCAGCTGACGCTCGTACCCCCCGATCGCATTCACCTCCACAACGCCAGCCACCGTGCGCAATTGAGGACGAACCACCCAGTCGTGTAGAGCTCGTACGTCGGAAAGTGTGTAAGGGCTGCCGTCGGCCTTCCGGGTGTCCGGGGCGGCCTGCAGATGGTACATGTATATTTCGCCAAGACCGGTCGATATGGGCCCCATAGCGGTCTCAACGTCGGAAGGAAGGTCTCCGGAAACCGCCTGGATACGCTCGCCAATGAGCTGACGTGCACGGTAGATATCCGTGCCGTCTTCGAAAACGACCGTGATCTGCGAAAGACCGTAGCGAGATAGTGATCTTGTGTAGTCGAGGTCAGGTAGACCACCCATCGCCGTTTCCAGAGGAAACGTAATGCGCTGTTCCACCTCGACTGGCGAATAGCCGGGTGCCGAGGTGTTGATCTGGACCTGAACATTGGTGATGTCGGGAACGGCATCTATCGGCAGGCGCATGAAATTGTAGACGCCCAATGCGGCGACAAATGCTGCCGTGAGAAGGACGAGCCAGCGATGCTGGACGCAAAAGGAGACGATACGCGCAATCATGACCGCTCCCCCCTCAATGTGCATGGGAGGCGGCGTTCTTGCCGGCCTCCGCCTTGAGGATGAAGGCATTGCCGGCGACATAGGTGCTACCAGGGTCCAGCCCGTCCACGATCTCGACGCTCTTCTCGTCGCTGCGGCCGGTCTTTACCTCAAGGCGCTCGAACGAACCCTTTTCTTCTCCAGGCACGTAGACGAAGCTCGACGCACCGTCATAGAGAATTGCCTCTCGGCCGACGACGACGCGAGCCGTCGCTTTTTCCTGCTCTACCGAAGCACTGACGAATATGCCCGGCTGAAGGCGTCCGTCGGGGTTGGGTACATACGCGCGCGCGAGGACGCTTTGGGTATCCTGCGCCGCAATAGGCGATACGTAGCCGATGGTGGCGGCAACGAGATCGCCCTCATCTTCCAACCGGAATGTAACGCGCTGTCCCTCGCGCACGAGGCCTGCATCGTGACGATGCACCTGAAGATCGAGCCAGACGGAAGACATGTCGGCCACCACCATCAAGGGGGTTTCCGTATCGGCAAACTGGCCAGGGGCGACGTTGCGTTGAATGATGCGGCCTGCGATTGGCGATCGAAGCGTGTAGGATCGCAGACTCTCATTGCTTTCGACCGATAGCAGGACGTCTCCCTTGGACACCTCGTCTCCGATGCGCCGCTTCACCTCCGTGACGATGCCAGGGAAACGCGGCACGATATGCACGAGCTTCTCGAGGTCTGGACGGATAACGCCAAAAAGGCTCGTTGAAAGCGTAAGCGTTCCTGCTGTGGCCTTGGCAATCTCTATGTCGGTATTTTCAAGCTGACTTGCCGAGAGATTGACATGCCCCTCTTCCTCGGCATGCCCTTCTTCTAGAGCATGATCGTCCTCGTCGTCATGCGCATGATCTGCATCGGCTTCCTCGCCATGCGCATCGTGACCTTCCTCGTCGCCGTCGCCGTGTCCTTCGGTCTCCTGCGCGACTCGCGGGCTTTCATGCCCGGGGTCTGGCTCCGCAAAGGCCGGAGAATAGGCAATGGCCAACGCAAGACTTAAAGCGAATGTGCTACTGGCCAGAAACTTACTCTTTGTCGGGCTCATTGCTCATCTCCCTCGGCCGCATCCGCACTGGCGGGAAGGCCGGTCATTGTCTCAATCGAAGCGAGGGCATTGACGCAGGCGAGAAGCGCCTGCGTTTCCTGCAACCGGCTTTCGGTGCTTGTTTGCAGGGCGTCGAGAAGTTCGAGAACGCCGAAACGCCCGGCCAGGTAGCCTTCGCGGATGGTCGCGGAGGTCTTCTCCGATGCGGGCACGATGGAGGAGCCGAGCCGTGCCGCCTCCGGGCAGCGGCTTTGGTAGGTCTGATATGCCTGTTGCAGGTCTCGCGCGAGTTCCACTCTCGTCTGCTGCGCATCGAGATCGGCCTGCACGATGCGGCGCGACGCGGCATCGATATTGCCCTGATTGCGGTCGAAGACGGTGAGCGGGATGGAAACGGAAAAGAGCAGCGCGCTTTCATCCGTGCCGGAAAACCGGCGCACTCCCGCGCCGAGCGTAACGTCGGGAACGGCATTGGCCTTTTCGAGGTCGAAGGCAGCGCGCCGAGCGCTCACCGTCTCTTGCCCACCGAGCACCGCGGGGTGACTGTCCAGCCGCGCTTCCAGTTCATCGAGTCTCGGAAGTTGGACAGCGGGAACAGCGAAAGAGCCTTCCGCATGCAGCGGGCGGTAGACATTTTCAGACCACAGCGCCAGCAATGTCTGCTGGGCGGTGCGCAGTTCGGCTTCTCTCGCGGTGACCCGGATCTCGGCAAGTTCCAGCGCCAAGAGACCACGGTTCAGATCGGCCTCGGATGATGCGCCGCGTTCGAAACGGCGGCGAAGTGCAGGAACAAGAGTGCCGATATTCTCGGCGGCTGCTGAAGCCGTTGTCACTTCGCGCTGCGCAGCAAGAAGCTCGTTGAAAGCGTGCGTCACGGCCTCGCGGAGGATGCGCTCCACTGCATTCCGCTCGGCCGTCGCGGCCAATTCGGAAAGACGGAACAGGCGCTTCTGGCTTTCGCGCTTGCCTCCCGTTTCGATAAGTTGCGAGACTCCCAGCGTGATATCCGCCTCGTCCACACCGCTATATGGACCCGAGCCGAAAACATTCTCGACTTCAAGTCCGAGTTCGGGGTTAGGCAGGAATGAGGCCTGGCGTGCCTCCGCGGCGCGCTCTCCTATGGCTTCGGTTGCGATGCGCATCTGCGCGTTCTGCGAAAGCGCGGTGGCTATAGCAGCGTCGAGAGTAAGGGAAGGTCCAGCATGCTCCAACGCGCATGCAGGTGCTATGAGCCCGACCGACAAGAAAGCACCAGACAGGACCCTCCGCCAACGGCGGAACGAACCATTCATGAATCACCTATCTATGGAAACGTCATGCATTCCCGGCCGGGAATGCGAGTGAGATCAGGCGATCATGAACTCAGGAGGGGGACCGTCCGGCGAACGGGAGAGACTTCTTGCCACGGCGTCGCCTGGAAACGATACAAGAGCGCACAGTGCTGAGGCGCTCGCAGAGCGAGCGCTGGCCACAGTTACATGCTGAAAAGCGTGACAGAGTTCGCAGCCTTCATCGAGCAGTCGATCTCCACCGGCTTCTTTGTCCAGGATATCGCTGCTGGCTTCGATCAAATCGCTATAGAGCGGTGCCCCCGTCGCGCCGACGGACGTTGCACTCCAAAGCAAGCTGACAATTACCAAGTGGATCAAGGCGCGAAGCATATAGAGGATGTCCTATAAATTGTTACCCATTGCAACTCATTTTTTAAAACGACATTCGGCGTCTCGCTGTTGTTTTGAAAACAAATCCGCCCGCTTTCGTCCTAGCCCCGCCAAACAGGCGGACCAATTTCGCGCGGCACCAGAACTGGGGCTACTGCGGATCACAAACTAAAGTGGCAAATCATCTGAAAACTTTCGATCTCCACCAAGCAAAACCAATTTACTTCAGGGGCATTTCATGTGTCGCCTCAAACAAGGACATTAGCCGGTAGCAATGTCGCACTGATACCCCTGTGCGGCTTTTGCTTACATTGGCGCCGTAGTCGCGGAAATCGTCGGCGGCTTCATCTCCTGGGCACGACTTTTCTTTGGTTTGGAACCACAGCGACCTCCCCATCAGGATGATGATCGGCATCTGGTGGCGACGAATTCCTCGGTCTTCATCGGCTCGGCGCCCTAAGAAAGTGGTGGGACCAAGATTGATGACGACAGCCCGGCAGGAATCATTTGCGCCGCGAGACGAACCTATGCCTCAGCCGGCATTGAAGGGTATCCACACGTCAGATTGCAAAGGGGGCGGTCTTTTCCGAATAGTATTGATATTCGAAGCTGCCCCGTTCCTGCGAGCAAGAAGCGTTCATGTGCGGCGGCTTGAAGACGGGTTTCCTGAGTAGACGGCCGCAGGCCTCAAAGTGGAGGCCGTCTGACACCGTCCCGCGCCGCCGCCCTTGCGTCGAGCCGGATACATCGAGCTTCCACAGGAGATGTCCCGCCCCTGTCTTCATACGCGATCGTAGTGGTCGTTCAATCGACCGTGCTTGCATCGCCCCTCGATAGCCTCATCCCGTGAACGATTGCATAGATCGCCGGGATCACCACCAGCGTGAGGATAGTGGACGATACCATCCCGCCTATCATCGGCACGGCGATGCGCTGCATCACCTCGGCGCCGGTGCCAGTGGCCCAGAGGATCGGCAGGAGGCCCGCCATGATGGTGATAACGGTCATCATTTTCGGCCGCACGCGCCCGACGGCACCCTCCATGATCGCGCCATTGAGATCGGCGCGGGTGAAGGCGCGACCTTTGGCCAACACGAGGGCCTTCGCGTCGCGCAAGGCTTGGTCGAGATAGAGCAGCATCACGACGCCGGTTTCAGCCGCCACCCCCGCCAGCGCGATGAAACCGACGGCCGCCGCAACGCTCATGTTGAAATCGAGCGCCGCCATCAGCCAGAGCCCGCCGACCAGCGCGAATGGCAGCGACAGCATCACGATGAAGGTTTCGGTGAGGCCCTTAAAGTTGAGATAGAGGAGCAGGAAAATGACCAGCAGCGTAACTGGAATGACGACGGAAAGGCGTTGCTGCGCGCGCGCCAGATATTCGAACTGGCCGCTCCAGGCGACCGTGTAGCCGGGCGGCAGCGCGACTTCGCCGGCGACCACGCGCCGTGCCTCGCCGACATAGCCGCCGAGATCGCGGTCGCGGATATCGACAAAGACATAGACGACCGGCTGGCCGCTTTCGGTGCGCACCATGGTGGGGCCACGCGCCCGCGCGATGTCGGCGATCTCGCCGAGCGGAATAGCGGCGCCTGCGGGCGTCGTGACAAAGACCTCGCGCGCGAGCGCATCCGGGTCGGCGCGGGAGGCTTGCGGATAGCGCAACACCACATCGTAGCGCTCGCGGCCTTCGACCGTGGTGGTGAGGGCTTTCGCGCCCAGCGCCATCGCGATCGTTTCCTGCACCGTCTCCATCGACAGCCCGTGCCGGGCGATGCGGTCGCGGTCGGGACGGATGTCGAGGAAATAGCCGCCATTGACGCGCTCGGCATAGGCCGACGAAGTGCCGGGAACGGCACGCAGGACGGTTTCGATCTCGCGGGCGATCCGCTCCAGTTCGACGAGGTCGGGCCCGAATATCTTGACGCCGACCGGCGTGCGGATGCCGGTCGAGAGCATGTCGATGCGGGCCTTGATGGGCATCGTCCAGGCATTGGAGACGCCCGGAAACTGGAGCGCGGTGTCCATTTCGGCAATCAGCTTGTCGAGATTCATGCCCTGCCGCCAGTCGCTTTCGGGCTTCAGGTTGATGATGGTCTCGAACATTTCCATCGGCGCGGGATCGGTCGCGCTGTCGGCGCGGCCGGCCTTGCCCCAGACGGAGGCGACCTCGGGAAAGCCGGCGATGATCCGGTTCTGCGTCTGCAGCAGTTCGGCCGCCTTCGTCACCGAAAGGCCCGGCAGCGTCGTCGGCATGTAGAGAAGCGTCCCCTCGTTGAGGTTCGGCATGAATTCCGAGCCGATGCGGCTGAGTGGTACCGCCGTTACGGCGAGCACGATGAAGGCCGCGAGGATGGTGACGCCGCGGGCGCGCAGCACCAGACCGATCACCGGCCGGTAGAGCCAGATCAGCGCCTTGTTGAGCGGGTTCTGGTCCTCCGGTACGATCCGGCCGCGGATGAAGATCGTCATCAGCACCGGCACCAGCGTGATCGAGAGAAGGGCGGCAGCCGCCATCGCGAAGGTCTTGGTGGCGGCGAGCGGCTTGAAGAGGCGGCCTTCCTGCGCCTCCAGCGTGAAGATCGGCAGGAAGGAGACGGTGATGATCAGCAGGCTGAAAAAGAGCGCCGGGCCCACTTCCTGCGCCGCCTCGATGACGACGGCGGTGCGCGAGGCGCCGGGCGGCGCATGTTCGAGCCGCTTGTGGGCGTTTTCGATCATCACGATCGCCGCATCGACCATGGCGCCTATCGCTATTGCGATGCCGCCGAGGCTCATGATGTTGGAGGGGATACTGAGCACATGGGTTGCGGCAAGCGCCATCAGAATGCCGACCGGCAGGGTGACGATGGCGACAAGCGCGCTGCGCGCATGCCAGAGGAACATAAAGCAGACCAGTGCCACGACGACGCTTTCCTCGACGAGCGTACGCACCAGCGTATTGATGGCGCGGCCGATCAACGCCGAGCGGTCATAGACCTCTACGATTTCGGTGTTGCCCGGCAGGCTCGGCGCAACGGCTGCAAGCTCGCGCTTGACGTTTTCGATGACGTCGAGCGCATTGGCGCCATGGCGCTGCAGGGCGATGCCGGAAACCGCCTCGCCCTCGCCGCCCATTTCGGCGACGCCGCGCCGTTCGTCGGGCGCGAGTTCGACGCGCGCCACGTCGCGCAGCAGAAGCGGCGTGCCGCCCTCGGCGCGGAGCACGATCTTTTCGATGTCCTCAATGCCGGCGAGATAGCCGCGACCGCGGATCATGAATTCGGTTTCGGCAAGCTCGATGGTGCGGCCGCCGACATCCATGTTGCTGGTGCGCACCGCGCCGGCGATATCGGAAAGCGTCAGCCCCGTGCTTTTCAGCAGCAACGGATCGACGATGACCGCATATTGCCGGACGAAGCCGCCCACCGTTGCGACCTCGGCGACGCCTTCGGCGCGCGAGACGGCAAACCGGACCTGCCAGTCCTGCAGCGAACGGAGTTCGGCGAGGTTCAGCTCCGACGACTTCAGCGCATATTGATAGACCCAGCCGACGCCGGTCGCATCCGGCCCGAGCGAGGGCGTGACGCCGTCCGGCAGGCGTTCCGCCGCCGCACTCAGATATTCGAGGACGCGGCTTCGCGCCCAGTAGAGATCGGCGCCGTCCTCGAAGACGACATAGACGAAGGAAACGCCGAAGAAGGAAAAGCCGCGCACGACGCGGGCACGCGGCACGTTGAGCATCGCGGTCGCGAGCGGAAAGGTCACCTGGTCCTCGACGACCTGCGGCGCCTGGCCCGGATAATCGGTGACGATGATGACCTGCGTGTCCGACAGGTCCGGTATCGCATCGAGCGGAATGCGCGCGATCGAGTAAATGCCGGCAACGATCGCAAAGAGCGTGCCGATCAGCACCAGAACACTGTTGCGCGCCGACCAACCGATGATGCCCGCGATCATGGCGTCACCGGTTCGGTGGCGAAGGCCGAAAGCGCGGTCTGGAGATTGCTCTCGGCATCGATCAGGAAGATGCCGGAGGTGACGACCTCCTCACCGGCGGCAAGCCCCTCCCTGATCTCGACATCGGTGCCGGCGCGGGCGCCGAGGCGAACGTCGCGCGGTTCGAAAAGCCCGTCGCCGCGCGCGACGAAGACGATCTGGCGCGCGCCGTCGTCGATGACCGAAGCGGCCGGCACCGCGAGCGCCGGTTTATCGCCGACCGGCGCGCCGATCTCGACGCGCACGAAATGGCCGAGCTTGAGGCGCCCGTCGGCGTTCGGCACGACCAGCCGGACCCGGCCCGAGCGGGTCGCCATGTCAAGATCGGGATAGACGAAATCGACAATCGCCTCGCGCGTTTCGCCGGGCATGGCCGGCATCGACAATTGCGCGGTCTGGCCGGGCCTGACGAGCGCGAGATCCTGTTCGGCGATTTCGGCCATCACCCAGAGCGCCGACAGATCGGCGATCCGGAAAAGCGTGTCGCCGGCCGCAAAGCGCATGCCGTCGAGCGAGGGTTTTTCGATGACGGTGCCGCCAAGCGGCGCCTCGAAGGTCACCACGCGCGCCGGCGCGCGCGTGCGCGCCATTTCTGCGATGGAGGCACTGGAAATGCCGAAGAGGCGGAGATTCTGCGCGGCACGTTCGACATCGCGGCCGCCGCGCGACAGCGCCGAAAGGTAATCGGCCTGTTTTCGCAGGAGTTCATCGCTTTCGATCCAGACCGTCAGCAGCGGCTCGCCGGCGGCCACCGTGCCGCCCGTTGTGCGGACGTCGAGGCGTTCGACAAATCCGTCGAAGCGTGCCGTCACCAGTGCTACGCGCGCTTCGTCTACGGTTACGGTACCGGCGCCGCGGATCGTGCGGACGAGGTCGCGGCGTTCGACCGCCACGGTTCGAACGCCGGCACGCTGCGTCTTTTCCGGGCCGATACGGACGGTTCCGGCGGGTGCCGCAACATCCTCTTCATAGACAGGGATGTAATCCATCCCCATCGAATCCTTCTTCGGCACCGGCGATATGTCTGGCAGGCCCATCGGGTTACGGTAATAACGTATCTCGCGCTCCCCTGCCGCTGGCGCGGCAGGGGTTGCATCGGCTTTTTTCTCGACGGCCGTGAAAATGACGACGCCCTTGACGGGTTCTGGAACGCCGTCGACTCTCACTTCGATCGCGAGCGCCCATCGGCCGGCCATCGCGATCTTTGTTTCGAAGGCCAGGACATCCGCGCTGCCGGCGGGGAGCGGTGTGAGCGGTGTATCCATCATCGCCATGCCTTCGGGACCCATATCGAGCCGCGTCGAGACAATGTCGACGTTCTCCGACGGTACCGGCTTTCCGTCGGGATCGAGCAACCGGACCTCGATCCGAACGCCCTCGCCGACAGATATTTCATCCGGTACGGCCTCGAATTTATAAGCTTGAGACTGCGCGCCGGCGACGCTCCATATGCCGACGGTCGCCACGACCGCCACAAGCACGGCAATCGTGGACGCTTTGAGTGAGCGAACCATAAGACTCTCCTGAAACTGCTGTGACAGTTGATGCGCAACCGAAGGGCCGCGCGCCGGTGTGTCACATCGCTTTGGGAGGCCGTCGCAACGGAGAGGGAGAAAGATCGGCCCGGCCGATGTCCGGCCCGTGAACCGCTTCGATGGCACGTTCGACCGGGACAAAACCGAGCGCAGCGGCGAGCTGAAGCGGCAGCTTGCCGCAGGCGGTCATGCAGAGGGCCGAGCTGTCGCAGGTTGTCGTGTCAGTCTCTTGGCAATCGTCGCAGCACGATTCCGCCATCTCGCCCGTGGCAAGTGCCCCATGCGGCGGGGCACCTTCATCGGCCATCGCGTGTGCCGACGCCATCATACCGAGATCGGTCACCGGTGCCGAAGCCGCCGTCATCAACAGCGCGACCGCCAGCACCGTCGCAAGCCAATGCCGGACCCGGGATACGCGTCGGCATCTGTCGATACGTCGCTTCATGGCTGAAGACTAGCACAAGCCTTTACTCCAGGCGAGTACACAAATTCGTCATGGGAGAGGCCTCGGGTCCAATATCAGGCGGAGATATCGGACATTGACTCCATCGACCGCTAGTCGCCAGGTTCCAGAATGTCGACATGAGAGCGGCCGGCGCAGTCCCAAGGCAATTGAAGCACCGCACCTAGTGTTGCGCCGTTCCTGTGCGCCGCGGCACCAACTTCTTTGAAGAGGAACATGGCACTGTCTTCGATTGTTCTTGCAAGAGCGGACAACATGTTCTGTTTGCGCGCTTCCGATGTCGTCACTGTGAGGACGAGTAAATTGGGAATGCCCAAATGCGACCTGTGGACCCCACGTGCCGCAACGCCATGATAGGCGGACATCTTCTCCAGATAGGACGTCTGTCCCCGCGCCGATCGCATGATAGGCATCGTGCCGCGATCGACCTCAAGCGCGAAAAAGCGGTAGCTTCTCCGTCCCTCTCCACCATATCCGAGACCAAACATGGCATCCGGGACGGTGTCGCCATTGCGGGCAAGCTCGGTTGCCGTTCCCAAGCTGCATGACGATCCGGGAAGCCTCAGCGGATTCGGAGACCGCCGGGCTCCCTCCGGTGCCTTTGCGAGGATTTCGGGCCAGGAGACAAAGCGCAGATCCGCCTTTGCTTTCACCGCGAGTTCGATCGACGCCAGAGTCTCGCAGATCATCAGCGAATGCGCGAATTGCCGTCCCGCGCCGCTCGTCCCGTATGGCATATGCGGACAGGGGTCGGCGAGCCTCCCCTGCGCGGCGAGCACGTCCCGGGCTCGATCACTGTTCTCATAGACGGCAGGCAGGTAGCGGGAACGCGCCGTCTCCCACTGCTGCTCGGGCCGGGTCAGATATCCGCCCTCGTGGTAGAGATCGCCGAGCCGCTCCTTGAAGCGCGTTTCCGACTGTCCACCTACAAAGTCGTGGATGAAAGTCGACCGCAGATAGCGGTAGCGCTCCAGCAGCTCGAAGATCGCGAGGTCGCGCGCTGTCAGCGCGAGGCTCTTCCCCGTCTTCTGGCGCTTCATGCGGGATCGGCGCTGCCGGTGTTCCATGCCTGAAGCGATAGCATCGGACCGGAGCGCAGAAAACGTGCGCCATGTTCATGAATGTTTGTCCCCGTGGAGCGCCGAACATCCATGCGCGCCGAGAAAAATTCTGTCCCTCTTTTATTTTCGGGCCTTCGCGTCGCCGACGTATCATTTCTCGAAGTGATACGTCTCATAGTCGCTCCCGGTCAAACAGTGTCTCCTTCGCAAGCAGATCAATCCGTTCGGCATGTGAAAGCGCCCAGCTCTTCCAATCGAAAAATAGTTCGGCATTATCTGCCGCCAGAGGCGAGCGCTCTACAGATGCAACAAGTTCCCTTATTTCCGCGGCGGTCCTCCGGTTGGCGCAATGAGCGACCAGCCGGCGGAATCTGATCGTCTCCTTCTTCGCCTCAAGCTCCGCCTCATATCTGAGGCGCTCTGCTTCCATACGTTTTGCCTGTTCTTCCGCCTGCCGCATCCGCTGGAGGCGTATCTCTTCAAATTTACCCGCAACCGTCGGCAGCACCTCGTCAAGGAGCGCTTCCAGTGGACTGCTTTCCGCTTCTTCCCATTCCTTCACGACATGCCGGTATTCCGGTTCAAGAAGGCGAAGCCGCAGTCTGCCGGTCGGGACCTTCTCCTGTGTCCATTTTTGCCCCTCCGCGTACCAGCGGGAACTTCGCCGGTCTTCGTCTGTGATGAGCCGGCGTACCTGCTTGATGCGCTCCTCGAGAATAAGCTCGATCGTCATAGTACCAGTCCGAATCTGCACGTCCCGGTAGCGTTCGCATTTGAGGGTGTAGCCAGACGCCTCGATCGCCTTGAGCAGTGCGCTTAAAATCCGGAGACGCCTCTTATCGAGCTCCGTCGCATCGCTCCGCTTCAATGGCAGAGCCCAGGGATCGCCGCGGCGAGCACGTTTCTCCCGCCTCTCGTCCTCAAGCCATGCCGCGACGATTCGGTGCGGATTTGAAAGAGTCGCCGGAACGGAAACGGGCTTTGCTGTCTGTTTGACCTGTTCAACTTTTGCCGCAACGCTATCCGGAACAGGCGGCGGAGGAGTCGAGTCCTCCCGCTTGCCCGGCGGGCTGATGATCACCGTTCTGGGTGTATCTCTTTTCACCGCCGGTAAGGCTTTTCGGACAACCTTTTTGCCCGCCTGCAGCTTTGCCCAATAGCCACGCTCAGGCACCGGGATCTCCGCTTTGCGGCACGCTTTTGCGAGGCCGTTTCCGGATATACCGTAGCGCTCCGCGAGCTTCGCCATCGGGATCGACCAGACAAGATCGTAAAGCTCCTGCCGCGTGAACTCGTGTGTCGCCATTGGCCTTTCCTCCCTTTCGCCCTCTGCATTCGGGGAAAGGTCATGATGGCCATTTTTCTCATGGACGAGAAGAAGGAGCGGATTGTCACCAGTCGCTTGAAGGCGCCGTGTCGATCTCCGCGGGGACAGGAGCGTGAGCCTTGTCACGCTCTAACATCTCGGCCCCTGCCCTCCCCTGCTCCACCTCTTGCCAGTGGACGGCGTAGCGCTCACGCATCTCCCCGCGCACAGCCTCCGCCTCCTCCGCGCTCATCCGCGGCAGGGCTTCCAGATGACCGAATGGAAAATCAAGCGAGACGGCGCCGTCGGTCACATTGCGGACCGAGACTGCGAACTCGCCCTTGCGCCGGCTCCCGATGAACTCAAGCGTCGTGTGGAGCATCGGGGCGAGCACCCGCGCATCCTTCTCCGAGACGCCGCCCGCGAACTTGATGCTCGTATTGGCCGCGAAGCTCTCCTGCAGCTTCGGCGACAGCTGGCCGATATATTGATGCGCCAGCACCATGCCGACATTGTATTTGCGCGCCTGCTCCAGGATCACCGAGACGTTCTGGTCGAGATAATCGGCGCATTCGTCGACATAGACGAAGGTGGGGAGCCTCTCCCCTCTTGCTAGTGTCGCCCGTTCCTGCGCGGCTTGCGCGATCAGCGCGATGAAAAAGCGCCCGAAGATCTCCGTGCCGTTCTGCTTCAGGAGGTCCTTTGCCGTGTTGATCAGGATGACCTTGCCCTCATTCATCTCGGCGAAGAGGTCGAGCTTGTTCCTCGGATGCGAGAACATACGCTCGAAGGTCCGATTCTCGAGAATACCCCAGAGACGGCGAACCACCTGCCGCTTCGTTTCCTCGAACTGCTTGCTGTTGAACTCCGTCTCGAAAAAGGCCCGGGCCGTGCCGTCGAGTTTCTCGATATGGGCTTTGTATGTCTCGTAGCCCTTCGGCTCCATGAGCTCCCGGAAGGTGTGGATGGTCGCATCCGGGATATGGAGCATCAGCCGTGTGATGTAGCGGAAGATCACGCTCTGTTTCTGCGTGAGTTCCGCCGAGAGGAGTGAGCCCAGTACGAAGTCGTAGAGTTCGAGGATGCCATTGACGAGGCGCTCACGCTCAAGCGGGGCATAGGCGCCGATCCGTTCCATGCCGGCATCGAAAAGATTGAGGGCAAGCGGATATTCAATATCGGAGGGATCGATCAGGCAGAGACGGCCATGCAGCGCCTCGCCCGATGCGAAACATTTGAGGCCGGCGATGTTACGGATGAGATCGCCCTGGGAGTCGATCACGATGACCGAGGCCTCGCCCTTGCCGACGCGCTCCAGGTCCTGCGCGATCATGTATTGCAGCGTCTGGCTCTTGCCATGGCCAGAGCCCGCCACGATCCAGTGATGCTCGAACCGGCTCCCGTCCGAAATGTCGAACGGAATATCGGCCGCGAACATCTCCTCGAGCGGCGTCTCGCGAAGAAAGGCCGGCACGAGCTCCCGGGGCGGCGCCTTGCTCTCATGCGGCAGAAGGAGCGGTTTCCGGTTCCCCGGCGGCTCGGGATGAAAAATGCCCGAGGCCTCATACTGGTTGCGCGACAAGCGGTGGCGAAGGCCCGAGAAAAGCCCGGCTTCCGACGCTTTCGCCGAGAAGTAGGGCAACAGCAGCCGCTCGACCGCTTCGCCCGGATGCGCCATCGCATCGATAAGCGGCATCCGGAACCCGGTCTTCAACCCGCCGGCATCGGCGGCCTCGACAAGAGCTTCCGCCTCCTGAAAGGCAGCAGGCGGGAGCCGGCGGCAAAAGCCAGAGAGCGACTGGAAGATCGCCTCTTCCATCCGTTCCACTATGTCCGCGCGTTCGAATTTCGCGATGAGCGCCTCGATCCGATCACGGTAGCGTGCGAGTTCGATCTCGCCGGCTTCCGGAGCGAGGGTGGGGATATCGCCCGCAAGACCCTCCGTCCGGTAGAGCTCTTCGGCGAGCTCGAAAATGCGAACTGAAACCTCGTAGGACGGGAGGCCCTCCTCCAGCGCATCGGCAAGGCGTTTCCAGACGGCGCCGCTGAAATCCTCGGGGTCGGGAAACACCTTCTCCGCCCTGAGACGGGAGGCCGTCTCGTAGAGCCTCAGCGCCTCGCGCCGCGCGCGCGCCGTCCGCGCGGCAGGTCCGGTATAGAGCGCGATGCCGATCCAGCAGCCGATCCCGATGAGAGCCAGAGGGATGAGGAAGGGCCCCAGGAAATAGACGCCGGAGATTAGCCCCACGAGCACGGCCGCGGCGGTCAGGAGGTCTTCGGGCTTCTCGAAATCGAGCCCGCCCATCTCCGTCAGATCTCGATACGCTGCGGCTCGGCAAGCTCCGCACAGCCCGTCAGGAAGGCCTTGAGGGTCTTCAGCCCCTCGACCACCTCGTCCTGATACAGCTTCGCATCGAGCGGCGTGTCGACCACATGACGGCTCGGGCCCCGCAAGAGGTCGGCGAGGCGCAGATGCGCGAGCTTCGCCTGGTACTCATACTGGTCGGCTTTCATCTTGCCGAGGCGATGCGCGTTGATGTCGCGCTCGACCACGATCCGCTCGCCGAGATTCCAGCGCTCCGCGATCGCCCGCTCCTCTTCCGAAAACTGCACCGCGACCGTGACCTCGACCTGCGGCACCTTCTTGATGACCCCGGCCGTGATCTCCTTGTGCTCGATAGACGCCTGCATGAACCCACCCTCTTTATTTGCTGTCCTGCCCCTCGATAGACCCTGACTTCACCTGTACTGGAGAAATCGAAGCGGACGCTGCGTCAGGGAGTCAAGCGGTTTCAAGTCTCATAAGGCATGAAAAGGCCTCGAAGAGGCCATAAGTCGGACTACGGAAGATTGCCGGCCCGGCGCCCAAACGCTTGATTCCGCTTGCCTATTGCTTGGGTCATCCGTGGACGGAAGGGCGATACGGTATCCCCCAGCCTATCCCCCTGCCCATCGCCCTCGATCGTGGGGAATTTGGGGTCAAAAAGATGGGGACCGGGAGCGACCCGGTCCCCAAGGACCCTTCAGAAGGAAGTGCCGGTGATGGTCTTACGCGTCTCGCAATGCGATCCGCGCGTCGAGCCATGCCTCGATTTCCGACAGCAACCACACAACACGATTCTGGCCGAGCTTTATCCGCTTCGGGAACTGCCCGGCCGCCTCGAGCCTTGCAATATGCTGGCCGGAATACGGGATGCCACAGACAGTCTTCAACTCCTTCTTGGATACGACCTGCTTTTCGTACCGAGCCATCGAACTCTCCCTTGATGAAAGGGAGCGTCGACGCCCCGGGTTGGGCTAAGCCGCACCAGTGGGCAGGAAAAGCTTAGGGAGGGAGAGGGCGGGAGTCGAGGGAGAGAGATGAAGATCATTCTGGGAGCGGAACATAGTACTCCGACTCCGGACTGATTCGTCTGAGCATGCTTTTAGAAGCTACAGAAAATACCTATCTCTTCCTGGATAGCTGAAAAGTAGTTTTCAGAGCTAGAATTATTAGGTCGCCGTTCCCCGAGGGAAGTTGCCCCATGTCCGAGCTTCCATCATGGCTGCACATAGCAGTTCGTAACATTTCCGCGGTTCAGGGGACACTGATGACAGAAGAGCTTCCTCTGCTGGAGGGAGTGAACCCAACACGACGTCAGGAAATTATCTCTGGACGCACGTTAGCTCGTGAACTCATGGCGGAGATGGGCTTTTCGCCTCTCCCTATTGCTCGACATGCGGTCGGCTCCCCGGTTTGGCCAACAGGGCTCTGCGGAAGCATCGCGCACAGCAATCGCCATGTGGCCGTGGTGTTAGCACCGTCCAGCAAGGCCCTTTCGGTCGGCGTAGACATTGAAGATGGGCGGGGCCTGGGAACAGCGTGGACAGAGGTCGCTTCTGAGGACGAAGTTGCGTCGTTTGGCAGTCAGAGGGCCTCTGCAGACAGCGCGACTATTGTACGAGAAATATTCTCTGCCAAGGAGGCCCTATACAAGTGCCAGTCCCCCATAACCGGCAATGAGGATTTGGGCCACTTAGATATAGCAGTGATGCCCACTTCAAACGGCTCAATCAAAGCTGTGAATGTTAGAACCTTGGATCAACAAACTGCCGAGGCTGTCACCGCAACAGTCATTAAGATCAGGGAATTCTGTGGAGTTACCCTAGCTCTAGCATGGCTACCTGCGGCATAAGAATGTGTTTGATTTTCGAACATTTTTTTGCTATATAGTTCGATGTTCGAACTAGGAGGTGGCGACATGGCCAAACCCAAGCTTCTCAGCCCAAAGGAATTTTCGCCCATTCAGGGTGACCTTGAAAAGGCGCTCACAGAAGGACTTAACGCTGAGCTGAAAGATGGGGCATGGCAGGCGGATCCTGATTCAGACCTATGGGACTTGCCGACGGTAGACTCCAAAACCGTCTGCAAGCTTTCTCCCATCGTCGAGAAGATCACGGGCCATAAGCTGAAGCCAAAATGGGTCCGCAAAGGCGGATATCCCAGTATTGATGAAGCTGTCTCCGACCTTGTTAGTCACATCGCTCAGGACTGCGTGGCGACTGGCGCTGCGTCGGTCGCCGCCGAATAGGACTGAGTGATCGAGGGAGTTGCCAAATGTCATCGGATCGCGAATCTATCGCTGCCAAATTGAGAGAGGCCAGAGAGTATCTCGGTCTTTCACAGCAGGAGGTAGCGGACGCTCTCAAGCTGTCCCGTTCGGCCGTTTCTCTTATTGAAACGGCACAACGTGGTGTGGACTCGACCGAGCTGAAAGCAATGGCGCGTTTGTATCAGCGTCCAATTGGATACTTCACCGGCGAAGAACCTCAGCCGTTGGGTGGAGACGTTGCACTTCTCGCTAAACAGGTTTCAAAATTATCCGAGCAAGATCGCAGTGAACTGCTTCGGTTCAGTGAGTATCTAGTCCAACGCTCGAAGGCCGAGACCGAGAGATGACATCCAAACGCGACGCAATCCTGAACGGAGTTGCGCGAGCCAGCGAGTTGCACACTCAGCTCGGCGTTCGCGAAGCTTTGGCAAGCGGCACGGACTCAGTAGATGTTTTTGGAGCCGCACAAAGGCTTGGATTATTCATCATGTTTCGACCGTTGGATGGATTGCTCGGAGCCTATGTTCCTACGAGAGCACTATGTGGAATGCTGGTTACCACGCAGCGTGACCTCCACGTACAGCGCTTCACGGCCGCCCATGAGTTGGGGCACCATATGTTGGAACACCGAACGCTCAGCCTCGACAACGACGTAGGCTTCGTCGGACGAGGTGAAGAGGCGAAACATGATCTGCAAGAGGTGGAAGCAGATGCCTTCGCAGCGGAATTCCTTCTGCCTCGATGGCTCATAGTTGCCCATCTAAATCGGCAGAGATGGGGCCGCGAGCACGTTAGGAAGCCCGACATCGTATATCAATTGTCTCTTAGGTTGGGCGCTAGCTATGCCGCAACGTGCTGGGCCTTGTTTTCACAGAAGCTCATTGACCGCGGAACAGTCGAGCACCTCAGAAGCGTCGAGCCGAAGGAAGCCAAACAAAGAGCCGTTCCTGATGTTCATCCGGAAAATTGGCACAGGGACGTCTGGGTAATTTCAGACAAGGATCGCGGCACCCGCGTGCTGGGTGCCCCTAACGATCTAATAGTTCTGGCTTTAGACGAACATACCGCGGCCGGATACTCATGGGACGCCGACGGCTTAACGCAGGCGGGTATGACTATCGAAAGAGATGACAGAGTCGCCGTCGACGACAAACGCATTGGTGGAAGAGTGCAACGCCGTTTGGTCGTTCGAGGCAGTGGCGAGACGCACTTACATCTCGAAGAACGTAGGCTTTGGGAGAAGAACGAAACCGGTCGGAGCAGTTTTGATATCGATCTTACGCTTGTTGGGCGTGAGCCTGCCGGGATACCGCGAGCCGGTAGAGTCCTCGCCGCATGATCGATATAAAATGCGCAATTCGGGTAGAGGTTGACCTTCGCCACAGTCTTCCGCCGGTCCGCGACCAAGGAGATCGACCAACCTGTTTGGCTTGCGCCACGAGTGATGCTCATAGCATCGCACATGGTTGTCCGCCTTTGTCCGCTGAATTTCTCTTCTACCAGGCTATCCAGCTCGCCAAGACCGGAAATCTGGTAGACGGCATTCTTTTTGAAGAAGCAGCGGAAGCGCTGGCACAAAAAGGGCAACCTGCCGAAACAGAGTGGCCTTATCCTCTTGTCCAGCCCGACCCTTGGGTTGTTCCGACGATTACAAAAGTGTGGAAAGGCGAGCTTGAACACAGCGGCGATAGCGCGGTTAGTTCGATTGCCCGGCTTCTGAAAGCAGACACGCCAGTCGTTCTCGGCCTCAAGCTGTCAGCGGCGTTTCTCTCCCCCCTTTCACCTCCCTACATCATTTCTCCCCATGGTGCGGGCTTCGGAGGGCATGCTGTTTTGGCGATTGGGCTGGGGTCCGGCAGTGCTGCCACTCAGTACTTCCTTATTCGCAACAGCTGGGGCGACGAATGGGGAGATGCGGGCCATGCCTGGCTTGCTGCAGAATACCTAGCCGACAAGCACATCGGCTACGCGCCCGTAGTAGCTAGATAGCGAGGAGAAGACATGTTCGCTCGAACCGCAACCACACGCGCAGAAGCATGGCTTATGGCTGCAGAGCATATGCAGATGACCCACGAGCGGGAATACAATGTTGTGCTCGAAATCCTACGCCCAGGGCTTGCTACGCCGGTGTCGCGGAAGATTGAAGATAAAGTTGATGCGTTCTTGAGGAATTTCAAAGCACAACCAGTACACACTGTCGCGGAAACTATCTTTCCCGCAGCTGAGTATCTTCATGGTGGATTTGACGCGGTCTACGCGTACCCTGAGAGTATCTTTCCATTCATCAAGTCAGAGAATAAATGGGGCACGTATGCACTGCGTCTAACCGAGCGCAAGTGTACCAACGGCAAGAAAATCATTCCCCTCGAGCTCGCGATAGAAAAGTTGAAGAAGCGTCTAAAGGACAAGTCCACGATGCGAGCCATATACGAATTGGACTTGGGTATGGAGGCGCTTGAGTTGAAGCTTTACGAGACCGAGGAAGACCACAACAACTACCGAGGTGGCCAATGCCTCAGCCATATCAGCTTGAAGCTTGGACCCAACCGGGAACTCTATATGACGGCGGTATACCGCTATCAGTACTACATTCAAAAGGCCCTTGGGAATTTTCTCGGCTTGGCTCGGCTTCAAGCGGCAATCGCTCACGAGGTCGGGATCGATGTAGGCCCGCTTGTTTGTCATGCCACGCTCGCCGTACTTGAAGACAAGCAGTTTGAGCAAGGAGTTGGTTGGAGCCGCGCGCAAGTTTCAGATCTCGTGGAATCCTGTAAAGGCATCCGCGACAATGAGATTGTAGAGGCAGCATGAACCTTCGCGATTACCAAGTCGAAGCGGTAAAGACCGCTCAGATCAACTGGGACAGCTCGTCCCAGAGAAACATCCCCGTGTTCGGCGTTCTTGGCGAACTCGGCTCTCTGGTATCGGAGATCAAGAAGTCTCTGCGCGACGGAGATGCGTACACTGAAGGGAAGGAGAATTTATCTGAAGAATTTGGCGACGTTCTCTGGTACCTCTCCGCGCTTGCTTCGCACTATGATCTCCAACTGAGTAAGTTGGTGGCGACAGCGGGACAACCCAAGCCAGGGAAAGGACCATTTGGACACGTCTATGTGATGGTGAGAGCGATCACTGCTGTCACAGAGGAACTTGAAAATCTTCCTGCTCGAGCATCGATAGGTAGGCGGGATCACCTGGGTAGTTTGATTGGAATTGCCGGCAAGGCTACCTTGCAAGCGCTCAAAGTCCATGATCTGAAACTGTCACAAGTCCTTTCCGGAAATCTAAAGAAAGTTCGGGGTATGTTCGGCCCTGAAGTGCTAGGGCCTGCAAGATGTTTTGATGCTCCCCGAGCTCCGCGATATGAGCGTCTTCCCCGGAATCTCGACGTTCAGTTTCTGGAGCGCCAACGCGGAAACGGACGTGTTGAAGTGATCATGAGGGTCAACAACCTCAACATGGGCGATCGGTTAACAGATAACGCCGCGGTAGATGACGGCTACCGCTACCACGATGCATTTCACCTCGCTTACGCGGCAGTACTCGGTTGGTCGCCGGTAACGCGCGCGATCTTTCGATGCAAAAGAAAAAGCGATCCGGAAAAAGACGAGGTGGAGGACGGAGCACGCGCAATCATCATTGAGGAAGCCATCTCACATACGATTTTCAACTATGCTCTCGGGCACTCGATGCTTCGCGGTCTAGACAGGGTGGACCACAACATTCTCAAATTAGTTGGTAGAATGGTCCGCAATCTGGAGGTCAAAGAATGTGAGATGTATGAGTGGAAACGAGCAATCCTAATGGGCTTCGATGCATTCCGAAATCTCACTAGGCACAAGGGCGGTTGGCTGTTGCTCAATGCGGAGACTCAAAGCCTTACCTACTCACGAGAAGGTCCCGGCGCCGCCTGACATTGGCGAATTTTCTCATTAATACCCCATTTAGGCGGATACCATGGGGTGAGTTGCTCTGCATGCGCTCGAAATCGCTGCTTAATCCGAGTTCGGCCGGTACGCCCTTCCACTTCGGGATGAGCCACTCGCGCATACTTATCGACTTCGCAGAATAAATTCTGACAATCAATTAGCTGAAGAGGCCTTCCCCAAAGCGTTTTGAACTCAAGACCACGAGTGGAGAGCTCCAACTCCTGACGTTCTGCCACCCAACGGATTACATCTGTCTCATCGTAGTCGCCGAGCGACTGGAAACACTTCCTGATACCGTCTCGTGCTCCTGGTCCCGGCACAACGAAATCCATTTCAGAGAAATTGAGAAACTGGGTGTAGTTGAGATCAACAAGAAATTGCATGGCAAGAAAGGGACCGAAACTCGGAACAGAGCGAATAATATTGTAGGCCTGCTCCATCGAGTTCGCTTTCTGAATGTCCGCGCTCACTGATCCCCGAACAATGTCGGAGAGCAGAGCTATATGCATTCTGTGCTTTCGCGCTTGGCGCATCGACGCCGCGCCGCTTGGCATGATGTAAGCGTTTGAGTATATGGCCGTGCCGCTAGCTATTGCGTCGTCTAGGACAGCATTTATCCGTTCGCTTGAAAAATTATTCAAAGACATTGGCCCCAAACTGGCCTCTAGAAGATTCCAAGTCGCGGTTTTGTTGAAGACCTTGAATAAAAGCACGCGGAGTAGCGTGGAAGGCCAGTCATGATCCTCATTGTAGATCACCCTCTTTATTAGAAACTGGCTCGTACGATCAGACGCTCTATACGCGTTAGTAAATTTGTACGCACCGAGCACTGGGTCGTCCGTCCACGGAGCCTCTGCACCGCCGGCCCTTGCGTGAAAGATAGATTGCCGCTCCGAAGCAAAATACCAATAGGTATCGAAAACGAGAGAGGGAACGGGAGGATGCCGTCGGATAAAAACTTCTGGCGCAGAGACAGCGTGACGTCGTGTGCCGATTCGTCGGTCGCCAGCACGTCCATTCATTCGGCCACACCTTGAGCTAACATTGCAGACTCCCGAGCGGACGCGTCGAATCGCCCTTCAAGGACTAATGATAGCTGCCTTCGCCCCATCGAGACACGGTTCGCTGCCATTCTTGGCGCTTGTGGTTGTCGCTTTGATCTCGCGATGTAGCTGAACCAGAAGAGCCTCCACGCGCGCCCATACGACTATTGAGTAATTGATGTAATATACATTGAACAGAATGAGCAATTCTGTTCACTTATTAGTAACCTGGTCAACCACTTTCTTGCGTTTTGTTGCGCCTAGAAAGTAGGTTCGAAATTATGATTTACGACAAAACAGGGAAAAGGAAGTATCTAACAGTTAAAGAGCGGCAAGCCTTTATATCGGTCGCGCAAAAATTCCCGGCCACCGTAAGCACATTTTGTCTGATGTTGGCTTGCACAGGAGCCCGCATTTCGGAAGTGCTCGCAGTTACGCCAGAGAGAATAGATATCGAGGCGGGATTTGTGGTTATAGAGAGCCTGAAGAAGCGCAGACGCGGCATGTACCGAGCAATCCCGGTACCCCACGCACTTCTTCGGCGACTTGAGGTAACCCACGATGTCGCAGCTGCGCAATTGGATATGAAGCTGCGAACGTCGTCGATCTGGCCATGGAGCCGCACCACCGCGTGGACGCTCGTGAAGCGCGTAATGTTGGAGGCTGGTGTTGCACCTGATAGAGCCATGCCTAAGGCGCTGCGACATGCCTTCGGCGTGTGCGCGATACAAAGAGGGGTCCCGTTAAACATCGTTCAAAAATGGTTGGGACACGCGCGAATTTCTACAACTGCTATTTACGCGGACGCTGTGGGTGATGAGGAACGCATGCTGCTGAAGCGCATGTGGTCTGGACACGATATATGGAGGCCCTAGGTGATCGAGCCTTCGGAAGGATCGAATCTCACAACATGAACATCTGTCTTCATTAGAAGGATAGGCCTCATTTGATGAGGACAGAAAAATTCTCTGCCCTGACCCAGCATTGCTAGTCAGTGAATGTTTCACTGTCACCGTAAAGGAGCGTTACCCCCTAGCCAGAAATCTGAGAAACGAGGTGATAGCGACCAAAATGTCTGGGGCGGCCACCTCGTTTTAGCCAGCAGTCAGGTCACCCAAGCCGTTCGCGTCCGCCCATATGTGAGCGCAGTGCTTCGGGAATGTCGACCGACATATCCTCATTCTGATAGTTCTCGATGATGGCAACGAGAGTACGACCACAGGCAAATGCCGTCGCGTCATTGGTGTGGACAAACTCCAGCGCCCCGCCCGCCCGTCGCACCCGCGTATTGAGACGGCGCGCTTGGTAGTCGGTCATATAGTCAGCGGTGTGGGTCTCGCGATACTTGCCCTGTCCCGGCAACCAAACTTCAATGTCTGATCCTTTGGCATTCGGCTTGCCGATGTCGAACGTGCACTTCTGCAATTTGCGATGGGGCAGACCGAGCAACTCCATTAGTCGCTCCTGGATCGCAACAAACAGCAGATGCTCGTCATGCGAACTGTCACTTGTCGAAAAGCTCTCCATTTCAAGTTTGTCGAACTGATGGAGTCGGATGATCCCTTCCATGTCCTTGCCCGCCGCACCGGCCTCACTGCGAAAGGAGGTGGCGTAGCCGAGATAGCGGATCGGCATCTCTTTCTCATCGAAAGTCTCTTCGACATGCATCGAGCCAAGGACATGCTCGGCTGATCCTTGAAGCCAGATATCTTCCCCATCAATCTTGTAGCGCTCGTCAACGGGTTCGAGGCGGTCCATCGCATCGTAGATAGGAGTGCGGATCATGTATGGCGGTAGAACCGGCAAAAATGGCTTCGTCGATATCGGCAGATTATGCTCGGCGACAAGCTGGGCGATGAACACCTCGTCGGTCAACCTCTCGAGAACGAAGCCAATCAGGGCAAACTGTAGCTTGACGAGATCGCCCTTTAGATAGGCGAAGCGGCTGCCGGCCACTTTCGCGGCACGCTCCTTGTCGATCCAGCCGTGGTAAAAGGCGATTTCAGCATGGTTCCTAACTTGGAACTCGAACTTGCGAGGAACGCCCCATTCGCGGACGACCTGATTATCCTCTTCCGAGTGGCCGATTGGGGTATCCGCTGTCGGAATATTCGGCACCTTTCTATAGAGTGCCGTGAACTCCAGTTTTTTGTTGGCAAGCGCGGCTTCCATCGTCACAAGATCTTCGCGCAGCGCTCTCGCCTGGGCGATCGCACTGGGGTCGGGCTTGCCTCCCTTCATAAGGGAGGCAAGCCGGTTTCGCTCGGCCCGCTTTTCCTCCACTTCGCGCAGCAGTGATACATACTGTATGTCGAGGTCGATTAACAGATCAAGGTCGACCGTCGCATGTTTGTTTCGGATCGCCGCCCGCACAAGATCCGGATCGTTGCGTAGAAGATTGATGTCAATCATGATTATACTCTAAGTCTATCACTTCCCGTTGCTCGGGCAAAATCGCGATTGCTTCATTACGCCGTGCCCGGAGCATTGGTGTGACGATTTTTTAGTGCTCCGCGGATGCTGCGGAGGCGGCCCTCCGCGCGTAGGCGCCTCTTTCCACACGTCATCTTAGTTGCTAGGCTCGCAAGCGCCAATGGGCAGTAGTCGTCGCCCATTGTGATCGTCAACCTCTTCACAGTGGAGGCGTTGGTGACAGATCGGGTCTATGAGCAGCAATTTGGAGAAGCTGCCGGGGTGGATGTATCTCCGCTCAGCCTCAGGTTCGACGCCGATGGCGACGTTCGGGCGATGGTTTGCAACGAAATCATGGTGCCGGGAGACAAGCTCACCCGCTTTCAGGCCTTTCCGGGTGCCGAGTTGCCTGATTTCCACGGCCGAACCCGCTTTCCGGTGCCCGATCGTCCTGGCGAGTACTGTGATCAAACGACCTTCTTGGAAATGCCCAAATATATGGCTCAATGGATTCATTGGCCGGATCGCGTCAAGGCTGTGCTTGAGGGACGCTATTTCGATCTCCCCCCGGCACACTATGAGGGCATCTTCACACTAGTTTGTAATTTCTTGTGCCCGCACTGTACCCGCCGGACGACCCGGCTGAAATGGGTGGATGGCGGCACTTGGAACCACAACACGCCGATTTCCGAAGCAAATACTCTCCACCCGACGGGCCTTCGTCGTGTAATCGATGAGCTAGCCGAGCTGCGCGTCGATAATCAGATGGGCATCATCTGGGGGGGCGGCGATCCTACCAGCAATCCCTTCACCTATGACGGCATGCTCTACGCTCGGGCGAAGGGCATCAGCGCGAGCTTTCTCACAAACGGCGTCTTCCTCGAGGTCGACCGCTGCCTAGACGCCGATCCGACCCTGATTCGCATCAGCCTGAATTGCGGGACTGAAGAAGCCTATCGCCGTTTCCACGGCTATCCCAAGGGCTGGGACTATTTCGCCCAGATCAAGATCAAGATGCGCGAGCTGGTGCGCCGTAAGATCGAGCGGCGAGCCAAAACGCTGATCGGCATATCGCTCATCATCGACGAACGGAACATCAATGATGTCGTCGCTGCAGCTGAGGAGATTCGTGCCGTGGTCGATGAGGTGGGGCCGGGAATCGACTATGTGATCGTCCGACCTGTGATGAACTACAGTCATTTTCAACGCGACTACGCGATGGTTCGCGACGGCACCAAGGATCGAGCGCGCTACATGGTCGAGCCTGGCGGGCCGGTGTGGACGATCCTCAATGAGCTTGGTATTCCGCTGATCCTCATTAAGGACAGCTTTGACCAGAAGCCGGAGGCGCATTTCTACGAAAGCGACTCCGATTGCCTGGCCTATGGCCTGTGCGGAGAGATCCGCCACAATGGTGATGTGCAGCTCTGCTCGGACAGTTACGGCAACCCCGAGTACACCATCGGCAACATCTTTGAGCGGCCGTTGCGAGATATCCTCAAATCCGACCGCCGGCGCGAAGTCCTCGACCGAATTAACGGAATGAAATGCTATGAGACACGCTGTCCTCACAACTCGCGCGGCCATCATCACAACCGCGTATTCCACCAAATTGAGGCGATGCGGCGAGCGGGCAAGATGGACGAGGTGGCCGGCTGGATAGACGACATGCGGGCATGCACTCACGACCTTGGGCATTCCTTCTTCATTTGATGAGGTGCCATGGTGATGTTCCCGCTTCCCGACAAGGTCGCGGCTTGGGGTGATGAGGCGGCTTTCGGTCGATGCCGGCCCGAAGACGGGCAGTGGGTATTTTGGGAAGATCGCGTCGCCCATGTGCTCGCTGGTGACTATTTTAAGGTGCGACCGCTGCATGTGGAGTTGTCGCCAACGTATCTTTGCAACTTCGCTTGCCCGTGGTGCAGTTGTCGCAGTGCACGACAGGACTGGTCCGACATCGATATTTTCAACCGGCCTGATGCTAGCCCAGGCACGGTGATGTCAGATGCCACACTGATGCGAACCGTCGATCATCTGGTCGAAGCGGGTATCGACATCCAGTGGGTCGGCGGCGAACCAAGCATGCATCCTTCGTTCTACAAGGCGGTGACGCGTGCTGCCGAGGGTGGCCTCAATCAGTGTTTGTTCACCAATGGCAGTCTGCTAAACGCCAAGCGTCTGCCGGTGCTGCTACAAGCGCGCGTTGCCTTCGTCCGGTTCAGCCTCGATACGGCGAGCGAGGATGTGCACCGGCGCCATCACGATTATGATGCCCGCCGCAACTACGGACAGAGGGTCAAGGCAAATATCGAGGCGCTCGCCGAGTTACGGGCAGCTTCTGAGAGCACCACGGAGATCGGTCTGTCCTTCGTAATAGATCAAGTCAACTTTGACGACCTCGAGCCATCAGCCGATTATCTTTGTGCGCTCCAGTACCGCCACAACGGCCGAGGCGTGGATTACGTCATAATCCGTCCAGCTTATCCCTTTGCCGGCTCGCAGGTTTGCCTGACCGACGACATGGTCGTGGCGCTACAAAAGCAGGTACGGCCCGGCGGTCCGTGGTATGAAAGGGTGTCGGAGGCCGGCATCCGGATTGTCGCGCCCAGCGCCTCGTTCAACGTCGGTGGCGACCGGCCAAAAACGGACATTTCGGAATGCCTTTCGTGTGGCTGGTTCTCCGAAATCGCGCCGACCGGCGAAATGCAACTCTGCTCTGATCGATACGGCCGTCCGGATTCGATTATCGGCAATGTCGCCCGAACGACGGTGGACACAATTTGGAGATCGGACGTCCGTCGCGCCCGACTCGATCAGATTAATACCGAACGCTGCGCCGTCGACACCTGCCCGCGCAATGGACGCGGCTACCACCTCAACAGCATCTTTTCACAAATCGAGCGCGCTCGTTCAGAGGGGCGGATGAGCGAAGTGATCGCCTGGATTGAGGGACTGCGGCGGACCCTTCCCAGACCGCAGCATTCCTTCTTCCTCTGATGGATTTGCCAGCTTCCATCGGTCTAGGTACTTGGCCGCTTGGCGGACGCGCTTACGGCCCGATCCCGCTCCTCCAAGCCCGGCAGATTCTCGTTGGCGCGGGCGTCATGCAGGTTCCTTGGCTCGATACAGCCGACATCTACGGTGATGGGGCGGTCGAAGCGCTGATCGGTGAAGTCTTCCGGGGTGCTCCAGTGCCCAGGATTGTTACAAAGTTGGGCTATAAGGAGGAGCGCAGCGAGACGTAATGCTTTGCGCCGGAGACTTTCATGCGCCGGCTCGGCGCCTGCCTCGCCAGGCTTCGGCGGGAGCGAGTCGATGTGCTACTCTTGCATTCGCCGTCGGCCGATGTGCTTGTTGAACGTGCGGTGCGAGCGTCGCTTGCCGATCTACGCGCGGCGGGACTGGTGGGGGCAGTCGGCGTCTCGCTCGCCAGCGTCCACCATTATCAGCTACTGGCGGACTGGCCCGAGTTGGACAGCGTCGAGCTGATCTACAACCTACTCGATCAGCATGCGGCGGAGTTTGGCTACCTCGAGGATGCCCGACAACGCGGGCTACAGTTCATCGTTCGATTGCCGCTATGCAGCGGCTTTCTCGCTCGTCACCACCCTCGACGTGGGGACTTCGCGGCCGAGGACACAAGACGCCGCTGGTCGGATACGCAGATCGCCGCCTGGGCAGCGGCGGCAAAGCGGTTCGGGTTTCTTGCCCATGACTCCCGTAGCATGGCACAAGCGGCGATCGCTTTCTGCTGCGCCAGCCCGGGAGTGTCGCTCGTTGTCCCTGGCGCCAAGTCGCCGGTGCAACTTGCCGCCTGCCTAGCCTCGGCGGAAGATGACCGTGCTATGTCGGCCGAGGACTATCAGCGAGCCCGCGCCATTTGGCCCGAGATATCCAATGTCGTCCCTGCTTGACGCACCACTGCTTGCTGAACTCGCGCCGACCTTCGGCCTCACGGGCGGCCAAGCTGCTTCGCTGCTCGGCTGCTCTCCGGCAATCCAGCGTAGCGAATGGATCGGTGCTGCAACGCCCCAGCTCATGCCCGCCGCCGAAGCCTATGCCCAATTAACCGGTCGCCGTGTGGCCCTCACGGACGATCCCGTCGCAGCGGCGCAGGATCCGGATTTCTCGGTGTTGGTGACAGAGGCCGAAAGTGTGACGCCGGAACTGCTCGAGGGACTGTTTTCTGAAGCGACCCTTCGGACACGGCGCGCTGCGCCCGGTGTCGTGTTCGCCGGCGCCGGACCGGGAGCAGCGCGACAGGCGCTTCAGCACGCAGTGGCGATGCGGCTATCCGCAGAATGCGCACCGGGACGGCGGGTGGCGATCTTCCCGCTCGACGACGTCGGCCTCGTCCGCGGGGCGGACCAATCTATTCTCGCGGGCGCTGGGCGGTTTGAAGAACTCGCCGACGATTTCCAGGATGGTGACATTGCGCTTTTATCAATCACCACGCACAGCGACGGGATCGACATGTTCCTCGGACCAAGGCAGGTCGCCTGTGGGTGGAATTCTTGGGGCGAGATCGCGACGCCCGGCGCCATGCCGCGCTGTCTCATCGAGCGTCACTGCCATAGGCTGAATATATCTATAGCGGAAGACGACATTGGGGGTCGACGCGTCGATCCCACGCGATGGCGAGCACGCGTCCTGTTCCTTGACGTCTGTTTCGGGTTGATGGCTACCGACTTGGTCGATCGCCGCTACGGCCTGCTCAATGCACTGGAGAACGGCGGGCGAGTGGGTGCAATCGTGACCAATTTCGAACTGAGCTTCACCACAGTTGATTTCTCCGAGACGGTTAGTGAGGCGCTGTGCTCGGGGGGCCAATAGGAGTTGCGCTGCGCGACCTTACCTGCACCCCCGCCGCGCGCCGACTTAACCGTCACTTCGCGCTAATTGGAGATCCTGCGCAAACCTGCCTGGCCTCCGTTCCTCGCCTCCGCGCCGGATCGATAGACCCTGCGACACCTGCACAGGTTACTGAGCCCGAATTCGGAGCCTTACGTTACTGCCTGCATATGGCGGGCGAGACAGAACTAGCACTTGCGCGTCCGTCGTTCGAAAGGGATGAATCGCTGCTCCTTTGGCTTTGTCGTCGCGGAAAGATATTCGATCTTTGGACCGGTCTCAGCCAGATATCCCGTTGCGGTCTCGCATTCGACTGTGCTGCATGTAAGAGACGAGGCGAGGTTTTTCGGAGTGGAATAGAAGCCCCCCATCTTGAGCGCGAACTACTGCTCTGCGTCGCTTGTGGTGCGGTCGCCGACCGCCCGGTAAATGACGCAACACCAATGGTTCCGCTCGCGCCCGATTGCTTTCACCTCGTTGGAATACCGAAACGACCGGTACGTCGCGCAGTCCTGCAACTATGGGGAGGTAACGCCAGAGATAGTGCTCATTGTGACTGGCCCGTTTCTGCGGCAGGTATTCCGGCATCGATATGCACTTGGACGAAAGCTTGGCCAACTGGCCCACTGCGAGCAAGTGTCTTTCTACTTCATGGGGATGAGCTCTCGGTCAGCTCAGCTATGGTTTCCAGGGCGTCTCGTCGTCACCGCTCTGCATCACAGCAGCTCGTGACTTAAAGCCGACCGTCACTATTGACGATCCCACGTCGGAAGACATATCGTTTAAGACATACTTGACGAGGAGAAAGCCGATGAATCCGATCGCGAAACTCCCTATCCTTCCTCAAAAGCAGTTTGAAGACGCGGGCATTGCGGCACTGAGCAGTGTACTGGATGAAATTGATCGGAAGCGTCATTCGGAGCTCATACGCTTCCGTACTTGTTGCGTCGATCCGCGCGCCAGTAAGTAGCAAAGATTATCAGACAAACGATTTAGGGGTAGCGCCATGGGCAAAACCACTAAAGATCCATTCCTGAAAAGGGCGGAATTTCTGAAGCGCTTGCGGGCTGCGGAAGTCGACGTCGCGAAGCTTCGGTTGGAACTAGCGAGTGTCGACGAGAAGCTCGCGGCCACGAGTGTCGGGCCGAGCCAACCGATCTGCTGGTAGTCCCCCCTGATGGTATGCAGGGTTAACTATCAGTTGTTAGACAGCTTCATTCTATTTGTCTCGCGTCTGCACCGCCGTCGGGAATAGGTTCCGTTCCCTATATTCGCGAGTTGCGAACGCCTAGAAGACGACTAGGGATGGTGATTCGTCATGTTCCTTTTCATCGATCGGCTGGGCGCAATTGAGGAATTAGAGTACCGCCTCGGTGATCGCGTCGTCGACGTTCTGAGGCGGGCTCGCATTCCTGCCGCATCTGTGCTCGTTACCCAAGGCGAAGCAATCCTTGCTGACTCTCAACCGATCGATCCCGACAGCTCCTATGAGGCTAGGTTGATCGAAGGATACGACATCGGCGAGATCCGCGCACGGATTCACATGAGCTATCCCGATCCGGAGGGCCTGCCCTTCATCAAGCGGCGGCTGCTTCCAAATATAACCGGCGATATCGGAGTTGAGGCGATCGCGACGAATCTGGAGTCGCTGGCTGGCTATCTCATCGACGTACTTGTCGATACGGTGACGCGCTTCAAGCTACTCGAAGCGGGGGACCGGCTGCTGGTGGGGCTCTCCGGCGGCGTCGACAGTAGTTCGCTGCTGCTCGCGCTCGACGATGCGCGTCCTCGGCTACCGCCGTTCGAACTCATCGCGGTCACGTTCGAGGACTTCGACAGCCGGGATCAGCCTACCTACAAACATGCCGATACCTTGGCGAAGCTTCTGAGTATCGAGCATCATATCGTGCCCGCCGAGCTGGTCGAACGCGCTTTCGGGCTCAACAAGCCACTTCGCCAGATTCTTCCTGATCTCATGGCCACCGAATATGCGCCGATGGCAATGTATATAGATCATCATACGACGCGCCGGGCGTTAGAGTTGTTCGCCGAGGAACGCGATATCAATAAAGTCGCGTTAGGCTTGCATGTGACTGATCTGTTAGCCGGCATCCTCAATTCGCTGACTACGGGATACACTGTCGCTTCGCTTCCAATGCGGCGGGTGGGAAAGATTGACTATATCTACCCACTTGCCTTCACCTCAAAGCGAGAGCTGCACCTCTATCACCAGTTCAAGACGGGTGAGCTCGCGCGGCATTCTTATCCCAATGCTTGGGAGCTCAAGCCGCTTGACCGAAATCTCTATTATTATCTTGCTGATACCCTGCAGGACTATTGGCCGGGACTCGAGAATTTTATCTTCAGTTCGCACAATCTCAAACTAAGGCGCGAGCAGCCGGTACAGACCGAAAGTTGCTCTAATTGCGGAAGTACGCTTGTGGTGCAACCATTCATGCCAACAACTGTTGGTGAGTGCGACGTTTGCCAAGTGCTCCACAACGCTGGCTTTCGGGACTAACCATCGGGCCTCTACCACAGACAGATTGCAGCCTCACCGAGGACCCGGTGGACGCGGGTACGATTACGAGCACCCAAACAGCGCAGGTCGGGAAGACGTGGAAACTAGCTGACCGCTTATGTCTTCTCGATTGAACAGAATTGCTCATTCTGTTCAATCGGGGGGATTTCGGCATGGCTGTGCGCTTTTTTGGCAACGTTCTGACGTTCGCCGTTCTCTACGTCCTCTTTCTGATCCCGACATATGTCCTGCCCTGGGCAGGCTCCAACTCGCTGATGTTCGCCGCCGCCACTAGCGAGTTCGAAGGGCAGATTCCGCCGGCTTTCTGGGGACATTTGGGCGCACTCGGTGTGCTTGTGCTGCTCGCCTTCTCTCGTGGGCGCCTGATCGGCAAGTCCTGGCTTGCGGTCCTCCCCGTCATTGCGGGGCTCTTCGACCTGATGCCCGGTCTCTCGATGGTTCCCTTCGTCCCGACTGCATTCCACGTCGTGACGCTCATCCTGGGCGTGATGGGCGGCGCGAACGCGCTTGCCTCCTCCCCCGAAACCCAACCCTGAAAGATCGTCTCCCGTTCGGTGCCGGCAGTTTGTGCACGAGCGGAAGCCCGCACGTCAGGGGACGGACTTTCCAACACTGGAGCATGGCTATGCGCAATATCAAGCGAACCGGATGTCTCCTCGTCCTGGGCATCCTCCTCACCGGTTGCGAGACGACTGGCATGGGAGGGTCTCTCGGCAGCGGGATCGGTCAGGGGCTGATTGAGGGGATCCTGATGGGGCCGAGCGGGACGTATGGCACCGGCTCGAGCGCACCGGCCCCTGCGAGGCAGACGAGCGTCAGTTCGGGGGGGTCGGGCGGGAGCTATCTCGACCGGATGGCCGCGCAGTCTCAGCAACGCCTGCTGAGTACCGCGCCCTGCGATCCAGTGGCGCGCGCGCATTGGCGCGAACGCATACGCGCGAACTCTCAAGGGATCGATGTCGGGGATCTCTACAAGACCCCGCCTCACTGCAGAAACTGATCCAGAACGGCCCTGCCGGCAGTGCTTCACATGCCGGTGTGAGGCCCAAAGCCAAGGAGCGAACGCATGCGTTACCTCAAGCTGATTGGCAGCCTGTTTCTCGTGAGCCTCCTCACCGGTTGCGAAACGGCCCAGATGGACCGGTATCTCACCCCAGAACTCGGCGATGCACTCGGCACGGCCATTGGCGGCGTGATCGGCGCGAAGATTGGAGGGACCACCTATAACGGCCCGATAGCCATACCGCTTCCCAGCCACGGCGGTTCCAGCTCTCCCTCATCGGCAGGGTATGGCGGTGTGGGAACGGGCTCTGTGCCGGGCGGCGTCCCCAACACACCCGAGTGCCGGCAGTTCTGGGACATGGTCTATGGTTCCTGCTCATCATCAAGGGCGATGTACGGAACCTGCAACGTTCCCCTTTTGCAGCAAAAAGCGGCCGCCTGTAATGCATCCGGCAGCAGGCAAATGGCCGGCTGTCCGGCCGGTTACTTCCACAACGGACGGACATGCGCACCGCTCCCGGCGGGCGCCACGCAATGCACCGTGGGTGGTTACTGTCCGCAGGGAACGCAGTGCCGTCCCAATGGCGGCTGCGAGGCGACCCGGAGCGCGATGGAAGACATCGAGGATTTCCGGAAGAAGCTCGAAAAGGACAACGCGGACAGCGCGAAGAAACAGGAAGTACTGCAGCGCGTGGACAAGGAACTCGAAGCCCACCGCGCCTCGAACGGGACCGCGTCTACGGGACCGCAAACGAGCATCGCGGCGAGCGACAGCGCAGCCAGCTCCCGCAGTGCTCCGTCTGCCGCGGGCGCATCCGGGACAGTCGCTTCCAACGCGCCGGATGCCACTCCCGAGGCCCAACACGAGCCCTTTACGGGTGAGATGACCCATCCCGTGTACAAGAAAGCCCCGTCCATCAACAATGGGCAGGGCACGCCATCGCCCTCCAGCGGCAACGCCGCTGCCTCGAGCGGGAAGACAACCTCCTTCGTGCAGGACTGGCTCGACGGCAAGCCGGTTGATCCGGTGAAGCTCTCACCGGAGCAGCGCCGCAAATATTATGAGCAGAAGGCGAAGGACGAAGCGGCCGCCAGGGCGCAGGCTTCGCGCAAGACACAGGCCGCCGATCGCGCATACCGAGAGACCTTCGGAGGAGCAGGCCCGAACGGCACGGCAGGCACGGAGCCTGACGCATCCGGCACATCCTCTGGACCATCGGCCGGGAAGCCGGCGGAGGACTCAGAGGACTCCCCCAGCCTTCTCGAGAAGACCTCCAATACCTGGCTTCGGCCGGATGAGGATTTTACCCCGCCGATCGAGGCCCAAGGCTCCGAGCCCAAGACCTACAAATAGGCGCCATCGCCCTGACATAGAAAAGCACCCCGCCAAGGCGGGGTGCTTCGCAGAGTCCGGTGCTCATCTCAATACTCATCAGCCAGCATGATCGTCAGCACCCTTGTGGTGACCTCCGGATCGGCTGGATCGGGCGAGCCCGCCTCCATGGAACGGTCGTAATAGTCGATCTTCCAGAAGATCGCGTTCTCGCCGATCCTCACCGACCCGAAATCATGCTCGCCATGCGGGTCATTGTCGGGGGTGAAATCGTCGAACGCCTTCACCGCGTCAATCACCTTCTGAATGACCTCTTGCGGCAGGGCCTGGATGCCCTGGGTCATCAAAACCCTTCCGTCCTGCCCTTTTTGCCGGAGATCGTCATTCAGGCGGCGAATGACCAGCACATCTTCTCTCATGCCCATGATGAGGCTCCTTCTCTGTCGGCCGGGCCCCAGGATTGGGGCGCAGCCGTCAAAGACAGGCGTCAGCAAGGTGGCTGTGGGTCTCCGTCTGGTGAGAAGTAAGTGAGCGCGAGGGCTGCCGCCTGGAAGAGACCGAGGCGCCTATGCTCGGAGCTCCAGAGCTTCCGTCGCGGCGGCACGATATGGCGGAGCGGCGCCACCTGGAGCGCGACTGCTTCCGCGACCTCCTGCCTTGTCCGGGCTCTCGCAGGCCCGAAACAGGCCCCGACCGCCGAGCGTGGGTAGATCCTCACCGCGACCTCATGCTCTTCCGCCACGCGGATCATCGAGCGGTAGAGGATTCTCACACGTTCGCTGCGGCGCGACCGGCCGCAATGAACATCCTCCAGAACGAGGACCGCAGGAGAGTGCCGGCGGAGGAGGACCTCCATGCGAAGAAGACAGCCTGCATTCTTGTCCCCATTCACATCGACCATGCCCCAACTCGCGAGGTGGCCCGGGCGGTCGAAGAGCACCCAGCAGAAACCGCGCGACGTCGGATGGATGGCGAAGACAAGCTCGAACCGCCGGTGGGACCTCCCGCTCATAAGCCTCGGGCGCTAACTGCGCCGGATGATATAGGCCAGTAATGCGAGAGCCTCTTGCGACTTCGGGTCCGTCCGTCCCTCAAGCTCCCGGTAGAGCACCTTTGCGCGGTCAGCCACTTCGATTTCCGCACGCCGGTAGAGACCGGGAAAGATGTCGCCGGAGCCGCTCTCGAAAAGCGCCTCGATCTTGAGCGCCGTCATGAGATTGGGAAGCCGCCCCATGGACTCGAAGCGCGAAACGGAGCTCGCCGAATCCCATCCCAGGAGATAGGCGAGCTGGCGCTGCGAAAGCCCCCATCTCTTGCGGTAGGTTGCGAGGTAGTTGTGCGAAAAGAACGACATACTCATAGCTGCATCTCAGCGGCCGTGACTGTCGCTCTGCATTTTCTCGTACCGGCGAAAACGCGGTAGGCCCAAAAATTTGCCGGATGGGCACAAAATGCAGTCTTGATGAAGTCGCATTGTAACATCTATCTGCCGTCCAGGCGTGGCGCCGCATTCCCTTCCGGAAGGGCAACGCCCAACCGCTTCACAAGGAGATCTACCTTCGGCCGCTCCGAGACGGGAACGACATAGATGCCATTGCTCTTCTGCGTCTTCAGCCGAAGATGCTTTCTGAGCACGGTGCCGATCGTCTTATTCGAGAGCGTGCGGTCATAATCCTCACCGAACCGCGCGTTGAACCCATCGGCGATCTCGCGGACGGAAATGCTCGGCCGGTCGCTTGCCGTGAAAGCTTCCGCCACGATCTGCAGGACTTGCGCCGGGAGCGTTTGCCCCCTTTCGTTGACGAGATCCTCCTGCAGTTGGAGAAGCGTCTTCCCTATCGATTTCCTCGTTTCGGCATCATCGATGAGACTCAGAAGCGACAAGGCGGTCTGGTTGAGCCGCGGTTCGATCTCCGCAATCACGACGCCTGGATCGACCTTGACGGCATTTCTGTAAGTCAGTCGGAAATGGAGAAGCCGGTTGCGCAACACGGCTGCTTCTTCCTTGAGGCTGTTCGGGAGATGGACCGGAATGTCGCCACGCAAGCCTCTCTGCCCCGTCTCCTCGGTGAGAAAGCGGCTCTCCAGTGCCCGATCGTCGAAAGAATGCCGCATGCCGACGATCTTGGGGCCGAAGACATGAAAGGCCTGCGGGTTGAACTCCTTCGCACGGGTGACGATCGTCCGGAGAACCGGTAGGCCTTTGACGTTCCCATTGTTCAATATCTTGACGATATCCGCCTTGGCGTCCGAGAAGCGCAGATCCGCTTCGTCGAGAATGAGCGTGCCGCCGAAACTGTCAAGCGTGTGGAAGATGGGCGAGACCGTCGACGCCCCGCTTGCAAAGAAGGACTTGTAGCAGAGCGAGCCGATCGTCATCAGCCCGCGCGTCTTGCCGGTCCCGTAGTCGCCGCGGAATCTCAGATAAGGCACTTCGTTGAAGGCGTCGTAGACCCAGGTGAGAAGGACGTAATAAGACGCGATCGTCTCGAACTCAGGCGAGAGATCGGTGTAGCGATGCAGAAAGGCCCGAACGTCCTCGCGGAGCCGGTCCTTCCCGCCGTGATCCGTCACGTCGGAGGGAAGCAGGACACATTCATTGGCAATGAGGTTGTTGTGCGCCGAATACGGCACCAGCCTCTCCCCTGCCCGCGTCAGGAATTCGTCCTCGTATCGCCAATCCCCGTTCGCTTCGGCAATGACGAGCGAAGTGCGCTTCTCCCCGGCACGGTAGACAAGCTCGACAATCGTGCCGTCCTCCAGCACACGCGACACGGTAGGCGTCGGCTCCGGCTTTTCCTTTCTGGATTGCTTCTTCATCCCGACATCGTACCCGGCGCGCCGGAACGCAATAGGTGCCGGGATTTGCCGGTCAGGCATATGAGATACACACAGTCACGATTCGCGCGGGCGCCCACCGCACGGTAGAGTCTGACTCGCAGCTCAGGATTCCAGGCGCGATTGCGGGCACCCCGCCCGATCGAAGAACCGCGGACGGGGAGTTTGGGGACATCGGGGACGTTCCCATACGGAGCGCGGCAGCCATCGAATATGCCGGACTGACAAATCGCGGTGCCTAGGGCGGTGCGGTGCGGCGGCTATCATGAGATGGCGGAGGGTTGAAACGGGGACGTTCCCTGTCTGCCCATCCGCCCCCTCATCATGACGCAAAACCGGAACAATCAGCCACGCCGCTCCTTCATCGCCGACCTCTGTGTGCATATGTCCGAGGAAGAGATCGCGGCGGCCGAGGATCGCTTCCGCCGCTATGTCGAGATCGTCCGGCGGATTCACGAGTATGTCGAAGAGCAATCGGCGGATGCAGAGCATCCCGCCGGCAACGCTGCCGACAGCCCTTGAGGATCAATCCTATGTCTTATGAAAAAGTACGTTGCCTACATACGAGTCTCGACACAGAAGCAAGGACAGACAGGTGTCTCCCTGCAGGAGCAGCGTGCGGCTATCGAACGCTATGCTGAGATCAACCGGCTCCAGATCGAAACCTGGTATGAGGAGCGCGAGACGGCTGCAAAGCGCGGCCGCCCGATCTTCACCCAGATGCTCGAGCAGGTGGAACGCAGCTCGATATCGGGGATCATCCTCCACAAGATCGACCGCGGCGCCCGTAACCTCCGGGATTGGGCGGACCTTGGAGGTCTGGTCGACAAAGGCATCGAGGTTCATTCGGCAAATGAAAGCCTCGACCTACACTCGCGGGGCGGCAGGCTGTCTGCGGACATCCAGGCGGTTGTCGCCGCCGATTACATCCGGAATCTTCGAGAAGAGACGCTCAAGGGCTTCTACGGCCGCCTGAGACAAGGGCTCTACCCGTTGGCGGCACCCTACGGCTATCTCGACCAGGGACGCGGCAAGGCCAAGATACCGGATCCGAAAACCGCTCCCTTCATCCGCCACGCCTTCGAACTCTACGCAAGCGGCAGATACACACTTCGGGCATTGCGGGAAGAACTTCACAAACTCGGTCTGCGCAATCGGGGCGGCAAGAAGATCTCCCTCGACTGGCTGTCACGAACGCTCAACAACCCCTTTTATGCTGGCATCATCAAGCTCAAGACGACAGATGAGACGTTTCGAGGCATCCACGAGCCCCTGGTCACAAAGGATCTATACGACAGGGTTCAGGATATTCTGAACGGTCGCAAGAACATCAAAACCTTTCGTCACGACTTTCTCTACAGATGCCTCCTGACCTGCGGTGACTGTGGCTATTCCCTTATCGGTGAACGTCAGAAAGGACACATCTACTACCGCTGCCACGAGAGAGCCTGTCCGACAAAGAGCATCCGACAGGAACTGGTGGATGTGCAGATCGGACGCGTACTGAAGCGTGTGCAGCTCAGTCCCGAAGAGATGGATCAGGTAGTCAAACACTTCGACGCCTTCGATCATCACTGGGAGGAACGGCAGACAACGATGATTGCTGCGGCGGAACTCCGCCTCAGCAATATGACGGAGCGCATGGATCGGCTAACGGATGCGCTGATTGACGGCCTGATTTCGAAAGACACGTTCGAGCGCCGCCGAGCGAGTATTCTTGAGAACCAGGTGGCCACGGAGCAGAGTCTCGCGTCCTTACGGGCTGGAGATCGCTCAATTCTCGAACGGCTGGAAAAATTCCTCGAACTTCTGAAAACGGCTCAACGGAGCTATCTGGCCGGAAATGCCGATCACAAGCGCATCCTGCTCCAGGAGGTCACCTCGAACCGCCTCGTATCCGGAAAAAACGTTGCAGTTGAGCTGTTTCCGCCGTTCGACCTGATCGCAAATCGCGAAAAAAGTGACTGGTGCTGCCCTTCTCGGGACGAACCTCGAACTTTTTCCGAAAAGACGAGTGTTCTCGGTCAGAAACTCATTGAAGCTATCGTATCGGAGATTGACGTTGAAAGTGATACGTATACGGATTCTCTAATGACAACTAACGATAATGTTTGGGAGTAAGTCCCCAATGTCCCCAAGTCCCTGCCTCTCCTACCAAGAATAGATCACCTTCCGTGACAGCGTTTGAATCCTAAACCGGCGCCACAGGGACACTGATCGTTGCGTCCGGGTCTATTTTCCCGGACGTACGATTGGATTTTCCGCCCATGTTCGGCGCGTGCTTCCATGAGCTCTCGTTCCGAAAACCGGTCAGGGTGAACAAGTTCAATCCGCGACACCAGGTAGGGCGCTTTGTTGAAAATCTGAATTGCAATCCACCGTTGATACTTGCCGATAGGCATTTGAACTACGGACTTGCAAAGTTCCTTCCATCACCATTCGCCGTTCGCTTAAGAAAGGGTTAGGCCGACATTCGTATTCGATAGAGGAATCCGAAAAGATCGCTGACACCTTTCATCCTTACCAGCGTCTATCTGAGATAAACCTGGATCGAGCACCTTTCTGTGCTCTTCGTCGAGCGAGAGAACGATGGAACCTGGCTCAAATCGACAAGGACGCCTAGAAGCACGGAATGCTTCCAATAGCTCGCGCATACGAAACGGCATTTCCTGTGCGGGAATATCCGGCTATATGCCAGCGCTTCGATCTATGAAGTACCGATCTATGTCACGCATATAGGATGGATCAAAGGTGAAGCGACTAACATCCTCGACCCGCAAGCCGTGATAATGGTTGATCTTGTTGTAGAGACCTATGTGCTCAATCTCGTCATGCAGGTTGAGCGTGTCTTCTCCGGCCGCCAGCAAGCGAAGCTCATGGTAGCACATGAACCCGATGCCATCGTTGCGATATAGTTCAGACCGATGCGCAGGTCATTTACCAACACATGCCATGGCTACGATTTGCTGAGAGTCTGATCTAGATTTGAAAGTATTTCTAGGCGAGCCCCTACCCGTAATCCGAACGCTGCTTGCCCGTCGAGCGAAGAGAATGTTCCCGGACCGATTGTACAAACACACAAAATGGAACTCGCGTGTTCTCGTATAAAAATGAATCACTGAAAATCAGAACCAGAGGCGAATTCCCGTCACCAATGACACGGCACCGACATCCTCCCCGCTCGCGCGAGCAATATCCGCCGTCTCGCCCACTGCGCTTTCCCAGGAGACGCCAATATAGGGCGCAAATTCCCTGACCACCTCATATCGGAGACGCAGCCCCGTCTCCACCGTGCTCAGCCCCGACCCGATACCAAGCTCGGGTACGTCCTGAACCGAAAAATCGAACTCCGCGCGTGGCTGCAGGATAAGGCGCTGTGTCAGCAACAACTCATATTCCGCCTCGAAACGGGCCGACAGATCCCCGTCCTCACTCAGGAAAGCGGCCCCATCCACCTCGAACCAGTAAGGAGCCAGGCCCTGCACGCCCAGAACGGCGAAGCTGCGCGTGGGGTGCGGGCGAAAATCGTGGCGCACCCCCGCTTGTACGTCAAAATAAGACGAAATGGTGCGCGTATAGAGCGCCTGCACCTCGACGCCTTCGGCCTGATCTTGGTCCAGGAGATATTCGCCTTCCGTCTTCACCGTGACCTTGTCGATGTCGCCGCCAAACCAGCCCTGCATGTCCCAGAGCAGCACCGGTTCGCCCTCATTGCTGCGGTATTCCAGCCGGTCACCCATAAGCATGAAGTTGGTCTGCCCGCCCGTCTCATGTTTCAGCGCGCGGCGGGCAGCCGCCATTTCTTCCGCGTCATAGTGTTCGTCCGCGGCGCTGTAGCCGAATTCATCTTCCGCCGCGAAAGCCGGAACGGCCACAAGCACACCGAACACCGCCAGCCCGGACATTAAAGTTGCCGTTTTCATTGGGACGCCTCCGCCATGTCTTTACGTACCGAAACCACCTGAAACATGCCCGCATGCATGTGATAGAGAAGATGGCAGTGAAAGGCCCAGTCGCCCTCTTCATCCGCCGTCACGTCGAAAGACATCTTCTCGCCGGGCTTGACCACGATGGTGTGCTTGCGAGGTTTGTGATTCCCCGCGCCCGTCACCAGCTCGAAGAACATGCCGTGCAGGTGAATGGGATGCGGCATCATCGTGTCGTTGACCATTGTCAGGCGCAGACGTTCGCCATAGTGAAAAATGATGGGCTCCGTCACCTCCGAAAACTTCTTACCGTCGAACGACCACATATAGCGTTCCATGTTTCCGGTCAGATGCAGCTCCATCTCCCGGCCCGGCGCGCGCGTATCCGGATTGGGTGCCAAGCTTTCAAGATCCGTGTAGACGAGAACCCGGTGCGTCACATCTTCAAGGCCAACGCCCGGTTCACCCAGCCGGTTTTGCGGCTGCATCGCTGTGTTGGCAATGCCGGGTCCGGTAGGGTGGTTGTGCGCCTCCATCGCGCCCATGCCGTCTTTTTGCATGGCCCCGGCCGGGGCGCTTTCATGGCTCATCACCCCATGATCCATGGCGCCGTGCCCCATGGCGGAATGATCCATGGACCCGTGGTCCATTTCACCGCTCTTCTGACCGCCCGATTCGCCTTGGCCCATCGCGGCATGATCCATACCGCCATGACTCATTCCACCATGTCCGGCCATGCCCATGTCCTTCATGGTCAAGAGCGGTCTGGGCCGCAGCGGCGGCACCTCCGCTTCCATGCCCGGACGCGGCGCGAGCGTCGCCCGCCCGTAACCGGACCGGTCGATGGATTCGCACATCAGCGTGTAGGCCCGATCCTTGCGGGGCGTGATGACAACGTCATAGGTTTCGGCCACGCCGATCTGAAACTCGTCCCGCTCCACCGGACGCACATTCTGCCCGTCCGCCTGCACGATGCTCAGCGGGAGGCCCGGAATGCGCACATTGAATATCGACATGGCCGAGGCATTGACGAAACGCAGCCGCACCCGCTCGCCCGGCTCGAACAACGCCGTCCAGTTATCGCCCGGCCCATGCCCGTTGACGAGGAGGGTATAGGTAGCCCCGGTTACGTCGGAAATGTCGGTCGGGCTCATGCGCATGTCGCCCCACATCAGGCGTTCCCTGATGGTCTCGCCAAATCCCATCCGGGACACATCACGCATGAAATCACCGGCGGTACGCTCCTGAAAATTATAGACATCCGACATCTTTTTCAGTTTGGCGAAGACTCGGTGCGGCCCCTCAAACGTGTAGTCCGACAGCACCACCACATATTCCCGGTCATAACCCACCGGATCGCTGCCAGCCGGGTCCACGACAAGCGGGCCATAGTGGCCGAGCTGCTCCTGCAACCCCGAATGGCTGTGATACCAGTAGGTGCCGGACTGGCGCACCGGAAACGTATATTCGAACGTTTCCCCCGCCTTGATCCCGGGGAACGTCACCCCCGGCACACCGTCCATCTGGAAAGGCACCAGCATGCCGTGCCAGTGAATGGACGTGTCCTCGTCCAGATGATTGGTCACGCGCATGGTGACCTGCTCGCCTTCCTGCCAGCGCAAGAGAGGCGCGGGCAAGGTGCCGTTGACCGTGATCGCCTCGCCGGTGCGCCCGTCTATATTGATGGCGCTGCGGGCAATATCCAGATCGAACCGGTTGCCGGAAAGAGCGGTGATACCTGCCTCGGACAGAGAACGCGGCGAACGCGCCCAGGCCGGCAGGAGGCCGGAGGCAGCAAGCATGGCCGCGCCCGATGAAAACGATTTCAGGAGGTGACGCCGTGTCAGCATGTTCAGTGCTCTTCGTGAGAGTGGGGTGAATGGGTGTGCGCTGCCGGATAGGCGTAATGATCGGCGCCATAAAGCATGCGCCCACCCAGATAGCCGTTGAGACCGGCAAGAACGGCCAGGACGAAAAGTCCGGTCCGGTAAAGGCTCGGCCCGGATTGCTCACGCCAGTGCCGCTCGCCAAGCCAGAGAACGGCAAGCGCGAGGATGGCAACGGCCGTGCCGTTCCAGCGGTGAAAGGCAAGAAGCGGCCCGTCGCTGCTCACGGAAAACCCGGCGAAGAACCAGCCCAGGATCACCGTGCCCACGGCGGAGACGGTCCCTGCCCAAAGCATGAAACGCGCCGCATTCGGCAAAAGCGCGGCCCGGTAACGGAACCGCAACGCCTCGGCCAGCGCCGCGCCCATCAGCAACCCGATCGGAAAGTTCGTGGCGGCAGGATGAAGCTTGCCGATCCAGCTTAGAAAACGCTCGAAGCCGGTATCGGCCCAGCCTGCGTGGGCGCTGTGATCGTGCCCGCCTTCGTCCTGCATCGGCGCAGGCGGACCGACCTTGGCGCTTGCCGGCGCTTGCGCGTCGTGTCGGTCTTGCGCCGGTACGCGCATATCCGCCTGATCGGATGACCTCTCATGTACTTCGTCACCATGCGCATACGCGCCGCCCGTCATGGCGAGTACGAGAAAAAGGCCCGCCGTGACGGCAAAAATAGAGAATCTGTGAATCATTTCATCTCTTCCGTTTTGAATGAGCAACATGCCGCCTCAGGAAGGCAGCCCTCAGTCAAACGAAAGAGCTAAATCAAAAGAAGATTGTGCAGGCCAACCGGCGTTACCCCAGCAAGGGGTAGCCCGGTTTGCGCCATAGCTGGCATGTGCTGCCAGAGCAGCAAGGGCGGCAGGCCGACCGGCCCGGCGCGCGCAGCAAGACTCGGTGACATTTCAAACGGAGAAAAAGCCCTTGCCGCTGTCAGCGCGCTCGCACGCAACTCTGCAGAGTTGCAGCATTTGACCAGCTCGTGGCCATCTTCCTGTGCGTTTGCGGTTTCGTGTCCGTGGGAAGCAGGTGCCACCGCATCATAAGCACGCTCCTGATGCGCGTGCCCGGACATAACGTGTCCTGCCAGCGCCGCATGGGCAGCGCCGCCGAGAGGAAAACATGCACCAAAGGCGCCCGCGCCCCAAACAAGAGCCAGCAAAAATACTGCCATAACGCTGACGGCCGGGTTTCTGCGTGCCATATTCCGCTCACTTAATTAACCTTTCTTATACCCCTATGGAGTATCCGTCAATGGAGGTTGCCACGCGCACGACTGTAAACCGTCTGAAACGGATCGAAGGCCAGGTCCGGGGCGTCACGCGGATGTTGCAGGAGGATCGATATTGCATAGATGTTCTCCGGCAAATCCAGGCGGTCAAGGCTGCCTTGCGAAAAGTGGAAAGCGAGGTGCTTAAGCAGCACACCGGTCACTGCGTCGAACACGCCATCAAGAGCGGCTCGGCGAAAGAACAACGAGAGAAGTTCGCGGAACTTATCGATCTATTCGAACAGACCCGGAAATGACGGAGCAACATGGCGCGTTTGCGGACAAAGACAGTGTTTTTGGGGGACGTTGCGCAAAGCCGCGACAACAATCTCAATCTGCTCCGCTTTCTCGCCGCCGCCGCCGTCGCGCTTTCCCACAGCTTCCTGCTTGTCACGGGCGACCCGGAAAGCCGTCCGCTCATGAAGGCGACAGGCTTTTCCATCGGCTATCACGCCGTTGACATCTTTTTTGTCATCAGCGGATTTCTGGTCACGCAAAGCTGGATGCGCCGGAATTCCTTGCTGGACTTCACGGTGGCCCGCGCCTTGCGCATCTACCCGGCACTTGCCGTATGCGTGGTCCTGACCGCGCTTGTGCTGCTGCCGCCCCTGAGCAAAATGTCCGCTGCCGACTACTTCTCGTCCTTCGAGACGTTTTCCTATGTGATCATGACCGCCAGCCTTACCTCACCGGACGGCACATTGCCCGGCATCTTCCTCACGACGCCGGTTGCCAATGAGGTCAACGGCTCCCTTTGGACACTCAGATACGAAGTGCTGTGCTACGCGGCCCTCGCCCTTTTGGGTATGAGCGGTATCCTCGCACGGCGCAAATGGCTGATCCGCACGGCCTTTGTGATCGGCCTCCCCCTCGCCGCACTGTCTCTTTTCCCCATCGCCTATGCCGATGATACGATCCTCGTCCACTTCGTGCGGTTTGGCCTGTGCTTCGGGCTGGGCGTACTGGCCCATGAATACCGCGCGCAAATCCCACTTCATTGGGCGGGTGTCGTGTTTTTATTCCTGCTCACCGTGGCCATGCGACCTTACGCTGTTTTTCCGCTGAGCTTCTACCTTCTCACCGCCTACAGCGCATTCTGGCTGGCCTATATTCCCGGCGGCCGGATCAGGCGCTTCAACAACGCCGGGGACTATTCCTACGGCCTTTATATTTACGCCTATCCGCTTCAGCAGGTTCTTGTGCTAACTATACCAGGCTTGATGCCACTCCAACTCTTCGCTGTCACAGTGGCAACGACCCTCCCTGCCGCGATTCTTTCATGGTATTTCATTGAAAAACCTGCCTTGGCAAAAAAAGAAAATGTTTCGGCGTGGCTGAAGCGCTTTGGCGGGCAGCTGGTCCCGGGCAACCGCACACACCTATAGATCGGCGATATCAGTCAGTGGTGTGCGTGAAATAAGCCTGCGGCATCACGCGAATGTGCGGAACCCGGCCAACGAATACGGCTTGACCTTCCTCCTGCGAGAAGGTTTAGACTCGAATAATCAAAGTGTGATCGTTCCTTTCCTTAGGGACGGTTCTGCGCCTAGCTGATTGGAAATGGAGCCATGCTTCGCACCGGCAACACTTTCTCATTGTTGCGTGTGCTGGCAATTGCCGCGGCAATCGCCTTTTTCCCGTCTGCCATTTCAGCCAATCCGTTGCCATCCTGTGTGGATCACGCCGGTATGAAGAGCCATGCAGCGCCCCAACCAGCAGGTACGCTGGATACGGAATGGCCGGGAGATTCAGCCAAACGGACGTTGAGCTGCTGTTTTGCCGCCAGTTATTGTCATGCATGGATTGAAACGCCGGGCAAATACTTTTGCCCGGATACCACGCAGGAAGGCCTGATATACTTCTCCGAGCTCCCCGCATCGTTTGCGTATGAGCCTGCTGCGCCGCCTCCCAAGCGCTTCTCCCCATCCATTCGTACTTGATTTTCAATGGAAACACTCGGTAGCCGTGCGCATTACATGCGCATGCATCCTTAGTGGAGAAGACTTATGACAACCAAGACAGAGAGTTCGTCCTTTGTGACGGGCGCATTTTTCATCGCGGCAATCTTGCTATCTGCCCCGGCGTTTGCGGACATGGGGGCGGAGCATGGCACGGATGGCGCCTCCGGCAGCCATGGCATGTCACAGCAGGACGATATGGGCGCGGAGGATCATATGCGTATGATGAATGACCATGCGCAAATGCCGTGCTGTGACGAGAAGACACAAATGCCGTGCTGTGACGAGAAGACACAAATGCCGATGCGGGCGGACGAAGACCGCACACCGCCGAAATCCAATTATAACAAGAAGTAACGCGGGTCCTGCGGCGTCCTCCCAGGGGTCAGTCCCTGGGAGGACGTGAGCGCCTCATGCAGGTATTCATGGGGTTGGCGTTCCCGCTAAAAATGGTTACAGACTTCACGATTCCGCTGGACGCGTTGACGCCAGCCCACGGATACGTTCCGTGATGCAAGGTATCGGACATTCGTTGTTGACATTGGCGCGGTTTCTTGCCCCTGCTCCTTCCTTCGGCGCCGGAGCGGCATCCTGTTCCGAAAGTGGTTATTCGACCCATACAGCCCATTCGACATCGCTGGACCGGGCCGGCGGAGGGATTTGATGATCCGCTGTCTTCTATATCCGCTGCTTGCCTTAGCGCTGCTGGTCACGCCCGGCACGTTTTGCGGATATGAGCATGCCCGCCGCCAAAGCAGACCTAGGTTCAGTGGCGGCGCCCGACGCCGGTGAAGCGAGTGCTACCGCAGAAGAGAAAGTTTCCACGGACGAAATGCTCGACTGCGACACTTGCAGCGTCTGCGCAGAAAACGGTGCTTGCACGGCAGATAAAAGTGATGCGGCCTGCGACAAGACTTGCCGCACAGCCTGCATCACCGGATTGTGCTCATAAAGAGTGTGCTGCGGATAGTAACTGGTCCATTCAGGCGGGAAGATTGGCTAAAGGACCTGCTCTGGCCTCGGGTAGCGCAGCGCTCCGCCGCTTGCTGGTATGTATTCAAAACCGAGCTTGCACGCCTCCAGGATCGCGCATTAGGCCAGTTCCTCCGGGCTTTAACCAATATGGCCTCCCCGCGTTTTCTCTAGCCTCTTGCATGAAAAAAGTTGCAAAGGGGCACGAAAACGAGGGCGATGTACCAACCGTAGAGATAAGCGCCGATCAACCCGAAAAAGAACCCCTGCACCGTTAGCCATTCAAAACCGGGAAGAAGCGGCGCCCAAGCCTCATACATCCGCATCGGTTCCGGCGCGATAAGGCCGAAGGCGACGCACAAAAGATAGCTAATGAGTAGAAACAAGGACAAGCTGTGCCCGACAGGCAAAATGCGAAATCGTTTTTCTATTTCTGACGTTTCTGTCATGGCATCCTCTGGTTCTTTATCAGCCCATCGGCTGCTTTCGCTTTGAAAAAGCGTGAACCGATAGCTGCTGATTGTCCAGACTGCAATCCCGGTGAACGGTCATTTAATTTGTCCCTAAGCGGATCAAATGGAAAAAACACTGCAGAAACAGCACCGTTTGACATAGAACAAACCCGTTCTCCTTGCGTCGAAATACTGGCCGATTCATGCAGGAGTGAGGCTGGCCGCTCAAGCATGGCAAACGGAGGAAAAAATGGATAACGAAGACCGCTCTCCCAAATACGCAGAAAGCAGTTTGACGCTCGCCGGCGCCGTCATGCTGGGAACGGGCGTGATGATCGGCGCGGGTATTTTTTCACTGACCGGGCAGATGGCCGAACTTTCGGGCTCTTTGTTTCCCATTGCCTTCCTTTCTGCCGCTATCGTCGTTTCCTTCAGCGCTTATTCCTACGTGAAAATGTCCGCCTCTTATCCCTCGGCAGGCGGCATCGCGATGTATTTGCACAAAGCCTACGGAGATAAACTCCCCACGGCCTTCAATGCCCTGCTGATGTATTTTTCCATGGTCATCGCGCAGAGTTTTCTGGCCCGCACATTCGGTGCCTACACGCTACAGCTTTTCGATATGCCCGATAACAGCATTTGGGTGCCGGTCCTCGGTGTAGCGCTTCTGATTGCGGCTTTCCTGATCAACCTGTCAAAGAACCAGATCGTCGAAGCCGTCGCTTCATTCATTGGCATACTCAAGCTTGCCGGCATCGTGCTCTTCGGCGCGGTCGGCGTATGGCTGGCGGAGGATATTCATGCGGACTTCACTCAGGCGGACTCCCGTGTCTCATGGGAGGGGTTTCTGGCAGCTACCGCGCTTGGGATTCTTGCCTTTAAAGGCTTTACAACCATCACGAATAGCGGCTCGGAGCTCACCGAACCCCACAAGAATGTGGGGCGGGCGATCCTGATCTCTATTGCCTTATGCGTCGTGATTTATGCGCTGGTCGGTTTTGCCGTGGCAAGCAATCTGTCGATCGATCAAATTATAGAAACGAAAAACTATTCACTTGCTGCCGCTGCTCGCCCGGCGCTCGGCGATCTCGGTCTCTGGTTCACCGTCATTCTGGCCATGGCGGCAACGGCTGGCGGTATTATCGCCAGCATCTTTGCGGTGTCGCGCATGCTTGCCATGCTTACGCAAATGCGTCTGGTCGCTCATAGCCATTTCGGCATGCCTGGCAGCATCCAGAAACACACTCTCGTTTACACGGTAGTTCTGGGCATTTTTCTCACCGCTTTCTTCGATCTCACCCGGATTGCGGCGCTGGGGATCATCTTCTATCTGATCATGGATATCGCTGTGCATTGGGGCATCCTGAGATATTTGCGCAAGGAAATTGGCGCAAATGCCGTGATCCTAGTGTCTGCCATCCTGCTCGATCTGGCCGTTCTCGGCGGCTTTGTCTGGGTTAAAATTGGAACCGATGTCACAGTGATCGGTGTTGCCTTGGGCGCGATGGCGGTGATCTTTGTTTCCGAAACCATATTTTTGAAGCGCCGCAAAGCGGATGGGTCTCGTTAACCGAAGCCCAGCACAAAACGGGTGCTGCCCGTTCCGGAGGAAGGCGGATTTGCGATGATGCAAGAATGCACAGCAGGCGCTTTGTCCTGGCATGCTGGGTTGCTTATTCATCTTGCTAATGGAAGATATTGCCCTGATCGATCTTCTAGCTTTTACCAGATGGCTAGCGGGCAAGGTCAGCCTGCATGGAGCAAAACGGGATCATATCACCGCATGGCATGTTTTCGTTGGGCTAGGTCGGCGGAGGCTAGAATGTTCCCATGATCCGTTGTCTTATATATCCGCTGCATTTCTTGGCGTTGAAGTTTTTTTGAGGATCAAATCTCCAACTTGTTGACCGTTCCGTGATTGTTTTGACCAACAAGGTTACTGAATGAAGGTGGATCGGTTGACGCTTCGACAGTCGATCTAAAGTTTCGCACTTCAACGCGCGAAACAATCATATTTTCGTCTCCTTACGGATTATACCGCTATGATGCCAGTATTTATCCTGCGATAGAAGAGAGTTTGCGGCGTATGGACGCTAGGTGTCTCCACACGTTCGCGAAGAAAATAAAAGGACCGGGATTGTCTCCCGGTCCTTGAGTTTATTCGGCGGCATCGACGCTGGTGTCAGCCTCCGAATGTATCCTCTCGGTCCGCAACATGGCGGGGAGCCATCGCTTGTCCTTGAGGAGCTCTTCGGCACGTTGAGCCATGTCGGCCTTCTTGAGCTCGGCGAGGTACTTGGCCGTCGAGGCTGTTGTGACCTCGGCGACGACCTCCACGATCTGGCTCTTCGTCAGATGGTCGAAGAAGAGCGCCCGTGTCGGTTGCCACCAGTCCGCCATGTCGAGCGAGAGAGCTGTCGCCAGCTGCTCCGCCTCGTTCATGTGGGCGGTACCGCCATTTCGTCTGTGGACCGCGTCCAATGTGAGCGCGCTGCAGTAGACGAGCAGGTTGAGGAGGAGTTCCGGGTCGGCTTCAAGAAGCCAGGACCAGAACGCCTCTGCTTCGGGGAGCTTCTCCACCCAGGTCTTGTGACGGGCGAGAAGCGCCTCCGCGGCTGGGCAGGCCGCGACCGTCTTCGAGAAGACCCCGAGGTCCAGATAGGCCGGCAGGATCTTCACGCAGGAGTCCGCCCGCCGCTCGTAGAAGAGCGGACAGGCCATCCGGTGGACGAGAGCCGCAAGCGCGACCTTCGGATTCCGGATGAGGACTTCCCTCAGAGCCGCCGTCTTGTGCGCCGAGAGATCGGTCAGGAGCGTATCGGAGTAGCCGTTGGACCTTTCCGTCTCTTCCCCTTGACCTTCCGAGGTCTCCGCGGATGCGGTGGCCCGTTCCTCGGCAAGGCGCTTCCGGTCTTCGGGGCGAACGAGCCCCTCATCGACCTTGAGCTCTCCGTTCCGGTCGAGGCTCAGGATAATGCCTGCATATCTCTGCCCGTCCTCGGGCCATTGGAGCTGGCTCTCCTCGAGTCGTTCCATCTCCTCGACGATCCGGTCGAGTTCCGCCGTGGCCTCGTCGTCCTCCTGCTCCTCGAGCGCCACGACGATTTCGTCATAGCGTTCGGAGAGCTCGGAGTGACGCTTCTGTTCCTCCTCGGAAAGAGCAACTTCTATGCGCTGCAGCCGTCCGTAGCGCGACAGCAGCTCATAGTCGGTCTCGATCATGATCTCGACCCAGGCCCAGCCCAGTGTCCGGTAAGGGGCTGCCTCCTCTTCGAGCTTCTCCCCGACCAGGCGGTCGAGAAGCTGGCTGTCGGCGAGGTAACCTTCGGATTCCGGCTGGAAGAGGTCACGGATCACCGTGCCTCCTGCCTCCTCATAGGCTTTGAGGCCGACAAAGAGCGCCCTGCGGTCTCCGGCATCGACGAGCGAACTCGTGAGATGCCGTCTGATTGCCCGTGGCGAGCGGTCGCCATGGAGCTTCTCGAACCAGAAGGCTTCTTGGGGCCCGTGGTCGTCGGTGATGGCAAAGGCCATCAACTGGTCGAGCGTCATCTCTTCGGCCCGATAGGCCGCCATGAGGCGGGGTGAGACCGCAGCGAGTTTCAGCCGCTGGCTCACGACCTTCTCCGGCAGGCTGAACCGGGCGGCGATCTCTGCGGCCGACAGGCCGTCCTTCTGCAGCTTCGCAAAAGCATCGAACTGATCGGCCGGATGAAGCGGCGCCCGCACGATGTTCTCGGCAAGCGAGACTTCGACATAGTCGGCGATCTCCGCCTCACCGAGCACGCGGCACGGAACCGGATGGTCCATCGTGATCCTGTGCCGCTTGGCGAGGAGCTTCAGCGCGTCGTAGCGGCGTCCGCCGGCGACGACCTCGTAGAGAGGTTCGGTCTCCTCGCTCGCGACCCGGACGAGCCGGACCACAAGGTTTTCGAGGAGACCATGCGCCTCGATACTCGTGGCGAGTTGGTCGATATCGGCCTTGCGGGCCGTCTTGCGCACATTGAGTGCGGCCCGCTTCAACTGGCGAAGCGGGATCGTCATGAGGTTCTCGCTCATGTTGCATCTCCATAAATGATGGATGAAGGAGCGTGGCGGCCTCTTGGGCCGGACCACGCGACGAAGACCCGGAATTGAAAGAACAGGTCTTGCGCCATCATCTCGAATGGAGAGGCCGCTCAGTAGGCACCGGAATTTGCCGATCCGGCACAAGCCGGGGCGCTTCATTGCTCGTCGGTATTCTAGCGGCGCGAAAGTGCCTCTGGATCTGTAAGGGGGGATCCGGTTCCGAGATTGGAGCCGGTCCTTGTGCCGAGCCGGCAAAAATCAGCTTCTACAGATGTGCACGATTCGGAGCGACAATGTCCGTATGACGGATCAAAACGACATCTCGTATTTCGCCAAGGTCGACTATCGAAACGAAGGAAGCAAATTTGGCATCAAGCAGGACGACCGGCTTTCGCACTTCTATGTCATCGGAAAGACCGGAACCGGCAAGACGACGCTTCTGGAGACGCTTGCCCGCAGCGACATCGATGCGGGTCGCGGCTTCGCATTGATCGATCCGCATGGCGACCTTGCTGAACGCGTCGCGGCCTATGCGCGCGAGGTTCGGCCGGACGACCTGCGCTACCTCGACGTCCCCGATCCGGATCAGCCCTATGGTTACAACCCGATGAGGCGCGTCCCCCTCGACAAGGTGCCGCTCGCGGTTTCAGGCCTGATGGAGGCGCTCAAGAAGCACTGGTCGGATGCCTGGGGAGTGCGCATGGAACATGTGCTGCGAAACGCCCTCTTCGCACTCCTTGAGCATGGTCATGCGAAGCTCGGTGACGTTCTCCGCATGCTCAATGACGAAAAATATCGCAAGAGCATCGCTGCCGAACTCCAGAACGAACCGGTCAAGGAGTTCTGGGAGAAGGAGTTCGAGAAGTATTCCTTCCGCTACCGGGCCGACGCAATCGCACCGATCCAGAACAAGATCGGTGCCTTTCTGGCGGACCCAACCCTAAGACGTCTCCTCACCGAGCCGAAAGAGAAGCTCCGTTTCCGTCGCCTGATGGACGAAGGCCGGATCGTTGTCGTGAACCTCGCCCGTGGCAAGATCGGAGACGACAGTGCGGCCTTGCTGGGCAGTCTTCTCGTCACCACGATCGGGCTCGCCGCCTTCAGCCGTGCAGACACGGTTGAAAAGAAGCGGCGCCCCTTCTTCCTCTACATGGACGAGTTCCAGACCTTCACTACGCTTAGCGTTGCCGGAATGATCTCCGAGCTTCGCAAGTACAAGGTTGGGCTCATTCTCGCGAACCAGCATCTGCATCAATTGGAGCCGGATATTCGCTACGCGGTTCTTGGAAACACGGGCACGCTTGTGTCGTTTCGGACGGGCCCTGACGACGCAATCATTATGGGGCGTGAATTCGCGCCGCGCTTCGAGATGCTCGACATCATGAATCTCGCTAACCACCACATCTATTTGACATTGATGATCGATGGGGCACCGTCCCAGCCGTTCAGCGCAACGACGCTCGCACCACAATCGAGATAACGCAGCGCCATCCTGTTCTTACGAGTATCGAGTTTCATGGGCTGCCCGAATGGGCATAGCGAGAACGGAAATCGTCAGGGCTTCAACTTTGTCCGTTGCGCATTGTTGAAAGCAACGATGACGCTGGCAATACCGAAGAGAATCCGTAACAGCGAAACTTCCAATCGAGAAAGCTCTCGCCGGAGTATCTTCGAGCCTACTTCCATATGTCCGCCGACCGAATCGCCTACCGGCGTCCTCGTCTTGTGCGCTGCGTCTCGCGCGGCGTTATAAGCAGCGGCTCGTCCAAGGGCAGGTCCTTCTGTCCCTTCTTCTTTCCACCAGCAATGGGCAGCTTGAATGAAGGCGACTTTCTTATCTCGTCGGCCGACTTGGCTGGAGGTTCTTTCCTTTGAACGCTACGGCGTGCGGCCGCCGCAGCGGAAATAATATCGTGAACCGGCGGTAGATCTGGCCTATTGCCCTTAAACAGTTCGGCTATCGTGCGGATCTGTACGCGTGGCCGAAGTTTGCCGCCGGCTTCAACAGAACCGGCCTCCCGCGCGGCCTTTTCCATATCCACTGTTGGCTTGTTGAGCGTCACAAATACACCCAGCTTCGCATCGTGATTGTTCATCGCACCTATGAGATCGCGCACGTGCGAGGCGTGGATGTTCTTTCCACCCTTCACCGAAATCACAGCGTTTCCAATGGTCCTGGAATCGTCTTGAAAGTATATCCAGCCATCGACGCCTTTATCGGCCCCCTTTTTCCCACCTTCCCGCGGCTGACCGTCAACGAGCGTTATCGCCCAAAGTTGGAACTGATGCTCGTCAAGTTCGAACAGACGCTTGGCGCCGTCTACGTCGAGAGGTATGCCCTCGACGATGTAATGCGAGCCGCGCCGGCGCTTCATTCTTGCGAGGCGACGTTCAACAACGTCAATGGCAAGGGCTGTAATATCTATCCCGATCCAATTGCGACCAAGCTTTTCGGCGGCTTCAATGGCAGTACCGCAGCCACAAAATGGGTCTAGGATTGTGTCGCCGGGATCGCTCGATGCACTGATAATGCGTTCCAAAAGCGCCAACGGTTTTTGGGTTTGATAGCCTAGTGACTCCTTCGATCTATTGCTCAGCACAGGAAGGTCGGCCCAAAGATTCTGAAGTGGCACGCCCGGCATTTCATCCAGATAACGTTTGTATTGAGGAACAGTGCCGGGCCGCGTCTGAATTACACGGCCCTGTCGGATCAACTCTTCCATTTTCTCTTTCGAGTATCGCCAATAGCGGGAAACGCCCATTACTTCATAGTAGGGGTTTCCCTTTTGCGCTCCACCTGGACCCTGTAAATTATCGATACGGTATTTTCGACCGTCTTCGTCAACGCGCCGATAGTCGCGGTCAATGTATGCCTGATCGTATGGCTGATATTGTTTGTTCCACGTTTCCGGCTTTCCTTTCGCATAAAACAAGATGGTATCTGTGACACGTCCGAAGTGGCGCGATCCTTGTTTGCCGTCGCTATGTGCGTGCGAACGTTTCCAGATGATTTCGTTCAGAAAAGCTCCCGAACCGAAGATCGAATCCATCAGAATTTTCAGATAGTGGCTTGCACTCGAATCGCAGTGCAGATAGATGCTGCCTCCGGATTTCAGAATGCGATGCAATTCCAATAAACGTGCGGCCATCATAGTTAGATAGGCCATCAGATCGCTTTTGTGCATGAAGTTTTGAAGCGAACTGATGATACCGGCGGCTGGAGAGCCACTGTTCATCACTATCGCAAACGCTAGATCGGTGGACGGACCCCACCGCCAGGAATCCACAAAGGCCTGATGTTGTGCCTGGGCCGCCCTTCCGTCCGGAGACTTGTAAAGAAGGTTGTACGTCGCCTTCGAATTAAATGGCGGATCAAGATAGATTAAACCAACGCTCTCCGATGGCAGCTGCGGCAGCCATTCGAGATTGTCGCCAAAGTAGAGCTTGTTCATCCACCGCGCCTCCCGCCAAATTATCTTGACACGGATGAAACGAGAATTGGTTAACGAGGCGCTTGATAGGCGCGAGTCCGACACACTATCTAGTGGTTGGCGACGACTCAGACTCTAGGAGTGAGAGATTTTTGGCTCAAGGATTGGAGCGACGGTAGGAGGAAGACGGTTGAATGACCTGTTCTCGACCCCTTATCATCTACCTTAAAGTCGGAGCGCTGATAGGACACGGTCGATTATCTGTGGACAGATAAACGTCAAACACCGTGGGCAGCTTCGAGATCGCCGGCCGAATGCTGGTGTGCAGCGGGTTGGCCCTATGTATCGTTCTAATGGCATATCTTCCGACTCCTCATAGCGTTTCCGACGAGATCGCTTCGCTATTGCTTTTCGTTGGCGGAGTGCCACTGACCCCTGCGACACTCTGCAAAACGTTGGATATCCGTTACGCACATGTCTGTACGCAGAACGGGTCTGTGCTATAATTGGTCCATGAGCGAAACGACTACCAAATCCGGCAAACGTCCTTCCAAGGGGTTCACTCTTGGCAGGCAGAGCTTTGCGAAAATCAGCGAGGTCGAGGGAATTCGGATGTCGGCCACGATGGCTGCCGAGTTTCGCGAGTTTGATCGGAAGGGGCTCTCCCCGGAAGAGCGGCGCAAGATCATCGCCGCCAAGTATGGCAAAAATCGCTAGTCGCTTTTTCTTATGTATGATGCGGTTGCAGATCCCTATTGCTACCCTGGCACCCCCGTTCTCAAGAATATTCCCGGTCTTCGAAATCAAGCTGCTCTCGATGAGTTCGAGACGGCGAGCACAACGCAGCGAGCGGATGAGCCACTGCCACCAGGCCGGTTGAGCGTCACCCACTACCGTGCGCTCCATCACCACCTCTTTCAGGATGTATACGTTTGGGCCGGCAAGTTCCGCACCGTCCGAATTTCAAAGGACGGAAGTGCCTTTTGTTATCCCGAATACATTCAACGCGAGATGTCTGCACTCTTCACCGATTTGAAAGAGCAACATTACTTTCAGGATCTGCCCTCGCATGACTTTGTCCGCGAAGCGACACGTTTCCTGGCCACGCTGAACGCGATCCACCCGTTCAGAGAAGGCAATGGACGGACACAGACTGTTTTTCTTGCTCTGATGGCGGATCATGCCGGCCACCCGTTGGACATACAGAGACTTGATCCTGAAGCATTCCTAGAGGCAATGATCGAGAGCTTTCACGGTGATGAGACATCGCTGCTCTGGCAAATCCAGACACTCCTCGCATGACGCCAATTGCACCCGCGATTTCGCCTCGAATTTCCGTTTTTGTTCAATCACATAGGGAAATCGAGAGCCTATGAAGAGCCTAAGGCTTTAAAACAATTCTCAAAATACTTGTAAATCATTGGAAAAAATGGCGCGCCCGGAACGATTCGAACGTCCGACCCTCAGATTCGTAGTCTGATGCTCTATCCAGCTGAGCTACGGGCGCATGCACATCGCGGAAGCCCCTTGGGGCATCGGGCGGAGTTCACCGCCACCGTCGAAGGCGGGCCACTCATAAAGCCTTGGCGGGCCGAAGGCAAGGGGGCCAAGGGGCCGAAATCGGCCGGGGCCGTCCCCCAAACCCGCCGGAAGCGGCCATTCCCGGCCGAGGCCCTGTATTCAGCTCCCATGCCGCTCGCGCCAGGAAATGGCGCTTCCGAGCGTCTCCGCCTCGTAGACCCCCCGCGCAATCGCACGGGCAACGCAATCGGCTGCGAGCGCGCCGATCCCCGTGACCGCCCGGTAGCGCATGTCGGGCCCAAGCGGGACGGCACCGGTGGCGAGGACGAAGATCGTGTCGCCATCGACCGGAGCATGGACAGGGCGGACCGCGCGGGCGAGCCCGTCCTGCGCCATGATGGCGACACGGCGGGCCTCGACGGGGGTGAGGTCCGCGTTCGTGGCAACGATGCCGATGGTCGTGTTCGAGCCCGGCTCGATATCGGCCTTGGAGCCTGCCATCGGATCGAGCGCGGCAAAAGCCTGCAATGGCGAGGGCCAGCCGCGCCCGCCGAATTCTTCTTCGAGTTCATAGGGGGCCGCCCAGAACGAGGCGCTGCCCGGCATGACGACCGCACCAAAGGGATTGGCGGCCATCAGGGAGGCAACGGTGAGGCCGCTACCTGTTATGGCGGAAGCGGAACCAAGACCTCCCTTGTATTTTCCCGCCGTCGCCCCGAGCCCCGCCCCGGCATTGCCGAGCGCCAGATCCATGCCCGCCTTCTCACATGCCGCACGGCCGAGAGCGCGATAGGGCGGCTCTTCGCCCCAGTCCTTGTCGCCGCCATTCGCGAGATCGAAGAGGATTGCCCCGGGCACGATGGGCGAAACAACCGGACTGCCGCCGACGCGGAAACCACGGCCGCGCGCGCCGAGCCAGGCGGCAACGCCGGAACCCGCTTCCAGCCCCCAGGACGAGCCCCCTGAAAGCACCACCGCATCGACCGCATCGACAAGGCAAACTGGATCGAGGGCGTCGGTCTCACGGGTACCGGGTCCACCGCCTCGCACGTCGCAGGCAGCAACGGCACGCGCCTCCGGCAATACTACGGTCACGCCGGTGCGGGCAGCGATGTCCTCCGCATTGCCGACCGAAATACCGTCGACATCGACAATATGATTGTGCGGACCTTTGCGAACGGCGCCGAAGTGCATATCTCAACCTCTTCTGCAGCAGGGCTGTTAGGATGACGGGCGGGGCAATTTTCCCGCATCATAGCAAAGTGGCGGACCAATGCCGCTGCCCCATCGTTCGTGGGCGAGATCCGGGAGGAGAGATAGGATATGAGGCTCAACCGAATCCTGCCGGGGCTCACTGCGGCGGCGCTCGTTCTTATCGTCGTCGTTGCGGGCTTTGCCTGGTTGTGGCGGAGCGACGAGCCGCAACCCTTCATGATCGCGGCGGCGAACCCCTACGCGAGCGAAGCGGGCGCGGCGATGCTGCGCAAAGGCGGCAGTGCGGTCGATGCGGCCATCGCGGTTCAGGCGGTGCTTTCGCTCGTGGAGCCCGAATCGTCCGGTCTCGCGGGCGGCGCCTTCATGCTTCACTACGACGAGAAGAGCGGTGACGTTGCCGCCTATGACGGGCGCGAGACGGCGCCGATGGGCGCGACGCCCGCGCTCTTTCTCGACAATGAAGGCGAGCCCCTACCCTTCCTCGAAGCGATGATCGGCGGCAGCTCCGTCGGCACGCCCGGCGTTGTGAAGATGCTCTGGCTTGCGCATCAGGAACACGGGAAGCTCGAATGGGGAGAACTCTTCCAACCCGCCATCAAGCTTGCGGAAGAGGGCTTCACCGTCGCGCCCAAACTTGCCGAAGCCATCGCGCGCGATCCGGTGCTGATGCAGATGCCGGTGGCGCAGGACTACTTCTACCGCATGGATGCGAACGGCTTACGTGTGCCCGCGGCGGAGGGCGACGTGCTGAAGAACCCGGCCTATGCGGAAACGTTGAAGATAATCGCCGCGGAAGGCTGGAAGGGGTTCTACCAGGGCAAGGTCGCTGAAGAGATCGTCTCCACGGTGCAGAACGCGCCGAGACGGCCGGGTACGCTCGCACTTTCGGACTTCGCCGCTTACGAAGCGAAAAAGCGTGAACCGATCTGCGCGCCTTATCGCGCCTATCGAGTCTGCTCCATGCCGCCACCCACATCGGGCGGGCTCACGACGTTGCAGATTCTCGGCATTCTCGGCAACTACGATCTGAAAGGCATGGGCCCGATGACACTGACCGCGGTGCATTTCATCGCGGAAGCAGAGAAGCTCGCCTACGCCGACCGTGACAAGTATATTGGCGACCCTGACTTCGTGGATGTACCAGTCGAAGAGATGCTCGACAGCGCCTACCTCGAATCGCGCGCGAACGAGATCGACGCCAGCTATTCAATGGGGAAAGCCAAACCCGGCCGCCTTGCCGACGAACGCGCGATGAACTGGGGTATGAACCAGCCGGTCGACATGCCTTCGACCAGCCATTTCAGCATTCTGGACAGCAACGGCAACGCGGTGTCGATGACGACATCGGTAGAAGGGCCGTTCGGCTCCCACCTGATGGCGGGAGGCATGATGCTCAACAATCAGCTCACCGATTTCTCCTTCGTGCCAGAGCAGGACGGGAAACCCATCGCCAATGCCGTCGCACCGGGCAAGCGCCCGCGCTCGTCGATGACGCCGGTAATCGTGTTCGACGAAGACGGCGAGTTCCGGGCCGCCATCGGTTCGCCGGGCGGTAGCCGCATTATCGGATACGTCACACAGACGCTGATCGCGCTGATCGACTGGGACATGGACATGGTAGCGGCGGTCGGCCTGCCACGCTTTCTCGACCGGAACGGACCGCTGGAAATCGAAGCGGGGACGCCGCTCGAACAGATGGCGCTGCAGCTGGAGGAACTCGGACATACTGTCGAGGCACGGCCGGCAATAAGCGGACTTCACGGCATTCTCGTCATGCCGGACGGGCTCGACGGCGCCGCCGATCCGCGCCGTGACGGCAATGTAGTGACAGGACAGCCCTGAATTCGGGGAATGCGTCAGGGTTTCGGGTCACGAGCGGCGCGGGCAAGACCGAGCAGCGCCGCGTCCGCGCGACGGATCACGAAGACGGGAATGCGCGCGAGCCATGTGCCGAAGCGCCCTTTTGCCTCGAACCGCGATCGGAACACATCTTCGTCGAAAAGACCCGGCATCCCCGAAAGCCAGCCCGGCACGATACCGCCACCAATATAGATGCCGCCCCGTGCACCGAGCGTGAGCGCCAGATCGCCCGCGACCGCGCCAAGCCAGCCGCAGAAGAGACGCACGGCTTCCTCGGCGCGTGCGTCTTCCTGCGCGTGGGCACGGGCGGCGATTTCAGCGGGAGTGAGCCTGGGCTCCTCGCGGCCCGCAAGTGCGGCAAGCGCGGCATAAAGCGTGACGAGGCCCGGCCCGGAGAGGACGCGCTCGGCGGAGACATGGCCATGGATCGACTGAAGGAAGGCAAGGATTTCCGCCTCGCGCGGATTGGCGGGTGCGAGATCGACATGTCCACCCTCCCCCGCAACCGGAATTTCATGCGACTCGCCGAAGACCAGCGCGGAAACGCCGAGCCCAGTGCCAGCGCCCAGGATCGCAACGGGCGCGCGGGGAAGGGCATCGAGCCTGGCGCCGACGGGATGAAGATCCTCTGCCACGAGCGCGGGAACCGAGAGCGCGAGCGCGGCAAAATCGTTCATCAGGCGTGGGCTTTCGATACCGGTAACCCGGGCAAGCGTTTCGATGGATACATCCCAGGGACAGTTCGTCATCGCGATATGTGCAGCGGCGCCCGCACCTTCCACCGGCCCGGCGGCGCAGGCGGCAACCCCGGAAAGCGGCGGCCGGTCCGCCGCATCAAGAAAGGCTTCGAGTGCAGCCGCGAGACTCGCGTGATCGGCAGTAAGAAAAATATCAGGTGGCGGAATGGCGATGTCCTCGCCGCGCATTGTCGCCAGCGCAAAGCGGGCATTGGTCCCACCGATGTCGGCGACAAGGAACCTGTCGCCTGGTGCCTGACCGCCGCTCATGGTCACGATACGGTCGGCCGGATGCGCCGCTCCGCGACATCAGCCAACGCGGTCAGGAAATCATCACGCCAATGCGCGACATCTTCGGATTTTAGCCGCCCCATCAGCGCTTCGAATCTTTCGCGGCGTTCCTGCTGGCTCATGTAGCGCGCAATCTGGAGCGCGTCCGCCACGCCCTTTATGTCGTAGGGATTCACGATGATCGCCTCCGCCATCTGGTAGGAAGCGCCCGCAAAACGCGAGAGCACGAGAACGCCGGGATCTTCCGGGTCCTGGGCAGCGACATATTCCTTGGCGACCAGATTCATGCCGTCGCGCAACGGCGTCACGAGGCCGATCTTGCTCGCGCGGTAGAGACCTGCAAGAGAACGCCGCGCCATCGGTCTGTTCAGGTAGCGCAGCGGCGTCCAGTCGAACTCGCCATAGGCACCGTTGATGTGACCCGAGAGCCCATCAAGTTCCTCACGCATTTCGCGGTATTCCTGCACATCGCCGCGCGAGGTTACCGCAATCTGGAGATAGGAGACCTCGCGCCGCGTCTCCGGATAGTCCTGCAGCAGGCGTTCATAGGCATGAAAGCGCTCGGCGATGCCCTTCGTGTAGTCGAGCCGGTCGACGCCGACGATCTGCGTGCGGCCGGCGAGCGAACTCGTCACCTTGTCATGTTGCTTGCAGGCATCCTTGTCGGACGCTGCCATCTTCGCAAAACCCTCCGAGTCGATGCCGATCGGGAAAGCACGGACTGTCACGGTCCGCCCGAAGCAGTGCAGCTTGTCGCCGTCTTCACTGCCATGCGCCTCGCGCACGACATAGTCACGAAAGCGCTCACAGTCACGTTCGGTCTGGAAGCCGATCACGTCATAGGCAAAAAGACCGCGCACCATGGCATCGTGATGCGGCAAGGCGGCAAGCACCTCTCGCGCCGGGAAAGGGATGTGAAGAAAGAAACCGATCGACTGCTCCGCGCCCATGTGGCGCAGCTCGTTGCCGAACGCAAGAAAATGATAGTCATGCACCCATATCGTGTCGTCGGGCTTCAGCAATGGATGCAGCACGCGCGCAAACTTCGCGTTCACCCGGCGATAGCCTTCATAGTAACGGCGATCGAAGGCGGTGAGGTCGATGCGGTAGTGAAAAAGAGGCCACAGACAACGGTTGGCGAAACCGTTGTAGTATTCTTCATGCTCTTCCGGTGCGAGATCGACCGTCGCGAGTGTGAGCGAACCTGCTTCCTCGATCTTCGCACTGTCGTTGCCGCGCTCGTCGACCTTGCCGCTCCAACCATACCAGAGCCCGCCGCGCGCCTTCAGTGCATCGACAAGCGCAACCGCGAGACCACCCGCCCGCGCAGCATCCTTGACCGGGCCGACACGGTTGGAGACGACGACAAGGCGGCTCATACCTGCTCTTCCCACTTACGACTCAGGCGCATCGCCGTATTTATGATTCCAACAAGCGAGTAAGTCTGCGGATAATTTCCCCAAAGCTCCCCCGTGGCCGGATCGGTATCTTCAGAAAGAAGACCCAGACTGTTCCGGCAGGCGAGAATGGACTCAAATATCTCGCGCGCTTCCTCCGTACGGCCAACACGGGTCAGGGCATCAATGTACCAGAACGTGCAGATATTGAATGCGTTCCGGGGGGTGCCGAAATCATCCGCCGTCGCGTAGCGGAACATATGGTGTCCCCGGCGAAGAGCCTTTTCGACCGCAAGCAGGGTCGAGCGGAAACGCGGGTCGTCGGGCTGCAGGAAATTCACCTCGGCCATGAGCAGGAGACCCGCATCGAGCTGGTCGCCGCCGAAACTTTCGGTGAAGGCACCCATCTCCTCGTTCCACGCACACTTGCAGATGGTTGCGTGAATCTGGTCGGCCTTGCCGCGCCAGTAACGCGAACGCTCGACGAGCCCCAGGTGCTCGGCAATGTGAGCAAGACGGTCGCAGGCCGCCCAGCACATCAAACTGGACGATGTATGGACGCGCGCGCGGGTGCGCAACTCCCACATGCCAGCATCCGGCTGGTCGTGCATGGCAAAGGCACGCTCGCCGACTTTCTCGTAGCGCTCGAAATCCGCCTTTGTTGCCGGCTTCAGGAGGCGCTCATCGAAAAAGGACTGGGATGCCGCAAGAATGACGTTGCCGTAAACATCATGCTGGAAGTGCTCGTAGGCCTGGTTGCCGCGGCGTACCGGGCCCATCCCCCTGTAGCCAGACAGCGTATCGACCAGATGCTCCACGAGATGCGTCTCGAGCCCGATACCGTAAACGGGCTGCAGATGACCGTTCTCGGCGGTGCCGACGATATTGCCGAGATAGCGGAGATAGTTCTCCATCGTCTCGACCTCGGCCAGCGAGTTCAATGCGCGGATCACGAAGAAGGCGTCGCGCAGCCAGCAGAAGCGGTAATCCCAGTTCCGCTCCGTGTCCGCCGCCTCCGGAATGCTCGTCGTCATCGCGGCGACGATGGCTCCCGTTTCCTCGAAGCAGCAGAGTTTCAGAGTGATGGCAGCGCGGATTACCGCCTGCTGCCACTCCAGTGGAAGCGCCAGACGGCGCACCCAGCGCGCCCAATAGTCTTCTGTGCGCTCCTCGAACTGCCGGGCCGTGTCCTCGATACCGCCCGTCAGCGTTTCGTCGGGGCCAAGAATGAAGCTGATCGGATTGGTGAGATTGAAGGCGGTTTCGTCGAGCAGATAAGTAACGGGTGCGTTTGTCGTCAATCGTAACGCCAGACCGCTGTGAAGAAAGCGCATGTGATTGCTGCCACGAGTCACATCAGGCTCACGCAGGCCGTAATTGAACGCTGGCCGCATGCGAACGCGAACGCGCGGTGAGCCCTGAAGGGGACGGACGCGGCGCACCAGCGTCATGGGCTGGAAAATGCGTTCACGTTGTGTGAAGCGCGGTGCGAAGTCGCAAATCTCGATTGCGTTGCCGTCCTTGTCTGTCAGCTCGGTGACAAGGATCGCTGTGTTCTGGCGATAATACTGGCGCGACGATGACGCATTCTCGATCTCGATGGACCAGAAGCCGCGTTCCCGCCCGCCATCTCCCTTGGGCTCGCCGCCATTCAGCAGATCGTAGAACACCGGATCACCGTCGAGACGAGGCAGACAGCACCAGACGACACGTGCCCATTTGTCGATCAGGGCCCCATAGGTGCCATTCCCAACCACTCCTAGATCAAGGGACGACAAAACACCTCCACATCTTTCCGCACGCCTCTCGGCGATTCACTTCATCACGGCCAATCGGGACGCGATATCCTCGAGCCAAACGAGAAATTCCTCGACAGAGGCCACGCGATACTTCGCGCGCGATTCCCCCGGACCGATCTTGATGGTAACGCCTTTCAACGCGTTGACGACCTCAAAGCCATCTTCGTCCGTGCGATCATCACCTGCAAATACCGGAATCCGTCCCGCGAAGGGCTCCACTCCCATCAACCTGCTGATCGCGTACCCCTTGTTCACATGACCGGGCTTGGCCTCCAGCACCATCTTGCCATCGATCAGATGAAGGCCGGAGACGCCCGCAAGTGCCGTCCTCATGGCGGCACGGCACTCGCTCTCTCGCTCCGGCGCGCGCCTGTAGTGAAGCGCAACCGCACCGGGCTTTTCCTCGAGGATCAGGCGCGGATCGTCGGCCACCATTGACTTCAAAGCGCGATGGACAGCGGCTGCCGCGCCGTTATCTGGCGGTGGATGCGGGGCGCAATCTCGCTGTTCGCGCAGTTCAAGCCCGTGCACACCGGCGCCCGGCAGCACGACCCCCATGAGCGCATCGATTTCCGCCAGCGGCCGGCCGGAGACGACGGCAAGCGCACCGCCCAGCTCGCGCTCCAGCTGCGCAAGCACATGAGGTAGTGCCGGATCGACCGAGACGGCATCCGGCGAGGGCGCGAGTTCGGTCAAGGTACCGTCGAAATCGAGAAACAAGGCCCAGTCTCGCCGCGGCGCGGGCGGGCGGAAGTCCTGCTCATCCATGCCGCTATTCCCGTGCCGCGAGACTTTCCGCCTCGGCGCATTCGCGCGAAGCGGCGTCGGTATCGGGAATGCAGATGCGGAAGGTCGTGCCGGAGCTGCCGGTCGAGACGAGTTCGATATGACCGCCATGGATGCGTGCGAGTTCCGCCGCGATGGCAAGACCGAGCCCGGTACCGTCCGTCCGGACGCCGCCGGAAAAAGGCTCGAAAAGATGCTCCCGCGCCTTGGACGGAAGGCCGGGGCCGCTGTCCGATATGTCGATATGGACATGACCGCCGGCGCGGCGCGCCGTCAGCCGAACTTCACCGCCACGTCCACCTTCGGCAAGAGCTTGTGCCGCGTTGCGCGCAAGGTTGAGAAGGATGCGAAACAGGTGATCGGGGTCCGCATCAACGACGAGATCGGGCGGCACTTCGTTTGCCCATGTCACATCGTCATCTTCCGGCCAGGCAGCCTCCGCCACCTGGTCCGCAAAGCCGCGGAGCGTAACGGGCTTCCTCTCGGGCGCCGCTTCCTCAGCGCGACCGAAACGCAGTGTCTTGGCACAAAGATCGATGGCGCGGTCGATAGAGGCGAAGAGACGCGGCGCCAGATGCTGTACCGTCGGATCGTCGATGGCACCGATACGGTCGGAAATGAGCTGTGCGCTGGCGAGAATGTTGCGAAGATCGTGATTTATCTTGCTGACGGCCACGCCGAGCGAGGCAAGGTGCGCCTTCTGGCTCAGCGTCGCGCGAATATCCTTCTGCATGCGCGACAACTCGCGTTCCGCAACACCGATTTCGTCGGCGCGGACCGATGGCGCGATGACCAGGCGCGCATCCTCCGGATTGTCACGAAAGGCAACCATGTTTTCCGTGATACGGCGCATGGGACGAACGAGAACGAAGTGGAGAACGATATAGATGAGGCTCGCCGTGATGATCGAGATCACCAGCGAAAGCAGGAAGATATTCTTTCCATACTGAAGCATGGCACGGCGAAGCGGGGTTTCGTCAAATACGATTTCGATCGACTCGCCCGCACCGAAACGCGGCTTGCCCGTCACCAGGATGATGCGGCCGTCACCCGCGAGGACCGTTTCGAAGGCATCCATGATGAGCGTCATCGCCATCGCGTCGCGCAGGTCGAAACTCGTATCGACCATGGGCGGCATGTCCTCACTGAGCACGAGGCGGCGAGAATCGTCTCGATGAAGCGCCACGGCATAGACCTGCGCGTTCTTCAGCAGTTCTTCGCGCAGCGCCGGCGAAACCATGTTGTCGGGACGGGCCTCCAGCGCGAGGGAAGCGATCTGGGCGGCGGCGAGGCGTTGCTCCAGCCAGTTGAGACGGAAATTTGCGACCGATGGCACGAAGATCAGCACTTCCGCCAGCATGATGAAGAGAACGGTGAGCGCCAGAAGGCGACGTGACAGGGAACCACGCAGCGGACGCAGAAGCTGCGCGAACCGGCTTTCAGAAATCCGGCAATCCCTGTCTTCTGCCGCGGCTCTCATACCGTACGGTTAACTCCGGTGCTGACGATCGCGACGATCCTAGCCGAACAGGCCCAGAAAACGCACCAGCATCTTCGTCTTGGCACTGAAAAGCGTCGGCGTGTAGTAGGCTCCTGCCGCCCGCTTGCTGATTTCCGAGAGCGTCGGATAGGGCGCAATCACGCCCGCCATCGCCGAAAGCTTCAAGGCCTGCGACTTCGCGAGCACCCAGGGCAGAATGAGTTCTCCCGCATGAGGCGCGACGATGGTGGCGCCGAGCACGCGCGCGTGGGAATCGGTCACAACCTTGATGACGCCCTCGGTCTCGCGTTCGGCCTGCGCGCGGTCGTTCTCGGCGAGATGCCAGCGCAGAATGTTGATCTTCATGTTCTTGCCGCGCGCTTCATCCTCGGTCACGCCAACATGGGCGAGCTCGGGATCGGTATAGGTAACCCAGGGAACGGCGCTGTGATCGGCACGCGCGGGGACCCGAAACAGCGCATTCCGGATGACGATGCCTGCGTGATAGCCTGCCACATGCGTGAATTGAAGGCCGCCCGCGACGTCGCCGACGCCGAAGACTCGCCGGTTGGTGGTGCGGAGCCTGTCATCGAGTTTCAGACCGCGCTCGGTGTACTCAATGCCCGCTTTCTCGAGATCAAGCCCCTCGACATTGGCGCGGCGGCCCGTCGCAACCAGAATATGCGAGCCTGCCACTTCCCGTTCGCCTTCCCGGCCTGCAACGGCAACAACGATCTTGCCCTCGCCACCGGAGACGGAGGAAATCTTCACGCCCTCGAGAATCTCGATGCCTTCCTTGCGGAGGCGATCTATCACGATGGCGGTGAGTTCAGGATCATCCTTGCCGAAAGCGCGCAAGGTTTCGAGCACCGTTACCTTCGCGCCGAGACGGCGATGCGCCTGCGCCATCTCCATGCCGATCGGGCCCCCGCCGATGATGATGAGATGGTCGGGGCACTCCTTGTTCCCGAAGATCGTCTCGTTCGTGTGGAAGGGCACCTTGTCGAGACCCGGGATTTGCGGGACGAAGGGCCGCGAGCCCGTGGCGACGACGAAGCGCCGCGCCGTAATCTCCGCGTTGCCTGCGATCACGGTACTTCCGTCTCGGAAGCGCGCATGATCCTTGATGACGGTGACGCCGAGCCCCTCGAAGCGGGCGACGGAATCGTTCGGCGCAATGGCCGCGATGACGCCGTGGACGTGGTCATGGACCTTGGCGAAATCGACTTTCGCTTCGGCGGGAGCAATGCCGAAAGGCGCGCCTGCGCCCATGCGGTATGCCTGCCTGGCGGAAGCGAGAAGCGCTTTCGACGGCACGCAGCCTGTGTTCAGGCAGTCGCCACCCATGGCGTCGCGCTCGATCAGCACCGTTCGCGCGCCCATCTGCGCGGCGCCTGCTGCGACGGAAAGCCCGCCCGAACCCGCTCCGATCACACAGATATCAGCCTTGATCCTTTTCGCCATGCGATCCCCGGAATGATGTTTGAGCGCCGCGCGTCAAGCGGCCTCGTCTGGAAGGCGGGACTTTCCCGCGAAACGGCGATAGACGACCGGCACCAGTGCGAGAAAAGCGAGCGCCAGTATGGGTCCGATGATCTGCGGCTCGAAGATCAGGCCGAGATCAGGCTCGCGCCCGGCATCGAACACGGCGCCGAGACCGTTGCCAAGGCTCGCGAAAACGAAGGTGCCCGGCATGATGCCGATGAAGGTCGCAAGAACATAGGTGCCGAGCCGCACGCCGAGAAAGGCCGGCGCGAGATTGACGAGAAAGAACGGGAAGATCGGCACGAGCCGCAGCACCAGCATGTAGCTGAAGGCGTTTTCGCCGAAGCCTTCCTCGAGCTTCCTGAGCTTCGGTCCTGCCTTGGCGCGCAAGGCATCGCCGAGCGCCGTCCGCGCCGCGAGGAAGATTGCCGTGGCGCCGATGGTCGCACCGACGACAGTCAAAAGGCCGCCCAGCAGCGTCCCGAAAAGAAAGCCGCCCGTCAGGGTCGCTACAAGAGCGCCCGGCAAGGAAAAGGCGACCATCGCGATATAGGCGACGACATAAACGAAAGCCGCCAGAGCCCAGTTCTCGGCGACCCAGACCGACAACGCCTGCCGGTTATCGCGCAGCGTGTCGAGCGTGACATAGCGGTCGAGGCCGAGCGCGAAAAAGGCAGCGAGACCGGCAGCGAGCACCAGCACGGGCAGAAAGCGCCGAAAGGCGGCCGAACTTGCAGGCGCGTTCTCCGTCATTTCCCGTTCTCCAACTCGGCCGTGTCGTTGAGCGACCAGTCGTAATCATAAGACGCGACATGTTCGACGTTTTCCAGCTTCCCGCGAAGCTCGGAACCCGCGTAGCGGCGAAGTTCGGCCAGGACGCCCTCTTCCGTGCCGCCGAAGTCCTTCATGTACCATTTGAATATGCTGGAGGCGGTGAGTTCGCCTCCCTCGAACCGGGCGCCACGGGGACTGTTCACGTAGGCCCGAGCCGCCGCATCGAGCATCGCGTCGAGGCCTTCGCCGCGGTAGGGCTCGGCCGCAAGATCGGGGCATCCGACGGAGGCGCAGTTGACGGCATAATGGACGCGGGAATCGCCGAATTCGGGCCGGAGAATGCCGTGCTCGATGTCGTCGAGCGAAAGCTCCCGTCCATCCACTGTCACGAGCTTCCTGCCCCAGGGGCCGTTCGAGAAGAGACCGGGCGAGATGTCGATGTCACGGATCGAAGCGACCGGATAATGCTCGACGACGACCTCCACGGTCAGGGCGTTGTAAAGATTGACCCAGAATGCGAAGGCTTCGTCCCGGGACAGGGCTTCGGGATCGACTGTCTCCAGGGAGGCGATATAGGCCTTGAGTGCCGCTCTTTCCTCCGGGCTCGCCTTGAGGCCGCCATAGTCGAACCGGTTCGGGGCGCCGTCCTCACCTTCGGTCAGCCGGGACTGCAGGAGCCGGGCCCAGGGATCATGATCAGGCGTCATCAATGGGGCAGCTCCGGCGGGTGCTATGATCGCACACAAAAGGAACAAAATAGGTACAAACATCCCAAACGGGCGGAGGGAGGCCGTGTTGTGAAATGCATCTGTCATGGCGTGCGGACAATACGCGCTATCGGTGGCGGCGGAAGAAGCCTTCACCGGTTTGTGAGACAAGTTCAGGCCCGGTGATCGGACAGGAAAACACCCCTCGCCGTTGACTTTCGCCGGGCTTATCGCTTATACACCCGCCCAGACAGCCGTCGGGTGGCAACGCCTGCGGCTCTTGTTTTTATTGGCATACACGAGGCGGCCCCGAGGGACGCCTGGAGCCGGACCGGCCAGCGGATTGGCAGGCACCGGGCTCGGCCCAGATCTGCCGGAGAAGAGACGTGAAACGGACCTATCAACCGAGCAAACTCGTCCGCAAGCGCCGCCACGGCTTCCGTGCGCGCACCGCCACCAAGGGCGGCCGCAAGGTGCTCGCGGCGCGCCGCTCCAGGGGACGTAAGCGGCTTAGCGCCTGATCCCACGCCCGTGACCTCCGGCGCCGCGCAAACGGGTTCCGGCCCACGGTCCTTTCCAGCCCAGGCTTTCCTTTCAGGTGCGAGAGACCGCACCGATGCGAGCAGCCCGATGGACCGCCAGATCGAACGTTTGCGCAAACGCAGCGAATTTCTTGCCGCCGCCCGCGGGCGCAAGCGCGCCGAGCGAGGGCTTGTGCTGCAGGCACTTGACCGCGACGACGACAATCCCCCCCGTGTCGGCTTCACCGTGACCCGCAAGGTCGGGGGCGCGGTCGATCGTAACCGCGCGAAACGGCGCTTGCGTGCCGCCGCCGCCGAAGTCCTTCCACTCGCCGCCAAAGCCGGTTACGACTACGTCCTGATCGGGCGGCAGGATACGCTCACGCGGTTCTGGCCCGATCTTCTCAGCGATCTCAACATCGCGCTCAGCAAAGTTCACACTAGCCGCAGAAGCGCGACAGCGCCGGCGCCTTCCGACGCTTCAAGGTCCGCATCCGGGAAAGACCTGCCTCATGGGTGACAACCGCAACTTCATCATCGCCATTTTCCTGTCGGTCGTTGTTTTCGTCGGATGGCAATATTTCTTCATCGACCCGCAACTCGAAGCAGAACGAGCGAGGCAGGAAGCTGCGGCGGAGGGAAGCGGCACCACGGCCAGTCCTGAGCCCGGCACGACAGCCCCCGGGGAGGCCCGGCTTCCCACCGTCGACGAGCCCGCGCGCACTCCCGGCGCAGCGGGCCGGACCGTCGACCGCGACGAAGCCCTCGCCGCGGCGCCGCGTATTCCCGTGCGGTCCAACGAGCTCGATGGATCCGTCTCGCTCAAGGGCGCCCGCTTCGACGATCTGAAACTCAGAAAATATCATGTGACGGTCGATCCGGAGAGCCCGGAAGTCACGCTTCTCACGCCCGCCGGAACCGAGGCGCCCTATTTCGCCGAGTTCGGCTTTATCGCCGCGCCCGGATCCAATGTCGCGCTGCCGAATTCGAAGACGCAGTGGCAGCTCGAAGATGGCGAAGCGCTGACACCGCAAACGCCGGTGACGCTTCGCTGGGCCAATGGCCAGGGTCTCGTTTTCCACCGGACGATCACGCTCGACGATCATTTCCTGTTCACCGTCTCCGACCGGATCGAGAACAACTCCGGCGCGCCTGTAACGCTCTACCCCTATGGCCTCGTTTCGCGCACGGGCAGCCCGGCGGGCAGTGCCTTCTTCATCCTGCATGAAGGCTTCATCGGCGAATTCCCCAGCGTCGGCGAAAAGGCAATCTCCTACGAGGACGCCACCGAGGACGGACCGGTAAAGGTGAGTGACACGGAAGGGTGGCTCGGCATCACCGACAAGTACTGGGCGGCGGCGCTGGTGCCGCAATCTGGCAAGAACTTCGTCGCGAATTTCAGTGAGCATCCCGATCCCGCGATCGAGAACTACCAGGCCGATTTCCGCTATGGCCCGCAGGAGATTGCGCCGGGCGGCAATATCGAGATCGAGAACCGGCTCTTCGCAGGCGCCAAAGTCTCCACGGTGATCGACACCTATCACGAAGCCGGCATCTACAAGTTCAACCTGCTGATCGACTGGGGCTGGTTCTGGTTCCTGACGCAACCGATGTTCGACGCACTGCATTTCGTTGCGCTGCATGTCGGCAATTTCGGCATTGCGATTCTCGTCGTCACCGTACTCATCAAGCTCGTCTTCTACCCGCTTGCCAACAAGTCCTATGTGGCGATGAGCAAGATGAAGAAGCTGCAGCCCGATATGGAGAAACTGCGGGAGCGCTACAAAGACGACAAGATGAAGCAGCAGCAGGAAATCATGGAGCTATACAAGAAGGAAAAAGTGAATCCTCTTGCCGGCTGCCTGCCTGTACTGATCCAGATCCCGGTCTTCTTCGCACTGTACAAGGTTCTTTTCGTCACGATCGAAATGCGGCACGCGCCATTTTTCGGCTGGATCAATGACCTTTCCGCGCCCGATCCCACTTCGATCTTCAACCTGTTCGGACTGATCCCCTGGGACCCGCCGTCGCTGCTCATGATCGGCATATGGCCGCTCATCATGGGTTTCACCATGTTCGTGCAGCAGCGCATGAATCCGCTGCCCGCCGATCCAATTCAGGCGCAGATATTCACCTGGATGCCGGTGATCTTCACCTTCATGCTGGCGAGCTTCCCCGCCGGACTCGTGATCTACTGGGCGTGGAACAACACGCTCTCGGTCATCCAGCAGGGTGTCATCATGAAGAGACAGGGCGTGAAAATCGAGATTTTCAGCAATCTCGGGCTCGACAGATTGTTGGGCGGCGACAAGCCGAAGCCCTGAATCATGACCGGCGCCCCGAGCGAGGAAAATCCTCTCGATACGCCGGACATCGAGACGGGGCGATGGCTGTTCTCGCAGCCTTGCGATTTCCTGCGTGGCGTCGTGGACATGAAGGGCCTTCCTGCGACAGCGCTTGCCGAAGTTGCGTTTGCCGGACGTTCGAACGTCGGCAAGTCGAGCCTTATCAACGCACTCACCGGTCGCAAGACACTGGCGCGCACGTCAAACACTCCGGGCCGGACCAAGGAGCTCAACTTCTTCGTGCTCGGCCCCAGCAACGCACCTGCCGTGATGCTGGTGGACCTGCCCGGCTACGGCTATGCGCGGGAAACCAAATCCCGGGTGAACCAGTGGACCGCCCTGGTCATGTCCTATCTGAGAGGCCGCGCGCCGCTTCGCCGCGTATTTGTGCTGATCGATGCGCGACACGGTCTCAAGGACAATGATGAAGAGGTGATGGCGATGCTCGACGAAGCTGCCGTTTCCTATCAGATCGTTCTCACCAAGGCCGACAAGCTGAAAGCCGGCGAAATCGACACACGGCTCGCTGAAGTCCGTGAACGTCTGCGCACCCACGTCGCAGCCCACCCTCGCATCGTCATTACATCGAGCGAGAAGGGAACGGGCATTGCCGAACTCCGCGCCGAGATCGCTTCGCTGGCCGACCCGGCAGCGCTGGGGTATAAATCGCGGACGAACTGAGTTGCGGCCCCGGAGCGGAGGGAGAGCGAAAGCGAATGCCGGACAACAAGGACGAGGCAAAACTCGAGCGAGCGCGCATCCTCTCCGAAGCCCTGCCTTTCATGCAGCGCTACGACAAACGGACAGTGGTCGTGAAGTATGGTGGCCATGCGATGGGCGACGAGACGCTCGGCGCCGAATTCGCCCGCGACATCGTGATGCTGAAACAGGCAGGCCTCAATCCCATCGTCGTGCATGGCGGCGGTCCTCAGATCGGGGCCATGCTGACCCGGCTCGGCATCAAGAGCGAGTTCTCGGGCGGCTTGCGCATCACCGACAGGGCAACGGTCGAGATTGTCGAAATGGTGCTCGCCGGCTCGATCAACAAACAGATCGTCGCCCAGCTCAATCAGGCAGGAGGGCGCGCCGTCGGCCTTTGCGGCAAGGACGGCAATCTGATCGTCGCCCGCAAGGTGGAGCACAAGGTTCATGACCCTGAATCCAACATCGAGAAGCTTCTTGATCTCGGCTTTGTCGGCGAGCCGGACAGGATCAATCCGGAAATTCTGCAGGTAATCCAGAAGTCGGACATCATCCCCGTCATCGCGCCGATCGGCGTTTCGGCGAGCGGCGAAACCTACAACATCAATGCCGATACGGTTGCAGGTGCCATTGCGGCCGCGATGGGTGCGACGCGGCTCCTTCTCCTTACCGATGTGAGCGGGGTGCTCGACAAGCAGGGCAAGCTGATGGAAGTCCTGACCGTCGGGCAGGCAAAGGCTCTCATGAAGGACGGCACGATTTCAGGCGGCATGATTCCGAAGCTTGAAACCTGTATCGAATCCGTTGAAGGCGGCGTCGAGGCTGTCGTCATCCTCGACGGACGTGTGCGTCACGCCGTTCTCCTCGAGCTTTTCACTGAACACGGCGCGGGCACGCTGATCCAGAACTGAGCCTTCGGCCTTTTCGCGACACGCTCCCGGATGCTAAGGTTTCCAGATCGGGGGAGCGTCCAGATTCATGAAATACAGTCTGCAGATTGCCGCTGCCGCCCTTCTTTGCTGTCTTGTCCTGCCAGCAGATGCGCACGCCGAGTATCGTTTCTGCAACAAGACGAGCTACGTGCTCGACGGCGCCATCGCATTCGAAGCCGATGGCGCCTGGAAGAGCCGAGGGTGGACACGCATACCGCCGGGCGATTGCACGGACGTGCTCGAAGGCTCTATCGAAGAGCGCGATTATTTTGTCTTCGCACGATCCATCGATGCGCATAAGGGCAGCATCAAGTATTTTTCCGGCAACACGGGCTTCTGCATCGTCGACGACGCTTTCGAGATCGAAGGCCGCGACCAATGTGCGATGCGGGGATACGATTCGGCCGACTTCTTGCGTGTGCGGACGACCGCGGGAGAAAACTGGACGACAACCTTCGCAGAGGCAGGTGAATACACCGAGGACGAGGCGCGGATCGCGGGCGCTCAACGGTTGCTCAAGGATATCGGTTTTGCGCTCAAGCAGATCGATGGTATCGCGGCACGCAATACGCTTCGCGCAGTCGAGGCCTTCCAGCGCTCTGAAAAGGAACCTGCAACCGGACGGATCGACGACGTGCTTGTCGGCCAGTTGATCGCGCGCGCGATCGAGGAACGCGACCGCGTCGGACTGACCTTCTGCAATCGCACGGGAGAACTTGTCTGGGCAGCGGTCGGATATCGCAACGGCGAAGGAGACATGTCGAGCGGATGGATTCGCATCGAACCCAGCGGCTGCCGCAAGGCGATCAAGGGCGAACTGACGGAAGAAGCCTACTACGTCTATGCCGAAGCAGTGGACGACACAGGAACGATAGTACGGCGTCAGGGATCGGCCCTGGTCTGGGGCGGCAATGACAACTTCTGCACGAAGGCAACCCGATTCCAGATTAGGGGACGCGAACGCTGCGTCGCGCGCGGCTTTGACGAGCGTGGTTTCATGCGCGTGGAAACGGGTGGAGAGACCTTTCGCAGGATCGACTTTGACTAGAGCCCCGGCCGCGCACTGCCTGCATCTATCCCGAAATATTGCAGGTGCCAGCGAATCTCGTTTTCCTTGAGGGGATAGTCTATCCCTTCCCGCGGCAGAACGAGATTACCCGTGGGCACATGGGCAATGTGAGTTTGGACCGCAAGTGCAGTCCGCATCGAGAGTCCGGCCTTCCAGCAAAGTGCGGAAATGCCGCGGCCACTCCGAGAGTCGATGATGGTCTCAACCAAATGAGCCGGCACGTCTGCGAGGAGTGACAAAGCCGTGACCACGGGTTGACGCTGCACGAGCGTTGCCGCTCCCGTCACCATCTCGTCGCCGAGACGACCTTCCCTGAATGCTTCGCTCATAGCCTCGACAGTCAGCGGCTTTTCGTCTCCCGTATCATCGGCTTCGATCGACGCCTGGGCGCGGGTCTTAAGCCAAAGAGCGGTGTCATCGTCGAGATTGTGTCGGCGACCGAGTTCATCTATGAGCGAACGCGAGACAAAGGTCGCTATACGGCGCATCGCACGGACGGAGAGATCGGCGCGCATTACGAGCGGTCGATGCCATGCCTCGATGCCCGCAGCCTGCGCAATCACCTTGTTCAGAGTCTCTTCCCTGATCTCCGCCTTTTCGTTGGCAAGAAGCTGCGCCACCGCTGACACGTCGAGCGTTGCCGCAACGGCCGCGGACAGATCGCCGCCCAGGCCATCACGTTTGGCGATAGCCTCGACCGCGCCCTGCACGCGGGTCTTCGCCACGATTTCTATCAGGTCCTCGTCAGAGAGAAGTGGCGAGTATTGCAGCATCGGGCCACATACGGCGATCTCCACATCGCGCGCCAGCCGGAGCGCGAGACTGTGAGGAATGGTGGGGCAATGCGCGACTTCGCGAGCAACGATTGCGCGAACGCGCGACAACTCGTCCTCCGCGAGCCGCTCGAGGAGTTCGACTGCGCGCCTCTGAAGCGCGGTGAGTTCGCCCGAGGGCAGGTCCGGCATGAGACGGCCGATCTTGCGGGCGAGTTCCTCTCGTACTTCCCCGTCCACATCCGTACGCAGCAATTCGTTCGCCTGCATCGGTGCCGCGGGATTTCCAGCCACGAGACTGCGAACTTCGAGATCGTCGTCGCAGGCGAGGTAGTAGAGCGCTTCCGGCGGCGCATCGTCACGGCCGGCCAGCTCGCGTTTCACGGCAAGATGATGGCTCTCCAGGACGCGGCGCGCGTCCTCGTAGCGAAGCTCCGCAGGAAGCTTCCGCCGGGCGAACAGACGGGACAGCAAGCCGAACGCCATTCTTTCTCCGAAATGCAGCGCATGGTTCTCGCCCGAGTTTCGAGCTTTCGCGCTTAACGCCCGATTAATCTCCTCGTTCGGGTGCTTGCCAGCGGTGCCCGAAAACGGCACATATGGCGCATGACGCCTCCAGATATGCCTCTTTCTCCACCTTCCCGCGGTTTCGGCCATGTCGAAACCTGGGTTTTCGATCTCGACAACACGCTCTATCCACCGGCCTGCGATCTCTTCGCGCAGGTCGACCAGCGAATGACGGCCTTTATCGGCGATTATCTGAAAATCGATGCCCTGGAGGCGCGGCGCATCCAGAAGGATTTCTACGTCGAACACGGCACGACGCTCTCCGGGCTCATGGCCGTTTACGGCCTGGAACCCGCCGCTTTTCTCGACTTTGTGCACGATATCGACGTATCCGCGGTGGTGGAGAATGCTGCGCTCGGCGACGCGATCGCAAAGCTGCCGGGCCGCAAGCTCATTTTCACCAACGGTTCGTGCGCGCATGCCGAGAATGTTGTCCGGCAGCTCGGCATCGACCATGTTTTCGACGGGATCTTCGACATCGTGACAACTGCCTACGAGCCGAAGCCCCGGCGGACCGCGTATGAGCGCTTCGTGGAAGCGAGCGGGATAGAGCCTTCGCGCGCGGCCATGTTCGAGGATATCGCGCGCAATCTCGAAGTGCCGCACGAACTCGGCATGACCACTGTCTGGGTGAAACCGGGCCTTCCAGGGCCCGAACGGCACCAGCAGATATCGCATGAGGGCGCTGATGGCGGCCACGTCCATCACGTCACCGACGACCTTGCGAACTTTCTCTGCCGGGACTGCCTCGCGCCGTCAGCGTCGGCCGAATAGCCGTTCGATGTCGGAGAGCTTCAGCTCAACGTAAGTCGGCCTGCCGTGATTGCACTGGCCGGAATGCGGCGTCGCCTCCATCTCGCGAAGCAGCGCGTTCATCTCCTCGGCGGTAAGCCGTCTACCCGCGCGCACCGAACCATGACAGGCGATCGTGCCGCATACCTCTTCCAGCCTTTCCTTCAGCGAGAGCGCTTCATCGAGTTCGGCCAGATCGTCCGCAAGATCGCGCACGAGGCCCGCCACGTCGAGCTTGCCGAATAGAGCCGGTACCTCCCGCACGACGATCGCGCCCGGTCCGAAGGCTTCCAGCACGAAGCCGAGTTCGGCGAGTTCGCCCGCACGCGCGACGATGCGCTCGGCTTCCGCCTCGTCCAAGTCGACCACTTCGGGAATGAGGAGCATCTGCCGCGCGACGCCCTTCGCGGCCATCGCCTTTTTCATGCGCTCATAGACGAGGCGTTCATGCGCGGCATGCTGATCGACGATCACGATGCCATCGGACGTTTGCGCGATCACATAGGTCTCGTGGAGTTGCCCCCGCGCGACACCGAGCGGCATCTCCCTGCTCTCCACGACCTCCAAAGGAGCTTCTTCCACACGCGCGGCATGACCGCCCAGGTCGGAGAAGGCACTTTGCCAATCCGGGCCCCGTTCCGCGAAACCCGGACGCGAAGGAGGTGGTGAAGGCCAGCGCGGCGGATGTGATGGCACCTCGCCCGTCGCGGCCATCTCCGGCCGGATCGCGCCGAGAGCCGCCCCAGCAACCGTTGTCGATGCGCGGTGGCCGGCTTCCGCCAGCGCACGCTTCAGCGCACCGACGATCAGCCCGCGCACGAGCCCGGCATCGCGGAAACGCACTTCCGCCTTCGCCGGATGAACGTTCACATCGACCTCACGCGGGTCGATTTCGATGAAAAGCGCAACCGCCGGGTGCCGGTCGCGAGCGAGGAAGTCCGCATAGGCACCGCGTACCGCACCAACAATGAGCTTGTCGCGCACGGGCCTTCCGTTCACGAAGAGATACTGCATCTGCGCCGTGCCGCGATTATAGGTCGGCAGTCCGGCGAAACCGGTGAGCCCGATCTCTTCGCGCGTTGCGTCGATGGCGAGCGCATTCTGCTCGAAGTCCCGGCCCATGATCGAGCCTAGCCGGGTGAGGCGTCCCGCCTCGCCCGGCAATTCCGGTTCGAGACGCAGCAGGTTCCTTCCGCCGCTCGTCAGCGTGAACCCGACTTCCGGATGTGCCATCGCCAGACGCTTCACGACATCGGATACCGCCTGCGTTTCGGCGCGCTCGCTCTTCATGAACTTGAGGCGAGCGGGCGTCGCGTAAAAGAGGTCGCGCACCTCGATCTGCGTGCCTGCGCGGCCGGGCGCCGGTTCAACGGCGCCGGTGCGTCCCCCTTCGACAGAGATCCGATGGGCGGTGTCGCCATCCTTCGTGCGACTCACAATACCGAGCCGGGCAACCGCACCGATCGACGGCAAGGCCTCGCCGCGAAAGCCGAGCGTTGCGATGTCGTGCAGATCCTCCTGGCCGCTGCCGTCCACATGCAGCTTCGACGTCGCGTGACGTTCGACCGCGAGCGCCATTTCCTCGGGGTCCATTCCGCTGCCGTCATCGACCACCCGGATGAGGTCGCGTCCGCCGCCCTCGACCACGATGTCGATATGGCGCGCTCCTGCATCGAGCGCGTTCTCGACCAGTTCCTTGACCGCGCTCGCGGGGCGCTCCACCACTTCGCCCGCGGCGATGCGGTTGATCGTTCCCTCGCTGAGGCGGCGGATGCGGCTCATGAGTCAGGCCTTCCCTTCGGCGAGGTATTGCTTCGCGAGGATCTTGCCCTCTTCCACCGCCGGTTGATCGAAAGGATCGACGCCGAGCATGCGGCCCGCAATGATCGTCTCCAGCATGAAATGCATGAAGAGTGCACCGAGCGTCCGCTCGTCGAGAGCCGGCAGCGTGAAGGTCCGAACAGGCCTACCGTTCTTCACCAGCGTGTCGGCCGTCGCGCGCTGCTCGGCATCTACGAGGTCGCCAATCCGGTGGCCGCCGAGGAAATCGAACTTCGTCTTTTCCGCGATCTCGGTGAGTGCCTCCGGACCCTTCCCTTTCGTATCGGTGAGGAAGAGCGTGAAGAGCTTGTCTTTCGGGCCCGCCAGCCAGAGCTGCAACTGGCTGTGCTGATCGACTGGGCCGAGCGCCTTCACCGGCGTCGTCCCCTTGCCGTCCTTGCCGAGGCTTTCGGCCCAGAGCTGGCAATACCAGGCGAGGAAGCGTTCGAGCCGGTCCGCATAGGCGGCGACAACGGACATGGACGCTCCCTTCTCCCGCGCCATCGCCACGGAGAGCGCTGCCCCTGCTGCCGGGGCAACATCCTTCGCGGGACGCCCGTCGAGCACCTGTGCGAGCACCGATGCCGCTCCCGCGCGCACCGCCGCGATGTCGAGCCCCATGAGGTGCGCCGGCAGCAAGCCGACATTGGTCAGGACCGCGTAGCGTCCGCCCACGCCCGGGTCGTGCTCCAGCGTCGGAAAATCGTTCGCCTCGGCGAGCGCGCGCATCGGGTTCGGCTTGCCGTTCTTCGCGGGCTCCGTCAGCACCGCGAAATGATGCTTCATGTATTTGCCGCCGCCGGCCTTTTCCAGTGCGCTCATCGCGGCCAGTGTCTGGATCGCGGGCTCGACCGTACCGCCGGACTTCGAGACGACGAGAAAACGCGTGGTGCGCAGGTCCGTGTTCGAGAGAACAGCGTCCATCGTCGCCGCATCGAGATTATCGGGAATATGAAGGCGGACGCCTTTCTGGATATGGGCCTGCGTACCCCAGCCGGTTAGCTGCGCCAGCGCCTGCGCGCCGAGCGCAGAGCCGCCAATCCCGAAGACGAAGATATCCGTGGTGTTGTCGAGAAGCTTTTCGGCGACTTCCTTTATCCGATGGATGTCATCCGTCCGGGCGGGCACGCGCAGCAGCGGCAGTTCGCCGCTTTCATGAGCGCCGCGCAGCCAGTCGAGCGCCGCCGCCGCCTCGCTCAGCGCGCGCTCGTAGCTCGCCTCGGACAATCCTCCCTCGCCTATCCTGCCCGCGAAGCAATTGTCGAGGGACTGGCGATAGGGCAGCTCTGTACCGGCCATTTACATGTTCCATCGAAAGGGAATGGCGGGCTTGCGGAATCGCGCCGCCCGCGACAAGCGTAACAAGAACGCCAACGCCCTGCCAGCAGGCCGGTTCCGCGGGGGTCAGTTCGGCATTCCGCCGGGATGTGGGGGACTGGCGGGGGCCATGTCGTCTTTCTCGGGAAGCCCCGAATCGGGCGAAAGATCGGGTTTGCCGACGATGGCGACCAGCATGTTTTCCGGTTTCAGCAGGCGTTTCGCGACCCGCGCGATGTCCTCCTGCGTCACCGCCTCGATCATGGCATTGCGGCGCTCGACATAGTCGATGCCGAGGTCTTCAAGCTGGATGCCGAGAAGCTGGTTCGCAATGGACCTGTTCGAGGTGAAACGGAGCGGATAGGAGCCGGTCAGGAAGGTCTTGGCATCCGTCAGTTCCTCCTCGCCGATGCCTTCCTTCGCCATGCGCGCCATTTCCTTGCGCACGATCGCCAGCGTCTCGCCGACACGCTCGTTCTTGGTGCCGACCTGACCGAATATCATCGCCGCATGATCGAGCGGATGCAGATAGGTGCCGATGGAGTAGGCGAGACCGCGTTTCTCGCGCACTTCCTCCATCAATCGCGAAGAGAAACTGCCGCCGCCCAGCACGTAGTTCATGACGAAGGCAGGAATGAAGTCCGGGTCGTCGCGGGAAAGCCCCTGCAATCCGAAGATCACGACGCTCTGCGGAAAGTCCCGAACGACCACCATGACCTGTCCGTCAGGCGCGATCTCGACATCGGGAATCGCCGGAATGTCAGCCTTTTCGGGCAGCGCGCCGAAGGTCCGGTCGAGCAGGGTTCCAAGTTCGGCGGCGGAAACCGGCCCGACGACGGCGATCTTCATGTTGTCGCGCGCGAACACGCGCGCTGCGAAATCCTGAAGATCCGCGCGCGCAATGCGGGGGATCGATTCCGGCGTGCCTTCGTTCGCCAGCGCATAGGGATGGTCGCCCAGCGCCGTCTTGTACCAGGCATTCGCCGCGATCCAGTCAGGAGAATCCCGGTTGCGCGAGACGATGGTCTCGATCTGCGCGCGAATGCGTTCGACGGCCTCTTCGTCGAAGCGAGGCTCCGTGATCGCCAGCGAAAAAAGGTCGAAGGCTTCGTCCCTCCGGTCGGCGAGCGTCGTCAGGCTGCCGGTGAAATAATCGCTCTCGGCGGAAAACGACATCTTCGCCGCGACATCGTCGAGACGTTCCTGGAATTCGGCCGATGCAAGGTCGCCCGCGCCCTCGTCGAGAAGACCGGACACCATGTTGGCAAGGCCCGTCTTGTCAGCCGGGTCGGTTGCCGTTCCGCCCTTCCAGGCCACCTCCATGACGACGACGGGGATGGACGGCTCCTCGACCAGCCATGCCTCGATGCCGCCCGGGCTCACCACCCGTTCGATCTCCATCGCGCCGGCCGTCGCGAACGGACACAGCAGAACGGTCAGTGCGAGAGCAAGCGAACGGATCAACTGTCTTCTCCCGGCAGAAGCTCGCCTGTCACGAAATGCGTTCCCTCGAATATCTTCTTCGCGGCGGCAAGAACGTCGTCCTTCGTGACAGCCGCGACGCGTTCGGGCCATTCATGGATATCCTCCACGCCGAGACCGGTCATCAGACCCTCGCCATAGGCGTAAGCCATGCTGCGCTGGCTGTCGCGCGCATAGACGGCACTGGCGACGATCACCGTTTTCGCGCGCTCGAGTTCCTCGTCCGTGACCCCCGTTTCAAGCAACCGCGCCACTTCTTGCTCGACAGCCTTTTCCAGCGCGTCGAGGGCGCCGCCTGCGCGCGGAAGGGCATAGATGCCGAACTTGCCTTCGTCGAGGCGGCTGCCCTCGTACCAGCTCTGCACGCCGGCCGCGACACCCTGCTCCACCACCAGCGCCCGGTAGAGACGGCTCGTTGTGCCGCCGCCCAGAATTTCCGCCAGCACGTCGAAAACCGGCGCTTCCTCTTCGCGCGCCGACGCATAGCTCGGCGCCGGGTAATACCGCATCCATGTGGCTTCGTTGACGCGCGGGTCGCGGCGGACGATCCGCTTGTCTTCGCCGGGCCACTCGACCGACGGCCGCTCGCGCACGAAATTCGGCGCGCGCCTGGCGATGCTGCCGTAGTACCTTTCCGCAAGCGGCTTCAGTTCATCGGCGGTGATGTCGCCTGCGACGATCAGCGTTGCGTTGTTCGGGGTATAGAACCGCCTGTAGAAATCGAGCGCGTCCTCCGTGCCCAACTGCGAGATTTCGGATTTATGGCCGATGATGTCCCTGCCATAGGGATGGCCTCCATAAAGGGCAGCATTCATTTCCGACTGCAGCAGGGCCGAAGGGCTGTTCTCGATCCGCATCCGAAGCTCTTCCAGCACCACATCGCGCTCGGGCAGCACCTCCGCATCGGTCAGCTCCAGATTGATCATGCGGTCCGCTTCCATCTCCATCACGAGAGGCAGGCGGTCCTTTGCGATGACCTGGAAATAGGCGGTGAAATCGTAATGCGTGAAGGCGTTGTCCTGTCCGCCATTGCGCGCGACGATACGCGAAAACTGGCCGGGCGCGATCTTTTCCGTGCCCTTGAACATCAGATGTTCGAAGAAATGCGCCAGGCCGGTCTTGCCCGGCGTTTCGTCAGCGGCGCCGACTTCGTACCAGACCATATGCGTCACGACAGGCGCGCGGTGATCGGGGATCACGAGCACGTTCATGCCGTTTTCAAGCGCGAAGGATATGGGTGCGGCCCCCGTCGCCAGCGTATTGCCGCGCCCGAAGACGAGACCGAGAGCGACGATGAGGACCAGCGCCACGAACGGCAAGGCGGCAAGATATCGGAGACGGAGCAACTCTTCCCTCCGGGAAATACGCGCTCGTTGGGTCTGGCAGGAAGAAGCGGGCGACAAGGCGGGGCTCGGCGGAACCCGCGCCGTTCCCGACAGCGCGCCTAGAAGATGCCTTCGAGCAGGCCTTCCTTCTTCTGCTCCACGGTGGGGGTTTCGCCCTCGGTAACGGGTTTGCCTTCAGCTTCGTTCTGCTGGATGCGCTGCGATTCCTCTGCCGGGTTCACAAGCTTCTCGTCCGGCGCGGGGCCCGGCTCCTTCCAGAAGATCACGCTGTCGACGAAGGTCTTGTCCCGCTCGACCAGCGAGCGCGTTTCCGCGTTCACGACCTGGCGGATGCGCGGATCGGCTTCGGTGGCACCGGTCTGCTCGAGCAGCACCTGTTCGCCCTGCGAGTTGCCCTCACCGGCCTCGGCAAGAGCATTCTCGCCGATCAGCGCGCGCTGCGCGCCCAGCGATGGCTGGATTTCCATTTCCTGCGGCCGCGGCGCGCCCGGCTGCGGCGGGCGCAGCGAATAATCCGGCGGAATGACCAGCGGCGCCTTCGTCACGATGGCGAATTCATCCGGCGCGGATTTGCCATAACCAAGCGTGTCCTGGAGGCTGTCGCCGCCGCAACCGGCAAGGGACAAGGAGAGAACGGCAAGCATGCCTGCTTTTGCGCTCCACCCGGCGGACCGGGAGATTTTCGCTTCTTTGCTCACGTCGCAGTCTCCTTAACGATGCTTTGCCGTCGGGGCCGTTGGTGCTGTTCAAGCCGGCCTGCCGCCCGCTTTCCCATCCGGGCCGTCTTTTTCGCGGCTGCCGAAAAGGCCCGGCCAGACCGATTCGAGGATAATCAAGGCGACGCCAAGCGCGATCCACACATCGGCAATGTTGAAGATATACCAGTAAAAGCCGAAGGCATGAAAACTAAAAAAGTCCGCCACGGCGCCATAGGAAATGCGGTCATAGACGTTTCCGAGCGCTCCGCCGAGGACGAGCCCGATGGCGATGGCGGTCCACTTCATCTCCACCCGCGCCAGCCAGAGCGCGAGGCCAAGGCTCACCGCCAGCGCGAAAGTCGCAAGGATCGCGACGCCCAGAGCCGTCTCGGCCTCGAAGAGGCCGTAACTCACGCCCTTGTTCCATGCCATCACGAGGTCGAAGAACGACGTCACCTCGACCCGGCCCCGCGACGTGATGTCGTAGACATGAATCATCCACCATTTGTGGAAACGGTCGACGCCGAACCCGGCCAGTGCGATCAGGAAGCCGTAGAGAGAATACGGGCCCCAGAAGGTTTCGCGGCTCAGCCGGTTCATATTCCCCATTCCCTTCAGGCGCTCGCCGCTTGGGCGTCATATTCCCGGACCGCCGCAGCGTCGCGGAGCGAGAGGTCGGGATAATCCGGATCGCTTCCCACTTCCGGCAGGATGCGCCATGAACGCGCGCATTTGCGGCCCTCTGCGAGCTTCGGCACAACCGCAACGCCCGGCACCTCGTCCAGCCGCCACGCATTCGCCGGCCCCTCGCCTTCGACCAGCGTCGCCTGGCTCGTGATCGCGAGTTCGGCGAGGTCCACCCCCTTCATCGCTTCGAGAAGGTCGGGCCGCGAGACGAAGACTTCCGGTGCGGCTTCGAGGCTCGCGCCGATCCGCTTTTCGCGGCGTTCGACCTCGAGCGCGCCCGTCACCACGCGGCGGAGTTCGCGCACCTTCTTCCACTTTTCGGAAAGCGCCTCGTTCCGCCAGCCGCCCGGAATTTCCGGGAAGGTGCGCAGGTGAACGGAGTCCTCGTCCGAGGAAAAACGCGATAGCCAGACTTCTTCGATCGTGAAGCAGAGCACCGGCGCGAGCCAGGCCGTCAGGCAGGAGAAAAGATGGTCGAGTACCGTGCGGCAGGCGCGGCGGCGCAAGCTCGACGGCGCATCGCAATAGAGCGTGTCCTTGCGGATATCGAAGTAGAACGCCGAGAGATCGACATTCATGAAGTTCGACAGCGTATGCGTCACGCGCTTGAAGTCGTAATCCGTGTAGGCCTTGCGCACGAGATCATCGAGCTCGGCGAGGCGATGCAGGATCGCGCGTTCGAGTTCCGGCATGTCCTCGACAGCGACGCGTTCCTCTTCCGCGAACCCGTCGAGATTGCCGAGCAGGTAACGGAAGGTGTTGCGCAGCTTCCGGTAGGCCTCGACATTCGACTTGATGATGTCATTGCCGATGTTGTGGTCTTCCCAGTAGTCCGTCGAGCCGACCCAGAGGCGCAGGATGTCCGCGCCGTTCTGCTTGATGATCGTCTCGGGCTCGATCGCGTTGCCGAGCGACTTGGACATCTTCAGCCCCTTGTCGGTCAGCGTCATGCCATGCGTCAGCACCTGCTTGTAGGGTGCGCGGCCGCGCGTGGCACAGCTTTCGAGCAGCGAGGACTGGAACCAGCCGCGATGCTGGTCGGAGCCTTCGAGGTAGAGGTCGGCCGGCACCGGCAGTCCACGCGCTTCCAGTACGAAAGCATGCGTGGAGCCGGAATCGAACCAGACGTCGAGAATGTCGGTGACCTTCTCCCAGTCCGCCTCGTTGTAGTCGTTGCCGAGGAAGTCGCTCGCCGGACGTTCAAACCAGGCATCCGCGCCTTCCTTCGCCACCGCGTCCACGATGCGCGCATTCACCTTCTCATCGCGGAGCAGCGAACCATCGCCCTTCTTCACGAAGAGCGTCAACGGCACGCCCCAGGCGCGCTGGCGGGACAGCACCCAGTCGGGGCGGCCCTCGACCATCGAATAGATGCGGTTGCGGTTTCGCGCCGGGACCCAGCGCACCTTCTCGATTTCGGAAAGCGCGACTTCGCGGAATTCCCTGCCGCCCGCCACCTCGATCTTCGCGTCCATCGCCACGAACCATTGCGGCGTATTGCGGAAGATCAAGGGCGCCTTGGAGCGCCATGAATGCGGATAGGAGTGGGTGACCTTGCCCTTGGCGAGTAGCTTCCCCGCCTTCTCCAGTTCCTCGATCACGGCCGCGTTGGCGTTTCCTTCCTTGCCCTGCCGCGTCAGCACGAACTTGCCCGCGAAGAGCGGCACGTGGTCGTAGTAGCCGCCCTCCTCGTTCACGGTTTCGGGAATGTCTTTCGAGCCGAAATTCTCGACCCAGATCATGTAGTCGTCCTGGCCGTGGCCGGGCGCGGTATGGACGAAGCCGGTACCGGCCTCCTCCGTCACATGATCGCCCGCAAGCAGCGGCACGTCGAAGTCGTACCCCTGACCGTTGAAAGGGTGCTTGCAGACGACACCTGCGAGCTCGTCCGCCGTCACGTCGCGCAGACGCGTCCAGTCCTCGATGCCCGCATCCTTCGCGACCTGTCCGGCAAGCGCGTCGGCGAGCATGAGCTTCTCGCCTGTCGCCGTCACCTCATAGAGGCCGTAAGCGATCTTCTGCGAGTAGGAGATCGCGCGGTTGCCGGGGATCGTCCAGGGCGTCGTCGTCCAGATGACGACGAAGGCGCCCTCCAGACCGCCGCCCTTCACGACGGGAAACTTCACCCAGATCGTGTGACTTGTATGGTCCTGGTACTCGACCTCAGCCTCGGCCAGCGCGGTCTTTTCCACGACCGACCACATGACGGGCTTCGAGCCGCGATAGAGCGAGCCGTTCATCAGGAACTTCTGGAATTCCTCGACGATCTTCGCTTCCGCGTCGAACGACATGGTGAGGTAGGGATTGTCCCACTCGCCGGAGACGCCGAGGCGCTTGAACTCCTCGCGCTGCACATCGACCCAGTGCTGAGCGAATTCGCGGCACTCGCGCCGGAATTCCAGCGGCGGCACCTCGTCCTTGTTCTTGCCCTTCTTGCGGTACTTCTCCTCGATCTTCCATTCGATCGGGAGCCCGTGACAGTCCCAGCCGGGGATATAGGCGGCATCCTTGCCCATCATCTGCTGCGAGCGGACGACGATGTCCTTCAGGATCTTGTTCAGCGCATGGCCGATATGGATGTTGCCGTTCGCGTAAGGGGGGCCGTCATGCAGGATGAAGGCCTCTCGGCCCTTCGCGCTTTCGCGGAGCTTGCCGTAGAGGTCGAGCTTCTCCCAGCGGGCGAGCCATTCGGGCTCGCGCTGGGGAAGCCCCGCCTTCATCGGGAAATCGGTCTTGGGCAGGAACAGCGTACCGCGATAGTCACGGGGCTCGGCTTCGGTCGTATCGGTGGACGTCGTATCGGTGGACATGGAGGGTCCTGGAAATCGGGGTTGCGCGAACGTGAATAGAACCCGGCTCCTGCCCCGGACCGTCTGGTCCTCAGCGGCAGGCCGGGCCTGTAATTCGCGCGATTATGGCGGGATGGACCCCGCTCTGTCCCAGCATCGTCATGGGGCGAGTTTCTAGCAGCCGGTCCCTTAACAGTCCAGTAAAGGCGCGGCCTTCCGAGGGGGCCGCTCCCCACCTATAGTCCGCCCCATGCGCCGTCTCATCCCCGCCCTTTTTCTCATCCTTCTGCTCCCTCTCGTCGCCTGCGTCGAGCAGAGCCCCGTCCTTGAGCGGATCGAGGCGCAGGGCGAGGTCCGGGTCGGCCTCACCGGCGACTACAAGCCGTTCTCGTGGGAAGAGCCGGACGGCCATTTCGAGGGGCTCGATGTCGAGATGGGCCGTGCGCTCGCGGAGGAGCTCGGCGTCCGGCTGGTCATCGTGCGGACGAGCTGGCCGACGCTGATGGAAGACCTGAAAGCCGGCAAATACGATATCGGCATGGGCGGCATTTCGGTGACGGACGAGCGGAAGGAGCATGCCCTCTTCTCCGCCCCCCTTCTCACCGACGGCAAGGCTCCCGTCGCGCGCTGCGAGGACAAGGACCGCTTCACGACGCTTGAGGGAATCGACCGCGAGGGCGTCACCGTCATCGTCAATCCCGGCGGCACCAACGAAAAATTCGCCCGGGCGAACATCCGCAAGGCAACGCTCGTTCTCCACAAGGACAATGCCTCGATCTTCGAGGAAATCGCGGCGGGCCGTGCCGACGTCATGATCACCGACGCCATCGAGACGCGCATCGTCGCGCGCGACTATCCTACGCTCTGCGCGACGAACCCGGACGCGCCCTTCACACAATCGGAGAAGGCCTATCTGTTGCCGAAGGACGCGGCGTGGAAAGAGCGCGTCGATGATTGGCTTACAGAGATGGGGGCGAGCGGAGAGAAGGAAGCGATCTTCGCGAAGTGGGTGGAGTGAGGCGCTACCGCTCGTCAAATACAAAGTGTCACCCCGGCGAAAGCCGGGGTCCATCTGACTCACGAGAACGCAGAAATGTCCATGGATTCCGGCTTTCGCCGGAATGACACTCCTATTTAAAATATGGAAGAACTACGCCGGAATAATTCGCTCCACGGCCCGCGCCTTCAGCGCCATCTTGCCTTCCGCATTCGTGAACACCGCCTCCACATAAGCCTGCGTCTTCGAGACGTTGAGCACATGGCCCTCGCAGGAAAGCACGCCTTCCGTCACCGGCCGGAAGAAATGCATCTGCAGGTCCACGGTCGTGAAGTTCTGGTCGTCCTTCAGCATGGTCATCAGTGCGAAGGAACAGGTCTGGTCGGCGAGCGTCGCGAGATAGCCGCCGAAGACGGCGACGGGGTTCATGTAGGCGGGATCGACAGGCCAGTCGTAGCGGATGCGCCCCGGCTCCAGCACCGTCAGCTTCCCCGCATAGAGATTGAGCGCCGTCACATGCGGCGGCGCCTTTTCCATCTCGCCCGCCTCGATCCGCTTCAGGATGTTCCCCCAGCTCGGCATCAGTCTCCCTCTTTCGCGATCTCTTTCGTGATCTGGGCCGCATCGGCCAGCATCTCGTTCAGACCGATCAGTTCATTGTAGCGCTGGAAGGTGACGCGCGACTCACCCTCGGCGAAGCCCTCGCCCTTCACGAGCGTCGCATAGGCGGCTTCGAGCCGCGCCGTCACGGCGAGCAGCGCCGAGACAGGAAAGAGCGCGATCTTGAAGCCAAGCGCCTCCAGCGCCTTCGCGCCGAGATAAGGCGTCTTGCCGTCTTCAACGATATTGGCGACGAGCGGCACGCCCTTGAAGGTCTCGGCGACCTTCCGCATCTCGTCTTCGTCGTGCGGCGCCTCGATGAAGAGAATGTCGGCGCCCGCCTCGAGAAAGGCCTCTCCGCGCCTCAGCGCCTCGTCGAGGTCATGCGTCGCGCGCGCATCGGTCCGCGCCATCACCTTGAAGTCCCGGCTCACGCGCGCCTCCGCCGCGGCGCGGATCTTCGCCGCCGCCTCCGCGACAGGCACCACTTCCTTTCCTTCCATGTGGCCGCAGCGCTTCGGGAAGACCTGGTCTTCGATCTGGATGCAGTCCGCCCCCGCCGCCTCGTAGGCGCGGGCAAGCTTCCCCGCATTCAAGGGACCGCCATGACCATTGTCGCCATCGGCGATCAGCGGCACGGGCGCACAGGCACCTGCAATCGCGCGCACACGCTCGCTCATTTCGGCGGCGCTCACGAGCCCGATATCGGGCAGGCCGAACGCCGCGCCGGAAACGCCGAAGCCCGTCATGTAGACCACTTTCGCGCCCGCCTCCGCGGCGAGCTTCGCCGAGAGCGCGTCATAGGCGCCGGGCGCGACCAGGATGCCGGGCGTGGAGAGAAGTTCGCTGAGGCCGCTCATGCTCTTTTCTTCTTTCCTTCCGCCGCCTTCTTGCCGCGAAGCACCGGCGGCTCTCCCCAATCCATGCTCACCAGCCGCCCGAGCTCGCCCACGGCGCGCGCGCCGAGCCGGTCTTCGAGTTCGGCTTCGAGCGCCATCACGATCTCCAGCGCATCCGCCCGCATCGCCGCACCTTCCGGCGCGAAGCTCACCAGCTTGCAGCGCGCATCCTCCGGATCGGGCTCCAGATAGACAAGCCCCTTTTCCTCGAGCTCGCGCAGCGCCGTGTTCATCGATTGCCGCGTCACGCCGAGAAGCCGCGCCAGTTCGCTCGGCCGGCGGATACCGGCATGAACATAGATCATGGTCATGGATTCGAGGCGGCGCACGCCGCCATGGCCCCGCGCGTCGAGGCTCTTCTGCAGCGCACCGTCGAACCAGATGAAGCGGTTCAGAAGCTGCGCCATCAAGAGACCGGGCTTCATGTCCATCATTCCGTCCCTTTTCCGGCTTGAGTCATTTGTCAGTTTATCTTACATTTCCGCCGGTCATGCAACGGGAGGACAGGCATGCCGAGACTGAGACAGGTCGCGAAAGCGGACGCAGATCCCTTCGCGCAGCAACTCTACAAGGTGCTTTTCGGCGAGCGCGACCCGGTGAAGGAGCCGGGCACCGCCACGGGCACGCCCGGCAACTGGTGGACTGTCTTCGCGCTGGTGCCGGACGCCTTCAAGCACACGACGGAAGGCTTCCAGTTCTACCGTAGCCCCAACCGCAAGCTCGATCCGAAGCTTCGTGAGCTTGGCCAGATCAGGGCGGGCTTCGCGCGCGGCTCGCAATTCGTCTTCTCGCAGCATTGCAAGGCCTGCCGCGATCTCGGCTTCACCGAGGAGCAGATCGAGGCGATCCCGCACTGGCAGATCGCGGAGTGCTTCGGGCCGCTCGAACGCGCGCTCCTCGCCTACACCGACTGCCTCGTGCTGCAGGGCGGCCGCGTGCCGGAAGCGATCTTCGACGCGATGAAGAAGCATCTCTCCGACGAGGAGATCCTCGAATTCACCTATGTCACCGCCACCTACGACATGCATGCCACGATGTCCCGTGCGCTGCGGCTCGAATATGACGACGTGGACGAGCGCGTCGTCGAGATCGCCGCGCCGAAGGGCAGTTCCAACGACGTCATGAGCATGGTCGACAAGCAGAAGGATTGATCAGATGGGCTATCATCATCTTGCGCTCGCCGCGCGCGACATGAAGGCGATCCACAACTTCTACGAAGGCATCATGGGCTTCGAGCTCGTGAAGGTCGAGATCGGCCCCTCGCCCGAAGGCGGCTGGGCCAAGCATTTCTTCTACCGCATGGAAGACGACTCGAAGTTCATCGCCTTCTGGGAAATGCACGACATGCCCGGCACCGAGAATTTCGAGACCAATCTCTCGAAGGCAGCAGGCGTGCCCGATCACATCAATCACATCTCCTTCGACGTGAAGGACAAGGCGGAGCTTGATGAGCGCCGCCAGCGCTGGCTCGATGCCGGTCTCGATGTGCTGGAGATCGACCACAACTGGTGCCACTCGGTCTACACCAAGGACCCGAACGGCAATTTCGTGGAGTTCTGCCTCACCACCGGCGCCTTCACGAAGGAAGACCGGGACCATGCGCTTGCGGCGCTGAAGTCCGACGAGCTGCCGCATTCGAAGCCGCCGGCAAAGGTCGACTTCCACAAGCCGCAGGCCGCCTGAGGCTCGCGGCAGCGGCCGAGGGAAGACCGTGAAGGGGAGGCCGTCATGGGGGAGTGGCTCGCGCCCTGGTATGCGCAGATCAAGTTCCTGCACATCATCTTTGTCGGCATCTGGGCCTTCTCCACGGCGGTCGCCTACCAGAACTACGTGATCCCCGCCTTTCGGCGGGCCTTCGCCGCGCCGGGCGATCCGGAAGCGATCGCGCATCGCAACCGCATGATCGAGGCCTTCGACAAGGGCGTCGTCCTCGAACATGTCGCCTTTCCGGGCATTCTCGTCACGGGGCTTCTGATGCTCTGGCTCGGCGGCTGGTCGGTCACGGAATCCTGGTGGCTCGCGGCGAAGCTCGCTCTCGTCGTTCTCGTCTTCATTCCCATGGAGATCGTCGACTACCGCATCTCGCACTTCTCCAAACCGAAGCGGCAGATGCGGCTCGATGGCGAGACGGAGCAACTCGAGGCCGCCATCACCTTTCACTGGAAGTTCCTGAGGGTGAGCACCTTCTTCGTCGTGACGACGATCCCGGCCGCGATCTATCTCGCGGTGGTGAAGCCTGCCTGAGCGGCGTCAGAACGAGAGCTTGAGGCGCGCCGCAAGCGTGTAGTCCGTTTCCTCCGCGCCGCCGATGCCGTCGATGCCGGTCACGAGCTGCGCATCGGCGAAATCCTCGAAGGCCTTGAGGCGCAAGCCGCCCTCGAACTCGCCTGCGAATTCGTTCTTCGGCACCGGCGACGTCGATGCCATCTCGCGCTCGGTTCGGTCGAAGGTCCAGTTCGCGACGAAGTTCACGAAGGGCTCGACCTTCGAGAAGGCGCCCTCCTCCTCCGCATCGTAAATAAAGCCCGCCCGGCAGGTCGCGCGACCGCGCGACCGCGTTTCGTTGCGCGCCAGATCGGAAGAAAGTGCAATCCGGCTGAGGCTCACCTCGCCCGATGGCTTGAAGTCGAGTCGGCCGAAATGCCAGCCGCCCTCAAGGCCCGCACCGGAATGGAAGCTCTGCCCCGTATAGGCGACCTCGTAGCTCGGCGTCGTCACCCGGTCATTGCGCTGGCCCAGGCCACCGAAGAGGCGGAGCCGCAGATGTTCGTCGAGCGCATGCGACAGGAAGGGCGAGACGAAGAAGGACTCGCCCTGCCAGTTCTTGTTCGTGCCGTCGCGCCAGGAGCGCGCCCAGGTCATCGTCGCGCCCAGTTTCGTCTTTTCATCATAGGTCCAGGCCGCACCGCCGCTGATCAGCACGCGGCGCTTCTCGCCCTCGAGCGTCCAATCGCCGCCCGTCTTGCTCCAGAGCCTTGCGCCTTCCGGTAGGAAGGAGAAGCCCTCGCCGATCAGCATGTTGTGCGCATAGCCGGTGGCGAGACGCGCAAACGGAATGACGTCGTCCTTGCCCTCGACGGCCGTCTTTTCTTTTTGCGCGCTCTGGGTCGGCTGCCGGAAACGCGCCTCGATGCGCGCAGCATCCCTGTCGGCCAGTCTCTTGACCTCGGTTTTCGGTGCATGGCGCTTGTCGAGCGTGGCCATCTCTTCGTCCGACACCCAGCCCGTGCGGATGCGCTGCGGCGCGTGAGGCGCGGCGCCCGGCGGCGGCAGCGTCCGGTTCAGTACCGCGAGGTAACGCAGGCTCTCGCTCTCGGTGATCTTCTTTTCCGCCTGGAGCGTGCGGACCACAGCCACCTGCCAGCCATGCACGATGCGGCGGATGTAGCGCAGGTAATAGGCGCGGCGCGCGGTTTCGCTCTTCACGCGGGGCGGCTTCGCGCGGGCGGCAGCGGCCCGCATCTCGTCGTAACCCGCCCGCCAGCCTTCCTCGATCGCCCGGCGCCGCGCGCCCTCGAAAAGGCCGACCGGCAGGCCGGTGCTCTCCGCCGCCGGTCCCGGCAGGCAGCGCGGACAGTCAGAGCGCAGCGCGAGCAGCGTCAGCGTCATGCCCTTCGTTTCGTGAATGTCGGGGAGCAACGGCAGCTCGGCGCGGCGCTCTCTTTCCACGATGCTCGACACTGGCGGCGGTGTGACCGGCGCAGCGGGCGTCGCGTTCAGGAGCTTCTCGTGCTCCTCGAGTGCAGAGAAATGATCGGAGAAGATCGACGCGTCGGGCGTACCCTCATAGGCCGCGCGCGCGGCCTCGCTGTGCAACCCCGTCAGTGCTCCAACAACGAGCGCAAGACAAATGGCAGCGCGCGAACGCTCCCCGCTTCTCGCCATGACGCGACCCTTCGCATCCGAAATGTGAGCAGGCTGGAGAGCGCGCCCAAACCGTATCTTCACGCGCCAACCAGTATGTTCAGTGTAAGGGTAAGCGTGGTTGCCAGAGAATTAATTTCTCGCGTAACACCCTGTCATGGCGCTGTTCTTTTCCTCCTTTCGGGTCACATAGCGCAGTTACGTTCCATAAGTTCCACGTCATCCGTTTACGGATCGTTTTCCAAAGGTCCGAAATTCGGGTGTTATGGAATTAAGGCACTTCGATGCTTCAGAAGCTCGGCGGGGTGCAGGCCGAGACGACGACGCAATCGACGGTGCCGGGGTTCTGGAAACGGTGGGGGAGGCGCGAGTTGAAGTAGTAGGCATCGCCGGGGACGAGACGGCGGCATTCGCCGCCCACGGTCAGTTCCAGCACGCCGGAGATGACGATGCCGCATTCCTCGCCGGCATGCGACAGCATTTCCTCGCCCGTATCCGCGCCCGGGACGTAGCGCTCATGCATCATCTGGATTGCGCGGTCGCGGGTGTCCCGTCCGACGAGGCGGAAGGAGACGTCGCCGCCCGCAATCTCGCGCAGCTCCTTCGCCTGGTAGAAGACCTTGGCACGCGGGCTCATGTCGAGCGTGAGAAAGTCCGCGATCGAGATCGGGAAGCCGCCCAGGACCTTCTTCAGCGAGCCGATGGAGGGGCTGATCCGGCTCTGCTCGATCAACGAAATCGTGCCGTTGGTCACGCCCGCGCGCTTTGCCAGTTCGCGCTGCGACAATCCGTACATCTTGCGCAATTCACGAAGGCGGACGCCGAGATCCTGTCCGTCGGTCTCGCCCCCGCCTGCCCCCGCGTCCTGCGCAGAGCTGTGCGCACGCCTGAAATCCCCTGCCATTTGTCTAGAATACTAAACGGCTGTTCCAGAGTCACGCAGGAGAATGCTTGCTTTCCGTGCCTCGCGGATTTTCAATCGCAGAAAGTCTTAAACGGAGAATTCCATGAGCGCGGAAACGACGCCGAACGACCTCGAATCCTTCTGGCTGCCCTTCACGCCGAACCGCCAGTTCAAGCGCGAGCCGCGGCTGATTTCGCGGGCGAAGGACATGTATTACTACAAGCCGGACGGCACGGCGGTGCTCGATGCGACGGCGGGCCTGTGGTGTTCGAATGCCGGGCATTGCCGCGAGCCGATCGTGAAGGCGATCCAGGCGCAGGCGGGCGAGCTCGATTTCGCGCCGTCGTTCCAGTTCGCGCATCCCAAGGTCTTCGAACTGGCGAGCCGAATCGCGGCGCTCGCGCCTGCCGATCTCGACCATGTGTTCTTCTGCAATTCGGGTTCGGAAGCCGCCGACTCGGCGCTCAAGATGGCGATCGCCTATCACCGCAACAATGGCGAGGGCACGCGCACGCGCCTGATCGGCCGCGAGCGCGGCTATCACGGCGTCGGCTTCGGCGGCATCTCGGTCGGCGGCATGGTCGCGAACCGGAAATTCTACGGACCGCTCCTTTCCGGCACGGACCATCTGCCTCACACCTATAACCGCGCCGAGCAGGCCTTCACGGTGGGCGAGCCCGACTGGGGCGCGCATCTCGCCGACGAGCTGCAGCGCATGGTGGACCTTCACGATGCGTCGACCATCGCCGCCGTGATCGTCGAACCGATGGCGGGCTCGACCGGCGTGCTGCCGCCGCCGAAGGGGTATCTCAAGCGGCTGCGCGACCTCTGCGACAAGCACGGCATCCTTCTGATTTTCGACGAAGTCATCACGGGCTTCGGGCGTCTCGGACATGCGACGGCGGCGGAACGCTTCGGCGTGACACCGGACATCCTGACATTCGCCAAGGGCGTCACATCGGGCACGGTGCCGATGGGCGGCTGCGTCGTCAGGAACCATGTCTACGAGGCGTTCCAGGGCGGTCCCGATCATGTGATCGACCTCTTCCATGGCTATACCTATTCGGGCCACCCGCTTGCCGCCGCGGCGGCGCTCGCGACACTCGACCTCTATCGCGACGAGGGCCTGTTCGACCGCGCGAAGGAGATGGAGCCGAAGATCGCGGCAGCGGCGATGGGCCTCAAGGACCACGGGCTCGTGCAGGACATCCGCACCATCGGTTTCGTCGCGGCGTTCGACCTCGCGCCCGTCGAGGGACTGCCCGGCAAGCGAGGCTTCGACGCCATGCGCGTCGCCTTCCACGAGGAGAACATGATGGTCCGCGTCTCGGGCGACACCATCGCCTTCTCGCCGCCGCTGATCGCGGAAGAGAAGCATCTGGAAGAAGCGTTCGACAAGTTCCGCCGGACGCTCGACAAGGTGTCGTGACAAATTCCGTAGACGGATGAAATGGACAAGGGACGGGTTTTTGCCCGTCCCTTTTTCACCTCCGCGGAGGCCTACTTATCCCCGAAACGGGGACAAATACGGGCCTCCGTCACACGAATGTCATCGAATTGTCGCACATGGCGCGGTTATCCCCGGGTGTTTAATATCCTGTGAAATCCCCGGATGGGGATAACCGGGAGAGAGCGTGCGGCCTGCGCCCCCGGAACCTCATTTTGCGGCCAGGCGCTCCGCTTCCGCCTGCTCCAGCAGGTCGGCCATGACGGTCTTCGCCTTGCCGGGGTGCGAGACCTTCACGACCTCGGCGAGGTTCGCTTCCGCGCCACCGACAACGACGACGCCCACCATGCCCATGGCGTAGTGCGGCAAGCATTTGTAGCCATAGACCCCTTCCGTCCCGAAGGTGACGGTGACGGGCGCATTCATCTTGCCCTTGAAGGGTTCGGCTCCCTCCGGCGTCATGCCCTTGAGGCTTTCGGCATTGTGGCTGCGGTCGGTGGGCACGAAGGTGACGGTGTCGCCCTTCTCGACCTGCAGGAAGGCCGGCTCGAAGACCATGACGCCCGCCTCGCCGCGATTGAGCATCTTCACCTCGAAATCGGCCGCTTCAGCCGGCAAGCTCCCGAGCGCCACGAGCAGGGCGGCGCCGGCGAGGATTCTCTTCTGCATACGAACTTTCATTTCAAATCACTCCTGTATTGCTGAAACGGGAGGCCTCGCGGGCGGGACGAACCCGCCCGCGAGCCCCCTGCGGCGCCCCACCGCGATGCCGGACGTCAGTGTCCGGCCATGCTCAGTTCGGCACCATGGGTGTCGAAGATCGTGCTGTCGGCAGGGCCTTCGACGGCGATCTGGGCGACAAGACCGCGCTCCAGGCGGGAAAGGGCGTGATCGACAACGATGTAGCGGCCCGGCACCTCGAAAGTGAGGTCGACGACGGTGGCTCCGCCCGGCGCGACCGTGACGGTCTGCACGTCCTCGGAGGCAGGGCTCGTCAGGGAGCCATGCGTATAGACCTTGTCGAAGATCTCGCCGATGACATGGAAGCTCGAGGTCTTGTTCGGACCGCCCACGCCGAAATAGATGCGCATGGTTTCACCGACATGGGCCTCGATCGCATTGTCGCCCGTGATCGCGCCGACCGTGCCATTGAAGACGTAGTATTCCGGCTTCTCGTCGAGGAGCTTTTCGTAGTCGGTGAAGGCTTCGCCTTTCTGGCCGTAGGCAAGTTCCGTATAGACCTCGCCCTGCATGATATAGATCTCGCGATCGACTGCCGGCAGCCCGCCTTCCGGCTCGACCAGGATGAGGCCATACATGCCCGCCTGAATATGATCCGCCACCATCGGTGTCGCGCAGTGGTAGACATAGATGCCGGGCTTCATCGCCTTGAAGCTGAAACGGGTTTCATCTCCGGGCTCCGTCTGCGTGGCGACCGCGCCGCCACCCGGCCCCGTGACGGAATGGAAGTCGACGGAATGGAACATCGTGCTGTCTTCGGCATTCTTCAGCGTCACCTCCACCGTGTCGCCGGCGCGCGCGCGGACGAAGGGGCCGGGCACCGTGCCGTTGAAGGTCCAGAAGCGGAAACTCGTGCCGCCGGCGAGCAAAGCCTCGCGTTCGACCGTCTCGAGTTCGACTTTCACGACCGCGGCATGATCGCGCGCAATGGGCGCGGGGACAGCTGCGGGATCGAGGGCGATTGACGCGAGGGCGTCGGCATTCCGTGCCTCTTCGGCAGCAGCCGTACCGGCGCCAAGAGACAGACCGGCGATCAACGCCATCGCGCTTGCCGTTCCGATGAGAGCTTGCTTGAACCTGCTCATTTGCGTTCTCCTTGACGCTCTTGTTGGGGACGCTTTCTGTTTCGTCCATGACGGAAAGATAAGAGCGCCGCAGAAACGCCATTTGCGCTGCAACAACTCGGCAGCGAATGAACCAGGACCACTCACACGGAAAGCAGGAAGAAGATGGACAGGCAGCGGCGCATGGAACTCGTCAAGCCGGTGGGCCTGTTCTCGGGTCTCGACGAGGAAGGGCTCGGCGCCGTCGCGGACGCGGCGATGGAACTGCCTGTTTCCAAAGGGGAAAAGCTCTTCGAGCAGGGAGACGACGCCACGCATGGCTATGTCGTCGGATGGGGACAGATTCGTCTCGACCAGGTGACGCCGGACGGACAGAACGTGGTGCTGCGACATATGGGCCCAGGCGAGATGATCGGCGTCGTCGCCGTGTTCCGGCGCATTCCCTTTCCGGCGACACCCGTGGTTCTGGAGGACGGGCTGGTCTTCCGGTGGAGCGCGGCGCGGCTTTCCGAACTCATGGAGCGCTTTCCGCTGATCGCGCAGAACGCGCTCAACGTCGTCGGCGGACGGATCGAGGAATTGCAGCGGCGGCTGCAGGAAGTGGCGACGCAGCGCGTGGAGCAGCGGATCGCCTCGGCGCTGCTCCGCCTCGCCAATCAGGCCGGCCGGCGCGTGGATGAGGGCATCGAGATTCCCTTTCCGCTGTCACGGCAGGACCTTGCGGAAATGACCGCGACGACGCTGCACACGGTGAGCCGTACGCTTTCGGCCTGGGATCAGGAGGGAGTCGTCGAGTCGCGCCGTTCCAGCCATCTCGTCATCCGCCGACCGCACCGGCTCGTCGAAATTGCGGGACAGGCATGAGCGCGGCATTTGCGCTCGCGCAAATCCGCCACAGGGCGACCGGCTAGACTGCCTCCGGCACGACACCGGAGGGACGAGATGACAAAGATATTCACGGAGGACCTTTCGGACCTGACGGTCGGCGAGCTGCTGCGGCGCTGGCCTGCCGCCGTACGGATATTCCTCGACTACAAGATGAATTGTCCGGCCTGTCCCATCGCTCCCTTCATGACGGTGGACGAGGCGGCGGGCGAATATCATGTCGATGCGCAGGCGCTGAAGCGGGACATCGCGCAGGCGATCGGTTCTGCCGCGCTTTCCCACGGAACGGGAGAACGGCCATGAAAGCGGCCTCCGGCGGCATACCGCGCTATCGCAAATGGGAAGGCCCGGCGATCCTCGAACAGGGCTTCCGGCCCTTCTTCCTGCTCGCCGGGCTCTACGGCGCGGCGGCGCTTGCGCTGTGGATCCATGCGCTCGCGAGCGGCTGGACACCACCCACGCATTTTCCCCTGCCCGGCTGGCATGCCCATGAAATGATCCACGGTTTCGCCATGGCGGCGGTGGCCGGTTTCATGCTAACCGCGATCCCGAACTGGACGGGCCGCATGCCGCTGCAAGGACTGCCGCTGCTCGCCCTGGTCCTTCTGTGGGGAGCGGGCCGCATCGCGATACCTTTTTCGGCGCTGACGGGCGCGGGCGTGACGGCAGCCGTCGACCTCGCTTTTCCGGTCGTCTTTCTTGCGGTGGTGGCGCGCGAGATCGTTACCGGACGCAACTGGCGCAACCTGCCGATGACCGGCGCGCTGACGCTGCTCCTCGCGAGCAATGCGCTGATGCATGCGGAAGCGGCGGGCGCCGAGATTCCGGCCGGGACCGGCGCGCGGCTCGGGCTCGGCCTGCTGGTGCTGCTCATTTCGCTGATCGGCGGACGGATCGTGCCGAGTTTCACGCGGAACTGGCTGGTGAAACGCGGCGAGACGAAACTGCCTGCAAGTTTCGGCTGGACGGACCGCGTTGCGCTCGGCGCGACGGCGGGCGCGCTCCTGCTTTTCGTCGTGACGCCGGAAAGTCCCTTCCTCGCCTTGCTCGCGCTTCCCGCCGCGCTGCTGCAGGGCGCGCGGCTGCTGCGCTGGCGTGGTGCGAGAACGGGCGCGGAGCCGCTGGTTCTCGTGCTTCATGCGGGATACGCGTTCATTCCGGCGGGGCTCGCATTGCTCGGGCTGGCGGCGCTTTTTCCCTCGGTGCCGCAGACGGCCGCGCTCCACGCCTTCGGTGCGGGTGCGATCGGCACGATGATCCTGGCGGTCATGACGCGGGCGACGCTCGGACATACCGGCCGGCCGCTGCACGCGGATCGCGTGACGGCCGCGCTCTATGCCGCCATCATCCTCGCTGCGCTGACGCGCATTCTGGCGGCCTTTCCGGTGGAGCAGACAATGGTGCTCTACCGGCTCTCGGGCGCGCTGTGGTTCGCCGGCTTTTTCGGATTCGCGCTCACCTATGGCCGCTATCTCGCGTGTCCGCGCGCGAAGGGGTAAAGGCCCCGGCCAGCATCCACCCGTTCGTTAGTGCATATACAACTCGATCACGGCATCGTGACATTCTGTTGAATTCAAACTCGCCCTCCTGCTCCACACCTGTAAGCGGGCGCCGACGCCCACACAACAAACGGAGCAGAAAAATGACGCAGAAAAAGCGTAACCTGACGGTGGCAACTCTTGTCGCGGCGCTGGCCGCACTGACGGGTACCGGCGCCTTTGCGAAGGACGGCAGCCCGACGCTCGGCGGCGAGAAGAACGCCGCCGCATCGGTGAACGTCTTCTCCGGCAGCGAAGCCGCCACCCGCGACTTCACGCCGTCGACCAACCGCTACGGCAAGCGCTGAAAAACGAGCGGCTGCGGGGCTTTCACGCTTCCCGCGGCCGCTTATTCCGCCGCCTGACGGCGGAGCCCGCGAAAATGCTTCGGCGCCGAGCGCCGCGTCGCGCGCTTGCGGTCCTTCGGACGGCGGCGCTTCAACTCCTCCCCCACTTCCGCAATCGCCTCGATGGCCGGCACGAGCCGCGCGCCGAGATCGGTGAGCACATACTCGACCGAAGGCGGCGATGTGGGCATGACGTGACGTTCGATCACGCCGTCCTCTTCCATTTCCCGCAGCCGCGTCGTCAGCACCTTGGGCGAGACGAGCGGAATGTCGACGCGCAGCTCGCTGAAACGGCGCGGACCGCCCGCAAGATGCCAGATGATGTTCGGCGCCCATGCGCCGCCGATGATCGCCATGCATTCGAGCAGCGGACACGCCTCCGGCGTGGCCGGGCTCCTGTTCTTCCGTACTTTCAACGACATGGCGACTTACCCCATGGTGCGGTGGTTACCCGAGAGAAACCCGAATGTTCAGTATCCTTTGGAAATCAGGTTTACAAGAGAAAGCACCGTTCGTAAATCTCCTTCCGAAGCCGGCTTCGAGAACATCACTCCAGGGAAACAGAACCATGAAGCTCTACTACACACCGGGCGTGTGCTCGCAGGCCGTTCACATTGCGCTCAGCGAGATCGGCGCCGACTTCGCACTGGAAAAGGTCGACCTCGCCACGAAGACGACCGAAAGCGGCGAGGATTTCAGCAAGATCAATCCGCTCGGCTATGTGCCCGCGCTCGAGCTCGACGGCGGCGAAGTGCTGCTCGAAGCCCCGGCGATCCTGCAATATCTGGCGGACACCAAGCCGGAATCGAAACTCGCACCCGCCGCCGGCACGATGGAACGGGTGAAGCTGCAGCAGCACCTGAACTTCACGGCGTCGGAACTGCACAAGTCGTTCGGGCCGTTCTTCGCGGCGGTGAAGCCGGAAGGCGCCGCGCGCGACCAGGCGATGACGAAGCTCCAGAGCGGCTTCGACGCGCTGGAGGCGCTGCTGGCCGACGGACGCGACTATGCGATGGGCGAGACCTTCACCGTGGCGGACACCTACATGTTCGTCGTCGCTTCCTGGTCGAAGATCATCGGCCTTGATCTCGCTCCCTGGCCCAACGTGCAGAAGTTCGTCGCCCGCGTCGCGGCCCGCCCGCGCGTGCAGGACGTGCTGAAGCGCGAAGGCCTTCTGAACTGAGACGGCAGGGCGCGGGGGCTCCGGCCCCCGCGCCGCCACCCGGAGCACGAGCCATGAAACAGGAATTCGACGCCATCGCGGCGCAACTCCAGGTCTATTTCGACGGCCTCTATCACAGCGACACGCTGCAGCTTCGCCGCGTGCTGCATCCGCAGGCACGCTATGTCTGCGCGACGGACGAGGCGCTCGTGAATATCGGCATGGAGGAGTATTTCCCGATTGTCGACAGGCGCGCCTCACCCGCAAGCCGGGGCGAGAAGCGGCGCGACGAGATCGTCTCGATCGAGTTCGCCGGCCCCAAGACCGCCTTCGCGCGCGTGCGCTGCGCGGTTGGCGAGCGCCACTTCACGGATTTTCTCACCTTCATCAAGACCAACGCGGAATGGCAGATCATTTCCAAGGTCTTCCACTACGACCTGCGGGACGCCCAGGCGGCGCAGGCGAACTGAAGCAAGGAGACAGGCAATGCCCTATGTCAATATCAGGATCACGCGGGAAGGCGCGACGCGCGCGCAGAAGGCGGCGCTCATCAAGGGCGTGACCGGCCTGCTGAAAGACGTGCTCGACAAGGACCCGGCGACGACTTTTGTTGTGCTGGACGAGGTCGAGCTGGAAGACTGGGGCGTCGGCGGGTTGCCGGTCGATGCCTATCGCCGGACGCTGGAGCTGAAGGCGGACAAATAGCGGGCGACAAGAAGCAGCGCCGCCAGGGAGAAGCCGATGAGAATCAACGACGACTTTTCATTGCGCGCCTGCGTTCACGCGGATGCGATCGACTGGGTACCCTCGCCCATGGCGGGCGTCGAACGAAAGATGCTCGACCGGGTCGGCGGCGAAGTGGCGCGCGCGACCTCCATCGTGCGCTATGCGCCGGGAAGCCGCTTCTCGCCGCATGTGCATGGCGGTGGCGAGGAATTCATCGTGCTCGACGGCGTGTTCCAGGACGAGCACGGCGACTACCCGGCGGGTCGCTATGTCCGCAACCCGCCGCAATCGCGCCACACGCCCGGCTCGGCGGCAGGCTGCACGATCTTCGTGAAGCTCTGGCAGTTCGATGCCGCCGACCGGCACTTCGTGAACCGCAACCTGTTCGATGCGGAGCAAAAGCCCGCCGGGGGACGGGAGGGCGTGACGGCGAGCGACATCTTCCATGACGACCGCGAGAGCGTGCGCGTCGAGCGCTGGCGGGCAGGCGCGCACATCGCGCTCGCACCGGAAGGCGGGCTCGAAATATTCTGCCTCGACGGCGACTTCAGCGAAGGCGGAGAGACTTTCCGGAAACATTCATGGCTCCGGCTGCCGCAGAACGCCGCACTCGACGCAAGGGCCGGTGCCGGTGGCTGCCTGGTCTGGGTCAAGGAAGGCCATCTTCGCTTCGTCGATGCGGATCTCGCGGCCATCGCCTCCACGTGACGCCCCCGCCGCCCTGTCTTCCGCGCGCGGACGCAGACGGCTAGCATGAGTTCAGCCGAAGGGGGCGGCGAACGGAATGGCCGAATCACAACTCAACATCGAAGGGCTCGCGCTCGCACCGGAGAGACTCGATCTCAGCCGGGCGCAGCTTCTGAAGGACCGCGCACCGAGTTCGGCCATATCTGTCTTCGCGCTGCTTGCGCTCTATTCGGTGATTCTGACCTTTACGGCGCCCGTCGCCGACATCGTCATCTGGGCCGCCGCAGCGGCAGCGATGATCGGCATTACACTTTTGCAACCGGCGCTATACGAAAAACGCGGGCTCACGACCCGCAATGCCCGCGAATATCTTCTCTGGCACACTGTAACGGCGGCGGCGACCGGACTCATCTGGGGCGCCGGCGCGATCTGGCTGACGGACCCCACGTCCGACATCAGCATCTACACGACCGGCATCATGCTGCTCAGCCTGACGCTGGGCGGCATCTCGCCGCAATCGGCCTATCGCCGTTCCTATGTCGGGCTCGCGACGACGGCGCTGCTGCCTTATGCCGGCTTCATCTTCTTCGCCGCGGAGTGGCCGCTCAACGCGGTCGGAATCGGCGCGGTCTTCGCCTATGCCTTCTTCATGTCGGCGAGCGCGCGCGTCGAGATCGCGACGCGGGATGCCCTTGCGGTGAAGCAGAACCAGGCGCTGATGGAGGAACTGCGCAAGCAGCGAGACGCCCTCAAGAAGGCGAGCGAGGAAAAGACCCGTTTTCTCGCCGCAACGAGCCACGACCTCGCGCAGCCGCTGCATGCGCAGGGCTTCTTCCTTGCGGCGCTGCGCGAGAAGACGAAGGAACCGCAACAACTCGAGCTCATCGCGAAGATCGAGGCGAGCTGGCGCGGGCTCGGCAACCTGCTCGACGGGTTGCTCGACGTGTCACGGCTCGACGCGGGCGCGATCGTCGCCGAACGGCGCAGTACCGATATCGCGGCACTCACCGCACGCATCGCCGACGAGTTTTCCGCCGCCACCGAAGAAAAGGGAATCGCAATCGAGGTGAACACCGAACCGGCGAATGCGCGGACGGACCCGATCCTGCTCGGACGCATCCTGCGCAACCTCGTTTCGAACGCGATCAAGTTCACAAATGAAGGCGGGCGCGTCTCTCTCCGCGTGCGCCCCGGCGAGGAGGGTGTCGAGATCACCGTGGAGGACACAGGCATCGGCATTCCGGCGACGCAGCACAAGGCGGTGTTCGACGAATATGTGCAGCTCGGCAATCGCGAGCGGAATCGGGAAAAGGGGCTCGGCCTCGGGCTTTCCATCGTGCGGCGACTTGCGATGCTGCTCGATGTCCGCCTCGATCTCGCCTCGGAGCCGGGCAAGGGAACGCGGTTCACGCTGACCGTGCCGACGGGAGCGGCGGAGGGAGAAAGCGCCCACGGCGAAGCTCGCGGCCCCTCAAAGCCCGACGCCTCGGTGAGCGCGCTTTGCGTGCTGGTGGTGGACGACGAGGACGCTATCCGCAGCGGCATGTCGACGGTTCTCTCGAGTTGGGGCTGCGAAGTGCTTTCCGCGAGCAACGGCGACGATGCAATCTCGCTTCTCGACCGGATGGACCTCGTGCCCGATGTTCTGATCGTGGACCGGCGCCTCGGCGCCGGGGAAACCGGGCTTGCCGTGATCGAGCGGCTGCGCGACGAACTCAACGGGGATGTGCGCGCGATCATGATGACGGGGGACATTTCCGCGGAAATGGAAGCGGAAGACGAGAGGCTCCGCGTGCTCCACAAGCCGGTGGAACCGGAGCTGCTGCACCGCCTGCTCGGCGAGATCGCGGAAGAAAAGGCGGCGCGGGAACCCGCCTGAGAGGGGCCTAGTCGATGAGCCCGATGGTGCGGGCCTTGCTGACACAGGCCGTACGCCGCGCCACGTTGAGCCGTTTGAAGATCAACTTGATATGCGTCTTCACGGTGTTCTCGCTGATGTCGAGCACCTCGGAAATGCGCTTGTTGGAATAGCCTTCAGCCATGAGACGCAGAACCTCGATCTGGCGGGAACCGAGAAGTTCGTCGTCGAGACCCGGCGCCGCGCCCGCATCCGAGACGCGAGGCGACTTCGGATTTTCCTCGAGAACGGTCCAGAGGTCGGGCGGCAGGAAGACTTCGCCGTCGAGCGCGGAGCGAATCGCCTTGCCGAGCAGGCCGGCAGGCGCCGATTTCGGCACGAAACCGAGCGCACCGAGACGCAGCACCTTCTCCACCGGCGGCAGCGTGTCGATGCCGGAAACGATGAGCACGGGCGCCGTGCAGCGGCGTGCATGGAGCGCGAGAATGAAGGCAACGCCGTTCATCTCTTCCATGACGAGGTCGGAGACGATGAGATCGTATTCGCGGCCTTCCTCGATGGTCGCGATGGCCTCGCGCGGCGAGGCGAAACCGGTGCAGCGATAGGCCGGGTCCAGCGAGTTTATGACCTCGGTCAGACCATCGAGAAACATGCGGTGGTCGTCGACAAGGGCGATTTCGATCCGGCGATCGCTCAACGCAGAGGCTCCAGTCTGTCGTAAGAGGTGGCAGTTCCGGTCGCCATGTCGATGCAGGGCGCCGGCTCATCGAGCGCGGCCCGGCAGAGGAAGAAGCTCTCCGCCGTCCTCACCCAGATGCCGCCTTGCGGATTCGGCAGGTAGACAGGCGTCGGCCGAAGCGTCTCCGCGAAGAGAATCGCGAGCGCAACGAGAAGCCCCGCGAGGAGGATTGCATGCGCAGACGACAGTGCTTTCATCCTGCCGAGTGCGTCCTGTGTGAGTGTCGCCACCGTTCCCTCCCCTTCGTTTGCGGGCATCGCAAACTAAAATCCGTCAGCGGATCATCGCGCGGGGAAAAATTTCCCGCAGAAAAGAATTGCCAGAGCACGACGCATTCTGTCTAGTCCCCTCATTCGACAAAGCGGAAAACCATGTCTGAAGCGGAAGAAAAGCCGAAAGCCGGAACACAGATTTCCTGTTCGCGCGACTTCGCAAACTGGCTCGCGCGCAACAATGTGAGCTTCGGGCTTACATCGTACCAGTCGGGCAGGCTTTATCTCGTCGGTCATCAGACGAACGGCGTGTTGAGCTTTCACGAACGCCATTTCGTGCGTGCAATGGGCGTTTCCGCGACGCCGCAACGGATATTTCTCGCCAATCACTACCAGATATGGCGGCTCGAGAACGTGCTTGCGCCAGGACAGACGGAAGGCGAATTCGACCGGAACTACGTTCCGCGCAACGCGCAGACGACGGGCGATCTCGACATTCACGATGTCGGCGTCGAGAAATCGGGGCGCGTGATCTTCGTCAACACGAAGTATTCCTGCCTCGCGACGCCGAGCGCGACGCACAGCTTCAAGCCGATCTGGAAGCCCGATTTCATCTCGCGGCTCGCGCCGGAAGACCGCTGTCATCTCAACGGCTTAGCGATGAAGGACGGCGAGGCGCACTATGTCACGGCTGTGTGCCGGAGCGACGTGGTGACGGGCTGGCGCGACCGGCGCGCGGAGGGCGGCTCGATCATCGACGTGAAGACGAACGCATTCGTGACACAGAAGCTCTCGATGCCGCATTCGCCGCGGCTGCATGACGGCAGACTCTGGGTGCTCGACTCGGGGCGCGGGCGGCTCTGCACGGTGGACGAGAAGACGGGCGAGACGGAAACAATCGCCTTTCTGCCGGGATTTCTGCGCGGCCTTGCCTTTCACGGGCCCTTCGCCTTTGTCGGCCTGTCGCTGCCGCGAGACGGCAGTTTCTCGGGACTCGAGCTCGACGATGAACTCAAAAAGCGCGACGCCGAGCCCTGGTGCGGCGTGCAGGTGATCGACACGCGAAACGGCGATGTCGTGCAATGGATCCGTTTCACCGGCGAAATCCGCGAACTCTTCGACGTGTTCACGCTGCCCGGCGTGAAAAACCCGATGGCAACGGGACTTCTCGACACGACGATCCAGTCGCTCATCACCATCGAGGACTGGGACGAAGCGGACAGACCCGCCGCTTCTTAACCACGCTTCCGATTTTTCTCAGATGCGAATCCGGCGGAATCCCCTGCGACTCCGGCGCTTGTCACCATTTCGGGTGGTTGGCGGCCTTTACCGGATTCCCTAAGCCGAAGTTGCAAGCGTTTGCGCATGGCGAGAAGCCGCGCGCCGTGCAGGGCAGCGTAACAAGCGGGGGAATGCGATGACATCCGGGGCCGGGAAAATCAGGGCGGCGGACGCCGCGACACTCCGCGAGAAGCTTAGCGGCGATGCCTACAGCTATTACGGCGCGGCGGTGGCCGAAACGGCCGGCGACGGGGGAGCCGCCAAGGGACTGAAACGTCTCTTCGCCGCCGCGCTTCTTTCCTCGACCTCGGTGATGGCGTTCGGCGCCCCGAACGCGGCGGGACAGGCCGCCTGCATGCAGGACGGCTCGCCCTCGACCTATACCTGCAGCGGCGACCACGGCAATACCCGCGTCCTCATCATGGGCGACGGGCTGACGGTGACGGCGGACGAAACCTTCAGCATCGAAACCACGGGCCAGGCCTTCGCACAGGGCGTGAATGCGGGCATTCGCGTGACCGGCGACGCATCGACGCTCACCAGCTACGGCTCCGTCATCACCGGCGTGACCCCGAGCCACTACACCTATGCGCGGCACGATGCGCTTTCCGTCAGCGGCATGACGGGCACGTCGCGCGTCGAGAACAAATCGGTCGGCTACGCCTCGACCACGAGCGATTCGAGCTTCGCGCTCTATGCCTTTTCGGGCGAAACGGCCGAGACCAGCAATGCCGGAACGGTGGTGACAACGGGGGACCACAGCGACGCCCTTGTGAGCCGCGGGGGAAGTGCCGCCTCGGCGGAAAACTCGGGCAGCGTCACCGCCTCCGGGCTAAGCGCCAACGGCCTGATCGCCACAGCGACCAACGGCACGGCGACGGCGAACAATCTCGAAGGCGGCACCATCACGGTCGGCGGCGAGAACGCCGCGGGCCTCTATGCCCAGGGCAGCATCGCCAACGTGACAAATGACGGCACGATCTACGTGACCAACGACAGCGCGACAGGCATTGCCCTTTCCGGCGACACGGTGACAGGCACGAACAACGGGACGATCGAGGTGAGCGGCGACTATTCGACCGCCATGTTCGGCAACTCCTACGGGCTCGCCACAACGAACCTCACCAACAACGGTACGATCACGGTCATTTCGGATTATTCGGTCGGCGTCGTCGGCGTTGGGCCGACGGTGAACATCACCAATGCGGAAGATGCGACGATCGATGCCGAAGCGTCGGGCCTTGCCGTCGTCGCGGGCGGCGCAACCTCGGGCACGATCAGCAATGCCGGCACCATCAAGGGCGATGTGAATGGCGGCGGAGACAGGCTGGTCGCGGTCAAGGCCCGGGGCACAAGCGGCATGACGGTGGAGAACACGGGCACGATCGACGGCGCGATCAACTTTGCCCATGCCAAGGACACGACCGTCAACAATATCGGCGGCACGGTCGGCGACGGGATCGTCGCCATTTCCGTGGGCTATGGCGAGAACACCGTCACCATCAGCGGCGAAGGCAACGAGATCAACGGCGGCATCGTCTCCCCTGGAATCAATATCCGGCAGGACATCATGCAGCGCGATGTGGGCATGGACACACAGCCGACGCTTGAACCCGATTCGACGCTCAATTTCCGGCAGGCCGATACGCTGACTCTGGACACGGGAGACCTCCGGCGCGTCATCGTCAATTTTTCGGAGGTGAACTTCCTCGACGGCGTCACCGAGTTCCGGGGCACTTCCATCTATTCCTTCCCGGGAGTACCGCAGGGCGATGCAACCGTTCACGCCGGAGCGACGGCGCGTGGAACGGGCGGTCTCTCCACCTTCTACCTCGGGACGCTGACCGTCGCGGGCGACAGCGAGGCGCCGGCGGCGGAGCAGATCGCCACGCTTTCCGTCGCTTCCGACACCACGATCCGCGTGAGCGGCGACGTGACCTTCGGTGCCCTTGGCCGTTTCACGGTCGGCATCGACGAGCCTTCCCCGCAGGAGGAGAATTTCGTTCCGAAGAGAAAGGAACGCACAAACGGCTTCCTGCTCGCCAACACGATCTCCTTCGAGGACGGATCGCAGATCTATGCGGATGTGACGCGGGGTATCGAGCTGACCGACGGCGCCCGCCTGCAGATCGCGAGCGCGGAGAACGGCATCACCGATTATGGCGTCTCCGTCTACGACAACACGACGCTGTTCGACTTCCGCAGCGAACTCGATTCGTTCAACAACGCTCTCTACCTCGTGGTGGAGCGGGTACTGACCGCCGGGCAGGCGACGGACAACAATAACGGCCGCAGCAATGCGAAGAACATCGCGGAAGCGATCGACCGGTTCATCGAGAACGCGCCGGCGGACAACCCGATCGTGATCTATCTGGCGCAGTTCCCGGTCGAGGAGCAGGAGGAGCAACTCTACAAGCTCGTGCAGGATTCGCTGCCTTCCGAATCCAATGCCGACGGCAACAACACCGTCGTCACGAGCGACATGGTGCTCGATCTCGTGATGGACCGGCTGTCGGGCGGCGGCTCCGGCTTCGCGGATGCAAGCGGCGGCGAGACCGGCCTCTCGGCGGGCGACCAGGTGCTGGGCGGACCGCACGATATCGCGCTCTGGGGCCGCATCGGCGGCAACACGGCGGAATACACGCCGGACGGCATCAACGGCTTCGACAGCGACACGTTCGCCGCTTCGCTCGGTGTCGACGGCGAGTTCGCCGAAAACCTGCGGCTCGGCATCGCGTTCTTCTATTCGGACACGAATGCCGACGAGAACGGCGCAGGCGCGAACAGCAGCCAGGAGATCGAGGGCTATGGCGCGCTCCTCTACGGCACATGGCGGCCGGGGGACTACTACGTCAACGCGACCATCGGCTACGGCTTCAACAACTACGAGAGCACACGGCTGGCGCTGGGCGGTGCAAACGTCGCCGACTATGACGGCTCGCAGATCATGGCGCGTACGGAGGCGGGCAAGGTGTTCGACTACGGCAAGTGGGAAGTGGCGCCGCATCTGGGCCTGCGGGCGAACTTCGTCTCGATCGACGGCTATACCGAGACGGGGCCGCTGCCGACCACCGTCGCCTCGCAGGACATCACCTCGGTGCGCGGCGTCATCGGCGTGGGCGCGCGCTACACGCACCAGATGGAGAACGGCGCGAAGCTCGTGCCGGAATTCTATCTCCGCGGGATCGAGGAGCTCGCCGATCCGAATGAGGCGATCACCGGCTCGATCGTGGGCGGGGGCACCTTTGTCAGCCAGTCCGAGGGGCGGGACCGCTTCAGCCTCGCGGCGGGGGCGGGCGTCACCTACGAACTCGACGACAAGGTGTCGCTCAGGCTCCTCTATGACGGGGAATTCCAGAGCGACTACGAGGAACACGGGCTGACGGCGGCGATCCGTTTCGCGTTCTGATTTTCCGGAACCCCGCGACATCCGACCGCAGGAGGCGGGCTGGAAAAGGGGAACGGGCTTACCTATCTGAGGGTTGTTCCCTCTGATGGCACGGGCCCATCCTCCCTCCCTCCCCCGAGCGGGCCCGGCGTCTCATTGACCCTCCCGGCGAAAGCCGGGAGGGTTTTTTCGTGAGCCGCGCGGAGGCGGTCGCGCTATTCTTTCCCCATGACAGACGACAGGATGGAGACGCTCGGGAACCGCTTTGCACTGCGGTGTCGAACGCATCTGGAGGAACTGCGCCGGTTCAGAACGGGCGAGCTGCCGCTCGGCGGGGAGGGAGAGGCATTTCATCTTCTCGTACATTCGCTTGCGGGGACGGCCGGCATGTTCGGGTTCGAGGAGGCCGGCAACAGGGCGGCGGAGGTCGAGACGGCTTTCCTGGCGACGCCGGCCGATACCGGTGCGGTCATGCGGCGCCTCGATGCGCTCATCGCCGATATCGAGAAGATCGCCTCCAGCGCGGAACGCTGAGCGTCAGCGGGCGGTGGAGCTGAAACCCGTGCGCGTCATCTCGCCCCAGGAATTGTCCGAGCGCAGATACTGCCAATAGCCCTTCACGCGCCAGAGATTGTTGAGCTGGCGGTAGCCGAAATTTTCCAGGACCGCGGCGGCGAACAGGATGAGGAGATCGCGGGCCCGGGGAAACCGCTTCAGCTCGGCCTCGGCAAGCACAAGCGAGCCGACGCTGACGAAGACGCCATAGGAGAAGACCAGCGCGGTGAAGGCCAGGAGAAAATCCAGATCGAGAATGCCAAGCGCCCAGAAGAGCGGCATCAGGATGTAACCCAGAACCTCCATGATCGGCCCCATGACGTCGACGATGAACATGTGGCCATAACCGAAGATGCCGACGCGGCCGTAGCGGGGATTCAGGAACATGTGACCATAGCGAAAGAAGACCTCGAGCGCGCCGCGCTGCCAGCGCGAACGCTGGCGGCCGAGGACAGCCAGCGTCGACGGCGCTTCCGTCCAGCAGACAGGCTCGGGAATGAACTCGATACGATATGGCTGGCGCGCCGTTATCAAATGGCGATGAAGCTTGATGATGAGATCGAGATCCTCGCCCATCGAGCCCTTGGTAAACCCTCCGACGGCGATCACCTCGCGGCGGCGGAAGACACCGAAGGCTCCGGAAACAAGCATGAGCGTGTTGACGCGGCTCCATGCGAGACGCGCCATGAGAAAGGCGCGGAGATACTCGACAACCTGGAAGAGCGGCAGAATCTGCGTCGGCAAACGCACTTCCTCGATCCGGCCATCCTTCACGATAGAATTGTTGGCAATGCGGATGGTACCGCCGACGGCGACGGTGCGCTCCGGATCGTCGATGAAGGGCTGTGCGGCCCGGATCAGCGCATCGGGTTCGAGGATCGAGTCGCCGTCTATGACGCAGAAGATCGGCGCACGCGACACATTGATGCCGAGATTCTGCGCATCGGCCTTGCCGCCGTTTTCCTTGTCAACAACGAGGAGGCGCTCGTTTCTGGGCGAGGCATAGAGCCCGCGAAACGGTGCGTGCGGAAGACTGTCTTCCCAGGGGCGATTGACGGGAACAAGTCCGAAAGCCTCGATGAGACGCTTGAGCGTCTCGTCCTTCGAACCGTCATTGACGATGATGACCTCGAAGTTCGGGTATTCGAGCGAGAGCATGGAATGAACACTCTCCACGATGTTCATCTGCTCGTTATAGGCAGGCACGATCAGCGCGATGGGTGGCGCAACATCGCCATAGCGGTGCCACAAGAGTGCCGAGCGCGCGACGGGCGGGCGTCGCGAAAGCGCGTATCCAGCAACCACAAGCTGGAAGAGATAGACGACCGTCTGCGCGAGGCCCGAGCCGACCACGACCCACGCAACCACAAGCGCTACATCGGAGAGAAGAGGCTGAATTGCCTGTAGCGTCATGCCGCCTGATCCTCCGCGAGGATCATCGAGGCGGTGCGCTGGCCGCGCGACGACTGGCTGACAGCGGCATGCTCAAGCACCCTGCGGCCCTCGGCACCGAAATTCCGAAGCGCCTTGCCGGCGGCGTAGCGCACGACCCACTCCTCGTCGCCGAGAAGCTCGGCGAGTTCGTCTATCGCCTGCGACAGGCCGAGACGGCCGACCGCCTCCGCCGCCTCCGAACGTACTTGCCAGTCCGCCCGGCGAAGCCCCCGAATGACGGCACCCGCCGACTCCGGACGACCGTGCCGGCCAAGCGCGCGGATGCTCGCCGCCGCCACCTCGGAAGACGGGTCGCTCGCCAGATCCTCGAAGAGCGCGATGAGCCGGTAGTCGGATACAGTGGACAACGCCTCGATCGCCGCGGCGCGAAGGAAAGGCGCTCCGACACCGTTCGATATGAAGGTGCGAATCTCTTCGGTGCCGGTTTCACCAAGCGCCCGGAAGAGATCGACCAGCCGCCGCGAACGCTGGCCCTGCACGCCAATCCGGTCGAGAAGAGTGCCGATCGACGGCGCGACTCCCAGGCGGACGAGCGCAAGTGCCGAGGCGATACGCACCTCACGAGAAGGATCGTCGAGAGCCGTCGTGAGACTCCTGACGGTCTGCCTCCCCGGAAAGGCCGTCAACATCTCGGTACAATAGATGCGTTCCGCTTCATCACCCCTGCGCAACCTCCGGCGCACATAGACACCAAGATCCGCATCGCCAAACGCCTGCTCCACGCGCGCTTCATCCTCCCCACGCAACAGACCGGTGAATTCGAAACCCGCATTCGCGATGACACGAGGTGGCGTCTCGGCAAGGACACGTTGCAGAGCGGGTTTATCGTCATCTTCGGTGAAGCGAATCAGCGCCGTGAAGAGGCGTTTGCGAGCAATCGTGTCACCACTCTGCCGCCTGTCGTCGAGATAGCGAAGGGCGGCAAGCACAAACGTCACCGCAAAAGCGATGCCGCAGAGCAGAAGCGAGACGATCCAGATGAATTGGAGCATGATCAGAAGCGCGTGGTGAACCCTATTCCGACCGTGTTGCGATCGAAAGTCATGCGTTCCTCGCGCGCGAGGCTGAAACGCAGTGTCAGACGGTCGTTTGCCCGCCACGCGAGGCCGCCGAAAAGCGTTTGCGTATCGGTGAGCACGCCTTGCGAAATTTCCGGTGCATCCGCATAGCCGACGAAACCGCCGATCCGCTCCTCCGGCGCAATGTCGAGGCGTGCAATATAGCCATCGGCAACCGCACTGCCGTCGTCCTCAGCGTGAACCCACCGCGCGGAGACGCCGAAAAGCCCCCGAGCAAGACGGTACTCAACGCCCGGAAAGGCGGTCCATATCCGAGCGCCAGGATAGATTTCATAACGGACATCGAGAAGCAGGTTGAGCGGTCCCCATCCCGCCCTTTCTCTCAGCGCGCGCCACGAACCACCTGAAGAGAAAGCCGTCCGCGCAAGGAAATCCGTGTCCGGTGTCACAGCCACTGCGCCATAGACTGAAAGACCCTCGGCCAACTGCCTGTCGAGGCGCGCTTCGATCTGCACATCCGTCAAGCCACGACGCTCAGCGACGCGAAGCCTGGCTGCCGCAGTCGTCACGCGATCTATCCCGTAGGAGAGATTGACGGCACTGTCCGTCCAGTGGCGGCGGCCTCCGGAAAGTTCGCTTCGTTCGCTCACCGCGTCGAAGCGCCAGCGATGCTGATCGGGCTCTGCCTCTGCTGCAACAATGCGGCGGAAAAGAGCCTGGGCCTCGGCATTTTCCGGCTGCACGCGCAATATGTGCGCGACGAGACGGCGGGCGCCGCCGCTGTCGCCGCGCCGGAAGGCCACGTGGGCAAGGCCGAGCCTTGCGTCCTCGTAACCGGGCGCGATTTCGAGCGTGCGGGCAAAGGATTTCTCCGCTCCCGCAAGATCCCCTTCCGCGAGACGCGCGTAGCCAAGCTGGAGATGGATGTCGGCATTCTCCGGTTGAAGCCGTAGAGCTTCCTCGAACATGCTGACAGCGGCAGAAAACCGGCCCTCCTGCCGCGCGACCACACCATCACGATAGAGCTCGCCTGCCGTACGACTCCACGCGGGCGGCGCAAGCAGAGAGACCCCGAAGAGAGCTGCAAGCACGAAGCCGCCGCGCGCGATCATATGTACCTCGCTGCCGATTTAGACAGGATCTTCGTGAGCCGGGCGATCAATTCATCCGGAATGAAGGGTTTGACGAGATAGTCTTCCGCGCCACGCTCGAGCGCAGAGACGATGTCGCGCTCGCTCTTCCGCGCCGTCAGCATGATGACCGGAATATGGGCCAGTTCATCATCATCCTTGATGCGCGTCAGCACCTCGAATCCATCCATTCGCGGCATCATCGCATCCAGAACGATGAGAGAGGGACGCTCTCTCACAACGCACGTCATGGCTTCGTTGCCGTCCTTGGCGACAACGACATCGTAACCACGCGCACGAAGGCGGAAATCAATGAGCTCGACCAGCAGGGGGTCATCATCACATACGAGTATCTTCTTCGCCGTCATGATTTTCTCCGATACGCACTAATGACCGGTGCCGGCGCCTGCTCTTTTTCCAGCATCTGCTCTGCGCCCGTTCGAAGGTATTTCCTTGCATCTGCAGCCAGCTCCATCGGATCGAACGGCTTCGCTATGACACCGCTCGCACCGAGGCCGAGGAAGCGCTGCACCTCCGCCACCTGCGTACGCGCAGTAATGAAAACGACGGGAATGCCCTCCGTTTTCTCATTCTCACGCAGACGGCGCAGCGTTTCCGGTCCATCCATTTCCGGCATCATTACGTCGAGCAGTATGAGATCCGGCTTCCACACGGCAGCCTCCGCCAGCGCTTCCATGCCGGAACTGCAACTGCGAACCTCGATCTCCGGGTCGAGTTCCAGTGCCATCATTGCGATATCGCGAATGTCGGGCTCGTCATCGACATAAAGGATGCGCGCCTCTGTCATTGCACTTCTCCTGTTTCCGTCTCTCGCTCTTCCACGGCCGGAAGGTTCCGTCCGGCGGTGATGTTCCTCACAATGTCGGCAATCGCGATTTCCGACATGCGCGTCTTGGTGAGCGCGGCCTCGACCTTCTCCGCAAGGACTCCCTCGATCTCCGAGGCGGAGAAGACGATCACTGCCGTTGTGGACGGAATGAAAGCCAGCAAGTCCGCACCCCACCCGTCCGGCAGATCGAGATCGAGGATGACGACGTCGAAGGTACGGTCGAAGAGCTGTTCGCGGGCCTCGCTGAAGGTGCGGGCGAAGGCCACTTCCACCTCGCTACCCAGCGCGATCGCCATGACCTGAAGCACGTCTTCATCGTCTTCGATATGGAGAATTGACGGCATTTCCGTATGGCGGAGAGAACGGACTTTCTCGACCGCGGAGCGCAGCCGCACGACATCGACCGGCTTGTCCAGCCAGTCCACGATGCCGACGGCGGAACCGTTCAGAGTGAGCCTGGTCTCGTTCACGTATCCGGAGATCACGATGACCGGCGGTCTCTGCCGATCGGAACTTCGCAGGTCCTGAAGGAGCCACAGGCCGGAGTCGGCGCCGAGCCTGATGTCGAGGGTGATTGCCATATAGCGGTTTCGGGCAAGGAGCGCCTTCGCCGAAGCCATATCGAGGGCGATATCACAGTCTATTCCCTCCTCTCCGAGCAGATTGCAGAGGATGTTGGCGGCATCCTCGTCGTCCTCGACAACGAGGACACGCTCCCCACACGGGCGGTGCGCAGACGTGCCGCCAGTCTGCGGAACCAATCCGATATCGCGGGGTGCAGCGACCTCCGGCAGATCGACATGGAAAACCGTTCCGATGCCGGGCTCGCTGTCGAAGGAGATCCTGCCATCGAACCGCTCGACGATCGCCTTCGTGATATTGAGGCCGAGGCCCGTTCCATCCTGCGCCCTGGTGTCCGACCCGTCCGCCTGTTCAAAACGGCCGAAAACACGGGAACGAAACTCCTCCGGGATGCCAGGCCCCCTGTCACGCACCGAGACGCGCAGAAAGCCGTTCGGCGTGCGCCTGATGCGGACGGAGACCTTACCGCCCGGTGGCGAGAATTTCACGGCATTCGACAGCAGGTTCGTCATCACCTGATGCATGCGATCCGCATCGACACTGACGACCGCTCCGGGAGCACCGTCTTCCAGAGAGAAAGATATGTTGCGATCCGACAGGTAGTCCCGTCCGGCATCGATCGCGCTCTCAACCAGGGGATAGAGAGGTTGCTCCTTCACGTCGAACTGCATGCGCCCGGATTCGATCTTCTCTATATCCAGAATGTCGTTGATCAGGCGAACCAGACGCTCACAGTTCGATAGCGCTATCCTGAGGAGACCTTTCGCCTTTTCAGGAAGCTCACCTGCCGCACCACCGACGACAAGGCCGAGTGAGCCGCGGATCGAAGTAAGTGGTGTGCGAAGCTCATGACTGACGGTTGAAACGAACTCCGCCTTCAGGCTTTCGGTCTGCTTCTGCTCGGTGATATCGACGAGCGATCCGTCCCAAACAATGCGGCCTTCAATACCGACGCGGGGTGCGGCAGCACCACGCATCCATACCGCCCGCCCATCCGGAAGTGTGAATTCCATGTCGAGGGTCCAGGGCGTCATGTGCCGAGCGCTCTCGCGTACGCGCTCCCGGAACAGCATGAGACCGGAGGACGGAAGCATCTGGCCTATGGCGCCCGGTTTCTCGATGATTTCCTCCGGAGAGATACCCAGCATGCGCCTGACACCTTCCGAGACGTAGAGGAACTGGGCGATCCCGTCTTCGCGAAGATAGAACTGAAAGAGGATGCTGGGCGCGTTGGCCGCGATAGCCTGGAGCTGCGCCCGGCCTTCGGCGTGGGCGGAAAGCGCCCAACGGCGCTGCATGTCGCCGACGACCAGTACGCCGAGAACGAGAACCCCGAAAAAGGTCGTCGGAACAACCGTCTGCGCGATTTGAATGGAGAGAGCCGCGTCTTGTTCCCATAGATAGATGTAGATGCTGAAAAGCGGCATGAGGGACGCCGTGGCCGCAAGAATCACGATGTGCCGGTATTGGACGGGACTGCGTTCGCGATAGCGAAGCCAGACCCACATCAGAACAGCGGGAATCGCGACCAACCACAGGCTGACGATGCCGCCCACCATACCTTCGCCGCCGAAACTGTAGCGCATGGCGGAAAGAGCGGCGCCCGTGACCAGCACACCGACAGGACCGGCGATGACGCCCGACAAAGCCATGACGACGCTGCGCGCATCAACATAGAAACCCGGCTGCAATTCAACAGGAGACGCCATGCTGATGACGCCCGCACCGGCGAAGATGACGCCATACACAATGCTCCCAAACCAGAAGCTCCGCGCAAGGCGATCTCCAACCAACGCGAGCATGAGCAACGCAAGCACGATGACCGCGGTGCTTTCGATCATGGCTATGGCGGTGAACATGAGTGATCCCTTCACGGCTTCCGAAAGCACATCATCCCAATCATACAGATGGGGTCATGCTTGCCGAATGGCGATCACCCGCTCTCACAAATTTCAGCGTGAGACGACAATGTAGTGTGTCAATTCAGAACAGATGGAACCCGCTCATGTGAAACATTCACCTGAGTCACACACATGTGCGGAGAACCTCACAGCCACAGCCGCGGAGACAACGAAAGGCCTGCGGAACGAGATCCCGCGGGCCTTTTGGACGGAACAAATTTTATCTGTATACAGATAATCTATTCAATCCAGCTCCGTTAGCTGCGCGTCACCGTTTCATTCCGCAAACCGGTCATGCGTCGTTCCTGCCGGCCTTCTGCGCGCTTTCGCGCTCGGCCCAGCCGAAAATGCCTTTCGACATGAGCGAGAGTTCGGCCTTGCGACGCGCGCCATAGACGTTGGCACGGGCCATGTGCGTATCGCGGTTCTCGGGCTCGGCGAGCGCGGCGGCCTCAACCAGATGACAGGCAAGGCGCATGTCTTCTTCCCGACCGGTAGCGGCGAGCTCCTCAGCGCGCTTGCAGAGCGTCGCGACGCCGCCCGCGAGCGATGCGATCTCGGTCGCAACCACAGCATCGGGCGCAGGCTTCAGGCGCGAGGGGTTGCCGTCGTACCAGCCGCCATAGAGCCGCCAGATGTTGTGGATGATGAATTCAGGTTCATCGTAGACGGGCTTCAGATACGGCTTGTCCATGTACCCGGCTGGAAGCTTCACGCCGTGAATGAGGTCGTCGAGGCGCGCGCCGTCATTCATCATTTCGAGCGAACGAGAGACGAGAAACTCAAGGGCGCTCGCGATCGTATCGAGAACACCGGCGATGCGGTCCTTGCCCGCGATCGGGAGACCGTGCGCAGGGAGAAGAAGCTCCGGCTCCTTCGCTGCCATTTCGCGAAGCGCCTTCGCCCATTCGAGCGGGAAGCGCTGGACCTTTTGCGGGTTGCCCGCGTTCGGGAAAACCCAGGTGACGAAATCGCCCGAGCAGATCGCCTTGTGCTCGGGCACCCAGGCCCAGAGGTGGTCGTCCGTCTCGCCGATGGCGTGGCGCAGTTCGAAGCGGAGATCGCCAGAGCGAAATTCCATGGCATCGCGGAAGGTGACGTCGGGATCGACCCAGGGATCGGGACCGAAGCGGCGAACCGGCGGCTTGCCGTCCTTGTTGCCTTCTCCGCCGCCCATGCGCAGCTCCGTCGCCGGCGCGAACTGGCGCGCATTGATGGTGAAGTTGTAACCGTTGGTGAGCTCATAGCGGCGGAAACGGGGCTGGACATTCTCGTGGCCGGTGATGCGGGGGCGCGGATGCCCCTTCTCGCAGGCCTCGCAGAGAATGGCGCCTGTGCCACCAACATGGTCGGCATGGCCATGCGTATAGCAGACATGAGCGACCGGCTCGTCCGACCATTTGCGCAGCGATTTCATGACGCCGCCCGCAAAGGCCTCGAGGCTCGTGTCGAAGAGGACGAGGCCATCGCCGGTGCGGAAGGCAACGACATGGGAGAAGGCCTCAATGAGGGCGACACCATCGGCGACTTCGGACAGCTCCGTCGTCGGGCGATTTATCAGCCCCGCACCTTCATAGATATCGTTGTCAATGAAGCGCGCAGAGGTTGCGAGAAGATCGGCCATGGGTCTCTCCCGTAAGTGTTTGCGGAAGAGTATCGGCGGCCAGGCGATTGTCTACAATGTTTGACCGACGTTTCGCGAGGCGGAATTAGCCGTCTTGCTTCGTGAGACCGAGCGTCTTCGCGATGACCTTGTCGAGAGTGCGCTTCGGAGCGAGCGTCATCATCGCCTTTTCGACGAAACTTGCGGGGTTCGCCGCGTAGCGGACCTTCGGGTTCGCCGCCGTCAGCGCCTTGTGGATGAGGCGGCCGAGCTTTTCGGGCGGGAGGCCCTTGCGGCCCTGCGCGACGAAGGTGTTCTGGAAGCTCTGAAGAATCGGCAGATAGGGCGAATTACCGTAGCGCGAGATATCAACCTCTTCCGCCTTGTCCCAAATTGCCGTCTTCACCGCGCCCGGGCCGATGACGATGACGTCGATGCCGAACAGCATGAGTTCGCGGCGGAGGCTTTCGGAAAAACCTTCGAGCGCGAATTTCGAGGCGGCATAGGGACCGATGAAGGGGAAGGCGCGTTTGCCGCCCACGGAGGAAATATTGACGATGCGGCCGGGCTTGCCCTTCAGTGACCCATCCACGCCGAGAAGCGGCGCGAAAGCCTGGGTGACGAGAAGCGGACCCGTCACGTTCACCTCGAGCTGCTTGCGGAAGTCGTCGGGGTCGACCTCGATCAGCGGACCGGAAACGGCGATGCCCGCATTGTTGACGAGGCCGAAGAGCTTTTCGCCATTGAGGGCGGCACGGACGGTTTCAGCGCCGCGCTTCACGGCCGCCTCGTCGGTCACGTCGAAAAGGAGCGGCGTGAACCTGTCGCCGAATTCCTTTTTCAGGCGCTCGCCGTCTTCCCGCTTGCGGACGGAGCCGAAGACATGGAAGCCCTTTTGCGTCAGCACCTTCGCGGCGCCGTGGCCGATACCGGTGGATACGCCCGTGATGACGACAGATTTCATGATAGCCCCTCCCGAGTGACCAGAAACGATCAGATGGTCATTCTAATTCAAAGATCAAGCTCGTAGCGCACCCAGTCCGTTCGCTGAGCGACTTTATCGTAGAGGTGCTGCGCGTTGTTGTTGTCTTTCGCCGTTTGCCAGTAGAGGCGGAGCCAGCCTTCAGCGCGGCCCTTGTCCGCCAGCGCCTCGATGAGCGCGCGGCCCGCGCCCTGCCCACGCGCCGCCTCGTTCACATAAAGGTCTTCGAGATAGCAGACAGGCTTCGGACTCCATGTGCCGGGATGAAGGATCGCATGGGCAAAGCCGAGCGGACCTCCCTCTCCCTCCGCGATGAGGCCGATATGACCGGGCGCGGCAGCGAGGAAGCGGGCCCACGTATCCGCGCTCGTTTCCGGCGGCAGCACCGTTTCGTAAAAGGCGAGATAGCCCGCCCACATCGCCTCCCAGGCCGCGCGGTCGCGGGCCTCGAAGGGACGGATAATGAGCGGGCCACTCTTCATATGAAAATCACGAAGCCGTCGCGCCGCCGTCGATGACCATGGTCTGGCCGGTCATGAAGGCACCGGCGGGGCTTGCGAGGAAGACGGCGGCGCCCGCGATCTCGTCCGGCATGCCGATGCGCTTCAGCGGCGCGCCGGCTGTGGAGCGTTCGAGAATCTCCGGATTGTCCCAGAGCGCCTTCGCGAAATAGGTCTTGATGAGACCGGGCGCTATGCAATTCACACGGATGTTCGAGGGGCCGTACTCGACCGCGAGGTTGCGCGCGAGCTGCATGTCGGCCGCCTTCGAGACGCAATAGGCGCCGAGAATGGGCGAACCGCGCAAGCCGCCGATGGAGGAGACGATGGTGATCGAGCCGTCCTTCCGCTCGACCATCTGCGGCAGGACCATATGGGCGAGCCAGTGGTTCGACTTGATGTTTGCCGACATGATCTTGTCGAAGGCATCGTCCGGCAGGTCCTTCGAGGGACCGAAATAGGGGTTTACCGCCGCATTGCAGACGAGGCTGTCGATACGACCCCACTTTTCCATGGTGGTATCGACAAGGCGTTGAAGGTCGCCCTTGTCGGAAATGTTGCAGGGCACCGCGATGGCACTGTCCGGGTGCTCCGCATTGATCTCGCCCGCAACCTTGTCACAGGCGTCCCCCTTGCGGCTCGAGACGACGACCTTCGCGCCATGCTCGGCCATGCGATGGACGATCGCTTCGCCGATGCCCTTTGTCGAGCCGGTGACGACGGCCACTTTTCCACTCAAATCGAACAACGTCATGACGCTTCTCCCTCAGTTCTGCCGAATTGCCGGTTTTTCGGCCTTCAAATCTGTTCTCGCGGGACCCAGCCTTTGCTAGGCTTTGCGGGACCAACGGGGTATGGGGTCTTCATACACCATCAAGTTTGGAATCCACAGACGGGAACTCTCTCGGCCCTTCCTGCGTTTCCAACCTTGGGCAACATCAATCGGAGCGAAAAATGCTGATGAAGAAATTTGCGGTTCTGGCGATATGCGCGAGCTTCGGGCTTGCCGCATGCCAGACGCAGGATCCCTATACCGGCGAGCAGAAAACGAGCAAGGCGACATACGGCGCCCTTGGCGGCGCCGTTCTCGGTGCGCTTGGCGGCGCACTCATCGGCGGCGGCGACTCGACCGACCGGCGCCAGCGCGCCATGATCGGCGCGGGCATCGGCGCTCTCGCGGGCGGCGGCGTCGGCTATTACATGGACAAGCAGGAAGCCGAACTGACGAAGCGGCTGCGCGCCTCGGGCGTCAGCGTGACGCGCGTCGGCAACGACATCATCCTGAACATGCCGGGCAACGTCACCTTCGCGACGGACTCCTCCGACATCAACGCACAGTTCTACGACGTGCTGAACTCGGTCGCGATCGTGCTGAAGGAATACAACCAGACGCTGATCGACGTGACCGGTCACACGGATTCGACGGGTTCGGATCAATACAATCTCGAACTCTCGCAGAAGCGCGCGCAGAGCGTGGCGTCCTATCTGATCGGCCAGGGCCTCGAATCGATCCGCTTCCACATCCGCGGCGCGGGTGAGAGCCAGCCGATTGCGACGAACGATACGGCGGCCGGACGCGAGCAGAATCGCCGCGTGGAAATCCGCCTGCGTCCGCTCACGACGAGCTGACCCGGATTTCATCCCGATACGGAAGGCCCGGTGGAGACACCGGGCCTTTTCGCATTCAGGGAGCAGGAAAACCCGTGAGCGGATTGTAGGGCATGTCGGTGTTGCCGTAGTCGACGCCCATATGGGTCAATTCCGACGTCACCTGCGAGCGGTGATGCGTGCCGTGATTGAAAAGCTGCGACCACCAGAAGCTGCGCGGCAGGCGGCGGCCGGACGGCATCACGATCTCCTCGTCAAACCAGTCCGTCTCCGCGGTTTCGCAAGAGAGGCGGAGACGCGCATCGAGACCGACGCGGGCGGCGCGAAGGTTCTCAAATTCCGTCTCGATGCGGGCGTTCGGATCGAAGGGCGGCGGCGCGATGCCGTTGATGTAGCCGAAGATATAGGTGTCGACCATGAGGATGTGGTCAAGGGTCGCAAGGATGTCGCCGAAGAACATGCCGCGATCGCGCGTGAGTTCTTCCGGCGGCAGCGACGCGAGCACGCCGAAGAGCTTTTCGTTCTGCCACTGGTTGTAGCGCGAAAGCTCGGCCCCGATGGGCCCGTAGCCGCTCATCCCAGCAACTTCTCGATTTCGTCGACAAGCACCCTGTCTAGCGGGCTCACCTTGCTCGGATAGATGTTCACGAGTTCGCCGGATGGGCCGATCAGATATTTGTGGAAATTCCAGCGGGGCCGCGCGTCCTCGCCCGCGACTTCGGTCACCCAGAGATAGAAGGGATGCGCTTCCGCGCCCACGACCTGCTGCTTGGCGGTCATCGGGAAGGTGACCGAGTAGTTCACCTCGCAGAAGCTCGCGATCTCCTCCTCCGTGCCCGGCTCCTGCGCGCCGAAATCGTTGGACGGCACGCCGACCACCGCAAGGCCGCGCGAGCGGTAACGCTCCCACAGGCCCTGGAGCTCGCGGTACTGGGGTGTGAAGCCGCATTGGCTCGCCGTGTTGACGATGAGGACGGGCTTGCCCTCGAAGCGCGAAAGCGGCAGCGCCTCGCCCGTAAGAGTGCGGAATTCAAATTCAAAGGCCGACACGGCTTCCGGCATTTTGGCCTCCTCGCCTATGCTGCGGCGCGCAGTATAGCATGGACACACAAGACGGCGAGGGACGAGCGCGATGTGCGATACGCTGGTGGCGAAGGGCGGGACGACAGCGAGCGGGGCGATGCTGTTCGCCAAGAATTCCGACCGGGAGGCGAACGAGGCACAATATCCGCTCTTCGTGCCCGCCCTGAGCCACGAGAAGGGTGCGCGGCTCCGCTGCACCTATATCGAGATCGACCAGGCCCACGAGACGCATGCCGTGCTGCTGTCGCGCCCCTTCTGGATGTGGGGCGCGGAGATGGGCGCGAACGAGCATGGCGTCGTCATCGGCAACGAGGCGGTGCATGCGAAGATCGCGCCGGGAGTAACCCCGTCGCTCATCGGCATGGACCTGCTCCGCCTCGGACTCGAACGGGGCGCGAGCGCGGAAGAGGCGCTCAACACCATCACCCGGCTCCTCGGCGAGCACGGCCAGGGCGGCAACTGCGCCCATAAGGGGCGGTTCGAGTATCACAACTCCTTCATCATCGCCGACGCAACGGACGCCTTCGTGCTGGAGACGGTCGGCCGGGAATGGGCGGTGGAGCGCGTCGCGGACCGTCGCAGCATCTCCAACAGCTACACGATCGGGCGCGGCTTCGAGCGGACGAGCCAGGGTGCGGAGGCGCTTGCCCTCGAGCACGGACTGACGGCACAGGACACGCCCTTCGACTTTGCGGGTGCCTTCGCGAACCGGAAGCGCTCGAACCTCGCGAGCGGGCACCAGCGCTGGTGCCGGACGACGGAACTGCTCACGGGACGCGGCAGCGGCCTCAAGACGCCCGAGATGATGCGCTTCCTCCGGGACCACGGGGCGCAGGCCACGCGGCGACGAGACTGGCGCCCCGACGGCATTCTCGGCGGTGCTGTCTCGGCGCATGCGACCTATGGGCCCGTGCGCCGCTTCGGCCAGACGACCGGCTCATGGGTGGCGGAAGTGGGGAATGGTCATGACGGTTCAAAAAGGGCCGTCCACTGGCTGACGGCAACGGCGGCGCCCGACACCGGCATCTTCAAACCCGTCTTCTTCGGGCCGGGCTTCGAGGGGGTCAAGCTCCCCGATTTCGGGCCCGCGCCCGGCGACATATATGACGCCCGCACCCGCTGGTGGCGGCACGAGCGGCTGCATCGGGCGGTGCTCAGGAACTACCCCGAGCGCATGGCCGCCTATGCGGCCGAGCGCGACCGGCTGGAGGCCTCCTTCGTCGAGCGGGTGGAGAGCTTCCTCGCCCGGGGCGGCAGCGCCGAAGAGGCCAGCTCTCTCACCGCCACGCTCTGGCACGAGGCCGACGAGGCGGAAGCACGCTGGACCGAAAAGGTGCTCAAAATCCCCGAAAACCCTGCTTTCCGGCCCTCCCCCTTCATGGCGGCGCATTGGGGCAGCCTCGCCCGTCAGGCGCGGTTGAGCGTGTGAAGCACCGCTCATAGTTAACGGTTTTTCAAGGGCTCGCCACTTAGGGTGAAGAAGGAATGAACGCCATCCGTGCGGGGCCTTGGGGGGTTGCCGCGCAAAGAGGGACAAACGGCCATGCCGTCGCCGATCAAACAAATCGCCGCAACGCTGCTCTATATCGTGCCGTCCATCGGGCTCGCCTATGGAGCAATCCTGTTCTTCGATTTCGATCCGAAGCTCGCCGCGCTGACGGGGATCATCGCCGCCATGCTGGGCGCGGAGGCGCATGCCGCCATTTCACGCACCGTCGAACGGAAAGCCACGCGCAAGGAACTTCAGGAACTGACGAGCCTCGCGGCAGGCCTCTCGCGCGATCTCGATGATGCGGCGGACAAGATCGACGAACTCGAAGAACGCTTCGAGCGCGAAACGAACGAGCGCATGGAGCGCATCTTCTCCGAAATCCGCGTGGTGGAAAGCCTCGTGAAACGGCTCGCCGGGACGCGCGACTTCACGGTGCCCGCCCCCGAGATCGAAATCGAAGCCTCCGCACCCGTCGAGAAAAGCAATGCACCCGAAGAGGTATCCAGCTCCGATGTGCCGCCGCCGAAGCCCGAAAAGCGTCTCGAGGACATGGATGATGACGAGCTGCTCGACACGATCCGCCACTCGCTGGAAACGAACCGCGTCGACCTCTACCTGCAGCCGGTCGTGAGCCTGCCGCAGCGCAAGACGGTATACTACGAGGGCCTTTCACGGCTTCGCACCGACAAGGGCGAACTGATCATGCCGCGCGACTACATGCGCGTGGCCGAACCCGCCGGCATGATGCCGACGGTCGACAACATTCTGCTTTTCCGCTGCATCCAGGTGGTGCGCAAGCTCGCCCAGCGCAACAGCAAGGCAGGCGTGTTCTGCAACATCTCCGCCTTCTCGCTGCTCGACGAGGAGTTCTTCCCGCAATTCGTCGATTACATGCAGCACAATACCGATCTCGCCCAGCACCTCATTTTCGAGTTCAGCCAGGCGACGGTGAACGGTGCGGGTCATGTTGAACAGGCGAGCCTCGAGGCACTGGCTGCGCTTGGCTTCCGCTTCTCGATGGACCAGGTGACAGACCTTCGTTTCGACGCAGGCTCTCTCCACGACCGCAACTTCCGCTTCATCAAGGTCTCGGCCGCGACGATGCTCGAAGGCACCTATTCGGCGGGCGATATCCATGCCGCAGACCTGAAAGAACTTCTCAAGCGGAACGGCATCCAGCTCATCGTCGACAAGGTCGAGCATGAGCGCGAGGTGGTGGACGTGCTCGACTACGATGTCGAACTCGGCCAGGGCTTCCTCTTCGGCGAGCCCCGCCCGGTGCGAGAAAGCGTGCTGAAGGACGAGCCTGCCGGGAAGGCCCCCGAAATCCCGCTCGCGGCGGACTGAGAAACCCAAATACCCGCTTTCTCGAGAGTTGCGGCCCTTGGTTGACAGGGGGGCGGCGGGGGCTATCTTGCCCCGGCCCTAGCCAACCGAGAGAGCCGATCCCATGAGCCTTGCCGAGCTGAAGCCCGTCATCGAACAGGCCTTCGAGAACCGCGCCGAAATCAACGCCCAGACCAGGGGCGAGGTGCGTGACGCCGTGAACGAGGCGCTGAACGCGCTCGACAGCGGGCGCGCGCGGGTGGCCGAGAAATTCAAGGGCCAGTGGGAAGTGAACCAGTGGCTCAAGATGGCAGTGCTCCTCTCCTTCCGCCTCAACGACATGTCGGTGATCGCGGGCGGCCCTGGCGACGACACGAACTGGTGGGACAAGGTGCCGTCGAAGTTCGAAGGCTGGGGCTCATCCGAATTCCATACACATGGGTTCCGCGCGGTGCCTGGCTCGATCGTGCGCCGGTCGGCCTATATTGCGAAGGACGTCGTGCTGATGCCCTCCTTCGTGAACCTCGGCGCCTATGTCGACGAGGGGACGATGGTCGACACCTGGGTCACCGTCGGCTCCTGTGCCCAGATCGGCAAGCATTGCCACCTCTCCGGCGGCGTCGGCATCGGCGGCGTGCTGGAGCCCTTGCAGGCGAACCCGGTCATCATCGAGGACAACTGCTTCATCGGTGCGCGCTCGGAAGTCGTCGAAGGCGTGATCGTGGGTGAGGGCGCAGTACTTTCGATGGGCGTCTTCATTTCGGCGTCCACCAAGATCATCGACCGGCAGACCGGCGAGGTTCACATCGGCAAGGTGCCGCCCTATTCGGTGGTCGTGCCGGGGTCGCTGCCGGGCAAGCCGAACCCGGACGGGTCGCCCTCCCCGTCGCTTTATTGCTGCGTCATCGTGAAGACCGTGGACGCGCAGACCCGCGCCAAGACGGCGATCAACGAGCTGCTCAGGACCTGATCTCACCCGTTTGACGCCGGCATTTGACGGCCCCATTTGACGGCCTTTGGGGCGCGGGGTACCAAGTTGCCCATGACCGCGCCCCAGAAGCCCTATGACCCGCTCGACATTGCCGTCGAACTGATCCGCTGTCCGAGCGTCACGCCGGAGGACGGGGGCGCGCTGGGCGTGCTCGAGAGGTGGCTCGGACCGCTTGGCTTCACCTGCGAGAGAATGCGCTTTTCGGCGGAAGGAACGCCGGACGTCGACAATCTCTATGCACGATATGGCAGCGGCGGCCCTCATTTCTGCTTCGCGGGGCATACGGACGTGGTGCCGGTAGGTGACGCCAACGCATGGACATGCGACCCCTTCGCGGCGGACATAAAGGACGGACGGCTTTACGGCCGGGGCGCCGCAGACATGAAAAGCGCGGTGGCAAGCTTCGCGGCGGCGGCGGAGCGACTGGTCAGTGACGGTTTCCAGGGCTCGATCAGCCTCCTCATCACGGGCGACGAGGAAGGTCCCGGCATCAACGGAACGAAGAAGATGCTCGAAGCGCTCGCGGCACGCGGCGAAACCATCGATCATTGCCTCGTCGGCGAGCCGACTTGCGTCGAGAGGCTCGGTGACATGGTGAAGGTTGGCCGACGCGGCAGCATCAACGGCTGGCTGACCGTCACAGGCACGCAGGGCCATGTCGCCTATCCACATCTCGCCGACAACCCGATACCGCGGCTTCTAGAAATGCTAAGGCGGCTCGATACTCATGTGCTCGACGAGGGTACGGACTATTTCCAGCCCTCGAACCTCGAAGTCACAACCGTCGATATCGGCAACACGGCGACGAATGTCATTCCGGGCGCGGCGCGCGCGACCGTCAACATCCGCTTCAACGACCGGCACACAGGCGCCTCGCTCGACAGGTGGATGCGGAATGTGCTCGACGAAGTGACGGCGGAGATGGGCGGCAGCTATACCTTCAAGACGAGCATTTCAGGCGAGGCCTTCATCACCGAAGCCGGACCCTTTTCGGCGCTGATCGCGGAAGCGGTCGAGCAGGTGACAGGGATCACACCCGAACTTTCGACGAGCGGCGGCACATCGGATGCACGTTTCATCCGCGCCTATGCGCCCGTGGTCGAATTCGGCCTGCCGAACGCGACCATGCACAAGGTGGACGAGAATGCCGGAGTTGACGAGATAAGCCGGCTCGCCGATGTCTACGAAGCGATCTTGCGCGGCTATTTTGCCGGACGGGCATCTTGAACGGCGCTGAACTCAGCAATGCGATGGTCGGCGCGTGGCGCATCCTCACCGGGGACGAGCGCGCGCGGGAATGCTTCGACCTGTCGACGGCAAGCGCAGCACGGAGCTTCACGGCTTTGCTGTTATCGCTTCCCGTTCTTTTCTTCTCTTCGACGGCCGCCTGGCGGATCGCTCGCAACACCGAAGGGTTTCCCGTCGATCTGCCATTCGGGCCCTTCGTTACGGCGGAGATGCTCGGCACCGTGATCTACTGGGTGGTTTTCCTGCTGGCGATGATGCGGATTGCGCAGGGCCTCAAGCTTGGCCATGCCTACAACGCCTATCTCATCACTTTCAACTGGGGAACGCTTTTCACCAGTGCCGCCTTCGCCCTGCCGCTCATTCCCTATTCGCTTGGGCTCTATCCAGAAACGCCTGCTCTCTTACTGACGCTACCGGCTCTCGTCATTCTTTTCGTTTATCACTGGCGGATCGCGCGAACCGTGCTCGGCGCGGAACAGGGTGCGGCGATTGCCATCGTTCTCTTCGCCGCAGCGCTCAGCTTTTCGATCGACCAGGTGCTCGGCTATCTCTTCCTGCCGAGCGGGAGCGTCAGCGGATGAGCGATGCGAGGCCTATCGGCGTTTTCGACAGCGGCATCGGCGGCATCACGGTGCTGAAGGCTCTGCGCGCCGCGCTGCCTCACGAAGATCTCGTCTATCTCGGCGACACGGCGCGACTCCCCTATGGCACAAAGAGCCCTGAAACGGTCACGGCCTATGCGACGCAGGCGACGAAGCACCTGCTGAGCCACGACGTGAAGATGGTGGTAATTGCCTGCAATACGGCATCCTCGGTTGCACTCGAACCGCTGATGCGCGCGCTTGCGCCCATCCCGGTCATCGGCGTGATCGAGCCCGGCGCGCGGGCGGGCGCGAGGGCGACCAAGACCGGCCGCATCGGTGTCATCGCGACGGAGGCAACGGTAAAGGGCGGAGCGTATGAGCGCGCGATTCGCAAGGCAATGCCGGAGGCCGAAGTGACGCAAGCAGCTTGCGGGCTCTTCGTCACGCTGGCGGAAGAGGGCTGGGTCAAGGGCGAAGTCGCGGAAGCGGCGGCGAAGCGCTACCTTGCACCACTCTTCAAGGGACGCAACGCACCGGACACGCTGGTGCTCGGCTGCACTCATTTCCCGGTTCTGGCACGGACCATCGGCAAGGTGGTGGGCAAGAGCGTGAAGCTCGTCGACTCGGCAGCGACGACCGCGAAGGCCGTGACGGAGGCGCTCACCGCACTGGGGCTTCAAGCGAACCGCAAGCGCAAGGGGAAAACGCGCTTCCTCGCAACCGACAGCACGGAACGCTTTGCCCGTGTCGGCGGCATTTTCTTTGGCGAAGACATCCGGGCGAAGGATGTCGAGCTTGTAGATATCAAGCCGGGCTGACGCTCACTCGTAGTCGACCTGCAAGAGATAGAGCCCGTCGGGCGGCGCAACCGGGCCGCAGGCGGCGCGATCCTTCGCGGCGAGCGCCTTCCCAACGTCGCGCTGCGTCCACTTGCCTTCGCCCACCTGTTTCAGTGTACCGACGAAGGAGCGCACCTGGTTGTGCAGGAAACTTCGCGCCCGGCAGATGACCTCGATTTCGTCGGCATAGCGCGCGACGGAGATCTCGTCGACGGTCTTCACCGGTGACTTCGCCTGGCACTGGACGGAACGAAAAGTCGTAAAGTCGTGCCTGCCGACAAGCGTCTGCGCGGCGGCATGCATCGCATCCGCGTCGAGCGGCTTGTGGACGAGCCAAGCCTGGCCGCGATCAAGCGTTAGCGGCGCGCGGCGATTGACGATGCGGTACATGTAGTGGCGGCGGATCGCGGAGAAGCGCGCCTCGAAGGCTTCGGGCACCTCCTCCGCGCCGAGAATGGAAACGGGATGAGGCCGCATATGCGCGTTGACCGCGTCGCGCAACGTGTCGCAGGCAACGGCCGTTTCGAGATCTATGTGAGCGACCTGGCCGAGCGCATGGACACCCGCATCGGTGCGCCCCGCGCCGTTCACCTTTACATCCTTGCCGCAGAAGCCCTTTATACCTTCCTCCAGCACCTGCTGGACGGAAAGGCCGTTCGTCTGCGACTGCCAGCCGACAAAGGGAGAGCCATCATATTCGATGGTGAGCTTGTAACGCGGCATCAGCCGAGAACCTCGCCCGGCTCGAGCGGGAAGCCGCGCAGGAAGTCGCGCGCGAATATGGGCGATTTGCCCGCGCGCTGAAGTTCGGAAATTTCGAGCGCGCCTTCGCCGCAAGCCACGACGATGGTATCGAGCGCCGAGAGCACTTCGCCGGGCTTGCCGGACTTCGGAACGGGCTTCGCGCGCAGCACCTTGATGCGGGTCGCGTTCCTGCCCTGCCCCGCCTCGAAAAAGGCGCCGGGAAAGGGTGTGAGGCCGCGGATCGTGCAATCGAGCTCCTTTGCGGTGCGCGACCAGTCGATACGCGCTTCCGCCTTCTCGATCTTCTTCGCGTAGGTGACGCCTTCTTCTGGTTGCGGCGTCGGCGCGAGGCCCCCACGCGAAAGCGCCGCAAGCGCACGCACCATCAGCGACGCGCCGATGTGGGAGAGGCGGTCGTGAAGGCTTCCGGCCGTCTCGTCCGGTGCGATGGCCGTGCGCTCGGCGAGAAGCACGGGGCCTGTATCGAGCCCCTCCTCCATCTGCATCACCATGACACCCGTTTCCCGATCTCCCGCCATAATGGCGCGCTGGATGGGCGCGGCGCCGCGCCAGCGCGGCAAGAGCGAAGCATGCAGATTGAGGCAGCCGAGGCGCGGCGCCTCGAGCACGGGCTTCGGCAACAGGAGCCCGTAGGCGACGACGATCGCGGCATCGAGATCGAGCGAGGCGAAAGCCTGCTGCTCGGCCTCGCCCTTGAGCGAGACGGGCGTGAAGACCGGGATTCCGTGTTCCTCGGCGAAGCGGTGGACGGGGGAGCGCTGCTCTTCCATGCCGCGGCCGGCCTTGCGGGGCGGCTGCGAGTAGACGGCGACCACCTCGTGGCCGGCGGCGAGAATTTCGGCGAGAACGGGAACGGAGAAGTCCGGCGTTCCCATGAAGGCGAGCCTCAGGGTGCTCAAGCCGGTTCCTTCTGGAGCTTCTTCTGCTTGATAAGCTTCTTCAGCATCATCTCGCGCTTCGTGCGCGAGAGATGATCGATGAAGAGAATGCCCTTCAGATGATCCATCTCGTGCTGGAGGCAGGTGGCGAGCATCTCGTCGCATTCCTCCTCGCGAATCTCGCCCTGGTAATCGAGATAGCGCACGCGGCAACGGGCCGGGCGCTCGACCTCCTCGTAGAAGTCGGGGACGGAGAGACAGCCTTCCTCATAGACGGAGGTGTCGTCCGAACTCCAGAGGATTTCCGGATTGATGAAGTAGCGCGGCTGCGGCTCCTCGCCCTCGCGGGCGAGGTCCATGACGATGACCTGCTTCGGAACACCGACCTGGATGGCGGCAAGGCCGATGCCGGGCGCGTCGTACATGGTCTCCAGCATGTCGTCCATCAACGCGCGCAACTCATCGTCCACCCGTTCCACGGGTGTCGAAACCTGCTTCAACCGGGGGTCCGGCGCGGTGATGATCTCGCGTATGGCCATGGGCTTTCAGATAAGCCTCGGGCCGCACGCGGTCAAGCCGGAGCCGGAAGGGGCCGGGAATCGGTTATAATCTTTCTTTACGGGAGAGAAAAATGAGCGAAACCCTCATCATCGTGGCCGTTGCGCTGGCCGCAGCCGCCATCGGTGCCCTCGCCGTCCTGCTGCTGCGGAACGGCCGGAACACGCCCGATCCGCAAGTGGCGGAACTCACCCGGCAGCAGACCGAGCTTATGGGCAGGATCGCCGCCATGGCCGAAACACAGGCGCAGACCCGCGTCGAGCTCACGCAGACGCTCAACGAGCGGCTTGAGAACGTCAGCCAGCGCATGGGCCAGAGCCTCGAGGCGAGTGCGCAGAAGACAGCGGAGACGCTCGGCACGCTGACGACGCGGCTCAGCGTCATCGACGAGGCGCAGAAGAACATTACCGAGCTTTCGACACAGGTGGTGGGACTGCAGGACATTCTCGCGAACAGGCAGGCGCGCGGCGCCTTTGGCGAGGTACAGCTGAACGACATCGTAACGAACGCGCTACCGCCTTCCGCCTACAGCTTCCAGACCACGCTCGGCAACGGCACACGGGCGGACTGCCTGATCCGCCTGCCGAACCCGCCCGGCCCCATCGCAATCGATGCGAAGTTTCCGCTCGATGCCTATCATATGCTCAGGAACGCGAAGGATGAGGCCGAGCGCACCGCCGCCGCACGACAGTTTCGCTCCGATCTCACCAAGCATGTAACCGCCATCGCGGAGAAATACATCGTACCCGGCGAGACAGCAGAATCGGCGCTGATGTTCCTGCCGTCAGAGGCCGTCTATGCCGAACTCCATGCGAATTTCGGCGACGTGATCACGAAGTCCTATCAGGCGCGGGTCTGGATCGTTTCGCCGACCACGCTGATGGCGACGCTCAATACGGTGCGCGCCGTGCTGAAAGATGCACGGATGCGCGAGCAGGCGGGTGTCATCCAGAAGTATGTGGCGCTGTTGCTGCAGGATGTGAGCCTGCTCGACAAGCGTGTCGAAAAGCTCGGCACACATTTCCGGCAGGCGGAAGGTGACATCAACGACATCCGCACCTCGACGGACCGGATCGGCAAGCGTGGCGAGAAGATCCAGGAGGTCGAACTCGGCGAGGATGACGGGACGGAGGCGCTCGCTCCCGCAGCAGCGACGCAAGACCTGCTGACAAGCTGATTTCACATCGCGCCAAGGATAATTCACCAAAAAAGCGGTCGCCGTATGCGTTTTCTTTGCTAGGCTCTGGCCCGGCATTTGGGGACAGCGGCGCCACGGGAAGCGGCGCCGGCAAGACGGGGCAGCAGCATGCAGGCGATTCACGACTTCGTGGCCACGGCCGACGAGTATCTCTGGGGACCGTGGATGCTGGCGGCGCTGGCGCTGACCGGGGCATTTCTCACCGTGGGGTTGCGCTTCATTCCCTGGCGCAAATTGCCCGAGGCCTTCAAGCTCGCCGTGCAACCCTCCAAGGGCGCAGGCGACATCTCTCCCTTTCAGGCGCTGATGACAGCGCTTTCTGCCACCGTCGGCACCGGCAACATCGCGGGTGTCGCGACCGCCATCTATTTCGGTGGGCCGGGTGCACTCTTCTACATGTGGGTAATCGCGCTTGTCGGTATGGCCACAAAATATTCGGAAGCCGTCTGCGCCATCGCCTATCGCGAGGTGGACGAACTCGGCAACCATGTCGGCGGGCCGATGTACTACATCAAGAACGGCGTCGGCGCGAAGTTCCCCAAAGTCGCGCTGGTGCTCGCCCCCGCCTTCGCGATCTTCACCGCGCTGGCGGGTTTCGGCATCGGCAATGGCGTTCAAGCAAACTCGGTGGCGCATGCGCTGAACGAGAATTTCGCCATTCCCGTCGAGATCACGGGGCTGCTGCTCATGGTCGTAGTCGGCCTCGTGCTGATCGGCGGTATCCGTCGGATCGCCGATGTCGCAAGCATGCTGGTACCGTCCATGATCGTTCTCTACATGGGCGCAGGTCTCATCATTCTTGCAATCAATTTCGCGGCGATCCCAGACGCGGTCGCACTCATCTTCACCTCGGCCTTCACACCGACAGCGGCGGAGGGCGGCTTCCTCGGCGCCACGGTGATGATGGCGGTGCGCTGGGGCTTTGCGCGCGGTATCTTCTCTAATGAAGCGGGCCTTGGCAGTGCGGCCATCGCCCACGCAGCGGCAAAAACGGACGACCCGATCCAGCAGGGCCTTGTGGGCATGCTCGGCACCTTTATTGACACACTCGTCGTCTGCACGGTGACGGGCCTCGTCATCATCACGTCCGGTGCATGGACGAGTGGCGCGAACGGTGTTGCGCTGACGAGTGCTGCGTTCGACGGGACACTTCCCTATGGCGGCGTGGTCGTCGCGATCTCGCTCGCGCTCTTCGCCTTCACCACGCTGCTCGGCTGGAGCTATTACGGTGAGCGGGCCGTCGAATTTCTGTTCGGGGTGAAGGCGATCGTGCCCTATCGCATTGTCTGGGTGCTGGCCATTCCCATCGGCGCCATCACGAGCCTTGATTTTATCTGGCTACTTGCAGATGCCCTGAACGCGATGATGGCGATACCAAACCTGATCGCGCTGCTGCTGCTGTCACCGGCGATCTTCGCGATGACGCGAAATTACTGGGCGAAGAGCTAAGCGGGTTTGTTTGTCGCGTTTCCGGAGGGAAGTGAGCTTCTACTTTCTCTGGAAACGTTCAGAACGGCCTGCGCGACTTCATGGCGGCGGCCAGCGTGCCGTCGTCCAGATAGTCCAGTTCACCGCCGACCGGCACACCATGCGCGAGCCGGGAGACGGCAATGCCAAGGCCCGAGACGCGGTCGGTGATGTAATGCGCGGTCGTCTGGCCGTCGACGGTGGCGTTCATCGCGAGCACGATCTCGGAGATTTCGCCGCCGGACAAGCGTTCGACCAGCCTGCCGATATTGAGGTCGTCGGGACCGACGCCATCGAGCGCCGAGAGCACGCCACCCAGCACGTGATAGCGGCCCTTGTGAGCACCGGCACGTTCGAGCGCCCAGAGATCGCCCACTTCCTCGACAATGCAGATGACATGCGGATCGCGGGTGGTATCCGCGCAGATCGCACAAGGGTCCTGCGTATCGACATTGCCGCAATCAGAGCAGATGCGCGCCTTCTCCGCAGCATCGGCCATGGCGGCCGCAAGCGGCGAAAGCAGCGTTTCTTTCTTCTTGATGAGCTGAAGGACAGCGCGGCGGGCAGAGCGGGGTCCAAGACCGGGCAGCTTCGCGAGGAGCGCGATCAGGCGCTCGATCTCCGGACCGGTGACGGCCATACCTGTTAGATCCCGAGGCCGGGCGGAAGGCTCATGCCGCCCGTGATGGACTTCATCTTCTCCGCGGCAAGGGCCTCGGCTTTCGTCTTCGCGTCTGCGGAGGCCGCGACGATCAGATCCTCGAGGATTTCGCGCTCGTCCTCCTTCATCAGGGAGGGGTCGATCGACACCTTCTTCACCTCGCCCTTGCCCGACATGACGACGGAGACAAGCCCGCCGCCCGCGCGCCCCTCGACTTCGGCGCCATCGAGTTCCGTTTGCAGATCGGCCATGCGGGACTGCAGCTGCTGCGCCTGCTTCATGATGTCTGTGAGGTTCTTCACGCGTCGGGCTCCCTGTTATCGAATTCAGCGGCGAAGGCATCGGGATCGATGCCCGGGTCGTCGGGATCCGCCGGCATCAATTCCTCGCCTTCCGGGAGAACGAGCCCGGGCTCGCGCACATCGACGATTTCGGCGCCGGGGAAAACGGCAAGCGCGGCCTTCACCAGGGGATCTTCGCGGGCGCGCTCCTTGGCTGCTTCCTCGCGGGTCTTCGCCTGTTCGCGCAGCGTCGGCGCCGGCGGTGCGTTGCCGCGCGCGATGGAAACGAACCAGCGAGCGCCGGTCGCCCTGGACAGTGCCTCGGAAAGTTCGGCGGCAACCGCATTCGGCGTACCTTCGAGCGGGCTGATCTCGATGCGGCCGGGTTCGAAGCTCACGACGCGGACGCCCGCTTCCAGAACGCCCTTGAGTTTCACTTCACGGCGCTCCGCGAGAAGCGACAGAACATCCTCGATGCTCGACAGGACGATGGCGGGCGCCGCCCGCGCAGGCGCAGGACGCGGCTCGGAACGCACCGACGAAACGGAACGGAGCTGCGCCCGCGGGCCATCAGGCGGAGGCGCGGAGGCGCGCGACGGCGCCGGGCCGGCACTGCCGCCGCTCTTCAGTTGTTCGACAAGTTCTTCGGGGGCCGGACCATCCGCAACATAGGCGATGCGTACCAACACCATCTCCGCCGCCGCGATGGGCCGCGCCGCGCCCTGCACTTCGGCAAGTCCCTTCAGCAGCATCGACCACGTCCGGGAAAGCACGCGGATCGGCAGGTTCTTCGCCATATCGCTGCCGCGCTGGCGCTCGGTCTCGGACATCGCGACATCGTCGCTTGCGCTATCGACAAGTTTCAATCGCGTCAGCCAGTGAGTGAGTTCGGCAAGGTCGGAGAGCACGACCGCCGGGTCCGCGCCGACATCGTACTGCGCGCGCAGTTCGCTCAGCGCACCGCCGATATCGCCCTTCATCAGGAGGTCGAAGAGATCGAAGATGCGGGCGCGGTCGGCAAGGCCCAGCATGTCGCGGACATCGGCTTCCACGACGCCGTCCGTCCCATGTGCGATCGCTCGATCAAGCAGCGAGAGCCCGTCGCGGGCGGAGCCATCTGCCGCACGGGCAATGAGCTTGAGCGCAGCCTCTTCCGCCTCGACATTTTCCCTTTTCGATACACCACCGAGCAATCCGGTCAGTTCCTCGACCGACAGACGGCGCAGGTCGAAGCGCTGACAGCGCGACAGCACCGTCACAGGAACCTTTCGGATTTCCGTCGTGGCAAAGATGAACTTCACATGGGCGGGCGGCTCTTCCAGCGTCTTCAGCAGGCCGTTGAAGGCCTGCTTGGAGAGCATGTGCACCTCGTCGATGATGTAGACCTTGTAGCGTGCTGATTGAGGCAGATAGCGCACGCTGTCGATGATCTCCCTGATATCGTCGATGCCGGTGCGCGAGGCCGCGTCCATCTCCATGACATCGACATGGCGCGATTCCATGATCGCTTCGCAATGGACGCCGGGTTCATCCATGTGAATGGTCGGCCGGTCAACGCCCGGCTTTTCGTAGTTCAGGGCGCGGGCAAGGATGCGGGCCGTCGTCGTCTTGCCGACGCCACGTACGCCGGTCAGCATGAAGGCATGGGCCACGCGATCGGTGTCGAAGGCGTTGCGGAGCGTGCGGACCATCGCTTCCTGGCCGACCAGGTCCTCGAAGACGGTCGGGCGATACTTTCGGGCTAGGACCTGATAGCCGGACGAGGCCGAGCGCGGCGGGGCGGGCTCGTCGCCGAGATCGAAGCCTGGCTCCGTCGCCGGGTCCGGCTTATGCGCTTCGTCAGCGCCTTCCTCGGCAGCGAGATTTTCCACGCCGTCATTCATGGAAATCGCGCGCTCCTTCGGGGTTGCCGGCAAGGCCTGGATGGCTGGAAACGGGTGGGAGACTGGACAGCGACCCGAGCGAAACTCGTTACGGCTGCTTCCTTCCGGATCTGACCGGGTTGGCGAGGGACTCGTCCGCGCCAGCCTCCCGAGGGGACTATATCAGGGGAATGGGCGGGCGATGCAAGGCTTGCAGGCCGATTCACCCCCCTGCCGAGAGAGATTGAGCGGTTCGGCGGGCTGTGCCAGTCTGCGCCACCCCGCCATTCAACAATACAATCCGGAAACGACGATGGCCCTGCCCGAAAATCCCAATATTTTCGCCAACAATCCGCTCGACCGCGCGAGCTACCGCCGCACCGACAAAGGCTGGATCGAGGAACAGCTCGCCAATCCCGCGAGCCTCTTCGTCCCGTTCCGCCGTCTGCCGAAGCGCGACTGGGAGCCTTTCGTGCTGCCCGAGGCCGTTCCCTCGCAGGGCAAGGACATCGGCTGGATGCCCGCCTCGCTGATTCCCGAGCTCGCGGGCACGGGCTGTCTCGTCTTTCTCGGCATCAACAAGCGCGGCAAGGCCCTTTTCGCCGCCGATGTGAGCGAGACGAAAGACGCGGAAAACCATCCCGCCCTCAAGGGCCAGGGCGCGTTCGAGGATTTGCGCGGGCTTGCCATGGCGGGCGAGATCACGCCGACGGAACTCGCCATCATGGCGCAGGCGAAGTCCATGATCGACTGGCACAGCCGCCACGGCTTCTGTTCCGTCTGCGGCGCGAAGAGCGAGATGGCCGAAGCCGGCTACAAGCGCCAGTGTCCTTCCTGCAAGGCGGAACATTTCCCGCGCACCGATCCCGTCGTCATCATGCTCGCGATCCATGACGGCAAATGTTTCCTGGGGCGCCAGAAGATCTGGCCGAAGGGCATGCATTCGGCGCTGGCGGGCTTCGTGGAACCCGGCGAATCCATCGAGGAAGCGGTCGCGCGCGAACTCGACGAGGAAGCCGGCCTGAAGGTCTCGTCGGTGAGCTATCACTCGACGCAACCCTGGCCCTACCCGTCATCGCTGATGATCGGCTGCCACGCGCTCGCGGACACGGAAGATTTCGAGATCGACGGCGTGGAGCTTTCCGAAGGACGCTGGTTCACGCGCGAAGAAGCTCAGGCCGTGCTGGCGGGAACCGGGGACGGAACCGTGTGGTTCCCGCCGCCCTTCGCCATCGCTCACCAGCTCATCAAGGCTTTTGCGGAGCAGTAGCGGGCGTGAAGGCGCTGCGGCGGCGCAGTGTTCCGTGCGCGCAGACGAAGAGGCAAAGCGTACCCAGCAACTCGAAGCTCTCTTCGAAGATGCGGTTGAATGCGTCGTCATCCGACAGAAGGCCTTTCTCTCCGACATCGCCGAGCAGATAGAAGACCGCTCCCAAGACCAGCAGGCGGCCGGGGCCCTTCCACATCCAGCCGATCGTCGCACGGGCCATGGCGCGAACATATCCGAGCGAAAGCAGGAAAAGGGCGATCATGACAATGCCGAGAACGGCGTAGTCGATATCCATATCCATCGCGCGGTCGAGCCACGGCTCGAAGCGGGTGCCGTCGAACTCGATCTCACGCACCAGCAGGGTGAGGCTGAAAAGGGACAGCCACAGCAGCGACAAGACCGACAGCCGGTCCGGCGCCCGCATCGCCGCCACCATGAAGAGCACGCCGGCTGTCCATGCGAGCGCGCACTGGGTCAGCTCGATCAAGGCGTTCTCCTCGAAGTAGCGAACGTCGCCGAAACAAAGTATGAGCGCCGCCAGCACAGCCACGATCGTTACGCCGACGCCCCAGTCACCCGCATGGCGCAGATCCGGCACCCGCGCGAGTGCCGTCGCATCAAATCCATGAGGACCGGGGACTGTATCCGTTTCCCAAAGACCTTTTTCGATACTCAAACGCTATCCCTCGACAAGTTGCCACTGTCCATAGGAGCCGGCCACCCAGAGCCGAACAGGCAAACAAGTGCCGATAATACCGCTTTTCGGCGGATAAGTGACGATTTTATGACAGGAAAGGGGAGCGAGGTTAACCGTTTCCGGCCGCCAGTTCCGCCCGGTAGGAATGCGCCTTGTACACACCGAGAATGCGCAACTCGCTCGTGAAGAACTCGAGCTCTTCCAGCGCAAGGCGTACGTTGCGCGACGCCGGATGGCCTTCGATATCGGCGTAGAACTGGCTTGCGTTGAAGGTGCCCTCGAGCTGGTAGCTTTCAAGCTTGGTCATGTTGACGCCATTTGTCGCGAAACCGCCAAGCGCCTTGTAGAGAGCGGCCGGAACGTTCCTTACGCGGAAAATGAAACTGGTGACGACCGGCTCTTCCTCAGGCTCGGCGTCATTCGGTTCCTTTGCCATGACGAGGAAGCGGGTCGTGTTGTGCGCCTCGTCCTCGATGTCCGCGCGCAGAACGTCAAGACCGTAGATGTCGGCAGCAAGGCTCGATGCGATGGCCGCCCGGGTCTTGTCGGCCGCCTCAACAACCTGGCGAGCGGCGCCAGCCGTATCGGCGGCGACGACCGCTTTCAGCCCCAACTGGCGAATCGCCCGCCGGCACTGGCCGAGTGCATGTACGTGGCTGTGCACCGTCCTGATATCCTCGATCCTGGAACCCTTGAGGCCCAGAAGCTGATGGCGCACGGGGAGGAAATGCTCGCCCACGATATATAACCCGGCGCCGGGGATCAGGTGATGAACATCCGCGACACGGCCAGCGAGTGAATTCTCTATTGCTATCATGGCAAGGCGCGCACGCCCTTCGTTTACCGCCGCGAACACGTCTTCGAACGTGTCACATGGTAAATCCGCCATATCCGGAAAGGCTTCGCGGCAGGCGATATGCGAATTGGCTCCCGGCTCTCCCTGGAAGGCGATTGTCTTGTCGGGAGTCGCGGCGTCTTTCGTCATCACACGGATCTCCGGGAAAGCGCCGCTCGGGCCTTTTCAAGGTCGGCGGGAGTATCGACACCGAGGGGAACAGTGTCAACGAGTGCAACTTCTATCGCCATGCCCGCCTCCAGCGCGCGCAGCTGTTCCAGTTTTTCGCGCTTTTCGAGCGGCGAAGGTGGCAGCGAGACGAAACGCGCGAGAGCCTCGCGGCGATAACCATAGAGACCGATATGGTGATAGAGCGGGCCCTCGCCCCAGGGAGCGGTGGCACGGGTGAAATAAAGCGCTCGAGCGAGAGCGGTGGTGCCATCGAATGCGCAGACGGCCTTCACCACGTCCGGGCTGGTGCGTTCTTCTTCAACCGAGATCGCGGCCGCGAGCGTCGAGATATCGGCACCGGGACGAATGAGGGCGTCGTAGGCGGTGCGGATGAGAGTTGGGTCGAGTGTGGGAAGGTCGCCCTGAACATTGAGGATGATCGAATGGCGTCCTTCCGGATCCACGCTGCACACGGCCTGCCAGACACGGTCGGACCCCGAAGGAAGGCCCGGATCAGTGAGGACGGCCTCGCCCCCGGCCGCCCGCACGGCTTCGGCTATTTCAGCCTCTGCCGCGGCAACGACAACCCGGCCGATCTGCGCCTCCATGGCGCGACGCCAGACCTGCACAATCATCGGCGCCCCACAGATATCTGCGAGCGGTTTGCCGGGGAGGCGCGTAGACGCCATGCGGGCAGGAATCACCACGAGCGGATGCCCCGCAGGATCCCGTGCCGAATTTCTGGCCGGATCGGTCATCTGTTCTCACCCCTCTGGACCGCCCCGACGTCACGAGACCACGGTGCGGCGGATCGCCGCAACCGGAACAAGCGTTTTCTCAGGCTTAGGCTAAGTGAGCGCAACGCTTCGTCCACACCGGGCATTTTTCCTTGATACATGCGGATTTGGCGCTCTTATACGGCTTGCGGCACGGCGGCGGAAGCGGCTAATCTCCGCGCCAATTCCGCGGGGGCCTTTCTGAAGGGCGGAACGCACGTTTTTATGCGGTCTCGTTTGTATAGAGGCCGCGCCCCGCCGATCTATCAACGAACCGGCCGGAGCAGGAGCCAATGGACTCATTCGAATTCAACAAGTTTGCGGGCGCGGTGCTCGGTTCCGTCCTTTTTGTACTGACTGTGTCGATCCTGGCCGACACGTTCTATCACCCGGAAAAAGCTGATCCGCAGGCCTACCCCGTCGCGGAGATGGAAGCGGGTGAAGGCGGCGCAGCGGCGGAACCCGAAAAGGAAGTGCCGCTGGCGACGTTACTCGCCCAGGCCGATCCGGCCCGAGGCGAAAAGGCGGCAAAGAAATGCACGGCTTGCCACACCTTCGAACAGGGCGGCGCTGCGCGCATCGGGCCGAACCTCTACGGCATCGTCGGCGCGTCTCACGCGCATATGGCCGGCTTCGGTTATTCCTCCGCCATGCAGGAAAAGAGCGGCGAGCCCTGGAACTTCGAGGAACTATTCCATTTCATCGAGGATCCGCGCGGCTACCTGCCCGGCACAGCGATGAGTTTCGCCGGTATCAAGAAGCCGCAGGAGCGCGCCGACCTGCTCGTCTATCTGAATACGCTCGGCTCCAACAAGCCGCTGCCCGAACCGCCCGCCGAGGAAGCTTCCGACAGCGGTGACGAAGGCGCCGCGGCAGAAGGGGAAGAAGCCCCTGCAGCCGAAGAAGGAGAAGCTGCAGCGAGCGAGAACGAATAAGCCCGCTGAAGGCCAGATTCTGGAACGCGCCCGGAGACACCCGGGCGCGTTTTTCTTATCTGGAGGTCCTCGGCAACACCGATCCGGCCGATGACTTTGTTTTAATGCGCATAAACGGATAAAACGGGGCACAATAAGAGGCGATTTGAGGGGGCGCGGCACGGCGGCCCGACATGTCCGGTGTCGTCTCGTCGGCCGGACAAGAGGGAGAGAAAGTGTGCGAGGGTTCATGACCAAGCCTGTGCTTGGCACAGTGGCCGTCCTGATCGCGGCAGCAGCGGTAATCCTCTATTTCGCGGCAAATTCCGATCCAGAGACGTCTGCCGATACGGCTCGCCAGAGCGAAACCGCGGAAGCGGCTGCGCCGCCGGAAAACACGGACAGGACGGAGCGGCCAACAGAGGTCATTGCGGCGGCAGACGCGGCAGACGACTTCGACCCCGAGATTCCGCGCCATGGGTCATCGCTTTTCGGCGAGCTGAAATATGGCCCCGACTTTCGCCATTTCGACTATGTGAACCCCGAAGCGCCGAAAGGCGGGGAAGTCCGATATGGTGCGTTTGGCAGCTTCGATAGCCTGAACGGTTTCATCGTGAAGGGTCAGGCCGCTGCAGGCATCAACCTGATCTACGATACGCTGATGACGTCGAGCCTCGACGAACCGGCAAGCGAGTACGGCCTCGTAGCCGAAAGCGTTCGCCATCCGAAGGATTTTTCGTCCGTCACCTACACGCTGCGCCCGCAGGCGCGTTGGCACGACGGCGAGAAGATCACCCCCGACGACGTCATCTGGACATTCGAAACGCTGAAGAAGAATCATCCCTTCTACAACGCCTACTACGCGAATGTGGTGAACGCGGAGAAGACAGCCGAACACGAAGTGACGTTCACCTTCAACCAGACCGGCAACCGTGAGTTGCCGCTAATCGTCGGCCAGTTACCCGTGCTGCCAGAACATTACTGGACAGGCAAGACCGCGAAGGGCGAGCAGCGTGTTTTCTCCGAGACGACGCTCGAGCCGCCACTTGGCAGCGGACCTTACCGTATTGCCGATGTCTCTCCGGGCCGCTCGATCACCTATGAACGTGTGGCGGACTACTGGGCGAAGGATTTGCCGGTAAATGTTGGCACGAACAATTTCGGGAAAGTGCGCTTCGAATATTACCGCGATACCACCGTGGCGCTGCAGGCGCTGAAAGGCGACCGCGTCGACTTCCGCATGGAAAACAGTGCGAAAGACTGGGCGACGGAATACGACGTTGCCTCGGTTCGGAAGGGTAATCTCATAAAAGCAGAGATCCCGGATGAAAATGCGGCTGGGATGCAGAGCTTCGCCTTCAATATCCGGCGCGGAAAGTTCCAGGACCCGCGCGTGCGCGAAGCCTTCAACTGGGCGTTCGATTTCGAGTGGATGAACAAGAACCTCTTTTACGGACAGTATCGGCGCACCGACAGCTATTTCGCCAATTCGGAACTCGCTTCCGGCGGCCTGCCGGAAGGGCGAGAGCTCACTATCCTCAAGGAGCATGAAGAAAGTCTGCCGCCGGAAATCTTCACCGAACCCTACGAAGTCCCTAAAACGGACGGCAGCGGGAACAACCGCGCGAACCTGCGCAAGGCCACGCGCCTCCTCGAGGAAGCAGGATGGACCGTGAAGGACGGCAAACTGACCAACAGCGAGGGAGAGGTCATGACCGTCGAGTTTCTCATCGGTCAGCCAACGTTCGAGCGCGTGGTAGCGCCTTACATACAATCACTGAAAAGGCTCGGCATCGCAGCGACGATACGGCCCGTAGATACCGCGCAATACCAGAACCGCGTCGATAACCGCGATTTCGACATCATCGTCCAGACCTTTCCGCAATCGTTGTCGCCGGGCAATGAACAAAGAGATTTCTGGGGCTGTGACGCAGCCGAAGCCCCCGGTAGCCGCAACGTGATCGGTATTTGCGATCCCGTCATAGAGAAGCTGATCGACCGCGTGATCTATGCGACAAGCCGAAAGGAGCTAATCGCAGCGACACACGCGCTCGACCGCGTTCTCCTCGCCGGGCATTACGTCGTGCCGCAATGGCACCTGTCCTATCACCGGCTCGCCTACTGGTCGCGGCTGAAACATCCCGAAAACATGCCCCCCTATTCGACCGGCTTCCCCGCGATCTGGTGGATGGACAAAGAAGCGCCTACACCGGCGCCCAAGCCGGACGAAGCGGAATGACGTCGGTTTTCCGTTTCTCGCGGCGAGAGGTGTTCGCGCTCGGTGGCGGCGCACTGGCCGCAAGCTTCGGTCCGCTGCGCCATGCCCGCGCGGCAACGGGCGAGCGCCGTCATGGCATGTCCATCTTTGGCGAGCTGAAGTACCGAGAAGATTTCGCACATTTCGACTATGTAAATCCGCAAGCGCCGAAGGGTGGTACCTTTTCCCAGATCGGCCCGACGGCAGCCTTCAATGCTTCGTTCTATACGTTCGACACGCTGAACGGATACATATTGAAAGGCACAGCGCCGCAGGGCCTCGATCTCGTCTTCGACACGTTGATGGTGCGCGCCTTCGACGAACCTGACGCGGTTTACGGGTTGGTCGCGGAAAGCGTCGAGGCAAGTGACAGTGGCAATACACTGACCTTCCACCTGCGCGGCGACGCGCGCTTCCATGACGGTACACCGCTGACTGCCGAGGATGTTGCCTTCTCCTTCTCGCTACTGAAGGAAAAGGGGCATCCCCTCATTGCGCAGAATCTTCGTGAAATGGAAGCCGTTGAAGCGCGCGATGCCGCAACAATCGATATTCGTTTCACCGGAAAGCAGACGCGGGATCTGCCGCTTTTCATCGCGCAAGTGCTGCCGATCTTCTCGAAGGTGTTCTATACCGCGAATGACTTCGACGCCTCATTGACTCCGCCCCTCGGCAGCGGTCCCTACCGGATCGGCGACTTTCGTGCTGCGCGCTCCATCACCTATGAGCGCATGACGGATTACTGGGCAAAGGATCTGCCCGTCAATGTCGGCCACTGGAACTTCGATCGAATCCGCTTCGAATATTTCCGTGATCGTACGGCGCAGTTCGAGTCGTTCAAGGCAGGCGGCTATCTCTTCCGCGAGGAATTCACCTCGAAGGTCTGGGCCACCGAATACAACTTCCCTGCGGTGAGCGACGGGCGCGTGAAGCTGCAAACGCTGCCCGACGACACGCCCTCAGGCGCCCAGGGTTGGTTTCTCAATACACGGCGCGAGAAATTCAAGGACAGGCGCGTGCGCGAAGCACTTGGCCTCGCTTTCGACTTCGAGTGGACGAACAAAAACATCTTCTATGGCATCTATAAACGGACGGAGAGCTATTTCGAGAATTCGCCGATGAAAGCGGAAGGCCTGCCCAGCGAAGAGGAACTCGAACTTCTGGAGCCATGGCGGAGCGAACTGCCCAAAGAGATTTTCGGCCCCGCCGTGACACCACCAGAAAGTGATGGTTCCGGACAGGACCGCCGGCTGCTGCGGAGAGCCGCGAAACTTCTCGAGGAAGCAGGCTGGACAATCCAGAACGGGGCACGGCGCAACGGGCACGGCGAAGTTCTCACCGTCGAATTCCTCGACAACGACCCGATGATCGAAAGGCTTACAGCCCCCCTCGTGAAAAACCTCGAGTTGCTGGGTGTAGAAGCGACGATGCGGCAGATCGATTCCGCGCAATATCAGCAGCGTCGCGACAACTACGACTTCGATGTGGTGATGCAACGCTATTCGCTGGGTCTGACACCCGGGATCGAGATGCGGAGCTACTGGACGAGCGAGTTCGCCGCCCTTCCAGGTAGCCGCAACCTCTCGGGCATCGCGAACCCCGCGATTGATGATCTCGTCGAGAAAGTGATTGCCGCGCCCACACGAGAATACCAAGAAGTGGCTGCGCGGGCACTCGACAGGGTGCTGCGCGCGGGGCACTACTGGATTCCGCAATGGCACAAGAACGTACACCATCTCGCGTTCTGGGATAGATTCGCCTGGCCAGAGACAAAGCCCAAATACCATCGCGGCGTCATCACGACATGGTGGGCCGACGCAGAGAAGACAAAGACCACCGGCCCGAAGGACTGACGAGCCCATGTCTGCCTATATTCTGCGCCGTCTGCTGCTGATGATCCCGACGATTCTCGGGATCATGATCGTCAGCTTCATCCTCATCCAGTTTGCGCCGGGCGGACCCGTCGAGAGAATCATCGCACAGTTGCAGGGCACAGAGGTGTCGGCCACGGCCCGGATCGGCGGATCGGGAAGCGGTGATTTCGCGACACAGGCGCAAATGTCGGGCGCGGACAATTCGATCAACAGCAAGTATCGCGGCGCGCAAGGTCTCGATCCCGAATTCATCAAGTCGCTCGAAAAACAGTTTGGCTTCGACAAACCCGCGCATGAGCGGTTCGCAAAGATGATCTGGGACTACGCGCGCTTCGATTTCGGGGAAAGTTATTTCCGGGATGTGAGCGTTCTCAGTCTCATCGCGGAAAAACTTCCGGTTTCCATTTCGCTCGGCCTGTGGACCACACTCATCACCTATCTCATCTCGATACCGCTCGGTATCAAGAAGGCCATCCGCGACGGAACGCCGTTCGATACATGGACAAGCGGTGCAATCATCATCGGCTATGCAGTGCCCGGATTCCTGTTTGCCGTGTTCCTGATCGTTCTCTTCTCGGGCGGATCATACTGGTCAATCTTTCCATTGCGCGGTCTGACTTCCGACGGTTGGGAAACCTTCAGCGTCGCGCGCAAGATAGTAGATTATCTCTGGCACATAATCCTGCCGGTAACGGCCATGGTGATCGGCGCATTTGCGACAACGAGTCTTCTCACGAAGAACTCCTTTCTGGACGAGATCAAGAAACAATATGTAATGACCGCCCGCGCAAAGGGTCTATCCGAGAACCAGGTGCTTTACGGGCACGTCTTTCGCAACGCCATGCTCATCATCATTGCAGGTTTCCCGGGCGCTTTCATCGGCGCGTTCTTCACCGGGTCGCTTCTCATAGAGCAGATATTCTCACTCGACGGGCTCGGGCTTCTTTCATTCGAGTCGATCGTCAACCGCGATTATCCCGTTGTCTTCGCAACGCTCTACATTTTCGGCCTTCTTGGCCTCGTGATGACGCTCATCTCCGACCTCACCTATACCTGGGTCGACCCGCGAATCGATTTCGAGACGAGGGAGGTCTGAGATGACGATGTCGTTCCTCTCGCTGCCCTTTCCCGGCTTCCGTTCCAAACCCATGAGCCCGATCAATCAGCGGCGCTGGCGCAACTTCAAGGCGAACAAACGCGGCTACTGGAGCCTGTGGGTTTTCGGTGTTCTGTTCTTTCTCTCGCTCTTTGCGGAATTCATCGCAAATGACAAACCACTAGTGCTCACCTATAGGGGCGACCTCTACTTTCCGGTGCTCGTTTCGTATCCGGAAACGGCTTTTGGCGGCGACTTCGAAACCGAAGCGGATTACCGCGATCCCTTCGTGAAAGACCTGATCCACGAGGCCGGTGGCTTCATGATCTGGCCGCTGGTCGAGTATTCCTACCGAACGATCAATCTCGACCTGCCGGTGCCCGCCCCCGCGCCACCTTCCGGCGAAAACTGGTTAGGCACGGATGACCAGGGCCGCGACGTGACGGCACGCCTCATATACGGCTTCCGGATTTCCGTACTCTTCGGCCTCACATTGACAGCTCTTTCGTCCGTGATCGGTGTCGCAGCAGGCGCAGTGCAAGGGTATTTCGGCGGCTGGACGGACCTTCTCTTCCAGAGGTTCATCGAAATCTGGACCAGCGTGCCACAACTCTACCTTCTAATCATTATCGCATCGATCATTGAGCCCAGTTTCTGGATATTGCTCGGCATCATGCTGCTCTTTTCATGGGTAGCGCTTGTCGGCGTGGTGAGAGCGGAATTCCTACGCGCGCGCAATTTCGAGTATGTGAACGCTGCCCGCGCGATGGGGTTATCCAATTCAAAAATCATGTTCCGGCATCTGCTACCGAACGCGATGGTAGCAACGCTTACCTTCATGCCGTTCATTCTCAACGCTTCCATCACCACGCTCACATCGCTCGACTTTCTGGGCTTCGGGCTACCGCCCGGTTCGCCCTCGCTCGGTGAATTGCTACAGCAAGGCAAGGCAAACCTGCAGGCGCCCTGGCTGGGACTCACCGGCTTTTTCGCCATCGCCGTGATGTTGAGTCTCCTCATTTTCGTAGGCGAAGCGGTGCGCGACGCGTTCGATCCGAGAAAGGTGCTGAGATGAGGGCACCACTCGTAGACGTAAAGGATCTTTCGGTCGGCTTCCGAACGGACGGGCAGGAGACGATTGCAGTCGACCGCATCTCCTTCGATATCAAGCCTGGAGAGACCGTCGCGCTGGTCGGAGAATCCGGTTCTGGAAAATCCGTCTCAGCTCTGTCGATCATGCAGCTTCTTTCCTATCCGCAAGCCTTCCATCCCTCCGGTGAAGTCCTCTTCGAGGGACAGAACCTTGTCGGCGCGGACGAAAAGACGATGCGCCGGATTCGCGGCAACAAGATCACGATGGTCTTTCAGGAGCCCCTGACCTCTCTCAACCCTTTGCACACCATAGAGCAGCAAGTTGGCGAGGTTCTGATCGAGCACAAGGGCCTTCGCGGGCAGGCCGTGAAAGCCCGTGTTCTCGACCTCCTCACTCGGGTCGGCATCCCCAATGCCGAGGAAAGACTTGGCGCCTATCCTCATCAGCTATCAGGCGGGCAGCGTCAGCGCGTAATCATCGCCATGGCGCTGGCAAATGAACCAGATCTGCTCATTGCCGACGAGCCAACGACGGCGCTCGACGTCACCGTACAAGCGCAGATACTCGAGCTTCTGGCAGACCTCAAGCGTGAAATGGGGATGGCGCTTCTCCTCATCACCCATGATCTGGGTGTGGTCCGAAAGATGGCCGACCGCGTCTATGTGATGACCAAGGGCAAGGTGGTGGAACACGGGCCGACCGAAGAAATCTTCTCCGCGCCGAAGCATGCCTATACACAGCACCTTCTTGCCTCCGAACCCCGCGGACGTTCGCTCGGAGCACCGAAGGATGGGCCGGTCGTCATGGAAGCTGACGATCTAAAGGTATGGTTCCCCATCAAGCGGGGTTTTCTCCGCCGGACAGTCGGTCATGTAAAGGCCGTCGATGGTATTTCGCTCAAGCTTCGGCAAGGACGAACGCTCGGCGTCGTCGGCGAGTCGGGATCGGGTAAAACCACCCTTGGTCTTGCAATGATGCGGCTATTGTCGAGCGAAGGCGATATACGTTTCGACGGACGAAAAATACAGGATCTCCAGTCGAAGGAAATGCGCCCGCTTCGTCGCGATATGCAGATCGTCTTCCAGGATCCGTTCGGCTCTCTTTCCCCTCGCATGTCTATTTCGCAGATCGTTGGAGAAGGGCTGCAGATTCAGCAGCCGGAATTGAGCGCGGAGGAGCGACGGCACCGCGTTTCCGAGGCCCTCAAGGAAGTCGGGCTCGATCCCGAAATGCAGGATCGCTATCCGCACGAATTTTCCGGTGGCCAGCGCCAACGCATTGCCATAGCGCGCGCCATGGCGCTGAAACCGCGTTTCGTGATGCTGGATGAACCGACGAGCGCGCTTGACATGTCCGTGCAGGCGCAGATCGTCGATCTGCTTCGCGAGCTACAGCGGCGATATTCCCTCGCCTACCTCTTCATCAGCCATGATCTGAAGGTGGTCAGGGCGCTCGCCGACGACATTATTGTAATGAAAAACGGAAAAGTCGTGGAAGCGGGTACGGCAGAGGAAATCTTCGACCGGCCTAGAACGGATTACACGAAGGCGTTGATGGCGGCGGCGTTCGATCTCGAGGCAGCCCCAGAGGGCGTCGTCTCGGAATAGCTCATCGGTGCGGCAGGCGCTTTATGCTGGTGACGTGACCAGCGTCCGAACGAGCTATGCGCGACATGGCGATGTCGAGCCGTTCCACGGCGACAGACATATGGAATCCGTTCGCGTGGATCATCCTTTCGGCATCGACCATGATACCGACATGTCCCTTCCAGAAGACGAGATCGCCGCGCCTGAGAGACGTAAAGTCGATCGGCTCCGGCAGCGGTTCCCCCAGTGTCGTTTCCTGCATATCGGTGTCGCGCAGCGACGATATCCCGGCTCTTTCCAACGCCATCTGAACAAGCCCGGAGCAATCGAGACCAAGACTATCGCGACCGCCCCACAGATAGGGTACACCCACGAATTCTTCGGCAACCGATACGAAGTCCCGCACATATGACCCGACCGACGCCAAATGAGCGGTGAAGACCCAGCTACCACCTTCGATCTCGCTGAAATTGCCGCGTGCGGCGACAACCTTCAGCTTGGCATTCATGGACAGGGGAACGGCGGGACGTGTCTTCAGGTCGGGTTTGGGATAAATAAAGGTGCGTAGCGCTGCCACGATGTGAGTCGGCTTTGCCGGGCGCGAGACAAGTTCCTTCGCCTCGACATAACCGACATAGTCGTCGAGAACGGCCTGCCCCCAGGCCCATCCATTCCTTTCTTCGTAGACGCGAAAGGTTTCGCCGTAGAGGAGCTGTGTGTCCATCGGTGCGCCGCTCTCGGGCCGCCGCAACAGTGGCAGGACAGGCGCAACCACACGCCGGTCCACTCCTTCCGCGAAGCGCTCTGCGCGCACCTCACCACGCAGATGAGCCGCCGCGAGGTCTTCGCGATAAGCATTAAGACGATGATCAGGTCCGCGCTCGCGGCTCATGCCACGAGGCCTCGCGACGAACGGACGATGATATCTGCAAGGTCGTGCATGAACGCCGCGCCCTTGACTGTTCGCTGCACCAGCACGTTACGCCGGTCTGCCTCATCACGCGTCCGCTTCAGCAGATCGAGACCACCCAGTGTGTCGAGTGCGCGCGTGATGGCCGGCTTGGATACGCCGAGCGTCGCGGCAAGACCTCGAACGGTATGCGGCGGCGGATCGAGATAGACGGTGAACATGATCGCGAGCTGCCTCGACGAAAGATCCGGCCCATCGCGGCGGACCGATTGGAGCACAACATCGTGCCAAAGAGACAAAGCCTGTACCGGCTTCAACTCGGCGGCATCGGACAAAGATAATTCCGGCATAACGTCCCCCCAACGCTGCCATGATCCCCCGCCCGGCACCTCCGTTCCGGGACCGTATCAGTCTAGCGGCCGAAATCGTGCCGGCAAGTGTCAGGCACCGTATCGGCGCTGGAGAAGGTGATAGAGCGCGCGAATGCCCTGCGCCTCGCCGCCCACGGGGCGACCTGGCTTCGCCTTTGGCGCCCAGCCGTAAATGTCGAAATGAACGTGGGACCGCGTCTTTTCGACAAAGCGGCGCAGAAAGAGCGCCGCCGTGATCGAGCCCGCAAACGGGCCATCCGAAACGTGGTTCACGTCCGCAATCTTGCTCTCAAGCCAGCCGTCATAGGGCTTCCAGAGGGGCATACGCCATAGCGGATCGGACATCGCTTCAGAGGAGACAGCAATCTCCGACGCCAGATCCTCGTCATCGGTATAGAAGGGCGGAAGGTCGGGGCCCAGCGCGGTGCGCGCTGCACCGGTCAGCGTCGCCATGTCGATGATAAGGTCCGGGTTCTCCTCGTCGGCCTCCACCAGCGCGTCGGCGAGGACGAGGCGTCCTTCGGCATCGGTGTTGCCGATTTCAACCGTGATGCCCTTGCGGCTCGACAGAACGTCGCCCGGCCGGAAAGCGTTTCCGGAGACGCTGTTTTCGACCGCCGGAATCAGGAGCCGAAGGCGAATATCGAGCTTCGCTTCCATGAGCATCTGGGCTAGCGCCAGAACGCAGGCAGCCCCACCCATGTCCTTCTTCATGAGCAGCATGGCGCTCGACGGCTTCAGATCCAACCCGCCGGTATCAAAACAGACCCCCTTACCGACCAGCGTCACCTTCGGCGCGTCCGCCCGGCCCCAGCGCAATTCGATGAGGCGCGGTGCAACGCCTGCCGCACGGCCGACGGCATGGATCATCGGATAATTTTCAGCAAGAAGCGCTTCGCCCTCGACAACACGGAAGCTTGCTTCATGCGCCAACGCCACCTTTTCAGCCGCCGCAGCGAGATCCGCCGGGTTCATGTCACTTGCAGGCGTGTTGATAAGGTCGCGCGCCAGAAAGGTGGCCCGCGCGAGCCGGCTCACCTCCTCGCCGTTGACGCTTTCCGGCAGGACCAGCCGCGGCCACTCCCGCGGCGCTCCCGAATAGCGCGTAAAGCGGTAGGTTCCGAGCGCGTAGCCGAGAGCGGCCTTCGCCACATCGCCATGTCTCTCGCCCGCGAGCCGGTAGTCTCCCATCGGCAGCACGGTGGGCAGAGCCCCGGCCACAAAGTGATCGCTCCCATCGCCAACCCCAAGCAAAACACCCGCCAAGCCTCCAGACCCATCCGGCAGCAGCAACACCTTGCCTGCCTCGCCTTTGAAACCCGAGGTGGCAACCCATGCGGCCCCCGGTCCAGCGTGAGTTTCGCACCAGTTCTCCGTCTCGCCGGAGCGGACCAGCCAGACAGGCGTCGCCGCCGCGTCCTTCCGGGTGATAAATATGTCGAGCAAGATGAGGTTCCGTTCGCGTCGAAGAAACAGGTGATTTCGTTGGCTCGAAACCTTATAGAGAGGCCCTCGAGCCCGCAACGGCGAGACGATCAGGGGGATTCATGCCAGTACCGGAGTTCGAACTCGTCATTGGCGACAAGAACTGGTCGAGCTGGAGCCTCCGACCGTGGCTCCTGATGCGGCAAGCAGGCATTCCCTTCACCGAGACCCGCATCCGGCTACGCCAGGAGGATACCAAGGCGCAAATCCTTCCCCATTCGCCGACAGGTTTCGTACCCGCCCTGAAATGGCGCGGCATCGTGATCGGGGACTCTCTTGCGATCTGTGAAACGATCGCCGACCTGTTTCCGGCCAAGAACCTCTGGCCAACGGATAGCGTTCCGCGGGCCCTTGCCAGAAGTGCGGCTGCCGAAATGCATTCGGGCTTCCAGAATCTTCGCCGTGACATGCCGATGGCCGTGCTCGAACGCCATCCGGGCACGGGTCAGACCGAGGAAGCGCTTGCAGATGCTCGGCGCATCGTCGCGCTCTGGCGTGGACTCAGGCACCGATTCGGACGGCAGGCGATAGAGGATCAGGGGTTCCTGTTCGGCCGTTTCTCGGTCACGGATGCCATGTACGCACCAGTGGTCTCGCGTTTCGAAACCTATGGGATTGATCTCGCCGCTCTTGGCGATGATGGCACTGTGCGCTCGTATATGGACGCCATCCTTACGCTGCCATCGATGCAGGACTGGATCGCAGGTGCGCAAGCCGAGGAGAAGGTGAAAGCAGACGGAGCCTAGGGCCTCTCAGGTGCAGGGCCGGGAGGCAGGGTTTCCGGTTCGACGAGACCGAGTTCGCCATAATAGCGCGCGGCTCCTTCGTGCAACGGCACTGGAAGCGAGGCGATAGCGAACCGCTCTGCTTCACCAGGTTCGCCCGGAAGTAGCCCCGGCAATGTCGGCCCAGAGAGCAGGACGCGATTGCTGGGCAAAAAAAGAGCCTTCGTGATCTTGTAGACGATCTCGGCGTCGGCATTTTCGTTGACGATCCAGATCATCGACACTCCCAGCGTCTGCGTGTCGGGAATGAAGCGATAGAGATCTCCCGGTATCTCGAGCGATTGGAAGTTGGCGCCGGGCCTGGTCAGCTGTTGCACCTCTTGATCGTCGATCGGTACGATATTGATCGAGCCACGATCCGCCAGGCTGGCAATCTCGGAAGACGGCAACGCATCCACGAGAAAGAATGCGTCGAGCTGACCTCTCAGCATGAGCTCAATCGCCGTCTCCGTGTCGTATTCGAAGAGTTGTACCGTTCGTCGGCCAAAGCCATGAACGGCGAGAACGGGGAGTGCCGCCTCGCGCGTACCCGAACCCGACGGTCCCACCGAGACGCGCATGCCCTTGAGTTCGGCAAGCGTAGAGATGTTCGCGTTCCGGCTCGCAACGAGATAGAGAGCCTCGCGATAGACCCCGGCGATGGCGCGGAGATTGCGGATCGGCCTTTCGCCCTTGAAGGGCACCTCTGCCCGCGTGGCGAGATCGAGGATTGGAGCAGCGACAAGGGCAGAGTCAAAGTGACCCGCACTTACCGCGCGAACATTGGCGACCGGTCCGGCCGAGGACTTCGCCACTGACAGAAGACCGGCAACACCACAAGGAAGATCGCCTTCGCAACGTGGCGTACCGGGCGGACGGCTGATCGCAGCGGCCAGGCGTTCACCCACCGCGAAATATTCATCGCCCGCGCTGCCCGTGCCGATCTGAAAGAAGGTCACCGCCTCGGGCGGCTCCTCAAGGCTTACCGGAGGACGCAAATATATCAGAATTGCGAAGACGACCACGGTGAGCCCGCCAAGCACGATGAAAACCGTCCGCGCAGACAGTCTCGAGAGTTCAGCCGATGCCGTCTCCGCCCAGCGCTTCGCTCGTTCGACAAGCCTTTTAAGTTCCATAATCTATCCAGAATATCGATGGCCCACCGGTCACCGGTCAGCCTTCAAATCCGCACATCTCCGGCTTCCTTATAATTAATCCTTTCTTGACCGGTCTGTCCCAAGATCGGGAGTGAATATGGCGCGTGTACCACACGGGCCCACTTCGCTTTATGCACCGGGACCGATCTCATGTCCTCATTTGCCGAAATGACTCCGCAAAGCACTCATTGGACGAGGCGCCGGCGCTGGCTTGCTGCGGCAACCCTGTGTTCCGTGATCGCGCTTTCCGGCTGCGCAACAAGCGGCACCGGCGAGATGGCGCAGCAGACGCCGAAAGAGGCCGCAGAAGCCCAGATCGACGAACCGGCGCTCAGGGAAGCCGCTGTCGAAAGCACAAAAACGCAGGATTATGTCGCGGCGGCGGCTTATTGGGGTGCCCTGTACGAACGCAATCCGGATATGACGGATGTGGCGGTCAGCTATTCCAAGGCACTGCGCCAGATCGGTTCCCTCGAACAATCGCTCATCGTCATGCAGCGCAGCCAACTCAAGCATCCGGAAAATGCCGACGTCATGGCCGAATACGGCAAGGCGCTTACAGCAAGCGGCCGCCCTGACCAGGCAGCGGCGATGCTCTCGACGGCGCTTAAACAGTCTCCGCGCGACTGGACCATTCAGTCGGCGCTCGGCGTCGCCCTCGACCAGATGGGGCGCTACGATGAAGCCAAGCGACACTACAACGAGGCCCTTGCACTTTCACCGGACAACCCTTCAGTCCTCACCAATCTAGGTCTTTCCCACGCACTGACCGGCGACCTCGACATGGCCGAGCGTACGCTGCGCATGGCTGTCGCCAACGCCAAGTCCGACGCCTATGCAAGGCAGAACCTTGCCATCGTGCTCGGGCTGAAAGGCAATTTCGACGAGGCCGAACGACTCGCCCGCGCCGACCTGCCACAGAGCGTCGCCGACGAGAACATGGACTATCTCCGCTCCATGCTGGCGCAGCCCGCCCTCTGGAAACAGATGGAGGAACTCGATCGAAAGCCGGAAGCGGAAGCGCCGGCTTCTCCGGCACCCGTCAGCAGGACAGAAACGGCTCAGGACGAGGATCGCGTGTCTTCGCTCCCGCCGGAGACTCGGGTTTCCATCCAGTAGTCGGCCCTTCCTTCGTCAGACAGAAAGGGCACCTGCCGTTCCGGCAGGTGCCCTTTTCTTTTGCTGTCCGGCTTCGCGGAATATCAGATCTCGGCCATCACCTTGATGATTGCCGGACCGAGAATGACACCGAAGAGAACAGGCAGGAAGAAGACGATCATCGGCACGGTGAGCTTCGGCGGCAGACCAGCGGCCTTCTTTTCCGCTTCCGACATGCGGATGTCGCGGTTTTCCTGCGCCATGACACGAAGAGCCTGACCGAGCGGCGTACCGTAGCGTTCCGCCTGGATAAGGCTGGTCGACACCGCCTTGACGCCCGGCAGCCCGGTGCGCTTCGAGAGGTTCTCATAGGCCTGACGGCGCTCCTGCAGATAGGACAACTCGGCCGTGGTAAGCCCGAGTTCCTCGGCGAGTTCGACGGATTGAGTGCCGATCTCGGTTGCAACCTTCTGGAAGGCCGCCTCAATCGACATGCCGGATTCGACACAGATCAGCAAAAGATCCAGCGCGTCCGGGAAAGCCTTTCGGATCGAATCCTGACGGCGTGCGATCACGTTCTGAACGAAGACATTCGGCAAGTAGAAGCCAACGAATGCGGCTGCGCAGGAGGCTGCGAAACGCGCCATCGGAGGCAAACCGAAATCATTGAGGAACACCAGGTAGAGCAACGTCAGCACGAACAGGATCGGCGGCATCACGAAACGGAAGAAGACAAATGTATACATCGGTCCGGGGCCGCGAAAACCCGCCTGGCGGAGCTTATCGCGCACGTCGGCATTCTCGAGCGCGCGACCGCTCGTGAACTTCTCGACCACTTCCTTCATGAAGCCCTTGGGCGTGTGACGCAGGCGAGTCTTCTCCTGCGACAGCGACTCGCGCGCACGTGCGCGCATCGCTTCGCGCTCGGTCGAAACGTACTTCATGCGGGTTGATAGCTTGTCGGTCGACAAAAGAGGTCCCGTCAAAGTGAGAATTGTCGCGAAAGCTGCCACTGCGGTCAGCAGCATCACGATGTTCTCCAAATTGAACATGCTCTCGGCAAGTTCGAAGACGGCTACCATTTTTCGGCCCTAGAATTTGAAGTCGATCATCTTCTTCATGATGAGAACGCCGATACCCATCCATATCAGACTGCCAACGATGATCATGTTGCCGGCTGTCGTCGTGAAAAGGACATTCATGTAATCGGGCGAGGTGAAATATATCATCGCCATAACGGCAGGCGGCAACGAACCGATGATGCCTGCCGATGCCTTGGCTTCCTGGGACATTGCCTGAATCTTTCCGCGCATCTTCTTCCGTTCGCGCAGAACCTTGGAAAGATTGCTGAGCGCTTCGGAGAGATTGCCACCCGTCTTCTGCTGGATCGAGAGAACGATCTGGAAGAAATTCACCTCCGGCAACGGCATTCGCTCGTAGATCTTCGCGAGACCCTGTTCGAGTGTCACACCAACGCGTTGTCCTTCCACGATACCCTGAAATTCCGTGCGAACGGGTTCCGGCGCTTCCGTGGCAATGAGCTTGAGGCAGTCATTGACGGGAAGTCCCGATTTGACGCCACGCACGATGACGTCGATTGAATTCGCGAATTCCTCGACAAACGCTTTCTGCCTCCGCTTCACCAGATAGGAAAGAACCCAGCGAGGCAGGCCGAAAGCCGTCACGAATCCACCGAGCCCGGCAACCAGCAAGGAGAGGCCGGCAACTTTCAGGAAGAGAGCAGCAACAACACCCGCGACGACGCTCGCGATGTAGAAGGTGCGAGGCTCCATCTCGAGTCCGGCTCGCTCAATTCTTGTGCGGAGAGAGATCTTTTTCTTCTGTTCTTTCTGCTTTTCCTCGAGATCCCGCAACGTTTCCTGAACTTGCTTTCGCCGTTTCTCGTTGTTGTCCACCTCGCCCTCAACGGGTGTCAATCGCGCAGCGCCGCCGCGCGCAACGCGCGCCATGCGTTTCTGCGACTTTGATTCTCCGCCGACAAAAAGAAGACCGATTCCGCCGATGCAGAGGGCGGCAAGCAAAGCAATGCCGAATATGATCAGCGTTGTCGTGTCCATACTCGACTACCTTCTCAGCCCTGGGCGCGATCGAGAGCGGCCGCAAGGGCATGGTGCTGGTTATAGTAACGGGCACGGTCCCAGAAAGACGGCCGCGCTATACCGGTCGACTTGTGCTTGCCGATGATCTTTCCGGCCTCGTCTTCGCCTTCCATGTCGTAGACGAACAGGTCCTGAGTGATAATCACGTCACCTTCCGTTCCGAGAACCTCGGTGATGTGGGTGATGCGACGAGAGCCGTCACGCAGGCGCGCGGCCTGAATCACCACATCGATGGAACCGCAGATCATTTCACGGATCGTCTTGGATGGAAGCTGATAGCCCCCCATCGTGATCATGCTTTCCAGACGCGAAAGCGCTTCACGGGGACTGTTTGCGTGGAGCGTACCCATCGAACCGTCGTGACCCGTGTTCATGGCCTGGAGAAGATCGAAGGCCTCCGGGCCACGGACTTCGCCGACGATGATGCGTTCGGGACGCATACGCAGACAGTTGCGCACCAGTTCGGTCATCGTCACCTGACCCTGTCCTTCGAGGTTGGGCGGGCGAGTTTCGAGACGAACCACATGGGGCTGCTGGAGCTGAAGTTCGGCCGCGTCTTCGCATGTGATGACACGCTCGTCCGCATCGATGAAGCCGGTAAGACAGTTCAAAAGCGTCGTCTTGCCCGAACCCGTACCGCCCGAGATCAGGACGTTGCAGCGCACCTTGCCGATGATACCGAGAACTTCCGCACCTTCCTGAGAGATCGATGCGTACTGAACGAGGTCGGCCATCGTCAGCTTGTCGCGACGGAACTTACGAATGGTGAGTGCCGGGCCATCGATTGAGAGCGGCGGTACGATCACGTTTACACGGCTACCGTCGGGCAATCGTGCATCGCAGATCGGGCTCGACTCATCGACGCGACGGCCGACCTGGCTCACAATCCGCTGACAGATGTTCATCAGCTGGCTGTTGTCACGGAAGCGTATGCCAGTGAGTTCGACCTTGCCGTTCACTTCGATGAAGGTGCGTTCGCAACCATTCACCATGATATCGGCGATGTCGTCGCGAGCGAGGAGCGGTTCCAGTGGACCATATCCAAGCACGTCGTTGCAGATGTCCTGCAGGAGAGCTTCCTGCTCGGAGATCGACATGACAACATTCTTGATCGACAAAATTTCATTGACGATATCGCGAATTTCTTCGCGCGCGCTCTCCGCGTCAAGCTGAGCCAACTGGGTCAGATCGATCGTGTCGATCAGTGCGTTGAAGATCGTCGTTTTGATCTGATAGTAGTTTTCGGAGCGGTGGTCACCAGTACGCGCCGCGGTAGCGGGCTTTGGCGTTGCCACCGGCTTGACCTGCGGGCTCTTTGCCGCTGCTGCGGGAGCCGGCGGTGCCGGCGGTGCCTTGGCGCGCGATTCGGCAGGCGCTGGCGCCGCTGCGGGCTTGCGCGGGACTGGCTGGCCTTCGGTCCTCCTTCCAAACACGACTACCTCCGATTATCCCTTGCGGGACAGAAAGCTGAACATCGACGATTTCGCCGGCTTCGACGCGCGCACCTCGCGGCCACAAAGCTGACGAGCGAGGAAGCGAAGTCCCTCGGTGGTCTTTCCCTTGGGATCGAGCTCTTCGATCATCTGACCGTTGTTCGCCGCGGTACCAAAGAGACCAGGGTTGAACGGCAGGACGAGCGTTGCCTCGGTACCCACCGCTTCCGCAAAATCTTTCACCGGAATCTCAGGACGTTTCGGCATACCGACCTGATTGATGACAATGTGCGCAGAGTTATCGTTCGGCCGCGCATGGCGCGTCATATCGAGAATATTCTTGGCGTTGCGAAGGCTCGCGAGATCCGGTGTTGCGGTGATAACGATCTCATCCGCCGACAGAAGTACCTTCTTCGTCCACGGCGCCCACACATGCGGCAGGTCGACGACTACGCAGGGAACACCCTCGCGGACAATGTCCAGGACGCTCTCGCAGCTGTCTCCGTCCATCTCGAAATCACGATCGAGAACGGCGGGCGCAGCAAAGAGGCTCAGGCGGTCCGTGCACTTCACAAGCAGGCGGTCGAGGAGCACGTCGTCGAGGCGTTCCGGCGCGGTGAGCGCGTCGGCGATACCCTGTGCGGGGTCTTGATTGAAATCGAGACCGGCCGTACCGAACGGCAGATCGAGATCCGTGATGATGACGTCCTCGTCCATACCGGTCGAGATGCACCACCCGACGTTGTGAGCAATGGTGCTTGATCCCGTACCGCCCTTGGCGCCGATAAATGCAATCGTTCGGCCGATCGGCGGTGCATCGGGATCGACATAAAGACGCGAGATCGCCTCAATGACGCCCATCGGATGAAGCGGTGCGACAAGGTATTCGTTGACACCCTGCCGGATCATCTCGCGGTAGAGCGAAACGTCGTTCATCTGGCCGACAACGACGACCTTGGTGCCGGCGTCGCACACCTCGGCAAGAGCCCCGAGCTGCGAGAAGAGCTCCTGGCCGGTAGAGCGTGTTTCGACCATGATGAGATTGGGGGTCGCGGCCTGCTGGTACTGTTCGATTGCGGCTGGGATACCCCCCATATGCACCGTCAGATGGGCTTTCGCGAGGCGACGGTCTTCGCCAGCTCGTTGTATCGCGCTGCCGGTTCCGGGCTGCTCGCAGAACGCGTGGATCGTAATCCGCGGTACCGGCTTCATGACGGCGAGCGTTTCGCTGCTCACGACAGGTTCCTGCGCAGCAGCGGCGCCCGGCATAGGCGGTGCCTCAACGAGGGGTTCCTCCACAGGGGGTTCCTTGTGTGCGAGATTGCTCATTATTCTACCTCACTGACGGCGCCAGAGTCCTGATCGCTACGAACCGTCGCCGTCGCTTCACCCGCACGGTACTTCTCGAGCACAGTGTTCCTGCGATCGGCATCCGCCGGCGCCATATCACGTGGTCCAATAAGATCCGCCGGATCGGCGATCATCGCCGCCAGATTGTTTTGTGTCGCGCAGCCGTGATTAGGCATCAGGCCGTTGGCGGGATCGAATGCGTAGTCCTGCGACCAATCTCCGCAAGCCGTTGCCTTGGCCACATAGCGCTTGAAAGACAGAATAACCGGAGCGCCCGCATCCGCACCGGAGGCGCGATAGGGCGTATAGGCAAGGCTGCCTGCCCCGATGCCGTTCTCGGAGAGAATGTCACGAACATCGCTGAGTGCGACGGTCGCCGCGCCGGCATTCGGCGAGCCGGAGGGCGTCGAGATCGTGAGCGGTCCGTGGCCCCGCTGGCGGTAGGCAGCAGCAAAACTTTCGATGGCCGCCCGGTCGGCGGGGGCAACACCTGGCTGACCCGCCACCACACCGACATTGAGCGTCGCGACATCAGTCTCTACCGAGATCGGGTGCGAGTACGCCACGTCATACTGCGCCTCTTCGACGCCGTTGAACCCACCGCAACCCGCCAAGCCAACAAACGCCGCTAGAGCAGTAACTCGAACCGCGTTCAACCCAATCAGCTTTGCCATCTCATTCATCCTTCGCACTCTCAATCCACGACGAAGCCAACAGGGCCCTGAAGAGACTTGTCACCGGGCTCCGAACCGCGCGCGCCGTAGGTGGCGTTCAAACGGCCCATGAGTATTGTGTCCATGTCGCTTGCCGGCGCGAACCCGTCTGTCGGCAGAGCGAGGTTCTTTCGCGAGGTCGGGTCGACAAGATAGGGTGTTACGATCACGACGAGTTCGGTTTCGTTCTTCTGGTAATCGCGGCTGCGAAAGAGCTGACCGAGGACGGGCACATCCTTCACGCCGGGAACGCCGTCGATATTCTGGCGCATGGTATCCGAGAGGAGGCCGGCCATAACCAACGACCCTCCACTCGGCAATTCGAGTGTCGTTTCTGCGCGCCGCACCTTGAGGCCAGGAACCGTGACACCATCCCCGCCCACGCCCTGAAGCACGAAGGCACCGTCGGAGGACAGCTCGCTCACTTCCGTCGAAATCTTGAGGCTGATACGGCCTTCGCTCAGCACTACAGGCGTGAAGTTGAGGCCCACACCAAAAGGCTTGAATTCAAGCTGTACGTTGCCGTCCCGGTCACGCGAGGTCGGCACGGGGAACTCGCCGCCGGCGAGGAATTTCGCAGATTCACCCGATATCGCGGTCAGGTTCGGCTCGGCAAGCGTGCGCAAAATGCCGTCGCGCTCAAGCGCTCGGATCGTACTGTCGATCGAAACGTCGTTCCCGGCATATCCCGTCTGACCTGCGCCCACGCCGGTTGCCGGAGCTGTAGTGAGACCACCGAGCGAATTGCCCTGAACACTGAACGGATTGCTCGTCGCGAGCCGCAGGGCGAACTCGCCGAAATCGGCGGCACTGGAAAGATTCACGCCAAGCTGCTTGATGACATTGCGCTGCATTTCGGCAACGGTCACCTTCAGCATGACCTGTTCCTTGCCCTCGATGCCGAGCATGTTGAGGACATTCTCTTTGTCGACGCCAATATATCGGGCGGCGAGGTCCTGGGCCTTGCTGGCCTGTGTCGCGCTCGCGACCATGCCCGACAGAACAACATGTTCGTTGATTGCCTCGACGTCGATGCGGGCATCGGGAAAGTACTGGCGGAGAGAGTCACGCAGTCCCGTCAAGTCGCGTGCGACCCGTATTTCGAGATTGAGAATCTGCTGTCCGCTTTCGTTGAAGAAAAAGGCATTGGTCTGTCCAACCGCAAGCCCGATCAGATAGGTGCGGCGGTTCGTACGCACGACCGCGTCGACAATTTCCGGATTGGAGACCAGAACGTCGCGTGCGGCCACTGGGAGCTCGACGATCGCAGCCTTGTTGAGGCCGAGTACGATGCTGCGCGAAGACTGACCGACGCCGCCCTGGTCGATCTTGACCAGACGCGCATCGCCCGCCACCGCCACTTCGACAGGGGTTAGCGCCATCGCAACGGCACAGAAGATCGCCGCGGCGTTTCGTGCGAAACGAGGCGTCGCGTCGGCGATGCCAAGTTTCAGCTTGTTCCACATAGCGTTCATACCCAACCCCATCGCCTACTTCACACGCACGGATTGTGCGATGCCGTAACGCACGATCTTCACAACCGACCCGCCATTGCGATCCGGAGTATCCAGTTCTGTTCCCGCCAGATCCTGCTCGCCCATGCTGCGCAAGGACAGGGCGAGGCGGCTTTCCGTCTCAGCGACGGAGACGAGTTCTACTTGGGCCGGCGTCAGCTCAAGCGTTGCGGTGCGGCCCACAGCAACCTGATCACCCCCTTCGTCGAAGCGCTGATCAATCGCCAGCACTCGAACGTTTCGGAGAACTGTCTGTCCCTTGTTCACGTCCACGATATCGACGCGGTCGTTGGGAAGAATGAAGCCACCTGCGCTCGTCTGAGGTGTGATTTCGACGGCGATGGCACGCATGCCAGGCTCGATGAGAGCCGACATGAACCCGGCGTTCGATAGATTGACGAGTTTCTCAACCGTCACTGGTTCGCCGCTCAGCACAGGCGCGCGCGCGACACTGTCAGTATATTCCTCGATCGCGGTCGGCTTCGCTGCGCGGGTGATGTAGGCCGGGTTCATGGAGGCTTCAGGCCAGCGTTGCCAGCGCAGATCGCCAGAGGTGAGCCGCTGGCCAAGCTGGAGATTGCTGACCGCAACCAGAACTTCGGCTGTCGGCTCCTCGATGACCTTTTCCGCCACGGCTTCTTCCTTGCCGGAAGAAACAAGCCCGCGCGCGAGAAACGCCGCGAGGCCCGCGGCGACGATCGCCAGAACCAGAACTCCTATGCGTGCGGCGTTCACTTACCCAATCCTTTCGTTGCGCGATCCGGGCACAGGGCCCAGCCGCGATTTGTCTTCACGCGGCGTGCGCCGCAGCCTTGAACCAGACGCTGTGCTGGAACATGAAAAGCCCCGCGGCACCAAGTGCGACGCCATATGGAATGCCACCTCTTTTTTCGTGGAGGCGGGCAATCCATTCGCGCTTCAACATGAAGAGCGGAAGCGGCAGGGTACGAAACCAGAGCAGCAGTAGCGTCAACGCACCGCCAAGAACGGAGGCGATAATCAGATAGGCAGGCAGGTCGGACCATCCGAGCCAGAGCGCGATTGCCGCGACAAATTTCGCGTCGCCGCCACCGATCCAGCCAAAACCGAAAAGCGCCATGCCCACGAGAAGCATCAGCAAACCGGCGCCAGCGTGAAGTGCAACCGTCTCCCATCCGAGACCAGCGAAGGGCGCGAGCACGAAGAACATCGTGGCGAGCGCGACGGTCAGCACGTTCGGAATGGTCATGGTCGCCAGGTCCCACACAGCGCCGAAGATCATGGCGAGGGGAAAAACAGCGAGGAGAAGCATGCTCATTGCGGAAGACGCCCGGTTTCCTCGTGGGCGCAATCGCCCCGCACGAGAGGGCACCATGCCTTCCCGCACATGGGGATAGTGGGCGTCGGACCGTAAATTTGAGGTAAATGGAGGTTCAAAATGAGGCGAAATGCCGGTTTTCACGATATGCGTGTCCGGAAGTGCGGAGAGCCGGGAAGTGGGCTCGCGCACAGAAAAACCGCCAGACGCGAATTTGCATCTGGCGGTTTTATCTGGTCACAACGAGATGCCGGAACCGGCCCCTCGTTAAACACCGGGGCCGTTAAGCGGCCGGCGTCAGCGCCGTGGCGATACTTTCGAAGGTCGCCTGGACGCGGCCACCGATGAGGCCGACGGCCGTGACGATCACGACCGAGATGCCCGCGGCGATCAGGCCGTATTCGATGGCGGTCGCGCCGGATTCATTCTTCGCAAACGACTTGAGAAACTGGCTCATGATAAGCCTCCTTGAGCAATTGACTGTCGACAGCACCAACCCATACGTGCCCATGAAGCCGCAGGGCGCCCTTTCGGACTGGAGGCAAGCCTACCTGAGCACCCCTTACCCAATCGCTAACGATTACTATCAATTTCACTCACACTGTATGCATTTTTTGACCGTATAATCTGTATTTATCTTGTGAATACTGTTCATTATTGAAACTTGAAATATAGTATTGGTTTATTGAACTCCCAGCACCCGTCGTCGGCGGCAGAGTAGCGTTAATTTTTGGTTAAACGATCATCTCATCTAGCGGAGAAGCGCGCGCCCGCGACCATGCGAACGGGCTCTCTACTTGCGATTACCTTCGGTGACGCTGTCCCGAACCAGAAATCGTTCAGGAGGGCTGACACAAGGAGAGCAGCGCAGTGCGATCTCCGACGATCAGGCCCGGATAGTCGCGAACGGCGATACCCTCGCGAACGAGATCTGCAATGGCTCGGGCAACGACCTCTTCCGTGGTGTCGAGGCGCGCCGCGAGTTCGCGATGGCGAGGCAACTTCGCGATACGGAGACCTTCCCGCCCATCAACATTCTTGTGAGGTTCGGCCAAGGCCAGCAGTTCCCCGTACACACGCTGAGCACCCGTCCCTTCAACCGCCGGCGCACTTTCCCGCAAACCGGAGACCTCCCGGTCCCTCAGCAGCTTGGCATATTGACACAGAAGGGATCGGGAGACCGATTCCTCACGCGACAACAGATCCAGAAAGCGGGCTTCGGAAAGGCTCGCCACGAGTCCCTCTTCCCTCGCCACAACGGTCAAATCTGATTCGGCGATGCCGAAGATGCTCCTCTCGCCAAATTGCCCGCCAGCATTCACATCCGTGTAGATGACCCGCCCGCCATCTCCAACGCTACGCGCAAGCCGCACCCCGCCGCTCACGACAAAAGTCACGCCGCCCAGAGTGTCTCCCTGCATCAAGTTCAACAGAATTTCGTTGGGCGCTACCGCTCGCCAGGTGCATTCGACAGCGAGCAGGGATAGCTCTCGCTGCGGCAAACCGGCCAGAATGCCAATGCCTGCGAGTGTACGCGCTTGACCATCGGTCATCGCATTTCGGCCGCTTCCCGCACCAGGCACCATTCGTATCTCCCTGATCGACAAAAGTAAGCTATGCGACCAGCTTTTAATCTCTCGTTAAAGCCCAGGAACGCGACGCATAAACACGGTCAACATATCCTTTACTTCTTGAGCGTTAGTGTCAGGCCAAAGACGTCTCACCGGCGTGATCGGCAACCTGCGTCCTGCCAGCGCCCAGACAAACGAGAATGGCCCGGACATGCGTGCATATCTGACAGGAAAAACCTTCGCTCGCCGCACCTTCGCCGTAGCACTGGGTGCCGGATGCGCTGCCCTGCTTGCGGGCGCGGCGCAGGCTGCGGACTTCAAGGTCGCAATGAACGAGACCAAGGCGCTGCATCTCGCGACGCCCGCCTCCACAATCATCGTCGGGAATCCCGCGATTGCCGACGTGAGCGTCGAAGGTTCGAAGCTCCTCTACGTTGTCGGCCGCAGCTACGGCACGACGAACTTCATCGCGCTCGACGGTGAAGGCAAGACGATCATGGACATGGACGTCAGCGTTGTGTCCCAGAGCGCTTCCGCTGTCACGCTCACGCGTGGCACGGGACAGCTCTCCTACAACTGCACGCCGCGTTGCGAGCGTGTGCCGGTCATCGGTGACGATTCGGAATCCTACAACACCATCATGCAGCAGACCGCAGGTACCGTTGGCGCGGGAACGGTTGGAAACACAGGTGGAGCGGCGTCCGAGGGAACAGAATAAAGCCGAAGCCTCGATAAACAAAAAAAGGCCGCCAGTGGGCGGCCTTTTTCGTTCCGGCAATCTCGTTTCCGCGCCTGACACCCAAGCTTCACTGGCTGATGCGCAGATTCGACAGGGACTGCGCAATCGAGGCGAAGACAGAAGTGAGTTCACTCGCCGAGTTGACACTGTAGTACATGCTCGTCTGCGTTGCGCAATTGCGGATGAGTGTCGCATTGCCGTCGATCACGCGAACCGAATAAACGAGAATTCCCGCAGCTTTGATATTGGCGCAAACAAGACTCGTTCGTGAGTCCATCGTCGACTGCGATGTCCCCCATCGGCTACGCGTGTTGTCACCGTCTGTAAGAAACACAATCACCTTATCGAGGTTACTGGCTGGAGACGCAGCAGTCGAAAGAGGGGCCCCAGGGGTGAGCATGTTCCAGCCCCATGCAAGACCGATCGTCGTATTCGTATAGCCTGCGGGTACCATGTTATCGATATGTGTCTTGAGCGCTGACCAGTTATAGGACAACGGCATGATCGTCTGCATGTTGCAGTTGTTGTTGTAACTCGTATTTTCGTGCGCCGGGTAGCGCGTCGCATCGCTGCCCCCGCTGGTTGCCGGCGGCAAAGTGTTCTGCGCGTCGTAGTTCTGGTCGCGATCCATGATGCAACCATTCCAGCCTGCATGGGAGCTGGAACCGCCGCCATTGTTGTTACAGAGACCGAAGATGATCTGAAACAGGCTGCAACCACCACCGCCGCCGCCAGACGATACAAACTCGGTCCACTTGATCCAATTGGCGTTCTCGTAAGACGTTCCGACCTTCACGTCGACGTTGAACGGCACGATCGAGACCTTGACGTCGCCCGGCGTCAGCGCAGCGGTGGAAACCGTGTCGATCAGGTTCTTGGCAGCCGCCTTGAGCACTGTCATTCGGCCGCCGCTATCCATTGAGCCTGTATTGTCGAGGACCAGGGCTACTTCGAGCTTCTTGCCCATGCGCGTGACCTCGGACCTCGCGCCGATGTCCAGCGTGTCGATGCCCGCGATCCCCATGAGGGAAGTCGGCAGACTCGCCGCAACGGTGAGCGAAACTTCATTTCCGTTCTGCGCTACGGTAACCGTTCCAGGGACGCCCATCCTGTCGGCCGGGTAATTCGCATTAAAGTAGTTCTGTGCGATGACCTGAAGCTGTGCATTGGTCTGGCCCGTTGTGCCACCAACCGCAAGCGCCGCGGCGTCGAGCGCGGCCTTCAGCCGTGTCTCAACCACATAGGCGCGTGAAATGTCGACCGCGGCGCCTGCCGCCACAATGATCGGGATGGAGGCGAGAGCGAACATGATCGCGAAGTTGCCGCGCTGGTCACCTAGAAAGCGGCGGAACAAATCCTGGAAACGCCACATAAGCCGGAACCCACCTCGTCGGTCTCCACAGCCAGCAGCAGCATGGCGGGAGACGGGATTGTGCACTCAGCCGTTGTAGGTTCCGCGCCGTTAAGAAGATGTGAATGAAACGGTGAAAACTGGACTCACTTACCTTTTGGTAACCGCCGGAGCGCTATCTAGAGAGACCGCCGCGAAAACCTTGCGGGCGCGAGGGCAGCACATGCGTGAGTCAAAAGTAGAAAGACGCTGGACATTGCGCGGCTTTCGCCGTTCGCGAAGCGGCGCCACGGCTATCGAATTCAGCCTGCTTGCGATGCCCTTCTTCGCTCTTCTGTTCGCCCTTATCGAAACCTCCGTCATCTATTTCAGCAACGCCAATCTCGACAGCGTCGTCGCCGATGCGGGCCGCCTCATACGCACAGGTCAGGTGCAGAGCGGCGGCATGACCGAAGCCCAGTTCAAAAGCTACATTTGTGACAGGCTTACCTTGGTCAGCGACTGCGCGAGTGATGTCCATGTCGACGTTCGCAAGTTCAGCAGTTTCGGCAGCGTAACCCCGCCCGCCCTGATCGATGGAGACGGCAACATCGTCGAAACGACTGTGTTTCAGCCGGGTAGCGCCGGTGACATCGTTCTCGTCCGGGTCTACTTTTCCTGGGGCATCGTCGGCCCTTCCATTGTCGGCCTTTCGAACCTTGAAGGGGGCGGTCATCTCGTCGCCGCCAGCGCCGCCTTCCGGAACGAGCCCTTCGGCACCTTTTTGCCGGCAGGCTGACGGAGAAGGAACATGGGCAAGACGTGTAATCAAGCAAAATCCCACCGCGAAAAACGCCCGCTAGGCCGTTTTCTTCGCAATGCAGGCGGCTTGGCGGCAGTGGAATTCGCGCTGATCTTTCCGCTGATGCTCGTATTCTATTTCGGTACCTTCGAAGCCACGCAGATGCTGACGGCGGGTCGGCGCGTCAGCGCCGTTGCCTATACCGCCGCCGATCTGGTGGCGCAGGCCGCGTCGGTGAGCAACGCCGACATGGCCGACGTCTTCGCCGCGAGCTCCGCCCTTCTCTACCCTCTCAGCACAACGCCACTCACAATCCGCGTCACAAGCGTGGTCGCCAATTCTGGCGGGGCGAACAAGGTCGCATGGAGCGACGGGTACAATATTGCGCCGCGCACCGTAAATTCGAACGTCACCCTGCCTGCCGGACTCACCAGCGCTGGCACGAGTGTGATCTTCGTCGAAGTGAGCTACGCCTATAGTTCGCCCGTCAGCAGTACGATCACCGACTCGATCGATTTCGCGGAAGTGGCTTATCTGAAACCGCGCCGCGCGGTCTCGGTCGCGCGCACAAACTGATTTACAGGCCAGTCTGCAGACCTTCAGAATCCGCGTTAACCATGTTTCGCGGATCCCTGTAGCAATTCTGCCTCAGGATATTACCCGTAACAGTGACACCCACCTGCAAGAGAACGGGGCGGATGAACGGGACCCTGCGAGACCGCGCGAACCGGGGTCCGGCTGCAAGCCACCAAGGCATCTAACTTATTGATTCGGGTAAGTAATCTGGTTGGCGGAGGGAGAGGGATTCGAACCCTCGATACGGTTTCCCGTATACACGCTTTCCAAGCGTGCGCCTTCAGCCACTCGGCCACCCCTCCGGGTCGCCCGACGCGGCGGGCGATAGCCGCGGCACTATACGCGACAAAAGACCTGAATCAACCGGGATCACGGGGTTTAGCTCGTTGATCTGCCAAACTTCTTCGCAGAAGTGTGCTTGTTTGGCACACTCGATCCGGCTACCGTTCGGGTCGTTGTTTCTATAATCACTGCGTAGGGCTGGGGGGCTCGTGTCATGGTCGTTTTCAGGCTGCTAGGACTTCTTTTTATCATCGCTGCCCTGATGGCGCTGGGGTCGGATGCGTTGCTTTCGCTGGAAGCCGGCGAGGTGACCATGCGGTCATTCAGCGAGTTCTGGGCGCTGGTGCATGAGGGAAGCCGCGACGCCTTCGTCTCCTGGGCCGAATCCGGCGCGCCGGAGGGCCTGAAGAGCCCAATCGCCGAGGTCATGGCATTTCCGGCATGGGGTGTTCTCGGCATTATCGGTATCGTGCTCGCGGGCCTCATCGCCCTGCTGCGCCGGGCCGACTGAGACGAGAAAGCTGAACGCAAGAAAGGCCGCCCTTCGGGGCGGCCTTTTTTGTTTGCGGTCAAACAGGCGAACAGCTCAGTTCGCGTCCATCTTCAGCGCGGAGATGAAGGCGTCCTGCGGAATCTCGACACGACCGAACTGCCGCATCTTCTTCTTGCCTTCCTTCTGCTTCTCCAGAAGCTTGCGCTTGCGGGTGATGTCGCCGCCATAACACTTCGCGGTGACGTCCTTGCGCATGGCCGAGATCGTCTCCCGCGCGATGACGCGGCCGCCGATCGCTGCCTGGATCGGAATCTTGAAGAGATGCTTCGGGATCAGTTCCTTCAGCTTTTCGCACATCATGCGGCCGCGCTGTTCGGCCCGCGAGCGGTGAACGATGGTCGCGAGCGCATCCACGGGCTCCTCGTTGACCAGGATCGACATCTTGACGAGGTCGTCTTCCTGGTACCCCTCGATCTGGTAATCGAAACTCGCATAGCCGCGGCTAACGGATTTCAGCCTGTCGTAGAAATCGAGCACCACCTCGTTCAGCGGCAGGCGATAGACAAGCATGGCGCGCGAACCTGCATAGGTGAGATCCACCTGGTGGCCACGGCGATCCTCGCAAAGCTTCAACACCGCACCCAGGTATTCATCGGGTACCAGAATCGTCGCCTTGATCCACGGCTCCTCGATATGATCGATGCGCGTGAGGTCCGGCATGTCGGCGGGATTGTGCATCTCTACGATTGAGCCATCGATCATGTGAAGTTGGTAGATAACGGATGGTGCCGTCGTGATGAGGTCGATGTCGAACTCGCGCTCCAGTCGCTCGCGCACGATCTCGAGATGAAGCAGACCCAGAAATCCGCACCGGAAGCCGAAGCCGAGCGCGGCCGAGGTTTCCATCTCGTACTCGAAGCTCGCATCGTTTAGACGGAGACGGCCCATCGCATCGCGCAGATCCTCGAACTCGGCGGCATCCACAGGGAAGAGCCCGCAGAAGACGACAGGTTGCGCCGGCTGGAAGCCCGGCAGCGCATTCGCGGTCGGCCGTTTTTCTTCCGTCAGCGTGTCGCCGACACGGGTATCGGCAACTTCCTTGATCGAGGCTGTGAAATAGCCGATCTCGCCGGGCGTGAGGCTGGCGACCGCTTCCTTCTTCGGCTTGAAGATGCCGACCTGATCGATCGTGTAGGTGCCACCCGTCTTCATCATCTTGACGCGCTGGCCCTTCTTGAGCTCGCCGTCGATGATGCGTACCAGCACGACAACACCGAGATAGGCGTCGTACCAGCTGTCGACCAGCATCGCCTTCAGCGGTGCGGCGGCATCGCCCTTCGGCGCCGGCAGACGATTCACGATTGCTTCCAGCACGTCGGGAATGCCGATGCCGCTTTTTGCGGAGATCTCCACGGCTTCCGACGCGTCGAGGCCGATCACGTCCTCGATCTGCTGGCGCGTCTTCGCCGGGTCAGCGGCCGGCAGGTCGATCTTGTTGAGGACGGGTATGATTTCGTGATTCACATCGAGCGCATGATAGACGTTCGCGAGCGTCTGTGCCTCGACACCCTGGCTGGCATCGACGACGAGAAGCGAGCCCTCGCAGGCCGCGAGCGAGCGGTTCACCTCATAGGCGAAGTCGACATGGCCGGGCGTGTCGATAAGGTTCAGCTCATAGGTCTCACCGTTGTTCGCCTTGTATTCGAGACGGACCGTCTGCGCCTTGATGGTGATACCGCGCTCGCGCTCGATGTCCATCGAATCGAGCACCTGCTCCTTCATCTCGCGCACGGTCAGACCGCCGCAAAGTTGAATCAGCCGGTCGGCGAGGGTCGACTTGCCGTGGTCGATATGGGCAATGATCGAGAAGTTGCGGATATGGGAGAGGTCTGTCATGGGGCCTACTGGTTCGCGGACGGGCCCATATAGCATTGGCCGGGTCGCAAGCCAATTGCGGCCTTTTTTGCCTCTCAGCCCTGCCAGCTCGCCTTGCGCCTCTCCATCCAGGCCTTGACCCCTTCCTTGTAGTCGGGGTGCTTGATCATTTCCTCGAGCAGGCGCTCGGCGGCCACGACCGAGGCGGCGGCGTCCCCGTGGAGGTCCGTGTAAACCTGCCGTTTCGTCTCGCGAAGCGATCCCGGCGAGACGCCGTCCGCCATCTGGCGGGCATAGCCCATGACATGGGGCATGAGGTCTGCTTCCGGCAGCAGCTTGTTCAGAAACCCCATCTCCATCGCCTCTTCCGAGGTAAAGACCCGGCTCGAAAGCAATATGTCGTTCGCATGGGTCAACCCCACGATCCGGGGCAGCACCCAGGAAAGACCGAACTCGGCCGGGAAGTTGAAACGGCCATGGGCGGCGGTGAACTTCGCGCCGGGGACGCAGAAGCGGAGATCGGCATAGGCCGCGAGCACGAGGCCGACGCCAGCCGCCGCGCCGTTGATGGCGGCGATGACCGGCTTCGTCAGCCCGAAGTGATAGGCGAAGGTCGCGTCGAACTCCCGCGCGACGCCATAGCCCGGTTTCGCTATGTCGTCGGTCGTGCCGCTATCGTAGCGGCCTTTCTCCGAATGGCCTTCGAGGGCCGCCATGTCGGCGCCCGCGCAGAAGGCCTTTCCCTCCGGGTCGCCCGTCACGACGATGACGCGGACTTTCGGGTCCCTGTCCGCTTCCGCCAGCACCCAGCGGTATTCGGTGTGCATGCGGCCCGTCCAGGCGTTGCGACGCTTCGGGCGCGACAGCATCACCGTCGCGATGCCGTTTTCGAGCGTGTAGCGGATCGTTTTCAGTTCCATCTCGCTACCCTGCTTCCTCGACATAGGCCCGGATCGCGGAGACGATCCGCTCCGGCTGCTCCGGCAGCATGGCGTGGCCCGCATTTGGCAGTTCAACCAGCGTCGCTCGATCGCCCATACGCTTCTTCAGGTCGTGCGCATTCGCCGGGAGCGCAATCGCGTCTTCCAGCGCCTGCACGACAAGGATCGGCTGGCCGCCCGCTTCCCACCAATCCTCGACGGGTGTCTGGCGTACGGCGAAGGATTGCATCCGCATCACTGGCCGGTACCAGCCGCCGCGCCAGACTTCCGGGTCGTTCCCTTCCGCGAAAAAGCCGTAGCGCACGCATTCGATATGGTCCTCCGGCGAGAGGCTTTCATCGAAGCAGCCCATCAGCGCCTCGCGTGCCTTCTCCGGCATTTCGATCAGGCCGCCGCAGGCGAGCAGGACGACGCGCGAGACGAGTTCCGGGCGGTCGGCGGCGGTCGTCCGCGCAAGGCGATTGCCGAATGCGTGGCCGATGAGCGTGACGGGAGCTGACGTCTCGCTCTCGATCACCGCCGCCACGTCCTCCGCGAGGTCGTGCAGCGTGAGACTGTCCATCGGCCCCTTGCTACCGCCGATACCGCGCGGTTCCGGCAGCGTCACGCGGTAGCCTGCCTCGGCCAGCGCGCTTGCAACATCATCGAAGTCGCCGCCCGGCCGCCCGAGCGACGCCAGCATGACGACAGGCCGGCCGCCGGCGGGCCCGATGCTGCGGCCGCACAGGCGGATCGCAGCGCCGGATTTGTCTTTGCGCGAAATCTCGTAAGGCTCGAAAGTCATCCACCCCTCCCCAGAGCGGATCAGTCTAGCTCCGAAGCGTGCCGCCTGTCGCCTTTTCTACGGCCGCGACGATCCGCTTCGACACCGCCTCGATTTCCTCGTCGGTCAGCGTCTTCTCGACGGGTTGCAGCGTCACCTCGATGGCGAGCGACTTCTGTCCCTCGCCGAGAGAACCGCCCTCGAAGACGTCGAAGAGCGACACGTCGACGATCAGCTTCTTGTCCGCGCCGCGCGCGGCGCGGATCGCCTGGTCCGCCGTCACGCTTTCCGCGACGACGAAGGCAAAGTCGCGGCGGAGCGGCTGCAGGTCGGACATGTCGAGCGGTGGCTTCGCACGCGTGGCTTTACGCTTCGGCTCGGGGATCGCATCCGGAAAGATCTCGAAGGCGACAATCGGCCCCGCGACATCCATCTCACTGAGAACGCGCGGATGAAGCTCTCCGAAATAGCCGATCACGTTCTTCGGGCCCAGACGGAAGACGCCGGAGCGTCCCGGGTGATACCAGGCGGGCGCATCCGCCGCGATCTGGAAGCTCGCGACCGGCGCGCCGAGTGCCGAGAGCAGCGCCACCGCATCTTCCTTCGCGTCCATCGTCTCGACGGGGCCGGCCTTGCCCTGCCAGTGACGGCCGGCGCCCAGCGGGCGCGCCGTACCGCGGCGAAGGCCCGTCGCGGCAAGCACCTGGCCCGAGGGCTCGTCGCTCTCGAACTGCTGGCCCACCTCGAACATCGCGATGTCCGCATTGCCTCGCGCCATGTTGCGGCCCGCCGCGGCGATAAGGCCCGCGAGCAGGCTCGGCCGCATATGGCTCATTTCTGCGGAGATCGGATTGGCGAGCTTCAGACCCGGCGCAGCATTGCCGCCGCCAAAGAGGTTCGCCTCCGCTTCCGAGATGAAGGACCAGTTGACCGCCTCCACCAGCCCGCGCGCGGCAAGCGCACGGCGCGCCAGGCGTTCGCGGCGCTGGCGCGGCGAGAGAACGGGTTTCGCGACGGCATGAAGCCGCGGCAGCGCCGCCGACTTCACTTCCGAAAGCCCGTGTACGCGCACGACTTCTTCCACGAGGTCGGCCTCGCCCTCCACATCCGGCCGCCATGACGGTACGGAAACGGAAAGCTTCGCCCCCGTTTCCGACACGCCGAAGCCAAGAGCGGAAAGGATTGCGACTGCTTCCGATTTCGGCAAAGCGAGGCCAGTGAGCTTTTCGATGCGGTCGGGATCGAACGCGATAACCTTCTTCGCGTCCGGCACCTCGCCCGCGACGATGACATTCGACGCCTCGCCGCCACAGAGGTTCAGGATCATTTTCGTCGCGAGTTCGAGACCAGGCAGCACGAATTCGGGATCGACGCCGCGCTCGAAGCGATAACGTGCGTCAGACACGATGCCGGTATCGCGGCCCGTGCGCGCGGTGCGGTAGGGATCGAAATAGGCGCTCTCGACGAAGACGTCGACGGTCTCTTCCGTCGATCCGCTTGCCTCGCCGCCCATCACGCCGCCAAGGCCGAGCACCTTCTCTTCATCCGCGATGACCGTGTAATGCTCTTCCATCTCGTAGGTCTTGCCGTCGAGCGCGAGAAACTCTTCGCCCTTGCGGCCGAGCCGCGCACGGATGTTCCCCTTGAGCGTCGCCGCGTCGTAGACGTGGAGCGGGCGCGCGCGATCGAGCGAGATGAAGTTCGTGATATCGACCAGCGCATTGATCGGGCGAAGGCCCACGGCCTTGAGATAAGTCTGAAGCCATGCGGGCGAAGGCCCATTCTTCACGCCGCGGATGAGACGGCCCGCAAAGACGGGACAGGCATTCGCCGCGTCGGCGGGGAAGTCGAGCTCAATGCCCACCGGGCTTTCGAACGTACCGGGCACGGGTGACAGATCGCCTTCGAGAAGACGGCCGAGGCCCGCCGCCGCCAGGTCGCGCGCGACGCCATAGACGCCGAGGCAATCCGGACGGTTCGGCGTGATCGCGATCTCGATCACGGGATCGTTCCGCCCAAGCACTTCCGCCGCAGGCGTTCCCACCGCGAAGTCGCCTTGCAAGTCGATGATGCCTTCATGCTCGTCGGAGAGTTCGAGCTCGCGCTCGGAACACATCATGCCGTTCGACTCGACGCCGCGAATTTTCGTCGGTTTCAGCACCATGCCGTTGACGGGGATCGTCGCACCTGGCGGCGCAAAGATACCGGTCATGCCGGCGCGTGCATTCGGTGCGCCGCAGACGACCTGTAACTGCTTCACTTCACCTTCGACAAGCGCCTCGACCTTCAGCACCTGCAGCTTGTCGGCATCGGGGTGCGGGCCTGCTTCCAGCACTTTCGCCACGGAGAAAATGCCGAGCTTTTTCGCCGGATCTTCCACGCCCTCGACCTCAAGGCCGAGCATGGTGAGCTTCGCGACGATCTCGTCGAGCGAGGCGCTCGTTTCGAGCGGGTTCTTCAGCCAGGACAGAGTGAACTTCACGACGAGAGCCCTCCCGCAAGCGTCGGCACGTCGAGCGCGGCGAAGCCATAGTGACGGAGCCAGCGCAGGTCGCTCTCGAAGAAGGCGCGCAGATCGGGGATGCCGTATTTCAGCATGGCGAGACGGTCGAGCCCGACGCCGAAGGCGAAGCCCTGATATTTCTCCGGGTCGATGCCCGCCGACTTGAGCACGTTCGGATGGACCATGCCGCAGCCGAGAATTTCGAGCCAGTCGTCGCCTTCACCGATGCGGATCTCGTTGCCGAGCCGCGCGCAGCGCACATCGACTTCCATCGACGGCTCCGTGAAAGGGAAAAAGGACGGACGCATGCGAAGTTCGACGCCCTCCACCTCGAAGAAGGCGCGCAGGAATTCCTCCAGCGTCCATTTCAGGTGGCCGAGATGCGTCGTCTCGTCGATGACGAGACCCTCGATCTGGTGGAACTGCGGCGTATGCGTCTGGTCGCTGTCGCAGCGATAGGTGCGGCCGGGGCAGATGAAGCGGAAAGGCGGCTCGCCCGCTTCCATGGTGCGCACCTGCACGGGGCTCGTATGCGTGCGGAGCAGCATGCGCGAACCATCTGACTTCGGCTCGAAATAGAACGTGTCGTGCATCTCGCGCGCGGGGTGCCCTTCGGGGAAGTTCAGCGCGCCAAAATTATAGTGGTCCGTCTCGATGTCCGGGCCTTGCTCCACCGCGAAGCCCATATCGGCGAAAATCGCGACGAGTTCGTCCCAGACCTGGGAGAGAGGATGGATGCGGCCCATTTCGAGCGCACTTGCGCGCACCGGCAGCGTCACATCGACCTTCTCGCCCGCGAGGCGCGCTTCGAGCGCGGCCTGATGCAGCGCGTCCTTGCGCGCGGCGATCGCATCGGTCAGGCGGTCCTTGAGGCCATTGAGCTTCGGACCCATCTCCTTGCGCTCTTCGGGCGACATGCCGCCGAGGCCCTTCATCAGCTCGGAGACGCGACCCTTCTTGCCGAGCGCGGCCACGCGCACGGCTTCGAGCGTGTCGATATCCACCGCGTCGGCGATCGCCGCGGTGAATTCCGCTTCCAGTTTTTCGAGATCGGCGCTGTCGGTCATCTTCTCACCGGCTTCTGATCGTTTCGCGAAAACACGTTCACTCAAATCGCCCGGGCCTGCCTGTTCGGCGGGCTCTCGGGCGACTGAGGGAAACGGCGTGCGAACGATGCTATCGACCGGCGATCCGCCTCACCCCCGAGAGCGGCACGCATGAAACCCCATGCGGGCCCCGGACGGGTGACCGGCTCTGGTGTCGCTTCGGCAGCAGCCCTTATTTCAGGGCCGACTGCGCCTGGGCGACCAGAGCCTTGAAGGCCTCGGGCTCATGGATGGCGAGATCGGAGAGCACCTTGCGGTCCACTTCGATGCCAGCCTTGGCGAGGCCGTCGATAAATCGCGAATAGGTCAGGCCGTGCTCGCGGACACCGGCGTTGATGCGCTGGATCCAGAGCGCGCGGAAATTGCGCTTCCGCGTGCGACGGTCGCGATAGGCATACTGGCCCGCCTTCTCGACGGCCTGATTGGCCGTGCGGAAGGTATTCTTGCGGCGGCCGTAATAGCCCTTCGCCTTCTTGATGACTTTGCGGTGCCGGGCATGGGCGGTAACGCCCCGTTTGACGCGCGACATGAGATTTCTCCTCGAAAGAAAGGGGGACCTAAAGCGTTATTTCAGGCCGTAAGGCGCGAAAATCTTCACAATCCGCTTGGCATCCGGCTCGGCGACGAGCGTCGTGCCGCGCAGGTTGCGGATCTGCTTGTTGGTCCGTTTGATCATGCCGTGCTGCTTGCCGGTCTGGCCGCGCTTCACTTTTCCGGTGGCGGTGAAGCTGAAACGCTTCTTCACGCCACTCTTGGTCTTCAGCTTGGGCATTTTGCTCTCCGTGTTTTGTAGAACCTGCCCTTGAAGACCTTGAATTCATTGAAGAATTCGGAAGGCGGCGGGTCCGGGTCTTGGCATTACGGGCGGTCACGGCATGCCCTACAGGCCGGGCCACCCCGAAGGCGCGGATTTATAAGGGAAAAGGCGGGTTCGTCAAGGGTCGTGGGCAGCGCTTCGCAGCCAGGCTCCCGCATGCCATAACGCCCGAAAACAGGAGGTGCCCATGAGCCGCTTTTTCGGGAAGGTCTGCCAGAACGGCTATGTCGTACGCGACATCGAAGCCGCGTTGAAGCACTGGACGGAAGTCCTTGGCGTCGGCCCCTTCTATTACATCGACCGCGTGAAATGCGACTGGTTCACCTACAGGGGCAAGCCTTCGCCGGTCGAGATGAGCATCGCGCTCGGCAATACAGGCGATCTCCAGATCGAGCTCATCCAGCAGCGCAACGACGCACCCTCCATGTACATGGATTTCCTCAATGCGGGGCGCGAGGGGCTGCAGCACATGTCCTACTGGACGACCGACTACCAGGCGGCCTACGACCGCGCCCTCGCGGCGGGCTACAAGGTCGGGCATGAGGGGCAGATCGGCGGGGAAAAAGGCCGTTTCGTCTATTTCGACACCGAGACACATCCCGGCACCGTGATCGAGATGTCGGATATCAGCGGCTCGAAGGGGCAGTTCTTCGAACATATCCGCAAGGCCGCCATCGACTGGGACGGCAGCAATCCGGTGAGGCCCGTCCGCTAAGGCGAACGAGCCTCGCCCGCTCAGATCAGCCGCAGTAAATACGGGTAATGTTGTCTTCCGCGTCGAGTTCGACGTTGAGGCGGTCGGTGCGGAAATCCTGCGTCACCGCTTCATCCGGGCGGATCACGCGGATGGTCGCGACATCCTCATTTCCCGAAATCTCGGCCTCGGCGTCTGCGTAGGGCTTGCCGGTCCATGAACTGTCGAGCGTATCGGCCGCCGCCTGGCAGTTCGTGGCGATTTCGTCGCCGTCCGTACCGGCAATGGTTTCGGCATCCGTGTTTTCGGCGGCCGCCTCCTCGCCCATCGACATGTCGTTTTCGTCCATGTCGTTCGTGGGCACAGTGTTGTCGGCTGTCTCGTCCATCATGCCCTGCGTCGCGTCGCCCGGCTCGCTCGTCAGCGGCACTGCCGTTTCAGAGGATTCCATCTCGCCCACTGCGTCGCCAGTCTGCTCTTCTTCGTTCTGGTCGCACGCCGCAACCACCAGCAGCGCCGCCATGGAGGCGGTCCCGAGAAGGTATTTCGGGGAATGTTTCATGTCTGTCTCCCGTTGAACGTGGGCTTTGCCGGCGCAGCTGTGCCCCTCTGGCGGCATATGCTGCCGGATCATTCCCTCTTAAATGCGTTCGGACGGAAACGGTTCCATGAAGAGTCGCCGCGGCGTCTCCACAACCGTTTCCTCCCGATTGCGCGGAGCTGATTCCGCTTATTCACCTGTCTTCTTGTCCTCATACATCTCGTCGTAGCCGCGCTGCCAGATCAGCTTCGCTCCGTTCTCCTGGCCGAGCATCGCAATTGGGTCCTCATTGTCGACATGGCCATAAAGGCCCCGGTATACCGAGTAACCGCAAAGTTCCTGCAGCCGCCGCGGAAACTTTCGCGCTTCGTCGAGCGGAATGCCGAGCTGCTGGTTCTCCTGCTGGCGAATGAAGCCCGCGCAATAGTAGTTCGCGACGCAAAAGCGGCGATCATCCGTCTTGTTGGTACCGCCCGCGTGCCACAGGCTGCCATGCCAGAAGAGCACCGAGCCTGCCGGCATCTCGCCCGCCACCGTGTCCATCTCGATATCGTAGTCCGGCATGCCGCTCGCCTTGTGGCTGCCGGGCACGAGCCGCGTCGCACCGTTCTCTTCCGTGAAGTCGGAGATCGCCCAGACGCAGTTCAGCGTTAAGGGCTGATGCGGCTTCGGCACCGGGATCAACTGATCGTCCGCATGCAGAGGTTGTGCGCCCTGGCCCGGGCAGAGCGTGATCGCGCTCACCGACGAAACCTGCAGCTCCTCGTCGAGCACCTTTTCGGCGAATGGCAGCGTCGCCTCGTGGATCGGAATCTTCCAGAAGGTCGGTCCGTGAGCCAGCAGGTTGTAGATACGCACCGTGCGTTTGCCTTCGAAGTCGGTCTCGCGAAAGCCCATATTGTTGTCGCGCTCGACGCGCAGCAGTTCATCCTTGATCTCGGCGATGAGGTCCGGTTCGATAACGTTCTCGAAGATCACATAGCCGTCGCGCTCGAAATCCGCGTATTTCGCCTCGAGATCGATCTTTCCCTTCAGCATTCCCCCCCCCTTTTTTGAATTCTGATGCCGGGTACATCCCGCCTCGTTCGCGGCTCCGCTTTCCCGGGGAGCCGTATCCCACCCTAACCTCCTCAATATCCGACTTCCAGTTTGCGTATATTCAATACGCAATATTTTCGCAGCCGGTGCCTTGTCCAGTGCCGCTTCGTTTCTTATAGTGTATATACACTATATAGGGAGACGGGCATGGCACACGATCTCGCGGGAGAGCATCCCGATGTGGCGCGCTGGCGCACGGAGGGCGGCAACGAGGCCGGAACGATCACCGCGGAGAGCCTGCGCGCGCTGATGCTCGATTGCGGCGCGGACGATTGCGGCTTTGTTGCCGTGTCGAACCCGGCGGTCGCCGACCAGCAGGCCTGGATCTCGGCGCTGCTTCCGAATGCGAAGACGCTCATCAGCTTCGTCGTCCGCATGAACCGCGACACGGTCCGCACCTCCGTTCGCTCGGTCGCGAACGAGGAGTTCCACCAGACCTATGACGATGTGAACCATGTCGCGCGGCGCGCTGTGCGAAAACTCGAGGCGATGGGTTTCGGCGCGGTCAATCCCGCCGCCGCCTTCCCGATGGAGGCGCAGGCCTATCCCGCCGGCATGCGTGTCATCTCGCACAAGCCGATCGCGGAAGCGGCGGGCCTCGGCAAGATGGGCCTCCATCGCAACGTGATCCATCCGCGCTTCGGCAGCTTCATCCTGCTCGGCACCATCGTCATCGACCGCGAGATCGACACGCCCTCCGCGCCGCTCGACTATGCGCCCTGTCTGGACTGCAAGCTCTGTGTCGCCGCCTGCCCGGTGGAAGCCATCGGCATGGACGGCTCCTTCAACTTCTCCGCCTGCTACACGCATAACTACCGCGAATTCATGGGCGGCTTCGTCGACTGGGTGCATGAGGTCGTCGAGGCGAAGGATGCCGACGACTACGACCGGCGCGTGCCGCCTGGCGAAAGCGTTTCCATGTGGCAGAGCCTTTCCTTCAAGCCGGGCTACAAGGCGGCCTATTGCCTGAGCGTCTGTCCCGCGGGCTCCGACGTGCTCGGCCCCTACATGGAAGACAAGGTCGAATACCGGAAGCGCATTCTCGATCCGCTGCTCGCGAAACCCGAGATCGTCTACGTGTTGAAGAATTCCGACGCCGAGGAAAGCGTTCCGCAGCGCCTCAAGACGAAGGAAGTGAAGCTCGTCGACTACAACATCCCCTCCGACAACCCCTTCTCCTTCCTGTTCGGCCTCACGCTCACCTTCCAGCGGCGAAGAGCGCGCCGGCTCGACGCGACACTCGCGCTTTCCGTTTCCGATCACGGGCCGCTTCACGCGACGGTGCGCGTCCGCAATTCGAAGCTCGAAGTGGATTTCAAGGCGCCGGAGACGAGCGACGCCTCGCTCACGCTCGACTGGAAAACGCTCCATGCGATCTTCCGCGACGGGCTCCCGCTCGCCGACGCCATCGCGCAACATGGTGCTGTCTTCAACGGCAACATGGAGAAGGCGGAGGCGATCCGGAACTGCTTCCCGGTCTACCGGGTCGAAGCCTGACCTTCAGATCTTCTGGATCAACTGGTGGAGTGACTTCTTCACGGACGGCCAGCTCTGACCGAGCGCGGTCTCGACGTGGGTCTGCGCCTCGCGCCAGAGCGGCAGCGCCTGGGTGAGCTTCTTCCGGCCCGCTTTCGTGAGCTTCAGCCCGAGCGACCGCCCCTCGCCGCTTGGTGCGCTTTCTATCAACCCTTCATCCTCGAGAAGCTTCACATTGCGCACAAGGCTGGAGCGTTCCAGCGCCAGCATATCGGCAAGCGCAGTCAGCGATTTCGCGCTGCCTTCCTCCACCGCGATCAACAGCGTGAACTGCGTGATCTTGAGGCCAGCGGGCTTCAGTGCCTTGTCGTAGGACCGCGTCAGTTTCCGCGTCGCCATACGTGCTCTCAGAGCGGCACAGTTCTCGCGCACGTCCCGTTCGGTAACTGTCCTGCTCATTTCTCGCCCGTTTGTGTAGATACACAATAAGCATGTGCGAAGGGCTGCGCAAGCGGCGCAGCCCAGACAAGTTGGTGGATCTACTCCGCCGCGCTGGTGCTCTGGTTCACCTGCGCTTTTTTCACGGAGGCCTGCACCACCGGAATCTCGTGATCTTCCAGCGGCTTCATCCAGTGTTTCCGCTTCAGCGCTGCCTCGATATAGGGCGCAAGCTCCTTCTGTTTCCTCGCTTCGCGTTCCGCCGCTTCCTTCTTGAACTCCGGCATCACTTCCTTCGCAAAGAGCTCCAGCGACTCGCAGATGTCGGAGTGTTTGTTGCGCCCCGCCTGCTGCATGAAGATCACCTGGTCGACGCCCGCATCGCGGAAGGCGCGGAGATGCGCGCGCATGTCGTCCGGCGTCCCGATGCCGGTCGCGATGGCATCGGCGCGCTTCGCCGCGTCGATCACTTCCTGCGTACGGTTGCCGCGCGCCTTGATGTAGTCGCCCCACATATCGGTGCGGCCCGGCACCGTGTCATGGGCGACGAGCGCGTTCAGCGCATAGCCGAAGAACTCGAAACCCTCGTGACCACGGCGGATCGCTTCTTCGCGGTCCTCGTGCAACGAGAAGTTCGACACCATCGCGATGTTGGCATTCACCGAGTGGCCGATCGGCCGGCACTCGTCGGACTTGATGATGCCGTAATAGATGTCGGACCAGGCTTTCGCCTCTTCAGGATCGACAAAGGAGAAGGCGAGCGCGCCGACGCCCAGCGACGCCGCCACCTTGATCGTGTCGCGATTGGTGCAGGCCATCCACATCGGCGGGTGCGGCTTCTGCACCGGCTTCGGCAGCACGTTGCGGCAAGGCATCGAGAAATACTTCCCCTCGAAGCCCGGATAGGGGTCGAGCACCATCATGTTCGCGATCTGCTCGCCGGCCTCGATCGCCATGGCGCGCTTTTCCTTCGCGGGGATGTGGAAGCCGCCGAGCTCGAGCCGCGTCGCGCCCTCGCCGATGCCGAACTCGACGCGGCCGTTCGACATGATGTCGAGCGTCGCGAGGCCCTCCGCCGTGCGCGCGGGATGGTTGTAGTTCGGGATCACCTGGCGGATGCCGTGGCCGAGGCGGATGTTCTTCGTCACCGACGCCGCCGCTGCGAGGAAAACCTCCGGCGAGGAGGAGTGCGAATATTCGTCGAGGAAGTGATGCTCCACTTCCCAGGCGTGGTCGAAGCCGAGCCTGTCCGCCAGCACGATCTGTTCGAGCGCCTCGTGGAACAGGCGATGCTCGTCGCCTTCCTTCCAGGGCTTCGGCAATTGCAGTTCGTAGAACACTCCGAATTTCATCGACGTTCCTCCCCGGGATCTTGTTTTTCTGGTTCCGTTTGGCCCGAGTATGACGCTTGCGGGCCACGCTGAACAGCGGCTTTTTACCCGACGTCTATTTTATATACTGACGGGTATGGCGGCAAAGGCTATGCTTGCCGCAACAAGAATGCGGGGAGGAACCATGTCCGCCGGAGCGACCTATTCGCAGACCGCGACGGAGCGCGTCTTCATCGGGCGGCCCGCGGCGGAGGCCATCGCCGAGGAAGCGGAAACGCAGGGCGCGTCCCGCGTCTTCCTGATGGCGAGCCGCACGCTCAACCGCGACACGGACGAGATCGAAAAGATCGCGAAGGCGCTCGGGAAGCGCCATGCCGGCACCTATGACGGCATGCCCGCCCATGCGCCGCGCGCCGCCGTGCTCGATGCGGCCGCGCAGGCCCGCGCCGCGAAGGCCGATCTCATCGTCTCCATCGGCGGCGGCTCGATCACCGATGCCGCGAAGATCGTCACGCTCTGTCTCAAGCACGACCTCAAGACCCATGACGACATGGAGCCCTACCACATGTATGTGGGCGGCGACGGCGCCGTGGTGCTGCCCGAATTCGAAGGGCCGGATGTCCGCGCGGTCTGCGTGCCGACGACGCTTTCGGGCGGCGAGTTCAACGCGCTCAGCGGCGCGACCGACGAGAAGGCGAAACTGAAGCAGGGCTATCAGCATCGGCTGATGGCACCGGTCGCCGTCGTGCTCGACCCCGCCATGACGGTCTACACGCCGGAATGGCTGTGGCTCTCGACCGGCGTCCGCGCGCTCGACCACGCGATGGAAACGCTCGGTTCCTTCCTCTCCAACGAATTCTGCGACGGCGTTGCCGAGAACGCGCTCCGCAATCTCGCCGAAGGGCTGCCGCGCGCAAAGGCCGATCCGAAGGACCTCGACGGCCGCCTCAAATGCCAGATTGGCGCCTGGCAATCCATGATCCCGGTCGTCGCCGGCGTGCCGATGGGGATCAGCCATGCGACGGGCCATGCGCTTGGCGGCACCTTCGACGTGCCGCACGGCCACACTTCCTGCGTGATGGCGCCTTATGCCCTCGCCTGGAACGAAAGCGTCAATGGCGAGCGGCAGAAGCGGATTGCGGCGGCGCTCGGCGGAGGAAATGCAAGCGAGGCGGCGGACAAGCTCATCCGTGGGCTCGGCATGCCGCGCAGTCTCGGCGAGGTCGGCGTCAGGGAGAGCGATCTTCCGGATCTCGCGGAAGCGATCATGCATGACATCTGGACGCGCACGAACCCGCGCCCCATCGAGACCGCGGACGACGTGGTGTCGTTTCTGAAGACGGCTCTGTAAATGGCGGCGCGCAAACCTGACAGCATCGCCAAGGCGGCGCGCCGCGACGTGAAGAGCGAGATTTCCGCCTACAAGCGTCGGCTGATCCTGGAAGAGGCCTGCCACCTCTTCTACGCGCAGGGCTATGAAGGCGCGACGCTCGAAGCGGTGGCGGAGCGGCTCAACGTCACCAAGCCCTTCATCTACAGCTACTACCGCAACAAGGCGGAAATCCTGCGCGAGATATCCGAGCGCGGCATCCGCCTCTCGCTCGCCGCCCTCGACGATGCGCTCGCCACCGGCGGCACGCCGACGGCGCGGCTGAAACTCATCGTCGACCAGGTGACGAGCCTCATCATCGAGAACCAGGAATATATCGTCGTCTATCAGCGCGAGGAGAAGAACCTCGAACCCGCCGTCGCGCGCGACATCCGCAAGATGCGCAAAGCCTTCGACGACAAGATCGAGGCGTTGCTCGCCGAAGGCGCGGCGCGGGGCGAATTCGCCGTCGAGGACGCCGCCTTTACGGCGCTGTCGATCAGCGGGCTCATGTCGTGGACGGCGAACTGGTATGTGCCCGGCGGGCGGCGGCCGCCCAGCGAGGTGGTCGTGCTCACGCTTCACATGGTGATGAAGATGGTCGCGCCGGGAAAATAGACGACCGCTCGCATGGTTTTCGGGGAGGAGAACCGTCATGCAGGATGAAGCCACCGCCGTCTTTGCCGATCCGCGCATTCCCTCGCGCGAGACATGCGTGCTGCGCTACGCGCTCGACCGTTTCGCGCGCGAAAAGCCGGACGAGACCTATGTCGTTTTCGGCAATGGCGAGAGCTGGAGCTATCGCGAGACGCAGAAGCGCACGGTGGCGCGCGCCGCGCAGTTGCAGGCGCTCGGCGTGCGCCAGGGCGACCATGTTGCCGCCTGGCTGCCGAACGGCGCGGAAGCGCTTCTGAGCTTCTTCGCGGTCAATTATCTCGGCGCGGTCTTCGTGCCGATCAACACCGCCTATCGCGGCTCGATCCTCGAACATGTGATCGCGAATTCGGACGCGGAGCTGCTGATCGTTCACGGCGATCTCGTGCCGCGGCTCGGCGAGATCGGCACGGCGGCGCTCACGCGCCTCGTCGTCTGCGGACCGGAGGCGAAAGCTCCGGCGGGTCTCGCCCTCTCGCGCTTCGAAACCATCGAGGCAGGCCCCCTCGCGCCGCTCGACCGGCCGATCGATCCCTGGGACACGCAGACCGTCGTCTACACCTCCGGCACGACGGGTCCCTCCAAGGGCGTCCTCATGTCCTATCTCCACCTCTTTTCCAACGCGGGACCCGAGACCTGGCATTTCGTCACCGGCAAGGACCGCTTTCTCGTCAACATGCCGATCTTCCATATCGGCGGCGTCGGCCTCCCGTTCGTCATGCTCGCGCGCGGCGGTTCCATCGCGCTCTGGGAAAACTTCCGGACGGACGAGTTCTGGAATTTCGTGCGGGAAACGGAATGCACCGCCGTCTTCCTGCTCGGCGTCATGGCGACCTTCCTTCTGAAGGAGCCCGCGAGCCCTCGCGACCGCGAGCACAAGGTGCGCCTCGCGCTGATGGTGCCGCTCACCGAAAGCGCGGGCGAATTTCATACCCGCTTCGGCATCGACGTCTACACCATCTTCAACATGACGGAGATTTCCTCGCCCATCGTCTCGGAACCGAACCCGACCGCGCTCGGCAGCTGCGGCACGGTGCGGCCTCATGTCGATGTGCGCCTCGTCGACGAAAACGACTGCGAGGTGCCCACCGGCACCGTCGGCGAGATGATCGTGCGCACCGACCGCCCCTGGGCGATGATGCATGGCTATCACAAGAACCCGGAGGCGACCGCGCGCGCCTGGCGGAACGGCTGGTTCCACACGGGCGACGCGTTTCGCCGCGACGAGGCGGGGAACTTCTTCTTCGTCGACCGCATCAAGGACGCGATCCGGCGACGCGGCGAGAACATCTCCTCCTTCGAGGTCGAGGCCGAGATCGTCGCGTATCCCGACGTGCAGGAGGCCGCCGCCATCGGCGTGCCGAGCGACCTCGGCGAGGACGAGGTGATGGCGGTCGTCGCGCCGGTCGCTGGCCGCGGCATCGACCCGGCGGCGCTCACGGCGTTTCTCGCGGAGCGGCTCCCCTATTTCATGGTGCCGCGCTACATCCGCATTGTCGCCGAACTGCCGAAGACGCCGACCGCCAAGGTGCAGAAGGCCGATCTTCGCCGCGAGGGCGTGACCGCGGACACCTGGGACCGCGAGACGGCAAACATCACCTTCAAACGCGAAAAGCTGAACCTCTAGAAGCGCAACGGGGAGAAAACCGATGGACCGTCTTTCTCTGGGCGATGTGCGCATTCACCGCATCGAGGAATGGCGGGGCGTCTTTCTGTCGCCGCAGCAGCTCTTCACCGGCTTCGATGAGACGGATTATGCGCACGTGAAAACGCAAGTGCCGGAGGGCACGCTCGACACCGGCACCGACGAAATCCATGCGCGGCTGCAGAGCTGGGTCGTGGAGATCGACGGCAGGAAGGTGTTGATCGACACAGGTGCAGGCAATCACAAGGAGCGGCCCGGCATTCCGCTCTTCGGTCACCTCGAGACGCCTTTCATCGAACGGTTGGCGGCAGCGGGTTTCGCGCCGGAAGACATCGACATGGTGATCTGCACCCATCTTCATGTCGATCATGTCGGCTGGAACACGAAGCTTGAAGAGGGCGCCTGGGTGCCCGCCTTCCCGCGCGCGCGCTACATCTTCTCGGCGGCGGACGCCGAGTACTGGAACCCGGAGAACCGGAGCAAGTTTCCCGAAAAGATCGGCGAGGCGGTCAACGAGGGTTTCTTCGACGACAGCGTCCGGCCGATCCTCGAGCGCGGCCTGGCCGAACTCGTGAGCGGCAGGACGGAAGTCGCACCGGGCATCGTGCTCGACCCCGCGCCCGGCCACACCCCGGGCAGCATGACCATCACCGTCACGGGCAGGAACGACAGCGCCGTCTTCGTCGGCGACATCCTGCACCACCCGCTGCAGGTCCTTCAGCCGCAATGGAACAGCATCTTCTGTGAGGATCAGGAACAGGCGCGGATCACGCGCCGCACGGTTCTCGACCGCGTCGCCGATGCGGGCGCCGTCATGATCCCCGCGCATTTCGCGGGCGAGCATATGGTGCGTGTCGCGCGTGAAGGCGGCGGCTTCGCGCTGGCTGATATCTGACAAGCGCTTCCCGTCAGTGAAGCTCGGAAACGGCGCCCGCGTCGGAATGGCGGCGGGAGGCGCGAAGCGCCAGCTCCCTTTCCGCGGCTTCTCGGCGGCGTTCGTTCTTGTCAGCTTCGAGAATGCAGCGAAGGTCTTCGTCCTTGAAGAAACGCAGATCGACCGGCCCCGCCGCCTCGACGGCGCGGCGCATCACGTGCTGTGTGTCGTAAAACGACCTTTTGCGTCGCCGGCGGGTCGTAAGACGCCGCCATAGTTCTGATATGGACATTTTTTCTACCGGCCTTGTCGCGGATACCTCACAGCATCCCTTCGCATTCCGGCGTTTCGACCCTGTCGCCGGATATTTTTGCGAGCACAGCCCCGGCGCTGACTTGTCGAGAAAACAAAGATTACACCAATGCCGCATCGACGCCATCATCAACTCACATGAAAATAGCGAATTCATTGGACGATCATGTGACGCAATGGTGGCCGCGACACCGGCCGCCGCCACATTGGGCAAGGCGGGACGCCAAAAACGGGGAATGGACGCCGCTCCGACGCAGCGGCTAGTCTCTCGCCCGCCGCAGGGCTCTCGGGGGAACTTTCATGACACATCCATTACAGGTGGCGCATCGCGGCGGGGCCGGGCTCTGGCCCGAGAACACCATGGCCGCCTTCGCCCACGCCATCGAAGCGGGCGCCGACGGTATTGAACTCGACGTCCATCTGACCAGGGACGGCCATCTCGTCGTGCATCACGACGAAAGCCTGAAGCCCGCCATCGCGCGGGGAACGGACGGCGACTGGCTCGCGCGTCCGACGCCGCTCCTGAAGGACCTTACCTTTGAGGAACTCCAGGCCTACGACATCGGCCGGCTCCGCCCCGACGCCCGCTATGCCGCGCGTTATCCAGAGCAGACGGCGATCGACGGTGAGCGCATTCCGCGTCTCGCCGACGTCTATGCACTGGTGAAAAAAGCGGCAAAGCCCGGTTTCCGTCTCTATGTGGAGCTGAAGACGGCGCTCCTCGACCTCTCGCAATCCGCCGACCCGATGGAACTCGCAGACGCCGCCGTCGCGCTCACCCGCGAGTACCGCCTGGAAAAGACCGTTACCTTCGTCTCCTTCGACTGGCGCGCGCTCGCCCGGGCGAAGGAGCAGGCGCCGGAAATCCTCAATGCCTTCACGACACTGCCCTTCTTCCAGATCGATCCGGCACACCCTTCCGCCCGGCGCGACGCGCCCGGCTCGGAGGACGAAGCGATCCGCCGCGCCTCGGCGGAAGGCGCGCCCTGGGCGAACGGATATGACTGGCGGCACGCGGACGGCGCGACCTTCGCCGAGAGGGTGCTGCGCGCCATCGCCGCCGCGCCTTCCGATGGCTGGTTCTCCTGGCATGGCGACGTGACGGCGGAGACGGCGGCGCTTGCGAAGGAGCTCGGCCTCGCGGTCTCGTGCTGGACGGTCGACGAGGAAGCGGAGATGCAACGGCTCGCTTCGCTCGGCGTCGAGGCGATCCTCACCGACAGGCCCGACCGGCTCGCGACCCTCTTCTCGTCATGAAAAGCCCGGCGGCATGGAAAAGGCCCGGTCGCAGGACCGGGCCTTTCCCTTTTCCGTGCGGCGGCCTCAGCGCGGCGCCAGCACCATGATCATCTGCCGTCCTTCGAGGCGGGGGTAGAGTTCGACCTTGGCGATCTCGTCCACCTGTTCCTTGACCCTGTTCAGGAGCTGCATGCCGAGCTCCTGATGCGCCATCTCGCGGCCACGGAAGCGAAGGGTCACCTTCACCTTGTCGCCTTCCTCGAAGAAGCGGAGCATGGAGCGCATCTTCACATCGTAGTCATGCACGTCGATGTTCGGGCGCATCTTGATTTCCTTGACCTCGACGGTCTTCTGCTTCTTGCGCGCCTCGTTGGCCTTTTTCTGGGCCTGATACTTGAATTTGCCGTAGTCGAGGAGCTTGCACACGGGAGGCTTCGCGTTCGGCGATACCTCGACCAGGTCAAGACCTGCCTCTTCGGCCATCCTGATGGCTTCGTCCGTGGGAATGACGCCGCGCTTTTCGCCTTCGGCATCTATGAGCAACACGGTCGGCTCATCGATCATGTCGTTTATGCGCGGGCCCTCTTTCGTGGGCGGCGCCTGCATCGGTCTGCGAGCTATGAACACTTCTCCTTCTGTTGGTCCGGCTGCCCGTTTGCGTTTCCAGGGCGTTCCGGGAGCTTCAGAGGAACACAGCACAATGACGCTTCAAAGCGTCCTCTGTTCCCTCTTGCCTCCCGACGGTGTCCGACCCGGACACCCTGCCGGATATTCAGCACAGCTATAGATTTGAAGTCCGCCGCCCGCAAGTCAAGAAACGGGCGGCTTTCGAGCCCCGAACGAGCGCAAAGCCCCTCTTTCAGTGCCATTGTGGCCTTGGCCACACACACAGACGCAGGAACCGCGTCGCCCGGCTCGTCTCAAGGTCATAGATATGCCCCGCGGAAGCCCAGGACAAGCGCCGCGCCCGGGCGAGAAAGGCGGCGGCGCCGCTGACCGTGCCATCCGGCCAGCATTCATCGGCGAGAGCGCCCGCTTTCCGCCTGCCTTCGGGCGTCGTCAGAAGGATGAGCCGTGCGCCGGGATGCGCGCGGCGTACGGCATCGAGCCCCGCTTCGGCCCGGGAAACGCCGCCCGCGCCGAACCAGATCGCGATCACGGTCCCGCTCACCTTGCGGCCCGGCTCTTCGAAATGAGCCTCGCATAGATCCCCAGCGTCGTTGCACACATCACGCCGACCGAATAATGCGCAGCCGCGTTCCGGTGGCCGGCCGCGCCCATTGCAGCGCGTGCCTCCGGCCCCATCTCCACCACACGCGCCATCGCGTCGGCCAACGCCGCGGCATCGCCCGGGGCCACACGGAAGCCCGTCTCGCCCTCAATCACCGTTTCCTGCTGCCCGCCCGCATCCGACACGATGACAGGACGCGACGCCGCCTGCGCCTCCACCGCGGTCCGTCCGAAGGGTTCGGCCTCGATCGAGGGCGAGAGCACGGCATCGCTCAGCGCATAGGCGGCCGCCATGTCCTCGCCATGACCGACAAGCCGCACACGGCCCTGAAGTCCCGCTTCGCGGATCGATTTTTCGAGTTCGGCCGCATAGCCGTCACGGCCTTGCGCATCGCCCGCGAAGAGCAGCGTGAAGTCGTTGAGCCCCCGGGCCGCAAGCAGCCGCGCCGCTTCGATCGATACCGTCTGTCCCTTCCAGCGTGTGAGGCGTGCGGGATGGACGAAGACCGTGCCCGATCCCTCGCCGACGCCCCAGCGCCGCGCCAGCGCCTCCATGCGCGAGGGCGTCACCTGCGAAAAGGCCTCAATGTCGATGCCCCGCGGCACGGTGAAGATGCGGCCTTCCTCGGGCGCATGCACGGCGCGAATGTTTCCCGCCGTATAGGCCGAGTTTGCGATCACCGCGTCGCCGCGCACCATCACCGAATTGTAGAAGACCTTGAGGCGCGGTTTCTCGTGCACGCGCGAGTGATAGGTCGTGACGAAGGGAATTTTCGCACGGCGCGCGGCGGCGAGCGCGCTCCAGGCGGGCGCACGCGAGCGCGCATGGACAAGATCGACGCCTTCGCGCTGGATCACGCGGGCGAGCCGCTCGACATTGAGCCCCATCACCACCGGGTTTTTCGAATGGACCGCCATGTCGACATGCTCGACGCCCGAGACCGCGAGTTCCGCGACCATGCGTCCGCCCCGGCTCGCCACGATGGCGCGCCCGCCCGCCGCCACGACCGCGCGCGCGACGTCGACGGTGGTGCGCTCCGCGCCGCCCGTTTCGAGTGCAGGCACGACCTGCAGGATAGTCGGACGAGGGGAGAGATTTTCGAAGGGGTTGGACAAACGGCGGAATCCCTGTTGGATGCGTGTCTGTTTTGTACTGTGAAGCACCAGACAATGACCGACAGCCCTTCTCCCCGCAAGCTCGCACGCCCCGGCCATGACGGGAGCGCGGGCGAGGAACTCGCCTACCTGGTCGAGACGCCCGCACAGTCCGCTGCGACCGGCCTCACCTGGCTTGGCGGCTTCAAATCCGACATGACGGGCACCAAGGCGACGGCACTCGCGGAGTGGGCGCGCGGCGCGGGGCGCCATTTCCTGCGCTTCGACTATTACGCGCATGGGGCTTCCACGGGCGATTTCCGCAAGGCGACCGTCGGGCGCTGGCTCGACGACGCGCTTGCCGCCATCGACGCGCTCGCCGAAGGCCCGCAGGTGCTGATCGGCTCCAGCATGGGCGGCTGGGTCGCGCTTCTCGCCGCGCTCGCACGGCCCGAGCGCGTCAAGGGCCTCGTCCTGATCGCACCCGCGCCCGATTTCACGGAAGAGCTGATGTGGAAGGGCTTTTCGGACGAGGTGAGGGAGACGCTCCGCCGCGACGGGCTCTATCGCGAGCCTTCCGACTATGACGACGAGCCCTACGAGATCACGATGAAGCTGATCGAGGAGGGCCGGAACCATCTGATCCTCGGCGCGCCCATTCCTCTCGAGATACCGGTCCGCGTCCTGCAGGGCATGAAGGACACGGACGTGCCGTGGCAACACGCGATGCGCCTCGTCGAAACGCTGGCGAGCGACGACGTCACCATCAACCTCTCGAAATCGGGCGATCACCGGCTCTCGACGCCGGCGGATATCGCGCGGCTGACGCAGACGATCGAAATGCTGCTGAAAGAAATTGAGCCCTGACCAAACAGCAGGCCTCACCTCCCACCCTACCCTCGGGGAGGGTGGGATGAGATCGCGTCGATCAGAAGTCAATCCACCTGCGGCAGCATCCGGTCGGCCTTGCGGAAATAGGCGCGCGCGAAATCGAGAAGCTGTCCGTCGCTCGGATGATCGACCGTTTCGATGCCGACGACATGGTCGGCAATCGCGGCATGTTTCGCCTGCAGGCGCTTCAGGAAACCGAGCTTCGCGTTGGCGGGGCCGACGATCAGGATTTCGCCGATGCCGTCGAGCCTTGCCGCCACCTCGTCGAAAAATGCGCCGTCTTCCGACTCGCGCCAGCTTGCCTTGCCGGTACGCGCGGATTGTTTGCGTGTCGCCTTGTGCTTCACCGTCACCTTGTCGGCGTTGGCATCGTCGGCGTTGAAGTCGAGAATGCGCGCCTCGTGATGGTCGATCCAGACGACGGCGTGAAAATGCTGGCTCATGGGCTTCCTCCCGCGGTTTTCTTGATTATAGCGCCCCCGGCCCTGCGCCGTACTGCGGCACAATGGCCTGCGTCAGAGCGTCTTCAGAAGCGCCTTCAGCCCCTCGCGATAAGTCGGATAAGCAAGCGTCACGCCGAGTTCCTCGTGGATGCGCCGGTTCGAAACGCGGCGCGAGGACATGTAGAAGCTCCGTGCCATCGGCGAGAGGTCGGCCTTCTCGAACGGCACTTCCGGCGGCGCATCGACGCCGAGCAGTTCCGCCGCATAGGCGATGGGCACCGGGGCAGGCGCCGGTTCGTCGTCGCAGACATTGTAGATGGCGCCCGGGTTCGGCTTCGTCATCGATGCCTCGAGCACGTTCGCGATGTCTTCCACATGGATACGTGAGAAAATCTGTCCTTCCTTCACGATCCGCTTCGCCGTGCCGTCCTTCACGGCCTGGAGCTGGTTGCGTCCCGGTCCATAGATGCCGGCGAGGCGGAAGATGTGAAGCGGCAATCCGCTCTCGCGCGCGAGTTCCTGCCAGTCGCGCTCGGCGGTCGCGCGGCGGTCGCTCCGCATGACGGCGGGATCGAGCGGCGTCTCCTCTGTCACCCATTCGCCTTGCCGGTCGCCGTAAACGCCGGTGGTCGAGAGGTAGCCGGCCCATTCGATCTCGGGCGCGATTCTCGCGAGAACGTCGCGATGCGCGGCGAGCACGGGGTCGCCCCTCTCGCCGGGCGCCGCCGACATCAGGAGATGCGTCGTGCCGCGAAGCGCCGCGCCGGCATCGGCCAATGGGGCATCGTCGCCGAAGACAAAGACCTCGATCCCTTCTTCACGAAGCCGAGCCGCCTTTTCTTCCGTGCGGCAGGTTCCGGCCACGGCAAAGCCGCGCGCGGCGAGGCGCTTCGCCAGCACCCGCGCGCTGTAGCCGCACCCGAAACAGAAAAGCCGCTTTCCCTCGTCCATGCGTTCACCATTTCTTTCGCTTGCAAGAGCGCAGTCCCTGAACGAGGCTACCGGCCATGAAACGGATGTTCGCTCTTTTTCTCCTTCTCGCAGGCTCTCTCATCGCACCGGGCACAGCCTTCGCGCAAGAGGCGGCGAACTACGATGCCTGTCTCGCCCTTGTCGAGCGGGACGCAGATGCCGCGCTCGGCATGGCGCGCACGCTGAAACTGAGGGGCGGCGAGGAAGAGGCCGGCGGTATGCATTGTGAAGCGCTGGCGCTGATGCAGATGGACCGCCCGGCGGAAGCGGGCTCCGCCTTCTTCGATCTTGCCGAACGGATGCTTCGTGCGGACGACGCATTGCGCTCCGAGATCTATGCGCAGGCGGGCGATGCATGGGCGATTGCGGGCGCATCGAAGCTCGCCGTCAAGGCCTATGACAACGCCATCGCGCGGATGCCCGAGGACCCGACATATTATGCGGGCCGCGCCCGCGTGAAGGCGATTGCCGAAGACTGGGAAGGCGTGCGCGACGATGCGGCGGAGGCCCTCGCGCTCGACCCGAACTATCCCGAACCCATGCTGCTGCGCTCGGCGGCAAACCGGAAGCTTGGCTACCCGCGCGCCTCGCTCGTCGATGCAAACCATGCCGTCGAGCTCAATCCCCACAGTCTCGACGCATTGCTCGAACGCGGTCTCGTTCACAACGCACTGGACGACAAGGCGAGTGCCTGGAACGACTGGTCGACGCTTCTGCGCTACGCGGAAGAGACCGGACGGCTCGAGCATCCCGCCGCCGTCGCCGCGAAGACCTATCTCGCGAAGTAGCGCCACTCCTCGCGCACGGCATCGTCCTCTTCCCTTTCGAGCGCTGCGCTCGCCCGCCTCCTCGCGTCGTCGGGCGCGAGCTCGCCGAGCGCCCAGACAGCCATCGCACGCACGAGTGACGATCCGTCGTCGAGCAACGCGCGCGCGTCTTCGGCGAGCGCCGCCTCGCCCGAGTTGCCTATCGCGATCGCCACGTTCCGCACGAAGCGGTCGCGGCCGATCCGCTTGACGGGCGAGCCGGAAAAAAGCGTACGAAAGCCCGCATCGTCGAGCTGCGCGAGGTCGCGCAGCAACGGCGCGCGCAACTCTTCCCGCGCGTGAAACGCTTCCTCGTGCGCGCGGCTCGCGAACTTGTTCCACGGGCAAACCGCGAGGCAGTCGTCGCAGCCATAGATTCGGTTGCCCATCGGCTTGCGGAATTCGCGCGCGATGTGGCCCTTGTGTTCGATGGTGAGGTAGGAGATGCAGCGACGCGCATCGAGTTCGTAAGGCGCGGGGAAGGCTTTCGTCGGGCAGATGTCCAGGCAGCGGCGGCAGTCGCCGCAGCGGTCGTCATGGCGTTCGTCCGCGCCGAGATCGAGCGTCGTGAAGATTGCGCCGAGAAAGAACCAGGAGCCGAGCTTGCGCGAGACGAGATTCGTGTGCTTGCCCTGCCAGCCGATCCCGGCCGCTTCCGCGAAGGGCTTTTCCATCACCGGTGCGGTATCGACGAAGACCTTCACCGCCGCGCCGCTCGTCTCGGCGAGCCAGCGCGCGACCTGTTTCAGGCGCTTCTTGACGAGGTCGTGATAGTCGCGGTTCTGCGCATAGACGGAAATCGCCGCACGGTCGTGGCGTTCCAGCGCCTCCAGCGGATCGCTTTCCGGCCCGTAATTCATCGCAAGCATGATGACGGATTTCGCCTCCGGCCAGAGCGTCAGCGGATCGGCGCGCCGCGCGGACGTCTCTTCCATCCAGCCCATCTGTCCGTGACGGCCGAGCGCGAGCCAATTCTGCAATCTTTCGGGGAGGTCGCCCCGCGCATCCGCGCGCGCGATGCCGATATCGTCGAAGCCCGCCTCCTTCGCGCGGGCAAGAAGGCTGCCGCGCAATGCCGTCATGTCTTTCGGCTCAGAAGTCGAGATTGGCATAGAGTTTCGGCGGCGGCATGCCGGCCACGTGATCGGCGAGCAGCCCGCGGAAGCCCGGCCGCGACTTGATCTTCGCGTACCAGTCCTTGGCGCCCGGATACTGGCTCCAGGGCACATCGCCCACATAGTCGAGGCAGGAGAGATGCGCGGCGGCAGTCAGATCGGCAAGCGTCAGCGCTTCGCCGCCGAGCCAGTTGCGCTCTTCCATCAGGTAGCAGATGTAGTCGAGATGGTAGCGCAGGTTGTGAAGCGCGGCGCGGACCACCGTCATGTCCGGCGCACCGCCCCCCTCGTTCGCGCTGAGAAAGCGGCGCGTCACCTTTTCGAAGATGAGCCCTTCCGACACTTCCGTCGCGAATTTCCGGTCGAACCAGTCGACAAGGCGGCGTATCTCCGCGCGCTCGTGCGGGTCCTGCGGCATCAGCCTGATCGACGGCGCCGTTTCCTCGAGATATTCGGTGATCGCGGTGGAGCCCGCGATCGGCGCGCCGCCATCCTCCACCATCACCGGCACCTCGCCGGCCGGATTCATCATCAGGAATTCGGGGCGGCGCTCCCAGTCCTTCTCTTCCACGAGCTCGAACTCGATGTTCTTTTCGGTCAGCGCGAGACGCACCTTGCGGCAGGCTGGCGAGATCGGCAGGTGATAAAGCTGGCGCATGAATTCGCGTTTCTACTTTGCTCTTTTGCCCGCCGCTTTTCCGGTGGCGAGTTCCTCGATGATCGGGCAGTCCGGGCGCTCGTCACCATGGCATTTGCGGGTCAGCACGGCGAGCGTTTCGCGCATCGCGCGCAGTCCCGCGATCTTGTCGTCGATTTCGCTCATGTGGCTTTCCGCAATCGCCTTCACATCGGCACTGGACCGGTCGCGGTCGCGATAGAGCGCGAGGAGATCGCGGCATTGCGCCACCGTGAAGCCGAGGCCGCGGGCGCGCGCGACGAAGCGCAGCGTATGGACATCGTCTTCCGAATAGGACCGGTAGCCGTTCGCGGTGCGGTCCGCGCTGTCGATCAGCGCGATGTCCTCGTAGTAGCGAATTGTCTTGGCGGGAACGCCGGAACGCGCCGCCGCTTCTCCGATGTTCATGGGCTGTGCCTCAGCTCGCGTTTGCGCGCTCGAATTGCCCGGTCTTGCGGAAGCGGTAGAGATAGGTCGGCAACACAAGCTCGAGCGCCGTCGGCGTGACGCCGAGACCTTCGAGGGTGCGCTTCTCCGATACCGCCTCTTCGCTCACCACATTGTCGACGCCGAGAAGGCGGACCTGGTCCGGCGTCAGTGGCGGATTGGGGATGAACTGCGTCACATAGGACATCAGCTTCGCAAGCGGCACGGGCAGCGGCGCGAGAAGCCGCTTGCGAGCCGTGATCCGCAACGTCTCTTCCATCAGTTCACGGAAGGTATGGACTTCGGGCCCGCCGAACTCATAAGTCTTGCCGCGGGTGCCGCTGCGCTCCAGAAGCCGCACGACCCCTTCCGCGACATCCTTCACATAGACGGGCTGGAACTTCGTCGTGCCGCCGCCGATGAGCGGCAGCGCGGGCGAAAAGCGCGCCATCGCGGCGAAGCGGTTGAAGAAATCGTCTTCCGGGCCGAACACGATCGAGGGCCTGACGATCGCCGCACCGGGAAACGCGGCGCGCACGGCCTTCTCGCCGGCCGCCTTGGAGCGCGCATAGGAAGCGGGGCTGTCCTCGTCCGCGCCGATGGCCGAGATGTGGACGAGCGCGGGAATACCCGCTTCCGCCGCCGCCTTCGCGATCCGGCCCGCGCCTTCCGCCTGCACGGCCTCGAAGGTCTGTTTGCCGCTTTCATGCATGATGCCGACAAGGTTCACGACCGCGTCCGCACCGATCAGCGCCGCCTTCACGGAGGCATCGTCGCGGATATTCGCCTGCACCGGCTCGACCTGTCCGACCACGCCCATCGGCCTGAGGAACATCGCATCGTTCGGGCGGCGCACCGCGACCCGCACGCGGCAGCCGCGACGCGCCAGTGCATGGACGATATGGCGGCCGAGGAAGCCCGATCCGCCGAAGACCGTTACCGTGCCGCCTGCCGGCAGCTCGCTCTTCATCATCTCCCGGTCGGCACTGTCCACGCTCATCTCGCCTCGCCTTTCGCTCTCTCGTCCGGCCGCCGCCGCCCACAGGCAGGTCGGGGCGGGGCCGCCCGTTTCTCTCCCTTGATAGCCTATGCGGGCGGCGCGGCAAAGGGCGCGGAGAGGCCGATCGTGCCGCGCCCCGCCCCGACCTTTGGCCTGCCCTTTCCATTGACAATATGACGGGCGCTATTTAAGCAACGGCTCACGTGCCCAGGTGGCGGAATTGGTAGACGCACCAGCTTCAGGTGCTGGCGCTCGCAAGGGCGTGGAAGTTCGAGTCTTCTCCTGGGCACCATTCCTTTCTCTCCCCTCCCCGGGGAGGCCAAGCGGAGCCAGCATATGGCGGTCACGCTGCACAAGGGCGATCTTCCGGAAGGCCTCTCCTTCGGTGCGAGCGTCGCGGTCGATACCGAGACGATGGGCCTGAACCCGGAGCGCGATCAGCTCTGCGTGGTTCAGCTGTCGGCGGGTGACGGCAACGCCCATATCGTCCAGCTCGACCGGGGCACCTACAACGCGCCCAATCTGCGCGCGCTGATGGCGAACCCGGACGTCCTCAAGATTTTCCATTTCGCGCGCTTCGACGTCGCCATGATCCAGCGCTATCTCGGCGTGGTCACGGCGCCGGTCTATTGCACCAAGGTCGCCTCGAAGCTCGTGCGCACCTATACCGACCGCCACGGCCTCAAGGACCTGGTCAAGGAACTGGCGAACGTCGATCTCTCCAAGCAGCAGCAAAGCTCGGACTGGGGCGCGCATGACCTCACGGAAGCGCAGCTCGCCTATGCCGCCTCCGACGTGCTGTATCTGCATGAGGTGAAGGCGGTGCTGGACGGCATGCTCCAGCGCGAAGGCCGGATGGAGCTCGCCAGGGCATGCTTCGCCTTTCTGCCGGTGCGCGCCGCGCTCGACCTTGCCGGATGGGCGGAAGAGGATATCTTCGCCCATTGAGACGGCCCACCGCCGCTGGCCCTCAAACCGGAACAGGACGGCGCGGGCCCTTTCGTTGACGCATTATGGAGCTTCCGCGCATACTGAGCGCCCTTTCGGGGGCGGGCCGCGCGGCGGTTTTTCGCGGCCCGGTGAAGTGGAGCAAGCAAGGCATGAGCCAGCGTACCGGCGACGAACCGGAAGGGTCCGGGGCGGCGAGGCGGCGTCCCGTGCCGCGCACCGCCATCGCGCCGGAGCCGGGCACCGACCGTCCGCTGGAGGGCCGCTACAGCCGTTTCGTCTCGGCGATGAAGATCGTGCTGCCGCTTGGCGCGCTTGTGCTGTTCGGCGTCATCCTGGTCTATTCCGGCGTCTTCAGGGGCAAGGACAAGCTCGACATCGCCTTCCGCGAAATCGACACGAGCCCGAGCGACCTGCGCATGGTGAGCCCGCGCGTCACCGGCGTGACGGAAGACGGTACGCCTTACGTCATCACCGCCGACAACGCGACGCAGGACCCCTCGCGGCCGAACTTCGTGACCTTCGACAACATCCAGGCCGACATGAAGTTCAACGCCGAAGAGGACTGGATGTCGCTCACCGCGTCCGGCGGCACCTACAATTCCGAGATGCAGACGCTCGAGCTTGTCGAGAAGATCGACATCTTCACGACCTGGGGCTACGAAATCCATGGCGAGGAGGCGACCGTCGATTTCGACGAGGGCGTGCTCCGCAGCGACAGCGAAATCAAGGGACACGGTCCGCTCGGCACCTTGCGCGCGGACCGCATGAAGGCCGAACACGCCAGCCAGGTGCTGCGGTTCGACGGCAATGTGAAAATGCTGATCCTGCCGGATCAGCCGGGCGAAGGGGGCGAAGAGTGATGGGCTGGACACGCATGATGCCGGGCGGCGCGGGGGCGGCGCTCCTGGGCCTCGTTCTGGCGCTCGGTCTGGCGGCACCCGCCGCCGCCCAGGGCGCACTTGGGGGCTTCCGCACCGATCCCGATCAGCCGATCGAGGTGGAGGCGGATTCGCTCGAAGTGCAGGACGCACAGCACACCGCGACCTTCATCGGCAATGTCCGCGTCGTGCAGGGCGATATCCGCATGAAATCCGACCGTCTCACCATCTATTACAAGAGCCGGGGAGAGGGCGGCGGCTCGCGGATCGAGAAGATCGCCGCCTCCGGCAATGTCCTCATCTCCTCGCCCGACGAGCAGACCGCGAGCGGCGACTGGGCCAATTACATGGTCGGCACGCGCCAGATCGAAATGGGTAATTCGGTCGTTCTGCGGCAGGGCGAGAACGTCATCCGCGGTTCCAGACTGCAGGTCGATCTCGACACCGGCCATGCCCGCGTGAGCGGCGGCGCGGGCGGAGAAAATGGCGGAAACGGGCGGGTCAAAGGGCTGTTTCAGCCTCCCGCGGAGTAATCAAGACCAAAGAAGGCTTGGTTAATCCCTTCACTTCATACAATTTTAATGCCAAGTGAGTTTGATGGCATTGTTAATGAAGTGGGGTTCCATGGCGGGCGATACGGGGACAATCGGAGAGCAGGGGGAGCAGGACGCCGAAACCGGCGGGCCGCACCTTGTCGCCGACAATCCGGGGCTCTGGGTCGAGAAGATCGGCAAGAGCTTCAAGGGCCGTCCCGTGGTGCGCGGCGTCAGCTTCCATGTCCAGCGCGGCGAGGCGGTCGGCCTTCTGGGCCCGAACGGCGCCGGCAAGACCACCGTCTTCTACATGATCACGGGCCTCATCCAGCCGGATTACGGCGCGATCCGGCTCGACGGTCATGATGTCACCGACCTGCCGATGTATCGCCGCGCGCGCCGCGGCATCGGCTACCTGCCGCAGGAAGCCTCGATCTTCCGCGGCATGACGGTCGAACAGAATATCCGCGCGGTGCTCGAAGTGATCGAGCCCGACCGCGACCGCCGCGAGGCCGAACTCGACGACCTCCTCGCCGAATTCTCGATCACCCATTTGCGCCGCACGCCGTCGATCGCGCTGTCGGGCGGCGAACGCCGCCGCGTCGAGATCGCGCGCGCGCTCGCGACGCAGCCCTCCTTCATGCTGCTCGACGAACCCTTTGCCGGCATCGATCCGATCGCCATCGGCGACATTCGCGATCTCGTCGCGCATCTGAAGGATCGCGGCATCGGCGTTCTCATCACCGACCACAATGTGCGCGAGACACTCGAACTGATCGACCATGCCGTCATCATTCATGACGGTACCGTTCTGATGGAAGGCGACCCGTCCGACATCGTCGGCAATGAAGATGTGCGCCGCCTCTATCTCGGCGAACGGTTCAGTCTGTAGAGAGTTGCGTAGGGGGCTGACACCGAAATGGCACTAGCGCCGAGACTCGAGCTTCGCCAGGGACAATCCCTGGTCATGACGCCCCAGCTTCAGCAGGCGATCAAGCTGCTGCAGCTGTCGAATCTCGAGCTTGCCGAATATGTCGAACAGGAACTGGAGCGCAATCCGCTGCTCGAAGCGAGCACGGGCGAGCCTGCGGCAGGCCCGGAAGAACGCGACGGCCATGAAGGCGAGCGCGAACAGGTTCTGACATCCGAAACCTCGCTCTCCCTTTCCGAAGACGGGCCGATGCCCGGCCGCGACGGCGATCTCGATACCGACTACGACAATGTCTATGCGGACGAAAGCCGCAGCGACACGCAGAACGACGCCGCGGCGACGGCGCCCGGCCCGCAGGGATCGGACTGGCAGAGCGTGAAGGGCGGCGGCGGCGGCACCTCCGACGGCGATTTCAGTTTCGAGGCGACGCTGACGCGCGAGCCGACGCTCGCCGAGCACCTCACCGAACAGATGCACACCGCGCTGAAGACGGCGGGCGACCGGCTGATCGGCGCCTATCTGATCGACCAGGTGAACGAGGCGGGCTACATGACCGCGGACATCGCCGATGTCGCCGAACGGCTCGGGACGGATGTCGAGGATGTCGAGGCCGTGCTGCAGGTGATGCAGACCTTCGAGCCCACCGGCATCTGCGCGCGCAACCTGAAGGAATGCCTCTCGCTGCAGCTCGCCGAGCGCGACCGCCTCGATCCCACGATGCAGGTCTTCCTCGATCACCTCGAACTTTTCGCAAAACGCGATTTCGACCAGCTGATGAAACTCACCGGCGCGGACCGCGAGGACATCGCCTGCATGGTCGACGACATCCGGCTTTGCGATCCCAAGCCCGGTCATGCCTTCGGCGCGGAACCCGTCGTGCCCGTCGTGCCGGATGTCTTCATCCGTCCGCGTGCCGATGGCAGCTGGATGGTGGAGATCAATTCGGAGACGCTGCCGCGTGTTCTCGTCAATCAGCAATATTATGCCGAAGTGACGAAGCTCTCCGGCGATCCGGGCGCCAAGGCCTATATCTCCGAATGCCTCAACAACGCGAACTGGCTGGTGAAGAGCCTCGACCAGCGCGCGCGCACCATTCTCAAGGTCGCTTCCGAGATCGTGCGCCAGCAGGATTCGTTCCTCGTTCACGGCATCCAGCATCTGAAGCCCCTGAACCTCAAGACCATCGCCGAAGCGATCTCGATGCACGAGTCGACGGTCAGCCGCGTCACCGCCAACAAGTACATCGCGACGCCGCGCGGCATCTTCGAGATGAAGTATTTCTTCACCTCCTCCATCGCCTCCTCCTCTGGCGGCGCGGCGCATTCGGCCGAAGCGGTGCGCCACCGGATCAAGGAATTGATCGACGTCGAGCGTCCGGACGCGGTGCTGTCCGACGACAACATCGTCGACATACTGAAGGGCCAGGGCGTGGACATCGCGCGGCGCACCGTCGCCAAGTATCGCGAGGCGCTCAACATTCCCTCTTCGGTGCAGCGCAGGCGCGAGAAAAAGGCCTATGCCTGAGTCTCTCCACCCCCCTGCACAAGGGTGGCGCGAGGCTTATATGTATCTGAAGATAAAGGCATTTTCCGGTTCTTGAGGCACGCGGTTGACACCCATGATGCCGCCCACTAGTTTCCACGCGCTCAAACGCCCCCGGGGCGAATCCCGGAGGGTCAGGCGGTGGGTCTGGCCGCGGTGGCGGCAAGTGCAATGACAAATTCAAGCGCCTCAGGGCCCGCGCGGAACAAGCGTCCGGCCGGACCGGGTGTGCAGGGTTTCCTTAGGGACGGGAAGCCGGAACGAAGTAAACGGTCAACCGTCTCCGTAGCGTAGTGACCCCAGGAAGGTCTTTCATGCAGGTTCAGGTAAGCGGCCATCATCTCGATGTAGGAGATGCGCTTCGTACCCATGCGACCGAGCGGCTCGAAGCCGCGGTCACGAAATATTTCGACCGGCCCGTGGACGGCCAGGTCACCTTCACCAAGCAGGGTCACGAGTTCCGCGCCGATTGTTCGGCGCATCTGAGCTCCGGTCTGCGCGTCAACGCGCAAGGGGCGGCCAACGAGGTCTATGCCTGTTTCGACGCCGCCCTCGAACGTCTGGAGAAGCGCCTGCGCCGTTACAAGCGCCGGCTGAAGAACCACAACAACAACAACAAGGCTGAGCTGCCTGCGGAATCCTACCCTTCCTTCGTCATCGAGGCGGGGGACGAGCATGAGGAAATCGCGGAAGACGCACAGCCGGTCATCATTGCGGAAGGCACGACCGCGATCCCCGTTCTCAGTGTCGGCGATGCCGTCATGCAGATGGATCTGAGCGACGCGCCCTTCGTTGTATTCCGGAGCGGGACGGCCGGGGGCCTCAATCTCGTCTACCGCCGTCCGGATGGAAATATCGGCTGGATAGATACGAGCCGCGATGCTCAGAAGGCTTGAAACACTGAAAGCGAAATCCACCTTTGCGGGCTCCGGCCGCGCATCGGCTGGTGCCGCCCGCGCTGGCACGGCGGAACGAAACGTGCATCTGGCGGTATCGCAGAACAGGAACCGGGTTATGGAGCTTGAAGATCTGGTACGGCCTGAGGGCGTAATCGCCCATTTGAAGGTCACCAGCAAAAAGCAGGCGCTGCAGGAACTCTCCGAGCGGGCTGCCAAACTGACCGGGCTCTCCGAGCGGGCGATCTTCGAGACGCTGCTCGAACGCGAGCGGCTGGGCTCGACGGGCGTCGGCCAGGGCATCGCCATTCCGCATGGCAAGCTTGGCGACATCGACCGTCTCTACGGCCTCTTCGCGCGGCTCGACACGCCGATCGACTTCGAATCCGTCGACGATCAGCCGGTCGACCTCGTCTTCCTGCTGCTGGCGCCGGAAACGGCGGGTGCCGACCACCTGAAGGCGCTGGCGCGCATCTCGCGCCTGTTGCGCAACCAGGCCGTGGTCGAGAAGCTCCGTGCCTCGGAAGACGGTGCCGCCCTCTTCGCCATTCTCACGGAACCGGCCGCCACCAACGCGGCCTGAGTTTCTTCTCCCCGAAAAGAAAAAGCCCCGCGCTCGTAAAAAGCGCGGGGCTTTTCGTTCTTCGCGCCGTATGGCGTCAGTGCACGCTCACCGGCTCGAGGTCATACTGGCGCGCGCCGGCAAAGGCCGCGTCGCGATTATCGAGCACGGCCATGCGCTGGCCGTTCGCCGCGTGGACCGCAAAGAGCTGCGTATCGGCGGGGAGGTCGATCTCCGAACCGAGTTCGCCCGCAAGTTCGGCCGCCAGCACTTCGCGCACATAGACGATGTTCGGCATGCCTGCCTCGGCGAACTTTTCAGGCGTGAGCGCGCGGAAATCGCTGACGCCCCAGCCGGTCGTGCCCGTTTCCGGGGCTTCGAATTCTGTGTCGTTCTGCATTTTCATGCTCCTTTCCGGCCCCTCCTTGTTCAACGAAGCAAGGGGCTCAAGTCCGTCGCCGGATCGTCAGACCGCGTCGCGCTCGACGCGCCGGGAAACGGGCTTCTGCGGCGCCTCGGAAATCTCGATCGTGCGCACGCGGCGCTCAAGCTCGGGTTTCTCGAGGTCGATCATCAGAAGACCGTTCTCGAGACGCGCGTCCGTCACCTCGATGCCATCTGCCAGCACGAAGGAGCGCTGGAACTGGCGCGCGGCGATGCCGCGATGAAGATAGGTGCGCGCGTCGTCGTCGTTCTGCCGGCCGCGGATGACGAGTTGATTGTCCTCGACCGTGACCGAGAGTTCGTCACGGGAGAATCCGGCAACTGCCAGCGTGATCCGGAGCGCTTCGCCCCGTTCTGCCTGCCGCTGTTCGACATTGTAGGGCGGGTAGCCGTCCGAAGCCTTTACGGCCCGTTCGAGCAACCGTTCCATTTCGTCGAAGCCCAGCAGGAAGGGGCTGTTGAACTGCATCACGCGTGTCATATCCCAAAGTCCCGTGATCCAAGCGACTTTGCCAGTGCGGCCCGCCATGCGGCGCCGCTTCCCCAAAGATGTGGGGATTGCGTCACGCTGTTGCAAGTTCGTGCCACGACGCGGCGAAGAGCCTTATTTACCGCCGCTTACGGGCAAAATGGCCTGCACCGCCTTGAAATGCCCGCCCGTCCGGTCGAAGTGAAGGAGGGGAGGCGAATCCAGGCGAAAGCCAAGCGAAGAAGGAAGATTGTCATGCTTAAACTCCCCCCTCTGCCTTATGCCGAAGACGCGCTCGCACCGCATATTTCGGGCAAGACGCTCTCCTTCCACTACGGCAAGCATCACAAGGGCTATGTCGACAAGGCCAATGGCATGATCGAGGGCACGGAGCTCGAGAAGCTCGAACTCGTCGAACTCATTCGCAAGGTGGCGAAGGACGACAAGCAGAAGGGCCTCTTCAACAACGCCGCGCAGGTCTGGAACCACGACTTCTACTGGAACTCGATGAGCCCGAAGGGCGGCGGCAAGCCGAAAGGCGCGCTTGCGAAGCAGATCGACAGCGATTTCGGGAGCCTCGACAAGTTCAAGGAGACCTTCAAGGAGAAAGCCGCCGGCCAGTTCGGTTCCGGCTATTGCTGGCTCGTGCTCGGCGCTGACGGCAAGCTCAAGGTCTATGGCACGCCGAACGCCGAGACGCCGATCGCCGACACCAAGGACATTCCGCTGCTCACGACCGACGTCTGGGAACACACCTATTATCTCGACTACCAGAACAAGCGGCCTGACTATCTCGAGGCCTTTATCGAGAACCTCGTGAACTGGGAGTTCGCGGAAGCGAATTTCGAGAAGGCGCAGCTCGAGTCCGCCTGATCCCGCGCCGCGCTCCCGGCTGCGGCACATTGCCGGCAGGCCGGGGCGCGGCAGCCGCCTTCCCCTTACCGCGCATTCCCGCTCGCCCCGCCCCGGGCGGCTGAATTGCCACGCCGGAATACCCATAATTTTCTTGTGGGAAAATAGCTGTTGCAGTGGCCAGTTGCGCATGCTATTGCGAGTCATTCTCATTGATGGGTGGCAGGGGGCTGCGGGCAGATTTATGGACATGACCGCTCCGGACAGGACCATCCGTGTGACGAAGGCTGGCGCGACGCCCGCCCTCGACAGCGCGGAGCTTTTCCAGGGTGGCCGCGAAATCGTCATTCGTCATGGCGAGGAGCTCTATCGTCTCCGTCTCACCAACTCCAACAAGCTGATCCTCATCAAATAGAGAAGACACGGCCGGCCGCGCGCCGGATCACATAGAAGGCAACCGAGCCAGCCAGACCCGCCCGCGCGGGGGCCAGCCAGCCAGGAATGCTTCGTACACGCATAACTGGGACTGGACATGGCAATGATCACGGGACGACGTTCCCTTCTCTCACTCCTCCTCGCGACGGCATCTCTCGCCGCGATCTCCACCGCTCAGGCGCAGGACACGGCTTCTTCCGAGGAAGACGCGAAGCCGCGCGCCACACAGCTCGACGCCGTCACCTCGACCGCGACGCGCAACCCGACCCCGATCAAGGATGTCGCGGGTACCGTCTCCGTCATCACGGCGGAAGAACTCGAGCGCCGCAACGCGCACACGATGCAGGACATCGTGCGCTACGAACCCGGCGTTTCGGTCGGCTATGCGCCGAACCGCGGCGGCTCGACCAACTTCACCATTCGCGGCATTGGCGGTAACCGTGTGCTGGTGCTCGTCGATGGCCTCAACACGCCGGATTTTCCCGGCACGAATATCGGCAGTCCGTCAAGCTACACACGCGACTTCTTCGATATCGACAGCATGAAGAGCATCGAAATCGTGCGCGGGCCCGCTTCCGCCCTTTACGGTTCGGACGGACTCGGCGGCATCGTCGCCTATGAGACGAAGGATCCCGCCGACTATCTCGATGGACTCGACAAGGACTGGTACGCGAGCATCAAGGGCGGATACGCCAGCGCCGACGAGAGCTTCTCGGAATCGCTGACGGGCGCAAAGCGTGCGGGCAATGTCGAGATGCTCGGCCTCTACACGCGCCGCGACGGCCACGAGATCGAGCCGAACAGCAGCGCAACGCCGAACCCGACCGACTGGTATTCCAATGCCTTCCTCGGCAAGCTCGTCTTCAACGGGCTCTGGGGCAACTCGCTCAAATTCACGGGCGAGTACAACGAACGCAACGAAGACATCAACCTTCTCAGCGATCTCGGCACTTCCTTCGGCACAACGACGCTCTCCTCGCAGGCTGAAGACGAGACGAAACGTACGTCGTTTGCCGCAGCCTATTCGCAGAACGAACCTTTCCTCCTCGCCGACAGCGCGGAGTTCAAGTTCTCCTACACGAAGATCGATCGCAACGAGAACACGGTCCAGCTTCGCCAGACCGGTCCGACGCAGTTCCTGCGCAACTCGGATTTCGCGTTCCTGCAGGACATCTGGGCGGCCGACTTCCAGTTCAACCTGACGCGCAATTTCTTCGGCGTCGAAAATCAGATCACTTACGGCGCATCAGCGGACTACACCAAAACCTCGCGTCCGCGCTACCGTACGCAGACGAACCTGACGACGCTCGTCACGACGACCGTCATCGGCGGCGAGACCTTCCCGAACAAGAACTTCCCCGATACGGAAACGACGAAGCTCGGTTTCTTCGTCCAGGACAGCATCGAAGCGGGCCGTTTCAATTTCATCCCGGCGCTGCGCTTCGACTACTATCATCTGGAGCCGCAGCCGGATGCGCTCTTCGCCAATGCGAGTGCGGGCGCCTTCGCCGTCAAGGAAATGACGGAGACGGAAGTCTCGCCGAAGCTCGGCATCACCTTCGATGTCAGCGAGGAATACACGCTGTTCGGGCAATATGCGCACGGCTTCCGCGCACCGCCCTACGACAACGCGAATTTCGGCTTCCGCAATTCCGCGCAATTCTACGAAATCATCCCGAACCCGGATCTGAAGCCGGAGACGTCGGACGGTTTCGAAGCGGGCCTGCGCGGCAGCTTCCGCGATGGATCGAGCTTCTCCACGACCGTCTTCTACAACATGTATGAAGATTTCATCGACACGGTGACGCTCGCTTCCGCGCCGCCACCCGGTCTCACCACCTTCCAGTACCAGAACCTTTCCGAAGTCACGATCTACGGCGCGGAAGCCCGCGGCGAATACCGCTTCCTGCCGGAATGGGCGCTCAAGGGCAGCCTCGCCTATGCGCATGGCGAGGACGACACGACCGGCGCGCCGATCGACTCCGTCGATCCGATGAAGGCCGTTCTCGGCCTTGCCTATGAAGGCGACATGTGGGGCGCAGAACTTTCGGCGATCCATGCCTGGCGTCATGACCGCGTCGCAACGGCTGGCAACTTCCAGGCGCCGTCCTACACGGTCGTCGACGTCACGGCCTGGTACGACATGTCGGACTGCTTCACGGTCAATGCGGGCATCTTCAACATTTTCGACGAGGAATATTACAACTCGCAGGATGTGACGGGCCTCGCCGCCGGCAATCCGGTCATTCCGCGCTATGCGCAGCCGCGCCGCAATTTCGGCGTCAACGCGACGCTGAAGTTCTGAGGCAGACATGAGCATGACCGCCACCGCAAGCATGGGCATGACGGGAAGGGATGAGGGTTCCTCGCCTCTCATTCTTTCTCCGCGCGCGCTTCGCCTGCCGGTGGCGGTCTCGCTTCTTCTTCACGCGTCCGTCTTCGCGGGCGTTCTCTACTGGTGGCAGGCAAGCGGCGCGCCGGCGCCGAAGGGTCTTCCCGAGGGCCTCTCCGTCACCTTCGTCGACCTTTCCTCTCCGCCGTCGCCCGCTCCCGCCGCGCCGCACATGCAGGCCGCGCCGGTCGAGCCGAAGCCGGTCATCGAACCGAAACCCGAACCCGTCGTCGAAGAGGTGCCCGCACCCGTCGTTCCGCCGGAACCAGCGGTCGTCCTCGATGCGACGCCCGAACCGCGCCCTCACATTCAGCCGGAACCTGTACAGGCCGCGCATGCGCACGCCGAACCGGCGGCGCAGCAGGTCGCCTCGCTCGCACCGCCGTCTCGTGAAACCGGTACCGGCACGGCCGCACCCCGGGGCTTCGAGAAAACGGACGGCAAGGAAACGGACCAGGTCACCATCAGCGAGCCGCGTTACCGCAGCACCCCCCTTCCCTATCCACGCCGCGCGCGCGACCTTGGCCAGGAGGGCACGGCAAGGGTTCGCGTGAAAATCGATCCGCGGGGCCTCCCCGCCGAAGTTCTGCTTCTTGAAAGCTCGGGTTATGCGCTTCTCGATCACGCCGCGGTCAAGGCCGTCGGGCACTGGACGTTCGAACCGCCTACGCATGGCGGGCGCCCCGTTTCCGGCTGGGCCGAGGTCCCGGTCGTTTACGTTCTCAACTGACGTTGATGAAAGGAACCATCATGTCTGACAACTCCTCCATCGCTTCGCTTCTTGAACGCCGCAAGGCGATTCTCGCCGAGGAACCCAAACTGCGTGCCCGCAACCTCGCGGAGAGGCTCGGCATCAGCGAGGCGGAACTCGTCGCGCTCGGATCGGCGCAAGCGACCGTCACGCGCCTTCGCCCGGAATGGACCGCCATCATCGGCGCGGTCGGCGAACTTGGCCGCGTCATGGCGCTCACCCGCAACGAGTCCGTCGTGCATGAGCGCAAGGGTGTCTACGGCAAGCTCGAAGGCGGCGCGCATGTCGGCCTCATCGTCGGCGACGATATCGACCTGCGCATCTTCTTCTCGCAGTGGAAGTACGGCTTCGCGCAGGTCGAGCGCATGGAAGACGGGACGACGCGCCGCAGCCTCCAGTTCTTCGACGCGCAGGGCACCGCGATCCACAAGATCTACCAGACGGACAAGACCGACGCCGCCGCCTTCGATGCGCTGATCGAGCGTTTCGCGACCGGGGCGAGCCCGCTCGAGATCGCGCCCGCGGCGGAAGCGAAGAAGCCGCTTGCCGACAGCGAGATCGACGTCGCCGGTTTCCGCAACGCCTGGGACGCAATGACCGACACGCACCAGTTCCACGGTCTCGTGACAAAGTTCAAGGTCGAACGCCTTCAGGGTCTGCGCCTCGCGGGCGAGAGCCGCGCACGGCGCGTGCCTCAGGCAGCGCTCCGTGCCACGCTCGAAACGGCGCGCGATCGCGGCGTGCCGATCATGGTCTTTGTCGGCAATCCCGGCATGATCCAGATCCATACCGGCACCGTCGAGAACCTGAAGCCCATGGGTCCGTGGTTCAACGTGCTGGACGAGGCCTTCAACCTGCATCTGCGTGAAGACCATATCGACAGCGCCTGGGTCGTCTGGAAGCCGACAGAAGACGGCACCGTCACCTCGCTCGAACTCTTCGACAAGGACGGCACGCTGATCGCGACGCTGTTCGGCAAGCGCAAGCCCGGCGTTCCCGAAGACAAGGCGTGGCGCGAGATCGTCAACGGCCTCACGGAAAAGGAAGCGGCATGAACAGGATTGTTGCCGTTGCCGCAGCTGCCGCGATCACCATGGCGGCGGTTGCGGCTCATGCCGCATCGCTGCGCATCGTCAGCGTCGGCGGATCGACCACCGAGATCGTCTACGCGCTCGGCGCGGGCGACACTCTCGTCGGCGTCGACTCGACGAGCCTCTATCCGTCCGCGGCCGACGAGTTGCCCGATATCGGTTATGTCCGCCAGCTTTCGGCGGAAGGTCTTCTCTCGCTCAATCCCGATCTCATTCTCGCGGGCGCCGAGGCGGGTCCCGCCGCCGCGCTCGAACAGACGGCGTCCGCCGGCGTCGAGATCGTGAAGCTCGAAGAAGGCTTCACCCCGGAGGAAGTCTACGCGCATATCGCGACCGTCGGCACCGCACTCGGCCGCGAGGACGAAGCGGCGGCGCTCGCCGAGACGCTCAAGACCGACATCGAGCAGGCACTTGCCGAAGTAGCCACCTCTTCCTCGAAGCCCCGCATTCTCTTCATGCTGCAGGGCGGGCGCGGGCCGATGCTCGTCTCCGGCAGGCACACGGCGGCGGATGCGATGATCGAGCTTGCAGGCGGCGTCAATGCCGTCACCGAGTTCGACGGCTACAAGCCCTTCTCGCCGGAAGCCGTCACGGTCGCCGCGCCCGACGTCATTCTCCTCACGGACCAGACGGTCGAGGCGCTCGGCGGCGTCGAGAAGATTCTTGCCGACGCCGCCCTCGCGGCGACGCCCGCCGGGCAGAACGGACGCGTCGTCACCATGGACGCGCTCTACCTCGCGGGCTTCGGTCCGCGCCTCGGGCACGCCATCGCCGATCTTGCGGCAAAACTTCATCCCGAAAGCGAGATCGCGCCCCTGCCGGAACGGCCCTGGACGAAAGCTGAATGACCGATATCGCGGAATCGCATGCGCCTATGGCGCGCTCGCTGAAGTATCCCGCCATTCTCGGCGGGCTCGCAGCGCTGCTCGGCGTCGCCTTCGTCGTGTCGCTCGCGACAGGCGCGGTTCCGATTAGCGTGGGTGACGTCGTCCGCTCGCTTTTCGGCATGGAGGTCGATCAGCGGACCGCCGCCGTCATCCAGATGATCCGGCTGCCGCGTTCCGTCCTCGCCGTTATCGTCGGCGCGGCGCTTGCGGGTTCGGGCGCTGCCTTTCAGGGGCTCTTCCGCAATCCGCTCGCCGATCCGAGCCTCATCGGCGTCTCGGGCGGCGCGGCGCTCGGCGCCGTCGTCATCATCGTTTTCGGCAATGCCGTCGCGGCCGCGGTCCCCTTCTTCGCCTCGCCGCTGCTGCTCCCCTTCGCTGCCTTCGCGGGCGGCCTTGCCGCCACCTTCGCGATCCAGGGCCTCGCCCAGTCGCGCGGTCAGTCCGCCACTGCCACGCTGCTGCTCGCGGGCATCGCCATCAACGCACTCACCTGGGCGCTCACCGGTATCGCCATCTACATGGCGAATGACAGCCAGATCCGCGACTTCACCTTCTGGAGCATCGGCAGCCTCGCGTCCGGTGGCTGGCGGGAAGTCAGCCTTGTCGCCGTGCCCATCATCGGCGCGCTCGCCGTCATCGTCGGCCGCGCCCGCGCGCTCGATGCGATGCTGCTCGGCGAGCGGGAGGCGCTTCATCTCGGCGTTCCCGTTCATGTCCTGAAGCACGTCGTCATGATCGCCGCCGCGCTCGCCGTCAGCTCGGCCGTCGCGGTCAGCGGCGTCATCGCCTTTGTCGGCATCGTCGTTCCGCATGTCGTGCGCATGCTCGCCGGTCCCGATCACCGCATCGTGCTGCCGGGCTCCATTCTCGCCGGTGCGACGCTCCTTCTCGCCGCCGACAGTTTCGCGCGCGTCATCGTCGCGCCCTCCGAACTCCCCATCGGTATCGTCACCGCCGCTGTCGGCAGTCCCTTCTTTCTCTGGCTCCTCACCCGCCGAAAGAGGTCGATGTGATCCGCGCCACCGACATCACGGTCCTTGCGGGCCGCAAGCGGCTTCTCGACGGCGTTTCCGTTTCCGTGACGCCGGGGCGGATCACCGCGCTGATCGGACCGAACGGCGCGGGCAAGTCGACGCTCATTTCCGTTCTCGCGGGCGAGCGCCGTCCGGACGAGGGCGACATCTTCTTCGAGAATACGCGCATCGACACCCGCTCGGCGCTCGACATCGCGCGTCGCCGCGCAGTGCTTCTGCAGGAATCCTCTCTCGACTTCGCCTTCACCGCCGAGGAAGTGATCGAACTGGGCCGCCTTCCCTTCGCGGGCACCGAAGCGCAGTTCGACGATCGCGCCGCCGTCGCCGCCGCCGCCCGCATGACGGGCGTCGACCGCTTTCGCGCACGGTCCTACCAGACGCTCTCGGGGGGCGAGAAGCAGCGTATCCAGTTCGCGCGCGCCATTGCACAGATATGGCGGGACCGTCAGGGGACGGATCGTTCGCCACGCTATCTGCTGCTTGACGAGCCGACCTCCGCCCTCGATCTCCGCCACCAGCGCATGGTGCTCGACGTCGCCCGCGCGCTTGCCGACGAGGGCGTCGGCGTGATCGCCGCGATCCATGACCTGAACCTTGCCTCGGCTTACGCAGACGATGCGGTTCTGCTGCGCGGCGGCCGCCTCGTCGCCTCGGGTCCGGTCGAAAGCGTCATGACCGAGGCCGAGCTCGGTGCCTGTTTCGAGGTCGAGGTCGAAATCCTTACCCGCGAGAACGGGCAGCGCGCGATCCTCGTCTGACTTGTCCCCGGTTCCGGCGGCGGCCTGCTCGGGGCAGCGAGTCGCTCCTCGTGCGAAGACGGATTATCCCCGCCCGTCGGAACATGAAAAACCGGGGACAAGTTTCCCGTCCCCGGCCTCGATCTTTGTTTGTGACGTTTTGATGACAGTTCGGTGACAGTCGCCGCAAAAGCGGGGATTACTGCCACCCGGCGCGGTCGAAAATGCGCACCGCTTCGGCCTGATTGACGCCGAGCGCGCTCGCATTGATCTCGTCTTCCCGGAAACCCTCCGTACCCGGAACGGGCGACGTCTCGCTCACGTCCGGCACCGCCGTATATTCGTGGTTCTGCTCGGTGAAAGCGAGCTGCGCCCAGTCGCTCGTCAGGAACTCGATGAACCGAATTGCGTTCTCGCGGTTCGGCGCGTGCTGCAGTACGCCTGCGCCGGAAATATTCACATGCGTGCCGCGTCCCTCCTGGTTCGGAAAGATGAGGCCCACCTTCTCCGCCGCCGCGCGCGTGTCCGGATCGTCCGATCCGAGCATGCGTCCGACGTAATAGGTGTTCACCAGCGAGATGCGGCATTCGCCCGCGCCGACGGCTTCGATGTTTGCCGTGTCGTTGCCCTGCGCGGGCCGCGCAAAATTCGCGACGACGCCTTTCGCCCAGTTCTCGGCGGCTTCCTTGCCTTCGTGCTCGACGATCGAGGCAAGCAGGGAGATGTTGTAGATGTTGGACGATGAGCGCATGCAGATCTCGCCCTTGTGCGAGGGATCCGCGAGGTCGTCATAGGTTTCGAGCTTCTCGGGCCGGCCTTCCGCCTTCGTGTAGATGATGATGCGCGCCCGCTTCGAGAGACCGAACCAGAGTCCCTCCGGGTGACGCAGATGCTCGGGAATTCGCGTCTCGAGAACTTCCGACGTCACCGGCGAGAACAGTCCCTTCTCTTCCGCGCGCCAGAGCCGTCCCGCATCGACCGTGATCAGAAGATCGGCGGGGCTGTATTTTCCTTCGCGCTCGATCCGCGCGATCAGTTCGTCGCTGTCGCCCTCGATCAGGTTCACCACGATCCCCGTCTCTTCCGTGAAGCGATCGTAGAGCGAGAGGTCTGTGTCGTAGTGACGGGCCGAATAGATGTTGACCTCCTTCGTCTCCGCGCGCGCGGCAATCGCAACGGTTGCGCTGAAGGCGATGACGAGGATGGCGGCGAGCAGGCGGAACATGAGGGAATCCGTGGGGTTTTCTTGATAACGCTTTTCATTTGCACCCTAGCCGCGCGCAGGATGCCGCGCAAGGCCATGCAGAAGGGCATTCCGTCGCATCAGGCCGAAAAGACGAAGGTTCCTGCGGGATCGAAGCGGACAGCGACGGAAGCATCGACGGCAAGCCCGTCCAGCGCGGGCACGCGCGCGCGCAGCGGCTCGAGCGCCCCGAAACTTTCGCTCATCAGCAGCACGAGCCAGTCGCGGCCGAGAAAGCGTATGTCGCCGATCCGGAAGTTGCTTTCCTTGCCGCTCGCCGGTGCGAGCGTCACTGCTTCCGGGCGCACGATCACTTCGACCTTCGTCCCGTCGGCGAAACCCGACACGGGAACGGGACCGTAAGCCGTAATGGCCACCCCCTCTTCGATGACGGCGGGAAACCGCTGCGCCTCGCCGAAGAGCGATGCGACGAGGGCGCTTGCCGGATTCGCATAAAGTTCCTCCGGCGCCGCGCATTGCGCGATGCGGCCGCCTTCCATCACGGCGATGCGATCGGCGATTTCCATCGCCTCAACGGGATCGTGCGTTACCACCAGCGTCACGACTTCCGCGTCCTTCAGCGCGCGGCGCGCTTCCTCGCGCAAGGCGCGGCGGCGCGTGACATCGACGCTTGCGAAAGGTTCGTCGAGCAGCATGGCCGTTGGCGATGGCGCAAGCGCGCGCGCAAGCGCGATGCGCTGCTGCTGCCCGCCCGACAGGGTATGCGGGTAGCGCGACTCGAAGCCCGCAAGACCGACCGATGCAAGACGCTCCGCAACAATGGCGCGGATCTCTTCCTTCGGCCGCTTCGCCAGTCCGAAGCCGATGTTCTCGGCAACCGTCAGATGCGGGAACAGCGCGTGGTCCTGAAACACCATGCCGAAGGAGCGCTTCTCGGGCGGTACGTCGCGGCCCGGTGTCGCGAGCACCGCGCCACCGAGATCGATGCTGCCTTCCTGCAATGTTTCAAGCCCCGCCGCGAGCCGAAGCAGCGTCGTCTTGCCGCTTCCCGACGGTCCGAGCAGGCACAGAATCTCGCCCGGCCGCGCCTCCAGCGTCACGCCGGAAAGCACCCGATGGTCGCCATAGCTGTGTCCGACGTTCCGGAACGCCAAGGACATGAAAACACCTCGCCGGGCAGGGACTTGACCAGTCTTCTGCAAATGCGTAGCAAAATTACTTTGCCGCCTCGCGCGGTATTTGTCACAACTGCGCCATGTCAGTCACGGAAAAAGATCGATTTGCCCCCGTGCCCGCCTTCGGGGGCGCAGCGCGGCCGCGCCACGGCGCGGGCTGGACGGTTGCGGCACTCACCGTCGCAGGCGTGCTGCTGCTTCCTTCGCTCACCGTGCTCTGGAGCCTCACTGCGCCGCCAAGCGAGAACTGGGCGCATCTCGGCTCGACCGTGTTGCCCGGCTATATCCTCAATACGCTGAAGCTGATGGCGCTTGTTGCGATCATGACCGCGGTCATCGGCGTCGGCACGGCGTGGCTCACCGTGACCTCGATCTTTCCGGGCCGCGCGATCCTGAGCTGGGCACTGGTGCTGCCGCTTGCAGCGCCGGGCTACATCGTCGCCTATGTCTATACCGACCTTCTTTCATTTGCGGGTCCGGTGCAGTCGGCTTTGCGCGGCGTGACGGGCTGGCATACGGGCGATTATTACTTTCCGCCGGTCCGGTCGTTGCCGGGCGCAGCGATCATGCTGAGCCTCGTTCTCTACCCCTATGTCTATCTCCTTGCTCGAGCCGCTTTTCAACGGCAGTCGGCCGCGCTGTTCGACGCCGCGCGCAATCTCGGCGCCAGGCCGTGGCGGGCTTTTCTCCGCGTCGCACTACCTTGCGCGCGACCCGCGATCGCGGGCGGGCTCGCGCTCGTACTGATGGAAACGATTTCCGATTTCGGCGTGGTCGACTATTTTGCCGTGCAGACGCTTACCACCGGCATTTTCCGCACCTGGTTCAGTCTCGGTGACCCCGTGTCAGCTGCGCAGATCGCGGCCTGGCTCTTCATCTTCGCCATTGCGCTCGTCTTCATCGAAATGGCGAGCCGGCGGGGCCGTATCGCAAATCCGCTCGCGCGCGACATGCCCTCGCAGCCGCGCAGCCTTGCGGGTATCGCCGCAGCCGGTGCGCTTTTCGCCTGCACCCTGCCCGTGCTTCTTGGCTTCGTCGTTCCCGCCACTGTCCTGCTCCGCTATGCGATCATTGAGGGCGATCCTCTGCTCGGCCGCAACTTTCTCGATTTTGCATGGAACAGTCTCACCGTCGCCGCCATCGCCGCGGTCATCGCGACGGGCCTCGCGCTTCTCCTCGCCTACGGCGAAAGGCTGCATCCGACGCGGTTCAATCGTATTTCGATCCGTCTCGCGACTCTCGGCTATGCGCTGCCCGGCGCCATGATCGCCATCGGCATTCTTACTCTCTCGACCGATATCGACCGTCTGTTCGCCGACATGCTGAGCGACGGGCTCGGCATGTCGCCCGGACTGCTGCTCACCGGCTCCGTTGCCGGTCTTGTCTTTGCCTATGTGGCACGGTTTCTGACTGCCGCCTACAACGCCGCACATAGTGGTCTCGAGAAAATCCATCCGACGCTCGATGCCGCTGCGCGTAGCCTTGGCGCCGGCCCCCGCCGCGTGCTCGCAGCCATTCACGTCCCGTTGCTGCGCGGCGCGCTGGCGAGCGCCGCCCTCATCGTCTTCATCGACGTGATGAAGGAACTGCCCGCAACCCTGCTGCTGCGTCCCTTCAATTTCGAGACGCTGGCGACGCGCACCTACCGCCTCGCCTCCGACGAACGTCTGGCGGAAGCGAGCACCGCCGCACTTGCCATCGTCGCCCTGGGCGTCATTCCGACGATCCTGCTCAGCCTCTCCATATCGCGAGGCGCGATCAGGGAAGCGCTAGCGCCGCCAAACACGGAAAAGTGAGCCCTCCGGCTTGCGAAAATGCCGCTCTCGCCCCGAATTCGACGGACCCCCGGCGAAACTGACGCTATTGTCATAAAGTCATGCAGCAGACTGGTGACAATCGTCCATTCGCAACCGGTTTCTTCCTGGAGTGTCCATGCATCGGCTTGTTCTGGCCCTGGCAGCGAGTATCTGTTTCTCGGCCCCCGCATGGGCGCAGGAGACATCCCAGAATGTGATCGTGGCGCGCGCGGTGGCCGACCGTTTCGTTGATCCCGTGGAAGCACTCGGCACGACCTTTTCCAACGAAAGCGTCGTCATCACGGCGAGCGTTTCGGACAAGGTGACCGAGATCCTTTTCGAAGACGGCCAGACCGTCGAGGAAGATGCGCTTCTCGTGGCACTTCGCCGCGACGAACAGCGCGCCGCCCTCGCCGCTGCCGAAGCCGTGCTCGCGGAGCGCCGTACCGCCTATCAGCGGGCAAAGGAGCTCGAAAGCAGGCAATACACGACGACGGCACAACTGGAGGAGCGGCTCGCGGCCCTTCGTGAAGCGGAAGCGAACCGGGACGCTGCCGCCGCCCGCCTCGCCGACCGCGAGATCCGTGCGCCCTTCGAGGGTGTCGTGGGACTGCGCAATATCAGCGTCGGGACGCTGGTGACGCCAGGGGATACCATCACCACTCTCGACGACCTCGATCCCATCAAGCTCGACTTCACCGTACCCGCTGCCTATCTCTCGACAATCCGACCCGGCCTCGAAATCGTCGCAACGACAACGGCCTTGCCCGACATCGAGTTTCGCGGCGAGGTGAACAGCGTTTCTACGCAGGTCGACCGCATCACACGCTCGATCACAGCGCGCGCCCTGATCGCCAATCCGGATCATGCGCTGAAGCCGGGTCTGCTCATGACCGTGCAGCTCCTGAAGAATCCGCGCAGTGCCATCGTCATCCCCGAGGAAGCACTCGTCCCCCTCGGCGAAACGAACTTCGTCTTCCTCGCCGAGAATGACGTTGCCATCCGCCGCGAGGTGGAGATAGGCGCGCGGCGGCCGGGCGATGTCGAAATTCTGAGTGGTGTCCGGGAAGGCGATCTTGTGGTCACGCACGGCACGATGCGGCTTCGCGACGGGCAGGCGATCAACATCGTCAAGGAACAGAAGGCCGACCGCACCATCGGGCGGCTGATCGACGAAACCTCGACCGTTCGCTGAAGGAGAGGGAAGCGGATGAAGCTTTCGGACATCTCCGTTACGAGACCGGTCTTTGCGGCTGTCATCAGCCTGCTTCTTGTCGCTTTCGGGCTGGTCGCGTTCGACCGGCTTCCCTTGCGCGAATATCCGGATATCGACCCTCCCGTCGTTTCGATCACCACGGATTATCGCGGCGCCGCCGCCGCCGTGATCGAGACCCGGATCACCGAACCGATCGAGGAGCGCATCGCGGGCATCGAGGGCATCGCCTTCATGGAATCGTCGAGTTCCGACGGACGTTCGCGCATCACCATCGAATTCAATCCCGGCCGGGACGTCGACGCCGCGGCGAACGACATTCGCGACCGGGTATCCGGCATCCTGGACGACTTGCCAAGGGAGGCCGACCCGCCGGATATCCGCAAGGAGGATTCGAGCGACGACGTCATCATGTGGCTCAATCTCGTCAGCGACCGCATGAGCGTGCTCGAAATGACGGATTATGCCGAGCGGCACATCGTCGACCGTTTCTCGACGCTCGACGGTGTCGCGCGCGTCCGCCTCAGCGGCGAGCGAAGCTATGCCATGCGCGTCTGGCTCGACCGAACGGCCCTCGCCGCACGACGGCTGACGGTCGGCGACGTAGAGGAAGCGCTGCTCGCCGAGAATATCGAGCTCCCGGCAGGGAACATAGAATCCTCACAGCGCCAGTTTCCCGCTCGCGTGGAACGCAGCTTCCGCACGGAGCAGGATTTCCGGCAGCTCGTCCTGTCGCAGGGCGACGATGGCTATCTGGTGCGGCTCGGCGACGTCGCGCGTGTAGAGCGTATGGCCGCGGAAGACCGAACTTCCTTCCGGGGCAACACCGTGCCGATGATTGGTGTCGGCATCATCAAGCAATCAACAGCGAATACGCTCGATGTAACGCAGGCAGTGAAGAAGGAAGCAGCCCGGATAGCGCCCACGCTTCCCGATGGCATGGAGTTCAAGCAGAGCTACGATACGAGCGTCTTTATCGAAGGCGCGATCGGCGAAGTCTACAAGACGCTGGGCATCGCCATAGCGCTCGTCGTGCTCACCATCTTCATTTTTCTCGGGAGCGCCCGGGCGACGCTGGTTCCTGCCGTCACCGTTCCCGTCTCCATCATTGCGACTTTTCTGGTTCTCTACGTACTCGGGTTTTCCGTCAACCTGCTGACGCTCCTCGCGCTCGTTCTGGCCATTGGTCTCGTGGTTGACGACACGATCGTTGTTCTCGAAAATATCTACCGCCGCATGGAGGAAGGTGCGACGCCGCTCGTCGCTGCCTACCGCGGCGCGCGGCAGGTCGGGTTCGCCGTCATCGCGACCACAATCGTGCTGATTTCGGTTTTTGTGCCGCTGGCCTTCATCGAAGGATCGGTCGGGCGCCTGTTTTCCGAGTTCGCCATTACCATGGCGGCGGCCGTCGCCTTCTCCAGTCTTGTCGCACTCAGTCTTTCTCCAATGCTGGCTTCGAAAGTCCTGAAACCGACATCCAACCGCACAAAGCTCAATATCGCGGTCGACGACACGTTCGAGCGGACAAAGAATTGGTATGCCTCGGCGCTGGAACGCACGCTGCAACGGCCTGCCGCCGCTTTCGGCGCGCTCGGACTTCTTGCGGTCGCGGCCTACGGCCTCTTTCTCATCATTCCCTCCGAATACGCACCGAAGGAGGATCGTGGCGCCTTCTTCGTCATGGTGAACGCACCGGAAGGCTCGTCCTACGACTACATCAAGGCCTACATGGACGAGATCGAGGAACGGATGATGCCGCTCGTCGAGAATGGCGAGATCAACCGACTGCTCGTTCGCGCGCCGCGCTCCTTCGGCAATACCGCGACATTCAACTCCGGCATCGTGATCGCCGTTCTTCACGACTGGAGCGAACGACGCTCGGCCTGGGAGATCATGGACGATGTGCGGGCGCGAACGGCCGACCTGCCGGGCGTGACCACGGCGCCCGTCATGCGCAGCGGTTTCGGCGGCGGCACCTCGAAGCCCGTCCAGTTTGTGATCGGTGGCGGCACCTATGACGAACTCCGTGAATGGCGCGATACTCTTCTCGCCGCCATAGACGAGAACAACCCGGGCCTCACGAACATCGATCATGACTACAAGGAAACGAAGCCGCAGCTTCGCGTGGAGATAGACCGCAACAGCGCAGGCGATCTGGGCGTCACCGTGGGCAATATCGGGCGTACGCTGGAAACCATATTCGGCTCGCGGCGTGTCACGACCTTCATCGACGATGGCGAAGAATACAACGTCATTCTCGAAGGCGAACGCTCCTCGCAACGCACGCCGAGCGACATGAGCAACCTTTTCGTGCGCTCCGAACGATCGGGCGAGTTGATCCCGCTCGCCAATCTCGTCAAGGTCAGCGAGATCGCCGGACCTTCAAGCCTCAACCGCTACAACAGGGTTCGCGCCATAACCATCGAGGCCGACCTTGAAGACGGCTACACACTCGGCGAGGCGCTGGAATATCTGGAAAACCTGACCCGCGAAAATCTTCCCTCCGGCGTAACCATCGACTATCGCGGCCAGTCACTCGACTTCGAGAACTCGGGAAGTGCGCTCGCCTTCATTTTTGTCCTCGGCGTTGTTGTCGTGTTCCTGGTGCTGGCGGCACAGTTCGAGAGCTTCATCCATCCTCTGGTCATCATCACCACGGTGCCGCTTGCGATTGCAGGCGGCCTGTTCGGCATCTGGATCGCAGGAGGGACGATCAATCTCTACACACAGATCGGCCTGATCATGCTTGTCGGCCTCGCCGCGAAGAACGGCATCCTGATCGTCGAATTCGCGAACCAGCTACGGGACGAGGGACGAGAGTTTCGTGCCGCGCTGATCGAAGCCGCCGGCATCCGCCTCCGGCCGATCCTGATGACAGCCATCACGACGGTGGCGGGTGCGATACCACTCATCTTGTCGTTCGGGGCCGGAGCGGAGACCCGGATGGCCATCGGCGTGGTAATCTTCTCCGGCGTGATCGCCACTACGGCCTTCACGCTCTTCGTGGTGCCCGTCGCCTATCAGGCTCTCGCCCGGGGCACCGGCTCGCCGAGCGACACGCAGCGCAGGCTCGACGAGGAAATGAAGATCGTGGACAGGAGTGGTCGTCGGCCAAGGCCCATGGAAGGGACGGAATAGGGCGATCCGAGTCTTGACTTTCATCTCCAGCGAACGAGGTCACTGGCATGGACTGGATTGGCGCAAGACGGAAGTATCTGACCCGGCCGATATTCGCGTGGGCGAACCGGGCCCTGCCGAGCATGTCGGACACAGAGCGAGAGGCGCTGGAGGCCGGCGATGTCTGGCTCGAGGCAGAGCTCTTTACCGGCAACCCAGACTGGCAGCAGCTTCTCGATACGCCGCGACCGCAATTGAACGCCGAAGAGCAGGCTTTCATGGACGGGCCGGTCGAAGAACTCTGCGGCATGATCGACGACTGGAAAATCACCTGGGAGGACGGAGACCTGCCGCCGGAAGCCTGGGATTTCATTCGGCAGAACCGCTTCTTCGGCATGATCATCCCGAAGAAGTATGGCGGCCTCGAATTCTCCGCCTTCGCCCATTCCGAAGTGATCCGCAAGATTTCGAGTCGTTCCGCCACGGCAGCCGTGACCGTGATGGTCCCGAACTCACTCGGCCCTGGCGAATTGCTGCTGCAGTTCGGAACGGAAGAACAACGCGAATACTGGCTGCCGAGGCTCGCGCGGGGCGAGGAAATCCCGTGTTTCGGTCTCACCAGTCCGGAAGCCGGATCGGACGCGGCTTCCATGACAGACAGCGGCGTCATATGCCGCGACAAGTTCAATGGCGAGGAGGTTCTCGGCATCCGCCTTAACTGGCGCAAGCGCTATATTACGCTTGCACCCGTCGCCACTGTTCTCGGTCTCGCCTTCAAGCTGCGCGACCCGGACAGGCTTCTGGGTGATCGTGAAGACTACGGTATCACCGTAGCGCTTGTACCGACGGACCTGCCCGGCGTTACGGTTGGGCGGCGCCATCTTCCCTCATTCCAGATGTTCCAGAACGGTCCCGTCGAAGGTGAAGACGTTTTCATCCCGCTCGACCACGTGATCGGTGGCAAGGAGCAGGCAGGCCAGGGCTGGAAGATGTTGATGAGTGCACTTGCGGCTGGCCGCGGCATTTCGCTTCCCTCACTCTCCGCTGCCGCCGCTGCCTTCTCGGCGCGGACTTCCGGTGCCTACGCACGTGTGCGCGAACAGTTCAACCTGCCCGTCGGGAAGTTTGAAGGTGTGCAGGCACGCCTCGGACACATCGCGGGCACGGCCTATCTCCTCGATGCCGCGCGGCGGCTCACATGCGCCGGGCTCGACGGCGGCCGCAAACTCGCCGTCATCTCCGCCATCATGAAAGCGCAGGCGACGAACCGGATGCGGCAGGCGGTGAATGACGCGATGGACATTCATGCGGGCAAGGCCGTAATCGACGGGCCGTCGAACTATCTCGGCAATCTCTATCGTGCTGTCCCTGTCGGCATCACGGTCGAAGGCGCGAACATCCTGACGCGCAACCTCATCATCTTCGGACAGGGCGCCATTCGCAGCCACCCTCACCTGCTGAAGGAGATGCAGGCTCTGGAGGAAGAGGACCGGAACGAGGCGCTCGAAAAATTCGACGAAGCCTTCTGGCGTCATGTCGGGCACGGGTTCAAGACGCTCGGCCGCGCATGGGCGCGCAACTGGACGGCCGGATTGTTCGCACCCGCGCCGAAGGCAGGCAAGGCCAGTCGGCACTACCGGCAATTGTCGCGCCGCACCGCGAGCTTCGCGCTGACCGCGGACTTCGCCCTGCTCACGCTCGGTGGGGCACTAAAACGCAAGGAAATGCTTTCTGCGCGCCTTGGCGATATTCTGTCCGAACTCTATCTTCTCTCCGCAGCGCTGAAGCGCTGGGAGGACGAAGGCCGGAAATCCGAGGACCTGCCTCTGCTCGATTGGTGCATGGCAAACGGGTTGGCGGCCATCGACCGCAGCTTTGCGGAAGTTTTCGCAAACCTGCCCAACCGGTTCTTTGCGTCTATCGCGCGCTTCGTCATCCAGCCCCTCGGAGCAGGACAGCGCGGTCCGCAAGACAGGCTTACCATGCAATGTGCCGAGCTTCTTCTCGCGCCATCGGAAACCCGCGACCGGTTGACCTCGGGCCTTTATCTCGGGCGGGGCGAAGACGCCGTGGCCACGCTTGAGGAGGCCTTCGCGCTGTCCGTCCTTACGGAAAAGGCACGGGCGAACATGCGCAAGGCGGGCATAGACGAGCCCGAGACTGCCCTCGCCAATGGCGACATCACGAACGAGGAGGCGGAGCAAATATCGAAATACCGCGCCGTTCTAGCGCGCGTCGTTGCGGTCGACGATTTTACCCCGGCAGAACTCTCGCTGCACCCGTCCCGGACGAACAAGGAGTCCCCTCCCGTCCGGGCCGCGAATGCCTGAAGAACGGCGACCCGCAAACTGGTATGATGAGATGAGAGTCGGCGAGTTTTTCTCATAATACGGTGCAGCGCGGCGTGCCTTCAGGTTCCGAAATCTTCGAGGATGCCTCAGCGATTGCCGATGCGATCATTTCGCGCGTCGGCAAGCGGATTGTGCTCGCGTTACCGCTTGGGCTCGGCAAGCCGAACCACATGGTCAACGCGCTTGTCGAACGCGCCATTGCCGATCCCTCCATCTCCCTGCAGATATTCACGGCGCTTACGCTTGAAGTACCGCGCGTGTCGAGTGAGCTCGAACGCCGTTTCATGGGACCTGTGTTGAAGAGGCTCTTCGAAGGTTACCCCGATCTTGTCTATGCGGACGCGCTGCACGCCGGAACGCTTCCGGCGAACATCCAGGTCAACGAGTTCTTCATGCAAGCAGGCAAGTGGCTCAACTCGCCGAGGCAGCAGCAGAACTATATCTCCGCAAATTACACGCACGCCCTGCGCTATGTTCTCCAGACGAACGTCAACGTCGTCGGTCAACTGGTCGCACCGTCTCAAGCGCGAGACAGGTTCAGCCTGAGCTGCAATCCAGACATCAGTGTCGACCTCCTGGAAGCGCGGCGGCAGGGACGCGCCGATTTCATCTTCGCAGGTGAAACCAATACCGAGCTACCCTACATGGGCGGCACTGCGGAGATCGGCGCGAGTGAGTTCGATCTTCTGCTCGACAGCGCAAAGCTGCAATTCCCTCTTTTTGCACCGCCCCGCGAGCCAGTTTCACCCGCCGACTATGCGATCGGCCACCATGTCGCAAGTCTCGTGCCCGACGGCGGCACGCTCCAGATCGGCATCGGATCGATCGGCGATGCGGTAGGACAGTCGCTGGTGCTTCGGCATCGCGACAATGCAGCGTTCAGACAGACACTTGAAAAGCTCGGCGGCGTCGGTCCCGAACGCGATTTATTTGACGAAGGGCTTTATGGCGCAAGCGAGATGCTTGTCGAATGTTTCATCGACCTGATCGAAGCCGGTGTCGTAAAGCGAGAGGTTGACGGCGTTCTCGTGCATGGTGGTTTCTTTCTCGGCTCGCGCAGCTTCTACCGAAAGCTACGCGAGGTGGAGCCGACACTGCGCGCGAAGATTGCGATGGTTCCCGTTGCCTTCGTCAATGACCTGCATGGTGAGGAAGACAGAAAGCGCGCCGCACGAAAAGGCGCCCGCTTCGTCAATACGGCAATGATGGCGACGCTGACCGGCGCTGTCATTTCGGATGGCCTCGAAGATGGACGCGTCGTCAGCGGTGTCGGCGGGCAGTATAATTTCGTCGCGCAAGCCTTCGCGCTTGAAGACGCGCGCTCCGTCATCACTCTTCGCGCTACGCGCCACAAGGACGGGGAGACAATGTCGAACATTGTCTGGTCGTACGGGCATACGACGATCCCGCGTCATCTCCGCGATATTGTGGTGACCGAATACGGCGTTGCCGACCTGCGCGGCAAGACGGACGGCGAGGTCGTCGCAGCCATGCTCTGCATCGCCGACTCCCGCTTTCAGGAAGAGTTGCTGGCCAAAGCAAAAAGGGCAGGCAAGATCGCCGGCAGTTACGAAATACCCGAGCGTCATCGTCACAACACACCCGCACATGTCCGGAAGGGGCTGGCAGACGCGCAAAAGAAAGGCCTGCTGCCCCTCTTTCCGTTCGGCAGCGACTTCTCGGATGTAGAGCAGGAGTTGATGCCGGCGCTCGGCAGACTTCGCAATGCAGGGCGAGGGGAACTCATCGGATTGGCCTTGCGCGGCGGCCCGGAAACCGCCGCCGCAAGAGCCTGCCTCGAACGGATGGGGTTCGCGGCCCCTTCCCGCTTGAAGGAGCGGATTTACCGCCGGCTGATCTTGGCCGCGATGGCTGAAGTTGACGGGCAAACCTCCACGACCTGAGCGCTGGCCTCTTGATTGCGGGCCCTTCCACTCCCCATCTCCCAATAGGTGAGAAGGAGGGACACCCGGGCACATCGCAAAATTTTCTATAATCAACGTCGTACGTGGTTGGCCTGGCCGCGGGTGTTACCGTCATACCGCACCGCAAAAAAACACAGCTGCAAACGCGAAAAATCGGGGTAACACCCTTGGAATCGGTTCCGCAGGCTCATATATAGCGCCGATATATCGATCCAATATAAATGCCGATGCCCTCTGCGGGTTGACGCAGGGATACTCCATCGATGCACGTGACAACGCTTTGTCTGGGTGCCCTCGTCTTCGGCGATGCAACCGGCTACGAAATCAACAAGATGTTCGAGGATGGCCCTTTCAGCCATTTCCTCGACGCGAGCTATGGATCCATCTATCCCGCCTTGACGCGCCTGACCGAAGAAGGGCTCGTGACCTGCAAGGCGGAAGCCCAGGAACGGCGCCCGGACAAGAAGGTCTACTCGCTGACCGAAAAGGGCCGCGAGCAGCTTGGTAACGCGCTCGGGCAGCAACTCGCGCCGGACAAGTTCCGCTCAGAATTCCTGTTCACCGTTCTTTTCGCTCACCTGCTTCCCCGCAGCCGCGTGCGCGCACTCGTTGACCAGCGGCTTGCCGCAATGAAGGAAAAGGCCGCGCAACTTTCCGAACCTCAGGAAGGTGATACGCCGGGTATGGATTTCGCGCGGCAATACGGACATGCCGTTTTCACGGCATCCATTGCTTTCCTGGAACGCAACCGCCATCAGATCGAAGAAATCGCAACCGAAGAAAAAGCACATGCTTGAACGTCAGAAGAATTTCATAACGAGGCTGACCGGCGGGCGGCTCCACCGTTCCCACTACATTGCCATCGGCATCGCGGTTGCGATCGGGCTCTGGTTCATGACCGGAGTAATTGGTGGCGGGGACAGCAACGGCAACGACCTCACGGCCGCAGAAGCGGAGGCCGCAAACAGCGCGGCAACCCGTGTGCGGGTGGCGGAGTCGACCGCCACGATGCGCCAGAGTTTCATCACCATTCGCGGCCGTACCGAAGCCAAACGTGCGGTGGAAGTGCGCGCTGAGACGCAAGGCACCGTCACGGAACTGCCCGTCGAAAAAGGCGAGCGCGTGAAGGAAGGTGATGTCCTCTGCCGCCTCAAGCTGGATGCACGCGATGCTCAGCTCGCCGAAGCAAAGGCACTCGTCAAACAACGGCAACTTGAATACGACGCCTCGCGCCAGCTCGCCGAAAAGGGCTGGCGGGCGCCGACGGTCGCTGCCGGCTCCAAGGCAGCCTACGACGCGGCACAGGCCCGTCTCAAGCAAATGGAAATAGAGGTCGGCCAGACAAAGATACTCGCCCCCTTCGACGGCGTCTTCGATGCGCGTCCCGTCGAGGTTGGCGACTATATGCGTGTCGGCGACGTCTGTGGGCTCGTTGTCGAGCTCGATCCGCTTCTCGTCGCGGGGCAGGTCTCCGAGGACAAGGTGAGCGCACTCGATATCGGCGTACCGGGCAAGGCCCGCCTCGTAACGGGGGAAGAGGTCGAAGGCAGGATTCACTTCGTCGCCAAGACGGCCGATCCCGCCACGCGTACTTTCCGTGTCGAGCTCGAAGTTCCGAACAAGGACTTCTCGATTCGCTCCGGCATCACCGCAGAGATCGTCGTGCCCGGCACGGAAGTGCTCGCACACCGAATTCCGAGTGGCGTGATCGCTCTCAACGACAGCGGCGTTGTTGGTGTGCGCACAGTCAATGAGGAAGGCCGCGTCGCGTTTACCGAGATCCGGTTGATTGATGATACGCCGGAAGGATTATGGGTGTCAGGCCTTCCACGTACCGTCACGCTGATTACCGTCGGCCAGGACTACGTGACCGAAGGCCAGAAGGTCGAGGCAGTACAAACCAACAAGGTTGGAGCGGCACTGTGACATCCGCCATCGAAGCCATACTCGGACGCACGCGCACCGTCATGACCACGATGGTGCTGCTGGTCGCGGCCGGCATCATCTCCTTCATCACGATCCCGAAGGAAGCCGATCCGGATATTCCCATTCCGATCTTCTACGTCTCCATCGTGCATCACGGCATTTCGCCGGAGGACGCTGAGCGGTTGCTTATCCGGCCGATGGAAACGGAACTACGCTCTCTGGAGGGACTGGAAGAGATCACAGCCATCGCCTCTCAAGGGCATGCCGGCATCTTGCTCGAGTTCGACGTGAATTTCGACAAGGACGCCGCGCTTCAGGACGTGCGCGAGAAAGTCGATATGGCGAGGGCGGAACTTCCGGGCGATACGGAAGAGCCTACCATTCGCGAATTCAACACCTCCTTGTTCCCCGTCCTGATCGTCACTCTGTCGGGTGACGTTCCCGAGCGCGCGCTCTACAATGCCGCGCAGAGCCTGAAGGACGAAATCGAGGCAATACCGACCGTACTCCAGGCCGAACTCGTCGGACACCGCGAAGAACTACTCGAAGTCGTCATAGATCCGGCGAAGCTCGAGTCCTACAACATCTCGCAAAGCGAGCTCATCAACGTCGTCTCATTGAACAACCGCCTGGTTGCTGCCGGCAATATCGACACCGGTCAGGGACGCTTCTCTGTAAAGGTGCCGGGCCTCTTCGAAGAACGCGAGGACGTCCTCAACCTGCCGATCAAGACCTCCGGCGAGGGTGTCGTCAAGCTGTCGGATGTTGCGGATATTCGCCGCACCTTCAAGGATGCGGATGGATATGCGCGGTTCAACGGACATCCCGCAATTGCCATCGAGATCACCAAGCGGATCGGCACCAATATCATCGACAACAATGTCCAGGTGCGCAAAGCCGTCGACGACTTCACCGCGAATTGGCCCGATGCAATCCATGTGAATTACACGCTCGACGCATCGGACTGGATCTACCGTTCGCTCGGGTCCCTGCAGTCATCGATCGCCACTGCAATCGTTCTTGTGATGATTGTCGTCGTCGCCGCACTTGGTCTGCGTTCGGCAATGCTGGTCGGTATCGCCATTCCGACATCGTTCATGATCGGCTTCTTCTTCCTCGCCTCGGCAGGTTACACCGTCAACATGATGGTCATGTTCGGCATGCTGCTCGCGGTGGGTATGCTCGTCGACGGCGCTATCGTCGTGGTCGAATACGCGGACCGGAAAATGTCGGAAGGGCTCGACAAGCGCGACGCTTATGCGCTCGCCTCGAAACGCATGTTCTGGCCCGTCACCTCATCGACCGCAACCACGCTGGCGGCGTTCCTTCCCATGCTTCTCTGGCCTGGTGTCTCCGGCAAGTTCATGAGTTACCTGCCGATCACGCTGATCGTCGTCCTCTCGGCGTCGCTCATCACCGCGCTCATTTTCGTACCCACGATCGGCACACTGTTCGGCAAGGCTGAAACTGAAAACGACGATGTATTGAAGCAACTTGCCGGTGCGGAGACCGGCGACATTCGCGCGCTTCCAGGGCTCACCGGCTCCTATGTACGTCTGCTCGACCGACTTATCCAGTTTCCAGGCCGTGTGATGGCGGCTACAGGTGTCGTGGTTGTCGGCACCATCTGGATTTTCACTCTCTTCAATAACGGCGTCGAATTCTTCGTCGACACGGAGCCAGAGCGCGCCATTGTCCTCATCAGCGCACGCGGCAATCTTTCCGCCGATGACACGATTGCACTCGCGCGTGACGTCGAGGAAATAGCGCTCAACACGGATGGGGTGAAAACCGTCTTCACGCGCACTGCGCCGGGACTGAGTCAGGGTCAGGGCGGCGGCGATGACGTGCCGAACGACCTCGTCGGTCGAATGCTCATTGAATTCAAGCCTTATGAAGAGCGGCGCAAAGGCGCGGTCATCCTGGAAGAGATACGTCAGAAGGCGAGCGAAATTGCAGGCATCAGGGTAGAGGTCCGCAAGCAGGAAGACGGCCCGCCTACCGGCAAGGATATCCAGATCGAGCTCACCTCCACCAACTACCAGAAGCTTCTGGAGACGACGGGTCTCATACGGGCGCATCTGGACAACGAGGTGGACGGTCTCATCAACATTGAGGATGGACGGCCGCTGCCGGGCATCGAATGGGTCATGACGGTCGATCGCGAAATGGCCGGGCGCTTCGGCGCAGACGTGACCTCTGTCGGGTCCGTCATCCAGCTCGTCACTAACGGAATTCTGATTGGCGAATATCGGCCGGACGATGCGCGAGACGAGGTCGACATCCGGGCACGATTCCCTGACAACTACCGTGTGCTCGATCAGCTCGATCAACTGCGTGTCCAGACATCGCAGGGGCTTGTCCCGATTTCCAATTTCGTCACCCGGGAAGCACAGCCGCAAGTCAGTACCATTGAGCGGATCAATGGCTATCGCCGCATCATGATCAAGGCGAATACCGCAATCGATCCCGAGACGGGGGAGAAACTGAATGTCGACGCCAAGGTAAACGAGATCGTCAGCTGGCTCGAAACCCAGAACATCGACCCCGCCGTGAACGTGAAATTCCGCGGTGCAAGCGAAGAACAGGAAGAGTCCGCCTCCTTCCTGGGCGGCGCGCTGATCGGCGCGCTTTTCCTGATGTTCATCATCCTGCTGACGCAATTCAACAGTTTCTATCATTCGATACTGACACTCTCGACGGTCATCCTGTCGACGCTCGGCGCCCTTATCGGCATGGTCGTCACCGGACAGCCTTTCTCTGTCATCATGACAGGCACGGGCATCGTTGCGCTGGCAGGCATCGTCGTGAATAACTCGATCGTGCTGATCGACACTTACCAGCGGCTTCGCGAAGACGCGATGGACGTCGTCGAGGCAGTTCTCCGGACGGCAGGACAACGGCTTCGGCCGATCATGCTGACCACGATCACGACGATGTTCGGCCTGCTGCCGATGGCACTGCAGATCAATCTGGATTTCGTCAACCGCGAGATCGTGATCGGCGGCCCGGTGTCAGTCTGGTGGGTCCAGCTCTCGACCGCGATCATCTTCGGTCTCGGGTTCTCGACGCTGCTGACACTGGTGCTTGTGCCCGTGCTTCTGGCCGCGCCGACCGTGATGCGGGAAAAACGCGCCGCGCGGCGCAGGGGCGGCGACACCTGGCGCGCGACCGCCGAACCACGCCGGGCCGCCGAGTAGGCTTGTCAGGTTTCGTCCGCAACGGGATTGGAAAGCAGGCCGACCCCCTCGATTTCGACTTCGATGGTGTCGCCTGCCTTCATCCAGAGCGGCGGGGTTCTGGCGAAGCCGACCCCCGCCGGCGTTCCCATCACCAGCACATCGCCCGGTTCCAGCGTCATGCACTGCGCGAGGAGCATGATCGTCTCGTCGACCGGGAAGATCATGTCGCGCGTGTTGGCCTTCTGCATGACGGTGCCGTTGAGGCGGGACTCGATCCCGAGTCCCGCCGCGCCCGGCGGCAGTTCGTCGGCCGTCACGAAAACGGGACCGAAAGGGCCGGTCGCGTCGAAATTCTTGCCGATCGTCCATTGCGGCGTGCGCCGCTGGTAGTCGCGGATCGAGGCGTCGTTGAAGCACGCGTACCCCGCGACATAGGCAAGCGCATCCTTCTTTGCCAAATGACGCGGAACACGCTTGCCGATCACCGCGGCAAGTTCCGCCTCGAAATCGAGCTGCTCCGAGACGCGCGGCCGTACGATCGCTTCGCCATGACCGATCAGCGTCGTCGCGCAGCGCATGAAGAAGTTCGGGTAGTCGGGTTTCTCGCGTCCGCCCTCCGCCGCGTGCTCCGCATAGTTGAGCCCGAGGCAGATGATCTTCCCCGGACGCGGGATGACCGGCAGGAGCTTCGTTCCTTCGAGCGGGCGGCGCGCTGCTGCGCGAAGTCCGTTCTGCGCCGCAGCAAAGGCGGGTTCCCCTGCCTCAACCATGCCAAGCAAGCCGCCGGACAACCCGGAAACCGCCGACAGATCAGCGATTTCGCCGTCCACGAGGCCACCAAGCTTCGCGGTTCCCGCATCATCGAAAGTCACAAATCGCATCTACGCTCTCCCACTTCGGCAGCAGATTTTTCGGGTGGCCACCCTAATCGTTCATTTTGCCCGCTGCCACGGCACGCTACACTGAAGAAAACAAGAACCGGGAGGAAGAAAATGACGCGGGAGGAGAATTCGGCCGCCCAGGCAAACGGCACGGCGCATTTCGACGCGGTTATCGTCGGCGCGGGCTTCGCAGGTATGTACATGCTGCACCGGCTGCGCGCGCTCGGCCTTTCCGTGCGCGTATTCGAAACCGGCGACGGTGTCGGCGGCACCTGGTACTGGAACAGGTATCCGGGCGCGAGATGCGACGTCGAGAGCCTCGAGTATCAGTACGGCTTTTCGGACGATATCCAGCGGGAGTGGAACTGGACCGAGCGCTATGCCGCCCAGCCGGAAATCCTGCGCTACCAGAACTATGTCGCGGACAAGCTCAACCTCAGGAAGGACATCCAGTTCTCGACCCGCGTGACTTCCGCCGACTACGATGCGCGAAGCGGCGAATGGACCGTCGAGACGGACCGCGGCGACCGCGTGCAGACGCGGTTCTGCATCATGGCGACGGGCTGCCTTTCCGCCGCCCGGGTCCCCGACTTCCCGGGGGTCGAGGATTTCGACGGCGAGACCTATCATACAGGCGCCTGGCCGCACGAAGGCGTAGACTTCACGGGCAAGCGCGTCGGTGTCATCGGCACCGGCTCTTCCGGCGTCCAGAGCATTCCGATCATCGCGGAACAGGCAAAGCACCTCACGGTCTTCCAGCGGACGGCGAACTTCACTCTGCCCGCCGGCAACCGGCCCCTTTCGAAGGAAGAGATCACGGCGTCGAAAGAGACGCTCCTCACCGACCGGCAGCATGCGCGGGAAACGGCGGGCGGCCTCATCTGCTTCGAGTACAACGAGGCGCTGGCAGAGGAAATGACGCCCGAGGCGCGAGAGAAGGAACTTCGCGAGCGCTGGACGCAGGGCGGCTTCGCCTTCCTCGGCTCCTACGGGGATATCATGGCGACGAAGGAGGCAAACGACATTGCCGCCGACTTCGCCCGGGCCCAGATGCGCTCCGTCATCAAGGACCCGGCGATTGTCGACATTCTCCTGCCGGACGATCACCCGGTCGGCGTGAAGCGCCTCTGCCTCGACACACACTACCTCGAAACCTTCAACCTGCCGCATGTGGACATCGTCGATGTGCGGGCCAATCCCATCGAGCGCATCACGAAATCGGGGATCGTGAGCGGCGGCAGGGAGTACGAGGTCGATGTCATCGTCTTCGCGACGGGCTTCGACGCCATGACCGGCGCGATCCTCGGCGTCGACATCACGGGTCGCGACGGGATGAAGCTCCGGGACAAGTGGGCGGCGGGTCCGCGTACCTATCTCGGCCTCGGCTCGGCCGGCTTCCCGAACCTCTTCTTCATCACCGGTCCCGGCAGCCCGTCGGTCCTCAGCAACATGATCGTGTCCATCGAGCAGCATGTGGACTGGATCACGGACTGCCTGTCGCGCCTGACGAGCGGCAATGTCCGCTCCATCGAGGCGACGCCGGATGCCGAGGACGAGTGGGTCGCCCATGTGAACGAGCTCGCCAGCGAGACGCTCTATCCGCAAGCCAATTCCTGGTACATGGGCGCCAATATCCCCGGCAAACCGCGGGTCTTCATGCCCTACACCGGCGGCGTGAACGTCTATGGGGAGAAGCTGGCCGAGGTCGCGGCGGCGGATTACGAAGGGTTCCGACTCGACGCCTGACGGGCGGGCCCGAGGCCTCAGGCGCTGCCGGTGTCGCCGAAGGGCGGTGCCGCCTCCAGTTCGTGATACGGGTCGAACCGCACGTCGTCGTCGCCGACGCCGTCGAAGGGGTTTTCGAGCCGGTCCTGGATGTTGTCGAGCCCGACCAGCACACAGGCATAGGCAATCGCGACGCCATAGCCGAAGACCGCACCGCCCTTTTCCGCTATGTCGGCATAGAAGGGTGCGTAGAGGATCGGGAAGACGTTCAGGTAGATCTTGCTGAAGGCGCGGAGCGAACCGGGCGTCCGGTAGTCCGCGATCATGCGGATCTTCTCGAACTCGGTCGTCATGCTCCAGAGGAAGTTGCTGATCCGCGACAGTTCCGTCGCGCCCAGCCCCCGTTCGCGGAGTCGCTCATTGCTGCGCGAATAGGCAGAGAGGATCGAATAGACCTCGAGGGTCGAGGCATCCCGCTCGCCCGGCCGCGCCATCAGGGCCGCCCGCAACGCCGCATAGAGACGGCGGCCGAGACCGAGCGCCCGTTCCGCATCCTCACGCCCTCCGCCGTCCCAGTCGCGGTGCGCAAAATAAAGAGAGGCGATGCCGGCCCTCAGCGCGGCGAGACTCTTTAGCGCCTCCTCGCGGCGCTGATAGGCAGCCCCGATGGAGAAGACGATCGGGAAGACGATCGCGACGGCGATCAGGCTCGAGGGCAGGTCGGAACGGATGCCGAAGACAATGCAGCCCCAGGTCGCCGCCACGGCGAGCGCAGCGATCAGGGCCACCTGAAGGTCGAATATCCTGAAGAACTGGCGGAGAAGGTCCATCTGAGGTCATGCACCGGGCATGAGGGAACCGGGAGGTCCGATGATGTCAGGCCGTCCGGGACACCGCCGCCGCGCGGGCCGCCTCGCAATCTTCGCGGCTCATGCCCAGTTCCTGGGTCATGTGCCAGATCAGATATTCCTCGAAGTGATGCAGGTTCTCGTCGGCCAGCGACAGCTGCCAGAGAATCTCGACAAGTTCGCGTTTCTCTTCCGGGGAGAAACCGCGTCTTATGCTTTCGAGGAAAGGCCGGTCGTCATAGACCATCCTGTCTTCGCTCTCCGCGATCGCGATCAGCTCCCGCGCTTCCTCGGACTCGAGACCGAATTTCTCGGCGATCAGACGCTTGATTGCATCCCGCTCCACCACGCTGAAGTCGCGGTCGAGCCGCGCGGCCTCGACCAGCAGAGCGGTTGCGGCGGCATGCTTACGGCCGTCCGGCATCGCGTCGCCATCGCGACCGCTCTCGATGAAACTCAGCACCTTTTCCAGCATCCGGACGCCCCCGATCAGTAAAACGCGGCCGCCCCCATCCGGGAGCTGACCGCAATCTGGAAGCGAGCATTGCAATTTTCGATGTCAGTTTCGTGACGATCCGATCACAGATGGTTGCCAATTAACCAGATTTTTACTTTCTGCGTCATGCCCTTTGATTCGTTTCAGAAATAGTCGCAATGTCATTGGGGGCGCGGTGAGGATGCCGACCTGTTATTGGCGGGCATCTTGCAGGTACTTGCGTCCAGTTGGGGTTGTTGGGGGTGCCTGGTGCGACTTCTCGCGCTATTGGCTGTTCTTGTTGCGCTCAGCGGGTGCAGCAATCGTCTGGCGAGCCTTGGGGGAACAGGCCTTCAGGGCACTGCTTCGCCATCTCCGACGTCCATTGCCACAGTGGCAAACGACGGCGGCGAAGAGGCGGCGACGCTGACCCTCACCGGTATCACCCTCAATCGCGTATCCGACCTTCCGAACCCCTCCCAGGTGTCCGACGAAGAGTTGCTCTCTGCCGCCAACCCCTTGATTGGAAAGAAGGTTTCGATAGAGGGGTTGCGAGACCTCGCGACTGCCATGGAGGCAAAATTCCGCGAGGCGGGGTATCCCTATGCCCGTGTCATCCTCCCTCCTCAGAAGGTCGAAGGCGGCGTTGTTACGTTCACCGTAATCGAAGGCTGGATCGACGGCGTGACCGTTCTGGGGCCCTCCAGCCCGGAGAAAATCCAGACCGAAGTGCGGCTGCGCCCGCTCGACAAGACGGGTCCCGTCGAAGTCCGCGATATCGAGCGAACCGTCGCTCTGCTGCAGCGCGTACCGGGGCTCAAGTCCCACGTCGCTATCGCCCGTGGTGGCAGCGGGCCGGGCGCCATGAAGCTTGTGGCGGACGCAGCAAAAGAAGAACCTAACTATCTGCTAAACATACAGAATTCAGGGTCCCGGAGCCTCGGACGAGAGGGTGCGACATTTTTCGCGTCCGTTCCCGGCGCCGCGCCGCTCGGCGACGAGTTCCAGTTCGCTGCCTATAATACTTTCGATTATGAAGAGCAGATGAGCCTGCAGGCCGTCTATGAGCGCGGCCTGACTCTGGACGGGCTTACCGCCCGATTGGCGGCGACCTATGCCGAAGCTACCCCGTCCGGGCCGGTCGCCACCCTCGGTCTGGCCTCGGAAAGCGTCACGGCCGACGCTTCCCTGTCCTATCCTTTATATCTAAGGCGCAATACGTCACTCGACCTGACCGCGGGCTTTGCCTATGCAGACTTCACCGGTGAGCTCTTCAGCGGGACAGTCCCTTTCAGCGACGACCGCACACGTTCGGCTTATGTGAGCCTTGATGGCAAAACCAAACTTGACGGCTGGACGCTTGATGGAGGAGTCCTCTTCAAGCGAGGGTTGGACGTGCTGGATGCAAGCAAGGCTGGCGACGCCAACCTTGCGCGGCCCGAAGCCGAGCCCGAGACGCTGATTTCTCTGGGCCGTTTGGCTGTCGAGAGCCCCCGTTTCTACGGAGTTCAGGCGCGGATGCGTGCCGAGGGACAGTATGCCGTCCATCCGCTCATGGCGGTCGATGAGTTCTCCTTTGGCAACTACACGATCGTACGCGGCTATGACCCAGGCGCCGCCGCCGGCGATAGCGCGATCGCGGCCGCTTTCGACGTCAGCGGTTTCCGGCAAACTTTCTGGAACCAGCGTATCAGCGCCGAACTCACCGGTTTCTACGATCTTGGCAAATACTGGAACCAGGACTCGACCGGTACGGAAGAACGGTCGCTCGCTTCCATCGGGGGCGGCGTCCGCGTCACGTTGACGGGCTATCTCCGTGCCGACGTTACTTATGCGGTTCCGCTCAACGCCCCGCTTGGGCAAGGCGAAGACCGGCCCGATCCCCGGCTTCTCTTCAGCATAACGGCCGATACCGCGGCCATCTGGGAGAGGATCGCAAATGTCTGGGCCTCGTGACATGCGCCGGACCGCGCGGACCGGTCTTGCCGTCGCGATATCGGTCGCATGGATGGCGAGCAGCAGTCCTCTTTCGGCGGAGCCTACCAACCCCGTGATCGTCGGCGATTCTGCCGGACTTGGGGCCGGGGCAGCGACCATAGGGTCCGTCTCGAACGGCCCCGGCATGGACATGACGGTCGATCAGCATGCGGAGCGAGTCTTTATAGACTGGCAAAGCTTCAACATTGGCACCAGCGATACCGTTCATTTCGACCAGGGCGGCAGCCACTGGATCGCGGTCAACCGGGTGACAGGGGGGCTCGGCTCCACCACCATCGAGGGCATGCTGACGGCGACTGGCCATGTCTGGATCATCGATCCAGCCGGCATCGCCTTCAGTTCCGATGCAGTTGTGGATGTCGGCGGCCTCCTCGCCACGGCCTCCAACATCGATCCGGGCGACTTCCTTGCCGTGACCGATCTCGAGGACGCGGGCGGCTTCACCTTTTCGCCGGGCGGTAACGGCACTGCCCAGATCAGCAATGCCGGAACCATCAACAGCAGCGGGCTCCTCGCCCTCATTGCCCCCATCGTGGACAATTCGGGAACACTCGACTCCGCCTATGGCGACGTCCTGCTCGGCGGCGCCAACGCCTTCCGGCTGAGCTTTACAGCGGTCGAGAGACCCGCCGACGCCGGGCATCCCACGGCCTTCGACGAACTCCTCGTCACCGACTTCATCATCGAAACGCCCGTCACGAACGACCCGACACCGGGCAATGAGACGGTGCCGGTTACCAATACCGGCAACCTGACCGGTGCAAATATCATCGTTTCCGCGGCGAGCGCAGGCGGCGGCGCCTTCATCAACATGGACGGCGTCGTCGAGGCGACCACCATCGGCGACCGGTCCGGCGACGTGGTCATCCTCGGCGGCGGTGACTTCATCGGGGGAGCCGCCGATGCCAGTAGCGGCGGAACCGAAGCGATCAGGATCGACAATGCCGACATCAGCGCGGCCGGCGATTTCGTGGCTCAGGGAATCGGCGTTTCGATCGACAAGGGTACAGGGCTAGGCACTCTCACGGCCGGTTCCATCCGGATAGCGGCCACGAACGGCGACGCGACCTCCGACACGAACCTCACCGCGACTGCGGGCGGCATCGACATCAGTGCGAGTGGTCTTGTCTCCCTCACAGCCCTCGACGCCGCGACCACTCTCGATATCGAGGCTGCGGACATCGATCTCAATGGGACGGCTGTCGGAGGCGGCGCCGTGACGATGACCGCTTCGGCGGGCGACATCTCCGGCACGGACCTCGACATCGAGGGTGCCAGCGTCGAGCTGACCGGTCCCGTCGCGGCTACCGACAGCGCCACGATCACGGCGACCACCGGCGACCTGACCCTCCATGA
>JAEPQD010000001.1:0-860664 GCA_017642695.1 Parvibaculum sp. | reverse complement strand
GACGATGACCGCTTCGGCGGGCGATATCTCCGGCACGGACCTCGACATCGAGGGTGCCAGTGTCGAGCTGACCGGTCCCGTCGCGGCTACCGACAGCGCCACGATCACGGCGACCACCGGCGACCTGACCCTCCATGACGACCTGACCTCGACCGGCTCGATCCTGCTCGACGCCGCGTCCGGCAAGGCGACCGCCGCCGGGCTCGACGCCGACACGACGCTCGGGGTCACAGCCGAGGACATCGATCTCAATGGGACGGCTGTCGGAGGCGGCGCCGTGACGATGACCGCTTCGGCGGGCGATATCTCCGGCACGGACCTCGACATCGAGGGTGCCAGTGTCGAGCTGACCGGTCCGGTCAATGCGACCGACAGCGCCACGATCACGGCGACCACCGGCGACCTGACCCTCAACGGCGACCTGACCTCTACCGGCTCGATCCTGCTCGACGCCGCATCCGGCAAGGCGACCGCCGCCGGGCTCGACGCCGATACGACGCTCGACATAACGGCTGACGACATTGAGGTGACCGGGAACACCGTGGCCGATGGCGCCCTCAGCATGATCGCCGAAGCATTCGACATCGTCCTGCAGGGAACGGTCGAAGCGGCAAGCGTCTATCTTGAGGCAGCGGGCGACATCACCGCTTCCGACACGATCACCGCCACGACAGGCGCCATCGAGATCGAGGCGGGCGACGAAGCGAACCTTGCGGCGCTCGACGCCGCAACGACCATTGAAGTGACGGCCGCCAGCCTGGAAGTCACCGGAGACGCGACGGCCGGTGGCGATGCGACCTTCCGTGCGCTCACCGGTGACGCGACGCTCGGCGGCAAGACGACCTCCGAAGGCGGCGACATCCTCGTCGAGGCGAAACTCGGCTTGGCAACTGTGAACGACGCCGAGAGCGACGGCGACACCACGGTCGTCGGGGGCAGTGTGGATGTGCTCGGCGATATCATCGCGATGGGGCAGGCGTCGCTGCAAGCATTGACAGGAAATGTCGATGTGCAGGGCTCCGTCACTGCCAATGGCGGGCTGCTATTGCTCGAAGCGGGTCAGGGCGACGCCGTCATCAACAAGATATCGTCGCTCACCAATGTCAGCATCATGGCGCTCGATCTCGATCTTTCGGGTTCGATAAGCGCAGGCGACGAAGTGCGCCTCACCTCGCTCGACAGCGGAACGACTGTGGTTCTCGGCGGCGACGGAAGCACCGGCTCGGTCATACTTCGTAACCCTGCCGGGCTCACCATCGACGCGGATGAGCTCTCCCGCATATCGACTGGTAAGCTCAGGATCGACGCGGAAGCAAACGACGCTCTCCTGCTCGATGTCGACTTCACCGGTGCCACGCTTGGCGATCTTTCGATCGGCGCTAACAACAGTTCGCAGATTATCGCTGCCGGATCTGTGCAAGGCCTCGATGCGCTCACGATCGGCTATGTCGATGGGGGCGACGACAGACGTCCGGGACTGATCGTTGTACCCGGAGAACTCGGGCAGGATACAACAACCGGGCGGCTCGGCGCTGTTACCCTAAATTCGTCGCAGGACATCATCATTGGTCCGCAGACGTTCCAGGCATTCTATCAAGCCGACGACCCCTCGCTCGCTTCGCTTGGCAAATTGAACCCAGCGGCGTTCAAGGCCTCCCGCAATCACATCTTCATTGCGGCGGACGATCTGAAACTCTACGCACCCGGCGATATCGTCCAGCTCAATACAGGCAGCGGCGTCGATGGCCGCGGCGTCGTCTTCAAGGTGGCCGCTGTCGACGAAGGCGTGGTCAATCCCTCGGGCGACGGGCCGGAGAGGGTCGTTCTTTTCGGGGTCGTGATCCGCGAAGACGGCACCCGGGTGACCAGCTATTCGGCAGGCCTTGAACCACGCATCCTGTTTCCGGGGACAACGGATGCAAGTGGCAACGTGGTGGAAGAGCCGCTCGAGAAGTCGGCGGACTACCGGTTCAATCTCTGCATTATCGGAGATTCGGTTAGCTGTTCGAATGCGTTGCTACGCGAAGCGGAGCCGACGGCGGGTGTTGCAGGCAGCGATCCCAATCCTTACGTCGCAGGCCCTGATCTGAGCTTCGACGACGAAGACGACCAGGACGGCGAAGGCGATCTCGGCGGCGTCGCCGCTACCGGAAATGAAAGCCTTTGGGGAGCCGGGGTCAGATGAAAACCTGGAAACTCATTGCTCTCGCGCTTCTCATTCCGCTGGTTGAAGGTTGCGTGAGCGTGCCGGTCGAAAGGTTTCCGGCGTCGCTCGACCTGGGCGCCAGCGCCGATGCGGAAACCTGCCGGGCGGTACGGCGTGACGATATCGAGATCGCCGAAGGGGAGGGCGCGCAATACGAACTCTTCTGCGGCAAGTGGCGAAGGGCTGCCGCGATAGTGCGGGTCCAGCCCGTGGAAGCAGCGGGACTCGAGCGCAGCCTGCTGCAAGGTTGTATCCCTGAGAACGAGTTCGGCTCCGAGCAGGGCACCCTCATGCGTTGTCCTGGCGCACAGTCGAGCGATCTGTTTCAGGACGTCGCCATAGAGATGGGCGGCGCAGAAAACAACGTCCGCGCGCGCGGATTGCCGGGCGCCCTGCCCGCGATGCAGCGGGCGGGCGCCGTTCTGACCGGTGCCGAGCCACCGCAGGCCCTGTCCGAGGAGGAACTCGCGTTGCTGCCGGGTGTGCAGGCGATGCAGGACCAGGAACTTTTGCGGCGGCGAGGGCATCAGCGAAACATCTCATATGAGTTCGCGCTGGCGGCCGCCGACTATGCACAGGCGGTTGCCATTCAGGATGGACTGTTCGGCGGCGATGCGGCCCGGCGTGCGGATATCGCGCTCGACCTGGCACTCAATCTCAGCAATCAGGGCCGGTTCGCGGAAGCCGAGCGGCTGTTGGACGATACATCGAGTTCGCTCGGGTCGCAGACGACGGCATGGATTCAGGACAAGATCGTCAACTACCGCGCCGTTCATTATCTCAACAAGGGAGACTATGCTGCCGCCCTCGCCGAGACACGCCGAGACTTTGCCATCGATCTCGCAGACGGCGCGGCCGTGCTGACGCATGGCGGCACGAACGACCTCAGTGTGATCACCGCACGCGAAGCGGGTTACGTGAATCAACGCGACAGCAAGAGCGCACCTCCCCTCTATTCAAACACCGAATTACGGCCTGAGGTGCGCGCCATCGTGCTCAAGGCGCACAGGGCTTACGTGCAAGCGGTTGCCCTTTCATTCTTGAAGCGGCCCGAAGCGGCGGATTCGCTGGATGAGGCTTCAGCTCTCATCCTGTCTGCGCCGGCCGGATCGGTCCTCTGGCTTGAGACGCTGGTGGAGGAAAAGCGCGCCCTCGACGATCTCGACGCGGGCCGCGCCGGAGCAGCGATTGATCGGTTGCAGATGGTGCTCGCAAAATGGCGGAAGCAGGAACCGCGGTCTCTTCTCACGGCTCGCTTCCTGACGAGCCTGGGGCGCGCACGTATGGCGACGGGAGACGAGACAGGCGCGCTTGCCGACTATCACGAGGCTTTCGAACTCTATCTCGGGGTCGAAGGCTCCTTCGGCGTCTCCCCCGATAATGCAGGCGAGTATCTGGTGCTTCTCGTCGAAGCCATCAACAGGAACGAAGGCACCGCTGCACAACTCAAGGAGCGCTACATCCAGGCATTCGAGGCTGTCGTCGAACCACGTGCAGCAGCGGCGATGGCTCTTGCCTCAGCGCGTATCGGCTCGGATACCGCATCAGTAGAGATACGGGCGCTGCAGGACGCCGAACGCAAACTTGGCGATGCCTTGCAGGCGCTGCAGGCCGAAGCAGGCGTCGACGACCCGGAACGGCTCGCGGCACTTGAGGCGGAGGCGAAGGCCGCGGAGGCGGCCGTTCTCGACGCTGAAGCAAAGGCCCGCCGCGCAGAACCCGAATACATGCAGCTCGTCAATCGTGGTGTCGCGACGGAAGACATCGAGACGACCCTTGCACCGAACGAAGCGCTGATCGCATTCACTGCCACTCGCTCCGGCGGACTGGGCTATGCAATCTTCGGCGGCGAAACCCGTGTCTTCAAGACCGGGCTCACCCGCGAAACTGCCGAAGCGCTTGTCCGGCGGCTTCGTGTCACCTTGCGAAGCCGGGCGGCGGGCGTTCCGCCGTACGGGATCGAACAGGCGCACGAACTCTTCGAGGGCATCTTCGGGCCAGTTCATGAGGAACTCATCGCCAAGGGAATCGATACGATCGTCTTCGCGCCGCGCGGCGTGATCGGCTCGATTCCGCCCGCCATTCTCGTTTCCAGGCTGCCTGCGGACATACGAGCGCCGCAGCGAACGCGCGACTACACCGATGTCGCGTTTCTCGCGACGGAGTTCAACTTCGCGAGCGCGCCGAGCGCCGCCAGTTTCGTCGCCGCGAGACAGGCGGGTCCAGCGAAGTCGTCCGGCACCGTTACCGTCTTCGGACCGCCCGTCCCGCCCAAGACGACCCCTGCATGGACAGAAGACTTTACGGCGCGCATGGTCGCGGAGGGCCGTCCGGACCGTTGCGGAACGCTCTTTCTTTCCGAAGACGCCCTGACGCGTCCACTGACACCCCTTGCCGGCGATGTCGCTTCCCGTTTCATTCGCACGGATGTCACGGGTGAAAAATTCACGGACGCGGGCACGCTTTCCGGCGGCGACCTGTCCGATCAGCAGGTGCTTGTTTTCGTGACGCATGGGTTCTTCGGCGATGGGTTCTGCATTACCGAGCCTTCACTCCTGACCTCGCTGGCGAAGGATGGCGGCGATGGCTTTCTCAGTGCATCGGAAATTCTCGATCTGAAACTCGATGCCGAACTGGTACTGCTTGCCGCCTGCGACACTGCGCGCGAAGCGGAAGGCGCCCAGGGTATCGCAGCGGTCTTCGACGGCGCGCAGCTCGACGGTCTGGTTCGCAGCTTCATCTATGCGGGCGCCCGGTCGGTGATGGCGACCCATTGGGTCGCCGACGACGCGGCGGCAGACCTCGTCGTCAGGCGCTTCTTTGCAAGTTCCAGCGGACTGGCGGTCGACAACGCGCTCCGTACCGCTCAGATGTCGCTGATTGCCGAACAGAAATTCAGTCACCCCTATTTCTGGGGTCCTTACGTCGTCATCGGCGACGCAAGCCGGCCGCTTATTCGTGCCACCGGCAAGCTCACATCGGCCGAATAACGCGTCAGCCGTTTCCGCCGGGGCAGAGAGCAGCGGTATCGCCCGAAGCGATCAGCGCCAGCGCTGTTTCCCGATCGAGACCGGTGTCGGGCGCGGCTGCCAGCTGCTGCGCCGCCTCGAAGGACCAGATGTAGGGGTCTTCCGCCGCGACGCAGAACGCCTTGAGCATCGCGCCCGAATCCGCACCCATCCATGCAGGGATCGCGACCGTCGTTACTTCCGGTACATCGGTCACGGCTTCAAAACCGGTTTTCCGTGTACGGCCGTTCGCATCCGAAACGGAAACCGAGTAGTAGCCCGGCTCAATGTCGGATGCCGGAAACAGGTAGTCATTTGTTTCGAGCGCCTGCATTGCGAAAGCCTGTCCGGAAGGACCGGTCACTGTCACGTCGAAGGGCGGCTGTCCACCGGCCCAGCCGATCCAGAGCGGGCGGTTGCCCGAGCCGATCTGCGCGGACTCGGTCTCCAGATCAAGAAGCCCGAATTCGAACGGATCGGCCGAGCGGGCCAATCCCTGTCCGATGGTGCGTTCGCCGAGCGGCAGGAGACGATCCTCAAGGACTTCCGTCAGCGCTTCGCCACCAGAACTTGCCGGTCCGACGTTGTACGCAACGGGGCCGACGACTTCCGCCGGGGCCGTGCTGCCGGCAATGCCGAGCACGACCGCTTCGTTCGACGTCTTGAGTTTCAGCACATCGCCCTTGCAGAGCGGGGCGAAGGCCGTGAGCTGCGCTTCTTCGCCGCCCCGCGCCAGTATGACATTGCTGCCGTCGCCCTTGATGCTTTTCACGAAGGCAACGGTGGCAGAAGAACAGGGTGCAATCGCGGCGGCAGCTCCGCTGCTTCCGACCGGCGCGGCAAGAACGATCGCCCCGAGAGCGAGCATCCACCTATTTGGCACGAGCTTTCTTTTCACGGAGATTCTCCATCAGTTCTTCAAAATCTTCGCGCGCTTCGTTAAGCGCCGCTGCATAGGCGGGCGCCGCAAACCCGATCCACAGCCCGTAGTCCAGCATATAGTAAGTTGCCAGCGCACCGAGCCAAAAAACAGAAACACCGATCAGTATCTTAACGATAACGGGATTGGTGAGCAGTGCGAAGGGGATCTGGTAGGCCTCGACATACCAGGGCACTTGCGAGGCCGGCTCAATATCGACGATTTCACGGGCGAGACGGCAATACCAGAAGGCCAGGACGATCAATGAGACGAATACGGACAATAGGAGCGCCTCGATTGCCCAGTGGAGGCGATGAACCTGGCCTCCAACCTCAAGACCCCGCACCGTATTGGCAATGATCAGACTACCGCCCATCGGCCCGTAAGGCGTTATGTGACGATCGCGGGCGGTAAGAGATGCCGATCCGATAATCACGATGCCACTATTTGCGGCAAGTCCGCCGACCATTTCGCCGCTGACCGCGGCTGCAGGGATCACAAACATGTCCGCCGCAATGAGTCCGGGGGTCGTGAAGTCGAAATCGCTCTGAGGCCGGGCGCTATAATTGATCAGGCTTCGCTGGCCGCTGAAGAAAAGCGCATCACGGCCGCTAACTTCGAGATCGTAGCTTCCCGACCCCTCGCCGGCGCAGTAGCGAAGCGGTTCCTCCATTGCCGCGTCGACCTGCGCGACCGCGTCGCGGGCGGTGGCGGAGCGGCGGCCGGCCACCGCGTAAAGTGCGGTGCTGGCGACGACAGCCGGTCCATTGTCGGTCTTCAGGCAAAGGAAATGTTCGAAATAGCGGGCACCGATCACCTCGTCGCCGGTGAACAGGGCGCTTGCCCAGACGATGTTTCCTTCGGGCGCCTCGTCTATGAAACGGTCGCGCAGCGAAGGCCGGATGGCGGCGGGATAGGCTTTCGTGCCATCGCCGTCGACCACTTCGCGCTGGAGCACCAGGAGCGGCGCTTCGGGGTCCCTGCCCCATTCCTCGAGAAGCGCATCGATCCTGCTTTCCGCTTCCTCGTCGGGGGTGCGCCAGAAGAGATCGAAGTCGGCGATGACGACGCTGGGGCGCGGAAAGCCGGGAGTTCCGAAGGAGTCGCGGAGAAGTTTGTAGATAACGGGGCGCGGCGCGTAGGCGAGGGGCGGGCTGTCGCTTTTTTCGCCGTGCCAGACGGAATCGTCGAGGTTCAGGAAGAGGATGGGGCCTGTGCCTTCGAGCGTCCGGTTGACCCGCATGGCGAAGGCGATCTGGATCGCCTCGCGGTCGGCTTCGCCGATAAAACTCTCCCAGACCACGTCGTTTCTGAGGCCCACCCAGACGGCGAGGGCCAGAAAGAGACTGACGAGAAAATTGAAGTCGAACGGTCCCCGCGCCTTGTTCACGTGCCCCACCACCCCCGCTTGAGCCGGCCGGACCTTACCATGAGGGGCGGGAAGCGGGAATAAACAGGGGGTTTTCACGCCCGGCCGTCATCGAACTGTCACCGAAACGTCACAATGGATTCGAGGCCGGTTTATCCCCGCCGTCACGGATCGCGCCGGACGGTCCGGAAGCGGGGACAAAGCCGGTTGGTAACTTCGCCCCGCGCGCGCCCGGGGACTACTCGACGACGAGGTTGTCGAGTTCGCCCATGCGCGCGACGGAGATGACGACATGCTCGCCGGGCTGGAGGTAGCGCCGAGCGTCACGCTCCTTCGCGATCTGTCGTTCGACGACATGGGAGACGAGGGAGCGGTCCCAGCCGCCCGCGATCCAGTCCCATGCCCCAAGCGCCATGGACGACTTGTCGACGCCCTGGAAGACGGTGCCGTCCGGCGTGCCCGCGAGGATGGCGGTGCGGGCGGGAACGATGCCCTCTTCAATCGGCAGGCCGACGTCGCGGCCTTCGAAATCCCAGCGCACCTCCTGACGGGCCGCGGACTGACGGACGAGTTCGTCGAAGTCCCAGATCGCCTCCGACTGGCGCGCGGACTGTTTCAGTTCCTCTCCCCGCCAGAGACGCAGCTCGACGGCGGCGGCGAAGGCGCGCACGTCGCGCGGGACGACGAAGAGATTGCCGACGGGCAGGAAACCCGGCGCGCTCTTGCCGGTCGTGAAGCCCTTGCCGGAGGTAACGTCGGAGGCGTCGATGTTGCGCATCAGCTTCGCGCGGTCGGTGACATCGTTGCAGAGGATGAGGCCCGCCTGTTGCGGCGCCGCCGAAATGTCGAAAGCCTCAAGCGCGACGAAACAAAGCTCGACCTCGTAGTCGAGGAGCGCGTCGCCCGCCGGGATCGGCGCGTCGAAGGGCGTCGGCTCGACTTCCTTGGCAAAGAGGAAGGGACCGTCCTCGACGGTCGACTCCTCGGCATGTTCGGGAAAGTTTGTGCCTGCGGCAATGTGCGACGCGGTGAGCGTGACCGGCAGCCCAAGCTCGCTCACCGGTAGCGTCACTTCCCTGCCGGAGACGGAGGCAATCGCGTCATAGCCTTGCGCGTTGTAAAGCGCGATCGGATCGGAAACCCCGAAGGCGGCGGTGAGGTCGATGCCCGTCACCTGCCTGCCCTCGTAGGACGAGACAAGGATGAGGCGGGTGCCCGCCTTGTCGCGCGCGAAGGTGAGCGCCTCTTCGACGGGCGCGATTTCGACCGTGCCGAAGGCGCCGGCCTGCACGCCATGAGACATGGACAACCCCATCAGCAGAACTCCGACAAAACGAAAAAGCATGACGCCTCCATTTTCAGTTCGCGAGCAGGAACACGCCGATGGTGTTCACGATCATGAGTATGATGCTGCCGAAGAGATTTGTGTCCACAAGATAGATATTGCCGAAGATATTGAAGCGGAAGGGCTTGATGCCGTTCACATCCTTCAGCGCACCGCCATAAAGCGGCATGGAGGCAAGCGTCGTATAGAAGCTCGCGAGCCAGACATAGTTGAGAATGGCAGCGACCCAGATGTGGGTCGTGTAATCCGCGGCATTCGTCCATAGCAGCCAGAGAATGACGAGAGAGACGCCGGTCTGACTCAACACCTGCCACACGACATGAAAGCGGGCATGCGGCGTCCAGAGCGGGTTCGTCGCATGGGTCTTGTTGAAATCGGCAACGATCGGGCCGACGGAAATCATGACGGCGACCACCGTGAAGAGCAGCCGGGGAACGAGAAGCGCGTCGAAACTGGTTTCCATTTTTCGTTTCCTCAGATGAGACCGGGATAGGTGCCGCCGTCGAGCTGGAGGTTCTGTCCGGAAATGAAGCCTGCCTGCGCACTGCAGAGAAAGGCGCAGGCATCGCCGAACTCCGCCGGATCGCCCATGCGCTTCGCCGCAATCGACTCCGCGATCTCGGCGCGCGCCTCTTCCATCGTGATCTTCCTGAAAGCCATCGCGAGCTCCGCCATCTTCTTCTGGCGGTCCGTATCGAAGCGCTCGGGCAGCATGTTGTTGATCGTGACATTGAAGGGCGCGAGATCGGTCGATAGGCCCTTGCACATCGCGGTGAGGCCGGAACGCGCCGCCGTCGAAAGACCCATGACGGCGCGCGGCGCCTTCACCATGGCAGAGGTGATGTTGACGATGCGGCCGAAGCGGCGCTCCTTCATGCCTTCCATCAACGCCTTGATCATGAAGAGGGGCGCGAGCATGTTGGCGTCGAGCGCGGCGCGCCATTCGACCTCGCCCCATTGAGCGAAATTGCCGGGGGGCGGACCGTCATTGTTGTTCACGAGAATGTCGGCATCGGGACAGGCGGCGAGAAGTTTCGCCCTGCCCTCCTCCGTGTTGAGATCGGCGACGACGGGCGTGACCGAGCCTTTTGCGCCGGACGAAATCTCGATCGCCGCCTTGTCGAGCGCTTCGGCGCCGCGACCGTTCACGACGACATGCACACCTTCGCGCGCAAGCGCCGCCGCGCAGGCCTTGCCGAGACCTCGCGAGGATGCGCAGACGATCGCCTTCCTGTCCGTCAATCCGAGATCCATGAGGCTTTTCCTGTCAGGCGAGAGCGAAGGCCGAAAGAGAAAGAAGCGAACCCATGACGCGCGCGAGCTGGCGTGGCGCGTCTTCCACCTCGTCGAAACGGCAGGCAATGTGCCCGTCCGGACGAATGAGGAGCGCACCGTCTGCAGGCAGGCCGGTCAACGCGGACCAATCATCTTCGTCCGTGAAGTCGCAACCGGACGAGATCATGTGGAGACCGAAACCGTCTGCTGCCTTGCGCCAGGCGGAGGCGGCGGGACCGGCCAGCAGCGAAAAGCGCGCAGGGTCGCGAAGAGAGAGAAGCGAGACGCGCTCGCCACCGCGGGAGACCCAGCGATGCGGCAGATGTGCGCCGACTTCCCAGGAGGGTTCATAGCGGCTGATGTCGATTTCTGCGGCGGGGATCAGCGGCGGCGCGCCGGCAAGCGCGGCGGAAGAATAGCGATAGCCGAGTTGCAGATTGAAGCTGTCGAAATGCGGGCGTTGCGCCTCGATGGCGGCGGGAAGCGACGCACTTGCAGCGGGGTCCGCCGCGAGCTCATCGTAATGCTCCCCCATGCGGGCGGGGTCCGGCCCATAGAGCACGCCGAAAAGCTCGAAGAGCTTCGAGGCGTTCATGAGGCTCTGCTCGCTGTTTGCGACCGCAACGGGACGGCGCTCCGCTTCATAGCTGTCGAGAAGCGCCTCGCCGGCTTCGCCCTTGAGGACGGCGGCCAGCTTCCAGGCGAGATTCTGCGCGTCGACCGCGCCCGTGTTGAGGCCGAGGCCGCCTGTCGGCGGAAAGCGGTGCGCGGCATCGCCCGCGAGGAAGACACGGCCCTTGCGATAGCGCTCCGCGATCTGCGCCGACATCGTCCAGGGGCTGATGTTGCGGATGGCGAAGGGCGCGGCGTCCGCGATCGCCGCCTCAACCAGCGAACGGCACCTTGCCTCATCGAAACTTTCCGGTGCGTCGGACGCCGGATCGTATGGATGCATGAGCACCCAGGTTTTCGCACGGTCATAGGCGATGACGACGCCGCTCGTCGCCGGATCGAAGAGGAAATAGAGGACGCCGGGACGCGACGCGGTGAGCGCGCGCAGATCGGCCTCGAAATGGATCATGATGTAGTGCTGGAGGGAGTCCGGCCCTTCCATTGCGATGCCGAGCGCCTTGCGCAGCCGCGAGCCCGCCCCGTCGGCGGCGACGACATAGCTGCATTCGGCCTCGACAGTTTCGTCCTGGCCCATGCGGGCAAGTGTTGCGACGACGCCATCGGCGCGCTCTTCCAGCGAGGTGCAGGCGATGCCGCGCTCGAAAGCGACGAGCGGCTCGGCTTCGATCGCCTTGAAAAGCGCGGCTTCGAATTTCGGCTGCGGGATGTTGGTCAGCGGAAAGGGCGTGTAGGCAAGCGCCGCATCGTCCTGCCGTTCGTAAGGCAGGGCGCCGAATTCGGGACCTGCCAGCGTGCCCATGAAGCGAACGAAGCCGGCATCATTGGCGTTCGCGCCCGCGCGACGGAGCGCAGCGGCGGAAACACCGGCGCTCTCGCAGATTTCCAGCGTGCGCGGGTTCACCGCATGCGCCTTCGGCGCCGAGGCGGGCCGGGGCCGTCTGTCGACCAGGCGGGAGGCGATGCCCTGACGCGCGAGAAGGAGCGCGGCGAGGCAACCGACCGGGCCGGCACCGACGACGAGAACGGGAAGACGGGACATACGCACTCCATAAATTGAGATTACTCTCATATTTGAGATATATCTCATAAACTGCTTTTGTCAAGGCGGCTCCCGCGCTATCCTTCCTGTTCTTCTGGGGGGCACAGAGGAGCGCGGCGTGCGGCAGGGACATTTCCAGGAGCAGACGAGCGGCGGCGGCAAGCGCGAGCGGACACGCTCGGCGTTGCTGGACGCGACCGTTGCCGTCGTCGCGGCGAAGGGGATGGAAGCGACCAAGATCCTCGACATCACCGAGGCGGCGGGGCTCGCGAACGGGACCTTCTACAATTACTTCCGGGACAAGGACGAAATCCTCCGCGAGACGGCCTACGGGATTGCGCTGGCGGTGAGCCGGCAGCTCGACGAGGAAATGAGCGGCATCGACGACGGGGCAAAACGCGTCACGACGGCAACCGCGCGTTTCATCGAGATCGCGATTGCGGAGCCGGACTGGGCGCATGTGCTGCTCGGCAGCGCAGAGCACCTGCCCGATGTGCGGCGGGACATCTATCACTATCTCAGGAGCGACATCGAACGCGGCGTGGCGCAGGGAAAGTTCGATGTGGAGGTGACCGGTTTCCTGCTCGACCAGGTGGCGGCACTGATCGGCGCCGCGCTTCGCGCGCAGCTTCACGGGGGGCGCGACCCGGATGTGACCCGGCAGACCTGCGAGAGCGTTCTGAGACTGCTGGGCATGAGCCCGGCGAAGGCGCGAAAGCTCGCCGAAACGTCGCCCGCTCAGAAATAGAGCGCGACGTTGAGATTGACCCGGCTCGACCAGCCGCCGCCGGTGCCGCCGGAGGCAAGCGCGCGCGTGAATTCAGGCCCGATATAGGCGTTGTTGCGGCCGAGCGCCCAATCGAGCGTGACATAGAGCGGACCCTCGAAATCGAGACCCGCGCCAAGCACGTTCTGCTGGCTGCCCGAATAGCTGTCCTCCGCCTTATCGAGATAGCTGTAGTCGTTATAGAAGGTGACGCTTTTCAGGAGACCGCCGGTTTCTTCAGCCGTGTCCCACGCATAGGCGAGGCCCGCGACATAGATCGCCCCGCGGGCGGCGACCCGGTAGGGGAAATCGAAGGCCCCCATGACGACGTAACGGTCGTCCTGACCGGCGGGGTTTTCGAGGTCGAAGGCATAGCGGATTGCTTCCGTCTTCAGGTTCCACGGCCCGTAGTCGAAACTTGCATGAAGCGCCTGTGCGTTCCTGTGGCCGTTGCGGCCGGTGATGCCGTTCGGCACGAGACCATACTGGAACGATGCACCCGCCTCGCCCGTCACGCCGTTGGCGAGCGCGAAGCTGCGCGCGAGGCGCAGATTGACCTGATGGCGCTCGTCATTGTCGCGCGTGCCGTCCGTCACGATGTCGTAGGAATAGCGCGCGCTGTCCTCGCTGTCGCCCGACCAGCTCCCCTCGTCCATCGGGAACCAGGCGGCATCGAATGTCCACGGGCCCATGTCGCGGCTGTAGCGGAAGCCGAGATCGTAGTCGTCTTCCAACCCTGCATAGAAGGCGAGCGAGAAGAAGAAATTGTTGGAGGCGAAGGGAAGCAGGCCGAAGGGCACCTTCTGGATGCCCGCCTGGAGCTTCTGTCTCTCATCGAGCCTGTAGCCCACCCAGGCGTGATGAGGGAAATGGCTCAGCCGGTCGCCGTCGCTGTAATAGTAGAAGCGGTATTGCGCCGAGCCGTCCCAGCGGCCGGAAACGAAGGAAGCGTCGATCATCGCCGTGTCGAGGCGGAGATTCTGCGAAATGCTGCGGCGCTTCTGCCGCGCCTCCCAGCTCTTGTTGTAGAAGTTGACACGGAGCGCGCCGCCGAGGTCGAAGACGGGCGCGGCTTCTTCCGCGGGCGGCTCTCCGCCCTCTTCCGCGCGGACGGGCAGCGCCGCGAGCGCGCAGCACGCGGCCCCCGCGACGGCAATCGCAATCGGTTTTCCGGACAAACGACCTCCCTTCCCCGGAACATTTCTTCCCTGCGAGAGGAGCTAGTTCCCTGCGAGGCAGGGTCAACCGAAGCCGTTTCACACCGGCCTGGCGGGCGGCAAGCCGTTTCCTGTCTGTTCTCACGGAGCCCACGCGCGGGCGAGCGAAGGTTTGACAGGCGCGGCCCGCCTCCCTACTCAAATTGTCAAAAGCAATTAAAGGGCGCGGGAGGCCCACCCGATGAAAAGCCTGTTGATCGCCAATCGCGGCGAGATTGCCGTGCGCATCGCGCGCGCGGGTTCGGAACTCGGATTGCGGACCGTCGCGGTCCATGCGGAGGACGATGCGCTGTCGCTCCATGTACGGGCCGCCGACGAGGCGCTGCCGCTGACGGGAACGGGCGCGGCCGCCTATCTCGACATCAAACAGATCGTGGCCGAGGCAAAGCAGGCGGGATGCGACGCGATCCATCCGGGCTACGGGTTCCTCAGCGAGAACGCGGCTTTCGCCGAGGCCTGTGCGAAGGAGGGGATCATCTTCGTGGGGCCCTCGCCGGAAGCGCTCCGCCTTTTCGGCGACAAGGCTGAAGCCCGCGCGCTGGCGGAGCGAGAAGGCGTGCCGCTTTTTCCCGGCACCAACGGCGCGACGAGCCTCGAAGAGGCGCGCGCCTTCATGGAGAAGGCGGGTTCGGCGGTGATGCTGAAGGCACTGGCGGGCGGCGGCGGACGCGGCATGCGCGCCGTGATGGATGTGAAGGACCTTGCGGCGGCCTATGAACGCTGCCAGTCGGAAGCGAAGGCGGCCTTCGGCAGCAGCGACATCTATGTCGAGAAGCTCATCACCCGCGCGCGCCACATCGAAATCCAGATCGTCGGCGACGGGAAGGACGTGATCGATCTCGGCGAGCGCGAATGCACACTGCAAAGGCGGAACCAGAAGGTGGTGGAGATCGCGCCGAGCCCGACGCTCGACGCTGCGACGCGGAAGCGCCTGACGGACGCGGCGCAGAAGCTCGCGGGCGCCGCCGCCTACAAGGGACTCGGCACGTTCGAATTCCTGATCGACACGGAAGCGAAGACGCCGGACGGCGCCATTGCCTTCATGGAAGCGAATCCGAGACTCCAGGTCGAGCATACGGTGACGGAAGAAGTGACCGGGATCGATCTCGTGAAGACGCAGCTCCGCATCGCGGCCGGCGCGACGCTGAAGGAAGTGGGATTGACGGAGACGCCCGCCCCACGCGGCTTCGCGATCCAGCTTCGCGTCAACATGGAGCGGATGGACGAGACGGGCGCCGCCGTGCCGACGGGGGGTGTGCTCAACGCGTTCAATCCGCCTTCGGGACCCGGCATTCGCGTCGACACGTTCGGCTATGCCGGATACCGCACCAGCCCGAACTACGACTCGCTTCTGGCGAAGCTGATCGCGCATTCGCCCTCGCCTTCCTATGGCGACGCGGTGGCGCGGGCGCGGCGCGCGCTCAGCGAATTCCAGATCGAGGGCGTGACGACGAACCTTTCCTTCCTGCAGGCGCTGATGGCGCGGGACGATGTGCAGAAGAACGAAGTAAGCACGGGCTTCATCGCGGAACATGCGGGCGAACTGGCGAAAGCGGAAGCGACGCCGGGGCGCTACTTCACCGGCGGGAACGGTGCGAGCGCCGCAGCGGCGAAACATGTGGAAGGCCCGGCGGGAACAACGCCGGTGCCCTCGTCGATGCAGGGCAAGGTGATCTCCGTCGATGTGGCGGAGGGCGAGACCGTCGCGAAGGGCCAGCAGATCGCGGTGCTGGAAGCGATGAAGATGGAGCACACCATCGCCGCGCCGTTCGGCGGCACGGTGCGGAAGGTGACGGCCGTTCAGAACGCGACGCTGATGGAAGGCGAGCCGATCCTCTTCATCGAAGAAGGCGTGGGCGCCGACGCGGCGGCGGTGAGCGAAGAGGCGGTCGATCCCGATTACATCCGCCCCGACCTGCAGCATGTGATCGACCGGCATGCGCTGGGGCTCGATGAGAACCGGCCGGAGGCGGTCGCGCGCAGGCGCAAGCGCAACCAGCGCACCGTGCGCGAAAACATCGACCATCTCTGCGACGAGGGGAGCTTCATCGAATATGGCGCGCTGGCGCTCGCCGCGCAGCGCCGCCGCCGCTCGATGGAGGAACTTCTGAAGATGAGCCCGGCGGATGGGCTCGTCTCGGGCATCGGCACGGTGAACGCCTCCCTCTTCGGCGAGGAGAAGGCGCGCGCCATGGTGATGGGCTACGACTTCACCGTGTTTGCGGGCACGCAGGGCGCGATGAACCACAAGAAGATGGACCGCATGCTGTTTCTCGCGCGGGACCAGAAGCTGCCCATCGTGCTGCTCGCGGAAGGCGGCGGCGGGCGGCCGGGCGACACGGACACGGCGGGCGTCGCCGGTCTCGACACGCCGAGCTTCCACACGTTTGCCACGCTTTCGGGCAAGGTACCGCTCGTCGGCATGACGGCGGGGCGGTGCTTCGCGGGCAATGCGGCGCTGCTCGGCTGTTGCGACGTCATCATCGCGACGGCGGATTCCAATATCGGCATGGGCGGCCCGGCGATGATCGAGGGCGGCGGGCTCGGAACCTATGCGCCGGAGGAAGTCGGCCCGGCGGAGGTTCACCGCAGGAACGGCGTGATCGACATCTTCGTGAAGGACGAGGAAGAGGCGATCGACGCCTGCCAGAAATATCTCTCCTATTTTCAAGGCCCGGTGGAGAAATGGGAGGAGAGCGACCAGCGGCTGCTCCGCCACATGATCCCGGAGAACCGCTTGCGCGCCTATGACATCGACAGGGTGATCGAGGGCGTGGCGGATACAGGCTCGGTGCTCGAACTCCGCCGCGAATTCGGCATCGGCATCAAGACGGCGCTGATCCGCATGGAAGGGCGGCCGATGGGGCTGATGGCGAACAACCCCTATCACCTCGGCGGCGCCATCGACGCGGAAGCGGCGGACAAGGCCGCGCGCTTCATGCAGCTCTGCGATGCGTTCGGGCTGCCGATCCTGTCGCTTTGCGACACGCCCGGCTTCATGGTGGGACCCGAGATCGAAAAGGAAGCTCAGGTGCGGCATGTGAGCCGCATGTTCGTGACGGCGGCGAACATGAGCGTGCCGCTTTTCGCGGTGGTCCTGCGCAAGGGCTACGGGCTCGGCGCGCAGGCAATGACGGCGGGGAGTTTCCACGCACCCTTCTTCAACATCTCCTGGCCGACGGGCGAATTCGGCGGCATGGGGCTCGAAGGGGCGGTCAGGCTCGGCTATCGCCGCGAGATGGAAGCGATCGAGGACCTCGAAGAGCGCGACGCCTTCTACCGCAAGATGGTCGACCGCTATTACGAAAACGGGAAGGCGACCAACATGGCGTCGTTCCTCGAGATCGACGCGGTGATCGATCCGGCCGAAACGCGGCACTGGGTGACGCGGGGGCTGAAATCGCTGCCGCCCGCGGAGGCGAAGCCGTCCCGGGCGTTCATCGACACATGGTGAGGGTCATGTGAACCTCGCGCGCGGGAGAGACGTATAGAGGAAAACGACGTCTTTCCCGCGAGCGAAAATGACCGGCGGCACGACACTTCAACTCCACTCATTCCCCGAAGGCGGCATCGCGGCTATTGCCGGTGCGACCGGCGCCATCGGCAATGCACTTCTGACCGCCCTCAAGGCGAGCGGCCGCTTCCGCGAGGTCATCGGCCTTTCCAGAGGGGGAAGCCCGAGACTCGACCTTCTGGACGAGGAATGCATCGCCACCGCGGCGCAGCATGTCGCCGGCATGAAAGGCGATTTGCGCCTCTTCATCGACGCCACGGGCTTTCTGTATAACGACGCTTTCTCGCCGGAGAAGAGTCTGAAGCAGATTTCGGCCGCGCAGATGGCACATGCCTTCGCCCTCAACGCGACGGGGCCGGCGCTGCTGATGAAACACTTCCTGCCGCTTCTTCCCCGCGAGGGAAAATCCGTCTTCGCGACGCTGTCGGCACGCGTCGGCAGCATCGGCGACAACAAGGCGGGCGGCTGGTACAGCTACCGCGCGTCCAAGGCGGCGCTGAACCAGATCCTCCGCAGCGCCGCCATCGAGACAGCACGGCGGAAGCCCGACGCCATCTGTCTCGCGCTTCATCCCGGCACGGTCGAAAGCCCGCTCTCCGCGCCTTTCCAGAAGAAGGGCCTGATCGCGCGTGCGCCCGAAAGCGCAGCGCGCGAGCTTCTGGCCGTTGTCGACCGGGCCGATGCCGGAAACAACGGTTCGTTTCTCGACTACAAGGGCGAGGTGCTGCCGTGGTGAGCGAGGAAGAAAGCACCCCGCAGGCGGAGACTTCCTGCCGCGTCTTTTACGACGGCGCCTGTCCGCTGTGCCGCCGGGAGATCGCCTTCTACCGCCGCCGCGAGGGCGAGACCCGCATCGACTGGGTCGATGTGAGCGCGGCAGACTACCGGGGCGGCAACGGCGCGCCCGATCCCGAGACGGCGCGGAAGCGCTTTCATGTCGTCTCGGCGCGAGGCGAGCTCGTTGCCGGAGGCGCGGCTTTCGCCGAACTCTGGTCGATGCTGCCGGGCTTCCGGGCTGCGGGACGGCTTTTCCGGATACCGCCCTTCTCCTGGGCAGTCGCCCTTGCCTACCGTCTCTTTCTGCCGCTGCGGCCCGCGCTGCAAAAGCTCGCCGCGAAAGGAGAATGACGCCGTGCCGCGCGCGCGAAAAAAGGCAGACCTGCCGGAGAAGATCTGCGCGGCCTGCGGGCGGCCTTTCTCGTGGCGGAAGAAGTGGCGCGTGGACTGGAACGAGGTGAAGACCTGTTCGGAACGCTGCAAACGTGCATTGCGCACGCGGCGGAGGAGCGCCTGAGCCATGCGCACGGTCCGTCTCGTTCTCGGCGACCAGCTCACGCGCGACCTGTCCGCTCTGCGCGGGCTCGACAAGACGCAGGACGTCGTGCTGATGGCGGAAGTTCGCGAGGAAGGCACCCATGTGCGCCATCACAAGCAGAAGATCGTGCTCATCTTTTCCGCGATGCGGCACTTCGCGGAAGCGCTGAGGGAAGAAGGGATCGAGGTCGACTATGTGAGGCTGGACGATCCTCACAACACCGGGTCGCTGACCGGCGAACTCGAGCGCGCGCTGCGGCGACACAAGGCGAAGCAGGCCGTCATGACGGAGCCCGGCGAATGGCGACTCCGCGCCGCGTTCGACGCATGGCAGAAAGCTCATAACGGCCTTCTCGAGATGGCGGAAGACGACCGCTTCTTCGCCAGTCACGCGCGCTTTCGCAAATGGGCGAAGGGCCGCAAGAGTTTCCGCATGGAATTCTTCTACCGCGAGTTGCGGCGCGAGACGGGCTTCCTGATGGAAGGAGACGAACCCGCCGGCGGCAAATGGAACTACGACAGCGAGAATCGAAAAGCGCTGCCGAAGAAGCTGGCGCTGCCGGAGAGACTGCGCTTTCCGCCCGACGAGACGACCCGGGAAGCGATGGCGCTGGTGGAGCGGGAATTTCCCGATCACTTCGGAACGCTCGACCGCTTCGGCTGGCCGGTGACGCGGCAGGAGGCATTACGGGCGCTCGATCACTTCATCGAGGAAGCGCTTCCTTTCTTCGGCGACTATCAGGACGCGATGCGCGAGAGCGAGGCCTTTCTCTTTCACTCGCTTCTTTCGACCTCGGTCAATATCGGCCTGCTGAGCCCGCGAGAGGTTTGCCTTGCGGCGGAGGAAGCCTGGCGCGAGGGCCAAGTGCCGCTGAACGCGGCGGAAGGCTTCATCCGCCAGATCCTCGGCTGGCGCGAATATGTGCGCGGCATCTACTGGCTGAAGATGCCGGACTATGCGGAAACGAATTTCCTCGATGCGCATGAACCGCTTCCCGATTTCTACTGGACGGGCGAAACAAAGATGCGCTGTCTGTCCGACGTCGTGAAACAGACGCGGGACCACGCCTATTCGCATCACATACAAAGGCTGATGGTGACGGGGAACTTCGCGCTGCTCGCGGGCATCGACCCGAAGGAGATCAGCGAGTGGTATCTCGCCGTCTATGCGGACGCGTTCGACTGGGTGGAACTGCCGAACACGCACGGCATGGCAATCTTCGCCGATGGCGGGCTTCTCGCCTCGAAGCCCTATGCGGCGTCCGGCGCCTATATCAATCGCATGTCGAACTTCTGCGAAGGCTGCCCCTACGCACCGAAGCCGCGAGCGGGACAGGAGCCTTGTCCGCTCAACGCGCTTTACTGGGCTTTCCTTGTTCGCAACCGGCACCGGCTGTCGAAGAATCCCCGTCTGGCGATGCCTTATCGAACACTTGAGAAATGGAGTCCGCAGCGGCGCAACGAGATCATGAAGGATGCGGAGGCGACCCTTTCCCGCATGCGCCGCGGCGAACTCTGAAGTGGATCAGGCCGCTTCTTCCACGACGAAGCCCTTCCAGCCCTTCATGTAGGCGACAAAGGCGCTGCCCAGACCCTCATCGCGGAGATGCTGCTCCGTGACCGGGATCTGCGGCGAAGCGTAGGCCGGGTCGGCGAGGGCGCGGCGCGCGAAATCGTGCCTGAGGATGGCGGCGCGGCCGATGATCGCGAAATCGCAGCCCGCCTCAATGACGCCTGCCGCATCCTGAGCGCTCATGATCTTGCCCGCGGCACCAAGACGGACATCGCCCCGCGGCAGGTCCGTGAAGACGCTCATGAGGGAACGGCCCTGGAATTCCTCTTCCACCGGCTCCTTCTTCACGTCCCAGAGCGACATGTCGAGATAGTCGATCTTTGCATCGGAAAGAAGTTCCGCGGCGACGTCGCGGATCTCGGCGAGCTTCAGGCCGAAGCGTTCCGGCGAAAGGCGGATGCCGAGCTGGAAGTCCGGACGGCAGGCGGCACGGATGCCGTTCACGATCTCGAAAACGAGGCGCGCACGGTTTTCGAGCGAGCCGCCATAGATGTCGTCGCGGCGGTTGAACTCCGCCGAGAGGAACTGCGCGAGGATGTAGCCATGCGCGCCATGCACCTCGACGCCGTCGAAGCCTGCCTTTTCGGCGCGCTTCGCGGCGGCGATGAAATCGTCGCGGAGCTTCTCGACCTCGGCCGTGGTGAGCGCGCGGCCGCCCGTGTCCTTGTCGTCGGAGGCGCCGACGACATCGCCCACCAGGTCCTTCGGCGAGCGGATGCCGGCGTGATGAAGCTGTACGGAGGAGACGGAACCTTCAGCCTTGATGGCGGCGGCAAGCCGCGTCAGCCCTTCAACATGCCGGTCGTCCCAAATGCCGAGCTGGCCGGGAAAGCCCTGCCCGCCTGCCTGCACATGGGCGGCGCAGGTCATGGTGAGGCCGAAGCCGCCTTGCGCGCGCATGGTGAGCCAGCGGAATTCGTCGTCCGAAAGACGGCCATCCTCATGGCTCTGCGTGTTGGTGAGAGGCGCCAGCATGAAGCGGTTCTTCATGGCGGGGCCGTGGGCAAGCGAAAGCGGCTCGGCGAGCTTTTCCGTCGTCAGCATGGAGGTCTCCGGACGTGGGTGTGAATGGCGATGGCTTCTATATAGGGCCTTGCCGGGATTTCATCCATCCACTGGAAGATTTGCGGTGTGCGTCCGGATTTTTCCCGGGGCGTTTCTCCCGGAAATCAGCCGTTTCGGGCCCGGTTCTTCTTGTCGTGGATGCCGGAGATGCGCGTGCGGAAGGTGACGGTATCGCCCGCACGGACGGGCGCCCGGCAGGTGACGTTCTGTTCGCCATGCAGCACGCGGCCGATGAAGGAGCGGTCGATCATCGGCATTACTCCACGCGTTCGTACAGCGTGACGACGCAGGCGCCGCCGAGACCGAGATTGTGCTGGAGCGCAACGCGCGCGCCCTCGACCTGACGCTTGCCGGCCTGACCGCGCAGCTGCCAGGTGAGTTCCGCGCACTGGCCGAGACCGGTCGCACCGAGCGGATGACCCTTGGAGAGAAGACCGCCGGAGGGATTCGTCACGACCTTGCCGCCATAGGTGTTGTCGCCGTCCCAGACGAATTTCTCGGCGCCGCCTTCCGGGCAGAGGCCGAGGCCTTCATAGGTGATGACTTCATTGGTGGTGAAGCAGTCGTGCAGCTCGACGACATCGACGGCATCGGGCCCGATGCCCGCCTGTTCGTAGACGCGGCGGGCGGCCTCCTTCGTCATGTCGGCGCCCACGACCTTGATGAGGCTCTTATCGGCGAAGGTCGAGGGATAATCCGTCGTCATGGCCTGACCGGCGATGACGATGCCTGCATCGAGACCGTGCTTGCGCGCGAATTCCTCAGAGCAGAGGATCGCCGCGGCGGCGCCGCAGCTCGGCGGGCAGCACTGGAGGCGCGTCAGGTTCAGGAACATTTTCGGCGACTGCATGACGTCGTCGACGCTGACCGGCGTGCGGAAGATCGCGCGCTCGTTATGCTCGGCGTGGCGGCTCGCCTTTTCGCGCACCTTGGCGAAGGTTTCCGTCTTCGCGCCGTACTTCTCCTGATACTCGTAGCCCGCGCCGCCGAAGAGACGGAGCGCCATCGGTACTTCGCTTGCCCCCTGGAAGCTGTCGTCGGCGACCTTCAGGAAATCGCCGAGCGGGTTCGGACGGTCGTCATACATCGTGCCGAGGGCGCCCGGCGTCATCTGCTCGAAACCGAGCGCGATCGCGCAATCGACGATGCCCGCCTCCACCGCCTGACGCGCGAGGAAGAGCGCGGAAGAGCCGGTGGAGCAATTGTTGTTCACATTGACGACGGGGATGCCGGTGAGGCCGACCTTGTAGAGCGCGGCCTGACCGGAGGTCGAATCGCCGTAGACCCAGCCGACATAGGCCTGTTCGACCTTGTCATAGCCAATGCCTGCGTCCTTCAACGCGAGACGCGCGGCCTCCGCGCCCATGTCGTCATACGAGGCGCTGGCGCCGGGCTTCACGAAGGGAAGCATTCCGACACCCGCTACAACCACACGATTTCCCATCATCCTCACTCCTTTGTCAGCTGACGTTTCGGTTCTGCCCTTCCCAATAGGGACGGCACACCGATGACGGCGCATTCGGCGACAGACCAGCGCGTGTTCATCGGCACGATGACAGCGTCCGCCCACCAGACCGCGAAACAGGTTTCGAGGTAGCGGTCCGAAGTCATCGACAGGAGCGCGGCGCGGTGAATGGGTTGCGTGAGATACAAGGTCTCCTCCCCTTGCGGCCGACTCCGGTCCGCTCTCTACTTTTGAGTAACATAGTTTCTATATAGTATCTTGTCAAAGACGGCACAGCACCTATTCTTCGGCGCAACCGGAACCGGAGACCCGCATGGCCAAAGCGGCAATCGCATCGCCCTGGAAGAGCGAAACCGAGCGCAAGACCGAGCGCGCGCTGAAACGCGAGGCGGTGCTTGCGGCGGCAGCGCATGTGTTTTCGGAAAGGGGCTATCACCGCGCCTCGCTGGACGAGGTGGCGCAGGTGCTGAACATCACAAAGCCCACGCTCTATTATTATTTCAAGAACAAGGAGGCGATGCTGTTTGCCTGTGTGCAGCACGGGCTCGACATGCTGGAAGCGGCAGGCGGCGCGGAGGACGGCAACGGGAGGGCGCAACTCGCCGCCTATCTCGAGGGTTATGCCGCGGTGATCGAGACGGATTTCGGCCGTTGCGCCGTGCGCATCAGCGATGCCGAACTGTCGGAGGCGAGCCGCAAGAAAGTCCGTCGGATCAAGGGCGAGATTGACCGCAAGATTCGCCAGCTGGTGACAGCGGGGATCGCCGACGGCTCGATCGCCTCGTCCGACCCGAAGATCACCGCCTTCGCGCTCGCGGGCGCGCTCAATTCCATCGGCCAATGGCACCCGCAGGCGGGCGTTCCGGCGGACAAGAAACTCGCGGGCGAATACATTAACCTGCTGATGAACGGGCTTGCCCCGCGCTGACGCCGTTCATCGCCGCTGCGGGACCCGGATCCGCACGACGGACCCTCGCAACCACGATCATGCCGCTTCCTCCGTTTCCGCGCGTTCGATCAGGCTACGGATTTCCGAGCGGCAGGATCCGCAATTCGTGCCCGCTCCCGTGCGCGCACCGACGGCCGCGACATCGCAGGCACCCTCCGCGATCACGGCGAGAATGGCATCGGAGCGCACACCCATGCAGGCGCAGATGAGGCGGCCCTCCGTCTCGCCCTCGGCTGCGCGCCCGGAAAGGAAGACCCGCCGCGTCCCCGCGTCGATCTCGTCCGCGACGAGGAGAGCGGAAAGCCAGTCTCGCGGCGGCAGTCTTCCGCCGTGCGTGAGGATCAGACAATCGGTCAGGCGGCCGTTCCTGAGGCGTGCCTGACGCAGCGCACCGGCATGGCCGTCGCGCATTTCCATTTCCTCGAAGCCGTCCTCGAACGTCCCGCCGCCCTCGCCCGCAAGCAAACCGAGTTCGGGAGGCGCTTCCCCTTCCGACAATCCCGCCATCTCGCAGAGCCAGCCGCCTTCGACGCGGCGGCGCGCCCAGTAGCCGCAACCGGGAGCGGCAATCTCGCGCCGCGAGAGAAAGAAGGCGCGCCAGAGCGGCGCAACGCCTTCAGCGCGGGCCGGCGTGTGCTTGAAGGCTGGCTGCCCGGAAATCGGGTCGACCTCGGGATGAACCATGCGGCCCGCGCCGCTCATCGCGCTGTTTGCGTCCGACCAATGGATCGGCACGAAGACCGACCCCCGGCGCTGCGCCGCCGTCACCGAGGCGCGGAAGATGCCGGAGCCGTATTCCGTCGAGACGCGCATCAGCCCGCCATCGGCGATCCCTGCGGCGCGGGCATCCTCTTCGTGGATTTCCGCGACGGGTTCGGGCGCGTTCGCGCCGAGCACCGGCGAGAGGCCCGTGCGCGTCATGGTATGCCACTGGTCGCGCAGGCGGCCGCTGTTGAGCGTCAGCGGGAAAGCGCTTTCCTTCGCCGGCCGCTCGACCGCGGACGCGGGTGCAACAAAGCGAGCGCGGCCGGAAGGCGTCGCGAAGACGCCGTCCGCGAAGAGCCTCGGCGTGCCGTCCGTTCCGCGCACAGGCCACTGAACGGGTTCGAGCGCGGCATAGACCGCATCGCTCACCGCCGAGAGACCCGAAACGTCGAAGAACCTCGTTCCCCCGTTCTCGAAACCCGACAGCGCCGCATGTTCGCGGAAGATGTCCGCCGGGCCCTCGTAGGGAAAGGCATCGGCAAAGCCCATGCGCCGCGCCACCTCGCTCACGATCCACCAGTCGGGCCGCGCTTCGCCGGGCGGCGCCATGAAGGCGCGCTGGCGCGAGATACGCCGCTCTGAATTCGTTACCGTGCCATCCTTCTCGCCCCAGGCAGCAGCGGGCAGCAGCATGTCGGCGCAGGCCGCTGTGTCCGTATTGGCGACACAGTCGGAGAGAACCACGAACTCGCAGGTCTTCAGCGCGCGGCGAACGACGTCCGCATTGGGGAGGCTCACCACTGGATTGGTCGCCATGATCCAGAGCGCCTTGATGCGCCCGGCGGCAACCGCATCGAAGAGGTCGACAGCCTTGAGACCCGGTGCCGCGGCGAGCGTGTCCGTTTGCCAGAAGCGCGCGAGCCTGGCGCGCCCTGCCGCGTCGAATTCGAGATGCGCCGCGAGCTGGTTCGCGAGGCCGCCCACTTCCCGGCCACCCATCGCGTTCGGCTGGCCCGTAAGAGAGAAAGGCCCCGCGCCTGGCTTGCCGATCCGGCCGGTGAGGAGATGGCAGTTGATAATGGCGTTTACCTGGTCGACGCCACGCTGCGACTGGTTGATGCCCTGCGAGAAGGCGGTGACCGTGCGCTCCGTTTCCGCGACCCACCGGAAGAAGGTTTCGAGCGCCGAGGGATCGAGGCCGCAGGCTTCGGCCGTCTCCTCCAGCGATCGATGCTCGCGTTTCGCAGCGGCGATCACCTCCTCCAGGCCTTCCGTACTGCGCGCGACGAAGCCTTCATCCGCCGCACCGCGGGCAGCAAGCTCGCACAGGAGCGCCGTGAAGAGCCTCAGATCCCGTCCCGGTGCAATCGGCAGATGAAGGTCGGCCTCGTCGCAGGTCGCGGTTCGCCGGGGATCGATGACGACGATCCGCGTGCCGCGTTTCGCGCGCGCGGCGAGCAGGCGCTGATAGAGGATCGGGTGGCACCAGGCCGTATTGGAGCCGACGAGAATGACGAGATCGGCTTCCTCGAAATCCTCATAGCTGCCGGGCACGAGATCCTCGCCGAAGGCGCGCTTGTGAGCCGCAACCGCCGACGACATGCAGAGCCGGGAATTCGTGTCGATGTTGCCGCTGCCGATGAAGCCTTTCATCAGCTTGTTGGCGACATAATAATCTTCCGTCAGCAACTGGCCCGAGACATAGAAGGCAACTGCGTCGGGCCCATGCGCGGCGACGATGGAGGAAAACTTCGCCGCGACCTCGTCCAGCGCCTCGTTCCAGCCGATCCGCCTCGTCCCCTTCATCGGATGCAGCAGGCGGTTTTCGAGACCGGTCGTCTCGCCGAGCATCGATCCCTTGGAGCAGAGGCGGCCGGCATTCACCGGGTGAGACACATCACCCGAAACACGCGCGTTGCGCGGCGCCGCGGCAGGAGCCGCAACGCCGCAGCCGACACCGCAATAGGGGCAAGTCGTCTTCACTGTGGCGCGTTGCGTCATGATCATTCGCCGGGCAAGGGAGGCCTAATCCGCGGCGACGGCCATGACCGCCACGTCCAGGAGGAGCGTCTCTCCCTCCTGCTTGATATCGAAGCGCCGCACCTCCCCCTCATCCGCGCCGAGCGCCCGGCCGGTTTCGAGCGACAGCACCCAGTTGTGCAGCGGGCAGGTGACGGCGGATCCGTGAACGATTCCCTGGCTCAACGGCCCACCCTTGTGCGGGCAGCGGTCCTCGATGGCGAAGACCTCATCTGCCGACGTGCGAAACACCGCGATGCGTCCCATCGGCGTCGTCACGCAACGCGCGCCGCGCTTCGGAATATCCGACAGTTTTCCGATCTTGACCCAGCTCGTCATCGCCCTACTCCGCCGCCTGAGGGAAGCCGATTTCCGCCATGGGCCTGAACTCGTGCTTGTCCTTGCCCGATACGCGCTCCGACCAGGGGTCCACCTGCGCGAATTTCTGCGAGAAGACGAAGCGGTCGAAATAGGCCTTGCGCCTTTCCGCGTCGTCGAGGATCTGGCTGCGGACCTCATCGTAGCCGATGCGCCTCGCCCATTTGTAGATACGTTCGAGATAGCGCGCCTGCTCGCGATACATCTGGACGAGCGCGACGATGTGTTCCAGCGCCTCGTCCTCCGTTGCCACGATGCCGAGATTTTCCGTGCCCTTGATGTCGAGGCCCGCCGCACCGGCGAAGTGAATCTCGAAACCGGAGTCGACACAGATAACGCCGACATCCTTGCAGGTCGCCTCGGCGCAGTTGCGCGGGCAGCCGGAGACCGCCATCTTCACCTTGGCGGGCGTCCAGGAGCCCCACATGAATTTCTCGATTCGGATGCCGAGTCCGGTCGAATCCTGCGTGCCGAAGCGGCACCAGTCCGTGCCAACGCAGGTCTTCACCGTGCGCAGGCCCTTCGCATAGGCGTGACCCGAGACGAAACCCGCCTTGCCGAGTTCGGCCCAGACGGCGGGCAAGTCTTCCTTGTGGATCCCGAGCATGTCGATGCGTTGCCCGCCCGTGACCTTCACCGTGGGAATGCCGAACTTGTCCACCACGTCGGCGATGGTGCGCAGTTCCTTCGAGCTCGTGACCCCGCCCCACATCCGCGGTACGACCGAATAGGTACCGTCCTTCTGGATGTTGGCGTGGACGCGCTCATTGACGAAGCGCGACTGGTAGTCGTCCGCATATTCATCGGGCCAGTCGCAGACGAGATAGTAGTTGAGCGCCGGGCGGCATTTCGCGCAGCCGCAGGAGGTCTTCCATTCGAGTTCCTGCATGACGGCAGGAATGCTCTTGAGCTCCTTTGCCCGGATGAGGCGGCGGACCTCGTCATGCCCGAGTTCCGTGCAGCCGCACATCGGCTCGACAGCGGCGGGGCTGTAGCCCTCGCCGAGCGTAAGCGCCATCAGCTTCTCGACAAGACCGGTACAGGAACCGCAGGAGGCAGACGCCTTGGTGTGGGCCCTCACATCGGCGAGCGTCGTCAGCCCCTTCTCCGCGATCGCGGTGACGATCGTGCCCTTGCAGACGCCGTTGCAGCCACAGATCTCGCTCGTGTCGGGCAGTGCGGCAACGGCGGCATTAGGGTCCTGCGGGGCGCCTCCCGCGAAGGCCGGTCCGAAGACCAGCGTCTCGCGGTTCGCCGCGATGTTCTCGCCCTCCTTCAGAAGGCCGAAATACCAGTTGCCGTCTTCCGTATCGCCGTAGAGAACCGCGCCGATCACGCGATCTTCAGAGATGACGATGCGCTTATAGATGCCGCGCGCGGCATCTCGGTAGACGATGTCCTCGCGCCCGTCGCCCGCGGCGAAGTCGCCGGCGGAGAAAACGTCAACGCCCGTCACCTTGAGCTTGGTGCTGACGACCGAGCCGCGGTAACCCGCGCTCTCCACGTCCGCCAGCGTGTCGCCGACGGCGCGACACATCTCCCAGATCGGCGCAACAAGACCATAGACCTGACCGCGATGCTCGACGCATTCGCCGACCGCGAGGATCGCGGGATCGGAGGTCTGCATGAAATCATCCACGACGATACCGCGGTTGCAGTCGAGGCCGGCATCGCGGGCAAGTGCGATATTGGGACGGATGCCCGCCGCCATCACAACGAGATCGGCCGGTATCGTGCGTCCGTCCTTCAGCTTCACACCGGTCACGGCCTCGTCGCCGACGATCTCCTCCGTCGTCGCGCCGGTCAGCACCTCGATGCCGCGGCCCTCCAGTTCGCGCCGCAGGAGAAAGCCCGCCGCCTCGTCGAGCTGGCGCTCCATCAGCGTGTCCATGAGATGGATGACGGTGACCTCCATGCCGAGCGTCCGGAGCCCGTTCGCCGCTTCGAGGCCGAGCAACCCGCCGCCGATGACGACCGCGCGGCCGCCGCCTTCAGCCGTCGCGGTCATGCGGCGCACATCCTGAATGTCACGGAAGGCGATGACGCCGTCGAGCGCAGCGCCCGGCACGGGCAGAATGAAAGGGAGCGATCCCGTCGCGATCAGGAGCCGGTCATAGGTGCAGCGGTCTCCCTTGTCGGTCGCCACCATGCGCGCGGCAGCGTCGATGGCGATCACCTCCTCGCCGCTCCGGAGCTCGATACAGTTCTCCGCGTACCAGTCCGCACCGTTGATGACGATCTCGTCGAAGCTCGTCTCTCCCGCGAGAACGGGCGAGAGCATGATGCGATTGTAGTTCACCTCCGGCTCCGCGCCGAAGATCGTGATCTCGTAGTGGTCCGGTGCACGCGTGAGAAGCTCTTCCACCGCGCGGCAGCCGGCCATGCCGTTTCCGATCACCACAAGCTTCCGTTTCTCCGTCATTGTCAGGCCGCCTTGTCCGTCCGGTTTCGGGTGAGGAAGCGCATCACGGCCGACCGGGCGGCGAGATAATCGGCGTTCTCGCCGAGTTCCAGCCGCCGCCGGGGCCGCGGAAGCGAAACGTCGTGGATCTCGCCGATCGTCGCCGCCGGACCGTTCCCCATCATCACGATGCGATCAGAGAGAAGGACCGCCTCGTCCACGTCATGCGTGATCATGACGACGGTGTTGCCGAGCCGCGCATGGATATCCATCACGCTGTCCTGGAGTTGTGCCCGCGTCAGCGCGTCGAGCGCGCCGAAAGGTTCGTCGAGAAGCAGCACTTTGGGCTCCATCGCGAGCGCACGGGCGATGCCGACGCGTTGCTTCATGCCGCCCGAAATTTCGGCAGGCCGTTTCTCGGCCGCGGCGGACATGTTGACGAGTTCGAGCATCTCGCGGGTCCATGCGTCGCGCTCGGCGGAAGACCTGGTGCCGCCGAACACCTTGTCGACCGCGAGGCGCACATTTCCGTAGACGGTGAGCCAGGGAAGCAGCGAATGGTTCTGGAAGACCACCGCGCGCTCCGGTCCCGGCCCGTCGACCAGTTGTCCCTCCAGAAAAACGCCGCCAAGCGTCGGCGTCTCGAGACCTGCCACGAGGTTGAGCAGCGTGGACTTGCCGCAGCCGGAGTGGCCGATGATGGAAACGAATTCGCCGTCGCCGATCGCCAGATCGACGTCGCGCAGGGCCTCGAAGCTCCCGGAGCGGGTGTCGAAGGTCTTTCCGAGCTTGCTGATCTGGAGAATAGAAGGTTGTTTCGTCATGACCTCACTCCTTCTTCGCCGAATAGTCGTAGCGGCGCCGGACCTGGTTCATGCCCGCCTCGAGCAGGATTCCCACGCAACCGATGATGACGATGGCGACGATGATCGAGGGGACGGAGAGGTTGTTCCATTCGTCCCAGATGTAGAAGCCGATGCCGATACCGCCGGTCAGCATCTCCGCGGCAACGATCACCATCCACGCCGTGCTCAGCGAGAGCTGCATGCCGGTCAGCATGTAAGGGAGCGTCGCAGGCACGTAGATTTTCGTCACCATCTCGCGCCGGTTGAAATTGAGGACGCGCGCGACATTCAGATAATCCTGCGGAATGGCCTTCACGCCGGCCGCCGTGTTCAGGATCATCGGCCATATGCTGGTGATGAAGATGACGAAGATCGCGGACGGGTCGACCGCCCGGAAGATCAGGAGGCCGATGGGCAGCCAGGCGAGCGGACTCACCGGCCGCAGGATCGCTATGAGCGGCAGCCATGCCTGCTCGAAGGTCTTGTTGGCGCCGATCAGAAAGCCGGCCGGAATGCCGACGGCGACGGCGAGCAGGAAGCCCGCCAGTACACGGCCCAGCGAGTACATCACCTGCCAGGCGATGCCCATGTCGTTCGGCCCGTAGACATAGAAGGGGTCTGAGAAAATCTCGACCGCCTTGTTCCACACTGCCGGCACATCCGGGAAGGACGGCACAAGCGTTGCCTGCATGACGGTCCAGCCAAGAAGCACAATCGCGAAAGTGATCGCCGGGAGAAGGATCGCCCGCATCAGCGATTCGAAGGGCGTGCGCTCGCGCGCCGCCTCGGGCGCCTGCGGCCGGGACGACGGCACGGGCGCCGGGCCGGGCGCATCCGTGCCGGGCTCGTCCTCCGGCTCGACGATGGTGAGTGCTGCAGATTTCATTTCCGCCTCCTCACGAGTTCAGTTTCGAGAGTTCGTCCATGGCGAATGCCATGTTCTTGACCTCGAAGCCGTCGATGTAGGAAAGGATTTTCGAAGGATCGAAAACGTCCCCGTTGAAGAAGAGGTCGCTGCCCATCGCGATCGGCTTCGTCGCTTCTTCGAGCGTCCAGGGTTCCGCATGCGTGCCTTCGGTCTTCGTGTCGATGGTGGGCACGGGAATGCCGAGGCCTTTCACCGCCTCGCGATAGATGTCGGGGCGATAGATCTCGCCCGCGGTCTTCGCAATATCGATCGGCTTTTCGATCTGGCCCCAGCGGATCATCTGCGAGATGAACCACATGGCATGACTTTGCCAGGGGAAGGTCGCGGCGTAGCGGTAGAAGACATTGAAGTCCGGCAGCGGCCGCGGCTCCTCGTCCATCGCATAGCGGAAGGTGCCCGTCATCGACATCTTCACGACGTCGACCGGCGCGTTCACGTAGGATTTCCGCGAGATGATCTCGACGATTTCAAGCCGGTTCTCCGGCTTGTCCATCCATTGCGCGGCTTCCACCAGTGCACGGATCATCGCCATGTGGGTATTCGGGTTCTTCTCCGCCCAGTCGAGATTGACGCCGACCACCTTCTCCGGATTGTTGTTCCAGATCTCGTAATTGGTGACGAGCGTCTTGCCCATTCCAGCGATCACCGCGCGTTCGTTCCAGGGCTCGCCGACGCAATAGCCGACAATGTTCCTGGCGCGCAGGTTCGCCACCATCTGGGGCGGCGGGATCACGATAAGGCGCACGTCCTTGTCGGGGTCGATGCCTGCATCCGCCATCCAGTAGCGGATCTCGTAGTTATGCGTCGAGACGGGGAACACCATGGCAAATGTCATGGGGTCCTTGCCGTCCGCCTTGTCCGCGTCAATCACCTTCTTCAGCGCGCGGGCGGAAACGGGCCGCTCGGCCATCGCCTCAGGGTCTGCTTCCACCATCCGGTCGTAGAGTTCGTTCGAAACCGTGATGCCGTTACCGTTCAGGTCCATCGAATAGGAGGTGATGGTCGGCTTCCTGATCGCGCCGACGCCGAGCGAGGCGGCGATCGGCATGCCGGCGAGCATATGCGCCGCGTCGAGCGCACCGATCGACACCTTGTCGCGGATATTCGCCCAGGAGGCTTCCTTCGAAATCTGGCTGTTGATGCCGTGTTTCGAGAAGTATCCCTTCTCATGCGCGATCACGAGCGGCGCGCAGTCGGTGAGCGGAATGATGCCGAGGGTGAGATCGGTCTTCTCAATCCCCTCGCTTCCAGCCGCCCAGGCCCCGCCGGGCACCACCGCGCCCGCGGCGTTCAGGAGCGCCGCCGCGCCGATCAGCTTTCCGCCGGTCTTCAGTACGCTGCGACGGTCGATGCTCTTCATTTCCTTGTCCTTCATGTCGGACTCCTTGCAGGAACGCGGGTCAATAGGCGTAGGTCAGCGAAAGCCAGGTCTTGTCGCGGCTCGCAAGACCGCTATCGCCGTCGAAGCTCGCAAACTTCAGGTTGAGCGAGAGGTTCTTCGTCAGAACGAAGTTGGCGACCATGTCGAGTTCGTCGCCGAAATCGGCGCCGCCCCGCTCGGCCGAAAAGTCGTGCCAGGTCACGCCGAGCACGAGCTTTTCGATGGCGGGGATGTTTTTCAGCGCGTAGCTCGCGCCGAGATAGAGGTCTTCGAGGCCTGCGGCCGGCGTCGTCAGGAACACGTCCGCCCAGCCGTTGAAGGCGTGGAGCGTCGCGAGCGGCGTCGAGAAGCCTACGGCTCCGTCACCTTCGAGCACTTCGTAGCCCGCGGTCAGCCCGAAGGCGTCATAAGAGAAGGCCGCTTCGGCGAGCATGTAGTCGAGGTCGATGGAGGCCGGGTTGCCTTCGTAGTCGGTCTGGTTCGCGTATTCGCCGGTCAGCGTGAGCTTCGTTTCTTCGGCGAGTTCGAACGGCACGGAGAGACGCGCGCCATAGGTCTCGGTCGAGAATTGCGGTGCCTCGTTCAAGTCGAGGAGGTAGGCATAGCCGCCAAACGTCACGCCGCCGAAGCCCGTGTAGTCGGCATTGATGAGATGAGAGTCGCCGCGAAAACGTCCTGCGGGGCTGTCTTCGCCGAAGACGCGGTTCACGCGGTTGAGATAGGTGTAGCCGAGCGTCAGACCTTCGATGCTCGAATTGACGACGCGCAGCGCATCGAAAGTCTGTTCGTTCTGCCGCCAGCCGACATTGCCGACGAAGCGCGCATTGCCAAGGATGATGCGCTGGCGGCCGAGCGTCACGACCGTATCGGGCAGGCCGTCATAGGCGATCTGCAGGCGGTTCAGTTCCGCCGTGTCCGGATCGGCGACGACCGGATAACTCGCGCGTCCATTGATGGTGTCGTTGTAGTCTTCCGGGCCGACATGGCCGACGAGATCGAAATCCGTCAGCGCCGTGAAACCGTAGAAGGAGCCCGTCTCGTAGCCGAGGCGCGCGCGGCCCGTATAGGCGTTGGCGTTGTTCGCCACGTTGTCCTGCTCGACATGCTCGTAGCGAATACGGAGATCGATGATCGGCTTGCCGCCTGTCAGCGCCTCGCCAAGATCTTCCGCCGCCAGAGCGGGTCCACCCGCCGCGAGAACCGCGACTGCCGCACCAAGCCAGATACCAGTCCTCATTCCCTTCGAAACCATTCGCCAGCCACCCTTCATTTCGCGGTCCTGCCGCAGAAAACAAAAAAGCGCCTGCCCAGCGATCGCTCGCCGAAACAGACGCCATTGTCTGAGGTGGGCCGCCATTGGCCCGGATATGTCCGCGGAGGGTCGCCGTTGATCCCTGGGCGGGAGCGCCGCGGAACGATCCCGCGCGCTCAACTGTCATCGAGAATACGCAAGCGCCGCCGCAGCGCAATAGTGTTTTGATTTTAAAGGAGAATTTTTGTTTGCATTGCACAAAAATTCGACCGGATGATTACGATGCGACCAGTCTTTGCCTAGCCCTTGAGCAATCGGGAGATCGAAATCAGGCTGTCGGCGATCTCGAGAATCGACTTCCCTTCCTTCATCGCCGTGTTGCGGAGGAGCTTGTAGGCATCCTCTTCGGAGAGCTTGCGCTGCTCCATCAGCAGCCCCTTGGCGCGCTCCACGATCTTGCGGCTCGCAAGGTCGGACTTCGCCTTGTCGAGCTCCTCGCGCATCTTCTGGAAGACCTTGAAGCGCAGGATGGCGACATCGAGAATCGGCTTCACGCGCTTCGACGAGAGCCCGTCGACGATATAGGCGCTGACGCCCGCGCGAAGCGCCTCTTCCGCAAGCGATGCCTCGCTTTCTTCCACGAACATCACGATCGGCCTCGGCATCACGTCGGTGACGCTGCGCATGTTTTCCAGCGTGTCGCGGTCGGGTGAATCCACGTCGACGAAGATGACGTCCGGCTGGATTTCCTCGATCTTCCGCACGAGATCGGTCAGCAGCCCCATCCGCAGAATCTGCGCGTCGCCATAATCCGACAGCCCCGCCTCGACGACCGCCGCGCGTTCGTCGTTGCTGTCGATGATCAGTATCTTGAGAGGTCTGGCGCTATCCACTTGCCGCACCGTCGTCCCTGTGTGACCCGCCGTGAAGGAGGCGGGACTTCTACGTTACCGGGAGTGTGGCAGCAAGTTTCGTTCCAGCCGCTCAGGAAGGACGAGCGATTGCCTCGGCCTCCTTCATGTCGTCTTCAGTGTTCACGTTGAAGAAGGCCGTTTCGTCGTCGAAGCGGCAGCGCACGGCGCCGAGATCGTCCAGCGTCCACCAGAGGCTGCGGTATCTTCCGGTTGCGATTCCCTCCGCAAGCCTCTCACGGCAGGCGACCGGCCAGAGCGCACAGAGACCCTGCACCTTCGTCTCCGTCACCGCGACGGCCGGTGCATCCTCGCGCGCATCGTCTGCGAGCCGCGCCACCAGATCGCTTGGCAGGAAGGGCGTATCCGCCGGAAAAGTTGCGAGCCATGCGCTGCCGCGCGCGGCCGCCCATTCGAGCGCGGCGAGCACACCGCCCAGAGGTCCTGCCTGTCCGTGAAAACCATCGAAGACAAGCGGCAGCTCCGCCGTCGCCGCGCATTCGGCGTAAAGCGGCGCCGTTTCTTCCTTCACGTTCAATGCGAGCGCCGAGACCTGCGGAAGGACACGCTCGACGACATGCCCCACAAGCGGGTGTGCGCGCAGAAGCATCAGCGGCTTTTCCAAGCCCTTCATCCTTGTCGCCTCGCCGCCGGCGACGATGATGCCCTCGATCTTCATTCCGCTACCCGCATCCCTGCGACAGCAAGATGCGAGGCCCTTCACGGAAGGTCAACGGCATTCGCTGGAACTCATGCATCCCGGACGGCGAACTCCCGCCCGCTTCGGCGCAACGGCACAGCTCCGTCCAAACAAGAATGTTGCGGTCTCGCGCCAGATGTAAATCTTTCGGTGTCGAAGCTCTCTCTCACGCCGTCTTCGCGGTGTCGAGCTTCAGTTCCCCGATCATGGCGTCGCGGATCTGGAACTTCTGTACCTTGCCCGTCACCGTCATCGGGAACTCGGCGACGAAACGCACATAGCGCGGCACCTTGTAGTGCGCGATCTGCCCCTTGCAAAACGCCTTGATCTCGTCCTCGCTCGCCGTTTCACCCGGCTTGAGCTTTATCCAGGCGCAGATTTCTTCGCCAAACTTCTCATCCGGCACACCGACCACAGCGACGTCTTCCACCTTCGGATGACGGTAGAGATATTCCTCGATCTCGCGCGGATAGACGTTCTCGCCGCCCCGGATCACCATGTCCTTCAGGCGTCCGACGATGTTCCCGTAGCCTTGCGCGTCGATGGTTGCGAGGTCGCCTGTGTGCATCCAGCCTTCTGCATCGATGGCTTCGGCCGTCTTCTCTTCATCGTCCCAATAGCCGATCATCACGGAATAGCCGCGCGTACAGAGTTCGCCAGGCGTGCCGCGTGGCACCGTCTTGCCGTCGAGATCGATCACCTTGCATTCGAGATGCGGCTGCACCCGGCCGATGGTCGAGACGCGGCGCTCCAGCGGATCGTCCTCACCCGTCTGGAAACTGACGGGGCTCGTCTCCGTCATGCCATAGGCGATGGTGACGTCCTTCATGTGCATTCGGGAGATCACCTGTTTCATCACCTCCACGGGACAGGGCGAGCCCGCCATGCAACCCGTGCGGAGCGACGAGAGATCGAACTTGTCGAACTCTGGATGACCGAGCTCCGCTATGAACATGGTCGGCACACCATAGAGACCGGTGCAGCGCTCCTTTTCCACCGCCTGAAGGACAGCCAGCGGATCGAAAGCGTCAGCCGGATAGACCATCGTCGCGCCATGCGTCAGACATCCGAGATTGCCCATGACCATGCCGAAGCAGTGATAGAGCGGCACCGGAATGCAGAGGCGGTCCCCTTCCTTCAAGCCAATAGAACGGCCGACGAAGAAACCGTTGTTGAGAATGTTGAAGTGCGACAACGTCGCGCCCTTGGGCAGACCGGTCGTACCGCTCGTGAACTGGATGTTGATGGGGTCGCGGCAATCAAGCTCGCCCGCCGTCCCCTCAATGGCGCGACGGCTTTCCGCGGTAGCGAGGCCGGCGAGATCGTCAAAACCGAGCCAGCCTTTTGCCGGAGTGCCGCCGATCTGGATTGCGCGCTTCAGGTGCGGCAGCCGGGCCGACGCTATCGTTCCAGCGGAACGCGCAATCTCCGGCGCGAGCTCGTTCACCATCGCAACGTACTCGGAGGTCTTGAAGCGTTCCGGCGTGACGAGCGCTGCAACACCGACCTTGTTCAGCGTGTACTCGAGCTCGGAGAGCCTGTACGCCGGGTTGATGTTGACGAGAATGATGCCCGCCTTTGCCGTCGCGAACTGCGTCAGCGTCCACTCCGCACAGTTTGGCGCCCAGATGCCAAGACGGTCACCGCGCCGAAGGCCCAGCGCGAAGAGCCCGGCGGCGAGCGCCTCCGCCTTCTCGTTCAACTCGCCATATGTCCAGCAGACGCCCTGATGAACGGAAACGAGCGCCTGCGCATTGGGCCAACGCTCTGCCGCCGCGGAAAGCGCGGCGCCGATGGTTTCCCGGCGGAGAGGCGGCGTCGAGCCCCCCCTCACATGGGAAAGCCCGGCGGAAAGACCGGAAGTTTCCATTTCTCAGACTCCCCCTTCTAATCACCCTCGTGCGACGCAGCGGCGCCGGGATCGACGCCATACGACCGGCAATCAAGACTAGCCTGGTATCAACCCGGATGCTTTCCGCATCGTTCAACCCATCACGGAGGCATGCAACCTGTTGCCCGTCTGCGTTCATGCGATGCCTGAATGCCCGTCATATACCCAAGCACGATTCTATCGCGACGCACGGCCTTTGCGGTAGCTGAGTGTTGTTTCGAGATTTCTGCGAATCCGACTGGAAAACGGAACGGAGTCGAACTCGCGCTCATACAAGTCAACTCAGAGGATTGGTGGTGTGCGCAGTCACTGCCTCAACCGCCTCTGCCAAATTTCCTCTCCCTGAACGCCGCCTGCGCCACACCCCGAAGCCATTCGGCGAATGCCTTAGCTCCCATCCCTCGGAAAACCCGCTCAATGTCACATCGTGGTTCGTCTGAGTCAAAACCTGGTCCCAAGCCACGACCCACCCCCGGATTTGGGCTCATTCTGTTTCGCTGTTTGCCAAGTAACTCTTGCGCCACTGAAATGGGGTCGCGCCAAACTCCCGGCTGAACGCCCTAATAAAAGCAGCCGAAGAGCTATAGCCGGCCAAGTCCGCGGCTTCCTCCACCGACAGTTCTTCGGCGAGCATCTTCCGAGTTACAAGCGTGAGACGCATTCGCGCCAGCGTTTGCATTGGCGTGCGGCCAACAACGCGGCGAAACTCTTCAGAAAACTTGGTTCGGGACATCCCGGCCTGTCTCGCAAGACTGTCGATACTCCAACTTTCAAGAGGTGCATCAAGGAATGCGCGGATAGCTAAGATCACCCCCCTGTTCTTAACCACGCCAGGAGCATGACGTGAACCATCCGCCAGAAGTGAGCGCGTCATGTTGATGACGATAATCTCGGCGATACGGCGGACGATGATGGCCTGTCCGTATTCCTCACCGCTACCGACAAATTCTTCATCAAGCAGCTCGGCTGCCTTCCAGATGCGGCTTGCACACTCGGGGAAGCGAGTATCGCTCAAATGAATGGGGCCGACGATCAGATTGCCGAGAGCGAAATTCTCGGACGGAACCACGCCAAGCAGAAGCTCGACATCATTGCTCGCGTCAACCTGTTCGGAAATCGGCACACGAGGGAAGCTGCCTGGAGAAGAGGAGCGATCGTTGTCAGGGAGCGAATGGAAACGGTGAGGTGCAAGTCCACTGACGGCGACGATCGAGCCGGGTACAAGATCGATGCTTGTGGGTTCGGGAAAATCGATCGTCAGACGCAGCTTTCCCCTGCGCACCATGAAACAGTACGAGAAATCGCCCGGATCGAGGCGCTTGTTGACGGGACAGGATGCAAATGAACGAAAGAAATAGACCCCATCCATCCGCACATCGGCGCGGACGTCGCCTGAAGTAACGATTTCCGCCAGATGACGACCTGGCGTTCCGGATTTCGACGGCTCCGTCATGGCCGTTCAGCTCCCTCCCAAGAGCTCAGCCCGATCGCGCTTCTTCCTCCCGCGACAGATCGAGAGCAATGTCCACAATCATGTCCTCTTGTCCGCCTACCATAGCGCGTTTCCCGGCCTCCAGCAGTATTCGGCGAACATCCACCCCGTACCTCTCGGATGCCGCTTCGGCGTGGCGAAGAAAGCTCGAATAGACGCCAGCATAACCGAGGCTCAGCGTGTCCCGGTCGACGCGTACCGGGCGGTCCTGCAAGGGTCGGACGATGTCTTCCGCCGCATCCATGAGCGCTAGCAGGTCGCAGCCATGCCGCCAGCCATAACGGTCGGCGGCCGCGATGAAGACTTCGAGCGGGGCGTTGCCCGCGCCCGCGCCCATGCCAGTGAGCGATGCGTCGACGCGAACGGCGCCGTTCTGAACGGCGGCGATCGAATTCGCGACCCCGAGCGACAGATTGTGATGGGCGTGGATGCCGCGCTGCGTTTCCGGCTTCAGCACCCTGTCATAGGCCTGCAGGCGGGCGGCAACGTCGTCCATCGTCATGGCGCCACCACTGTCCGTCACATAGACGCAATGGGCACCGTAGTCTTCCATCAGCTTCGCCTGCTTCGCCAGCGTTTCTGGCGGCGCCATATGGCTCATCATCAGGAAACCACTCACATCCATACCAAGCTTACGGGCGGACTCGATATGTTGCTTCGCAACGTCGGCTTCGGTGCAATGGGTCGCAACCCGGACGGACCTCACACCCATCCCGTGTGCACGGCGAAGGTCTTCGATGGTTCCGATGCCGGGCAACAGAAGCGTCGTCACCAACGCCGATTGGACAACACTGCAAACTTCCTCGATCCACGCCCAGTCGGTGCAGGCGCCGAATCCGTAATTGAGACTCGAGCCCGAAAGCCCGTCGCCATGCGCGATCTCGATGGCATCGACGCCCGCCTCATCCAGCGCACGGGCAATCGCCCGCACCTGATCCAGCGAGTATTGATGGCGGATGGCATGCATGCCATCGCGCAGCGTCACGTCCTGGATGTAGAGCCTGCCGGGAATGTTCATGCCGCCACCCGCTGTTTCATCGCGATGGTCTCAGCCGTACGCAACGCCGCCGAGGTCATGATGTCGAGGTTCCCCGCATAGGGCGGCAGGTAATGGCCTGCACCTTCGACCTCGAGGAAGACACTTACCTTGAGGCCCGAAAAGGCGCGCTCCATGTCTGGCAGGTAAAGCGGGTTGTTGCCGCCCACCTTTTCGATCTGCACGGCCTGCTTCAGGCGATAGCCCGGCACATAGGCCTGAACCTCCGCGACTTTCCTCTCTATGGCCGCAACGATCCTTGCCGGATCCGCGTCGTCGCACAGGCAATGCACCGTGTCGCGCATGATGAGCGGCGGTTCCGCCGGATTGAGAATGATGATCGCCTTGCCACGCGTTGCGCCACCCACGCTCTCGATGGCGCGAGCCGTCGTTTCTGTGAACTCGTCGATATTCGCGCGCGTACCGGGTCCAGCCGATTTCGACGCGATGGAAGCGACGATCTCGCCGTAAAGTACCGGCGATACGCTGCTCACCGCGGCAACAACGGGAATGGTCGCCTGCCCGCCGCATGTCACCATGTTCAGATTGCGTTCGTTCGAAAGCGCTTCGAGATTGACGCTCGGCACCACATAGGGACCGATGGCGGCGGGCGTCAGATCGATCACCTGCTTGCCGTGCGCCTGCAGCACGTCATTGTGATGCTGGTGCGCGCCAGCCGAGGTCGCGTCGAAGACGATGCCGATGCTTTCGAACTCCGGCATTGCCACGAGGCTATCGATACCCCGCGCCGTCGTGGCAACGCCGAGCCTCGCAGCTCTGGCAAGCCCGTCAGATTCAGGGTCGATGCCCACCATCGCCGCCATCTCCAGCGTCCCAGAGAGGCGCATGATCTTGATCATCAGGTCGGTACCTATATTGCCCGAACCGACGATCGCCACACGGACCTTCTCCCCATCTCCGGCCATGCGCCCTCCTAGTCGAAAGAGACATGCAAGGGCTGGAACCCCTGCACCCGAACCGTGAATTCATCACCCGCGGCAACACTCACCATGGGGCCAAGCGCGCCGGACAGCACGATATCGCCCGCCTCGAGCGGTCTGCCGACTTCCGCCATCTTCCGCGCAAGCCACAACGCCGCGTTCAACGGATTGCCGAGACAGGCAGCGCCGACACCCACCGATACCTGCCGCTCGCCAAGGCACATTTCCATGCCGCCGAGATGGAGGTCGATTTCCGAAAGTTTCCGCCGGTCCTTGCCGAGCACGAATTTCGCGCCCGACGCGTTGTCCGCCACCGTATCCGCCAGCGTGATCCGCCAGTCGGCGATGGCGCTGTCGACGATCTCCACAGCCGCCACCGCATATCCGATTGCCGAGGCGATCTCCCCGATGGAAGGGGTCGCGGATTTGAGCGGCTTGTCGAGGACGAAGGCGATCTCCGCCTCGACCTTCGGCTGCATCAGATCGGCCACCGCGACAAATGCCGCGTCGCTCGCATCGTCCACGTCGAACAGCATGCCGTAGTCGGGTTCGCTTACACCGAGTTGCGCCTGCACGGCGGGCGATGTGAGCCCGATCTTCCGGCCCACGATACGCTCGCCCGCCGTGAGACGCCTCCGCGTATTTATCTCCTGAACGGCGTAGGCCGAGGCGACGTCGAAACCGGGGGAGGTTTCGGTAACCGGCGGTATTGGGGTCCGGTTACGCCGTGCCTCGGCCAGGGCAGCCGCTATCGCGCCCAGATCAAGCGGCATCGGCCGCTCCAAAGAAATCGGCCGTTACGCGATTGAACTCGTCCGCATGCTCCCATTGCGCCCAATGTCCGCATTGCGGCAGCACAAAGAGCCGCGCGCGTGGAATCTGCTTCAGCAGCGGGAACGCCATATCGATGGGCATGACCTTGTCCTCGCGTCCCCAGATGATCATCGTCTCGTGCTTGAGGGAGCCAAGGCGGGGATCGGACCACACCGGTTCCATCAGCGCTTTGGGATCGGGACGCATCGGCGGTGTCTCGACGATGTGTGGCTGGAGGGCCGTCTTCATTCGGCCTTCGAGAAGCTCCTCCGTGATCTGCGAGGGATCGTAGACGAAGTCCTTGACGAAGCCGCGCAGGCGCTCGATCGAGGGTCCGGGGCCATCATAGAAGAACAGAAGCGTCTTGATCGCCTCGGTCGGGAACTGGCTGAACATCGGAATACTGCCGCCCGGCCCCATGAGCACCATGCGATCGACCTTTTCCGGCCGGTCGAGCGCCAGACGCAGCGTCACCATGCCGCCAAGCGAGTTGCCGACGAAATGCGCCTTGTCGATACCAAGTTCGTCGAGAAGTTCGCCCATCTTGGTCGCATACCAGGCCGGCATGGCGCTGCCCTTCGGCTTGATGTCGGATTTGCCGAAGCCCGGCAGATCGGGAACGATCACGCGGAAGCTGCGCGACAACACTTCGATGTTCCGGTTGTAGTTCGACCAGCCGCTCGCGCCCGGGCCGCCGCCGTGAATGAGAACGAGCGCCGGACCCGAACCCGCCTCGTTGTAGTGAATCTTCACGCCGCCGACGGTGACAAACCGGCTCGTGCTTGCTTCCGTGATGCTCATATCCTCTCCTGTCGACGAAATTTGTTATCTGTTCTTCGTATTTTCGGCCGTTCAGCTGCAGCGCTTGTGACCCCACATGCTGGTGACCTCATGATGGGTGACACGCCAGACCTCATCGTGAACGGCGATGCCTGCGGTGCCGACTTCCACCTCGAAGCCCGACGGGGTTGCCGCGTAAAAGGAGATCATCCGGTCATTGCTGTGCTTGCCGAGCGTCATGGTCTGCTTCACACCGCACTTCTCGATGCGGTCCATCGCGAAGCCGACATCGTCCATCGTCGCCATCTCCACCATGAAGTGATGCAGCCGCTTGGGCGCGGGCATGGGTGCAAGCGCCAGCGTGTGGTGGCGCGGATTGCAATGATAGAACTCGAGCGTCAGCGTGAAGTCCGGCGCGATGGCGATGCCGATGGTGTCGGAAAGCCTGAAGCCGAGAAGCCGCGTGTAGAAGTCGCGCACCTCGTCGATCTTCTCCGACGCCAGCACGACATGGCCCGCGCCCTGCTCGCCGGTGAGATACTCCGACACGCCCGCGGGCGAGTTGAACGGCACGCTTGTGAGTACCGTCGCCCCGACATAGATCTCGACCTGAAGCCCGGCCGGGTCGGTGAGCACGATGAGATCGCGAACGCCGCGTTCCGCCTTCAGATTGTCGGAGGCAGGCGCGTATTTGACACCTTCCTTGTCCAGCTTCCCGCGCAGCGCCTGCATCCCCTCCCAGGTCTCAACCTCGAGACCGATAAAGGAAATGTCGTCTGCCTTTCCCTCATCGATCTGCAGACGGAAAGCGCGGTCGTCCATCCGGTAGCGCGCCGAGGTGCCGTTGCTCCGCCCCGGCATGAGCCCGAGAAAACCCGTCAGGTAACTGTCCCATGCTCCAAGGTCGCTCACCTCGAAACCGATATAGCCCAGCGATGCCACGCTCATGATGCTGCCTCTCCATTCCCGTATTTCGCTGCGAGTCCCGTTCCCGCCGAGACGACGCCAATTCCTCTCACGCCGATGCCGGTCTCGCAGATGAGAACGCCGCCCGTTGCCGGAGCACTGTCCCTGCGCGAGGCGAAGTAGACATAGGAGCCCGCATATTCCGGTGTCGCCGGTACTCGTCCGAGCGGCACAACCGGGGCCGCGACCTTCGGAAGATCGACGCTGCTGATGGCCGTTTCGGAGAGACCGAGTGCGGTTGGACCGCGCAGATCGGTGTCGATTGGGCCGGGCGCGACGCCGTTCACGCGCACCGCCGGCGCAAACTCGAAGGCGAGCTGGCGGATCAGTCCGACGACGGCATGCTTGGAGGCCGTATAGAGCGCGCCGCCGCCTGCCGGATCGAAGCCGGCATTGGAGACGGTATAAACGAGAGAGCCGCGGGATCGGACGAGGGCCGAAAGCGCCGCTTTCGCGAGCAGCAGGTAGCCCTTCACATTGACGCCGAAAAGTTCGTCGAAGGCACCGTCGAGTTGCTCTTCCGGCATTTCGTCGAGCGTGACGCTGTAGTCCCATATGCCTGCATTACCGATGGCGCAGTCGAGCTTGCCGAAGCGCTCCACGGCCAGCGAGACGGCGGCCTTGTTGTCTTCAAGCGAGCGCACATCGCCCGCATGGGTCGCGACCGCTTCGCCATATTCGTCGCGAAGCGCACCGAGCCTTTCGGTCGAGCGGTCGAACGCCACCACCCGCGCGCCTTCCTCGACAAACCTGCCAATGATCGCGCGGCCAAGTCCCGATCCGCCTCCCGTGACGAGGGCGACCTCTCCCGATAAAACGCCCATGAGCCTCCCCGCTCGTTGAAATTCCGATGCCGCCTAGAACAGCGTGCTCATGTTGGTTGCACGAATGAGGGTCTGATCGAGATAGATTTCTCGCCCGCAGAGCTTCAGCGCTCCATCGACACGCCTCAGCCTGTCCACCCGCCGGCCGACCCACATGCTCTCCTCGGTGTTGAGACGGCTGCGGTAGAGCAGGAATGCTACTTCGACGGTCATCTCGTCGCCCTTCACATCGGTAATGCGAACGTTGCCGACGATGTGGCGCGTGCGGGAAGGAGGATCTTCGGACCACGAGGAACCCGATTCCATCTTGGCGACACGCATGGCAAGCGACTGCTTATTGTCGTCATAGAAGGACATGTCACCGCGCCTGGTAAACTCGCGGTCGATATCGGAGAGCGTCACAGTGCGTCGAATGGGCATCCAGTAACTGCAATCCTCGGTCCAGAGGTCGAGCCATGCGCGATATTCGCGCCCATCGATCATGGCTGCCTCAGCGTATAGAAATTGCTCAATCTCGAACTGGAGTTCCATGCGCTGCCGTGGCGCGAGGGTATCGAGACCCGTTGTTTCGGCGTGCACCGCTTTTGCCTGCGCCATCAGACCCTCCCTTTGGGCAGGGCGGGCTGGTTCGCCTTGATGTCCGCCCAACTGTCGGCGGACATCCAGTTCATCCAGTAGGTGTAGAGCCAGCGTTGCGCATGTTCGCTGATCGTCGTTTCGACGCGGACGGCGCCACGCTCGTCGTAGAGCACCTCGTCATGCCCGAGGCCCATCGCGAGATGATGGCGATACTTACGCGAGACCGTTCCGCGCGAGGCGCGCGTGCTCTGGCTCCAGTTTTCGCCATCGTCCTGCTCGAGCATGCCGGCGGGGCCAAACAGATGAGCGTTGAAGGCAATCTGCTGCTTCCTCACCTCCTCGGGCAAACCCTTGGGCAGGAAAGTGAACCACCAGATTTCCGTAGCGAAAGGCCCGCGCGGCAGACGCAGCGAAAGCTGTGTTCCATTCGTCGATACCCAGAGGTTCGGGAAGATATTGGGATGCCCCATGCAGCGCACGCCGGTCGGACCGAGCATATCTCGTGCAGTGCTGAGACGTGGCGGGACCACGGGCTTGTCTGGATTCTTGAGCATTCCCGCCGCCGCCGCCGCGAGCCGCTCCTCATCCGTCATGGCGTCGATTTCCGCCTGTTTCTCCTCGGGAATGACCGGTCCGCTAATCGCATGGCCATATTCGCCGAACATCACCATCTGGTTGTTCGGATGCAGGATTGCGGCGATATCCATAAAGCCCGCTGCGCCCGCCGATGCATGGCTGTATTGCACGTGATACCAGTCGAAAAGATTGTCGACGGCGATCTTCCAGTTGCAATCAATGACGTTCTTCTGGATGCCGTCCACCGCTTCGACCGGACCGTTGGCCACGAGCAACCCCAGTCCGATGCGGCCAACCTCTCCAAGATAGTCATGAAGCGGCGGCGCGTCGGAATCGAGCGTAGCGAAGTAGAATCCGTGGAAGTGATCGACCTGCGCCGCCTTGGCGAGGCCCCATTGCGACTTATCGAAGTCCTTGCGGTAGTAGGACGACAGCCCAGGTACGCCGATCAGGTCGCCGTTCAGGTCGTAGTTCCAGCCATGATAGGAGCAGACGAACGACTTGGCGTTGCCTTGCTCGGCGCGGCATAGCGCGTTGCCGCGATGGCGGCAGGTATTGAGGAGCACCTGTACCTCGCCCTGCTTGTCGCGGACGACGATGACCTGGTCCTCGCCGATATAGTTGATGAAGTAGTCGCCCGGATTGGGGATATGACTTTCGTGGCACATGAAGTTCCACGCGCGGGCATAGATATTCTTCATCTCCAGATCGTAGAGGCTCTGGTCGGCGAAGACGCGCCTGTCCAGCGTTCCCTCGGAAGGGTCGAAATAGGAACGGATTGCAGCCTTGCTCGGGATGTCCCCCGGCTCTTGCACCAAGTCCATCGTTTCCTCCTCTTTCCGCTGCTTCCGCAATTCCGCGTGCGGCGGTTGTTGCGAAAAGCATGCAGTAGCGGGACGGAAAGTGCGTAATCCGTCAGTTCATAAAAATTGACAATTCGTCCAGAAGTACGTGCCTTGCCCAATTGGCAAAGATCGCGATGGGTCGCGCAATCGCGGCCGGGGAATGCATACGATGCAGAACTGCGCTGCAAGTCCCCGTAAATGCCGAGACTTTCCGGAGACGCCCTAACGGTCGTCGGTTTGCTGGGAAAGGATTGGTGGAGCCAGACGGAATCGAACCGACGACCTCTTGCATGCCATGCAAGCGCTCTCCCAACTGAGCTATGGCCCCATCCTGGAATCCGGCGCTGGTTGGGACCCGCGCCGACGGTGGCGGAACTTAGGGCCGCTCTTTCCCGCGATCAAGAGAAAGTTGGCCACCGCTCCGCAATTGCCCGGTTGCGACCGGCGTCAATCGTCGTCGCTTTTTCCGCCGCGCACGATACCGCTGACGTCGTCGTCCTCGTCCTCATCATCGGGAAGGAAGGCATCGTCGTCGCTATCGTCGTCCTCGACGTCAACATCCACATCGTCCATGTCGATGTCGTCATCGCTATCCGAGGCAAGCTCCTCGTCACGCATGGCGTCCAGCGAGACGTTGCCGTCATCCTCCGCGACCGCGGCGCGCTTCGGTGCCTTTTCCTTCGGCTTTTCGGCCGGTTTCGCACGCTTTGTCTTTGCGCCGGTATCCGGCACGAACTCGTGCTTGCATTTGGGACATACGACGGGGTTCTTGTTCAGGTCGTAAAACTTCCCTCCGCAGCTCGGACAATCGCGTTTGGTTCCCAACTCCGGTTTCGACAAGTTTCGCACTCCCCCGCATCAAATTGGGTTTCAAGGCGCTTCCATCGGAAACGCGCGGCACATGGCCTTGAAGGATTTTCCCATTGCCACGTTAAATTGCTCCTGTCAAAACCTATTCGCGCGGCGCTGGAACCAGCCAATCAGGCGGTTTGCGGCGCGAGCCGGAAACCATCCGGCAAACCTGCGAAGCCAGCCCGGCAAGGACCACAATTGGCCTCAACATCCTCACACGCCTCAGCGGGCCTCACCGCCGAACCGTCCAGCTCCCTGAACGGAACCATCCGCGTGCCCGGGGACAAGTCGATCTCGCATCGCGCCCTCATTCTGGGCGCGCTCGCAGTTGGCGAAACCCGAATCCGAGGGCTCCTGGAAGGAGAGGACGTGCTGGCGACGGCAGAGAACATGCGGCGGCTCGGGGCACATGTGAGCCGCCTCGATGATGGCTCATGGACGGTTTCCGGGGTCGGCGTCGGCGGCCTCCGGGAACCCGCGGAGCCGCTCGATTTCGGCAATTCGGGGACTGGCGCGCGGCTCGTCATGGGGCTCGTCGCCGGACACCCGATTACGGCGACTTTCGTGGGCGATGCCTCGCTTTCGCGGCGGCCAATGGGGCGGGTCATCGATCCGCTTACCGAGATGGGCGCCTATTTCCATGCCCGGGAGGGGGGAAAACTTCCGTTGACGCTGACCGGCGCGCGGCCTGCGCTTCCGATTTCCTACACATCTCCGGTGGCCTCCGCCCAGGTCAAATCCGCGATCCTGCTGGCGGGGCTCAATGCACCCGGCAAGACCACCGTTATCGAGGCAACGCCGACACGCGACCATACGGAGCGCATGCTCAGAGCCTTCGGTGCGGAGATTGAGACAAAGGACGGTCCAGGCGGGCTCGTCGAGATCAGGCTTGCCGGCCAGCCCGAGCTTTCTCCCTGTCCGATCAAGGTTCCGGGCGACCCTTCATCTGCAGCTTTTCCAGTCGTGGCGGCGCTGCTGACGCCCGGCTCCGAGATCGTCGTAGAGGGCATCACCCTCAATCCGCACCGCGCCGGCCTCTATACGACGCTGATCGAGATGGGCGCCGATATAGAAGTGATGAGCCAGCGAGACGAAGGGGGTGAGCCCGTGGCCGACCTGCGCGTACGCTCAAGCGCGCTGAAAGGGGTCGACGTGCCACCAGCCCGCGCGGCTTCGATGATTGACGAATATCCGGTTCTCGCCGTCGCGGCCGCCTTTGCCGAAGGCGAAACGCGGATGCTCGGCATCCACGAATTGCGGGTGAAAGAGAGCGATCGGATCGCCGCCACCGCCTCTGGCCTCCGGGCGAACGGCATCAAGGTGCATGAGAGTGAGGACGGCATGGTGGTGGAAGGCCGAAGCGGCGATGTCGCGGGTGGCGGGCACATCGCGACCCACATGGATCACCGTATCGCCATGTCCTTCCTGATCATGGGGCTAGCGGCACAAAGACCGGTAACGGTGGACGACGCCTCCATGATCGCGACGAGCTTTCCGGACTTCATCGGATTGATGCGCGGCCTCGGCGCCAGCTTCGCCGGACAGGCACAGTGACGCAGCCGCGAGGAACCGTCATCGCCGTCGATGGACCGGCGGCATCCGGCAAGGGCACGCTCGCCCGCAAGCTGGCAGCGCATTACGGGTTCGCCTACCTCGACACGGGATCTCTCTACCGCGCCGTCGGGCATGCCGTTCGGGCGGGCGGAGGAGATCCGGCCGACGAGGCGGCAGCACTCGCCGCAGCCCAGGCACTCGATATCACGAAGATCGACGAGAAGGCGATCCGCACACCGGAGGCGGGCGAAGCGGCTTCTCTGGTCGCCGCGATGCCCCCCGTCCGGGCCGCAATCCTCCATTTCCAGCGGAATTTCGCCGAGAATCCGCCAGATGGAAAGACCGGTGCCGTCCTCGACGGGCGGGATATCGGCACCGTGGTCTGCCCTTCTGCCCAGGCGAAACTCTTTGTCGTCGCAAGCCCGCAGGTTCGTGCCCATCGGAGATGGCTTGAACTCAAGAATTCGGGGTCTCAGGTGAGCGAGGCACAAGTCCTTGAGGATATTGAGGAAAGAGACCGCCGTGACGCGGCCAGGGCGGCGAGCCCGATGAAGCCTGCTGCGGACGCGCACTTGCTCGACACCTCCGATTTGAGTATAGAAGCGGCGTTCGGCGCAGCCGTCGCGATCATAGACAAAGCAATGGGTTAAGTGCGTTTTCGCTCATGGGGCGAGCGCGCTTTTTCGCATTGGCGAAGCCTTTGACGTGCGGTGGGCGCAGGACATATCCGCAACCCCTAACCGAGTGCCAGATCCACACGCTCCCGAACACTTCACGATTTCGGGGGAAGACCCACGGACCCAACCGTCGGCCGGAACACAAGCATCGTCAGGAGACTTCTATTGGCTAACACAGACAGCGCGCTCAATCCGAGCCGCGAAGATTTCGCCGCCCTTCTCGAGCAGTCCTTCTCGGACAGCAACATGCAGGAAGGTTCCGTCATCAAGGGGACGGTTGTCGGCATTGAAAACGATCTCGCGATCATCGACGTGGGCCTCAAGACCGAAGGCCGCGTTCCCCTGAAAGAATTCGCCACCCCCGGCAAGCCGTCTGACATCAATGTCGGCGACACCGTCGAAGTCTATCTCGAGCGCATCGAGAACGCCGCGGGCGAGGCCGTGCTGAGCCGCGAGAAGGCGAAGCGCGAAGAGAGCTGGATTCGCCTGGAAGTCGCTTTCGAAAAGCAGGAGCGCGTCGACGGCCAGATCTTCGGCCGCGTGAAGGGCGGTTTCACCGTCGACCTCGACGGTGCCGTTGCCTTCCTCCCGGGCAGTCAGGTCGATATCCGTCCCGTGCGCGACGTGACGCCGCTTATGAACATTCCGCAGCCCTTCCAGATCCTGAAAATGGACAAGCGCCGCGGCAACATCGTCGTTTCACGCCGTGCAGTCCTTGAAGAGACGCGCGCCGAACAGCGCCAGGAACTCGTCGAGAACCTCAAGGAAGGCCAGGTGCTCGAGGGCGTCGTCAAGAACATCACCGACTACGGCGCGTTCGTCGATCTGGGCGGTGTGGACGGCCTGCTGCATGTCACCGACATTGCCTGGCGCCGTGTGAACCATCCGACGGAAGTTCTCTCGATCGGTCAGACCGTGAAGGTCCAGGTCATCAAGGTGAACCACGACACGCAGCGCATCTCGCTTGGCATGAAGCAGCTCGAAGCCGATCCGTGGGAAGGCGTCGAAGCCAAGTACCCGCTCAACGCGCGCTTCAAGGGCCGCGTGACGAACATCACCGACTACGGTGCGTTCGTGGAGCTGGAGCCGGGCGTCGAAGGCCTCGTCCATGTTTCCGAAATGAGCTGGACGAAGAAGAACGTGCATCCGGGCAAGATCGTTTCCACGTCGCAGGAAGTGGAAGTGATGGTGCTGGAAGTCGATCCGGTGAAGCGCCGCATCTCGCTCGGCCTGAAGCATTGCATGGATAACCCGTGGACCACTTTTGCCGAGCGCTTCCCGCCCGGCACGGTCGTTGAGGGTGAGATCAAGAACATCACCGAGTTCGGGTTGTTCATCGGTCTCGACGCCGATGTAGACGGCATGGTGCACATGTCGGATCTCGACTGGAACCGCGCAGGCGAAGAAGCCATGCAGGACTACCAGAAGGGCCAGGTCGTCAAGGCGCAGGTGCTCGACGTCGACACGGAGAAGGAACGCATCTCGCTCGGCATCAAGCAGCTCGGCGGCGATCCGATGGAAAGCCTCGGCGATATCCGCAAGGGCGCCGTTGTTACCTGCACGGTGACAGGCGTCACGGATAACGGTCTCGAAGTGAGCGTCGGCGACGACAGCATGCAGGCCTTCATCCGCCGCGCAGAGCTCGCCCGCGACCGCGGCGACCAGCGCCCCGAGCGCTTTGCCGTCGGCGACAAGGTCGATGCCCGCGTAACGCAGTTTGACCGCGCCGCCCGCAAGATCCAGCTTTCCGTCAAGGCGCTGGAAATCGCGGAAGAGAAGGAAGCCGTCGCCCAGTACGGTTCGTCCGACTCGGGCGCCTCGCTCGGCGACATTCTCGGTGCAGCGCTCAACAAGGCCAGCACGGACGACAAGTAAGACGATCCGGTGGCGCGGTACCGCCGCGCCACCGGCATTTCCCCCTGCCATAACGATCCGGCAGCGAAACCGTTTACTCTTTCGCAGGCCACGTTAAGCTCCGGGTCCCGGATGTTCTGACCTGGAGGACTTCTCCCTTGTCACTCGACGCCGATACACTCGCAGACAGGCGACGTCTCAAGCGGCGGCTGTTCTTCTGGCGCGCCGGCGCCGTTGTCGCCGTTCTCGTGGCGCTGATCGTCGTGCTTGCCGAGAGCGGCCTAAGCTTCAACCGGACACATATCGCGCGCGTCACGATTGGCGGCGTCATCGTCGACGACCGCTATCAACAGGACATGCTGGAGCGGATCGGCGAGGATGACAGCGTCAAGGCCGTCATTCTCTCTATCGACAGTCCGGGCGGCACCACGACCGGCGCTGAAGCGCTGTACGAATCCGTTCGAGATCTTTCCGAGAAGAAGCCGGTCGTCGCCGTTCTCGGCACGGTGGCCGCTTCTGGCGGTTATATCGCTGCGATATCGGCGGACCATATCGTCGCCCGGGGCAATACCATCACAGGCTCCATCGGCGTTCTCTTCCAGTGGACACAACTCGAAGAGTTGCTCGACAATATCGGCGTCCAGATGCGCGAGGTGAAATCCTCGCCGCTCAAGGCCGAACCGAGCCCCTTTCACAAGGCAGACCCGAGGTCGATCAAGGTCACCCAGGAACTGATCGACAGCTCCTATGACTGGTTCCTCAGGCTGGTTGCCGAACGCCGCAAGATGGACGAAGCGACCGCGCGGCGGGTAGGCGACGGCCGCATCTATACGGGCTGGCAGGCGGTCGAAAACGGGCTGGTGGATGAACTCGGCGGTGAAGAGGCTGCAATCGCGTGGCTTGCCGAAACCCACGAGGTCGATGAAGACCTGCCGGTTACAGATTGGGTGCCGGCCTATCCCGAACTCGGGTTCGCCGGCTTCGTCGGCCAGGCACTCGGCGAAGCGGCGGTCGTCGCCGCCGATGGCTTGACCGGAAAAACACAGCAGACAAAACGACTTACACTTGACGGTCTGACGAGCCTTTGGCAACCTGACCGCTAATGAAAACAGGTTCCCGCCGTTTCCGGCAAGCGGGGGAAGCGCGGTGAGACGAAGCCGGGGGACGCAAGAAAATGATCAAATCGGAACTCGTCGCCCGTCTCGCCCAAGCCAATCCCCATCTCTACCAGCGCGACGTCGAACGCATCGTGAGCACGATCTTCGACGAAATCAGCGCGGCCCTTGCCCGCGGAGACCGGGTGGAACTGCGCGGGTTTGGTGCCTTTTCTGTCAAGAACCGGCCAGCCCGCACGGGGCGCAATCCCCGGACCGGCGAGCCTGTTCACGTCGAGGAAAAGTCGGTGCCATTCTTCAAGACGGGCAAGGAGCTGCGCGAACGGCTCAACAATGCCGATATCGCCGACGACAAGCTCATGTCTCACGACGACAACGACGATAGCGACGACTGACCTTCGCCGTCTGAACCGTTTTTGCTGGATCACTCTGGACAGGAATCCGCCCGTTGAAACTCCTGCGCTGGCTCGTCCTGCCTCCCGTTATCGTTCTTGCAATGGCGATTGCGGTGGCAAACCGCGCCCCGGTTACCTTCAGCCTCGATCCCTTCGATCCGGAAACCCCGGCGCTCGGGCTCGAAGTACCCCTTTTCCTGATCATTCTGTGCTCGGTCTTTCTCGGCATCCTGATCGGCGGGATCGGCGCCTGGGTGCAGGCTCGCCGCAAGAAGGCCGCTCAGGCGGCCCGGACGGCCCCCTCCAGCAGCGCTCTTCCGGCGCTGCGTGACGAGGCCTAGAATAGCACCCGCACGCTTCCGCGATCTGCTATAAGGCCCGGAATCACGCGCCCAAAAGCCAAGGGGCAAGCCCGCATGAAACTCGATAACCCCGTTTTCTGCGCTCTCGACACAACCGAGATCAGCCGCGCCATTGCTCTTGCGCGCGATCTCGAAGGACGGGTCGGCGGCATCAAGCTCGGTATGGAATTCTTCAATGCGCAAGGCCCAGCCGGCTACCAGGCCGTTGCGGAAACCGGCCTGCCAATCTTTCTCGACCTGAAGCTCCATGACATACCGAACACAGTTGCGGGCGGTATCCGCGCGGTCCTGCCACTCAAGCCTGCCATCGTGAACGTGCACACGGCAGGTGGCAGCGCCATGATGCGGGCGGCGGCGGACGCGGCGAAGGAAGCGGGCCCCGAACGCCCGCTCATCATCGGCGTCACCATGCTGACCAGCCTCGATCAGGCAGACCTCGCCGATACCGGTGTTTCGGGATCGCCGGCCGACCATGTGCGCCGTCTAGCGGCTCTGGCAGCTTCGGCCGGGCTTGACGGCGTCGTCTGCTCCGCACATGAGATCGAGTTGCTGCGGCGCGACCTCGGTCCCGATTTCAAGCTCATCGTGCCCGGCATCCGACCGGCGGGCAGCGATGTCGGCGACCAGAAGCGCGTAATGACGCCTTCCGAAGCGCTCTCGCTCGGAGCTGACATTCTGGTAATCGGCCGGCCCATCACCGGCGCAGGCAGTCCGCGCGCGGCAGCCGAGGAAATCGGCAAGTCGCTCGCGGCGTGAAAGAGACATGACAACCCGCGTCAAAATTTGTGGTCTGTCGACCTCGGAAACGGTCGAAGCCGCAATCGGCGCCGGTGCCGACTATCTCGGTTTCAACTTCATCGCGAGAAGTTCGCGATATGTGTCCTGTGAAACAGCATCGGCGCTCGCCGCTGACATGCCGTCGACGGTTGCGAAAGTGGCCCTCACTCTCGATGCCGATAACGAGACGCTCGACGCCGTAGTCGCGGCGCTCAATCCCGACATATTGCAGCTTCACGGCGCGGAGACGCCTGCGCGCCTCGTGGAACTCAAATCCCGCTACGGGCTTCCCTTGATGAAGGCCATCGGCATATCGGAGCCCGGAGATCCGGAAAGCGCAGATATTTACCGCGATTCCGCCGATTTGTTGCTGTTCGACGCCAAACCACCTAAATCTATGGCAGGCGCACTTCCGGGCGGAAACGGCCTCGTCTTCGACTGGTCGCTGATTGCCGGTCACCGGCCGGGTATGCCATGGATGCTCTCAGGCGGGCTCAACGCGGAGAATGTCGGAGAGGCGATCAGAATAACCGGCGCGGAAGCCGTGGACGTGTCCTCGGGCGTTGAAACCGCGCCCGGCCGCAAATCGCCCGAACTGATCGAAGCTTTCATCAAGGCAGCCCAGGCCACCTGAGAGAGAAAAGCGATACTGAAAGAGAGTTATCTTGAGCGCGGCCAAAGCAAATTCATTGAGAAGCGGACCGGACGAACGCGGGCGTTTTGGCATTTTCGGCGGTCGCTTCGTCGCCGAAACTCTGATGCCGCTCGTGCTCGATCTCGAGAAGGCCTATTCAGACGCAAAAGCCGACCCGGCCTTCCAGGCAGAAATCGACTTTATGCAACGCGACTATGTCGGAAGGCCAAGCCCGCTTTATCTGGCCGAACGCCTCACCGAACATTTTGATGGCGCCAAGATCTACCTGAAACGCGACGAACTCAATCATACCGGCAGCCACAAGATCAACAACTGCCTCGGGCAGATCCTGCTCGCCCGGCGCATGGGCAAGACCCGCATCATTGCGGAGACGGGCGCGGGGCAGCACGGCGTGGCGACGGCGACTGTCTGCGCACGTTTCGGGCTTCCCTGCGTGATCTACATGGGCACCACCGACATCGAGCGGCAGAAGCCCAACGTCTTCCGGATGAAGCTGCTCGGCGCCGAGGTCATTCCCGTAACGTCAGGGACTGGCACGCTGAAGGATGCGATGAACGAAGCGCTGCGAGACTGGGTGACGAATGTCGAGAGTACCTATTACCTGATCGGAACTGTCGCGGGCCCGCATCCCTATCCCGCGATGGTGCGCGACTTCCAGTCCATCATCGGACAAGAAACGCGCCAGCAGATGATGGAACGCGAGGGACGCCTGCCGGACAGCGTCGTCGCCTGCATCGGCGGCGGCTCGAATGCGATGGGCCTCTTCCATCCCTTCCTCGACGAACCATCTGTGAAGATATACGGCGTTGAAGCAGCAGGGCGCGGGCTCGAGACCGGTGAGCATTGCGCTTCGCTCAAAGGCGGTACACCGGGCGTTCTCCACGGCAACCGCACCTATCTGTTGCAGGACGACGACGGACAGATCAAGGATGGGCATTCGATTTCCGCCGGGCTCGACTATCCAGGCATCGGGCCAGAACATGCGTGGCTGCATGAATCCGGCCGCGCCGAATATGTCTCGGCGACCGACAGGGAAGCGCTCGACGCATTCCAGCTCTGCTCGCGCCTGGAAGGCATCATCCCCGCACTTGAACCTGCCCATGCGCTTGCCTTTGTGAGCAAGATCGCCCCGACGCTTCCAAAAGACCATCTGATGGTGATGAACATGTGCGGCCGCGGCGACAAGGACGTGTTCGCGGTTGCGGATCATCTGGGGGTGACGCTGTGACGACGCGGCTCGAAAAGCGCTTCGCGAAGCTGAAGGCGGAAGGCCGCGCGGCTTTCGTCACCTTCATCACGGCGGGCGATCCCGATGCCGAAACTTCTTTCGGCGTTCTGAAGGGCCTGCCCTCGGCGGGTGCGGACGTGATCGAACTCGGCATGCCCTTCACCGATCCGATGGCCGATGGCCCCGCGATCCAGGCCTCGTCGCAGCGCGCGCTACGCAGCGGCGCGACCATGCTGAAGACGCTCGATCTTGTCCACCGCTTCCGAGAGGGCGACAACGAAACGCCGATCGTGCTGATGGGTTACTACAATCCGATTTATCACATGGGCGTCGAGACCTTCCTCACGCGCGCCTGTGAAGCGGGCGTCGATGGCCTGATCGTGGTCGATCTGCCGCCGGAAGAAGACGATGAGCTGTGCGTGCCGGCGCTGAAAGCCGGGCTCAACTTCATCCGTCTCGCAACGCCGACGACGGACGACAAGAGACTGCCCGCTGTTCTCGCGAACACCTCAGGCTTTGTCTACTATGTTTCGATCACCGGCATTACCGGCTCGGCGAGCCCGGAAGCGCGCAACGTCGCGGAATCCGTCGCACGGATCAAACGGCATACATCGCTTCCCGTTGCCGTTGGCTTCGGGATCAAGACGCCGGAACAGGCAGCCGATATCGCGCGCGCAGCCGACGGTGCGGTTGTCGGCTCCGCCATCGTCGATGCCATAGCGCGCGAGATCGATACCGATGGCGCCGTCAAATCCGGCGCCGCGGAGCGCGTTCTGACGTTTGTCCGATCGCTTGCCGATGGCGTTCATCACGCCCGCGCGGCGGCGGCCGAGTAAGGGAGTTCATGCGATGAACTGGATCAACAATGTCGTTCGTCCGAAAATCCAGCGAGTCTTCAACAAGAAGCAGCAAACGCCGGACAATCTCTGGCACAAGTGCTCTTCCTGTGGCGAGATGATCTTCCATCGCGATCTTGAAGCCGCGATGAGGGTCTGCCCGAACTGCGACCATCACATGCGTCTCGGTACGAAGGAACGTTTCGCTACACTCTTCGACAAGAACGACTACCAGATCATCGCAACGGACGCGGTTGCCCTCGATCCTCTGAAGTTCCGCGACCAGAAGAAGTACCCCGACCGCCTGAAGGAAGCGCGCACGAAAACCGGACGAGACGACGCGGTGACGGTGGCACATGGTCCTCTCGACGGCGTCGAGACCGTGATCGCGATCGAAGATTTCTCCTTCATGGGCGGGTCGCTCGGCATGGCCGCAGGCGAGGCCGTCATCAAGGGAGCTGAAGTAGCGCTCGAGAAGAAGGCACCCTATATTCTCTTCACGGCGGCCGGCGGGGCGCGCATGCAGGAAGGCATTCTGTCGCTCATGCAGATGCCGCGCACGACCGTGGCGCTGCAACTGCTGCGCGAAGCGGGGCTTCCCTTCATCGTGGTCCTCACCGATCCGACGACCGGCGGCGTACTCGCTTCCTACGCCATGCTCGGCGACGTCCACGTCGCCGAGCCGAAAGCCCTGATCGGCTTTTCAGGCCGCCGCGTGATTGAGCAGACGATCCGCGAGAAGCTGCCCGACGACTTCCAGTCAGCCGAATTCCAGCTTGAGCACGGCATGGTCGACATGATCGTTCATCGCCACAAGATGAAGGACACGCTCGCCCGTCTCGTGCGGCTGATGACACATCGGCCGCGCAGCGCAAAGCAGCAAAGCGCCAATGTTCCGGCGACCGTCGCCGTATCGTCAGCCCCGTGAGCGACAACGCGCTCGTTCAAAGTGATGTCATTCTTCAGCGGCTGACGAAACTCCATCCGAAGCTGATCGATCTGTCGCTTGAACGGACCTGGCGCCTGCTCAGCGCTCTCGACAATCCGGAGCGAAGATTGCCGCCCGTCTTCCATATCGCGGGGACGAATGGCAAGGGTTCTGTCGCGGCGATGCTGCGCGCCATGCTCGAGGCGGGCGACTATGCCGTGCACAGTTATACCTCTCCCCATCTCGTCCGCTTTCACGAACGCATCCGCCTTGCAGGAAAGCCGCACAGCGCGCCGATAGAAGAGAGCGATCTCTCACAGCTTCTCGACGAATGCGAACGGGCAAACGCAGGTGAGCCGATCACCTTCTTCGAGATAACGACCGGGGCTGCGCTCCTTGCCTTTTCGCGTGTGCCCGCCGATGCGCTCATTCTCGAAGTCGGCATGGGCGGGCGTCTCGACACGACGAATGTGGTCGACAAGCCAGCCGTCAGCGTCATCACACCTGTCGATCTCGACCACCAGTCGTTTCTCGGCGACACACTCACACTCATCGCGACTGAAAAAGCGGGCATTCTGAAACGAGGTGTGCCCGCGGTCATCGGACCGCAGGCGGAGGAAGCGCTCACCGCGATCGAGAAAGCTGCCGCAAAGGCCGGTGCGCCGCTCTTCGTTCACGGTCAGGATTTCACGGCACATGAAGAAGCCGGCGCACTCGTCTATCAGGATGAGGCAGGACTTCTTGATCTTCCTCTGCCGCGCCTTCCCGGCCGACACCAGATCGACAATGCCGGCGTTGCCATATGCGCACTCAGACAAGCCCGCGCATTGCCGCTCGAACGGGAGGCAATCGCACAAGGTCTCGGGCATGTGGAGTGGCCGGCCCGATTGCAGCGCCTGACGCGCGGACCGATATTCCAGTATCTGCCGGAAGGAACGGAGGTCTGGCTAGACGGCGGACATAACCCGGCTGCTGGACGCGCTGTTGCCGAAGCTCTGGCCGATCTCGCGCAGCACGACGCGCCGGGCGAAGCACGGCCGCTTCTGCTGTTGTCGGGAATGCTGGAGACGAAGGACGCAGGCGGTTTCTTCGCGTCGTTCCGCGGACTGGCCGCCCATGTGGAAACGATCCGGATTCCCGATGCGGATGCCAGCCTTTCTGCCGAAAGCCTGGCGGCGGCCGCCGAAGGCGCCGGCCTCAGTGCAAGCGCCGCCTCTTCGCTGAATGACGCGTTGGGAAGGCTCGGCGTTGCTGCGGGACGCGCGACACCACGCGTCCTCATTTGCGGGTCGCTGTATCTTGCGGGCCACATCCTCAAGGACAACGCATAGAAAAAAGGCCGGTCCTCAAGACCGGCCTTTCAACAAAGATATCGGAACAATCAGATCGAGCTGTCGATCCACTCGACGATCTTGCCCTTCGGCAACGCACCAACCTTGGTCGCCGAAACCTGACCGTCCTTGAAAATCATCAGCGTCGGAATACCGCGGACGCCGTATTTGGTCGGCACGTTCGGATTCTCATCGATATTGAGCTTTGCGATCGTCAGCTTGCCGCCGTAGTCCTTGGCGATCTCCTCAAGCGCGGGCCCGATCTGTTTGCAGGGACCACACCACTCGGCCCAGAAATCGACCAATACCGGTCCGCTCGCATCCAGAACATCGGATTCAAACGAGGAGTCGGTCACTTTGCTGGTTGTCATTTCTTTGTCCTTTCCAGCCTTGCCCCTGATGTAGGAGGCAAGGCGCGCGTCGCAGACGCGTGGTAAACAGGGTACGGGTTCACGTTCGCTTGAATCTAGGAACGCCCCTCAACAAGGTCAAGGCTACCTCATTGCCGCAGGCTACGCCGCGGCAAGCGCATTCTCCAGCATTTCCGCGGGCAATAGCATGAGTTCCGGCTCTTCGGTCCAGAGCAGGGCACAGCGAATCACACGATCGGGATAAATCTCCGCAAGCACCGCCCGATAGGCCGCCATCTGGGCGATGTAGGCGGGAGCGACCTCATCGACCGTTTTCGGCGGCGGGCGATTTGTCTTGTAGTCGACAATGATGACTTCACGTTCCGCGATGCAGAGCCGGTCGATCTGTCCGCCTACGAGAAGCGGCCGGCCACGAAACCGGATCATGCCCGCGACAGGCACTTCGGCGCGGCTCCCGGGCGCGAAAACACCGGCAAGCTTCGTGTTTTCAAGCACATGGAAAACAGCGTTCTCAATTTCCACTCCTTCGCTTTCATCAAGTCCGTGTGCAGACAATGAAAGGTATCTCTTTGCCGCAACCCGCCGTTCTTCGGAAGGGAGATCCGGCAGCGTCTGAAGAAGCCGATGTATGAGGCTACCGCGCCGGAAACGCGCCGCCCCGTCGTCCGCGACTGGAGAGGAACCCGGCGGCTCCGATGTTCCCTCGGGCGGCAAGCGCGACGGCGCCAATGGCCGCGACGGGGACGGTTCGGATGGCGCGTCTGCCGCCACCCAGACGGGAAGCGGCGGCAGTTCCCCCACCTCGCCGTCCGCGGGAGCTTCCACCTTGCGCTTCTGCTTTCCCTCGATCCGCCAGATTTTCCGCCCGTTCTCGGCTTCGATCTCTACCGCCAGCGGGATAAGCGCCTCGCAGATCATCTCGTACCAGCAATCCTGCGACGGTGGGTTTATCCCACGGTAACCGCCGATATAGAGACGGTCGCGTGCGCGTGTCATTGCCACATAGAGGAGACGACGATATTCCGCCGCCCGAAGTTCCCGAAGACGTTCCCGCGCCCCCGCGCTCACATCGTCCTCGTCCTTCCTGCGAACCGGCCAGAGAAGGAGTTCCGGTCCGTCCTCGCCCAGCGGCGGCAGCGAGAGCAGCGCCGGGTCATGCGCGCCGCCCGGCGCGGCGCAGGTGTCCGGCATGAAGACGATGTCGGCCTCAAGTCCCTTCGCACCGTGCACCGTCATCACGCGCACCTCGTCGCGGCCCTGATCCATGTCGCGCTTGATCTCAGCAGCGCCTCTTTCGAGCCAGTGCAGAAAGGCTTCCAGGGAAGGTGCATGATCGCGCTCGAATTCAAGCGCGAGCGAGAGAAACTCGTCGATCGGATCCGCGGCGTCCGGCCCGAGCCTCTCGAGCAGGCGCTTCCGCCCTTCCTCGCCCGCGAGCACATGGGCGAAAAACTCGTAAGGAGGCTCGAAGTCAGCGCGATCGAGAAGCCGCGCCAGCAGCTCTTCCGCCTCGGCATAGCGGGGCTTTGTCGCCGCCTTGTCGCGCAGCGCCTGCCAGAGCGAACCCTTCCTCTGCCAGGCGAGGTCAAAAAGCTCGTCTTCCGTAAGACCGACAAAGGGACCCTTCAGCACCGCCGCTAGCGTCAGATCGTCTTCCGGCAGAAGCACGAAATGGCCGAGCGCCATCAAGTCCATTACCGCCATCTGCTCGGTCAACACCATGCGGTCGGCGCCCGCCACGGGAATGCCAAGTGTCTTCAGATGCCGCACCATCTCGCCGACGAAGGCATTACGGCGGCGAACGAGAATCAGAATGTCGCCGGGGCGGATGGGCCGGCCTTTTCCGGCGAGCATTTCTCCCGTGTCGAGCCAGCCGCGGATCGTCCGCGCGATGCGCGCGGCAAGGCGCGCCATCGGCGCTTCACCGGTCACATAATCGAGCGGAGCATCCCAGGGGCTCGCCTCCTCGCCCTCTTCCGGCTCCTCGAGATCCCATATCTCGACCAGACCGGCATCGAGCGCCCGGTGCGCGATATGCGGATCGACATCACCCGACGCCGTGAGCCCGTTCCGGGCCTTTTCGAGTTCGAAGACACGGTCGACCGCGCCGAGCACTTCCGGCGCGGAGCGGAAGGAGCGCGTGAGCGGCACGTAGTCCCATGCAAGCTCCGCCGCTTTCACGCGCTTCTCGAAATAGCGTTTCATCTCGTCGAAGCGAGCGGGATCGGCGCCCTGAAAGGAGAAGATCGACTGCTTCTCGTCGCCGACGGCAAAGATCGTGCGGGTGACCTCGCGCGCGCCCGTGCCGGAGAGGAATTCGTCCGCGATGCGCGCCACGACATCCCATTGTTCGGGACTCGTATCCTGCGCCTCATCGACCAGAATGTGGTCGATGCCGCCATCGAGCTTGTAGAGCACCCAGGGCGCCATCGCGCTCGTCGTGAGAAGCGCACGTGCCTTCGCGATCAGGTCGTCATAGTCGAGCAGCGCGCGCGCCTGCTTCGCTTCCTCAAAGGTCCGGAGAATCTCGACAGCGATGGCGACAATCGCCTCCGTCGCCTCCGCGACGCGGAGAGCCTTCATGCGCCCGACAAGCCGCACTATCCGAGCCTGCTCCGCTTCAAGCGCCTGCGCTGTCTCCGGGTTTTCCTCCCCGAGCTTCTTCGTGATGAGCGTCTTGCGCGGCATCATCTCCTTCGTCAGGAAGATACCGGTATAGGTATCAACCGCGTCCCGCTGCGCTGCAGAGGAAAAGAAGGTGTTGAGCGCGGCGGCGCGTTCTGCATCCGTCTTGGTTCCCCCGGCGAGAACTTCCGCCGCGCGGCGCATGGCAGCGTCCGGCGGAGTCGTGATTTCCTCGAGAAGCGCCTCGACGCTTTCACCTTCCTCCACCGACAGCGCAACGCGGATCGCGGCACGGATGCCCTCAAGCCCTCCGAAACGAGCAAGCAATTTTGCGAAGTTGCCGCGCTTGCCCGTCACCTCCGAGAGGAGCTTGCCGAAGGTGAGTTCATCCACCCGCTCCACGACATGGGAGAGCGCGATGCCGAGCGGCGTTTCCGGCGACTCGCTCGCGCGGCGCAATACGGTATCACGCACCTCGTCCATCAGTTCCTGTGCGCGCCGCTCGTCCAGGATTTCGAATTGCGGTGGCACGTCGGCTTCGAGCGGAAAGCGGCCAAGGAGACGCTCGCAGAAGGCGTGGATCGTCTGGATCTTGAGACCGCCCGGCGTTTCGACCGCCCGAGCAAAGAGCCGCCGCGCCGTTGCTAGCTTCGCACCGTCCGGCGTGCGGCCTTCCATGTCCGCAATCGCGGGTGCCAATTCTTCGTCGGCCATGGTCGCCCAGCCGCCGAGGCGCTTGTAGAGACGCGCGGACATTTCCGCTGCCGCAGCCTTGGTGAAGGTGAGGCAGAGAATGCGCTCCGGCTCCGTGCCCGCGAGCAGCAGGCGGGCGACACGCGTCGTCAGCGCGTGGGTCTTGCCGGACCCGGCATTCGCCGAGACCCAGACCGAAGTCTCGGGATGGGAAGCACGGCGCTGCGCCTCATCGGGCGCCAGATCCTTTCGCGCGGAGCCGCTCATTCCGCGTCCTCACCGGCGGACGACCATTCCTTCACGCGGGCAAGATGGTCGTAGTCGCCATAGCGGCTCCAGAACATCGGACGCGGACGCGACAGATATGGCGTCTGCGGGTCCTCGTACTGGCGCAGGAGATCGACCAGCCAGCCCCAGGTATCTTCCGCGAGCTCGCCGCCGACGTCGTCAACGATGCGAACCTCTCCCGCCGTCTCGCCGCCGGTAAGGCGCATATAGATCATACGGCTCGTCTTCGCGGCGGGGATCGGCGCGCCCTCACCCGACTTCTCGCGGAAGCCGCCACGCGCCGCCATCGCGGCTTCGAGCGGCAATTGCGGCGAGAGGCCGATTTCGACCTGGCGGGCGCTCGGCAGAGTGCCGGTCTTGTAGTCTAGGATGTCGACGGTGCCATCCTCGCGCATGTCGATCCGGTCCGCCTTTCCCACAAGCGTCACCGGCCGCGCGAGATCGCCGATCAGGATTTCGCCGCGCGCTTCCGCGAAGGCCTTGCGGAGGGTCGCGCGTTCCTCGCGCTCGTGTTCCACGATCCAGCGCGCGATGCGCCTGAAGCGCGGCCACCAGAAGGCGGCGACGCCCGGCCGGTCTATCGCTCGGGAAAAGACATCGCGTCCGATCTCGATGAGACGTTCCAGCGCATTCTCCGGCAGCTCTGCAGGGTACTCGTCGACAAAACGTTCAAGCGCCTCGTGAACGATGGTGCCGCGTTCGGCCGCCGCCATGTCGGCGTCGATCGGGTCGAGCACGGGCAGGCGGAGCACCTTCTTCGCATAGATCGCGTAAGGGTCGCGGATCAGCGTTTCGATTTCCGTGACCGAGAAGCGCACGGGCCGCGCATCGAGCGGCGGCGCGGGACGCGGGCGGACGGGATCGAGAACCTTCGCCGGCCTGTCGAGCGCCTGTGCCCAGCGCCACCATTGTTCCGCCGACGCCTGTCTCACGCCCGCACCCTGCAACACCGTGTCGAGGCGGAGCCACCAGCGCGACGCAACCGCGGGCGCACCTTCGAGCTTCAGCGCACGCGTCAGCACGGCCTCGGCGGCGGAGGCCCCCTCCACGAAATCGTGGGCGGCAAGACCGATGCGGCGCTCTGGCGGCTCAATGCCCATGGCAGCGCGCATCGGCCTGTTGAGCCAAGGGTCGATATTCGCTTCCGCCGGCCAGGTACCCTCGTTGAGTCCGCCAAGGATCATGCGGTCGGCGTGCTGCAGGCGCGCTTCAAGCGGGCCCCAGATGAAGAGCCGGGGATGGAGGCCCCAGCGCGGACGGAGAACATGCGCTCCGAGCAGTTCGCCAAAGAACTGTGCGTAAGTCCGCGACTCGATCTCGCCGAAACAGGGTGCTGCCTCGATCAGTCCACGGATGAAATCAGCAGCGGCCTCGCCCGCTTCACCCTTCCAGAGGCGAGCCGCACCTTTTTCGCCGCGCGATGTCGCGAGGTTTTCCGCCGCGGCGATATGAGCATGAACAAGCGCTGCTGTATCCCGCCTCTCCGCCATTACCTCGATCAGCGGCGTCATGCAGACTTCAATCCGGCCGATCAGTCTTTCGAGGCGCGGCAGGCGACGATCCTTCCGCTCTGCCTCCTCCGCCGCCCGCAAGGCGGCCCTGAGACCGGCAATCCCGGCGGCGGGACGCGGGCCGCGCAACAGCAATTCCTCCAGCAACCGCACGTCCGAACGGAACCGGGACGACTCCTCGCCCGCCGCCGCGAGCGGATGCTTTAGACAGGCGACGAGCGGCACGGGCGCGAATTCATCCTCCACCATTTGCACGACGAGACGCAGGAAGGAAACGGGCACTGTGTTCTTCAGCGGTGCGCCACCGGAATCATTCACCTCCACCTGCCAGCGGCGAAGTTCCATCGCGACACGGCGGGCGAGCTTCCGGTCGGGTGTGACCAGGGCAGCGGTCTTGCCGGGCGTTTCGAGAACCTCGCGCATCAGGAGTGCGATCGCACCTGCCTCATCCCGCTCGCCCGGCGCCTCGATCATTGAAAGACCGGCAGCACCTCGTTTCGCTTCCTCCTCCAACGCCGCAAGCTGCTCTCGCCATTTATCCGTCGTCTCGGCAGGGCGCAACGCTTCGGAGAGGAGCCTCGCACGCGAGGCGCGGGCCGGGGATATTTCCGCGCCCGGCCAGAGGGCGACGTCGGCGCGTTCCGCCCGCAGATGCGCAAGAAGTTTCTTCATGCCGTATTGCGGGTGGGACGCGGTGCCGGGCTCGCCGATCGTTTTCCAGCTTTCGTCGTCGAGGTCGAGGTCGAGGCCGGGCAGCACGACCGCACCGCAGGGAAGATGCGCGACGATCTTGAGGAGATCGGCGGTCGCGGGAATGGAGCCGGTGGAGCCTGCCGCGATGACGGGACCCGCGGGCGGCTTCGCGGTCCAGGCTTCCGCCTGTGCGCGCAGGAGGCGGTTACGGCGTTCGGCCTGCTCCATGTAGCCGAGACGCGTGAGTTCTTCCGGCCAGCGCGCGGTGAGAACCTTCAGAAAGTCGAGTGTGATCTGCCAGTGGTCCGCGAATTCCTGCGGCACAAGCGATGTGAGTTGAGAGAGGTCGGCACCTTCCGTCACCACCATGTCGAGGAAGCGGCCGAGATCGGCCGCGAGGCCGAGAGCGCGCACCTTGTCGGCACCGCCCTCCTCCGCGATGAGGCGGGCAAGACGAAGCTGACGTTCGAGAGCGGGCATGGCGGGCGGCAAGGCGAGCGCTTCGGCGCCGAGGCCCACGGGGTCGAGAACGAGCTCTTCCTCATCGACGTCGCCGAGCGCGCGGATGGAAGGCAGAATCAGCGCCCGTCCTTCCCCCACCCGCAGGAAGGCGTCGCCAAGCGCGCGGACGGCGCGGCGCGTGGGCAGCAGGATCGTGGCGTCGGCAAGCACGAAATCACCCTCGAAGCGACCGCCGAGCGACAGGTCTTCGAGCAGCGCCGCCGCCAGCCGGTCGAGGAACGGCGTGCCGGGTGGCATGGTGAAAAGCATCGGGGAATCGGCCCTCATGGGGCCCATGGTAGCGCCCCTCGGGCGATAATGCCGCTCACAAATCCCGCAGGAAGGCTTCCGCCGCGGCGAGATCGTCCGGCGCACCGACATGCATCCAGGTGCCGGTCATGCGGTGGCCGAAAAGGCTGCCTTTTTCGATCAGCCGGTCCCAGATGAGGTTGGTCGAGAAGGGGCCGTCCGGCCCGTCGGCGAAGAGGGCGGGCTTCACGATCTGGACGCCCGCGAACATGAAAGGCGCGGTCGCGGCGGGCGACCGGCGGGCGAGAAGGCCCGACGCGTCCATGCTGAAATCGCCCCGGCCGACATAGCCGATGGTACGGGCCGCATCCGCGATCATGAGAAGCGCATCCATGCGCACAGGATCCCAAGCGGCGATGAGTTCCGCGAGGTTCGAGCCGAGCTCCTCGGCCCAGACGGAATCGGAGTTGAAGGTGACGATGGGCTCCTGCCCGAGAAGCGGCAGCGCCTTCTTCGTGCCACCGCCCGTGTCGAGCAGTTCGGCGCGCTCGTCCGAAATCACGATGCGCGGGCTTCTGCGCGCCGCGAGGTGCGCTTCCAGCAGGTCCGCGAAGTGATGGACGTTCACCACCACTTCCTCGATGCCCGCTTCTTCGAGGCGGTCGAGCACATGGTCGATCAGGGGCCGCCCCATGAAGGGAACGAGGGGCTTCGGCATGGTGTCGGTCAAGGGCCGCATGCGCGTGCCCTTCCCCGCCGCCATGACCATCGCCTTGCGGATGCGGTTCGCCATCTCAGGCCTTCGCAAGAACATGCGCATCGAGCCAGGCGCGAAGCTCGGCGAGCGCGGGATGCGCGAGATTGCGGCGGAGATAGTCCATTGTGCGGGGCATATGCGCCATGTATTGCGGCTTGCCGTCGCGCTTCAGGAGACGCGGCCAGAGGCCGATGAGGCGCAGCGCGCGTTCCGCGCCGAGGACGGCATAGGAGGCGCGGAATTCCTCTTCGTCGAAACCGGGAAGCTCCGCCTTCGCGCGGTCGACGTAGTACGCGAGCATGGCTTGCTCGCGGGCCGGCGGAACATCGCGCCGCGCGTCCTGCAGGAAGGAGACGACGTCGTAGGCGCGGCTGCCGATCAGCGCGTCCTGATAGTCGATAAGGCCGACGCGGGCCGCGCCCGCGCGTTTCCCGAGCCAGAGCATGTTGGGAGAGTGATAGTCGCGCAGGAAAAGCGTCTGAACGCCGGCATCGACTTGCGGCCGGAGCGCCGTCCAGAGGCCGTGATAATCCGCACGCATCTGCGCCGTCGCTTCGCTTTCAAGTACCACCGGGAAATACCAGTCGAGCAGCACATCGAGCTCGGCACGGAAGACGCTGTCGTCGAAGCGCGGCAGTTCGTGCGACGCGCCGTCGCCGACGGGAAGCGCGGCGGGGGCGGGCACGGATTGCAGGCGGAGCAGCGTTTCGACGCCGGCGCGATAAAGGTCGTCAAGCGGCTCGCCGGCGGGGCCTTCGCCCTTGCCGATCAATTCGCCATAGACGTGATCGCCGAGATCCTCGAGGAGCAGCAGGCCGCGCGCGAGATCGCGCGCGAAAATCTCCGGCGCGGCAAGGCCGAGGCGGCGCAGATGTTCGCCGACGGCGACGAAGGGACGGCAATCCTCCGCAAGATGGGCGATGCGGCTATAGGCGGCACGGCCCTCGCTGGCGGGGGCGTCGGGCCCCGAGGGCCAATCCATCAGCACGGCGGGACGGCCGCCGAGCGACAGGCGTTCGTAGCGCCGCGTCGAGGCGTCGCCCGCGAGCGGACGGCGCTCCGCCTTCTCCCAGCCGGCCTCTTTCAAGAAGGCGCGGATCGTTTCCTCGCGCGTCGTCAAATCGTCAGCCCCTCGAGCCGCGCGGCCCAGCTTCCCCGGCCTTCAAGCCGCGCGCGACGCATGCCTTCTGGCATGAGAGCGAGCGAGATGTCGAGACAATCGCGCGAGAGGCGGCGGATTTCGCGGGCCGCGCGCTCCGGCCATTCGACGATGACGACGCCTTCGTCCACCGTTTCGGCGAGGCCGAGTTCGCGCAATTCGGACGGGTCCTCGATGCGATAGAGATCGACATGGGCGATGAGAAGCGCCGGGCTTTCATAGGTCTGGACGAGGGTGAAGGTGGGGGACGGCACGTCCTCGGCGAGGCCATGGGCGGCGAGATGGGCCTGGATGAGGGCGCGGGCGAGCGCTGTCTTTCCGGCGCCCAAATCGCCTTCCAGGAGGATCAGATCGCCCGGCCGGAGGCGCGCGGCCAGCGCCGCGCCGAGGGCGTGCGTCGCCGCCTCATCGGCAAGCTTGAACTCCAGAACGGCGAGGTTTTCCGCGGTCATGAGCGTTTGTAGCGCGACGGCACGGGAAGCGCCAAGCGGCGCGGCAATTTCCATAAAATGAATTTACTTTAGGACCGCGTTAACGACGAGGCGCGAGACTTCCGCAGCGGAGCGAAGGGGAGCGGCGAGCGATGCATGACATCAGGGAGCGGACGGTGGCGGAATTCGCCCCAGCCTCGGTGGAGCACCCCGTGCTTGCCGACATCCTCGCCTATTGGCATGCCAGGCGCGGCACGCGCGCGATGCCGACACGGGCCGAGATCAGCCCGACGGATCTGCGCGACCATCTCGGATGGATCGTTCTTGTCGATGTGCTGCCCGGCTTCACGGACTTCCGCTACCGGCTGATCGGAACGAAGGTGGCGCATTATTTCGGCGCGGATGCGACCGGCCGGACGATCTCGGAGGCCTTCAAGCCGTTCGGCGAGGACGCCGTGAAGAGCGTGCAATCCGTTCACCGGCAGGCGGCCGAAGCAAAGAAACCGGTGCGGGCGCATGGCGACGCGGCCTGGCTTGCCGACGGCTTCGACACGTTCGACTCGATCTTCCTGCCGCTTTCCGACGACGGCGAGACGGCGAACATGGTGCTCTCCGCCTTCACCTTCGACTACAAGGCGGTGAAGGCGAAGAGCGAATCCGTGCTGCTTTAGGCGGTTTTGCGCTGCTGTTCCTCCGTGACCGGATGAAGCGAACGGAACGAGACGGCAAGCCTGTTCCAGACATTGATCATGCCGATGGCGACGGTGAGATTCGCGATCTCCTCTTCGGAGAACACCGCGCTCACGGCCTTCCATGCCTCGTCCGGCACGCCGGTTTCGGACACGCGCGTCACGGCTTCCGTCCATTGCAACGCCGCGCGCTCGCGATCCGTGTAGAGCGGCGACTCGTGCCAGGCATTCAGAAGATAGAGACGCGCCTCGCTTTCGCCCGCCGCGCGGGCCTCGCGGGTGTGCATCTCGAGGCAGAAGGCGCAGCCGTTGATCTGCGAGGCGCGGGTCTTCACGAGCTCCAGCAGAGAGGGCTCGAGGCCGCATTTGTCCGTATAGGCCTGGAGGTCGACCAGCGGCTTGTAGGCGGCGGGGGCGGCCTTGTAGGGGTTCATGCGGGGGGTGAGATCGGTGCTCATGGGGAAGCCTCCTTGACTGCTCTGGAGCATGGTTTCAGAGACAAGACGAGGCGGGGACAAGCTTTGTGACAGGGACCGGACGGGGATAAATCGCGGCCACCGTCACCGAACCGTCATCGAAACGTCACATGACGCGGCGGAGGCGCGAAACCGGGGACAAGGCGCCCGGGGACAAGTTTTCCCGGCGACCTACCGATTCACCATAAGAGCGGATATCCCCACGGGGACAAGTCCCCTCGCCTGCCCGCCGCCTGCTCCCCACAAAAAAGTTGACGCAGGCGTCATTTTTTGGCGTGTTACACTTTGTGAGCCGCGGCGCGCGGCGATCCGCCGCGAGGATGGGGTGAGGCGAAATCCCCCGAAAGAGGGTATATAAATCCGGCGTTTGCGTAGTTTATCTCCGCATAATTTCGGGGGAGACTGCGCGGGGCGGTGGAGAGCGCCTCGGAAGCGGGATCACGGGGTGCCGAGAGGCCCATGGACCCCGGTTTCCACCGGGGTGACACCTTTGTTTGAGGATGGCTCCGGACTCATCCTTGTACGGATGAAAGCGCGGCGGAAAGAACGCGGACAGGGGCGAGGGAGGAAGATGGCGGACGACATTCTCATCATCGGCGCGGGCCAGGCGGCGGCGCAGGCCGTGCAGAGCCTGCGGGCCGAAGGCTTCGAGGGCCCGATCAAGCTTTTCGGCGACGAACCCTACGCGCCCTATCAGCGCCCGCCGCTCAGCAAGAAATTCCTGGCGGGCGAGATCGGCTATGACCGCGTGGAGCTCAAGGGCGCCGATTTCTATGCGCAGTCGAATGTGGAAACGCATTGGGGCACGCGGGTGACGGAGATCGACCGGCGCGCGAAGCGCGTGCTGACGGGCGACGGCCGCGGCTTCGATTACGGCAAGCTCATCATCGCGACGGGCAGCCGCGTGCGCGAGATCAACGTGCCGGGCTTCGAACTCGACGGCGTGCACTACCTCCGCAACATCGAGGACGTGAAATCGATCCAGGCGCATTTCACGGAAGGCGCGAAGATGGTCGTCGTGGGCGGCGGCTATATCGGGCTTGAGGTCGCGGCGGTCGCGGCGAAGCGTGGGCTAGGCGTCACCGTGCTCGAAACGGCGGACCGCGTGATGGCGCGCGTGGTGGACCCGATCGTGTCGCATTTCTACGAGCGCGTGCACCGCGAAGAAGGCGTGACCATCGAGACGGGCGTCACCGTTGCGGGCTTCGAGGGCAAGGACAAGGTGGAGGCCGTCGTCTCCGGCGAAGGCAAGCGCTTCCCCTGCGACTTCGTTGTCGTCGGCATCGGCATCATTCCGAACACGGAGCTTGCGGCGGAAGCGGGACTCGAGGTCGAGAACGGCATCGTGGTGGACGAGCTCTGCCGGACGAGCGACCCGGACATCTGCGCGGCGGGCGACTGCACCAGCCATCCGAGCGCGGTCTATGGCCACCGGCTCCGGCTCGAAAGCGTGCACAACGCCATCGAGCAGGGAAAGACGGCGGCGGCAACGCTCGCCGGCAAGGAGAAGCCCTATAACCAGGTGCCGTGGTTCTGGTCGGACCAGTACGACCTCAAGCTCCAGATCGTGGGGCTTTCGGCGGGCTACACGGAAGCCGTCGTGCGGGGCGACCCGGAGACGGGGCGGAGCTTCGCGGTGTTCTATTTGAAGGACGGTGTGCTCATCGCTGTCGACGCGGTCAACCGCGCGCCGGAATTCATGATGGCGAAGATGCTGACGCAGAAGAAGGCCGTGCTGGACCCCACGCGCATTCGCGACGAGAGCATCGGCGTAAAGGAAATCGCCGGCTGAACGGCGAGCGACAAGAACGAAACAGTGAAGGCGTGGAGGCGCGAGCGGAGATGGCGAAGGTTACCTATATCGAGAATGACGGCACGGAACACACGGTGGAGGTCCAGAACGGGCTGACGCTGATGGAAGCGGCGGTGAAGCAGGGCATTCCCGGCATCGACGGCGATTGCGGCGGCGCCTGCGCGTGTGCCACCTGCATGGTCTATGTGCCGGAGGAGTGGCAGGGCAAGCTGCCGGAGATCGAGACGATGGAAGAGACGATGCTCGATTTCTGCGAGCGCCGCGAAGACAATTCGCGCCTCTCCTGCCAGATCGTCGCGAGCGACGCGATCGACGGGATCAGGGTGCAGATGCCGGAGAGCCAGCATTAGTTCCCGCTGGAGAGCGCTTATCGTCCAATCAACAGCATCTTCTTTAGTCGGGTGGCAAGCCCAACTTCATACGTCTTTCTCTAGAGACGGGGGCGTCGCTTGCTGCCTTCTCCCGACACCATTCCCAGAACGGTCGATGCCAAAGGCGCAGCGCCAATTGTTCAAATATTGTTAATCGCGACCAGAATACGTACTGAAGTTCTCCCACCGTGACACTGGAATGAAACGCTCTCGGGCTCGCGGTTTTTTCAGCCGCATACACAACTAAGCCGCCATGTGCAGCATATGAGTGCGGGCCCATTTCTTCTTCTGCTTGTTGATAACTCCAGTCATTTCCAATCTGAAGATAAACACAGTTGGTATCCGTATCCCCAATTGCAAAGCGAGACATGTGGATTGGTCGTGGGGCCCGAACTTCAGTCATATGGCAGCAGAGCAGTTTAGCAAAGTATCTAAATAGGTTCAGATAAGCTTTCGACCCTTCCCTGTATCTACTGTCTTCGAATGCTAGCAGTGGGTCGTTTCCTCTCAACATGTGCGCTCTGGCTGCTGTGTGAAACAGATCAAACTCCCGGTCGGCAGCTTGCGTTCGCGCTCCATTGCAGAGTGCGCAAATAGGCGCTGTAAAGTGAAACGCTTTGGATTTAGCACCCTGAGCAGGCCGCACCTGATCTCCCGGACACTCGAACGAACCTACTACCATTCGAGCGCCTCCAAATTCCTCACGAATCAGCGTGGCTTTAACTTTATGTTCTCCGGAAAGATTTTGCGACGATCCGCATAGGGAACATAACCCTTCCCGATAAGCTTCAAATAATGTTCGCCGCAAGAGTCACCTCTACTCGACCACAAGACCATGTTCGCTGAGAGAACGAAAGAAGAAGAAAGATCAGAGCAATAGGGGAACAAAATGCCCAACTGGGATCGCATTAACTCATGGACGAATACGCTGTACGCGTTAATTCAAGCATTGCATATCTCAAACAGGATCGGGTTCGGCAATCTGACACTCATTCATGACAACATTCACGAGGCGAAGGATTGGATTTCTCCTTCGTGCTCATACTCATCAATACTAGTCGATCATCCTTTTGGAGATCGAAAGATAAAATTTAGGCGAGATCCAAACCTTCACTTCAAACAAATTTCTTCCAGCGTTGTCAGAATGCTTGTTCAAGACATTGTCGTGATTTTCGATCAGATGATGACCGACATACTCGTAGAGAGAGGTCTAAACCCTGGGAAGCACCCTCAGGATAAAGTTCGGCAACTGATAGAATATCTTCCAGACAAACATCTGTGGTCCGCTCAAGGCAGCTTAGAATTGATAGCGGTCAGGAATATTCTGACCCACGGAGATGGGTGTTGGAATGACAGAGCAATAGATGTCGTTAAGGCATTCGTCATTCCACCTCCAGAAATTGGCGAGCAGCTTGTGCTCGGTTTCCCAATGCTTTTTCGCTACAGGAAAGCAATTCGTACTTTCCTGAATCAGGTGTCATGACTTCAGCGTTGGAGGGTTCGACGAGACAATATTCCCTGCCTCGGTTCATGCTGGAAGAGGCTGAACATCTTGAGAGTGTGCTAGATAGTTGGACACCCCTCACCCTTCCGTGGCCTGACGGTCACTCCCTCCCTCTCCCCGGAGGGGAGAGGCAGCAGAGGGATACACCTTCAGGGGACGCGCTGCAGCGCGACGGTCAGAGGCCGAGCCGCAGCAGGCTTTCGGCCGTGTCGACGATGGACTCCTCGGGCGTGCGGGGGGACCAGCCGAGGAGGCGTTTCGCCTTGGCGCTGGTCGCGTTCTTGACCTTGCCGAGTTCGGGGGTGAGCACCTTCAGCTCCGGCATGCGCAGCGCGACGAGGCGGACGAGCCAGTTGGGCAGCTGCCGCGCGGGCGCCTTGCGGCCCGCCTCGCCGAGGCGCTTTCTCAGCACGAGAGCGATGTCGTGCATCATCACGAAGTCGCCGCCCGTCGCGATGAAACGCTCGCCCTTCGCGGCGGGGTCCGTCATCGCGCGGATGTGAAGGTCGGCGACGTCGCGCACATCGACGAGGCCGAAGCAGAATTTCGGCGTGCCGGGCATGGCGCCGTCGAGGAGCCGCTTCACCAGCAGGATGGACGCCGAATAATCCGGCCCGAGCACGGGGCCGAGCACGCCGACGGGGTTCACCGTGGCAAGTTCGAGGCTGCCGCCCTCGCGCGCGAGGAAATCCCAGGCGGCGCGTTCCGCGATCGCCTTCGACTTCGTGTAGGCGCTGACATCATCGCCCTCGAGCTTCGTCCAGTCGGTTTCGTCGAAGCTGGTCTTGCTCCTGCCATAGCCATAGCCGATGGCGGCGAAGGAGGAGGTGAGGACGACGCGCTTCACACCCGCATCGCGCGCGGCGCGGAGCACGCGGAGCGCACCCTCGCGGGCGGGGACGATGAGTTCGTTCTCGTCCTTCGGGACGCCGGGCGGAATGGGCGAGGCGACATGGAGGACGTAGTCGCAGCCGGCGGCGGCCTCGGCCCAGCCCGCATCGGCGGAAAGGTCGGCGGCGAAGAAGGAGAGGCGCGCGCCCGCGTCCACGCCGCCCGTTTTCAGCATCTCGCGGACTTCCGGCTCGCGGGAGAGATTGCGCACCGTGGTGCGGACCTCATGGCCCTGCTGGAGCAATTGCAGGATGCAGTAGGAGCCGATGAAGCCAGAGCCGCCCGTGACGAGAACCGTGGCCATGGGATGTCTCCCGTTTGTTGGAGGCGAAGCTTCTTATTGTGCACACGGAGGCACGGAGGCACGGAGAAGCAAGAGAACGTCACACCGGGGCATGCCCACGGTGAAAAATGGATATCCGTGCGCCTTCGGCGCGCGATCCCGTCTTCTTCCTTCTTCGCGTCTCCGTGTCTCCCTGTGCCTTGTTCCTTCGATCAGTCGGCAGCCTGCGCGAACTTGTCGGAGACCGTCGACAGGTCGTGCAGCTTGAAGGGAAGCTGGCGGACGCGGTTGCCCGTCGCGGCATAGACCGCGTTCGCGACGGCGGCGGAGACGACGGGGGTCGCCGGTTCGCCGAGACCGCCGATGGGGGCGTTCGAATCCATGAAGTGCACCTCGATCTCGGGCGTCTCCGAGAGGTGGAGCATTTCATAATCGGTGAAGTTCGTCTGCGCGACGGCGCCGCCTTCGATGCTGATCTCGCCATAGAGCGCGGCGGTGAGGCCGTAGATGATGCCGCTCTCGACCTGCTGCGCGGCGGTGTCCGGGTGGATCACCTCGCCGCAATCGACCGCGGCGACGACGCGATGCACGCGGGGCTGACCGTCGACAATCGAAATCTCGGCGACTTCGGCGACGATCGACTCGAAGCTCTCCTGCACGGCGATGCCATGATAGCGGCCTTCGGGGAGCTTGCTGCCCCAGCCCGCCATTTCGGCGGCCTTTTCGAGCACGGCGAGATGGCGCGGCGCGTCCTTCAGCAGGGCGCGGCGATACTCGAACGGGTCCTTGCCCGCGCGGTAGGCCAGTTCATCGACGAAGCTTTCCGAAAAGAAGGTGTGCTGCGTATGCGCGACGGAGCGCCAGGGGCCGCGCGGGATTTCCGTCGGCAGTTCGACGACGCGGATCGACTGGTTGGGCACGGCATAGGGGATATGCGCGGCCTCCGCCGGGTCGTCCTTGTAGACGTAGCGGTTTTCCCAGGCGGTCGGATAACCGTCCGGGCCGATCACGGCGCGCAGATGGCTCGTCACGGCGGGGCGGTAGGCGTCGTGCTGGATGTCGTCCTCGCGGGTGTAGACGAGCTTCACCGGCGCATCGACTTCCTTCGCGATCATCACCGCCCAGTCGATCTCGCTCGGAAATTCCGAGCGGCCGGCGCGAACGGGAATGCGGCGGCCGAACCCGCCGCCAAGCAGCAGCGAGTGGACGGTGACATTGTCGAAGTCGATGCCGGCGACGTCGGCGACGCGGGCGCGCGTGCCGAGCGCGTCCTGGCTGCCGACCCAGACATCGGCCTTGCCGTCGCGGATCCAGACGGTGCAGTTCATCGGCTCCATGCAGGCATGGGCGAGATAGGGCACGCGATATTGCCCGGCGACGATCTCCGCGCCTTCTGCCGCGAAGGCGGCGGCGGCATCGCCCTTCTCGACATCTTCCTCGCTCTCGCCTTTGGCGATGGCTTCGGCCTGCGCGGCGAAGATCGTTTCCGAGGAGGTCGCCTCGTTGCCCTTCGTGTCGAAGACAACGTCGAGCGCGAGGGCGGCTTCCTTGGCGCGCCAGAAATTGTCGGCGATGACGGCGACGCCGGCCGGGAACTCGACGACCTGCTTCACGCCGCGGCGCTTCAGGACTTCGGACGCGTCATACGACACGACCGTGGAGCCGAAGACGGGCGCGAGTTTGACGGCGGCATGGAGCATGCCGGGGACCTCGGCATCGACGCCGTATTTCGCGGAACCGTCGACCTTGCCGGGAATGTCGAAGCGGGGCTTCGGCGTGCCGACGATGGTGTAGTCCTTGCGGGGTTTGAGCTTCGGCGTGGCCGAGGGCGAATATTCCGCCGCTTCGGCCGCGAGTTCGCCATAGGTGGCGGACTGGCCGGCGGGGCCGGTGACCGTGCTCATCGACGCCGTGCAATCGCTCGCCGAAACGCCCCAGCGGGCGGCGGCGGCCTTCACCAGCATTTCCTTCGCGGCGGCGCCGGAATGGCGCATGCCGGACTGGCCGGTGAAGCGGACCGAACTCGAACCGCCGGTGATCTGCAGGCTCATGCCCTCGGCGACCTTGTACCAGGCATACTGGTTCACGCCCTGCAGCATGCCGGGGACGCTGCTGTCCTTCAGGAAGAAGCCGCGCAGCGCATCATTGGCGAAGGCGAGATCGGCGGGCGCGCGCTCGGCGCGGACGAGCGACCAGTCGGCTTCCATTTCCTCCGCCGCCATCATGGCGAGCGCGGTGATGACGCCCTGCCCCATGTCGGCATGGGGGACATAGACGGTGACGATGTTGTCGGGCGACACCTTGAGCCAGGTCGTGACCATGGCCTCGCCGCCCTTGGTGCCCGTGGCGCCGGCCGCGCGCTCGCGGCGCGAGGGGCCGGACATGGCGTAGCCGAGCATGAGGCCGCCGCCGACAAGGCCGGAGGCGATCAGGAACTGACGGCGCGAGGGCTTTTTCATTTCGAATGCCATTGTGGTTTCCTCCTCAGGCGGCCGTGACGTCGCGGATCGCGGCGCGGATGCGCGGATAGGTGCCGCAGCGGCAGACATTGGTGATGGCGGCGTCGATGTCTTCATCGGTGGGCTGAGGGTTTTCAGTCAGCAGCGCCGAAACGGCCATCAGCATGCCGGACTGGCAATAGCCGCATTGGGGAACCTGCTTGGCGACCCAGGCGGCCTGGAGCGCGGAAAGCTCGCCCGGCGCCGCGCCGGAGGCTTCGGCGAGACCCTCGATGGTGGTGATGCTGGCGCCGTCGGCGGCCTCGACAGGGGTGACGCAGGTGCGCATGGCGACGCCATCGACATGGACGGTGCAGGCGCCGCAGGCGGCGACGCCGCAGCCGAATTTCGTGCCGGTGAGGCCGAGCTCGTCGCGGAGGACCCAGAGGAGCGGCATCTCGGGCTCGACATCGAGCTCGTGGCGCTGGCCATTGACGGTGAGGGTGATGGACATGAGAGCGACCTCTTCTGGCTGAAAGGCGGGGGCCGGAACCGGGAACTGACCAAAAGTATCATTCCGGTCATTCATTCACCAGCCCGAAAGTTCCGCTCACGGCTTCGTGAAGAGGGCGCGCGGGCTTTTCCGGGGCCGCGAATGCTCTAGGTTCTCATCTGTTCGCGACGGATTTTCAAAGGAGAAAGCCCCATGACCCTGCCCCGCCTTGCCCCGATTGCCGCGGTTTCGCTGATCGCGCTCGGGACGCTGCCGGCTCTTGCCGACCACCACGAAAAGGGCGAAACGCCGCTGGCGGCCGCCGAATTCCGGACGCAGGCGATGGGCGAAGCCGGAACGGCGAATCTCTCCGAAGGGCCGGAAGGCGTCGTCATCCGCGTCAATGTCGAGGGGCTCACGCCCGGCTGGCACGCGATCCATTTTCACGGCGTCGGCGATTGCTCGGACGCGGCCTACAAGAATTCGGGCAGCCATGTGCAGCATGGCGAGACGGAGCCGCATGGGCTGCTGAACCCCGAGGGGCCGGACGATGGCGACCTGGCGAACATCCATGCGGCGGAAGACGGGACGGTGAATGCCGAACTCTACAGCGCGCGCGTGACGCTGAGCGGCGCGGACGGCCGCGCCAACCTGCTCGACGCGGACGGCTCGGCGCTCGTCATCCATGAAGGGCCGGACGACCATATGAGCCAGCCGATCGGCGGCGCGGGCGCGCGGGTCGCCTGTGCGGTGATCGAGAAGGTCGAGTAGGGACGGCGCTAACGGTCGAGCTCCTTGTAGTGGCGGAAGATGCCGTGCTCGTTGAAGGGCTGGCGGCGGTCGCTTTTCAGGTAGGCCTTGATGTTCGGCCGCTTCCGCACCGAGGCATGAAGCGCGGCGACGAGCGGGCGTGAACGCATCAACCGGCCCATTGTTTTCGGGAAGGCGTAGGTGAGGCCGTCGACCGTGTGGAAGAGGGAGAGGTCGGCGTAAGTCAGCGACTTGCCGACGAGATGGGGCGTGCGCCTCGTCGCGCCGTTCATGTCCATCACCGCCTCGAACCAGTCGAGGAATTTCGGGATGCGGGCGGTGCGGAACTCCGCCGCGCGGCGCGCCGCCTCCTTCTTCTGATCCTCGTAATAGAGGCCGACGCCGACGGGGTGATGCACGTCATGCGCCTCGGCGACGAAATCCGTGATCGTGAGCTGCACCTGATGCGTCCAGAGCGCGCCCGCCTCGGACTTCGGCGCGAGGCGCAGGCGAGGGCCCAGATAGAAGAGGATCGCCGCGACCTGGCCGATGAGGACGCGGCCGTCGCGCAGGAAGGGCGGCGCGAAGGAGGGGCGCTTCGTGCCCTCACCCTCCAGCAGCGCGACCATCTCGTCCATGCCGCCCGGGCGCTCGCGGGCGACATCGATGTAAGGCGCCCCCGCCTCCTCGAGCGCGAGGCGGACATATTCGCCGCGGCCCGGAATGCCCGGCCAGTAGAAGAGCTCGTATGGCTTTCCCGGAGGGTTGCGGGATTTCGACGCTTTTGCGGGTGTTCTTGCCGGCATGGGCGGGCCTCCTCCTGCGAGCGATCCAGAGCGCATGCCGAAGCCTGTGACCGCCGGACCTCCGGGTCAAGCCCGGGCAGGCGCCCATTTTATCCGTAGACGGATCAGCCGACTTCGAGCTTCGTCACGCCGGAAAGATCGCCGCCGACGCCGCGCGCCGGCGGCGCGGCGCGGACCGGCAGATGACAGGTGACGCGGGTGCCGACATCGGGTGCGCTTTCGAGCGTGACCCAGCCGCCATGCAGCTCCACGAAGGAGCGCACGAGGGAGAGGCCGAGGCCGGCGCCCCTGTGCTTGTCGGAGCCGCCATGCGCCTCGAAACGGTCGAAGACGTTGGACTGGAATTCCGGCTTGATGCCGATGCCGGTATCCTCGACATAGAGCTCGACCGAATTGTCGTGGCGCGCGGCGCCGATGACGATGGCATCACCCGGCGAGGTAAAGGCGAGCGAGTTCGAGAGCAGGTTGATCATGATCTGCTTGATGCGCTTCTCGTCGGCGCGCACCGTGCCGATGTCCTTCGGACACTCGACCTTCAACGTCACCTTGTTCTTCTGCGCGGGGCGCTGCGCGAATTCCTCCGTCGCATAGATCACTTCGGAGAGTTCGACGTCGGAGAGATCGAGCGTCATGGCGCCCGCCTCGATGACGGCGAGATCGAGAATGTCGTTCACGACGTCGATCAGCGTTTCCGAACTTTCGAGAATGCCCTGCATGTATTCGTGCTGGCGCGGGTTGAGGGAGCCGAACATCTCCGTTTCGAGGATCTCACCGAAGCCGAGAATGTTGGTGAGCGGCGTGCGGAGCTGATAGGAGACGTGGCTGATGAATTCGGACTTGAGGCGATCCGCCGTTTCGAGCGCGTCGTTGCGGTCGCGCAGCGCCTGTTCCATGCGCGTCGAATCCGTCACGTCGACATAGGTCATGAGCGTCGCGCCGTCGGGCAGCGGCACCATCGCATAGTCGATCACCGCACCGTCCGGCCGGTAGAGACGGCCGGTCTGCTGCGCGCGGATGCCGGAGGCACCGGTGATGCCGTTCTTCAGCACTTCCCATTCCGCGTCGTCGTCCATCAGGGAGCGGCACATGTCGATCAGGTCGTTCACATGCGGCTCGCCCTCGAGCTTTTCCTCGTCGAGCGACCAGATGGTGGCATAGGCAGGATTGGAAAGTTTCAGGCAGCCATCGGAGCCGAAGACGGCGACACCTTCATAGAGATGGTCGATCGTCTCGCGCTGCACACGGGCGAGCGTGTTGTAGGAGCTTTCGAGATTGAGACGCTCGGTGACGTTTTCATAGAGATAGATGACGCCGCCGAAGGGATGCGCCTGCGCGAGGAGCTTGATGGTGCGGCCGTCCGGCAGGTGCCAGTATTCCTCGACGGGTTCGGTCGAGGTGTAGATTTCCATGCGCGCCTGCTTCCAGGCCTGGAAGTTCGCCTGTTCCGGCAGACGGCGGCGCGCGCGCAACTCGTCCAGCACCTCGCTGTCGGAGGGACCGCCGTCGAGCCATTGCGGATCGAGCCCCCAGAGCGTTTCGTAGGCGCGGTTGCGGAAGGTGAGGCGCTTGTCGGGGCCGCAGATCGCGACGGCGGTCGTGACGCGGTCGAGCGTGGCGGCATGGCTTTCGATGTGGCGGCGGAGTTCGGCTTCCGCCTCGTCGAGATCCGAGACGTCGATCGCGACGCCGGCGATGCCGTCGGAAATGCGCTGCTCCAGAATGTCGAGGGCGCGGCGCTCGCCCGCCATGATGGCGTGGCTGCGCTCGCGGGCGCGGGAGCGGTCGAAGAGGACGCGGCGAAGGGCCGACAGCGTTTCCTCGCCGAGAAGTTCGAGGCTGCGCGTCACGGCGTCTTCCGGCGAGGCGGCATCGACCGCGCGGGCATAGGCCGCGTTCACCCAGACGAGACGGTTTTCGTCGTCGCGGCGCCAGGCGGGGAACGGCGCGTGCATCAGATGTTCTTCGAAGCGGCCGCGCGCATATTCGGCCTGGCGCAGACGCTCCTTGAGGCGGGAGACCTCCGCGCGCTCACCGGTCACGTCGCGCAGCCAGAGAACGGCGAGCGCGCCCGCGGGGCGCCCTTCCGCCTCGAAGGTGCGGCCGTCGGTCGACTGGACGTGAAGCGAGAAACGGGCGCCGCGCGTCCTGAGCCGCTGCACCGCCGTGTTGAGGCGGCCGGCATTTTCCGGTTCGAGCCGCGTCAGCAGATAGGAGAAGTCGAGGTCGCCCGAGGAAGGATCGACCAGCGTGGCGGTGGAGCCGACGATGCGGGGACGCGCCTGAAAGGTGCCCGGTGCGGCGCGTAGCGATTCCGGCGTCCAGATGAAGACCGCATCGGGCTCGGCGGCGAGGATCGCCTCGGCCGCGTCGAGACGCGCCTCGAGGGCCGAGAGGCTCGCCTCGCGCTCCAGCGCGACACGCCGCGCGGCGCGCGACGCGCGCAGCCCCGTGATGGCCGCGAGCGCGCCCGCAAAGGCGAGGCCGACGGCGATGGCGAAGGTGGTGGCAAGGGCGGGCTCGGCGGCGGCTTCCGGCGGCAGACCGATGGCGGAGAGGGTTTCCATGAGGCCCTGGGGCGTGCCGCCGGGCGTCTCCTGCGCGCGGGCCGCAAGGGGCAACGCCGCCGAACCGGCGAACGCGGCCAGCAAGGGCCTCGCCCTGCGGCCGAGCGTCCTGCCCGCCTTGCCAATCCGAGCCGCCTTCATTACGCGCACAACCCCTTCTGCACCCGCCCTTCGTGTGAACGAGCGCAAATCACCTGACCCCGGCGAATCATACACCACGAGGGACTCTCAGGTGAAACAGGGTGGCGCAAAAAGAAAGCCCGGCACGAGGCCGGGCTTTGGATTTTTCGGTGTGTTCGCGGCCGCCCCACCAGCCCCGCACGCTGTCTTGCGCGGGGCCGAGAGCGATGCGAACTCAGTAGCGGTAGGTTTCCGGCTTGAACGGGCCTTCGACCGGCACGCCGATGTAGTCGGACTGCTTCTTGTTCATCTTTTCGAGCTTCACGCCGATCTTCTCGAGATGGAGGCGGGCCACCTTCTCGTCGAGCGCCTTCGGCAGGACGTAGACTTCCTTGCCGTAATCATTGGGCTTCGTGAAGAGCTCGATCTGGGCAAGCGTCTGGTTCGTGAAGGACGCCGACATGACGAAGCTCGGATGGCCCGTGCCGCAGCCGAGATTCACGAGACGGCCCTCGGCGAGCATGATGATGCGCTTGCCGTCCTGGAACTCGATTTCATCGACCTGCGGCTTCACGTTGTGCCACTTGAGGTTGCGCAGACCGCCGATCTGGATCTCGCTGTCGAAGTGGCCGATGTTGCAGACGATGGCGCGGTGCTTCATGGCGCGCATGTGGTCGACGGTGATGACGTCCACATTGCCCGTCGTCGTGACGAAGATGTCGCCGCGCTTCACGGCTTCGTCCATGGTCGTCACTTCATAGCCTTCCATCGCGGCCTGCAGCGCGCAGATGGGGTCGATCTCGGTGACGAGAACGCGGCAGCCGGCCTGGCGGAGCGAGGCGGCGGAGCCCTTGCCGACATCGCCGAAGCCGGCGACGACGCCGACCTTGCCCGACATCATGACGTCGGTGGCGCGGCGGATGCCGTCCACGAGCGACTCGCGGCAGCCATAGAGGTTGTCAAACTTCGACTTCGTCACGCTGTCGTTGACGTTGATGGCGGGCCAGAGCAGCGTGCCCTTCTTCTGCATTTCATAGAGGCGGTGGACACCCGTGGTGGTTTCCTCCGTCACACCCTTCACGTTCTTCGCGATGGTGTTGTACCAGCCCGGCTTGTGCTTCAGGCGGCGCTTGATCGCGGCGAAGAGAACTTCCTCTTCCTCGTTCTCGGGCTTTTCGAGGAAGGCGGTGTCGCCGTCCTCGGCGCGCTTGCCGAGATGGATGAGAAGGGTGGCGTCGCCGCCATCGTCGAGGATCATGTTCGGCGTACCGCCGTCCGACCATTCGAAGATGCGGTGGGTGTATTCCCAGTAGTCCTCAAGGCTCTCGCCCTTGATCGCGAAGACCGGAATGCCGCGGTCGGCGATCGCCGCCGCCGCATGGTCCTGCGTCGAATAGATGTTGCACGATGCCCAGCGGATGTCGGCGCCGAGCTCGGCCAGCGTCTCGATCAGCACGGCCGTCTGGATCGTCATGTGGAGCGAACCGGCGATGCGCGCGCCTTTCAGCGGCTTCTTCGAGCCGAACTCCTCGCGGGTCGCCATGAGACCGGGCATTTCGGTCTCGGCCATGTCGATTTCCTTGCGGCCCCAATCGGCGAGGCCGATGTCCTTGATGGCGTAGTCGTGGGTATCGGCTTTTACGGCTTGGCTCATGAGGCTTACGCGCTCCTTTTGAAATCGGCGTGAATTCGGTCACCGGGTCGGCGGCCCAAAAAGGGCGCGCGGGCCGGCGCGCAACGGAATGCTGCACCAGCCGGGACCGGCGTCGTGATGAGGCCTTATAACAAGGCGGGGCCGAGCGGGCAAGGGCGATATAAAGAAATGTTTATATGTTTCTCCGATTCGTCATGGAGCCCCGTGGAGCCCCCAAAAAGGCGGAATTGGCCCCGTTTCGATTACCCGGAAGGTCATGGACAGGGGGACCGGCGAGCGGCTCAAATCCTGCCATCGCCATTCATCCGGAAAAGAAACCCATGGACAGTTCGATCCCCGCGACCCACCCGCTCGACCTTGCGACCCGGCTGACACCGGCGGGGGATAGCCGTCTCAAAGGCCGGACCTCACCCGCCTACTGGAACATGATGGGCCCGTTCGGAGGCACGACGGCGGCGCTGATGCTGAAGGCGGCGCTCGATGCGCCCGCTCGGCTCGGCGATCCCGTGGCGCTGACGGTGAATTTCTGCGCGCCAATTGCGGAGGGCGCGTTCACCATCGACCTCACGGAAGCACGCACCAATCGCTCGACGCAGCACTGGACGATGGTGCTCTCGCAGGAGCAGGGCGTCGCGGCGACGGCGAGCGCGGTGTTCGCGAAGCGGCGGGAGACCTGGACGCACCAGCCGGCGCCGCGCCCTCCGATCCCGCCCTTCGAAACGCTCGCGCCGATGGAGACAGAAGGACGCAACGCCTGGCTGCAGCGCTACGAGCTGCGCTTCGCGGAAGGCGCGCCGAATTTCGACGCGCGCGCGGATAACGATCCCGGCCCTTCGCGCTCGCTTTTGTGGATCGCCGACAAACCGGAACGGGCGCTCGACTTCACCTCGCTCGCGGCGCTGGCGGATACGTTCATCGTCCGCATCTTTCTGGTGCGCGGCCGCATGGTGCCCGCGGGAACCGTGTCGCTCACCACCTACTTCCACGCCGACGCAGCAACGCTCGCCGCGCAGGGCGCGAAGCCGCTGATCGGCGCCGCGGATTCCAGCGTCTTCCGTCAGGGGTATTTCGATCAGTCTGCGGAACTCTGGAGCGCGGACGGGCAGATTCTGGCGACGAGCGTGCAGACGGTCTATTACAAGGAATAGCTAATCGCGTTCGCCGAAGCCGTCGGCCACGAGGGCCGCGAGGGTCTCAAGCGCGGTCTCGGCGTCCGGCCCATCCGTCTCGATGCGGATGCAGCAGCCGGGCGCGGCCGCGAGCATCATCAAGCCCATGATGGAGGTGCCGGGGACCGTCTGCCCTTCGCGGGAGACGCGGATGACGGCGTCGAACTTCTCCGCCGTCTGAACGAATTTCGCGGAGGCGCGGGCATGAAGGCCACGGCTGTTGACGATCTCCACTTCACGAACGAAAGAACCGGGTTTCGCTTCGGCGGAGGACACGGACGTCAGGCTCCGTCGCCGGCCAGCACGCGGCTCGCGATGGAGATGTATTTGCGGCCCGATTCCTGCGCCTGATCGACGGCATCGCCGAGCGAGGCGGTTTCGCGGACGGAAGCGAGCTTGATCAACATGGGGAGGTTCACGCCGGCAATGACCTCGACCTTCGCCTTGTCCATGACGGAGATGGCCAGGTTCGAGGGCGTGCCGCCGAACATGTCGGTCAGCAGGATGACGCCGTCACCGCTGTCGGCGGAGGCGACCGCCTTCAGGATGTCCTTGCGGCGCTGCTCCATGTCGTCGTCGGGGCCGATGCTGATCGACGCGACCTGGGCCTGCGGCCCGACGACGTGCTCCATCGCCGCGACGAACTGGCTGGCCAGCTGGCCATGCGTTACGAGTACCAAACCAATCATCAACAGCCCTCAATGCCGCATTTCAGGCGGCCCGGCGCGTCCCGCGCCCGCTCGACCGCTCTCGCCCCCGCGAAGGGGCGTATCGTGACCCCAATCGCGCGCCGATGACAAGTGTTGCGATGCAACAATCGGCACTTCCGGGCGGCAAACGCACAAATCAGAGGCAGTTTCGTGCCCGGCGCTTCAACCCCGCGGGCCGAAACGTCCGTCTTCCCCTGGAAAGCCGCTGTCGGGCAGGGTTTCGAGAGCAAGCCGGAGTTTCAGGGAAGCGGTGCCGTCGAAGGCGTGGAGGGCGAGGACGGGCAAGCGGATTGCCAGCAGCGTCTCGTGGCGGGCTTCCGGGAGACGCGGTACCGCGTCGCGCGCGACGAGATCGACGATCAGGGCCAGCGGCGCCGCGGCCCGCGCGGGAACGGCGACAAGGCCGAGCCCGCGCAATTCGAGGAGGCCGGCAAGGGCGGCAGGCGGCCTTGCCACGAGGCCCGACGGTTCGGCGTGGAGCGCGACCTGATCGTCGGCGACGAGGCGGGTTTCGCCGCTCGGGTCCTCGCGGATGAGGCGAAAGGCAAGGTCCGACTTGCCCGACCCAGATGGCCCGCGCAGCAGGACCGCCCGCGCGCCGCAGGAAACACAGGTGCCGTGCAGGTAGAGAGGTTCCGTCATGAGCGCCTCTATTCCGCTTCCGGCAACTCGACGATGAAACGCGCGCCCGCGACCTTGCCGTTCTCCATGCGGTTTTCCGCACGCACGGTGCCGCCATGCGCCTCGACGATCTGGCGGGAGATGGCAAGACCGAGACCGGAATGCTCGCCGAAGCTGTCCGGCCGGTCCGTGTGGAAGCGATCGAAGATGCGCTCGAAATTTTCCGGCGGAATGCCGGGGCCCTCGTCCTCGACGCGGATGATGATGCGGCCGGAATCGCGGGTGCCGATGACACGCACGGTGCCGCCCTCAGGGCTGAAGGACAATGCGTTGTCGATCAGATTGCGGACGACCTGGCCGAGCCGCGTATCGAAGCCCTTCACCACCATGCCCTCACGGCCGGGCGCACCGGGATCCACATCGAGCTTCACGCGGGCGCTGCCCGCGACGCCCGACTCGTTGAAAAGGGCGCAGACGGTTTCGAGAAGCGTCGCTACATTCACCTCCGCGCGATCGCCGCGCGACAGCTCGGCATCGAGACGCGACGCATTCGAGATGTCGGAGATGAGCCGGTCGATGCGGCGAACATCCTCCTGAATGATCTCCATCAACCGGTCCTTCTGACTTTCGTCCTTTGCAAGGCGGAAGGTTTCGATGGCACTCCTGAGCGAGGTAAGCGGGTTCTTGATCTCGTGAGCGACATCGGCGGCGAAACTCTCGATGGCGTCGATGCGGTTGTAGAGCGCGTTCGTCATCTCCCGGAACGCGCCCGACAATTCGCCAATTTCGTCGTGACGTTCGGTGAAGTCGGGTATCTGGGCGCGGGCGTTCTTGCCGCTGCGCACCGTCTCTGCGGCCTGCGCGAGACGGCGCACGGGCTCCGCTATGGTGCCCGCCAGCAGAACCGAGAGCAGGATCGTCACGCCGAGCGCGACAAGAAAGACCTGAAGGATGGCGATGCGTTCGGCGCGGACGATCCGGTCGATGTCGCCGCCGCGCGTCGACAGCATCAACGCGCCGAGAACCGCGCGATAGCGCTGGATCGGCACGGCGACGGAGACGATGAGCTCGCCCCGTTCGTTGATGCGCTCCATGCTGGATGCTTCGCCGCTGAGCGCGCGGGTCACTTCCTCGTACATGGTGCCGTTCTGGCTCCCGGCTTCGCGGAAGCGCTCGAGGTTGCGGCCGGGCAGAAGATTGAGCGCCCATTGCGCCACGCGGTCAACGAGGCTGCCCTCGTCCGCGCCCTCGGGAGGCGGAAGTTCGAAAGCGACGACCTGCCCCGACGCGCTCAACTGGCGCGAGTCGAGGACGAGCCAACCTTCCTTGCCATAGAGCCTTGCGCGGGTGCGCGTCGGCAAGACCAGACGGCGCAGAATGGGTGCGGCGGTCTCCGGATCGATCGGCAGGGTTTCGCCGATCCCCGACGCCGCCGTATCGTCCGGCGGCGGCGCGATAATGGCGCCGGCTGCAAGCGGGTCGATCAGGGGCGCGTCCGGCGAGGTGGTCGCGCCTTCCTCAATGGCGCCAGCGATGATCTCGGCCTGCGTGAGCAGACTCTGACGACGCGCGTCGATCAGGCCTTCGCGAAACTGATTGAGATAGAGGATGCCCGAGACGAGGACGAAGAGCGCCGCCACATTGAAGACGACGATGCGGCGCGTGAGGCTCGAAAAGCGGCCACGAACGAGGAAGCCGCGAAAGGCGGTAAGCAGACGGCCCATCGCGGCGGCCATGCGGGAGACGAACCCGGGGCCCACGGCGGGGCCGCGAGGCCGCGATGCGGAATCTTCATCCGCCTCTGCCCTCGCTTCGTCCTCGGTCAGGCTCGCCATGCGTTTTTCACCGGCTCGTGCCAGGACTTCCCCTCTGTTTCACCCTCCGCTCCCGAAGGCGGGCATCAGGCTTCGCGGTAGCGGTAGCCGACGCCGTAAAGCGTTTCAATGGCGTCGAAGGCGTCGTCGACTTCCTTGAACTTCTTGCGCAGCCGCTTGATGTGGCTGTCGATGGTGCGGTCGTCGACATAGACCTGATCGTCATAGGCGGCATCCATCAGCGAGTCGCGGCTTTTCACATAGCCCGGGCGCTGCGCGAGCGCCTGAAGGATCAGGAACTCGGTGACGGTGAGGACGACCTGCTTGCCGTCCCAGGTGCAGGTGTGGCGCTCCGGGTCGAGCAGGAGCTTGCCGCGTTCCATGACCTGGTTGGCGGCGCCTTCGGCGGGCGCACCCTCGGTTTTCGGCGCGGCGCGGCGAAGCACGGCCTTCACGCGTTCGACAAGCAGGCGCTGCGAGAAAGGCTTACGGATATAGTCGTCCGCGCCCATCTTGAGACCGAAAAGTTCGTCGATCTCGTCATCCTTGGAGGTGAGGAAGATCACCGGCAGGTCGGACTTCTGGCGCAGACGGCGGAGCAACTCCATCCCGTCCATGCGCGGCATCTTGATGTCGAAGACGGCAACGTCCGGCGGATTGGCGGCGAGCCCCGCAAGGGCGGCCGCGCCGTCCGTGTAGGTCTGCACGTGATAGCCCTCGGATTCGAGCGCTATGCTCACCGAGGTGAGAATATTCCGGTCGTCGTCGACCAGCGCAATGGTCGGCATAGGCCCCCGTTCCTTCTCATCAGCCTGACCTCTTTGGCCGGTCTGGCCCTTCTGATCCTGATCGCTCCGGACCTCTTGCATGACATACCCCGCTCGCAGAACGCCGCCCAGCACGGCATCGAGGCTTAGGGTCGCTTTTGGCCCAAAATGTGGCGGCAGTATAAGCACTTGGAAGGGACGGCGCCACGGCCCGCCGGCATAATAATGGGGTCCGGCACGGCGCCTCGTTTGACAGGCACGGCCGAGACGGCCATGAGAGAATGCAAGGCCGGGGCAACGACACCGGCAAACCAGAAAAGCAAAGGGGCGGGGGACAAATCCATGCTGAAGCGCATTCTGATGGGGGCGTGTGCCCTACTCGTGCTGCTCATCGCGGTGGTTGTGGGGCGGACGCTGATGGTACCGGCGGCGGAACTCGCCGATATCGGCCAGGCGGAGAGCATCGACGCGGAAGGCGCGGCACAGCACCTCGCCGAAGCCGTTCGCTTTCCCACGATCTCTCACCAGAGCGGCGCAGACGAAACAGAGATCGCACGTTCGCAGAAGGCTTTCGAGGATTTCCGCAACTGGATGGACGCGACCTACCCCGCCTTCACGGCCGCGACGACGCGCGAGATCGTGGGCGGTGCGACGCTTTTTTATACATGGGAGGGAACGGACGCGTCGCTCGATCCGGTGCTGCTGATGTCGCATATCGATGTCGTGCCGATCGCGCCCGGGACGGAAGACAAGTGGGAGCACCCGCCCTTCGCGGGCGTGATCGCGGACGGGTATGTCTGGGGCCGCGGCACGATCGACAACAAGGGCTCGTTGATCGCAATGGTGGAAGCGGCGGAACGGCTCGCAGCACAGGGTTTCCGGCCGGCCCGCACGACGCTCTTCGCCTTCGGGCATGACGAGGAGATCGGCGGCGGCGAAGGCAACAAGGCGCTGGCGGCGCTGCTTCAGGAGCGCGGCGTGACTCTCGCATGGGTGAAGGACGAGGGCGGCGTGATCGGCCACGGGCTCCTGCCCGGCGTCAACGCGCCCGTCGCGATGATCGGCGTTGCGGAGAAGGGCTCGATCTCGCTTGGCGTCGTGGCCTATTCGAAGGGCGGACATTCCTCGATGCCGTCTCCGGCGGCGCAGACCGCCATCGGACGGCTCGCCCGGGCGCTGGAGCGGATCGGCGGCAATCCCTTCGAGAGCAAGGTGGACGGCGCAACGCGCGGCATGATCGAAAGCCTCGCTCCCGCCGTGCCTTTCACGCAGCGGATGGTCTATGCCAATCTCTGGCTCTTCGAGCCTCTCGTGCGCGGCGTGATGGAGGGAAGCCCGACAAGCGCGGCGCAGCTTCATACGACGATCGCGCCCACCATCGTCGAGGGCGGCGTGAAGGAAAACGTGCTGCCACCGGAGGCGCGCGCGGTCGTCAATTTCCGCATCCATCCGCGCGATACGGCGGACGGCGTCATCGCGCATGTGCGCGAGGCGGTGGACGATCCGGAAGTCGAGATCGAGCCGCTGCCGGGCATCCGCGAGGCGTCGAAAGTGTCGAATATCGAGGGAGACGGCTACCAGCTCATCACGCGGGTGATCGGCGAGAGCTTTCCCGGCGTCATTGCCGCGCCCTATCTCGTCGTCGGCGGTACGGACTCGCGCCACTACCTGCCGATCACCGACAATGTGTTCCGGTTCATTCCCATTCGCATGGCGCCGGAGGACATGGCGCGGTTCCACGGGACCAATGAGCGGGTCTCGGTCGAAAACATGGGCGAGGCGGTCGCCTTTTATGTCCGGCTGTTCGAAACGCTGAAGGAAAGCGACACCGCGAACTGACGCAGCGGCAGCAGGCAAAGGCGGAATTGCCGCTTTTTGCGGCAAAGCCCTGCCTTGATTAACCAAGGCGGGTTTCGCTCGCTGCGGCGCAGCAGCGGAATGAAGGCGGCGCGCGGCGGTTAATTCAAAAGACCGTGGCGGCGATGGGGTGTTTTTGCGGTGCCGAAAGGCCCGCCGGCCAGGAAATGCCGGCGCCGGGGACGCATCGCCGCACCCATTGCAAGCCGCTCGCAAAGCGGTTGCGCCGCACGAGACCGGGAACTATGTTGGCGCCGATTTTCCGGAGATCGCGGGCCCGCCTGCCAGAGGCGATGGCCCCGCTTTTGCTTCGATGGGGCGGGTTTCCGCCCCTGCCGAGACGCAATTCTGCCGGACGGACACGACCGTGATAGACTTCGGCCCCTGCCGCGACGAGCGCGGGAAGCGGGCGTAACAAACAGGGATTTGAGGCCCGACGGGCCGAAGAGGACCACGAGGAGAGAAGCGTGAAACAGACCGGGCCCTACATCAGCAAACATGGCGCCGAGAAAAGCGGCTTCAAGAATCTCGCCGCAACCCACTGGAACTACCGTCCCGCCGCGCTCTACGAAGAAGCGCTCGCGAGGGGCGAAGGCCACGTCGCCGCGAACGGGCCCTTCGTCGTCAAGACCGGCGTTCACACCGGCCGCTCCGCGAAAGACAAGTTCATCGTCCGCGACGCCTCCACCGAAAAGACCGTCTGGTGGGACAACAACAAGTCGATGACGAGCGAAGCCTTCGACCTTCTCCATGCCGACATGCTGAAACATGCCGAAGGCAAGGAGCTCTTCATCCAGGATCTCTTCGGCGGCGCCGACCAGACCCATCGCCTCGCGACCCGCGTCTACACGGAATACGCCTGGCACTCCCTCTTCATCCAGAACCTCCTCATCGAACCGAAGCCGGAAGAACTCGCCGATTTCGATCCGCAGTTCACGATCATCGACCTGCCGAGCTTCGAAGCCGACCCCAAGAAGTACGGCGTGCGCACCGGCACCGTGATCGCCTGCAACTTCGCCAAGCGCATCGTGCTGATCGCCGGCACGTCCTATGCAGGCGAAATCAAGAAGTCCGTGTTCTCGATGCTGAACTACGAGCTGCCGCCGAAGCGCGTGATGCCGATGCATTGCTCGGCGAATGTCGGCGAGGAAGGCGACACGGCCATCTTCTTCGGCCTTTCGGGCACCGGCAAGACGACGCTGTCGGCCGTCGCGACGCGCACGCTGATCGGCGACGACGAACACGGCTGGTCGGAAAACGGCGTCTTCAATTTCGAAGGCGGCTGCTATGCGAAGATGATCAAGCTCTCGGCCGAAGCCGAGCCTGAAATCTACGCGACGACGCGGCGCTTCGGCACCGTGCTCGAAAACGTGGTGATGGACGAGAAGACGCGCGAGCTCGATCTCGACAGCGCGGCGCTCGCGGAAAATTCGCGCGGGGCCTATCCGCTTTCCTTCATTCCGAATGCAAGCCCGACGGGACGCGCACCGCACCCGAAGAACATCATCATGCTGACCGCGGACGCCTTCTCGGTGCTGCCGCCGGTCGCGCGGCTCACGCCGAGCCAGGCGATGTACCACTTCCTCTCCGGCTACACCGCAAAAGTGGCCGGCACGGAAAAGGGCGTGACGGAACCGGAAGCGACCTTCTCGACCTGCTTCGGCGCGCCCTTCATGTCGCGCCACCCGACCGAATACGGCAACCTGCTGCGCGACCTGATCGCCGAGCACAAGGTGTCGTGCTGGCTCGTCAACACGGGCTGGACCGGCGGCGTCTACGGCACGGGCAGCCGCATGCCGATCAAGGCGACGCGGGCACTGCTCGCCGCCGCGCTTGACGGGTCGCTCAACAATGTCGAATTCCGCACCGACCCGAACTTCGGCTTCGAGGTTCCCGTGAGCGTGCCGGGCGTCGACAATGCGATCCTCAATCCGCGCGAAACATGGGCCGACAAGGCCGCCTACGACACCCAGGCGCAGAAGCTCGTGAAGATGTTCATCGACAACTTCGCGAAGTTCGAAGCTCATGTGGACCCGGATGTGCGCGCCGCCGCGCCCGCCCCGGCGCAGGCCGCCGAGTAGGCAAAGAGCTTCATACGAGTCGTGAAAGCCCGGAGGGAAACCTCCGGGCTTTTCGTTTCCGTCAGTCCGCCGCGCGAGGGCGCATGAGGCCGCCGTAGGAGCTTTCCTGCGGGCGGGCGACGAAATCCTCGATCGTCTTGCCCTTCTCGTCGGCGAAGACCTCATCCGTTATCTTCAGCGAGGTGATGCGCTCGATGCGGAATGTGCGGAAATCCTCGCGCTTCTCGCACCAGGCGGCGAGCATCCAGAAGGGGCCGAAGAAGGCGAGACCGAGCGGCCGGAGCGTGCGCTCGGTGCGTTCGCCCGACAGCGCCTCATAGCCGATAACGAGCTTGCGGCGGTCGCGGATGGCGCGGCGGACGGGCGAGAGGTGACGGCTGTAGCCGTCCTTCGGACTGGTGCGGCCCGGCGCGACGGTGACACGCGATGTCTCGGCGATGCGGCGGAGACGCGGCGGAAGGACGGCGGCGATCTTCGCGACGGCGGCGTCCGCCGCGCCGGTGAAGGCCGCATCGCCCCAGGCGCGGACCATGCGCGCGCCGAAGACAAGCGCCTCGATCTCGTCCTCCGTGAACATGAGGGGCGGCAGTTCGTAGCCTGAGCGAAGCACATAGCCGAGGCCCGCTTCGCCCTCGATGGGGACGCGGCTCGCCTGAAGGTCGGCCACATCGCGATAGATGGTGCGGACGGACACTTCCAGTTCGCGCGCCAGCTCCTGCGCGGTCACGACCCGCTTCGCGCGCCGGAGATATTCGATGACGTCGAAAAGACGGTTCGCGCGGCGCATGGGACCTCCCGGTTCACGGGGACCGGCCCCGGACACTGCTGACGGTACGTTGTCAGTAGCATGTCAGTATAAGGGGTCCCGTTCAACCACGGAGATGGCCCATGATCCGCCTCTACATCTTTCCGGCGAGCCTGAAGGGCACGCCCAATCCGAGCTCCTTCTGCCTGAAACTCGAAGCGGCGCTGAGACTTGCAGGCGTGCCGCACGAGGTCTGCTACGAGACCGATCCCCGGAAAGCCCCCAAGGGGAAGCTGCCCTTCATCGAGATCGAGGGGAGGCGGATCGGCGACTCGACGCTTGTTCTCGACCACCTCAGGGAAACGCTCGGCGTCGACCTCGACCGGGGACTGAGTGAAGCCGAGAAGGCGCAGTCACACATGCTACAGCGGATGCTGGATGAGCGGCTCTACTGGGTCATCGTTCACAGCCGCTGGATCGAAGAGGCAAACTGGCCGACGGTCAAGGCGCTGTTCTTCAGCGGCCTGCCCTTCCCGCTTTCCGCAATCGTACCGCGCATGGCGCGAAAGAGCGTTCGCGCCACGCTCACCGCGCACGGGATCGGCCGACATACGGTCGAGGAGATCTATGCGTTCGGCAAACAGGACCTCGCGGCCGTCGCCGCGATGCTGGGCGACAAGCCCTTCTTCTTCGGCGACAAGCCGACGCTCGCAGATGTCTCCGTCTTCGCCACGTTCATCAACATCACGGGCCCCGAAATGGAAAGCCCGCTGAAGGAGGCGGCGCTCGGCCACGAGAACCTGCTGCGGCACGCGGAACGCATGGGCGAGATCTACGCCTCGACGCGGCAGAAGCAGCGCATCGCACTGACGCTCGCCGCCTGACGGCAAAAGGCCCGGAAGGGTTCTTCCGGGCCTTTTCGTGCCGTCGTTCGTCGGCGGTTATTTCTTTCTGCCGCCCTGGTTGTGGCTGTCTCCGGCATGAGAGCCGGTCCATGAGGGCGGGTCGGAAGCGGGATAGCTGTCGTCGAGCGTTTCGTCGACGCCATCTTCCTTGGCGGCGCGCTTCTTCTCAGCTTCCTCGGCCTTGCGCTCGGCGCGTTTCGCATCCGCTTCGGGCGAGGCTTCGCCGCTCGTCCATGCGGGCGGATCGCTGGACGGAAAGGATTCCTTTTCCGCCTCCGTGACGCGATTCTTGTCGTCTGCCTGTTTTTCCTTGCCGGTGGACAAATTCGTTCCTCCCATTGCTAGGAATTAAAACGTTTCATGCGGCTTTTCGTTCCACATATGGGAAGGAGGCAGAGGACAGGCAACGGCAGAAAATGGCGCAAAATCTCACGAAATCAGGACTTCAAGCGCAATATTGACGATGCCTGCGCACAGCCAGGAACCAAGCGGGATCGCCGCGTAGAGGAGCAGGCGTCCCGCCGTCTGCAGGTCGAGCGGCCATTCGCGGCGATGCTCCAACCGGCTTTCCAGTGCAATCAACGCAGGCAGCATGACCGCCGCGTCGCGAGCAGCCCCGTCTTCCTCTCGCAGGACTTTCTCGTGACGCTGGATCTCTCGGCGCAGATCGTCGAGTTCACGATACTTCGCAGCCTTGATAACGCGGTGCGCGCGCAGCATGGGCCGAGCGAAGACGAAGAAGGCAGCGGCGAGCGTCAACATGAGCGCCGGGATTGTGAGCCCGTCGGCGTCCTGTCCGACGAGAAGCAGGGCCACGATGCCGGACACAACGAACCAGGGCAGCGCGCCACGGAGCGCGACGCGGCCGATCGCATCGAGACGGGATATGTCGGACATGTCCGGGGAAATTCCCTTCAGCGCCTCGGAATAGAGGCCCGTATCCCCCCGCAGGAAATAGATGCGCCGCAGGAGCTGCATCCCGAGCAGGGCCACCACGAGGCACATCCAGAGATCGACGGGATTCCAGAAGACTTTCCATCCCTTTTGCGAGATATCGAGAACCGCGACGGCATGGAGGGCGCCCCCTGCGAGAAATCCCGCGACGCCGAAGATCCTCGATCGACGCAGTTCACGGAGCGTGATCCCGCGCGAGTAGCGGTCGACCTTTTCTGCGGTGATGTGCGGCGCCAATCCGACAAGCAACCGGGCATCGCGCAGATTGCCGACAACCGTATAGCGGCCGATGCCGAGGATCGCGAACCAGAGCAGCGAAAGAGCGAGCGCTGCCCAGACATCGGATGAAAAGGAGACGCCGGATTCGCCAATGACGACGATTCGGCGGCCGGCAAAGAGCAGCGTCAGCAGAAAGCTCGCGAAGAAGAGAGCGGAGACGACGCCGCCGATGAGAAACGGACTTACCGGCAGCGCTTCCGAAAGCGCGTTCTCCCAGCTTCTCCTTCGCTCCTCTTCCATATCGGTTTCTTCTTTAATGTGCTTCGTCCCAGTTCTTTGCGGCACGAGCATCGACATCGAGCGGCACGGACAGTTCGAGCGCGGGCGCGGCGGCCGACGACATGACGCCCGAAACGGTTTCACTGGTCTTCTTTGCCTCCTTCTCGGGCACCTCGAAGATCAGTTCGTCATGCACCTGCAGCAACATGCGGGCGGAGAGCTTCGCATCGGCGAGCGCCTGCGGCATCCGGATCATCGCACGGCGGATAATGTCGGCCGCCGAGCCCTGGATCGGTGCGTTGATTGCGGCACGCTCCATGAAACTCTTTTCGGCGGGATTCTTCGAATTGATCGCCGGCAGATGAATGCGGCGGCCGAATATCGTTTCGACGTAGCCGTTCTTGTGAGCGAACTCCTTGGTGTCATCCATATAGGCGCGAATACCCGGGAACCGCTTGAAGTAGCGGTCAATGTATTCGCCCGCCTCGCTGCGCGCGATGCCGAGCTGGTTGGCCAGGCCGAACGCGGAAATGCCGTAGATGATTCCGAAATTGATCGCCTTGGCGCGGCGGCGAACCGACGGGTCCATACCTTCGATGGGCGTGTTGAACATTTCCGACGCCGTCATCGCGTGAATGTCGAGACCGTCGGCAAAGGCCTTCTTCAGTGCCTCGATGTCCGCGATATGGGCGAGAAGCCGGAGCTCGATCTGGCTGTAGTCGGCGGAAATGAGGAGATTGCCCTTCTCCGCGATGAATGCCGTTCTGATCTTGCGGCCGTCCTCCGTGCGAACCGGGATGTTCTGCAGATTCGGTTCGGTCGAAGCGAGGCGGCCCGTCGATGTCGACGCGAGCGAATAGGAGGTATGGACACGGCCCGTATCGGGGTCGATGTATTCGGGAAGCGTATCGGTGTAGGTGCTCTTGAGCTTGGAAAGCCCACGCCAGTCGAGAACGCGTTGCGGCAGGTCGTGACCCTGTGCGGCAAGCATTTCGAGCGTGTCGGCGTCGGTCGACCAGGCGCCCGTCTTCGTCTTGCGTCCACCTTCAAGGCTCTGCTTGTCGAAGAGAATTTCGCCAAGCTGCTTCGGCGAGGCGATGTTGAAACGTTCGCCCGCGATTTCATAGATTTCTTCCTCATAGCGGGCCATCTTCTGCGCGAAGTCGGCGGACAGGCGCGCGAGTACCGCCTTGTCGACCTTGACGCCCGCGCGCTCCATGCCGGCCAGCACCTTCACCAGCGGACGCTCCAGCGTTTCATAAACGGTGGCACGCCGCTCGCCGACGAGACGGGGCTTCAATATGTGCCAGAGGCGGAGTGTGACATCGGCATCTTCCGCGGCATAGGCCGTCGCGCGGTCGACGGGCACCTGATCGAAGGTGATCTGCGACTTGCCCTTGCCCGCGACCTCCGAGAAGGCGATGGGCTTGTGATTCAGATGCAGTTCCGACAGCTCGTCCATTCCGTGTCCATGTACACCCGCGTCGAGCGCGTAGGACATGAGCATTGTGTCGTCGATGCAGCGAAGTTCGATGCCGTGCTGCCAGAAGACGAGGATGTCGAATTTCAGGTTCTGGCCGATCTTCAGAATGCCCGGGTCTTCAAGCAGTGGCTTCAGCGCTTTCAGCGCATCGCCGAGCGGAATTTGTTGCTGGCCTTCGGCGTCCGCGAAATCCAGCCCCCCGCCAGCGCCATGTTGCAGCGGGATGTAACAGGCTTCTCCCGGCACGAGCGACATGGAAACGCCGACGAGACGCGCCTGCATCGGCGCAAGACTGTCGGTTTCCGTATCGACGGCGAAGAAACCCTGCTCCCGGGCACGCGCGATCCATTCCTCGAGATCCGGCAGCGTGGTCACCGCAACATAGTTCGCTTCCCTGAAGTCGAGATCGATGCCTTTGGGCGTGGCTCCTGGCGCACCGCCGCGCGCGGTGCGACTGACGCTCTGCTTTTCCTGCGGCGCCGCCTCTTCCGGCGGATGTTCGCCGGACGCGGGAATGGCATCGACGTCTATGTTGAACCGTTCACCGACGCGGCGCGTCAGCGTGTTGAACTCCATGTCCTTGAAGAAGCCGATCAGCGTTTCGGGATCGGGATCACGAACGCCCATTTCCTCAAGCGGTTCTTCCACAGGCACATTGTTGTCGAGTTCGACGAGGCGGCGAGAGATGCGCGCCTGTTCGGCGAATTCGATCAGATTTTCGCGGCGCTTGTTCTGCTTGATTTCGGATGCACGGGCGAGCAGCGTTTCGAGATCGCCATATTCCCCGATCAACTGTGCGGCCGTCTTGACGCCGATGCCGGGAACACCCGGCACATTGTCGGTGCTGTCCCCCGCGAGAGCCTGCACGTCCACGACCTTTTCCGGCGGCACGCCGAATTTCTCGATCACCTGTTCTCGGGCGATGGTCTTCATCTTCATCGTGTCCAGCATGTCGACCTGCTCGTTGACGAGCTGCATCAGGTCCTTGTCGGAGGAGACGATGGTGACGCGCGCGCCCGCCTCATGCGCGAGGCGCGCATAGGTTGCAATCAAGTCGTCCGCCTCGAAGCCGAGTTTCTCGATACAGGGAACGCCGAAGGCTCTCGTCGCATCGCGCACCAGCGCAAATTGCGGCACCAGATCTTCAGGCGGCGCGAGTCGGTTCGCCTTGTATTCGGGATAGATGTCGTTGCGGAAGGTCTTGGAAGAGGCGTCGAAGATGACGGCAAGATGGGTCGGCTCGAATTCGTCCTTCGTATCCTCGATGAGCTTGTAGAGCATGTTGCAGAAGCCCGCGACGGCGCCAATCGGCAATCCGTCGGACTTCCGCGTCAGGGGCGGCAACGCGTGATAGGCACGGAAAATGTAGCCCGAACCGTCGACCAGGAAGAGATGATCGCCATTTTTCAGCGGTTTCCCTGCCGATCCGGATTTCGCAGGCGCCTTTTTCGCCGGTGCTTTCTTTTGCGCCTTGCCGCTTGCCACGCGCCTCACCTTTCCTATCTATCGGGGGTCTTCTATATTGCCCTGCCTCGCCGGGTCGCCACTATAGCGCGTCCCGCGCGTCAAAAAAGAACCCGCCGGACCTTCCGACCCGCTTCAACGAAAAGAGCCCGCTCATGGCCCATACGCTCGCCGACGAGGACAATACATATGACGCGCGTGTGCCGGGTGAACCGGCACCGAGCGGCGCGAACGGCTGCGCCATCGAGGCGCGGGCACTCCGGAAGGTCTACAAGGCTAGCGGAACCCAGCCTGCCAAGGAGGCGCTGAAGGGAATCGATCTCGCAGTGCCGCGCGGCTCGATTTTCGCGCTGCTCGGACCGAATGGCGCGGGCAAGTCGACCTTCATCAACATTCTGGCCGGGCTTGTGCTGAAAACATCCGGCTCCGCCTCGATCTGGGGCTTCGATACGGATGTGAACCCGCGCCAGGCACGCGCCTCCATCGGCGTCGTCCCTCAGGAACTCAACATCGATCCGTTCTTCACACCCGCCGAGGTGATGGAGATGCAGGCCGGGCTCTACGGCGTGCCGAAGCGCGAGCGGCGGACGATGGAAATCCTCAAAGCCATGGGGCTCGACGACAAGGCGGACGCCTACGCCCGCACGCTGTCGGGCGGCATGCGACGCAGGCTCCTCGTGGCCAAGGCAATGGTGCACAACCCCCCGGTGCTGATCCTCGATGAACCGACGGCGGGCGTCGATATCGAGCTGCGCCGCCAGCTCTGGGACTATGTGAAGGGGCTGCACGATCGTGGCACGACCATCGTGCTCACGACGCACTACCTCGAGGAAGCGGAAGCGCTCTGCGATACGATCGCAATCATCGACAAGGGCGAGGTGGTGGCCTGCGAGCCGAAGGAAACGCTGCTCGCCCGCATCAGCGAGAAACAGCTGATCGTGCGGCCTGCGACTCCGGCGACGGTGCTGCCGGCCGCGCTGGAGAACATGAAGGCCGAACTTCGGCCGGACGGCGCCATCGAGGTGCAGTACAACCCGGCCGAGACCAGCGCGATGTCGATCCTCGGTGCCCTCAGCGCGGGCGGCATGGAAATCGTCGACATTTCCACTGCGGAATCGGATCTCGAGGACGTGTTCCTGCAGCTGACGTCGCACTAGCTCGGGGATGCCAGATCGGGGCGGCTAGGCGGAAGCGCGCTTCACAAGTTCACCCATCACCATATCGACAGAGCCACTGCCCGTGGTGAGCGGCATGAGTACGGCTTCGACCGCTGTCGCAGGATTCGCTTTCGCGAAAACAGCCTTGCCATGAAGCCTGAGCGGACGGCGCAACTGGCAGACAATGCCAAAAACCTTGCCGACGGCGGCCGCAGATTTCGACGACAGCTCGGTTTCGAGCGAGCGGCCGGTGAAATCGCGGGCGAAGAGATCGTTGAGAGCGGTGCCCATGAGCCGGACCCGGAAATCGGCGAGCCCCAGCGCCGGCGGTACGACATCGATCAGAAACAGCGAAGGCAGATGGCTCACGATGTCGGCGGGGCTGACATCGGCGCGCGCCGGAAACGCCCGGCCCGCGCGCTTGCCTTCCCAATAGGCGAGCATCTCGCGGAGACGCCCGTCCTGGAACGACAGGAGCGGGTCGATAAAGAGGTCGAGGGGCGCAAGCCGCAGGGGCTCCGACATGGAACGCAGAACTCTCAAGCCATGCCCCAGAGGGGCGGACGGATTTCCGGGGGCCTCCTCCTATATGCCAATCCTGGACGGCCGCCAAGCGGGGCGTTGCCTCCCCTTATTTGGTCAATAGACCAAAAATAGATTGCCACCTCCTCCTTCCCGTGCGAAAAACTGGTCGATAGACCAACATCCCGGGAGAAGCAGATGGGCATCGAGATCGCGCGCGTGGAGAAGCACCTTGCGGAGACACATGCGGAACGGATTCCGGAACTCGTCTTCGCGACCGGCCCCGCCTCCTACAGCTACATTTTCGGGGGACGCGGCCCCCTTTTCGACGGCTTCATCGACGCAGCATGGAAGGCGCCCGCGAATTTCTTCTCGCATGAGCAAGCGGCGCTCGCCTTCGAGGACGGCGCCTTTCGCGGCGTGCTCATTTCGCATGACGGACCCGAGCACTACCGGCTGAAGGACGGCGTCTGGCCGGTTGCACAGGGTCTCGCCGAGGACGGAGGGATCGGGGAAGCCGAGATCGGCGCTCTGGCGGAGCGGGCGGAGATCGCAAGCTTCATGAACCCGCATGTGCCGGAAGATTGCAGCTACATCCTCGTCGTTTCCGTGCCGGAGACAGCACGCGGACGCGGCGCCGGGCGCGCGCTCATCGAGCATGAAATCGAGCGAGCGCGTGCCCGGAGCTATTCCCGCGTTCATCTCGACGTGATGTCCGACAACCCGGCCGTGGGACTCTACAGGGCGATGGGTTTCGAGCCGATGGCGGAAACGGTGACGCCCATTCCCTGCCGAGAGCACGGGCTCGCAATGGAGCTGCGGATGATGCTCAGGCTTTAGGGTTCATTCGCCTGCGACGAGACGCATGATCGCGCGCGCCGCTTCCCGGGCACTGAAATCAGCCTCACCCTTCGGCCCCATATGCGGGCGCGTCATCGACATTCCCTCGATAAGCGCCACACATTGCCGCGCACGGCGCGCCCGCGCCCGGGGCGCGAGAGACGGATTGAGCGTTTTCACAATGCCGGAGAAGAGGTCGAAATAGACATCGTAATAGCGCTCGAGCGCAGCCGCGATCACCGCGTTGCGCGCGGCGAAACCCGCAACCTCGATCATGAAGATGCCGCAGTCCCGGCGGTAAGCCTCGTCGTTCAGGAGAAAGTCGAGCGCGCGATAAAGACGCTCCTCGCCCGTTCCGCTGCCCGCTCCGAAACGCGCCAAGATCTCGTCGCCATAGCGGCGCACAAAACGCTCCAGCAGCTCCGCCAGGATCGCGGCGGGGCTGGCAAAATAGTACTGCACATGGCTGAGTCGCAGCCCCGCGCGCGCGGCGACGCCGCGCGCGGAGAAGGCCGCATAGCCGTCTTCCAGCAGCAGAGCGGAAGCGGCTTCGAGAATTTCCTCGCGGCGGTTTGCACCCTTTTCCGTCGGCGGTGCCGCGGGCGTTGTTTGCTGAGCGGTTTTCATGAGACGGAGACTAACCCCGCGGCCGGGTATTGACAAAATTGGTCATACGACCAATATCAGGCATGCAACGGAACGGGCCGGGAGGAAAGATGATGACCAGGCGGATATTGCTCGCGGGCGGATATGGCGTGGTGGGAGCGCAGGCGGCGCGGCTGCTGCGCAAGCATCACCCTGAAGCAGAGATACTGATCGGTGGACGGCGCGAGAAGGAAGCCGCGGCACTCGCCTCCTCGCTCGGCGGCAGCGCGAAGGCTGCCGTTACGGATGTGACGAAATCCGAGCCAATGCGAAACCTCGAGGGAATCGACGCCGTCGCCTGTTTCATCCACGAGACCGACGACCACCTCCTGAACGAGGCGGCAAAACGCGGCATTGCCTATATGGACATTACGCGAGGTCAGGAAGCACAGATGCGCGGCCTTGCGGCTGCGGCCCTTTTCACGCCGGGCGCGCCGATGCTCTTCACCTCGCACTGGATGGCGGGCGGACCGGCGATCGTCGCGCGGCGCCTCGCGGAGGGGCTCGACAGCGTCACGCGCGTCGACATGTCGATCCTCTACTACACGGGTGACAAGATGGGCCCCGACTCAGCAAGCGCGGGCGAGGGCATGTCGCAAGGCTTCACCGCGCGCAAAGGCGGCGCCTGGCAGCGCGTCGGCCCGCTGTCGGACGAGCGGGAGGTGCGCTTCCCGAGCGGCGCGGCGCGGCCCGTCTACCGCATGAACATGGGCGACGTGATGACGCTCGCACTCGCCAGCGGTGCGCGGGAAGCAGGCGTACGCCTCGGTCTCGACAAGGGAAACTCGCTCGCGACGATGCGGCGACTCATCAAGCTCGGGCTCTGGGATCTCCTCTTGAAACTGCCGGGCATGAGCGCCGTCGCGGCGACGAAGCCGGGGCCGGGTGCGCCACATGAGATCGTCATCGAACTCGACGGAGAGGCCGGACGACGAAAGGTCAGCCGGAAGGCGACGATCCTCGATCCGGAAGGACAGTCTCATCTCACCGCGGTCGGCGCGCTCTACGCACTGGAGCGGATCGCGGGACTCGGCCCCGCGCCGCTCGGACCGGGCGCGGCGCTGCCCGAGACAGGCTTCAGCATGGCTGGGTTCGAGCGGCTCGCGGCGCTCTACGAAGCCGAAGGCATCGCGCTCGGGCTCGAAGGAATATAGGCCCGCTCAGGCGCCGAGCGAGGCCTCGAGCCGGGCGGCATAGAAGTCGCCGAGCGCGGTCAGCGCGGCCGCGCAATCGCCCGTGTAGGACGAGCCATGCATGATGGCGAGCGTCTGCGGTTTGAGGTCCGCGAGGCGCGCCAGCGTCGGCCGGATGGCCGGCGTCAGCGAGGTCGCCTGGAAGGCCTCCTCCGCCGCCGTGGCGGGGCCCAGAATGTCGCCCTCCGTCAGCGGCTCGGGATCACCCAGATGCGTGAAGAGATCGCTGCAGAGAAGCGTCTTCGTCTCCTCCTCGAACATCATGCCGGCGTCCCAGCCATGGGGCACGTGGGGCGTGTCGAGATAGCGGACCCGGCGGCCGCCGAGATCGAGCACCTCGCCATCGGCAAGGATCCGGGGCGGGCGGTCAGCGAGGTCGCCGATCGAGACGTTGCAGGCTGTTGCCCCATGCGCAACCTCCGCTTTCGGCGCGGCGGCGAGCCAGAGGTTCATCGCGCCGCTCTCATCCGCCTCGACATGGCTGAAGCTGATCCAGCGCAGGCGCTCGAGCGGCATGAGCGTTGCGACGGCGGCCGAGATCGACGGGAACATGGCACGGGCACCGCAATGGAAGAGCAGGGGCTCGTCCGCCAGGATCAGGAACTGGTTGAAGGTGAAGCCGGCCGGCGGGGCGACCTCCGGCACGAAGGTCGAAAGCCTGAATATCCCCGGTGCAATCTCCGCAACACGCGTTTCCATGACAACCCCCATCCCTGTTGACGAGACTTCTTGCGGGATTATATGCCATCCCCTCCTCCCGGCACATCTCTTCCCAGATTGCCAGGCCGCTCGCTTTGTTCTACCTTGCGCCCGCCTCGTCGTGGCCCCCTTTCGGGGCCTCATCAAGGCCCAAGGCACCCGTAGCTCAGCTGGATAGAGCGCTGCCCTCCGAAGGCAGAGGTCACACGTTCGAATCGTGTCGGGTGCGCCATCTCTCCGGGCGGTCTGCCGTCTTGCGGAGCTCCGATTGTCCAAGACGTTTTATCTCATCGCCGGTTTTCTCGCGCTCGGGCTGGGCGGGATAGGCGTTCTGCTTCCCCTGCTGCCCACCGTCCCCTTCATCATTCTTGCCGCCTTCTGCTTCGCGCGCAGCAACGAGGCGCTGGAGCGGTGGCTGCTCGAGCATCCGACATTCGGCATCCATATTCGCAGGTGGCGGGAGCGGGGCGCGATTTCGCGGAAGGGGAAGCAGGCCGCGCTCGCGGCCTTCGCGGTGAGTTCAGTCATGGCGCTCGCCATCGCACCGCTGCCCTGGTCGCTGGCGCCGCTGGCGGCGGCGCTGATCGGTGGCTCATGGATATGGACCCGGCCGGAGGCGTGACCGCGACAGCACGGGCCGATCGTCCCAAACGAATACCGCCTCCCCGTTTCCGGAGAGGCGGCGTTCTTCTTTTTATATCCGTCCGGCTTATTTGGCCATGTTGATGATCTTGAGCTGCGTGAACTCCGCGAGGCCTTCCTCGCCGAGTTCGGTGCCGAGCCCCGAGAAGCGCGCACCGCCAAAGGGAATGTTCGGCGCGAGGTCCGCATGCTTGTTGATCCAGACGCTGCCGGATTCCATTTTCGTCGCCAGTTCGTAGGCCTTGTCCTTGTCGTTCGACCAGATCGAACCGCCAAGACCATAGGGCGAGGCATTGGCACGGGCGACGGCGTCATCCGCGTCGGAGTACTTGATGACCGGCAATACCGGACCAAACTGCTCCTCATCGACAAGGCGCGACCCGTCCGTGATGTCGCGGACGATGGTCGGACGGATGAAGTAGCCCTTCTCTTCGGGCGTGTCGCCGCCCGCGATGATCTTGCCGGTCTTCCGCGCGTCCTCGATCAGCTCCTTCACCTTGTCGAACTGCATCTTGTTCTGAAGGGGCCCAAGCTGCGTGCCCTGCTTGAGGCCGTCGCCGATCACCGCATTGTTCGCGAGTTCGGCAAGCTCGTTGCACATTTCGTCATAGATCGACTCATGCACATAGAGCCGCTTCATCGCGATGCAGACCTGACCCGAATTCTGGAAGGCGCTCTGGAAGAGCTTCGGTGCGGCTTCCTTCGGGTTGACGTCGCCAAGTACAATGCCGGCATCGTTGCCGCCGAGTTCAAGGGTGATGCGCTTGAGCAGCCCGGCCGCGCCTGCCATGACCTTCTGGCCGGTCGCCGTGGAGCCCGTGAAGGAAATCTTGCGGACGTCAGGATGCGCCGTCAGCGCCGCGCCAAGATCGTTCTCGTCGGCGACGATGTTGACGACGCCGGCAGGCAGGATGTCCTTGATGAGTTCGCCGAGCTTCAGCGAGGTAAGCGGCGTCGTCGGCGCGGGCTTCAGCACCACGGTGTTGCCCGCGAGAAGGGCCGGCGGCAGCTTGAAAGCCATCAGGATCATCGGGAAGTTCCAGGGAACGATGGCGCCGATGACGCCGAGGGGACGGCGATGCGCCTCGACCTTCTTGCCCTCGCTGTCCTCGATGATCTTCACCGGCAGGTCGAGCATGGTGAAGTAGCGGAAGAAGGCGGCGGTGCCGTAGACCTCGCCGGTCGCGTCGCCGATGGGCTTGCCCTGCTCCTGCGTGAGGAGGCGGGCGAGCTCGGCGCCGTTCGCCTCGATCACGTCGGCGATCGCGTTCAATGCCTTCTTGCGCTCGTCGATGGGCGTCGCGCTCCAGGCCGGGAAGGCAGCCTTCGCGGCCGCGACCGCTTCATTGAGTTGCGCTTCCGACGCACGCGGGCAGGCGGCGACGGGTTCTTCGGTCGCCGGATTGACGACGTTCGACGTCCTGGCGCCGTCGACGAGCTTGCCGTTGATGAGGAGCTTGAAATCGCTCATGCCTTCGTTCTCCCTGTGAACTCCGTTTTTCCGGAGGCTCTTATGATTGAGGCCGGACGAAGTCTAGCTTCACCCGGCCCCGATGGCGATTCGCAAAAAAGCGCGCCGGTCAGTGCGTGCCGGTGCGCAGCTCCGCCTGACGCGAGCGGGACCCCCTGCGCGGCGCGGAAGCCTCGATGTCCTCGCCGGCGAGACGCTCGCAGGCTTCCTCGAGACGGTCGATCTGGTCGTCGACGCGGGCGCGCTGTTCCTTCACGGCGGCAAGACGCCTGCGGAAGAACTCGACCGCGATGCGGTTCTGCTCGGTCACGTCGTCCTTGCGGTAGGAATCGAGAATCTGGCGGATCTCGTAGAGTGTAAGCCCGACATCACGGCCATTGATGATGAGGCGCAGGCGCGTGCGATCGCGATCGGAGTAGATGCGCGTCTGGCCCTTTCGCGCGGGCTCGATCAGCCCCTTCTCTTCGTAGAAGCGGAGCGCACGATGGGTAATGCCGAACTCGTTGGCCAGGTCTGTGATCGTGTAGGTCATGGTGCAACCTCCCCTGGGAAAGGACGGAAGCGGCAGCGCCGCTCCCGCCCGCTGAATCACTGTTACTGCATGCGTTCGATGATGACGGCCGGCGCCATGCCGCCCGCAGCGCACATGGTGACGAGGCCATAGCGCTTGTCCTGACGCTCGAGTTCGTCCAGCACCGTGCCGATGAGGATCGAACCCGTGGCGCCGATCGGATGGCCGAGCGCGCAGGCACCACCGTTCACGTTCACCTTCTCGCGGTCGAGCTTCAGATCGCGGATGAACTTCTCGGCGACGACGGCGAAGGCTTCGTTGATCTCGAAAAGGTCGATGTCCTCGACCTTGAGACCGGCCTTCTCGAGCACCTTCTTCGCGGCAGGCACCGGCGCGTTGAGCATCAGCGTCGGGCAGTCGCCCATGTTCGCCGTGGCGACGATGCGGGCACGCGGCTTCAGACCGTTCTTTTCCGCATACTGCTTCGAGGCGAGAAGAATGGCGGCCGCGCCGTCCACGACACCCGACGAGTTGCCGGCATGGTGGATGTGGTTGAACTTCTCGAGCTGCGGGTACTTCTTGCGGATGAGATCGCCATAGGTCGTGCCTTCAGCGTCGACCGGGATGCCCGCCCAGACCTCGAAGGAAGCCTTGAGACCGGTGAGACCTTCCATCGTCGTCTGCGGCCGGGGGAATTCCTCATGGTCTAGCGCGACGGAACCGTCATCGTTGTAGACGGTGACGAGCGACTTGTTGAAGCGGCCTTCCTCGAGCGCCTTCGCCGCACGCTGCTGCGACATGAGAGCGAGTTCGTCCACCGCCTTGCGGTCAATGCCTTCGAGCGTCGCGATCGCATCGGCGCAAACGCCCTGCTGCGACTGCGGATGCAGCGCGCGGAGATGCAGGTTGCCCGCATCCATCATCGGCGGGGTCTTCGGATCGGCAGTGGCGGAGGTGTAGCTCATCATCTCGGTGCCGCCTGCGATGACGAGATCTTCCATGCCGGACATGATCTGCGCCGAGGCGAGGTTGACCGTGGTGATGCCCGAACCGCAGAAGCGGTCGAGGGTGACACCGGACGCCTTGATGTCGTAGCCCGCGTCGAGCGCGGCCATGCGGCCCATGTCGCCGCCCTGCGCGCCGCGCTGGGACGAGGTGCCCCAGATGACGTCGTCGACTTCGTCGGTCTTCACGTTGTTGCGCTCCGCGAGCGCGGCCAGAACCGTGCGTGCAAGATGCTGCGGATGAAGATGGGCCAGCGATCCCTTGCCGACCTTGCCGATGCCGCGCGGCGTTCGTACCGCGTCGATGATATATGCGTCGCTCATTCCTGTTCTCCTGGTTTCCCGTTCCTATTGAGATGCTTCAGTTCTGGCCGGTGAGCAGAACGACCTTCACACATTTGCCGTCGTGCTGATCGGCAATGGCGCGGTTGATCTCGCTCAGCGGATAGGTCTTGACGAGCCTGTCGAAAGGTAGCCTGCCCTGACGATAAAGCTCGATCATTTCCGGAATAAATGTGTCGGGGTCGCTGTCGCCCTCGATGATGCCCTTGACGGTGTGGCCGAAGGTGACGGCGCTCATCAGGTCGCCGGGCATGGGCGTGCCCGGAGGCGCGATGCCGACAATGCCGAAAGTGCCGTGCGGACCGAGGCAGCCCATGGTGGCCTGCAGGAGGTCCGGGATGCCCGTCGTGTCGAAGGCATAGTCGACGCCGATGGGCAGGATCGCGCGGACCGCAGCCGCAAGGTCCTTCGCTTCCGCCGGGTCGAGCACGTGGGTCGCACCAAGTTCGCGCGCGAGCCTGCGGCGTTCCGCATGGGGCTCGAGGACGATGATCGTTTCGCAGCCCTGCACCGCCGCGCCCATGACGGCGGAGAGACCGACCGCACCACCGCCGAGAATGAGGATGGAAGAACCGACCTCGCAGGCGAGAGAGCGCATGACGCCGCCCGCGCCGGTCTGGATACCGCAGCCGAGCGGTCCGGCCAGTTCGAGGGGGAAGCCTTCCGGCACCTTCACGACGTTGCGCTCATAGGTGAGGCAATGGGTGGCGAAGGAAGACTGGCCGAAGAAATTGCTCGCGATGTCCTCTCCGGGCCCATGCAGCGCCTTGCTGCCGTCGGGCCTCATGCCCGCATAGTTGAGCATCGGCATGGTGTGGCAATAGGCGGGGTCGCCCTTCCTGCAGCGCGCGCACTCGCCACAGGAGCGGAAGGTGATGGCAACGCGGTCGCCCGGCGCCACCTTGGTGACGGCGCTTCCGACGCGATCGACAATGCCGGAGCCTTCATGGCCGAAAACAGCGGGCGGCACGATCGTCTGGCTCATCTTGAAGACAAGGTCGGTATGGCAGAGGCCGACGCCGACCACGCGCACGAGAATCTCGTCCTCGCGCGGCTCGTCGATCTCCAGTTCCTCGATGCTGAAATCAGCCTCGGGCGCCCGCGCGACCGCAGCCGTAACCTTCATCCTCCGCCTCCCTGATCCCGTCTTCGAGCGGGTCGTTTTTAATGGCGCATTTAAAAATTTAAATCTACATTTAAATCGAAAAAGGCACGGAAGCAAGGAGGCCTTTCATGGAGGCGCAGGAGAAGGGCAAACTCAGGGCGGCACCGCCCCGCCCCGCGGCACGGGAGCTGCTGCTCGAGGCCGCGAGCGCCGTGATGAGCGAACGGCAGACGATCGACGTGCCCCTGACCGACATCGCGGCGCGCGCGGAAGTGAACGTGGCGCTGGTGAGCTACTATTTCGGCGGCAAGGAGGGACTCCTGGTGGCGCTGGCGAAGCGCGACGCCGTAACCGCGCTTGGCGAGCTCGACCGCCTGCTCTCGCTCAACATCAGCCCGGCCGAAAAGCTCCGTCGCCATCTCGCCGGCGTCATCCGGACCTTTTTCCGCTATCCCTATCTCTACCGGCTGCTGGCGGCGCTGATGCGCGACAGCTCGGAAGAGACGGCGAGAGAGATCACCACCTTCTTTGCCGAACCGCTGGCGCGGACGGCGAAGGAGCTGATGGAAGCGGGGATCGAGGACGGCAGCATTCGGCCGATCGACCCGGAACTCTTCTATATGGCGGCGCTCGGCGCCTGCGAACAGATTTTTGCCAACCGCTCTATCCTCAAATTCGTGCATGGCGTTGACGAAATCGACGAAGCCCTGCAGCGACGCTATGCCGAGGTCGTGCTTGAAGTGCTGACGCGGGGCTATCTGCAGCCTGCCCGGGACTGACCTCTCAGCCTGAAATGCCGACGACCCGCCCCCGGTTTCCCGGGAACGGGCCGCGACGCGAGGCCAGGCTGTTGGCCTCAGGTCAGAGAGTGGCCTCTCTCCTGGACTGGTCGCACTCCTAGAAAGCGTACGACGCGGTCATGCTCACGAAGTCCTTGTCGTAGGATCCGTTGCGGTATTTCGCGCCGAAGTTGTTGGTGTAGTCGATCGACAGACGGTACTGGTCGAGATAGCTCGCCGTGACACCGAGCGTCACCGCCTTCTTGCCTTCGACAAAACCCGGACCGATGGGCCCCGCCGAATAACCGCTGACATCGTGGCTCCAGATGATCTGGGGGCTCAGCGTGTAGGGCGTGCCGAATACAGAATTGTATTGCATCTGCGCCAGCAGCCTGTAGCCCCAAGAGAAGGTCGAAGCATAAACCGGGTTGATGGTGCAGGTGCCGAGACGAATGCAGTTGTCGCCGAACGTTGCCGCCGTACCGGGATTGGCGCTGGTTTCACTGGAGCGCGGTATGGCATAGCGATTGCCGCTCGCGTCGGGCAGGTACTGGAAGCCGACATTGCCGACAAGGATCAACAGATCACCATCGAGCGCCTTCACGATCGGGTCCGAGGGCGTGAGCGTGCTCAGCGTGTAGATCTGACCATGTAGCGCCTCGGTTTCCCGGTAGCCCGGGATGACCGAACCAGGAGCCACAGCCGGACCCTGATAGTAGTCCGGTTCGCCCGGCCCCGGCGTGTAGCCGAAGTTCTCGATATCCGCGCCGAGGATTTCGCCCGTGTCCAGCTGGAAGGGCATATCCGGATAGTAGGCGAGTTCGCCGGACAGTGCCGTCGCATCACCAATGATCGGGATCGTCGTATTGAAGCTCCACCCGAACATCTCGATATCTTCAGGATATTGAACAATCAGATTCTTGTTGTCGCCGGCAGCTTCGGCGAAGATACCCTGACCGAAGGAGACCGGACGGCCGGCATCGTCCGTGAGACCGGGTGCTGCGGTCGTACAACTCGGGCTCGACAATGCGCCCGGTACGGCCGGGTTGCAGAAAGCCTGCAGGGCGGCGGTTGTCGCAGTCGGTGTTGACGCGGTGAACGTTCCCACGGGCAGCTTCGAGTGAAAGTTCACGAAGTAGGCGGAGAGTTCCGTGCCCTTGTTGAGCCAGTCGGCATAGTAGCGAAGCGCAAAACCGAATTGTCCCTGGTCATCGGCACGCTGATCGCGGCCTCGGGGAATGAAGGCTGTCGGCGAATAACTTTGCCCACCACCGAGATCGTAGACTTCGCCGCCACTCAATGCGTAGCGGCAACCGGCAGCCGCCGCATCGCTGGGCGAGAAGAAGCTGCCGCAAGCGGGAAGAACCGATTCTTCCCACTCGAAAACATACTGCGCCTCGAAAGTGAGATTCGCCGGCAGGCCTATGCTGGCAAAGATAGAGTTCTGCGGCAGGAAGACTTCCTTCAGCTCGACACCAGGGCGAACCAGCGCCGATACGTCGAGCGGCAAGTAGGCCGAGACACCGCCGGGAATGAAAAGGCTTTCGCCCCAGTTTACCGCCTGACGGCCAATGCGCACCGTTGCAGGCATATCCGCAACGAGAAAGTTCGTGTAGGCGAAGGCGTCGAGCAAATCAAAGGAGCGGCCCTGAAGATTGCGCGCATCGTCGCCGCGGAATTCGTCTTCCAGAGGCCGACGCTGCGATCCGCCCGCCAGTATCGGGCCATACTTGCCGCTGCCGTTGCCCAGCTCCTGATCGCCGACATAGTCGTAGAATGCCTTGCCGCGAACAAAGAAGCCGTATTTGTCCCACTTGAAGTCAGCTTCGGAAATCACCTTCACCGGTGTCGAGATGAACTCGCCGCGCTCGACATTGACATTACCGTCATCCGAGTTGACGTCATAGTCGGTGCCACCAGGTGCGAGGCAACCACCGTTGAAGACGGAGATGAATTCGCAACTCTGCTCCGACACACGCATGCTGGCGCCGGCCGAAACCGTCGTGGAAATAGCTATATCCACATCCCCCATCTTGATCTGGGCGGCTTGCGCACCAACGGGAAATGCAAGCAATCCCGCAAGCACGACCATCGAACCTGGAACCCGAAACTTCATTATTCTCTTCCTCCCTCAACTCGCACAATTCACGCCTTGCGAGCGCCGTTACGGCAATACTGTGATGATGGTGTCGTTGACGGTTTCGAGCGGCAGGGCAGCGTCGGCAATTCCGGCACCGGCGCCCAGTACAACCGGGAACACGACATCGGTTGCCGTCGTACCGTTCGGCAGCAGCGGCGTCGCCAGAACCTGGGTTGCAGCATTTGCTGCAGGAACGACAACGGGAGCGAGCTGCTCGATCGGAAGGGAAGGCACAGCGACGCCAGGCACCGGCCCCTCGCCTTCGCCGCCCGCACCGAGCAGTCCGAGAACGACCGGGCTTAGCACCGGCGCAAGTGCATTGAGATTGCCATTCGAAGAATCGGCCTGGGCACCGTCAATGAGACCGGCAACCAGATCGCCAACCGGAGACAAGGGCGTAGCCCCTTCTGGTACGATATCGCCGAGCTGCGCCTCGCTGCCTCCCGACAGCAATACCGGAACGGCACCGCCTTCCGTACCAACCAGCATTCCCGTGATGTCATGGCCGAGAAGATCCTCGGACAGACCACCTTCGCCTGACACGCCGAGATGCGGTACCTGAGACTGGATCTGCGCGAGCCCGCTTGTGAGCGGCGCCGTGGCGTCCTCTGGAACCGGACTTTCAGCGGGTAGATTTCCAGCGAGTACCCCGCCTTCGCCGCCACCCAGCGTCGCTCCTACGAGACCCTCACCGCCTATCAGCGGCGTGAGCAGATCGGCACCGACAAGTTCCTCGGAAACACCGCTTTCACCGGCTACACCGAGTTGCGTTCCGGCGACCGCCGAAGTGCTGGAAACCGAGTTCGACCGGATGGCGGACGGGCTTCCGTCGCCTCCAGAGGAGAGGCAACCCGAAAGCAGGCCCGAAGCGATAAGAACGACCAGAGATGTACGCATGATTTGTTCCTCCCGTGTGAACTTGCGTAGCAAATTCCCCTGGAGAGACGATGTAGAGAAATGTGGCGATATGTTCCGGATCGATCCTGGTGCAAATGTTTGTCCGTATACGAATGTCTGAAAGACAAAGAGTGAGGTGGCACAATCCCGTAAACGCTATTGTGTGAGTGTAATTCTTTGTAATTCCGATGGACTTACAAGGCTTGCGGTTGCAACGATCCAGCCAACGGAACTTTCGCCGCGTGGCGGAACGACCGATGCCGTTTCCCCAGCTGTCATTTCGATCGTGACGGTTCTCCTCGATCTCGATGCAGCATCCCTCACCCCGGGGAAATCGCGGAAAGTCCCCACCACGCAACGAAAGAGGCGCCCGCTATCCGCAAGGAAGCGGGCGCCACATTTTTGCCGCCGGGAAAGAAGAAAAGTACGCACCTCAGTGCGGGGATGACATGTGGGCCGTGCGACGAAGCCCGATCACTGGCCGGACAGGAACATTGACGAAAAAGCCGCTTGCCGCAGCTTCCTTGAGTGACATTCGGGACGACACAATCGTCCTGACCGGCTCCATGTCTCTCATCGCCACCGCGCTGTTCAACGGGTCCGGCGACCTCATGAAATTCCTTCAGGCCAACATCCCGGCAACAGCGATGGCTGTCGATAGCCGTTACAGGAAATGGGTCTTCGTGCTGAGCAAGGTTCCCGCCATGCGCGTGGCACAAAAGATCGCAATTCATCGGACCGATGCCGACGACGCACCGGTGCCTCTCGTCTTTCCAAGGCGCATTCCCTCGTGGCGCGCGCATCTGCGAGGGGACCGCGCTTATCTCATGCACATCGATCTCGTTCCACCGATGCTGGATGCGTTGAGGGATAACGCGCACCTTCGGATGATCAAGGATCCTTCGCTCCGATTCGATACGAGTATTCCTTGGGAGATACGCATGGAACGCGGTAGCGAACTGCACGCCGTCTGGCGCGACGCACAGGCACAAACTGCGCGAACGATCTCACTCGCGCGCAATGACGATGCATGGACGATCAAACGGGACGAAAGCTTCGAAAATTGCCCTGGAGATTGCCTGGCGGGTGGGCCTGAAGCCTGGCTCCGGCATTTTCTCGCCAACGAAGAACAAACCGCTGTTGGCGGGTGAGACGCACGAAGAAAGAGGCGGGACAAACGCCCCGCCTCCCGATTTCGCGCGATAGCCGGTTTCTTATTCGGTGCCCGGCAGAGCAGGAAGTCCGCCCTCCGCAAGGCCACCGACAATATCCGTAACCGGGGCAAGCAGATCGCCACCCTCGCCCCCGGGAAGACCGGGGAGTTCGCCACCGGCGAGGCCGCCGACGAGGTCCGTGACCGGCGCAAGCGGGTCGCCGCCGTCCCCGCCCGGAAGACCGGGAAGCTCACCGCCAGCGAGACCGCCGACGAGGTCCGTGACCGGCGCAAGCGGATCGCCGCCATCCCCACCCGGAAGACCGGGAAGTTCACCGCCAGCGAGGCCGCCCACGAGATCCGTGATCGGCGCGAGCGGATCGCCGCCATCGCCACCGGGGAGCCCCGGAAGCGCGCCTTCAGGAAGGGCGCTGCCGAGGGCCCCATCATTGCCGCCGGCCAGAAGCGCCGGCACGGTGCCCGTCTCTCCGAGCAGCATTCCAGTCAAATCCTGACCGAGCAAATCTTCGCCGAGGCCGCCTTCGCCCGAGACACCGAGCGCCGGAATCTGCTCCGTCACCATTCCGAGCGGAACCTGGTCGAGTGCACCGGTGACAGGTTCGAGACCGTCGGCCACCGGCGCGAGGCCATCGGCCAGTTCATCCGGAATCTGGCCGCCGATCAGGCCTTCCTCGCTGCCACCACCGAGCACACCTTCGGTGCCGAGAAGCGGATCAGTCAGTTCGGCGAGACCGAGCGTATCCGTCACACCACCTTCGCCGGTCACCCCGAGCGCGGTCACGGAGGCCGGCGAACCGCCACCGCCGCCGCTACCGCCGCCGCCAAGCGGCGAGTCGCTGGAGCTACAGGCGGTGGCGAGCAGCAGGGCACTCATCGCCAGCGCCGTCTTCATTACGTTCATGGACATCAGCCTTATCCTTCCCTCGCATCTCGTTGGACTGCGAGGGAGACTAGGTCACACGAACGTTTTATGGTGTGGAAGCATGTGCGATTGCGTGCGCGATTGTTCACCTGATTCGACCTGATCAGTGGACTGAAGGCATGTCCCATTTTGACGCGCGGCCTGTGCGCGGAAATCCTGCGGCGCGCAACCATTCCATTTTCTGAAGGCACGCCGGAAGTTGGCGACATCGTCGAAACCGAGAAGCGAAGCCACATCCGATACGCAAAGCGGCGTGTCGCGCAGATATTCCCGCGCGAGATAGCTGCGCACGTCGTCGACAATACCACGATAGGAAAGACCCTCTTCCGTCAGACGGCGGCGCAATGTGCGCTCGCTCACATTCAGGCACCGCGCCGCTTCGCTGATGCCGGGGAATTTTCCACGCGCGCCGAGAACCATGCGCCTCACCTCGCCGGCGACGCCGCCAGCCGCATTCATGTCGCGCAACAGCTTCTCGCATTGCCTGCGATACATTTCGGCAACGGGAATGCCCGCTGCCGACAGCGGCTGGTCGATGCGATCGTTCGGACCGACGAAGCGATTGACCCGATGCCCGAAGGAGACATTCACGCCGAGATAGTGCCGATAGACGTCTTCCGGCATCGCCGGTGCGTAAGCGAGTTCGAGGCGGCATTCGTCCGGTAGCGGACCGATGAGCTGGCGCAGCGCGGCGAGAACGCCTGCAAAAAAGAGCTCCACGAGAAAGTGGGGTGCACCATCGACCTCGAATGGCGGCTCGAAGGTGAGGATCGCCCGATCACCGGTAAATGCCAGCTGTATGTCGCCCTGCGCGCCCTGGAGGGGACTGTATTGAATCATCAGACCCGCGGCCTGACGGAGGCTGCGGCTGCTCAGAATGGCATGTCCCAGAAGACCATGTGTACCGAGATGCATGCTTGCACCGAGCCGCAGGGCGATCGCCGGATCCCCCGTGAGGTGAACGAGGTTCTCCGACATTCGGCGAAACTCGTCTTCGGAAACAGGGCCGGTCCGCGGCAATGGAAAGCGCTCGGGGTCCTGCCCCAATTCCTTGAGGACGACAGCGACGATTTCAACATAACCCGGTTCAATACGCATCGTGTGTCCGTTTATGACCCCCAGCTTGGCCGAACATGACCTCCTGCCCCGGCGTCAAATGCTTATGTAGGCAGTCAAGACGCGCAAGCGCGCGTCACGCCAAACCCAGGAGGCCCAAGATGCACAGCCAAAGCCTTTCCCGCACGCCGCAAAATGTCGAAATTGTGCCTCGGAACCGGCAGTTCAATATCGACGAGACACTGGCGACGAACTGGCATGGCGGAGATGCGTTCAAGACAGCCTTCTTCGACGCCATGTCGATCCTGTTTCCGCTCGGCGAACAATTCTTCATCGACAGTGTGAAGGCGTTTCGCGGAAAGTTCGACGATCCGGAGCTGGAGCGGCGCGTTCGTGGTTTCATGGCGCAGGAGGCCGTGCATCGCCGCGAACATCAACGCTACAACGAGGCGCTATGCCGGGCGCGCGGTGTGCCGCTTGAAAAAATGGAGCGGGCCGTCAACCGGCGCCAGAAGCTGGCGCGCAAGCTGCTCACTCCGAAACAGCAACTGAGCGGGACCGTCGCTTTCGAACATCTTACCGCAATCCTCGCTGACGCCACGTTCCGCAATCCCGAGGGACTTGAGGGCGCGCATCCCGAGATGGCGGCGTTGTGGCGCTGGCATGCGCTTGAGGAAACGGAACACAAGGCCGTCGCTTTCGATGTCTTTGTCGCGGTGGGCGGCAAGACGTGGCGCCGCCGCCTTTCAATGGCGCTCGTCACCCTCGAGTTCACACAGCACGTGATCCGCAACATGCGACTTCTGCTGCGCGACTACGAGGGATCGCGCATCGAGTTGTGGCGGGGCGGCTTCAAGTTTCTCTTCGGTGAGAAGGGCGCATTGCGCGGCCTGAAGCAGCCCTACCTCGACTTCTACAAGAAGGACTTTCATCCCTGGGATCACGATAACCGCGAACTCGTTTCCTCGGTGATGAGCGATTTCGGCGGCGCAGAAGTGAATCCGATCTAAGTCTGCTTCGAAGAGGGAATACGAGATGGCAGCGGTCGCGGAAACAACGTTCGAATGGGACCGCGGTGATGTCATACCGGCGCGGCCGATACCTCCGAAGGAAGCACCGGGCATCGCGATGGCGCTCGTCAAGCCTCACCTGCTCACCAACCTGATCGCTTCCTATCCAGACTATTGGTACAAAGTTCGCTACTGCGATTTTCGCGTCGGAGTCTCCCGTAGCGGACGCGGCGTTCTCATCAACGACCCGGAAGCAATCCGTCGCGTCCTTGTGACGGAAGCAAAACACTTTCCGAAGGAGGAAAACCAGCTCGCCATTCTGAAACCGCTGCTCGGCAACGGGCTTCTGACGGCGGAAGGGGCGGAATGGCGCCGGAACCGCAAGCTTGCCTCTCCAATCTTTCAGCATTCGAGCGTCAAGGAATTCACCCCCCTCTTTGTTCGCGCCGCCGAACGCTCCGTCAGTCGTGTGCTTGCGCGCAAGAGCGTCTACCGCATCGATCAAGAGATGACCAAGCTCACGCTCGAGATTATCGGCGAGGCCGTTTTGAGCGCGGATCTAGGAGAAAGCATCGAAGGCATTTCGGATACGGTGACGGAAACGCTCAACAAGTTTCCGGCGATGTTTCTTGCGTCGGCTTTTCTGCCCGGAGGCTTGCGGGATCGGTTCATCGAAGCGATCGTCAGCCCCGGACGACGCCAGCTCGACAGCTTCGCCCGCAAGATCATCAAGGAAGCGACAGCGGAAGATGCAGGCACGACTCTCCTTCATCGCCTGATGGCCGCTTCCCGCAGCGAAGACGGGCATGAAATGACCGTCGACCAGATACGCGATGAGGTTGCGACGTTCCTCCTCGCGGGGCACGAGACGACCGCCACGACGATGACGTGGGTCTGGTATCTGCTTACGCTCTACCCCGAATGGCAAGAACGGATTCGCGACGAAGTGATTCGTGTGGCCGGTGACCGCCCCCTGACCGCGGAGGACGTCCCCTCTCTTGTTCTTACCCGAGCGGTGATTGACGAAGCGCTGCGGCTTTACCCTGTCGTCGCCAATCTCATGAGATGCGCGGAGAGGACCACCGAGTTGTTGCCTGATCTGACGGTGCCACGCGGTGAAGCTGTTCTGATATCGCCGTGGCTTCTGCACCGGCACAAGAGACATTGGCGCGATCCGGATCGGTTCGATCCGATGCGTTTTATCGGGGAAGAAGCGGCGGCACGACCGCGCCATGTCTACATGCCGTTCGGCGGCGGGCCGCGCATATGCATCGGCGCCAGCTTCGCCATACTTGAAGCCATTCTTATTCTCGGCACCTATGCCCAGCGGGCGCACGTCACCATTGTCAACGCCAGCGAGGTAATGCCTCAAGCACGCATCGTATTGCGCCCGAATGTGCCCCTCAGGGCCACGATAACGTCGAGTGGAACCTTTTGATTGCCTTCCCGTTTTGCCATAACGGCGACAGTTGTCGACACAACACGACAACATAAGATCAAGTTGTTTGACTCAACTTGATAGATTTCTTCCCGAACCAGCAACGGCCGAAAACATCAAGGATGCCGGTCAAGACGGGAGAAACGGGATGGGCAAGACAATGTGGCTTATCGCCAAGACGAGTACGCTTGCAGCAGCAATCGCCTTTGCGGGCTCCGCCATGGCGGCGCCAACATATTCGCTGCAGACCGGGGCAGACCTCGCCGCCGTATGCAGCAATCCTGGGGATGCAAAGACGCTCACCGAAGAAGAACGTCAAAGGCTGGGCGTTTGCGGAGCCTATATTCAGGGATTTCTCGGGCACTACTCCGTGTCCCGCCGAAACATGAGCAAGCTCGATTTCTGTCTCCCGGCGGAGGGAGTGAGTGCAGAAAATGTTCGTGTTCTTTTTCTGGCGCTTCTGGAGCAGCGCCCGCAAATTCGAGACCTGCCCGCCAATCTCGATCTCGCGACGAGCCTGGCATGGGGGTATTCGTGCGACAAGGAACCTGCGGAGTGACCGCAGATTCGATCAACGGCAGCTAGTTGCGAAACGGCTCGTTCAGATCGCAACGCTTGCGCCACTCGGAGAGGAGCGCAACCAGCAAATCCCGGAGTTCGTTATCGCTCAAGCTTTCGACAGCTCCCGCCAGGTCCGTCGTGCGATCATCCATCGGATTCTGACCGTCGTTCTTGAGTTCACATTCGTAATTCATGACCGGTCCTCAATATGACGCTACTCAAGCCCGCTGCTTTGCAGATGCTCGACCTTGCAGGGAAAAACAGGCGGCAAGGTGTAGAAAACTGTACGGATTGGTGAAACGCGGATGGTATCGGTGCAGTTGAGTAAAGGCCGTAGCGAGGATACGCACTTCAAATAAATCGTGCTGCCTTGTGTGATCTGAGTTGAGAACAGTAAAGCGTTCGGTCAGTCAAAACGGAACGGTCGTTCTGTAGAATTTAGTATAGGATTCTTAAACGTCGAAGGTCTAAACTTGGCCCTGCTCAGGAGTAGAGTATGAGGATGCTCTGGCCTTGAATTCGGCAAAAGTTATTGCTTGATCCGGTGGGAGGGAGAAACGATGGCGATCACTGCGGAGCATAGCGGAACCGCCAATACATCCGGCACACACGGCGCTTCGTTGCTGCTTGTGGACGACGATCCGGAGATTCGTGAAGAATTGACGTCTTATCTGAGCGCGAACGGCATGACCGTGATGGAAGCTGGTGATGCCGAGACCGCGCTGAAGATTTTTTCCGAGCACAAATTCGATCTCATCGTCCTGGATCTGCTGCTAGGCGCCGATAACGGCTTCGATGTGCTCCGTGAAATTCGGCAGACACATACAACCCCCTGTATCATGGTCACCGGGCAAGGCGAGCCGACCGACAAGGTCGTCGGACTTGAGCTCGGCGCCGACGATTATGTCGTGAAGCCGGTAAACCTGCGCGAGCTTCTCGCGCGCATCAGAGCCCTCTTGCGCCGCAGCGGCGGCTCTGGCGGCTCGAGCAACCGCAAGGGCAGCACGGTTTCAGAGGAACACAACGATGCCGTCGCGCGGTGGAAATTCGATCCTCACAGACGCCGCCTTTCGACTCCGGACGGCTCGCTCGTGCCGCTCACTACGGCTGAGTGCGATCTCCTAATCGAGTTGGTGGCCCATGAGGGCGATCCACAGACTCGCGAGGAACTATGCCGGCGGGTCTTCAACCGTCAGTGGCAGCCCTATGATCGCAGCCTCGACAGTATCGTGGTCAAACTGAGGCGGAAGCTCGAACCCAATCCCGATCATCCGATGGTCATCAAAACCATTCGCGGCAAGGGCTATCTGTTTACGGGATTCCCGAGCGGCGACTGAACGATCCTCAACCGGCGTCGTGCGGCAGGACTATTGCGACATAGCCGCCGCCGTCGTGGTTGCCGATTTCGAGCCGACCCCCGCTTTCCCGGACGATCGTCTCGCAAATCGCCAGGCCGAGGCCCGTACCGTGATCCGCCGATTTGGTGGTAAAGAAGGGTTCCAGAACGCGCTCCAGAATTTCCGGCCGAAATCCCGGACCGCTGTCCTCGATGCGCAACTGGATCATTCCTTCTTCTTCATCAGAACGCGTGGCGACAATCCGGATCAACCCTTCGTCACGGTCGCTTTTGGCGCCGATGCCCGATATGGCATCGACGGCATTCTGAATGAGGTTGCTCACGACCTGCTCCAACTGCAGCTGATCGGCGTAAGTGGTCAGATCAGCCGGGATCTCGACTTCGAGACGCACGCCCGCCCGCAGTAGAACATGATGCATTATGGCTTCGACGTTCTCGATGGCGTTTCGCAAAGGCAGCACCGCGTTCTCACCGACGCTCTTGCGACCGAAGCGGCGCATGCGATCTATAACATCGCTCGCACGCTCGACCTGGGCCAGGACACGCGCGATCTTCGATGCAACCGCTGCGGCATCTACCTCTGGTGCCTCGAGCAGATATTCCAGGTTCTGCACAGCAAGCGATATCGTGTTCAGCGGCTGCCGAAGCTCGTGCGCTATGCTTGCGGACATTTGTCCGAGCGCCGCCATCTTGGCGGTCTGCGCCATTTGCGATTGCTCTTCCCTGAGGAACAACGCCTGCCTCAGGAGCAGCGTAAACCGATCGGCGAAATCGATGTCGGCGGCAGCAAACCCTTCGTTCCTCTGCGTCGTGCAGATGAGGTACGCCGTGTCACCTCGCAGCGGCAGGGACAAGACCGCTACGTGGCCACCGTCGAGCCCAAAGGTGCGGGCGATGCTTTGTCCTTCGTCGGCACTTGCATCGTAGATGCTTGCAAGCCCCCCCGGTGCGTTCTCGGCGATAAGATCGAGAGCCGCATCGGCATCGGCGCCGAGTATTCTCTGCTCCGGCACAAGCAGGCGAGGTTGGCCGTCCAGCCCGCGCTGCGCGACACGCGCGTCGCTGCCGCCAATGCATTCAAGAATGAGAGAGACAAGTTTCGTCATCTTGTCACGCGAGGAATCCTGACCCAGCAACAGACGCAAGCCCTGCAGCATCGCTTCCGCCTCGCGACGCTGCTGCTCTTCGCGTAATCGCGCACCGCGCACCTGCACCATCATCGCCGCCGTTTCGCGCGTATGACTTGAGGGTCCCTGCTCACAGATCAAGGTGAACGTGCCGACATAAGGCGCTTCATCCGAGGCTGGCGCCGGGCGCCGCATCGCCGAAACATACACCGTCTCATTTGCAGGTAGATTTACGGAGGCGTCCCGCGGCAGACGAGCCCTCAGGTGACGCACACTTCCTTCCTGTTCCAGATAGTCGAACAGACTCCGGCCGCCTTCGCCGACCTGAAGAGACTTGAGATCCATACCGTCGACCACGCGGCCTGCGTCGCCCCGGCGGTTCATGATCCGGCGGCAACGGAGTACACCTTCCGCCGACGCTTCCCAAACGATGTCGGCCCCAAGTTCAAGCCATGCTCTCGTTGATTCATATATCGCGTCGAACCGGCGGCGCTCCAGGTTCGATGCCTTCTTCTTGCGGATGCGCACCATTGCGGCAGCTGCGGCGTCGGCGATGCCATATGCCTGAGCGACGATTTCGGCGGTGGCGAGACCGGATTGCAGCATGACGGCCATGCGCAGGCCCGTTTCCCCACTCAGTGTGTCCGCGGAAAGAAGTCCATCCCAACTTCCGCGTGACGCGTTTGTGAGTTCACCCCCTATGCGAGATGCCCGCCTGAACCAGTTCGCGAAGAGGTTGTCTTCGTCGACCGACAGACCACCTTCGGTCGACTGCCACAGCATGAGCGCCTGTCCGTTCGGCGACAGGCCGAGTTCGCAAATTGCAACCCGCCCTGAGATCTGTTCCGCCAGACGACGCGATATCGCCTCGAGCGCGGCATGGGCCTGCTCTTCGGTTTCAGCAAGAAAAAGGGAAAGCGTTTGCGAAGCAAACGCCGAGAGCAATCCCTCATGCCCCGATCCGGGGCCATCGGGTTCGTGCTCGTCCTGCACGGCCATACGGTACCTATCCCGACGGATCGGCTACAACGAAGGTCGTCTCCACTCGGATCGTCTCCTCCGGTGTCGGGACGAAGGGCAGGAACGAAAAGCGCGCATCGGTATAGTCGATACCAATTTCCAGCGTATCGCCGGCCGCCGAAGTGCCCTGGGCAAAGGTCATCTGGGCGAGAGCCGGGTCGACCAGTGGCGAGTAAGCGTCCAGGGCGCGCGTCATCGCAGCGGTCGCAAAGGTTTCGCGTTCGGCTTCATCCAGACCAGCTACAGCGGCCCGGCCGCCTTCCGTCACGGCGTAGGAGAGCGCAATGCGCGTCGCAAACTGGAACCCGTAGGACATGATCCCGAAAAGGATCGTAAGAAAAACAGCGGCGATGAAGGCAAACTCGATCGCCACAGATCCCCGCTCATCGCCGATCAACCGGCGCCGCGCTGGCACCTTCCCTGTGGGGAAGGTGCCGCGCGACACGTCGCGCTCGATACGCAAGCGGAAAAACATGTGGATGACCCGATCAGCCGTCAGCCGGAACCGCGGTGGCAAGATCATCCTTCACAGAGCCAAACACGCTCTGAAGACTCGGACCGATTCCGCCATCCCCGCCGACAAGTGCCCACAGACCGACCGCGATACCTGCGGCGAGCAGTCCGTATTCCACAGCGGAAATTCCGCTTTCATCCTCCACGAAACGGCGCAAGAACGCCTTTTTCACACTTCCAGACATCGAACCCTCCAACGTTTCATGCCGTTTCCGGCGCTTACAGATCAGGCCTCCCCTGCCCCACATCTCACTCTGCACAGTTACAATTTCACCATATTGCGCCATGGAATCGCAATTGTTTCAGTAATGATGTTATCCAGAATCTCCTAAATTAATTTAAAACCACAAAGTTCGTCCGGTTTACTTTCTCCCTTTATTTGCGAAACCATAGTTTTTTAGCACACTCATACGAAGTCATGTACTGCTCTACTCACTGGTCGCACTTTCGCTTTCCAGCGGCTCCCCAATATTATCGAGATAGTTCTCGTGGATTCGGTCCGCTTCCGATGCCTGCATCGGCTTCGGACCACCTTTCGCCGCATATTGCGCATCCAGTACCTGTTTCGCTCGCGACTCACCGACGGGGGCCGGAGACGGCTCGTTCGACTGGGCACAGCCAGCCACGAGCCCCATCAGCAGAAGCATCAGCGCGGCGCCTGAGCGCCGGCACGCAACATGGGTTTTCATCACATCTCCTCCTTGGCGGTGCCCGCCTCGGGCCGCTGTTTGAGCCAATCGGCGGCGAATTTCTGGACCTCGGCACGTTCCCGCGCCGTCGGAATACCGGAGAGAAGCCGGCGCGCCTCGTTGTCCTTGCCGGACAGGAGCAGGGCGATCACCAGATTGTTACGGATGGAAGCCGATGAGGGGTCGAGTTCCTGCGCCTGGCGCAGGTTGAACTCCGCTTCCCTGACCGCTCCGCCGGCACAGAGCTGCGCATAACCGAGATTGTTCAGATATTCGGCGCTGGACGGCCGCGAGGCAACAGCCCGCTTGAAATAGACCACGGCACCCGCCCAGTCTCCGCTCGAGGCGCTCACTCGACCAAGCCCGCTGAAGCCCTCAGATTCGCGTTCTGTGTCTTCGAGTTCAGCAAAGGCTTCGGCCGCCTTGTTGTATTGTTCGGTGCCGAGAAGCGCTTCGCCATAGAGCTCCGTGAAATAAGGCGTCTTCTTCTCCTGCACCGCATATTGATCTAGGTACGCCAGGGCGGCGTGATAGCGCCCTTGCTCAAGCAGCCCATTCACAACGCTCAGGTAAAGCTTTGAGGTTGACGCATCGTCGAGAGACTTCACCTCACTCGACCGCGGAATAACGGTCGACACAGGATCGAAATCGAAACCGGAATCAGCACACCCGGCAATCGCCAGGCAGAGAGAAATCGTGATGATGGTCTTCATTTGACGATGTCCCCCTTTGTCGCCAGTTCCTGACCGGCTGTCCTCAGCGCTCCCTTCAGGTTCACCACCGCGGGGCCCGCCAGCACGATCAGAAGCACGGGCATGAAGAAGATGATCATGACCATTGTAAGCTGCGGTGCTTTGCGGCCAACCTGCTCACGCGCAGTCGCCAGGCGTTTGTCAGTCAAATCCGCGGAAAAACGGCGGAGCGTGGTTCCGAGCTCGCCGCCCTGAAACAATGCCTGCTTGATCGTTGCCGCGAGATCTTGAGCTTCATCGACGCCGAGACGCTGCCCAAGACGATCCAGTGCTGCATCATAAGGCATGCCGGCGTCGATATCCGCTATGTGGCGGCGAAGGCATTCGCTGGTAACCGGTGCCGTGTTGCCGGTGATGTTCGCGACATAGCGCATGCACTGATCAATGCTGACTCCCGCATCGAGCGCCATCAGCATGATATCGAGTACGGGGGGCAATTCTCCACGAATGACGTTGGCCCGCCGATCTCCATAGACCTTCAGTCCAATAAGCGCATAGCGGTAAAAGAGGTAACCGAAGAGAAGTGCGAGGAAAAAATCGACCGGCGTTATCCCGTCCGCGCCATACCGGAAGATCAGGATAAGAAGGGCCACAACAACCGCAACGAGATAGCGCAAGGCAACGAAAATGTAGACGGCCGAAGGCTGGAAGAGGCCGGCCTTCTGGACAAGCGACCGCAACTCGCGATTGATCCGCGAGCCCTCGATACGCCGGCCGGCGTACTCGAGGAACCGAAGCGTCATGGCCACAAGAGTTCCGTGTTCGCGCTCGGGCATAAAGAGATGGAAAAGACGCACCGCCACTTCGTGCCGCCTCGCGATGAGCGAGAAGGACATGATGAACACGAAGCTGCCGGCCGCCAGGGCAGCCACCGCTATCATCCATGTCAATCCATCCAGCATGCTCCCGCTTCTCTCTCAAAAACTAGTATGATGCCGTACGCACTACGCTTCGCATCATGAACGCACCCAGAACCTGCGAGATGCCGCAGTAGATCAGAAGCTGCCTGCCGATCGGCTCCTCGATGAACCAGCGCATGTATTCGGGGCTTTGCACCACGACAGCCGACGCAACAACCATCGGCAAAAGGCCCAGAACCCAGGCACTGGCACGAATCTGGGATGTGCTGACGCGCACCTCCCGCATGACCGACGCGCGGCGGCGGATATTTTCGATAAGACTGGACAAGATTGCCGTCAACGAACCACCAAAACGAAGGTTCGTTTCGATTGCCGCTCCGAACAACCGCAGCTCATAAAGGTCAAGTTCGCGCGCAAGTTGATTGACGCTTTCGGCCACACCGGCACCGTTTGCTATACGCCGAATCGTGGGCTGGAAGAACTCCACAACGATAGGCGGTGAAGACTGCGTCGCGCGCGCGAGCGCCACCGACAGACTGTTTCCAACGACGAGAAGTTGGCGGACGCGATCGAAGTAGCCGAGCATTGCGTCGGACAATGCGTTCATTCTCTGGCGCGCCCTGTAATCGACAACCGCCGCCGAGACAAGAACGACGCTGAGCAGAACAATCGTTGCGGCGATCAATCCGAACAGTATCGACAAGGCTACCCACAAGCAGAGCGTAAAAAACAGAAGCGCTGTCAATCTGTCGGCGGAAAATTCAATGCCCGCCTGATAGAGCTTGTTCTGAACAATGGCAGGAAGAAGACGGGTCGAGTCCGGCCAGACACGGAGAAAAGATTCCGCCTTGCTAGACGCTGGAGACCGATTGATCAACCGATCGAGACGCGTTACCACCTCGCGGTCACGCCGCAGACGCGCAAGGAGAAACAGCGCGTACCCCCCAGCGGCGAGACACAGAACGGCCAAAACTGCAATCAGCACCTGCATCTTGCGGTATCCCGCTGCTATAAAACCCGTTTCTTTTCCAGCTCACCGTCGGTGAATATTTCACGCAGCGAGTAGGTCGGACCTTCCATCCCCACCACCTCACAGACAGAAACGACCTTGCGCTTGCCGTCGGACAGCCGCGCCGTGTGCACGACAACATCCACAGCACCCGCAATGAACCGGCGCACAGCCTGAAGATCCGCGGAAAAGCCATGCAGGCCGATCAGCATTTCCAGACGCTCCAAAGCGTCGCGCGGCGCATTCGCGTGGAGTGTCGCCATCGAGCCGTCATGGCCCGTACCCATGGCCTGCAACATCTCGATTGCCTCACTGGAGCGCACCTCGCCGAGTATGATTCTGTCTGGTCGCATGCGCAGGGCATTTCGAAGGAGTTCGCGGGCCGTCACATCCGTGGCGCCATCGGGTGAAGCCGGCCGCGTCTCAAGTCGAACCACGTGAGACTGCTGGAGCTGAAGCTCGGCGGCATCCTCGATCGTTACCAAACGCTCCTTTGCACCGATATAGGAGCTCATGACGTTCAGCAGGGTTGTCTTTCCCGATCCCGTGCCGCCACAAATCAGCATGTTCTGCTTTTCGCGGACAGCGCCCGAAAGATACTTCAGCACTTCCTGGGTCATCGTCTTGTTGCGCACGAGATCTTCGCCCGTGAGCGGAATGTGCTTGAACTTGCGGATCGACAAAATGGGGCCGTCAAGCGCGACCGGCGGAATGATGACATTGACGCGAGAACCATCAGGAAGCCGCCCGTCGACATAGGGCGTTCCCTCGTCAACACGGCGGCCGATGGGGCTTACAATACGCTGAATGACATTCATGAGATGCGTCGTATCACGAAAGCGTGTCTGGACCGGCTCGAGCTCTCCATGCCGCTCGACGAAGATGTTGGCAGGGCCGTTGACAATCACGTCATCGACCGAGGGATCTTTCAGCAGAGGTTCGAGAGGACCGAAGCCGACAATCTCGTTCTGCACATCTTCGATCAGTTGCGCACGCTCGCGCATGTTCAGCGCGATACCGCGGGACATCAGGACGACGGCTATCGCTCTCGCTATCTCGTCCTGCAACGCCGCAACAGGCATTGCCTCGCCTTCGACCCCTTGCTGGTCAAGGTATTCCAGCGTCAGGTCGAAGACGCGAAACTTGATCTCCTGATAACTGTCCGAAACGCCAATATCGGAAACCGGCGGCTTCTCATCGAGCATATAGGGCTGCATCGACTTCATGGCAGCACTCCGAGCAGTTTCCGGGCCCATGCCCTGAGCGGTTGATCGGCTGTTTCCCCACTATCGGGCAAGGGGAGAAGGTTAAGAGCCTGCAGATGACGGGTCAGATGTTGCGCATATGGAGTCGATGCAACGAGACCCAGAGGCTCTCCGCGATTTACGCTTTCGGCGAGCTCGCTCCAGCGCACCGGCAACTCGACGGCCCGGACGGCGCCCACCGCGCTTCTGATCCCAGCGGCGTCCGGCGCCATTCCAGGCGCAAATTCATGGATGACAAGGATAGGTTCCTGCTTGCCGGAGCGGACGTGACGGACGAAGCGGATCATTTCTGCCGCCCCCTTGATCGAAGTAAAGCGCTGGTTGCAAGGCAGAAAGAACGGCGCATCGTCCGGTGGAAGATTGATGAGTTCTTCCTGCCGCGAGAACGGTCCGCACGAGACGATGACGACGTCGTATAGCGACTGGCAAATTTCAAGCAATGCCCGGAGGTCATGAACATTGACAGACCAGGTATCGGTATCTCCGTAGAGCGCCAGAGGCAGAACGTAGAGACCGGACCTGGGACAACGGGCAAGCGCCGAGTCGAGAAGCGCACGATCAAGTCGCGACATCTCCTTCACCGCTTCCTTGACCCTGAAGGAAAGGTCGAGACCGAGCGAGATTGCGGTGTTGCTCGCCGGCAGGCCGAGGTCAACCAGGAGCACGCCTTCGCGGGGACGCGAGGACGCAATGGATACAGCCATGTTGAGCGCAAAGTCGCCGTCCTCTTCCCCCGCCCCAACGCTCAGCACCGTCAGAATGTGCGACGATGTTACGGAGCGGGCGCGGCCTGCAGAGATATGACGCGAGACGACTTTTCTGATGTCGTCGGCGGCGGCATCCCGGTCGAGGAAATCCTGGGCGCCCGCACGCATGGCCGTCAGGATGAGCTGTGCACCTGACTCGTTTCCGATGACGATCATGGGCAGGTCTTCAAACCAGTCGCGCATCGTCGACAACCGTTCGAAGGCTGTCCGCGCGCCCAGTCGCACATCGCTGTCGACCAGAACGCCGTCCGGTTGGAACTGCGCCGCCACTTCGATCATGTTGTCGATCGCAGGGTCGACGGACATGACCGTTGCCTCCGCCTCAAGCGACTGCTTTACATGCGCGATCAGATCCTTGCTGCCGGAAACGAGGAGAACACGGTGCATCGCACTCACCTCATCAATCCATGCTTGACGACATGGTCTTCGAGCGTTTCCGCGTTCAGTAGAACCTGCCCCAGATTCGGATCGTACACCTGGCCTTCGCCCGGCAGCTTGGGTACCTCTCCCGCTTCCATCGGAGAGACGAGGCGGGGCGTTGCAACGATGATCAATTCCTGACGTTCGCGCGCGTTCTGTGTGCGTTTGAAGAACGAGCCGATGACCGGCAGGTCGCCGATACCGGGTACGCGATCTTCGACGTTACCCGAGGAACTATACATGAGACCGGCAAGTACGAAGCTCTGGCCATCACCAAGTTCGATCGTCGTGCGCGTCGAGCGCGTCCGCAGTGCAGGTATACGAAAACCCTGAACGACCAGCGCATTGGCGAAATCGAGCTCGCTGACTTCGGGACTCACCTTGAGTACGATCCGGTCGTTGTCGAGAACTGTCGCCGCGACGGCGAGCTGAACGCCGAATTTCTTGTACTCGATTGTCACTGTCCCGTTGCCGGTTCCCGATTGCGGTACGGGAATGGGAATTTCGCCGCCTGCCAGGAATTCCGCATCTTCGCCGCTTCTGACCAGAAGCGTAGGCTCCGCGAGAAGCTGCGCCAGGTTTGCATTGCTGAGAGCGCTGATGACGCCGAGAATATTGCTGCCCGGCCAAGCCATAAGGAGATTGAAGGCCTGCCCGACCGGCAGGTCCGTGTTGGGATCGAGGCCCGTGTATGCGCCGCCGGGATTGGTTGTCCCGTAGTTGCCCGCGTTGTAACCGAAGCCTGTACCCGCGTTGGGGCCAATCGCCGCGATCTGGATATTGTTGTCGAGGCTCTGAAAGTTGAGGCCCAGTGCCTTGAGCGTACTCGTAGAAACTGCTGCAAAGCGGACCTCGACGGCAACCATACGACGATCCGCAACTGTGAGCATGTCGCTGACATTTTCGCCGAGATAGGAACTCGCGAGTTCCTTTGCTCTCTGGCGGTCTTCGAGACTGTAGACCTGTCCCTTGAGCACGACTCCCCTGCCGGTTTCGACCGCCTTTACATCGGTCAGCATGGGATCGCGGGCGAGTTCATCGCGAAGACCGGTCAGATCAGCGCCGACAACGACATGATAGGAAAGCGTGGTGTCACCGGTAAACCAGACTGTCAGGTCAGTGGTGCCATCCCGCTGACCCAGCACGCGAAGTTCCCGGGAAGAGATGACTTTCACGTCTATGATGGACGGGTCTGCGATAGCGATGCGATCTATGGTCTGGCCGAGTTTCAGGATGCGCTGTCCGCCAACCGGCACATCGAGATTGCGGCCCGCCGCAAGCGCGCCAGTCTCCATCGACAGAAGGGCAACCAAAAAAGCAAGCACCAGGGTAATAGCCGGCCTCCCCGTGACCGCTCCGCCGGCCTGACCTCCCCGTCGCCATACGCGTCTTGTCTGCTCGTGCATCTCCCCTCCCGATGCGCGCTTAGCGCGGCGCCGTTACAGTGGTCTGGCTGGCGCCCGAATAGATCGTGATGCGGTGCCCCTGGGGTGTCGCCTCAGCTTTTTCCTCTTCCGAGGAAGCGACGGAAGAGGTGTCGGGCCGCAGATCCTCCAGCGCCACGACTTCCGGCTGCGATGTTTCCCTGTCCGATGGATTCCGAATCGCAAGTGTTATGTGGCCCAGACGGCCTGCAAGCGCGAGGCGGGCAAGCGCTTCCGGCGGCGCGGCGACGGAAACAGTGCGCGCACCGCTTTGAACTTCCTTGCCTGCTGGAGAGAGCTCGGGGCCGACTGCCAGTACCTGCATGTCCTGCAGCAGAAGCGTGCTCTTGCTTCGGTCTCCCTCTCTCTGACCGATGCCGCCCTGCTGTCCATATACCGAACCCGGCAATGTCACAAAGACATCTACCCTGTCTCCGGCCTGAAGAAAGCCACCAACAATATCTTCCTCGGCGACACGAATGGCGAAAGCACGCTGCCCTTCGGGCACAAGCGCTGCAATACCGGACGCGGCAGGATCCGCGCTCAGATTGTCCTGAAAGACAATCTGGGAAGCACGGATATCGACGGTTGCGACACGACCGACGACGGGCGTCGAATCTGAAAAGCTCCCGGCGGGCGCCGGGCCCACCATGCGGCGCAACACGAGATCGCCCGATGAAATGGCCTGGCCTCGGGGAATGGAACGGGAGGCGACGATAACACCAACGGCCGCGTCCGCTTCAAGGCCATCCCCGCTTTGCGAGGTCGTCGTCTGAACAGGCGTCGCATTGCGGGCGGAGAGATTAAGCCATATCAGAACGATGGCGACCGCGATCAGCACGATCCCCACGCCCAGCAGCAATATCGGGTTTCGCTGAATCCGTTGTGCGAAACTCATCCCACTCTCCCTCCACCCGGTCCAGAAGCCGGGCCCCTTTGCCCTCTCTCTACGCCGCTCACGACGTACATCTCAATCTTCCCGTCGCAGAGACGTTTATTCTACGAATCAGCCTGGTCAATAAAGTTCTAACATCGTTCACTTGATTTGAACTTACCGCTGGAAACCGGTCCCTCTACTTAAGGAAGCCGGGTTTTGGTTTACGAAGCACCACTCCGCAATACTTGTTCAAGCACGAAATAGTCCAGCAGTATTGACCTATTTTATGGAAAGACAGAATGGAGAGCGTTTCCGCTGCACCCACAAGAGCGACGGATTCCTCCGTTGCAACTGTCTACCTACGTTTCCAAGCAACTCGTTCTGTTTCCACGCTATTCCCCAAATCCTTAAACAGACTCACACGGATTGGGTTCCATTGACGCAGATATTTTCCCAACCCCCCGGAAGAACCTAGGAAATACGGGGGCGTGTGTGTGCGAAATATCGAATGAAAATGTAATGGCTTGAATCTAACGTCGGTCGAACGAGGATTACATTGATCGACAAGCAGTTACGGAGAGTTCCGTGTTACTCAAATTGAATACAGTACTCTTCTTTGTTGATCCTCCCCGCTCTGTACCATGCGGTTCAGGGAATCCTGGAGTGAGGGAGAGAACATGTACCGGCATACGAGCAAGCTTCTACTCGCGGTGTCCGGCCTTGCACTGATCTGCCACCCGGCCTTTGCGCAGAGTGCAAGCCCGCTGAACGCACCTGCCCCGGGTACCGTTCTTTCACCGCCGCCGCCGGCGCCCGAACTTGAAGAACGCGATGCCCCCCAGCTGAAGGAAGATCTCGGTCTGCCCGACGGCTCGGAAAAGGTACTTAACTTCAAGGTCTCCAGGGTCCGGATCGTAGGCGCCAGTGTCATCGACGATGAGCAACTGGCAGCACAGTTCGACGAGCTTCTGAACCGTCAGATTACGGCCGGTGAACTGCGCGCGGCGCTCGACCGGGCCAACCAGCTCTACGACGAGGCAGGATATGCGCTCGGTCGAGCCTATATTCCGGTGCAAGTCATCCAGGGCGGCACGTTGATCGTACGCATCGTGGAGGGCTATGTGGGCGAAATCCAGATCACGGCCGCAGATCCAGCCGTACGCAAGATGGTCGAAGGTTTCAGCCGCCGCATCGTTTCGGAAATTCCACTACGCAAGGAGACACTGGAACGCTACCTGCTTCTCATCAGCGATATTCCAGGCGTAACACTTGGCGGTCAGTTGAAATCGATGGACGTTTACTCCGGCGCAGCGACACTTGCGCTTACAGTCGAAAGCGACACGCTGACGGCCTCCACGGCCGTCGACAACCGCGCCAATCTCGACGACTCGCCGTTTCAAGCCTACCTCACGGGCAATATCAACAACATCTTCGGATATGGCGATCAGTTCTCGATCACAGCGCTTGCGACTCCCGAGATCGACACGCAGCAATATTTCCGCGGCGCCTTTTCGACCTTCATCGGAACTGACGGGTTGCGCGCATCGGGTGGCGTCGCCTATGCGAGTTCAGAACAGCCGGACTTGCCGCCCGGAATCGAACTTGTCAGTACAAGCACCCAGGCCGATTTTTTGCTCAGCTATCCGGTGATACGTGCAACGAAGGAAACGCTGACAACCTTCATTGGCGCCTACTTCACCGATGCGGAGAACGAGCTGAACGGCGTTACTTTCAGCAAGGACGCAATACGCGCGGCACATCTGGGCGGAAGTTACGCCACACAGGTCGGCGAACGCTTATCTCTCGGTTCGCATTTACGCATCACCAAGGGCTTTTCAATCTTCGACGGGGGGCCCGACAACACGCTGCATTCCCGTCTTGGTGCGACACCGAACTTCTTCAAGGTGCAGAGCGGAGCGTCGGCGAACTACGCGGCGACGGAAAAGCTACTCCTCAGTCTGCGCGTTGAAGGACAATACAGCCCAGACTCCCTGTATAGTTCGGAGGAAATCAGCTTCGGCGGCGCGCGTTTCGCTCGAGGTTACAACAACTCGGAAATCAGCGGCGACAGCGGGCTTGGCACCTCCATCCAGGCGAGCTACCGGTTCGACGTGGAGATGTTGGGCGGCTGGTCCGTCACACCCTATACATTTCTGGATCACGCCTATGCCTGGAACACGGACGTCGATCGGCAAGGTGATGCACGTCTCTTCTCCACCGGTATCGGCGTAACCCTTTCGAACAGGCGCTGGCTTTCGGTGGGTATTGAGATCGACAAACCCATCAACCGCACACCGATCTCGCAAAGCAACAAGGACCCGCGCCTGTTCCTGTCGTTCGAAGTTCGTTTCTGAGGAAAGCGAGATGCAAGAGCAAGAAAGGCCCGGCAATATTGCCGGGCCTTTCCGCTTGAGGCGCCTTGAAGCTCAAGAGCCCCGGGGGGTTGGCATGAGCCGGATTCAGCTTCCGCCGAGAATCCCGCCGACGATCGGCACACTGCCGAGTGCTCCCGTGACAGGGGCAAGGGCGGCGCCGGCCGGCGATGCCGGGGCAGTGCTGCCCGAAGATGCAGCCGACGCAGCAGCAGAGGAAGAAGGACCGCTGACGATATCGCCAATCAGCGGAGTGGAGCCGAGAGCGCCCGTGACAGGAGCTGCGACACCACCAATGACACTGGCCCCACTGCCGAGAATGTTTTCAAGGACCGGGATGGCGGGAGCGAGCGCGCTGCCGCCATCGACCGGTGCCCCCTGCGATCCAGAAACGATATTGAGTAGCCCGGCCGAGGTTTCACCGACATAGCCGAGAGGCGCGTCCTCGGTCGGGACGAGGGCGCCGAGCTGCCCGGCATTTCCGCCTCCAAGCAGCGTATTCTCACCGATCAGGTTTCCAACGAGGTCCACACCGATCAGATCGGCGACAAGACCGCCGTCACCTGTCACACCAAGGTCAGGGACCTGAGACAGCGCGCTGTCGAGGGCATCGGCGGGCAGCGCTGAAGCGATGGGACCGGCCACGGGCGCGAGCGGTGGGCTCGAAAGCCGGCCATTCAGCAGAGAGCCGAGCAGCCCGTCGTTTCCTCCAGCGATGCTTGCGCCGAGTACACCACTCGTGTCGAAAGAGCCGCCGACGAGATCGGTACCTGCAAGGTCGGACACAAGGCCACCGTCTCCCAAAACTCCCAGGCCTGTCACTTCGGCGTTCGGATCGCCTGCAAGCGCGGCCGCGGCGGAGGGCACCAGCCCGTCACTCCCGGATCCCAGGATGGCGCTGACCGGATTGCCTGCGCCGAGTGCGTCTTCGACGAATCCGCCGACCGGGTCCGTGCCTACAACATTGTCCAGAACACCCCCATCGCCGGTTACGCCGAGCCCGGAACCGGCGTCGCCACCGCCAAATCCGCTGCCGCCGGAATCATTGGCCCGCGCGGAAACGACGCTACTGCCGCCACTGCCGCCTACTTCTGACGACATGGAAATCTTGTCGGTGACGCAACCCGCGAGACCGAGGCAGACGATGGAACTGACCAGAACTCTTCCCGACACGGGCTCCTCCATTCCTTTCAGCAGTTCACGAGGCTGAACGCTGCCCTTTTCCCTGCTCTTTTTCTAAAACAGAGGCGTATGAGGAGGTGTGGCGTTATGTCTATTTGTGTGCCGGAACTTTAGAAGCGTGACTTCCAGTGGACATGGTGCGTATCCGGAAGATTTCGGTTTAAATCTTCGCTAACCTCTCGGAACTTTAGTTATGGCGTAGAGTGGCAATCGCTCGTGAGGCAGTGTTTCCGGCTGGGGCGGGAACATCGGAGGACCAAAGGATGCCGCAACCGCTGAGAACCCTCGTGCGGCAATTCGCAAGAGACGAGCGTGGCGTCATATCCGTGATGGCGGTGGGGGCGCTTCTTCTGGCACTTGCCGTCGCAATGATCGTGATCGACACAGGCGCCATGCTCTATGCGCGACGCGATCTTCAAGCCGCGACCGACGCGGCCGCGCTCGGTGCTGTACGTCAATTGCAGGCTCAGGAAGCAACACAAGCTGCGGCTGAGACGATTTTCGACCTCAACGGCTTTCAGACCGCGGGCACCGAAGTTGAACGTGGCGTCTATGACCCAGATCCATCGAAACAGGCTGCCAGCCGGTTTGTCGCCGAGGGTGGCGGAATCGACGAAGCGGATATCAATGCCGTGCGCGTACGCAAGACAGCCGCGTCACCCACCTATTTCGCACGCCTTTTCGGATTCGGAAATCTCACCGCAATCGACGCGGAGGCGACAGCAGCTTATGTGAAGACCGTGTCGTTCTCCGCGGGAACACGGCTGGCGGAACTCAACGAAGGTCTCGCCAATCAGATACTTGGTGGTCTTCTTGGAACAACGCTGAACTTGTCGCTTGTCGATTACAACGCGCTTGCCGCAGCCAACATCGACGCGCTTGAATTCCTCGATGCACTTGCTGTTGAGGTAGGAATGGAGGCGGGATCGGACACCTACGGAGACCTTCTCGATGCCGACATCGCCATTGGCGACATCGTTGCGGCGGCGATCGATGTGCTGAACGGGGAAAATTTCGAAGGAGATCCCTCCGTGGCGAGGGTCGCACTGCAGACCGCGTTATCTCCCGTGGATAGTGTTACCGTACCTCTCGACCAGATTCTTGACGCCACCCCCTTCGTAAACCGCACGATCGGATCCATCGGCTCTTCCGCTGGCGATGACGTTCCGTTCAACGTCTACGACATCCTGACCGGGACCGCGATGGTTGTGGGAGAAGGCAAGGTCGTGGGATTCGACACCGAGATAAATCTCGGTTCACTTGCCTCGGCCTCAGGCACGATTACCGTCGGATCTCCCATGGCGCACATGGCGGTCGGCAAGGTCGGCGACAGCGTTCGAACTTCTCAAACCGAGATTCAGCTTAGCGCCGTGATCGACACCGGCATTCTCTCTCTCGTCAACTCCCAGATTACGGTGCCGATTTACATCACTGCGGCTGAAGGCACCGCCACCGTTGCTGGCATTCCCTGTTCCGAAAGTGCCGTTGCCGTTCTGGCAGGAACAACGGGCGCCGCAACCGCGCGATACGGAACCGAAGGCGACACGGCACCAACCATCGCCACGATTGAGCTCAATCTAGGGTTGGGGACGGTTCCCGTGATGAACCTGAAAGCGAACGGCTCTCAACAACTTGCTTCCGCAGGACCTACCGACATCACTTTCACGCAAGCGGATGTCGACAGCGCGACGATCAAGACAGTCTCTTCGGGCTCAAATATCCTGTCTGGACTGGGAGGAGCGCTGACAATTCAGCAGGTAACGCTGGTGGGAGTTTCCATTCCCGGTCTGGCAACTATTCTTTCGACGTTAACCAATACGGTCGGCAGTGCACTCACCTCGGTTGACGCTGTCATCGACTCCCTCCTCACGACACTCGGCGTCAAACTCGGCGCGATGGACATGATCGTTCACGGCGCGAAGTGCCGGGCGCCGGTTCTGGTTGGTTAAGCGGCGTTGCGTTGGCGCACTTAATTCTTCAAACCGGCTCACACGATTACGATTGTCCGGGCTAGAACCGGGCACGCGGAAAGTCAGAGGAAACCGGAATGCGCGCTCTCATCTACGACGACGATGACGATCTCTCCCAGGAATGCGCCGAGGCGCTGGGGCGACGGGGCTACGAGACCCGCATGCGCGAGGGTCGCGCGGACTTCGCGGCGCTCGTCGCGGAGTTCAAGCCCGACCTCATCATGCTCGATGTACATATGCCCGAGTTCAATGGGTTCGAGGCTTTGCTCGCGCTAGCGAATAATCCGCGCAAGAGGGAGATTTCCGTGATCATGATGTCGGGCGCCCGGGACAATCTGCTCGATGCCGGTGCCTCCCTGAGCGTCGCCCACGAAATCCGCCTGCTCGGGACCTTGAACAAGCCCTTCACGTCAAGAGACATGGACGAGCTGCTTTCCGGACCTGCTCTGGCCCAGCCGTGACGCGCACCCTCCGTGCCATACAAAAGTCGACACATGAATCTCGCGGCGGAACGGTGGATTTACCAGCGGTTAAGCCAACTCGCGTTTGATGTGACAGTACGGCGGCGCCAGAGCCGCCCTTCTTTCGTGTGGAGTGACAAATGCGTGCGTGTGTTCTTGTCGCCGACGACGACCCCGTCCAGTTGCAGGAAATGTCGGAGTTTCTCCGCTCAAATGACCTGGAGGTCATCGAGGCCCGGGATGGACACGAGGCAATTGAACTGATTGCCAGCGAACGCCCCCGCATATTAATGCTCGACGTTAACATGCCTGGTTGGGACGGCGTTCGCGTGGCGGAAGCAGCGCGCAACCTGAATCACAAGGTCATCGTCATGTTGATGACGGCGGAAAGTGAAACCTATCACTACGCGAGCCTTGCTGATTGCGGCGCGGTCGCCGTCTTCCGCAAACCTGTGCAGATCGACAAGATCACAGACTTCCTGCGTTCCGCTTTGGGACAGGCGAACGCTGCCTGATCTAACAGCTTTCCACCAGTTTCGACGCTCTTAACGAGTTGGAAAGTGGTATATTTGGCCTACCTCACCAAACGAGGTCAGGCTGCAATGATCAAATTCGCGATAAAATCTCTAGTCGTCATGGTCCTTGTCGGCCATGCAATCAAGCTCCTCGAACCTGTAGAACAGGCGAACGTGGAGCCTCGGTTCATGCCTGCGAACTACACGGAAGGCGTAGCCCAGGCTGCAGATCCTGACATCACAGGCAAGCTTTCCACTTTCACCAACGCGCAGATCGTCGTCTCGCATGCGGCAGGAGATACGCGGGGGTTTTGCGACCGCGAGCCGCTTGCCTGTCAAGCAAGCCGTGAGCTTCTTGGCCGTGCTGCGGTCGGAATCCGGGACATGGCATCGGGCATCGCAGTTTGGGCCAATGATTCAGGCGAGGGAGAACCGGTTGAAGATCCGGATACGGAATATCGACCGCTGGAAAACTACCAGGGCGCCTACCCACTTCTGCCCTCGCCGCCACCTGCGCGGAACGACAGTCTCTAGACACCATTTCTCCGAGAATTTGGAGTGCCGGAGCGCGCCCCAATCTGCTTTCGTCAGCGAGATTCCACGGCGGGTTTGTTCGCCAGATCGCGCAGTTGCTGCTCGAGCCGCATCGCCATGTCCGGCATTTCCTGCTTCATGGCGTCGATCCGCTTGAGCATGCTCTTTGCCGTCAGATAGGCAACACTGAACCGTCTGCTGACCTGCGATGCCGTCAAGCTCTGATTCCGAATTTGAATGGCGTAGAACAGCTTCACCCATGCCGATACCGGCAATCTGGAGCGATGCAACTGCGTGCCTGAGGTAACGCTGTATTGGCAACGACGGCAAGCCTTACACGTCCACAGGCCAGGACGTGTGGTCAGGCGACTGGCTGCACCGTGCGCTCCACAATTCATGCAGACCGGACCGTTAGGCCAACGAGCCTTCTCCAGCAGCTCGCGACAGAATTCATCCGAGTCGATTAATTCCATGATCGGACGGGAACGGCCCACCGCTGTTTCCGATCTGCCTTGATGCGCCCGATAGGTGTGCAGGGCGTATTGGGGTTCATGCGACATTCTCTTACTCGCTTGCCGTTCCTGGGGAGCATGAGCAAAAGCCCCCGAGGTCGCGCTGCGTGGGGTTCGCATATCCGCATCGTCGACCTCGGGGAGGGCTACCGGAATGGCGGACCGGGGAAAGGCAGGGCAGACCGGCAAATCGACATGGACCTGTGTGCAGAGTGGGGGGCTCGTGAGGTCGCCGGATTTGCAGATGCCCTGTGCTTGCCTCCGTGTCAGCCGGGACAGATCCCGGTACCCCAGACCGATCTCGCAACGGTCTCTCGTTCAGCTCTATTGCCAATTTTCGCAACGGTCCTCGCTAAGTCACTGGGAATTAGGTCGAGTTATGTAATCGCCGGAGTCCGCCCACCCCGAAGCCAGGATTCACGCCGATATCCCGGGCGGATCGCCTTGTGCTATCTGTGAACCAGCATTCGGCGGGAAACGATGACAGCAAGTGTTCAAGCGGTCGCCAGAAGTGGCACGCATACATTCACAAAGACGCGCGAGGCCTCGATCCGGCTCATACGAGGCCTTGGCGTCGAAGGCGATGCGCATAACGGTGTCACCGTGCAGCACCTCTCGCGTGTGGCGCGAGACCCCACTCAGCCTAATCTTCGTCAAGTACATCTCATCCATGCGGAGCTCCACGCGGAACTAGAACGGCAGGGCTTCGCGGTGAAGCCCGGTGACATGGGTGAAAACATCACCACGCAAGGCATCGATCTCCTGAATCTTCCTGCGGGCACCCGGCTCATCATCGGCGACCACGCTGTTGTGGAAGTGACCGGCCTGCGAAACCCCTGTCGGCAACTCGACGAGCTTCTGCCCGGTCTCATGGCCGCGGTGCTCGAGCGCGACGCCAAAGGGAACCTCGTACGCAAGGCCGGGATTATGGGAGTCGTGGTGACGGGCGGCACCGTATCGCCCGGCGACATTGTCCGGGCCGTTCTCCCCTGCGCTCCTCATCGCGCACTCGCGGTCGTATGAGGTTGCGCATACCGCGCGTCAAACCCTGCCAGTCAGCAACAAGACGATCATCACAATCAGCAGCACCGAGAGCAGACCGCTCGGCGCATACCCCCAGCTTCGGCTATGAGGCCACGCGGGAATGGCGCCGAGGATCAGCAAAATCAGAATGATCAGGAGAAAGGTGCTCATCGGTGTATTTCCGTGACATTGATCTCCCAACAACGCTGAAGACGGGGGCAGGTTCCCAGGACCTGGCCCCGCTCCCGATTGAGCGTCGTGCCATCTCCGGAAAATGATCGGCATTAATGCGCAGCATTGCCCTCGTCAGCCGGCGATTGATCCACATGCTTATTTCGACTCTGCTGCAACGGAATCTCGCGATGCACGTTATCGCCATAAGTCTTTCCGGCTCTTCCCCTCAGGAGACACATGGAAATGAACGTCATCTCCGAAACTACGCAACGCAAGTGGGAACGTCGTCTTCGCTCTTTCTGGGTTGGGGGTGGCGTGGCCTTTATCGGTGCAATCCTCGTCGCGCGGCCTCTCACAGAGTCTTTCGACATGATGATGTGGCTGCTGCCGCTGGCGATCATCTCCTTGTTTTCGGCGCTTATGCTGAGCGGCATCGTCTGGCTGATGCTCCAGCTCGCACTAGCGCAGCGCGCCGATCGCGACATTCACTTGCGCGTGCGGCCCGTGAATTTTCGCTGACGCCTCATGTTTGTGCCCGTCATCTACGGTTCCGTCCGCAGTCAGCGCGTCGGCTTGCGCGCGGCCAGTTTGATGGCGCGGGCTATCGGCAACCGCGGTCACACGGCACAGATTGTGGACCCGGCGGAACACGGTCTTCCGATGCTCGACAAGCGGATATTCGATTTCAAGGAAGGAGAGGTACCCGAAGACCTCCTTCGCCTTTCCGGCATCTTTCGGCGCGCGGATGCATTCGTTTTCGTGACGGCGGAATACAACCACTGTATCCCGCCCGCTCTGAAAAACCTGATGGACCACTTCAGCACCGACGAGTTCGGAGGACGCCCGTCCGGGATTGTCTCCTACTCCATCAGCCGTTTCGGCGGCGTGCGGGCTGCAGAACAAATGCGTCTCCTGATACCTTCCTTTGGAGCGGTGACGATCCCTTCCGTACTCTCGATACCCGACATCGAAAACAGCGTGGACGAAAACGGGGAGACACCCGACGACAGTCCGTGGTCCGACCTTGCCGCCGACTTTCTTGCCGAGCTCGAGGCATGGGCTCGCTCGGCTCCCGGCGTGACCTCGCACGACGGCATCGATTGATCGATCGCATAGTCATATGGACATCGTGTCACTCATAATTTCGTCCGATGCACCGGACTACACGCTCCGGCTTCTATCGGCTGCGATCATGGGTGGCGTGATCGGCCTGGACCGCGAAAAGCATGACAGACCGGCGGGGCTGCGCACCCACATGATGACGGCAATGGCAGCCGCCATCTTCACCATTCTGACGATGGAGCTGCACGAGACATTCATCGAGAAGGGTGCACACGGAACGGCAGATCCCATTCGAATTGTGGAGGCCGTAACCGCGGGTGTCGCCTTTCTGGCGGCCGGCGCGATCATACAGGCGCGGGGCGAGGTAAAGGGGCTTACCACCGGCGCGGGCATGTGGCTTGCCGGTGCGCTTGGCGTTGCCTGCGGCACGGAGAACTATCTTCTTGCCGTCATAGCCCTCGCTCTTGCCGCAATCATTCTGGCGGCAATCCGTCCTCTGGAAAGCAGGTTCGGTGAGCGTTCGGACAATCAGAAAGACGATGTAGGCGGACCATCCGGCAATGATACGCCTGGGGAGTAGTCCTCCGCCGTGGAACTTTTTTCCACCTGTTTCGTTGTGCCCATGAACGATATCCGGCTTCGATTTTCATGAGGTTTCACCCAATGACGAAAATTTTCACCGCCGTTGCTCTTCTTCTCGGTTTTGGTCTTGCTGCCTGCAACACCATCGAAGGCGCTGGCCAGGATATCGAGAATACCGGCGAGGCTGTGCAGGACACTGCGAACGAGGCGAAGTAAGACGCCGGTAGCGCCACTCATCGAAACTGAAAGTTGAGGTATAGAAATGCTCTACTGGGCTGCTGTTTTCTTCGTCATTGCCGTGATCGCGGCAGTGCTGGGTTTCGGCGGGATCGCTGCCGCATCCGCCGGGATTGCGAAGATTCTCTTCTTCGTCTTCCTTGTGCTCTTCATCGTCAGCCTGATCTTCGGCGTAGCCCGCAGGCCCCGACCACCCCGTTGAGCAATGGCTTTCGGACGGTAGAGGGCTCCTTCGGGAGCCCTTCTTCGTTGCAAGCGATCGCGTGATGCTGGAACAAAGCTGCTGACAGGCGGTTGAATCCGGCAGCCGGATAATTGTCCGGAGAGGTATATCATCACAGGAGTGCGGCAAATGAACTGGGATCAAATTGAAGGCAACTGGACGCAGATGAAGGGCAAGGTCAAGGAGACCTGGGGCGACCTTACCGATTCCGACCTGAGCAAGATCGAGGGCAAGCGAGACCGGCTTGCCGGCGCCATTCAGGCGCGCTACGGGAAGGAAAAGGAAGACGCGGAGAAAGAGATCGATAACTGGCTGTCGCGTCACTAGGATCGCCGCGAAACAGTTCCGCCGCCGGATCGTTCGCAATAACGATCCGGCGGCGGTTTCGATTCCCGAAACCCGTCTCCACTGCCACAATTTCGCCAAAGGAAGACGCCGTAAGGGAGATGGGCTTAGAGCATTGAATGTGAACGGAAAATGGCAACCCGGGACATTGACTGAATCGAGTTTCTTTGAACTTTTCCGGGTCCAGAGCGTTTTCCAGAGTACTGAACCCAACAGGCGCGGCCATCATACCCATACGCGCCGATACATCTGGTTGGCTTTGAGTCATGATCGACAACAGACCAAAAGGAGCGCGCCCGAGAGAGACCGCCGAAACCCGGCGCGAAACAACTGCGCGGAGCGCCGTTCTTGGTCGCGAGCTTCGCAACATGTATCGCGATATCGCGCAAGAACCCATTCCGCCGGAATTCAAAAGGCTGCTTCAGCAGCTCGGCAATGGCGACGAGAGCTGACGACATGACAGACAGGGAAGACATGCAGTCGGCATCGCCATTGAGCGATGCCGACTTCAAGAAAGAACTGGAAGGGCTCATTCCGCATCTCCGCGCCTTCGCGCGCAACCTGTGCGGCAAGCCGGATATGGCGGACGACCTCGCGCAGGATGCGTTGCTGAAGGCCTGGGCGGCACGCAAGCGCTACAAGGCCGGAACGAACATGCGCGCCTGGGTATTCGTTATTCTGCGCAATCAGTTCCTGTCGCAAATGCGACGTTCGCGTTTCAAGGGCGACTGGGACGACACCGTTGCGGAACGCCTGCTTTCGACGCCCGCGCATCAGGACCATCAGATGCAGCTTTCCGATCTGCAGCGCGCCCTTATGCGTTTGCCGGACGCACAACGCGAAGCGCTCATCCTTGTGGGCGCTGGCGGCTTCTCCTACGAGGAGGCTGCGGAGATTTGTGACTGCGCCATTGGAACCGTCAAGAGTCGCGTTGCGAGAGCACGTACGGCCCTCGACGAGATGATCGACAATGGTCTCCTTCCGGCTCGCGCTGATAGCACGCTGGCGGTAAGCGAGACGACGGATGCCATCATGGGCGAAATGGACAAGATCACCCGTTAACGAGCGGATGACGATCCGCAAGCAAGCGAAAGGCGCCGTTGAAAACGGCGCCTTTCGTGTTTCAGCAGATCTGCCGCAGCCGCATCATGCAGCTGCGCTTTCCTCTGCATTGAAGAAGAGCGCCTGGCCGATGGCGGCTTTCACCGTACTCTGGAGGAAAGGTTTGGTGATGAGGAATGTCGGCTCCGGCCGCTCTCCGGTCAGCAGCCGCTCCGGATATGCAGTGATGAAGATCACCGGAACGGAGAAGCGAGCGAAAATGTCCTTCACGGCATCGATGCCAGAACTTCCATCGGCAAGTTGGATATCGGCAAGCACCAGACCGGGCTTTCTCGCCCCGATCGCATTCACCGCCTCGTCGCGGGTGACGACCGTTGCCATGACCTCATGCCCCAGGTCGCGAACAATCTGTTCCAGATCCATCGATATGATCGGCTCATCCTCGATGATAAGGACCTCCGTCGCGATCTGCTCGTCGATTTCCTTCAAGGCCGCATCGACAAGGGTCGCCACTTCGGCGCCATCGACAGCCAGAATCACAGAAGCTTCCTGATTGCTGAAACCCTCCATGGCCGTCAGAAGCAGCGCCTGACGATTTATGGGCGTCATTCGCGAAAGGCGCCTGGAGACGACCTGCTCCACATCCGCCGCCTCCTCGGGCTGAGCCGCATCCATGTCGGATGTCGACCAGATTGCGTGGAAAGCGCGGTAAAGCGCCACCCTCGGCTCCATCTCGCGATCGAGAATACCTTCATCGGCGATGATCGCCTCGAGCAGGGAACGGACATAAGCGTCCCCGCGTTTCTGACTCCCGGTAAGTGCACGGGCGTACCGGCGCAAGTGGGGCAGAAGGGGGGCGATCTGATCTGCGAGCGACATGCGTTTTGGACTCCAAAAGATGAACTATCAGGATAACCGGCTTGCGGCCCTCATGTCTGCGAACTAAATTCGCAAAAAAGTTGTCGTTTTAGGGAACCCTCGGAAACAAAAAGAGTTTCATCCTCTGTAGAAAAATTTTTACCGTCTTCTGCGGTCGCCGATTTGTGAATGTGCAGGAGCCGACGCCAAAGTGCGGTGAGAAAGTGGCGAACGAAACGGAAAAGCAGGCGGCGCCGAAATCCGACGGCAATTCCGCAAATGCGCGCGACAAAGTCGAACAGAGTGCTCGGCGGGAAGCGCTCGGCACCGGCCTGAGACGAGCATATCAAAAAGTTCTCAATGAGCCCATTCCCGACGAGTTTTCGGCTCTGCTTGACCAATTGTCGGACTCCAATGGCGATCGGAAGAAGGAGTAAGCGGACACTCCGCTTCCCGAGGACAAGAAGCCGGGCCTACACGACGCCAAAACAGGGGCTGACGTTTGGCAGCAGAGTCCGTATCCAATAAATGGTTAAGACGCTTTGGACGCTCGCCCAGCGGACGGCTGACGCTTCGGACGCGAATCGCGATCCATCTTGCGGTCGCGATTCTTCCGCTTTGCCTTGCCGCGGAGATCGCCCAATACAGCAATGCCCTTCACAATCGGTCGCTTCGGGAGAGTGCCCTCGTTTCGCGTGGTGAAGCCATCCTCGCCCGGCAGAGCAGCGCGCTCCAGGAATTGAACATCCTTCTCGAAACGATTTCGGCGCTTCCCCTCGGCAATCCGTCAAACAGCAATGTCTGCGACGAAACTTTCCGCCGTATCGTTTTGCAGAACCGCAAGATTTCATCGCTTCACCTGATCGCACTTGACGGCGAGACCGTCTGTCGCACCCCGCAGCTTCGTCCGGGCGCTGACGGAGACATGCAGGACAAGTGGTTCGAAAGAGCCATTGAAGTTCAGCAATTCGCTATCTGGGCTCCCCCGCCGGCAACAGGAACAGAAAAGGATGCGGACCAGAACCGGGAACTGATTGCTACCCTGCCGATCTACGACGCCGACAGGCGTGCGATAGGCATTCTTGGCGCGAAAGTTCCCTCCCGTTCGCTCACCTTGTCGATACAGGAAACGGATCTGCCCGACGCCTCCGCCGTCGCCATTCTCGACGCCAAGGGCACAATACTTGCCCAGCGCGCAAAGGGCGTCCCTGTCGACGAGTGGCTGCCGGCGGCACGAAGCCGGGAGGCGGACGCCGGGCTCATGTCCGGGGCCTATGTTCTAACCGGTCTGGATTCAATCAAACGCACTTACGTCGTTGTCGCGCTGCCGGGAAATATTTTCGGCATCTACGCGCAAGATGCGGAAGAACTTTCGTCGGCGGCACGCGCACTTCTCTATTTCATCATCGCGTTTCCGCTTCTCATCTGGATCGTGGCGAGTGTCACGGCCGGCCGCGCGACGGAGCGTATCGTGATCGAGCCGCTGAACAATGTCCGTCAGGCGATCCGCCGCTACATAGCAGGCGACGATACCGCGCGTGTCGAGAGGGACACGAATGCGCCGGAGGAGGTTCAGGCGGTCGCCACCAAGTTCAATACCATGGCCGACACGATCCAGGCGCGCGACGAGGCCCTGCGAGCCGCACTCGATCACCAGAAAGCTCTTGTCCGGGAGATCAACCATCGCGTGAGGAACAACCTTCAGGTGATGAACAGCCTGCTCAACCTGCAGAGCCGACGTGCCAAGACGCCGGAACAGGCGGCTATCTTTCTCGACGTCCAGCGGCGGCTCAACGCACTCGGTATCGTGCACGCCGCCTTCTATCAGGGCGACGATTTCCGCTCGGTGGACCTCAGCATCCTTCTCAAGGACCTTTGCCAGTCGACGGAGCGACACCTCTCGAGCGAGTGGGGACGCCCCGTCCTGAGCATGCATTGCCCGTCTCCGGTTTTCGCGCGCCCCGATGCCGCCCTCACCCTCGCCTTTCTCGTCACCGAGTTGATCGCAGATGCGACCTCGCGGCTCTCCCCTGAGGGCCATCCGGCGACCCAGATCGATTTCGACCTCGCCGAGCAACCGAGAGGCGGTTCCATTCTCACCATGAAGGTCGACCAGCCCGTGCTCGCGGATCTGATGGAGAACCGCCCGGACGAGGGCCATATCAATCTCTTTCGGGGTCTGATCCGTCAGCTCCGCGCCCATATGGATGTCGATGAACCCGGTTGCGTCGTTACCGTTTCGCTGCCGGTTCTTGTTTAAAGACAAATCACACAGATTTTTTTGATCTGAGAAGGAACCAATCCGTTCCGGCCCGCGTTATCTGGGTGCAATTGCGATGGTGGCGTCTCCCCGGAGCCAGCAACCTTTGCAAGCCCCCCGGTCCAGTTTTATCCCCGCCCCCCAAGCCCCACTGGATCGGGGGCTACTTCTTCCCAAAAATTTCCTTCGCACTGTCCGTGCAGCGAGCGCGCGGCGGCGTTTCGCGATTCTCGAGCGGCAAAGAAAAACCCGGCCGGTTTCACCGGCCGGGCTTATCGCCTTGGCAGCGGATGACGTTACATGTCGGTCTGCTGCGGAACCTCGTCGGCGTCATAATGGAACTTCGGGGCCTCGCGAAGTTCGTCCTGCGTCATGGAGAGGTTGAACGGTTCACCGGCGGGCGCCGCGCCGAGCTCGGCCACCTCGACGGCGACCTGATTGTCACCCATTTCCAGAAGACCACCGAACTCCACGACCGCATACCTGGCCGTACCGCTTTCGCTCATGATCAGATCGGTCACCTCGCCCGAGCCGTCATCGGCCGTTGCCAGCGTCACTTCGCGGTCGAGCCAGGTGCTGGCGAGGCGAGTGCCGGACTCTTCCAGCGGAGCCTTGTCGAACTCGGAAACGCTCTCAAGCGCCTTGGCCGTCATGCCAATCCGCACGGTGCGCTCGTCGTTTTCGTCGCGCGTTATGGATGCTCCCTGAAAGTCGATGGCGACATCCTTGCCGCCAAAGCCGAACACGGCTCCGTCGGCGACGATGATCTGCTCGATGGAACGGTCCTCCGCCAGGGCCAGATCGTCAACGACGCCGACTTCCTCGCCGTCCGGGCCGACGACGCTCGCGCCGATCACGTCGCGGGCGGAAATCGCCGTTGCGGACATGATGGCAGCCTCGCCGTCGATGGTGAGCACGTCCGCACTTTCATTGAGAGATCCCGTCAGAAGTTCCTCCGGCGTCTCGGTCGCAGCCTGCGTGTCCTGCTGCTCCGCCGGCGTCACTTCTTTCGACGTATTCTGCATATCGTCCGATGCCGCATAGGCCGCCGACGCAAAAGCCATCGAGGCAACCAGCGCGGTCGTCGTGAAAAGCCGCTTCATGGTATTTCTCCTTCGTGCCATCTGGGTGCGCGGGGTCGCGCAACCCTTGTCGTATCAACGGGCCCGGGAAGGCGGCGTTCCGAATCTTATTGTTGCTGCATTGGCGCCGGATTTGCCCTGATCGAGTTCCATCCGCGTTCCACAACGCGGCGTGAAAGGCGAGCCGGGTTCCGTCATCTGGGGTAAGCTCACGCACACTCGTACCTGCGCGACGGGAGGGAACAATGACAGTTCGTTCGACGAAGGTGACTTTCACGGGTTCGCAGGGAGAGCCGCTGGCCGCTCTGCTCGATCTTCCCGTCGGACCCGCGAGCGCCTATGCGGTCTTCGTCCATTGCTTCACCTGCTCAAAGGACATTTTCGCCGCCGCTCGCATCGCGGGGGCGCTTGCCGCGCGCGGCATAGGGGTGCTCCGCTTCGACTTCACCGGGCTCGGAATGAGCGGCGGAGAGTTCGCCAACACGAATTTCTCGTCCAACGTTGCCGACCTTTTGTGCGCCGTCGACTTTCTGCGTGAGGAATACGAGGCGCCTGCCATCCTGATCGGACACAGCCTGGGCGGCGCCGCGGTCCTTGCCGCGGCCGGTGACGTGCCGGAAGCAAAGGCGGTCGCGACCATCGGCGCCCCGGCGGATGCCGACCATGTCACTCGCAGTTTCCAGGCGGACCTCTCGAAGATCGAAACGAGAGGGGAAGCCGAAGTCACGCTTGCCGGCCGGAAGTTCCGGATCCGCAAACAGTTTCTGGACGATGTACGGGAACAGAACCTTGCCGGGAAAATTTCCTCGCTTCGCAAGGCTCTTCTCATATTCCACGCACCTCTCGACCAGACCGTCGGCATCGAGAATGCCGCAAAGATCTTCGACGCGGCCAGGCATCCGAAAAGCTTTGTCTCGCTCGACAATGCGAACCACCTACTCGCGCGGCGGAGCGATGCGCTTTACGTGGCCGATGTCCTCGCGGCCTGGGCCTCGCGCTATATCGGTATCGAGGAGACCGGCGACGACGCGGGCGATCCGCAGACCGTCACCGTGACCGAGACCGGCAAGGGCAAGTTCCAGCAGCGTATCGCGAGCGGTCCGCACCGGCTTTTCGCAGACGAACCGGAGAGCCATGGCGGCTTCGATTCCGGTCCGAACCCTTACGACTACCTCTCGATCGCCCTCGGCGCCTGCACCTCGATGACATTGCGGCTGTATGCCGAGAAGAAGGGCCTGGACCTTGGCCGGATCTCCGTTGAGGTGGGGCACTCGAAAGTACATGCGAAGGACTGCGAAGCCTGCGCGGAAGGCCGGGAGGGGTATGTCGACCTTTTCGAGCGAACCATCCATATCGAAGGTCGTCTGGAGGACTCGACGCTTGCGGAGAAGGTCGTCGAGATCGCGGGAAAGTGCCCCGTTCACCGAACGCTTGAGAAAAGTTCGGCGGTTCTGACAAAGCTGGCCGGAGACAGCGAAGAGGGCCGCGCTTGACCTGACGGACGCACTCAAAAACGCTGGTTCTGCGATCAAAAATGCGAGGCAATCGCATTTACACCCCTTTGTGAAGCTTGTATGAACCCTTCACAGACTCGCGCCATCGGGCGCAGCGAGGGGGACACATGGCTTTCAGAACGACCTCAAGATCACTCACCGGTGCGCTCACCGCTATGACGCTATGGGCCGCTCCGGCCCTTTCCCAGGAAACCAGCCCAACCACCGTTTCCGAACAGGGGCCGGACACCAATGTAAAGGTGCACATACTGGAAGGCCTTCTGGTTACCGGGTCGGCCGAAGACGTCCGGGACGTCGGCGGCTCCGCCACATTCGTCCCGAAGGAGGAGATCGAAAAGTTCTCCTACACGGACATCAATCGTACGCTGCGCGTCGTCCCCGGGCTCCAGATTCAGGAAGAAGACGGCTACGGCCTCAGACCGAATATCGGCATTCGAGGATCCGGCAGCGACCGCAACAACAAGATCGTCATTATGGAAGACGGCGTGCTGATGGCGCCGGCCCCCTACGCTGCGCCCGCCGCTTACTACTTCCCGCATATGGGCCGCATCGAGGCGATCGAAGTCGTGAAGGGTCCGGCGGCAATCAAGTACGGGCCTTCGACGGTTGCCGGTGCCATCAATCTCTTTTCGACTTCCATTCCGGATAGTGACGATGGAAGCCTGTCCGGATCGCTCAAGATCCTTGGAGGCGAAGACAGCACGCTTCGCGTCCATGGTTATGGCGGCGGATGGATGTCCCTTTCCGAAGACTGGGACGTCGGTCTTCTGGCGGAGACGCTGCAGGACCGCACCGACGGTTTCAAGGAGCTCGATGGAGGTGGCGATACGGGCTATCGTATCCAGGACTATCTCGCGAAGCTCGCATTCAAAAGCACTGCGGAATCGGGCTTGCGGCAGTCCTTCGAGTTCAAGGTACAACGCTCGGACGAAGTCTCGGATGAAACCTATCTTGGTCTCACTCCCGCGGACTTCGCCGCGAATCCCTATCGGCGCTACGCGGCCAGCCAAGTCGACGAAATGAATGTCGACCACCTGACGCTGCAGGCATCCCATCGGGTCGATTTTTCAAACGACATCAATCTGACGACCACGCTTTACTACAACGACACAAGCCGCGCCTGGTACAAGATCAACGATGCTCGGCTTACCGGCGCTCCCACATGGACGAGCATTTCGAGCATTGTCGGCGACCCCTCGGCCAACGCCGCCGAACTGGCCGTCCTCAAAGGCGCCGCAGGCGAAATCCGCGTCCGCAACAACAATCGCGAATATTACTCCGCCGGAATTCAGTCCGTTCTCGGATCGGCCTTCCTGACCGGCGACATCGCCCACTATCTGGAACTCTCCGTCCGCTATCACGAGGACGAAGAGGACCGCTTCCAGAATGACGATGTGTACACAATGGCGGGCGGACAGATGACGCTGACGACGGCAGGGGCTCCAGGCAGCCAGGATAACCGGGTTGGCGATGCCCAGGCCTGGTCGTTCTTCGTTCAGGATACGATCGACTGGGACAAGCTGACAATTACGCCGGGCCTGCGCTATGAAACGATCCGCCTGCGGCAAACCCGCTGGGGAGCGGCAGATCCAGGCAGAACCGGTCCGGCAACCGTTGCCGAAAATACAGTCGATGTCTTCATTCCGGGGGCCGGCGCCGTCTATTACCTCAATGACGAGTGGCAGATCATCGGCGGCGTGCATCGCGGGTTCGTCGCCCCCGGTACCGGATCCACCTCCGATGCAGAACGATCGGTCAACTACGAAGCGGGGTTTCGCTACGGTGCCGGCGAGTTCAACTTCGAGGCTGTGGGTTTCTTCAACGACTATTCGAACCTGCTCGGCACCTGCACTGCTTCGACCGGCGGCGGTTGCGCTATTGGTGCACAGTTCGATGGTGGCGAGGTCGACGTAAAGGGCCTCGAAATCACCGCTGGCTACGATGCCGCCGACCTTCTCGATACGGCATGGTCCCTCCCGGTCGCCGCGATCTACACCTATACGAATGCGGAATTCAAAACGAGCTTCAACAGCGGTTTCGGCCCGTGGGGCAATGTGATCGCGGGAGATGAGTTGCCTTATGTTCCCGACCACCAGTTGACTCTGACGGCGGGCGTGGAAAGCGAAACATGGCGGGCCAACGTCATTGCCAGCTATGTCAGCGAGACACGCTCGGTTGCCGGCCAGGGCGCGATTCCGGACAACCAGCTCATCAACGAACGGATTGTTCTCGATCTGTCGGCGGAGGTCGACATTGTTCCCGGCGTCAGCCTGATCGGCATCGTCGAGAACGTGACGGACGAGGTCTACAATGTCTCGTTCGACCCGGCCGGCGCACGCCCCGGCAAGCCCCGCACGGTGCTCGGAGGCATCCGCCTTACCTTCTGATCGTCCGGGCCCCGATCATGACAAACGGCAGGGCCAGTCCCTGCCGTTTTCTCTTGCACGGTCGAGAATGGAGAACCGGGTCGGCATCTTTCCTCGCGGTTGTGGCTTCTGGGCCGTGGGGCAAGCGCACATCGTAACTCATTCATTTTTATAGGCTTTTCCGATCTGTCCTTACAATTTCCCCCGCGCGATCCGCCGAATACCGATGCAGGCTGGCCACATTTTCCGACCGTCATCTCACTGTCATAAAAATGGAAACGAACCGTCACATGGCTCTGTTACGAGCGACGGCATGGGGGGTGTTCGCGGCGTTCGTCGCGGCTGCCAATCCTGCAACAGAAGCTCATCCACAGAACACGGAGACGTCAAATGACGTTGCGAAACATTCTGCTGGCCGGTACCGCACTGGGCGCAGCCGCCTTTCTCGCGGTACCCGCCTTCGCCGCCAGCAACACCCAGGCGGAACTCGACGCCCTGAAAGCGCAGATCGAAGCGCTGCAGCGGAAGGTCGACGACGTGCAGATCCAGCACGGCAACGCGATCAAGAGCCTCGAGGAACGCAAGAGCGACGTCGAGGTCTCGCTGAAGAACGGCCGTCCGGTCTTCAAGTCGGCCGACGGCAACTTCACTTTCGGCATCACCGGTCGCGCCCATCTCGACGTCGGCGGCTACGACCAGGACGACGCCAGCAAGGCCAACTTCGGCGGCTTGCGCGGCAACGCCAACTTCCGGCGCCTCCGTGTCGGTCTCAACGGCACGCTCGCCAAGGATTTCGGATACAATATCGAATTCAACTTCGGCGACAGTGGCACGGAATCGAACGCCCGCATCTACGAAGCGGTGTTGGCCTACAAAGGCATCGACGGCCTGCAGATCCTCACCGGTGCGACGAAGCCGCGGATGACGCTCGACGACTCGACGTCTTCGAACGACATTACCTTCATCGAACGCGCCACGGCAGCAAATCTCGCCATCAGCCCGGCGGCGGGCGAAGGGCGCATGCTGCTCGGCGGTATCTACAACACCAGCAATTTCTACAGCAGCGCCTTCTATTCCATGGGCACCGTCGGCAACAACACTTCGGCGGGCAACACGGACTTCGATACGTCGAACGCCGTTGGTCGTCTGGCCTACGCAACCTCACCGAAAGAAGGTGCGAACTTTCACTTTGGCGTTTCGGCTTCGCACTCCTTCAATCTGCCGGGCGACGCGCTTCGCCTCCGCGACCGGCCGGAACTCCGTATTGACCCGACGCGCCTGATCGACGCGAATTTCGGCGCCACGGTCGATACGGTCTCGGTCTATGGTCCGGAACTCGCGTTCAACTACGGCCCGTTCCGCGCTCAGGGCGAATACTACCGTTTCGACGTCAGCGGCCTCAACGCAAACCCCGACGCCGATCTTGACGCCTGGTACCTGCAGGCCTCGTGGATTCTGACGGGCGAATCCTACAACTATGACATCAAGAAGGCTGCCTTCAAGGGTGTGAAGCCTGCCAATCCCTTCGGCTTCGGCAACAAGGGCTCGGGTGCCTGGGAAATCGCGGCGCGCTACAGCCAGGCCGATCTCAACGACGCCAGCGCGGGCATCGCGGGCGGCGAGCAGGACATCATCACGGTGGGCCTCAACTGGTACGTCAACAACAACCTCCGTTTCATGCTCAACTACCTGAACGTGGATGTAGAAGACCGGGGCGGCGTCACCAACTCGAACTTCGGCCACGATGCGGTTGCGCTGCGCACGCAGTTCGCCTTCTGAGCCTACGTCCAGTCCGATCCTCGCAGATCGTCAGACGGCAGACCCCCGGTGGAGAAATCCACCGGGGGTTTTGCCATGGGGATAACCCGGCAAGCGGGGACAAATCGGGGCGACCGTCATCGAACTGTCACCGAACCGTCAAGAACGCGCCTCTTGTCCCCGCTGTGGCGGCACGGCATCGCCGATGCAGAACGGCAACGACAGAAAGGTCACAGCCGGAACGGCAAAAGTCACAGCGGGGATAAAGCCGCGGAACGTCAATCGAGACGAAGCTTCTCCCGCTCTTCCTCCGCGAACACCCAGGGGAGGGAATAAAAGCCCGCGATGACACCGTCACGCTGACCGTCCTGCGAGAGGACGTAGTCGAAGAAGGCAAGACTCACTTCGTTCTTCATGCCTTCGAGATGGACGAAGCGGGCGAGCGGATAGTCGGCACGGTAGGCGCTCGATGCACTGGGAGCGGCGCAGCCGCCGCCATCCGACACTTGCAGCGCCTTGACGCCGTCGCCCCGGTAGCCGGCAGGCGCGTAGCCGATGCCGCCCGGCGTTTCGGCGAGCCTGTCGAGCAGATCCGAATAGCGCGCGACGCGCACGACGCCGGGGGCGAAGGGCGCACCCGTGAGCGCGGCTTCGGCGAAGAAGTCGCTCTCGCCCGGCTCCGTCTCGCGCGCCATCGCAAGGACCGGCGTGGACGGTCCGCCCGCCATGCTCCACGACGGATTTTCGTCCGTGTAGAGAGTGTGCAGCGCGTCGAGCGGGATGCAGGCGAGCGGGTTCTCCGCGTTGACGAGAACGGCAATCGCCTCGACCGCCGCCCTGATCCTGACACCTCCCTCCGCGCCGCCGGGATGCAGCACGGTTTCCGGCTGCGCCATGCGGAAGCTCTCCGGCCAGAGCAGCAGGAGGCTCGCCGGCGCCGGCGCCCCGGCAACCGACGCCTCGCCCGCGAGGCCGGGACGCGGTTCATAGTCCGGGTAGCGCTCGTCGACCGCATGGGCGGGTGTGAGAGCCGAAAAGGAAAGAAGGGTGGTGAGAAGGAGGTGGCGTTTCATCAATCGGCGAGCCCGGAAAAGAGAACAGCCCAAGCCATGCCCGGCTTTTGCGTCATGCGCGTGACACCGTGGCAGCCCCCGCCCCGAAAAATTCTCTCGAATTTTTCGACCCTCCCCGAGGGGAGGGTGATCTCGAGCGAGAGGCGATCAGATACGGCTATCCTGCGCATGACGCCTATTCCATCACGAGCACGGCGGCGCCGGTGAGGCGGCCGTCGCGGAGACGGGCCAGCGCCTCGTTCGCCTGCTCGAGCGGCAGCGTCTCGACCGTGGTGACGACCGGCACTTTCGGCGCGAGGGCGAGGAACTCCTCGCCATCCGCGCGCGTCAGATTCGCGACCGAATGGAGCGAGCGCTCGCGCCAGAGAATGTCGTAGGGGAAGGAGGGAATGTCCGACATGTGAATGCCGGCGCAGACGACGCGGCCGCCGGGCGCAACGGCGCGGAGCGCGGCAGGGACGAGCGGCCCGGCAGGCGCATAGATGATGGCGGCGTCGAGAAGGTCCGGCGGCGCCTCGTCGGAACCGCCTGCCCATTCCGCGCCGAGCGAGCGCGCAAACGCCTTCGCGGCTTCGTCGCCGGGTTTCACGAAAGCGAAGAGCCGCCAGCCTTCGTGGCGCGCCACCTGCGCGACGATATGCGCCGCCGCGCCGAAGCCGTAGATGCCGAGCAGCTTTCCCTCGCCCGCCATGCGGAGCGAGCGGTAGCCGATGAGCCCGGCGCAGAGAAGCGGCGCCGCTTCCGCCGCACCGTAGCTTTCGGCGACCGGGAAACAGAAGCGCGCATCGGCGAGCGCGAACTCGGCATAGCCGCCGTCGCGCGTGTAGCCGGTGAAGAGCGCGCTCTCGCAGAGGTTTTCCTTGCCGGCCCTGCAGTAGCGGCACTGCCCACAGGTCCATCCGAGCCAGGGAATACCGACACGCGCGCCGAGGGCGGGCGCGGCGACGCCTTCCCCAAGGGCTGCGACGCGGCCGACGATCTCGTGGCCGGGCACGAGGGGGAGCTTCGGCTCCGGCAGTTCGCCATCGACGACATGAAGATCGGTGCGGCAGACGCCGCAAGCCTCGACCTTGACCACGACCTCGCCCGGACGGGCATGCGGCACGGGTATCTCCGCAAGGCGCAGCTTCTTTCCCGGCGCCTCGAACAGCATGGCGCGCATGGTTTGCGGGAGGGACATCGGCGGGCTCCTTTGCGTGTTCATGTTTCCACAAAGGGAGCGGGTGTTCGAGGGGCGACGGTGTCGCGGTGCGGCGGGGGGCGGAGGCGCAGAGAAGAACGTCCCGGCGGCAGGCAGACAAGCCCGCCGCCGGGAATGGTGTTACTTCAGTCCATGCGCCTTGGCGCGGGCGAGGTCGTCCTTAAGCGTGCGTGCGCCGAGGACGAAGTGGATGCCGGCCCAGATCCAGACGAACATCACGGTGAGGAGCGCGTAGCGGAGCGATTCCTGGCCGAAGGAATCGTTGTAGAGGTCGCTCAGGATGCCGACGGCCTGCGGGCCGAGCCCCATGCCGATCAGGTTGAGGATGAGGAAAAGGACGGCGGAGGCGACGGCGCGCATGCGGAGCGTGACAAGGCCCTGCGTCATGGCGAGCGCGGGTCCGATATAGGCCGCGCCCGCGAAGGCCGGGAGGAGGAACATCGCCAGCGCCCAGTACTTGTCGGCGGAAAGGTACATGCCGACCGAGAAGGGGAAGCAGAGGAACATGATGATCGCGACGACCCAGAGGTTCCAGCGCACGTCACCCTTGCCGTAGCGGTCCGCGAGCCAGCCCGTGACATAGGTGCCCGCGCCGCCGACGAAGCCGATGATGAGCGCGAGCCAGGTGCCAATCTCGCCGGGTGTCATCTGGAAAGAACGGATGAGGAAGGCGGGAATCCAGGTGACGCCGGCATAACCCGCGAAAGCCGCCGTGGCGCAGCCGAACGCGATGTGGCGGAAGGATTTCTGCGCCCAGAGCAGCTTCCAGACCTCCATGAAGCCCGGCGCGGCCGCTGCCACCTGCTGCGCCGAGGCGCCATCGGCATGGCCGCGCGACGGCTCCTTCAAGGTAAAGCGGACGAGGAGCGCGATGATGATACCCGGCCCGCCAACGACGAAGAAGGCCGCGCGCCAGCCATACCACTGGCTGACCCAGCCGCCGACGAGGAAGCCGATCAGGATGCCGATGTTGATGCCGAGCGAGTAGATGCCCATCGCGCCGGCGCGTTTCTCGGGCGGAAACATGTCGGAGATCATCGAATGAGAAGGCGGGCTCGAGCCCGCTTCGCCGATGCCGACGCCGATGCGCGCGAGCGCGAGCTGGGCGAAGCTCGTCACGAAGCCGCAGGCGACCGTCATGGTCGAGAAGATGGTGATGGCCGCCGCCACGATGTTGCGGCGGTTGGTGCGGTCGGCGAGCATCGCGATGGGGACGCCGAGCGTCGCGTAGAAGATCGCGAAGGTGATGCCCGACAGGAAACCGAGCATGGTGTCGCTGACACCGAGTTCGAGTTTGATGGGTTCGAGCAGAACGGCGAGGATCTGGCGGTCCACGTAATTCGCCGAGTAGCCGAGCATCAGCACGAAGAGCGCGTAGTTGCGATAGGCGGGCGTGAAGCCCAGCGAAGGCGCAGCACCACCTGCGGCGCCCGTAGCGGCGCCAGCCCTGTCCGTCATTCTTTCCTCCCCCGGATGTCGTGCCCGGCCGGTTTCCTCCCCCCGCCGGGCCGCATTGCAATTGCGTTCCGAATTCCTCGTTGCGCGAAGCGTAGCAGCGGAGGCGGGGAACTCAAGCTGCGCAATCGGGTGAGCGCATCACATTGATGTGGGTGAGCCCCTGCTTCATTCGATGACGGTGGCGTCACCGAGAGGGGAAAACGGGACGAAATGGCCATGTCCGATTTTGGCGAGCGACGGCGGACACGGCGCTCTAGACTGCACCTCATGAACGAGATCGCCACACCCATCGCCGCCGCCCCGCTCGACCCCGACCAGTGCTACCGCGCCATCGAGGCGAAGGACGCGCGCTTCGACGGACGCTTCTTCGTCTGCGTGTCGACGACGGGGATCTATTGCCGTCCGGTGTGCCCCGCGCGCGTGCCGAAGCGTCAGCATTGCAGCTTCGTGCCGTCCGCAGCGGCGGCCGAGGCGGCGGGTTTCCGTTCCTGCCTGCGCTGCCGGCCGGAAACGGCACCGGGAACGCCCGCCTGGGCGGGAACGGCCGCAACCGTTTCGCGCGCGCTGCGCCTCATCGAGGAAGGCGCGCTGGACGAGGGACGGCTCGAAGACCTTGCCGCGCGGCTCGGCCTCGGCGAGCGGCAGCTCCGGCGCCTGTTTCTCGCGCATGTCGGCGCGGGCCCGCAGGCGGTCGCCGCGAACCGGCGGCTCCTCACCGCGAAGCAGCTCATCAGCGATACGCGGATGCCGCTGGCGGATGTCGCCTTCGCGGCGGGCTACCAGAGCCTGCGGCGCTTCAACGACGCGATCCGCACCGCCTATGGCGTGGCGCCGACGGACATCCGCCGCGCGTCAGAAACGCAAGCAGGCACCGCGATCCGCATCCGGCTCGGCTACCGGCCGCCCTTCGATTTCGACAGCGTGCTTGCCTATCTTTCCTCGCGCGCGCTGCCGGGCGTGGAGCGGATCGAGACGGGGCGCTACGCGCGGAACTTCGACATCGGCGGCGCCAGGGGTTTTCTCACCGTGACACCCGCAGCGAGCGGCCATGCGCTCGAAGCGCGGGTGACGATGCTCGACGCCAGCGCAACCGCCCTGCCCATTCGCGCCCTCGCTGCGCGGCTCCGGCGGCTCTTCGATCTCGACGCGGAGCCCGGCGCCATCGCCGCCGCCTTCGCGCGCGATCCGCTCATCGGGCCGCGCCTGAAGCGCATGCCGGGCCTGCGCGTACCCGGCGCCTTCGACGGATTCGAACTCGCGGTGCGCGCCGTTCTCGGGCAGCAGATTTCCGTGAAGGGCGCGACGACGATCGCCGGGCGTATCGTCGCGAAGTTCGGCGAGCCCGCCGCGACGGGCGAAGAAGGCCTCACTCATTTCTTTCCGACAGCGGCACGGCTAGCGCGCGCCGATCTCTCCGGGCTCGGCCTCACCGGCGCGCGGATCGCGACGCTGCAGTCGCTCGCCCGCGCCGTCGCGAGCGGCGCGCTCGATTTCACGCCGCGCGAAAGCCTCGATGCGAAGATCGCCGAGCTGACGGCGCTGCCCGGCATCGGCGAGTGGACAGCGCATTACATCGCTCTCCGCGCGCTCGGCGAACCGGACGCCTTTCCCTCGTCCGACCTCGGGCTGCGCAAGGCCGCAGGGGACGGAGAGCCGATTTCCACCGCCGCTCTCGAAGCGCTTTCGGAACGCTGGCGGCCCTGGCGCAGCTATGCGGCGCTGGCGCTCTGGACCACCTGAAGGAGACGACCATGAAACTTCCCGACGACGAAACACTCGCCACCGCGACACTCGAGACGCCCATAGGCCGGCTGCGTCTTGCGGCGACCGATGCCGGACTGGCGGCCGTGCTCTTTCCGAACCAGAAGGATGTCGCTTTCCCGAAGCGGGACGGCAGTGCAAAGGCGCGCGCACAGATCGACAAGACCGTGAAAGCGCTCACGCGTTACTTCGAGGGAAAGCAGAAGGACTTTTCCGGGCTGACCCTGGCGGCGCAAGGCACCGATTTCCAGAAGCGCGTCTGGAATGCGCTCACCGGCATTCCCTTCGGTCAGACGCGAAGCTATGCCGACATCGCGCGCGCCATCGGCAACCCCAAGGGCATGCGCGCGGTGGGGCTCGCCAACGGAAAGAACCCCCTTCCGATCATCGTGCCATGCCACCGCGTGATCGGCGCGGACGGCTCGCTGACCGGGTTCGGCGGCGGATTGCCGACGAAGAAGTGGCTGCTCGAATTCGAGGGGATCGCCACGCCCAGTTTCGTTTGAGCAGACCGCTGCCCAACGGGAGGAAACGCGCGAACGCCGCTTTCGTTCGATTACACTAATCCACGAAATCCGCCGTATTCGGAACTTACCTCACACCGCAAATCGCGCTACGCTTGCCGCCGGGGGAGCGTTTGGTCTGGAGGAAGTACATGTTCGGCGACGGTTATACCGGCATTCTCGGCATCATCATCCTGATACTGGATATCTATGCGATCATCCGTATCGTGCAGAGCGGTGCAGAACCCGTCTGGAAGGCGATCTGGATCGTCGTCGTTCTGCTGCTGCCGGTTCTCGGCCTCATTATCTGGTTCCTGTTCGGACCGAAGTAGCGCCCTTTTTCGTCCGTATGCGTCTTAACCCGCCCGCGCGCCATGCGGGCGGGCGACTCTTATTGTGAGAGGACCTCATGAGCTTCAAGGATTTTCTGGGTTTCGAGAAGATGATCTCGGGCAGCGTCATCAAGCTGCTCTACTGGCTCGGGCTCGTCGTCATCGTTCTGTTCGTGCTGGCATCGCTCGCGGGCTCGGTCAGCACGATGAGCTGGAACGGCGCTCTCGGACTGCTGCAATTCGTGGTGGCGCTGATCGGCGGCGTGCTTGGCATTCTTTTCTGGCGGGTGATCTGCGAGATGTACCTGACCTTCCTGTCGATGAACGACAGGCTCGGCCAGATCCGCGACAAGCTGCCGGGCGCGTAAGGCTCAGAAGAGACCGGCGAGAGGAAGCGTCCCGCCGCGCGGAAGCGCGCGGACGGGAACGCGGCCGGCGAAGCGCGCAATGGTCTCCGCCGTTTCCTCGACCGGCACGGGACCAGGCGCCGCCTCGCTCACCACGATGGCGCGCGGCGGAATGCCTTCGGCGCGCATCACAGCCAGCGTCGTCAGCGTGTGGCTGATGGTGCCGAGATAGGCGCCGACGACGAGGAGCGGCGCGACGCCGGTTTTCGCGTCGAGCGCCTTCATCCAGTCGAGAACCGTGTGCGTGCCGTCGAGCGGAACCATGAGACCGCCGACGCCCTCGATCACGAGAGGATCGTGTTTCGCTGCGGCAGAGACGCATTCCTCCACGAGTTCATCGAAATCGATCGAACGGCCTTCGCGCTTCGCCGCCATGTCGGGCGAGAGGGCGGCCTTGAAGCGCCAGCGTGAGACAAGGCCGGCATTCGCGAACGTGACCGGTTCGCCCATCGCGGCGAGGAGCTGCGCGGGATCGCTTTCCGGGAAGGTTTCCTCGTCGATGCCGCTCACCAGCGGCTTTATCGCCCGCGCCTTCAGCTCACGCGTCAGCATGGCAGAGACATAGGTCTTGCCGATCTCGGTGCCGGATGAAGTGACGAATATGGGAGGCATGTTTACTCGGCAGCGCGGCGGGGCAGGATGCGTTCGCGGACGAGCGCAGCGAGCCGCGCGATGTCGGCGTCGTCATGTTCGGCCGTGAAGGTGAAGCGGAGCCGCGCGGTGCCGGCGGGCACCGTCGGCGGACGGATGCCGGTGACGAGGTAGCCTTCGGCTTCGAGGAGTGCCGAAGCCGCGAGCGTCAACTCGGCATCGCCGAGGATCAGCGGCACGATGGGGCTTTCGGGATCGGGAAGCCCGAGCGCGCGGGTGAAGGCCCGGGCCTTCGCGACCGGGCGTTTGCAGTAGTCGGGGTTCGCGCGCATGAATTCGAGCGCGGCGATGGCGGCGGCGGCCGTCGCGGGAGGGAGCCCCGTCGAATAAATGAGCGTGCGGGCGCGGGTGCGGATCAGGTCGCAGACGGCGCGGCTGGCGCAGAGATAACCGCCATAGGCGCCGACCGCTTTCGAGAGCGTGCCCATCTGGAGCGGCACGTCGGCCTTCGCCGTTCCCATGAAGCTTGAGCCACGGCCTTCGTGCCCGACGACGCCGATGCCATGCGCATCGTCGGTCATCAGCCAGGCGTCGTGGCGCTTCGCGATTTCCGCCATCGCTTCGACGGGCGCGGCGTCGCCGTCCATGCTGAAGATGCCGTCGGTGAGGATGAGGCAATGCTGCGCAGCATTTCTGTGCGCGGCGAGCAGTTCCTCGAGATGGCCCATGTCGTTGTGGCGGAAGATCTCGACGCGGGCGCCGGAAAGCTTCGAGCCGGAGAGCAGGCAGGCATGGGCGAGTTCGTCGGCGACAATGAGATCGCCCTTACGCATCAGCGTGGGGATGATGCCCATGTTCGCCATGTAGCCGGAGCCGAAGACGACGCAGTCTTCCGCCTGCTTCCATTCGGCGAGGCGCGTTTCGAGTTCACGGAAGAGCGGATGATTTCCGGAAACGAGGCGCGAGGCGCCGGAGCCGACACCGTATTTCTCCGTCGCCTCGATAGCGGCGCGCTTCACCGTCTCGTTCTGCGAGAGGTTCAGATAGTCGTTGCAGCAGAAGGAGACGAGGCGGCGGCCGTCGCGGAAGGCAATCGCGCCCTCGCGCCTGTCGGTCTCGATGAGGCGGCGGCGCAATGCCTGCGCTTCGAGCGCATCGAGCTTTGCCCGCGCGAAATCGTCGAGGGTCTCTTTAGGGGACTTCGCCATCCTTCGCTCCTCTCGGCGAGGAGGTATGGGCCGCGCGGGGTTCCCCACGCAAGCCTTTTCGTCAACCGGCTCCCGGTCCGGGCGCGTTTCCGGACGCCGAACCGGCTTCCGCATTGCCGGGAAACGCTCCTTAAAAGCTGCCTGTTTTCAAGGAGATGCGCGAGCTCGCCGCCAGCAGCGTGCCGGTTTCGACCGGCGCTTCCTCCGGCTTCGCGACGCTCGCATAGGCATTGGCGAAAAGCTCTTCCGCCGTGGCGATCTCTTCCGCGAGGCTGGCATGTTCCTCGCCGAGCTGCGGCTTCAGGTGCGCCGCACGCTTTTCGGCGACCTTCCAGAAGCCGTAGCCGTCGATCCAGGCTTCCTCGGTGCCTGCCGGGCCCATGGCCGTGTCGTATTGCTTCGCGGCGCGGTCGAACATGTCGGCCATGAGGGCGGCCTCGATGGCGTCCTCGCTCCTGTCGCTCGGGGGCGCCGTTTCCTCGGCGGCGTCGATCGCGGCATAGACCCTGGCGGCCGCGGCCTTCACCTCGCCGGCCGGCGCATCGCCGAGCGCAAGATCGACGGCTTCCGTCATCTCGTCGAGGAAGAGAGGCGCGCCCCGCTCCTCGAAGACGGGCTCAAGGTCGATATAGACCTCGGAAATCGGGTGGGCGAACATCTCGCCACCCGCCTGACGGCCGCCCTCGACCTCGAGCATCGCCTCGCCCGCGAGATAATGGGCGCGGATGACATCGAGCGCGGAAAGATAGGCGACAGGGTCCTTCGCGGCCTCGGCCGGGTCCACGCCCCGCTCGCCGCCCTCGCCGCCCTCACCGCCTTCGCCGCCTTCGCCGGCTTCTCCGCCTTCGCCACCTTCTCCTTCGCCCTCACCGGCAGCGGCCATCAGGAAGCTGCCCGAATCCGCCTTGCCCTGCGGCATGCCGGCATGCTGCGCACCGTCGGCCGTGGAGGACGACGCCACGCCGGCAACCGCGCCCGAGGCCGCGATCAAGGCGGCAGCGCTGATGCTGGTCCAGAGTTTGGTCCGGTATTTCATGATGGCTCCCTTGGGCTTTTTCGGCGTGTTTCTGTAGCGGTGGCGGCCGGTGGCACCGATACTTGCTTTCAATACTGGCCTCGACCTTTACCGCGCGGCGGATTAGTTTGCAAACGCTTTGCATTATCACGGATTCATGACGTTGTTTATCCAGATCGCCGATGTTCTGACCGCTTCCGAGCTGCGCCTGGCGGAGACGGTCTTCAAGCAGAAGGACGGCTTCGAGGACGGCGCGCGCACGGCGGGCCGGATCGCGAAATCCGTGAAGAAGAACGAGCAGGCGAAGCGAACGGGGCTCGCCGCCGACTTCACGGAACTGGTCGAGAAGCGGCTGACGAAGAACGAGGTTTTCCGGGCGGCGGCGCGGCCGCGGAACTTCATCCGCATCCTCCTGTCCCGCTATACGGAAGGCATGGAATACGGGCTTCATTCGGACGACGCCTTCATGGACGGGATCAGGGTCGATCTCTCCTTCACGCTGTTCCTCGCCGAGCCCGACGCTTACGAGGGCGGCGAGCTGATCGTCGAGGAACCGGCGGGCGAGCGCTTCGTGAAGCTCCCGGCGGGCTCGCTCGTGCTCTATCCCTCGACGACGCTCCACCGCGTGGCGCCGGTGACGAAGGGCGAGCGGCGGGCGGCCGTCGGCTGGGTCCGCAGCCTTGTGCGGGGCGCGGAGGAGCGCGAGACGCTGTTCGACGTCGCGCTGGCGCTGCGTCAGGCGGAAACGGCGGGAAACCGGGCGCTTGTGGACCGCCTTCTCAAGGTCCAGGGCGCGTTGCTCAGGCGTTGGGGTGATGATTAGGGGAGAGCCCTCCCCGCCCGTCCGAATTGTTGCATTGGGGCTCAGGCCGCCTATGCTGCCCGGAACATTCCGACCTTATCCAGCCAGAGAAGTGGCGGCCATGACCATCCAGACCCGCATCGAAGAGTCCCAGAATCCGCAATCGGACCCGCAATCCGGCGTTACCCGGCGCACCAATCCGGACGAGACGCGCCACGACTGGACGCGCGCGGAACTGCAGGCGCTTTTCGACCTGCCCTTCAACGACCTCCTGTTCGAGGCGCAGCTCGTCCATCGCCGCTGGTTCAAGGCGAACCAGGTGCAGATGTCGACGCTGCTCTCGATCAAGACCGGCGGCTGCCCCGAGGATTGCGGTTACTGCGCGCAGAGCGCGAAGTTCGAGACGGGCCTCAAGGCCTCGAAGCTGATGGAAGTGGAAAAGGTGCTCGCGGAAGCGCGCAAGGCGAAGGAAGCGGGCGCGACCCGCTACTGCATGGGCGCCGCCTGGCGCGAGCCCAAGGACCGCGACATGGACATGGTCTGCGCCATGATCGAGGGCGTGAAGGAAATGGGCATGGAAACCTGCATGACGCTCGGCATGCTTTCCGGCCAGCAGGTCCACCGCCTCGCGCAGACCGGCCTCGACTACTACAACCACAATGTCGACACGTCGGAAGAATATTATCCGAACGTCATCAGCACACGGACCTATCAGGACCGCCTCGACACGCTGGAACGCGTGCGCAATGCGGGCATCAATGTCTGCTCGGGCGGCATCGTCGGCATGGGCGAAAGCGCGGACGACCGCATCGGCATGCTGATGACGCTGGCGAACCTGCCCGAACATCCGCAAAGCGTGCCGATCAACATGCTGATGCCGATGGAAGGCACGCCGCTCGGCCGCAGCGAGAAGGTCGATCCGCTCGACTTCGTGCGCATGATCGCGGTGGCGCGCATCGCGATGCCGAAATCGGTGGTGCGGATCGCGGCCGGCCGCGAGCTCATGTCGGAAGAGCACCAGGCGCTCTGCTTCATGGCGGGCGCGAACTCGGTCTTCGTCGGCGACAAGCTGCTGACCGCGAAGAACCCGGAAGAGGACAAGGACCGCAAGCTCTTCGCGAAGCTCGGTATCGAACCGATGCCCGCGCATAGCTGCCCGTCGGAGAAATAATCCCGATCAGGTGCGGATCGCTTCCGCGCCCCATTCCGCCTGCCAGTGCTGCAAACGCTCCTTGAGGAGCGATTGCAGCATCCAAGGCGTCATGTCCTTCGCATCGACTTCTTCCACGACTTCATAGACGAAGCTCTCCTCGCCATGCGCGTTCCACGCGGCCTGCAGGGTCACGCAAGGATGCGTGCCGAGGCGGAGCGTGAACCAGATGCCGTTCCGCATGTTGTCGAGGCTGCGCCCGACACCAAGCCATACTTCGCCGCTCGCAAGGCAGCGCACGGCAAAGATGCCGCGCGCCACCTCGCGCTCCTTGTAGTCCTTGACGATCTGGCGCCTGCGGGACTTGTCCATCACCCGCTCCTTCCGGGACGCCGCCGCTCGGGCAGCGGCGGCACGATGCGCGCGAGTTTCTGGTTCAGGCGGTAATGCGCCGCCGCATCGAGCGGCTTTGCCCAGTCACGGCCGATCGCCTGCCAGTCCGGATCCTTCACGTCGATGCCGAGGCTCGCGAGAAGCCCGCCCTCGCAGACGACGAACTGGTGGCGATAGGGAAAGAGGAAGCGGTCCTTGCGGGAGCCGAGCGCCTCCCGCGCCTCCTCATAGGTTGCGAACCAGGCATTCAGATAGAAGCTCGCGCTGCCCGGGAAGAGCCGCGTCGTGTCGAAGGCGGGAAGCTCGACATGCGCTTCTTCCGTCAGGTGCCGCCAGTCGCGAAAGCCCATCTCGCGCGCGATGACGGCGAGCGCGTGCTTGCGCTGGATGCGGGACGGATCGGCGAGCAGCGACTTCGCATCGGCTTCCGGCCAGAGCGCGGCGAGGCGATGCGCGGCGTGAAACGCGCGGCGCTTGTCGGTGCTCGCGAAATCCTTGAGGAGCTTGCTTGCCCTCACCTTGTATTCGGCGAGCGCGTCGATGGGTTTTTGTGAAGATGGGTCCGTTCGCACGGAATCCTCCTGTTGTTTGACTGTCGTCGGTCCGAAGCGACGGCAAACAATGAAGGCGATGCGAACGCGAGGCGTCGTCTCAGCACATCGGGCGAAGGTGAGTTCCTCTTTCTCGGACGGCGGCACCCTTCGCGGCACCGGGCGGCATATCTAACGCTTCGGCGCCCCCTTGCCAAGGATCCGACTGTTGCGCCCTTGCCATGAGCGGGCAAAATCCGCCTATATGCGGGCAACCAGAAGAAAGGTGCTGCACATGTCCGTTCCGCCGCCCAATCCGCTGATCAACGATCCGCCCGCGTGGCTCGCGGAAGGCGCGCCGCATCTGTGGCTCCCCTATACGCAGATGCAGACGACGCCGATGGCGCTGCCGGTGGTGAAGAGCGACGGCGTGCGGCTCACGCTCGCGGACGGGCGCGAACTCGTGGACGGGATTTCGTCCTGGTGGACGGCGGCGCATGGCTACAACCATCCGCATATTCGCGAAGCCGTCACCGCGCAGCTCGCAAAGATGCCGCATGTGATGCTGGGCGGGCTCGCGCATGAGCCTGCCTGCCGGCTCGCGACGCGGCTTTCCGAAAAGCTGCCGGGCGATCTCGGCCATGTGTTCTTTTCGGAGTCGGGATCGGTCTCGGTCGAGATCGCGATGAAGATCGCGGTGCAGTACTGGATCAACAACGGCCAAAAGGGCCGCACCCGCTTCGTCAGCTTCAAGGGCGGCTATCACGGCGACACGCTCGCCACCATGTCGGTCTGCGACCCCGACGAGGGCATGCACACGCTCTTCAAGGGCGCGATCGCCGAACAGTTCATCTGCGAGCTGCCGGAAACGGAAGAGAAGGAAGCCGCGCTCGATGCTTTCCTGCGGGACCACGCCCATGAAGTGGCGGCGGTCGTTACCGAACCGCTGGTGCAGGGCGCGGGCGGGATGCGCTTCCATTCGCCGGAAACGCTGAAGACGCTGCGCGCGCTTTGCGACAGGCACGGTGTTCTGCTGATCCTCGACGAAATCTTCACCGGCTTCGGCCGCACGGGCAGCATGTTCGCCTGCGAGCAGGCAGGGATCGTGCCCGACATCGTGACGCTGTCGAAGGCACTCACCGGCGGCACCATGGCGCTCGCCGCGACGGTTGCCACCGCGCGCGTCTACGAGGCCTTTCTCGGCGAGGAGGCCGGCAAGGCGCTGATGCACGGGCCGACCTATACCGGGAACCCGCTCGCCTGCGCGGCGGCGAACGCCTCGCTCGACCTTTTCGAGACGGAACCCCGGCTCGAGCAGGTCAAGGCGATCTCGAAGCAGCTCGCGGAGGAACTGGAACCGGCGCGCAAGCTCCCCGGCGTGAAGGATGTGCGGGTCAAGGGCGCGATCGGCGTCATCGAGCTTGCCCGGATGGGCGATCTCGACGCGATGAAGCGGCGCTTTGTCGAGGAGGGCGTGTGGATCCGGCCCTTCGGCAATATCGTCTACACGACGCCGCCGCTCGTCATCGAGGCTGCAGACCTTGCCCGTCTGACAAGCGCGATGCTGAAAGTGACGGCAGAAGCAGCGGGCTGACCCGATCCACAATGTGTCGCTGCCAACACATTTTATGGTGGCATGCGCATTTTTCGCCGCCACATGTTGAGCCAGAATGGGTCACACATTACTCTCGGCGCCGGGGCTGATTCGGCCTTTTCGAATATTCGATCACGCACATGCTGGCGGGTCGCGGGAGCGCGAAAGCTCATTCCCGGGTCGCGGCAAACGCGTCAATTTTTGGGGCCGCAGTCAAAGAAGTTGAACCGGCGGCCGGTCATCGGGAATAAGCCATGCATGTCATCGCGTTTGCGTCCCAGAAGGGTGGCTCCGGGAAAACCACGCTTGCCGGCCATATCGCCGTGGAAGCGGAGCGCCGCGGCGCAGGGCCCGTTGCCCTGATCGATACGGACCCGCAGGGGTCGCTTTCCCAGTGGTGGAACGCGCGCGAGGCCGAACGGCCCTTCTTCGTGCGCGCCTCCGACCAGGGGCTCGAGGCCGATCTCGACAAGCTCAGGGACGGGGGCGTGCGCCTCGTCATCGTCGATACGCCGCCCGCCATCACCTCCACCATCGGCCATGTGATCGGCCAGGCGGACCTGATCGTGATCCCGACCCGGCCGAGCCCGCACGACCTGCGCGCCGCCGGCGCCACCGTCCGGCTCTGCGAGGAAATCGGCAAGCCGCTGGTTTTCGCCGTCAACGGGGCCGCTCCCCGGGCGCGCATCACCACGGAAGCCGTTATCGCCCTCTCACACCACGGCCCCGTCGCCCCCTCGATCCTGCACCAGCGAATCGATTTCGCCTCCAGCATGATCGATGGCCGGACCGTCATGGAAATCGGCTCCTCGACCAAGTCGCCCGACGAAATCGCCGAGCTGTGGCGTTTCCTCGACGACCGGCTGCAGGGCCGCGAAACCTCGCCGCTCGCCTCCGGTTCCTTCGCCTCCAGCCAGGCTTCCGACAGTATTCTCCGAGGCGCCGCCTGATGAACAAGAAGCCTGCCTCATTGACGAGCGACCTGCTTGCGCGCAAGGGTGAAGCCGGACCTTCCTCGGTGGACCCGGTTTCGCGCGTGACCCTCTCGCCCGGACGGCAGGAGAACCTGAGCGGAATCGGCGCAAATGAAGGTCCTTCCCGGGGGCTTTATGCCGCCCCCGCCACGGAGAGGCCTGAGATGTACGGAACGGACGAGGAAGAGCGGCCAAGCCCGCCCGAACCCGAAATCATCTACACACCGGAAGACGAGGATGGCGGCGGACGCACGCGGCTGATTGCCGGCGCCTTTGTCGGCATCGCCATTCTGGGCGGCGTCATCGTCGCCCTGTCGCTGAACGATGGCGGCTCGGGCGTCGCCCCGGTGTCGCCGGACGTGACTTCGGCGGCGGAAGAAGCACCGCCCCCGGCCGAGCGCGCCGAAGCGCCCACGACCGCGCCTGTGACGGAAATGCCCGCCGACACGACACCCGGGACCGAAGCGGAAGCGCCTGCGAGCCCCGAAGCGACCGTGCCGGGCGAAACGGAAACCGCCAGCACGCCCGAAAGCGCGCCGCCTGCAAGCGCGGCCGACGTTCCCGCTGCCGGCGAAAACGCGCCGACCTCGATTGCGCCGCCCGCCGCACCGGAAGAGACAACACCGGCGCCACAGGAGACCGCGGCCGCGGAACCGGCAGCCCCCGCCCCTGCGGCCACGCCCGCGAGCGGCGGAGCTTACGTGGTGCAGATCATGGCGCTGCGCGAGGAAGGGGCGGCGAAGACCGCCTGGGCAGCGCTGCAGAAGAAGCATCCCTCGATCCTCGGCGGCCACGCCCTCGATGTCGAGAAGGCCGATCTCGGCGACAAGGGCACCTTCTATCGCGTCCGCGCGGCAGGTTTCGAGACCAAGGCGGCCGCGCAAACCGCCTGTACGAGCCTCAAATCCGCCGGCCAGGACTGCCTCGTCAAGGCGCGGTGAACGGATAGAACTTCGCCGTTCGAGCGTGTAGGTTCCCGCCAAACGAAACTTCTGAAGGCGAGGAACATACATGGTCGAGGCAGTGATCTGGGATTTCGGCGGCGTGCTGACGTCGAGCCCGTTCGAGGCGTTCAACCGCTACGAGGCGGAAAAGGGGCTCGCGAAGGACTTCATTCGCGGCATCAACGCGACCAATCCCGACACCAACGCCTGGGCGCTGTTCGAGCGCAGCGAATGTTCGCTCGACGATTTCGACCGGCTGTTCGCAGAAGAATCGCACGCGAAGGGACACCGCATTCCGGGCCGCGACATCATCGAGCTTCTGTCCGGCGACATCCGGCCGGAAATGGTGACGGCGCTGAAACGCTGCAAGGAACGCGCGAAAGTGGGCTGCATCACCAACAACGTGTCGGCAGGCGAAGGCGCCGGCATGGCGCGCAGCGCCGAGAAGGCGGCGGCCGTGCAGGAAGTGATGGGGCTTTTCGACCACGTGATCGAGAGTTCCAAGGTCGGCATTCGCAAGCCCGATCCGCGCATCTACGAGATGGCCTGCGAGGCGCTCGGCGTTTCCCCTGCGGCAAGCGTCTATCTCGACGATCTCGGCATCAACCTGAAGCCGGCACGTGCACTCGGCATGACGACGATCAAGGTCGTCTCGCCGGAACAGGCGCTTGAGGAACTGGAAGCGGCGGTGGGCTTTCCGGTCGCTTGAGACGCAGCGCCAAAGAGCCGTAAGCTCTTCCCAAAAGAACATCTTAGAATTCTGGGGGGAGGACGTTCACGATGCTCAGGCCCAAGGCGCAGGCGATCGATCTCGGCGGCAAGCCCGATCTGAAAGACCCCGATCTCTACATGCGCGAGGAACACCACGAGGTGTTCCGGCGGTTGCGCGCGGAAGAACCCGTCTACTGGAATCCGGAAGCGGATAGTTCGGGTTTCTGGGCGGTGACGCGCTATGACGACATCGAGGCGATCTCGAAGAACCCGAAACTCTTTTCCTCGGCGAAGAACAATGGCGGCCACCGCATCTTCAACGAAAACGACATCGACGGGAACGACACCGACGCGAGCATGATCTCGATGGACCCGCCGGAACATGCGGGCTACCGCCGCATGGTGACGCCGGGCTTCGTGCCGCGCCGCATCTCCAACATGGAAGAGCGCATCCGCGCGCGCGTGACGCGGCTTCTCGACAATCTGCCGAAGACGGGCGAGGCGGAGTTCATTTCCGCGGTTGCCGCTGCACTCCCGATCGAGGTGCTGGCGGAACTTTTCGGCGTGCCGGAGAGCGACGGACCGAAGCTCTTCGAATGGTCGAACGCGACGGTGGGCGAAGACGATCCGGAACTCCGCGTCTCCGACGAGTACATGCAGCAGTGCATCGGCGAGATGGCGGGCTATGCAGCAGGCCTCTGGCAGCAGCGGCTCGAGAACCCCGGCGACGATCTCATCTCCATGCTCGCCCATTCGAAGATCGGCGGCGAAGCGATGAGTTTCCCGACCTATATCGGCACCTTCATCCTGCTCGTCGTCGCAGGCAACGAGACGACGCGGAATTCGATTTCGGGCGGGCTGCTCGCGCTGAGCGAGAATCCGGAAGAGCGGCAGAAGCTTCTCGACGACCCCTCGCTCATTCCGAGCGCGGTGCAGGAAATCGTGCGCTGGGTGAGCCCGGTGCTTCACATGCGCCGGACCGCGACGGAAGACACCGAGCTTCGCGGACAGAAGATCAGACAAGGCGACAAGATCGTGATGTGGTACGCGTCGGCGAACCGCGACGAGGCGAAATGGGACGATCCCTACCGCTTCGACGTGACGCGCTATGTCTCGCCCGAGACGGCGACCCAGCTCGGCTTCGGCGCGGGGCAGCATTTCTGCCTCGGCTCACGGCTTGCCGAATTGCAGCTCCGCATTCTCTTCGAGGAACTGCTGAAGCGCTTCCCCGACATTCACGTCTCGGGACCGATCCGGCGGCTCAGGTCGAACTTCATCTACGGCATCAAGGAGATGCCGGTGCGCTACACGCCTGAGGCGTAGACGACATCACAGATCCCAGCGGCCATCCGGGCCCATGTCATCGTCGAGAAGGTCGTATTCGTTCTCGTCAATGACCCCGTTGTTGTCGCGGTCGTAGGTGCCGTACACGCCTTCATTGAACTCGCGCTCCGACATTGTCCCGTCATTGTCGGCGTCCCAGGTCTCGTAGATTCTGCGGTCGCGAAACCCGGTATCGAACTCCTCATTGTCGATACCCACATCATCATTCGAATCCCACTTGCTAAACCCCGCCGAAGCAGGTTGCGTTACAAGCGCCGCAGTGAAACAGGCAGCCATCGCGGCGCCGAGCGTTATCCGTTTCATGTCCACATCCTCTCGCCTGTCCGTCCTTGCGATGGAAGAGAGAAACGCACGCAAATCAGGCGCGTTCCCTTGCTGCGATCAGAGTGGGGCGCGGGTGAAAGGAATTTTCAGCTGGCCGAAAAAGTTCTCGGGCATCGGATTCTCGATGCCGATGTCGGCGGGCGGGCGACGCGGCGGGTTGATGTAGGTACCGAAGATCATGTCGAAGAGCATCAGGTTCTCGCCATAATTTCGATTGCCTTCATCGAGCACCTTCGAATGATGCCAGCGGTGCAGCTCAGGAGTGTTGAAGACGTAGTTGAGCGGCCCGCAGCGCATCTCGATGTTGCAATGGGTGAGCATGCCGATGACAGCCGTGGTCGCGCTCACCATCAGGAGAACGGGCTGCGGCGCACCGAGGAGCAGCAGCACCGGAATGCCGACGAGCAATCCCGTCACCGTGTCGACGACATGGAAGCGGCCGGTATTGAAGAACCAGAGCCGCGTCACACTGTGATGCACGGCATGGAAACGCCAGAGCCAGGGCCATTCATGCGCCAGGCGGTGCTTCCAGTAGAGCCCGGCCTCCACGATCACGAGGCCAATCGCGATCTGCGCGAGAAGCGGCCAGGTTTCCGGCCAGAGCGGGCCGCCCGCAGGCTTCACCCACTCGGCGATCCCCATGAAGACGATCACGGTGACGATCACCTGGGCGATACCCTTGCTGAGCACCGTATGAGCGAGATCGGGTCCCATCTGGCCGTCATTGGCGAGCCACCGTTTCTCGTGTGGCATGAAGCGCTCAAGAAGCGCAATCGTCAGCGCCAGTGAAAGATAGGTCACGTTGAAGGCCAGAACGCCGTGTCCCGCCTCCATCCCGAGATAAATCGGGAGGAGAGAACCGACTGCAAGTCCCGGCCAGAGCAACTTCGATAGAACAGAACGCATGATGTCGCCCCCGTTGGCCAAGTGTAGCAAGCGGGCGAGGAGATGGAAGGGCGCCGCGGCGCCCTTCCGATCCGTGTTGCTGAAAGGTCCTAATGCCCGAGGCGGGCGGCCGCACGTTCCTTCGCGGCAGCGGACTGCTCTGCGTCAACGCCGACTTCCTCGGCGAGAATGGCGATCATCGTGCTTTCGAGGCGGTGGAGATGTCCGTCGCCGAGCGCGATTTCCCAAAGCATCTCAACGACTTGCTCTTTTTCCTTCTGCCCGAAGCCCTGCGCGACTTCACGCGTGAAGATGGATTCGCCCATGGGCACCTTCTGACGCTCCTCGGCAAGCGCAAGAAGGTCCGCCGCTTCCTCGCCGGAAAGCGAGAAATGCTCGGTCACGACGCGCTTGATCGCGTCCCTTTCGCCTTCCGTGAACTCGTTGTCCCTGCGGGCCGCCTCGACGAGCAGGGCCGCCGCCGCAAGCTGCTTCGCCGCCGGGCTCATGGGCTCGCTGCCGCCTGTGCTCAGGCCCTTTTTCAGAGCGTTCCGGATCTTGTCGAGCATTTCGTCTTCTCTCCTACTCACGACTGCCTTGAGGCGCAGCCTCTTCCGATTTGCAGCGCAGAGTAGCGCCAGACGTGAGCGCGCACAAAAGAAAAGGCCGCCGGAGACACCGGCGGCCTTCAGGTCTTTTCCGGGACCGCCCGGCTAGTGAACCGGAGCGCTCTTGTGCTTCGCGACGGGCCTTTTGCGGGGGAAGAGCATGTCCAGCACCACGGCAAGGGCGGGCAGCACGCTTACAGCCATGATCATGTTGACCATGAACATGAAGGAGAGCAGCAGCCCCATATCCGCCTGGAACTTGAGGTCGGAGAGGGCCCATGTCGAGACACCGACCGCGAGCGTCAGCGCCGTGAAGAAGGTGGCCATGCCCGCCTCCTGCAACGACTGCCGGAAAGCATCGCTGATCGTCAGTCCCTCGCCCATATAGTAGGGGACGCGATTGTAGATGTAGTAGGCGTAGTCGACGCCGATGCCGACGGCGAGCACCATCACCGGCAAGGTCGCCACGGTGAGGCCGATCTGCAGCACCTCCATGAACCAGTAGCCGAAGAAGGTACCGAAGGTGAGCGGCAGACAGCAGGCGACGACGGCTCGCCAGTCACGATAGGTGAGCATGACGAGGGCGACGATCACCGCGTAGACCCACATCATCATGGGCAGCTCGGTCTCGGTGATCTCTTCGTTCACCGCCGCCTGTACCCCCATGTTGCCCGAGGCAAGACGGATGTTGACGCCCTCCATCGGGTTGTTCTCCCGCCACTCCTTCACGGCATCGACGGCAGCCTTGATCGTGGTCGCCTTCGAGTCCCGCAGATAGAAGCTGTGCGGCAGGATGGTGCAGGTCTGGTTATAGAGGGAGCTTGAGCCCGGGACGGTGTTGGCCGCCTGCGCCAGTGCCGGACGGTTGCGCGGAATATCCTTCCATTTCAGGTTGCCCTCGTTCCAGCCGGCGGCCGATCCCTTGATGGCGAAGGGCAGCGAACCGACAAGCGTCACGTCAGGCACGTTCTGCATGTGCCAGGAGAACTGGTTCAGATATTTCATGTAGGAATAGGTGACGCAGCTGTCAGCCGGCGTCTCGACGACGGCGATCAGCACGTTGAGACCGAGTGCGTAGTCGCTGGCGATCTCGGTCGAGTCGAGATTGTAGCGCGCTTCGGGGCGAAGCTCCGGCGCACCGGCGTGCAGCGCGCCGACGTGACGATGGGTCGCCTCATTGACCGCGATACCGAAAAGCACTGTCGCGACGATGAGCACGATGGGCGATATCTTCGGATTGGCCACGAAGCCCAGCGACCGCATGATCTTGAGGCGGAAGTCGCGCGAGCTGTGCACACGCTCGCGGAAATCCTCGCCGAACTTCAGATAGCTCACCAGAAGCGGCAGCATGATGAGGTTCGTCACGACCTTCAGAATGACACCGATGGAGGCCGTGATGGAGAGCTCCCGGATCATCGGCACGGGAATGAGATAGAGCGTCGCGAAGCTCACCAGCGTGGTGACCAGCGCCATCGATCCCGGCACGAAAAGACGCGAGAAGGCGGAGCGTGCCGCCGTTTCTGCGTCGGCCCCCTCAGCGATCTCGGCCGTGACGACATTGATCTGCTGAACGCCATGACTGACGCCGATTGCGAAAATGAGGAAAGGCACGAGAACGGCGAGCGGGTCGAGACCGTAACCCAGGAACGTCAGAAGGCCGAATTGCCAGACGACGGAGGTGAGCGAGGCAAAGAGCGTCGCCGCGGTGAGCACGATCGAGCGCGCGTAGAGATAAAGTGCGATCGCCGTCAGCACGAAGGCATAGAAGAAGAACGTCACGACCGTTTCGGCACCGTCGGCGATGTCGCCGACGAGTTTTGCGAAGCCGATGATGCGGACGGTGTAGTCCTCATTCTCGTACTTGTCGCGGATCTGCCCTTCAAGCTTGTCAGCAAGATCGAAATAATCGAGGCGCTCGCCTGTCGACGGGTCGTAGTCCTGCAGTTCGGCAACGACCATGGCGGAGCTGAAATCGTCCGCGACCAGGCGGCCGACGAAGCCGCCCCGGATCACGTTGCTCTGAATTTTCTGCAGGTTCGCCGGTGTCATGCTGTCCGCGGTGACGCGGCCCGATATGACGTCGTCGGCGGAGATGCCGTCTTCGGTGATTTCGATGTAGCGGGTGTTCGGTGTCCAGAGCGACGTCACCGTGTGACGTGAGACGCCGGGAAGGAAGAAGATGTCGTCGGTCAGATCCTTGTAGACCTTGAAGAATTCCTTGGTCCAGACATCGCCTTCGTTCGGCTCCAGCACGACAATGATGCGGTTCGATCCGAAGAGCTGTTCGCGGTATTCGGTGAAGGTCTGGATGTATTCGTGTCCGACAGGGAGCTGCTTGTCGAAGCCGGCCGTCATGCGCAGCTGAAATGCGTAGAAGGCGGTGGCGATGGTGAACGCGAGCAAACCCAGAAGAATTATCGCGCGGAGCCGGAATACGACATTCTCGAGAAACTTAATCATCGACTGTACCCATCATTCCCCTTGCCGGGCTCCCCAGGGACCGCGGCACCGTTGCAGATCGCAGTTCCGCCGGGGACGCAGACGGGACAGCGGCGTGCTGTCGATCAATCTGCGGCCACGACCGGCCTATGGCTTCCGGAGGATTGTCCGTCTTGATGACGGATACGGCCTTGCGAGCCGCTTCTCCCCGATCGTCGCGAGCGCTTTCCGCCTTTTCGGCGATGACGCGCCCTTCAATATTCGTCGGGGTTTGTTGCCCCCTCCCAAGATGCCGCTCTCTCATTGGTCCCCGGCCTGCCGCGCTTCCCCGCGCGACCGGGACGGACCGGTCATCTTCACACAATCTCACCTACCACATTCGGGGGCGATTTGTAACAGTTGCGTAGCGTGAATCCGCGAAGTTGGGGAGGTACCACCCGGGGCGCCATAAAAATGACGGGGTCGTCATTTTTCTCTTGACGCTGCGGGGGCGCCCCCTATTCTCGACGCCAAACAGACAGACCGGCAGGGAGGCACATTGCCTCTCGAAGACCGGCGCCCCGCGAGTTCCGGCAGCCGCGCCGGCCCGACATTCTGGAGGACCCGATGACCGAGATTCGGCAGATCACCAAAGACAATGCCTATGACGCCGTCGCGCCGGACGATTTTCCCGCGATGATGGAAGTGGACCGCTACAATGCGCGCTCCACCGCCTTCGACAAGATCATCTCCGCGACCCACGACCATTTCTGGGATCCGCTGGACAAGAAGTACATCGACTTCACCGAGCCCTTCGATCTCGAAAACCAGATGATCATGCCGGAAGAGATGGTTCCGGAACTGAAGCTCCCCTGCGTGCAGGCTCTCGACAAGAAGGCCCAGGTGAAGCTCGCGAATGAGAGCGCGCGCTGGGCGCTCTCCTCGATCCTCCATGGCGAACAGGGTGCGCTGAACCTCTCGGCCTCGCTCTGCCACATTCTCCGCGATCCGGGCGCCCAGGAATATGCGGCGAACCAGACCCGCGAAGAAGCGCGTCACGTCACCGCCTTCGCGAAGTATGTGCAGGCGCGCTGGGGCAAGCCCCTCGCCGTCGGCACGACGCTGGGCGGCCTGCTGACCAACATCGTCGGCGCGCCGGAGGTCTACAAGAAGATCGTCGGCATGCAGATGCTGGTCGAAGGTCTCGCGATGGGCGCCTTCGCAACGCTTTATGCGAAGTCGAACGATCCGCTGCTGGTGAAGCTCACGCAGCTCGTCATGACGGACGAAGCCTTCCATCACAAGTTCGGCAAGATCTGGGCGGACCGCACGATCCCGAACCTCTCGGAAGAAGAGCAGAACATCATCGAAGACTGGGCGGCCGAGTGCTTCCAGACGCTGCTGTTCAACCTCGTGAATCCCGAGCAGAAGCAGGTCATCTATGGCGAGTTCGGCCTCGACTGGCAGCAGGTTCAGCTCGAGATGCTCGAAGCCTTTGGTGACGACGACCGCCGCGAAGCGATGAAGGAAGGCACGAACATCTTCCGCGTGCTCATCAAGACGCTTCTCAAAGCCGGCATCATCACCGACCGCACCAAGGCCTTCTATGCGACCTATGTCGACATGGAAGAGCTGAAGAGCGAAGGCGACCGCATGGTCGGCGACGACATCGCCGAAGACGGCATCCGCTATCTGCAGAAGATCAATTTCGGCACCAATGTCGACGCGCTGAAGGATGTCAGCGTCTCAGCGGCGGAGTAAGTAGCGTAACGCGTCAGGAGCAGAGTTCCCTCAACTCGATCCTCGAACAAATTGGGCGGCACCTTCGGGTGCCGCCCTTTTTTCTCGTCACGAAAAGATCGAGGCCGGGCGTGGATTTCTCCAGCCCGGCCTCAAATCGTTTGCGATCTTTGCGTTCTCAGTGCGAGCGCTTCGGCACTTCGACCATGAGTTCCTCATAGCCCTTCACGAAGGACGAGTGAACGCGGCGCGGCTCGGAGAGAACCTTGATCTGCTTGTCGGGCCAGCGCTTCAGTATCTCTTCCCAGATGATGCGGAGCTGCATCTCGGCGAGACGGTTGCCCACGCAGCGGTGGATGCCGAAGCCGAAGGAGAGATGCTGGCGCGCGCGGTCGCGGTCGATCACGAGTTCGTTCGGGTTCTCGATGACCGTCTCATCGCGGTTGCCCGAGACGTACCACATCGCAACCTTGTCGCCCTTGGCGATCTTCGTGCCCGAAATCTCCGTGTCTTCCAGGGCAGTCCGGCGCATGTAAGCCAGCGGCGTCTGCCAGCGGATGATTTCCGCCACCATGTTCGGAATGACGGAGGGGTTCGCCTGCAGCTTCGCGTACTGGTCCGGGAACTGGTTGAGCGCCAGCAGACCGCCCGAGATCGAGTTGCGGGTGGTGTCGTTGCCGCCGACGATGAGGAGGATCAGGTTTCCGAGATACTCCATCTTGTCCATGTTCCGCGTCGACTCGCCATGCGCGAGCATGGAGATCAGGTCGTTGCCCGGCTCCTTCGCATTCACACGTTCGTTCCAGAGGCCGATGAAGTAGTCGGCGCATTCGAGAAGTTCGGCGCGCCGCGCTTCTTCCGACTCGATGATGCCGGAATCTTCCGACGCGGTCGCAACGTCGGACCAGCGCGTCAGCTTGCGGCGTTCCTCGAAGGGGAAGTCGAACAGCGTCGCAAGCATCTGCGTCGTCAATTCGATCGACACCTTGTCGACCCAGTTGAAGGGCTTGCCTTCGGGCAGGCTGTCGAGAATGTTGCCCGCACGCTCGCGGATCGTGCCTTCGAGCTTGGCGAGGTTCGCCGGCGCCACGATGGGGCTCACGGTCTTGCGCTGCTCGTCATGCTTCGGCGGATCCATCGCGATGAACATCGGCAGCTTGAAGTCCTCGTCCTGATCGCGGAGCGTTATTCCGCCCTCGGACGAAAACACCTGGTGGTTGGTATCGACCGCCATGATGTCCTTGTAGCGCGTCACCGACCAGTAGGGACCGGCTTCCTCGTTCTTCGTGCAGTAATGCACGGGCGCTTCGCTGCGGAGCCGCTCGAAGTAGGGCCACATCGTGTTGTTCTTGAAGAGAAGCGGATCGGCGACATCGATCTCCTCCAGTGGAGTCGAGTAGGCTGCGTCGCGCGCTTCGTCGGCTTCATATTTTACCGCTGCGTCGCTCATGGGTTTCCTCCGGTTCTGAGATTCCGTTGCGTCAAGCATACCGGAAAACACGGAGCCGTCATACGTAAAATGACGGCCGCGTCATTTTTATGTGACCGAGCTTAGCACCATGGCAATCGTTTGAAAATGACGGAGGCGTCATTTTTAGGCGGCAATTTGCCTCCCCCGACCCCCGGTCAGTCGCCGAAACGCTGCCTGGCGGCCAGGGCAAGACCGGTCGCCACGGAGGTCAGCTCGCCGCCGCCCGATATCTTTTCGTGTCCGAAACGAGAGGCGAATATCCCGCGAACAGCGGGAATGAAGGAGGAGCCGCCGGTGAGGAATACCTTGTCTACCGTCTCCGGCGCGGTTCCGGTTTCTTCCAGAAGGCCTTCCACGCAGGCCGAGATTTCGGCAAGTTCCGGCGCGATCCACTGCTCGAAGTCCGCGCGTCTCACCGGTGCATCGATAGCCACCGGGCCGACCTCGAAGCGCAGCCGCGCGGCCTCCGAGGCGGAGAGGTCCACCTTCGCCGCCTCGACGGCACGATAAAGCGCGAAGCCGCGCTCCTCCCCGATCAGATGCGCCAGGCCTTCCACCTCGTCCGCCGCTTCCGCCGTCTGACGAATTTCCTCGAGCATGCGGCGGGTCCTGCGCGTGTTGATGAGGCTCAATTCATGCCGGCGCTTCATCGTGTCGTAAGGCCAGGAGGGAACGGGGAGCACCTTGGTGCCGCTGCGGTAATTCGTGCCCTTGCCGAGGCGCGGCGCCACACAATGCTCAATGAGGCGCGCATCGAACGCATCACCCGCGAGCCCGACGCCCGACACGCCGACAATCGTTTCGCCGCGCGCCCTCAGCTTGCGCATGCCGGGACCGACATGAAGCAGGCAGAAGTCGGAGGTGCCGCCACCGAAATCGCCGATCAGCACGAGCTCGTCGCGGTCGAGCGACGTTTCGTAGGCATGGGCGGCGGCGACAGGCTCGAACTCGAAATGCACATCGGGAATGCGAATGCCGTGAAGCGCCGCGCTAAGCCGCGACACGGCGAGTTCGTCATGTTCGCTGTCCGGCGTGCCGAGGCTGTTGCGCACGAAACGCGCGGGACGGCCGACGACGACAGGGCTTTTCAGCATTTCAGCCGTCAGCGTGTCCGCTTCCTCGCTCGCATCGATCATGCGCGCAACGATGAAGCCGACAAGATTTTCGAGCGTGAAGCGGCTGTTGAAGATGCTGGTCGAGGTAAAGTTCGGGTTGGCGAGATAGGACTTCACCGACTGGATGAGACGGCCTTCGGCGCCCCGTTCCAGATAGGCGTCCATCGCCGCGGGACCGGCGAAGGCGTGCGGACGCCCGTTCGCGTCGCGCTCATCATCGTCGAAATAGAGAATGGAGCGAAAGGTCGAAAGCGTTTCGCTACCGTGACGCACCGGGACAAGCCGGGACGCGCCTTCCGGGGAGGCGACCGCCAGCGCGCTGTTGGTCGTCCCGAAGTCGAGACCGATAAACATGGGATAGCACCTCGTATCCGTCTGACCGGCACGCGAACCGAAGCGCCGGTCACAGCAATACATGTGAGGAAATCCGGGAGCCGGATACGCGGATCCCGGGGCGAAAGGGCGGCGAGAAATACAGGCGAACGGCCCTCTTGTCGAGTCCGGGGCCCCATTTCCGGCGATTTCCAGCGCCCTGCGCAAAATGACGCAGGCGTCACTTTTACATTGCTTGTGCGCCGCACAAATACCCACATTTGCAATAAGGAAATAGACGGGACCCGCCCGCCGATTGAGAGTGGAGAAACAGATGACGGCCACACGCCAGATCACCAAGGACAATGCCTATGACGCCGTCGCACCGGACGACTTCCAGGCGATGATGAATACCGAGCGCTATAACCGGCGCTCATCGGCATTCGACAAGATCATTTCCGCGACCCACGACCATTTCTGGGACCCGCTCGACAAGCGCTATATCGATTTCTCCGAGCCCTTCGACAGAGAAAACGAGATGATGATCGATCCGGAGCTCGTGCCGGAACTGAAGCTCCCCAGCTTCGAAAAGCTTTCCGAAAAGGAGAAGGTCCGCTTCGTCAACGAGACGGCGCGCTGGATGATGTCGGCGATCCTGCATGGCGAGCAGGGTGCGCTCAATCTTTCGGCCTCGCTCTGCCACATCCTGCTCGATCCCGGCGCACAGGAATATGCCGCGAACCAGGCGCGCGAAGAGGCCCGCCACGTGACGGCTTTCGCGAAATACGTGCAATCGCGCTTCGGCAAGCCGCTGCCCTGCGGCGAGACGCTGGCGAACCTCCTCTCCGAAATGGTCAACGCCAAGGAGGTCTACAAGAAGATCGTCGGCATGCAGCTGCTCGTCGAAGGACTTGCGATGGGGACTTTCGCGACCTTCTTCAATACGGCGCGCGATCCGCTGCTCGTGAAGCTCTGCCAGCTCGCGATGACGGACGAGGCGTTCCACCACAAGTTCGGAAAGATCTGGGCCGACCGCACGATCCCGAAACTCTCCCAGGAAGAACGCGACATCATCGAGGACTGGGCGGCTGCCGTTTTCCAGACCCTGCTCTTCAATCTCGTGAACCCGGAACAGAAGAAACTGATCTATGCCGATTTCGGCCTCGACTGGCAGAAAGTGCAAGCCGAGATGCTGGAAGCCGTGACGGACGAAGACCGGCGCGAGGGCATGAAGGACGCGGCGAACGTCTTCCGCGTGCTGGTGAAGACGCTGCTCAAGGCCGGCATCATCACGGAACGCACCCGTGCCTTCTATGCGACCTATGTCGATATGGAAGAACTGAAGAACGAAGACGATCGCATGGTCGGCGACGACATCGCCGAACAGGGAATCGAATTCCTGAAGACGGTAAACTTCGCCAAGAAGAATCCGATGCAAAGCGTGGCGGCGGAATAGGTTTTCCCGACGGGTCCTCACCAGAAGGGAATGACTGGGGCGGCTTCCATCGGAGCCGCCCCTTTTTTCGTTCCGGCGGCGGCGCGCGCTGATAGAGTGCCGCCCCATGAACGATCTTCACGACAGTCTCGCGAGCGAAATTCCGGACCTTCCCGCCGGGCCCTGGCCGCTTCTCGGCGAAGGCGTCTGGGGCACTGTCCACGATCTCGGTGACGGCACCGTGCTGAAACTCGTCCGCCAGAATGGCGGCCTCGGCACGGGCGCGAGCAAACATTTCCGCGAAGCATCGGCGCTGCGCCTCCTTGGGAACATGACCGGTCTCCGGCTTCCTCAGCTCGTCGATGCAGGACGGTTCGAGAATGCCTATGGATTTTCCGGGCCGCCTCTCGCGGGCTGGCTCCGGCTCGAAAAACTCGCAGGCCGGCCCGCGGACGAGGGCGGGCTCTACGCGCTCAAGACGCAAGAACGCGAGCGACTCGGCGAAGAGATCGGTGCGGCGCTTGCCGATTTTCACGACAGGGGCAGGGCGCTCGCGGGCGATGCGGGAAAACTCGGCAATCCGAACCTCAGAAGCATCGATGAGGCGATGGCACGGATCAGTGCGCCGGAACAGCGCGCGCGCCTCGAACGGCTGAAGGAGATGATTGCGGCGGAGGAGGGCGAACGCGTGCTCCTTCATGGCGATCTCAACTTCTCGAACATCCTCGTCGCTCGGGGCGAGCGGCCCGGCTTCATCGACTTCGCAGAGGCGGGCACCGGCCTGCCGGAGGAGGATTTCCGGCACTTCGAAAATCCGGGACCGCTGCGCGACGCGATCTTCCGCACCTATGCCGCCATATCGGGCCGCGCGATCGACATGCAACGCGTCCGCATGGCGATCGCGGTCAACGCCGCCTGCACGCTGGCCATCGGCAGCAATGCGGGCCATCCGCGCGAAGGCATGCGCCGTGTGAGCTTTCTGGACGAGGCGTTGCGGGCCGCAGGGATCGAGGCTTAGCTTCTTCCATGGCAAAAGACGATCTTCCCGATATGCCGGACATGGAGATGGACGAGTTCCGTCTCTTCGATGGCCGGCAATCCGCAACCGCCGCCAGCGTGCAGCGCGGCGTCTGCCGCCTTCTGGCGCAGATGGGTTATGCGTCCGTTACCGAACTCACGCTCGCGACGGGACGGCGCGTCGACATTCTCGCGCTCGGCCCCAGGAACGAAATCGCCGTGATCGAGATCAAGTCGAGCCTCATCGACTACAGAACGGATGCGAAGTGGGAGGAGTATCTCGACTTCTGCGACCGTTTCTATTTCGCGGTGCCGCCGGAATTTCCGCGCGAGGTCATCCCGGAAGAAGTCGGGCTTGTCGTGGCCGACCGCTACGGCGCGGAAATTCTCCGTGAGGGTCCTGTGACGCCGCTGCCGCCGGCGCGGCGCAAGAAGCTCACGCTCCACGCCGCACGCGTCTCGGCGCGGCGTGTGCATCGTTTCCTCGAACCGGATTGAATTATTTCGGCGCGCGTTTCGCGAGAATGCGCTGAAGCGTACGGCGGTGCATGTTGAGACGACGCGCCGTTTCCGAGACGTTGCGATCACAAAGCTCGTAGACTCGCTGAATGTGCTCCCAGCGCACACGGTCCGCCGACATCGGATTTTCCGGTGGACCGGCCTTGTCGCCGCCGGTCGCGAGAAGCGCCGCCTCGATCTGATCGGCATCGGAAGGCTTGGCGAGATAATCGACCGCGCCGAGCTTTACGGCCGTCACGGCGGTGGCGATGTTGCCATAGCCGGTCAGCACCACGATGCGCGCATCGGGACGCACTTCTTCCAGCGTCGCCACAACATCGAGGCCGTTTCCGTCCTCAAGGCGCATATCGACGACCGCGAAACCCGGCTTCTTCGCCCGAGCAAGATCCTTGCCGTCCTTCACCGTGTTCGCCGTCGTCACGTCGAAACCACGGCCCTCCATCGCGCGCGCGAGTCGCGTCAGGAACGGGACATCGTCATCGACGAGGAGAAGCGTGCGGTCCTCGGGAATGGCAGGGCTTTCACCCTCTGGCATGTCGGCAGTTCTGGTCACGTGATCCAATCTCCGTCGGAATTGCGCAATTTTAGGCCGAAGCCTCCTTCAAAGCCAAGCAGCGTCTCGTCATTCCGCCGCCGGCGCCGTCAGCGGTTCGGGCGGGAAGGCCGGATCGGCCTCAATGGCACGGCGCGGCCAGCGAACGGTGATCTGCGCCCCTGCCTTGCCATCAGCCCGATTCGCAATAGACACGTTTGCGCCCGTGCGCTCCAGCAATGTCTTGCCGATGAAGAAACCGAGTCCCATTCCCTCGTGGCCGCTGTCGGAGTCAGCGCTTGCCCGCTTGCTGCGCGGCCGCGTCGTAACGTAGGGCTCACCCAGCTTTTCGAGCACGTCGGGCGAGAAACCCGGCCCGTCGTCGATGATGGTTACGGTAACGTGAGTCTTTCCGTAGTGGGCGGCGACCGAAACCTCGTCGCGCGCGAAGTCGGCAGCATTCTCGATGAAATTGCCGAGCCCGTAGAGCATTTCCGGACGGCGCCAGATTTCGGGTTCTGCGGCGTCATCATCGTCTGTCGTCGTTTCAATGAGAAAGGTGACATCCATGTCGCGATGCGGCGCAACAACCTCGTCCAGCAACCCATGCAGCGGAAGCCGTGAATAGATGGCGTCGGTGCCGTCCGGCTGGCGAGAGAGGCGCGAGAGAATGTCCTTGCAGCGCTCGGCCTGGCTGTTAAGCAGCACGAGATCTTCCTTCATTTCCTCGTCGCTCATCTTGCCGCGCAGGAGTTCCTTGGAAACAAGAGAGATCGTGCCGAGCGGCGTACCGAGTTCGTGCGCGGCGGCGGCGGCAAGCCCGTCCAGTGCGGAGAGGCGTTGAGCGCGTGCGAGTACCAGCTGCGTCGCGGAGAGCGCTGCAGACATGCGCCGCGATTCCTGCGAGACGCGCCAGGCATAGGCGGCCATGAAGCCGAGGCCAAGCATCAAAGCCAGCCAGTGACCCGTCACATACAGCGAAGGGAGCTCGGGCGTCTCGCCCGGCCGCCACGGCAGCGGCATGTGGAACCACGCGAGAAGCGTTACATAGGTCAAGGCCTGCACCAGCAGGAGCCCGGTACTCGCGAGCGACAGCGTCGTGGCGGAGATCGTTACCGGCGCCATGAAGAGAAGTGCGAAGGGATTCTGCAGACCACCGGTCAGAAAGAGGAGCACGGCGAGCTGCGCGAGATCGATGGCGAGATAGACCGCTGCCTGCCAGTCCGGAAGCCGCGTCGCCGAACGATACCGGAGCGTGAGGAACACATTGAGCCAGGCCGAGGCCGCGATAACGGCGAGGCACAGGCCCAGCGGAAGCGGAAATCCCAGCATGAAATGCACGAGAAGCACGGCGACGAGCTGACCGGCAATCGCAAGCCAGCGCAGGATCACGAGCGTCTGAAGCCGCACCTGTCCGCTCGGATCGCCCGGCATGACGCGTCCGGCAAGAAAGTTGCGGCGCAGCCAGCGCATGGCGACGCGGTCGTCTATCGTGGTCATGGGGTATCTCCGCCACCGTTTCGGGCGGAGTTTAGAACGTCAGGCGCCTGACGTCATGCATCGCGCGAGGAGCCGAACGCCGCATCAGGCGTTCGAAGGCCAGGCACCGCCGAGTAGCCTGGTCTCACCGATCCGCATGATCCAGCTGTCTTCCGGACCATAACCCTGCGCGTCAGCGGCCTTGCGAAAGCGTTCCGGCGGTTCGAAAGGCGGTTCGACGGTCAGGAGTACCGTGCCCCAATGCATGCCGACAATCCGCTTCGCCTTCAAATCCCGCCCCATCTGAACGGCTTCTTCCGGCGTCGCATGCGAGGCCTTCATCATCGCGCGCGGTTCGTAGGCGCCGATGCCGAGCAGTGCCGTATCGAAGGGGCCGTATGCTTCGCCGATCTCGCTAAAAATGGGGCCATAACCGCTGTCACCGCCGAAGAAGAGATGGTGCGTGTCGCTCTTGAGCGCGAATCCGGCCCAGAGCGTGCGGTTGGTATCGAAGCCCGAACGGCGCGACCAGTGCACCACGGGAAGCGCGGTGACGGACACGCCTCGAATCTCGTGACGCTCGTGCCAGTCGAGTTCAATCACGTTCGGAAAACCGCGTTCGCGGAAGAAGCGCCCGAGCTTAAGCGGCACGACAACCGTCATGCGGTCCTTGCCGGGCAGGCGCGCCAGCGCCCGCTCGTCGAGATGGTCGTAGTGATTGTGGCTCACCACAAGAAGATCGATCTTCGGCAGCGCCGAAATCGGCACGCCGGACTTCACATAGCGGCGAGGCCCGAGACCCGCCGGACCGGCAAACGTGGTGAGATAGGGATCGGTCAGAACCGTGAGGCCGCCGATCCGGATCAGAAAGGAAGCGTGTCCTAGCCAGGTGAGGAAGTCATCCTTGCCCTTCTCATGCGCAACCAGATCGCGCACCGCCTCGGCGCGCGGCACGACATGGCCTTCGGGCACATCGACCTTGCGCGCGCCCATCTTCAGCATTTCAAGAAAGAAGGGGCCGGCATGCTTCATGCGGCCCTGACCGCGGCTCGCGCAGCCTTTCGGATTGCGAAAGGTGCCGTCCGGCATGTGGTGCCAAGGTCGCCCCCCGCCGCGCAATTCCTCGTCAGGCGGCGTTTCGTCCGCCTCCGCTGAACTTCCTTTCGATGACGCGCTACGGTCTGTCATTGCGCCTTTGGCAAGAATGTCGGTTCCATATAGATAGGTCGCCCAGGCGCCGGAGCAAGCCGGCTTTCAGGTTCCGGCATCGCGCAGAAGCGCGGCGATTTCGCGATAGTGGTTTTCCTCCGCCAGATCGAGAGCGGAGCGGCCCGTCACATCAGTCTCGCTCGTGTCGACCCCATGGCGGATCAATACCTCGACGATGCCTGCCTGACGTGCGCGCGTCGCGATCAGGAGCGGCACCTCGCGGTTCGCACCCGGCCTGTCGGGATCGGCGCCGGCAAGAAGCAGTGCCTCGGCAATATCCACCCTGCCCGACAGAGCCACAATCGAAAGCGCGGTGGTACCGTCCGGCGCGCGCTTGTCCGGGTCGGCGCCATGCTCGAGCAGAAGCTTCACGGTGGAGAGATGGCCGCTGCCTGTCGCAAGAATGAGCATGGGGATGCGGTCGCGCCCACTTTCGTTCGGCGATACGCCTTTGATGAGATCGGCGCGGAGGGTTTCGTTGTCGCCGGTGCGTGCGGCCTGGACCGTTTCATTGTCCACCATGTAGTTGGTCGGACCGCCGGGCTGGATCGCCATTGCGGGTGAAAAGGCCCAGGAGACAGCCACCAGAACGAGCGCGGAAGCGAACCACGACCGGAAGGCCTCGCGTGTCATATTGCCGCCTGAACGGATTCTCGTGGATCGTAACATTGTTCTCGAAGCTCTTTTGACGATAGACAGGCATGGGACGGGTCTCGGGCGGCCCCCTCCGAGACAGTATAGACCATCGATCCGCTCCCGTCCGCCAATGAGCCGAATGGCGAACGGAAGAAGAAGGTTACCAAGGAGAGAAAACCCATGACGCGCAACGGCATGATCGCCCTCGTGGCAGGCATTCTTCTGGCTGTGGCCGTGGGAATCGGCCTGTCGGAGCTTCTGGTGGGCACGACAGAGGACCGCAATCCCGGCGGCTCCACGCCGGCGGCGGCGAGCGTGGGCGGGCCCTTTACCCTCGTCAACCATGACGGAGAGACGGTCACGGACGAGGACTTCCGGGGCAAGTACATGCTGATCTATTTCGGCTTCACCTTCTGCCCGGACGTCTGCCCGACCGAACTGGGTGTCATGTCGTCGGCCGTTAACGCACTTGGGGACGAGGCGGAAAAGGTGCAGCCGATCTTCATAACCGTCGATCCCGAGCGCGACACGCCGGACGTGATGGCGCGCTACGTGGAGCTCTTCCATCCGCGGCTCGTAGGCCTGACCGGCACACCCGAACAGATCGACAAGGTGGCGAAGGCCTATCACGTCTTCTATCGCAAGGTGACGGACGAGAGCTCCTCGGAGGACTACACGATGGATCATTCCTCGATCGTTTTCCTGATGGGCCCGAATGGCGACTACCTGAAGCTCTTCCCCCCGCAGACATCGCCCGACAAGATGGCGGAGACGATCTCGACCCATATCGAGTAACCGACAGGTGAGAAACGCTGTCCTATTAACGGGTTGCCTCCGATCGTCCGTGTCTTGACGGGTTCTCGGCACGGGCCTATGGTCGCCCGCATGGAAAGCGACCGGCATATCGCCCTGGGCCAGATTCTCGGCCTCGACACCGCCCTGCTTCGGGGCGCGCTTCTCTGCGCCTAGCGCAGAAAACATTTATCTTCCGACATTTTCCGATTAATCCTTGCGCCGCGTGGCCGCCACGAAGGTCCGCGAGCCGCGCAGTCCATCCGCTGAAGATGCGAGATACGTCATGTTGAAGAATCCGTCCGTGAAATACCGCGCCTTTCCGCAGGTGCCCTTGTCCGACCGGCAATGGCCCACGAAGGCGATCACAAAACCGCCGATCTGGATGAGCACCGATCTCCGCGACGGCAACCAGGCGCTTTTCGAACCGATGAATGCGGAACGGAAACTCCGCATGTTCGAGCTCCTCGTGAAGATCGGCTTCAAGGAAATCGAAGCGGGCTTCCCCTCGGCGTCGGATACGGATTTCGGTTTCATCCGCAAGCTCGTGGAGGAGGGCCGGGTGCCGGACGACGTGCATGTGGAAGTGCTGACGCAGGCTCGGCCGGAACTGATCTCGCGGACGATGGAGTCCCTGCGCGGCGCGAAGAACGCCATCGTGCATGTCTACAACGCAACGGCGCCGAATTTCCGGGAGGTCGTGTTCCAGCAGGGACGGCAGGGCGTGAAGGCGATCGCGACGGAGAGTGCGCGCCAGATCAAGGAAATCGCGGCAACCATGCCGGAGACGAACTGGACCTTCCAGTACAGCCCGGAAGTCTTTTCGGGGACGGAACTCGATTTCGCCAAGGAAGTCGTCGACGCCGTCACCGAAATCTGGGAAGCGGGACCGGAGAAGAAGGTCGTCATCAACTTGCCCGCCACGGTCGAGATGGCGACACCCAACATCTATGCCGACCAGATCGAATGGATGCACCGGAACCTCGAGCGGCGCGACGGCATCATATTGTCCGTACACCCGCATAACGACCGTGGAACGGCGGTGGCGGCCGCGGAGCTTGCCGTGATGGCGGGCGCCGATCGCGTGGAAGGCTGTCTCTTCGGCAATGGCGAGCGGACGGGCAATGTCGACCTCGTTACGCTGGCGCTCAATCTCTACAGCCAGGGCATCGATCCGGGACTCGACTTTTCGCAGATCAACGAGATCGCGCGGACGGCGGAATACTGCACGCAGTTGCCGATCCATCCACGTCACCCTTACGTGGGTGACCTCGTGTTCACGGCGTTTTCCGGTTCGCATCAGGACGCGATCAAGAAGGGGCTCGCCCATTACAAGGCGGGCGATATCTGGCAGGTGCCCTATCTGCCGCTCGATCCGAAGGATCTGGGGCGCACGTATGAATCGATCATTCGCGTCAACAGCCAGTCCGGCAAGGGAGGCGTGTCGTATCTGCTCGAAACGGAGTACGACCTTCGACTGCCGCGCCGGCTGCAGGTCGAGTTCAGCTCCGCCGTCCAGAAGGTGACGGATGACAGCGGCAAGGAAGTGCGCGCCGCCGACATCTGGGAGATCTTCGAGAAGGAGTATATCGCCCGCAAGGAGCCCATCGAATATGTCACGCACACGCTGTTCGACGAGGGCGGAAAACAGGGCGTGAAAATCCGTGTACGCCGCTTCGGCAAGGACGAGCAGCTCGAAGGATTCGGCAACGGACCCATCGACGCCGCGATGGACGCGCTGAAACTCGGAATCGAACTTCGTCATTACGAGGAGCATTCGATCGGTTCGGGCACCGACGCCCGGGCCGTCGCCTTCATGGAAGTGGCCGACCCGGAGCATGCGGGCGACCTCTTCGGCGTCGGCATCGATGCGAACATCATCACCGCTTCCTACAAGGCGATGATCTCGGCGGCGAACCGCGCGGCGGCCCGCCTGCCGCGCGCGGACCGGGCGCGGCTTTGCGGCGGTGAGGGATAAACCGGCCTGTTTCGGCCCGACTGTCACTGAACTGTCATGAAACCGTCATGGAGCGGGAAGCCGCTCCATGACCCTGCCTCGCCGGCCCGCCCCGGCGCCGCGGAGCCCGCGTTATATTCTCCGTAATATTGCCGGCAAAAATGTCTTGGACCGGAAGCGGTCGAAGCCTACATTAAATGCTGCGCCGCAACATGAAGAGCGCGGGGGAGGATCGGGCTCCGACGGGGGTTTGGAGCTACGGCCGGAACGAGGTGAAGCGTGCTGTATCATCTGTATGAACTGAACCATGCCGCGGTGGCACCCTTTCGCGCGGCCGCCGAGGTGAGCCTCTGGGCGCTCCGGCATCCGCTCAATCCTTTCGCGGAGAGCGTCACCCACAAGACCATGGCGGCGGCGATCGACGTTTTCGAAACGACGACGCGGCGCTACGGCAAGCCCGAGTTCGGACTGCACGAGACGGAGATCGACGGCAAGCCCGTTCCGGTCACCGAGAGGATCGTGTGGGAGCGGCCGTTCTGCAAGCTGATCCATTTCGAGCGCGAGCCGTCCGCGATGAAGGGCGTGAAGCCCCAGCAGAAGCTGCTGATCGTCGCGCCGCTCTCCGGCCATTACGCGACGCTTCTGCGCGGCACGGTGGAAGCGATGCTGCCTCACAACGAGGTCTACATCACCGACTGGGAAGACGCGCGGAAGGTGCCGCTGACCGAAGGCGGCTTCGACCTCGACGACTATATCGACTACGTGATCGACATGTGCCACGAGCTCGGGCCGGACGTGCATCTGCTTGCCGTCTGCCAGCCGTCGGTGCCGGTCTTCGCCGCCGTGGCGGTGATGCACGACAATGACGATCCCTACATTCCGCTCAGCATGACGCTGATGGGCGGACCGATCGACACGCGCGAAAGCCCGACGGAAGTGAACAATCTCGCGACCGAGCGCGGCACCGAATGGTACGAGCGCAATGTCGTGATGAGCGTTCCCTGGCCGCATCCCGGCGTGATGCGCCGGGTCTATCCGGGCTTCGTCCAGCTTTCGGGTTTCATGGCGATGAACCTCGACCGTCACATGGACGCGCACTGGAACTATTTCGACCACATGGTGGAAGGCGACGGCGACAGCGCCGAGAAGCACCGCGAGTTCTACGACGAATATCTCTCCGTCATGGACATGACGGCGGAGTTCTACCTGCAGACGGTCGACGAAGTGTTCGTGAAGCACTCGCTGCCGAAGGGCGCGTTTTCCCATCGCGGCAAGCTCGTCCGGCCCGAGGCCATCACGAAGACCGCGCTGATGACCGTCGAGGGCGAGAAGGACGACATTTCGGGCGTCGGCCAGACCAAGGCGGCCCACAAGCTCTGCACACACCTGCCGGACGCGATGAAGACCCATTGGGAACAGCCGGGCGTCGGCCATTATGGCGTCTTCAACGGGTCGCGCTGGAAGAGCGAGATCGCGCCGCGCGTGCGCGACTTCATGGCGAAGCATTCGAAGCGCTGACGCCTAGTCGCGGGCGAAAATCCGCGCCTCGTCCTGGAAGGCCTTGAACTCGAGGGCGTTGCCCGAGGGGTCGAGGAAGAACATGGTCGCCTGCTCGCCGGGCTCCCCTCGAAAGCGGATGTGAGGCTCGATCACGAAGGCGACGCCCGCCACCCGGAGCCGGTCCGCCAGCGCATGCCAGTCGTCCCAGTCGAGGATGAGGCCGAAATGGGGAACCGGCACATGGTCGCCATCGACCTCGTTCGAGATTTTTCCGGCTGCGGCATTGCCGCGCTCGCGCGGCGTCCCCAGATGAGCGACAATCTGGTGTCCGAAGAGATCGAAGTCCACCCAGCGTTCATCCGAACGGCCCTCGGGACAGCCGAGCAAGCCGCCGTAGAATTCCCGGGCGCCAGACAGATCATCGACCGCGAAAGCGAAATGGAATCGTGGCATCCTTGACATGATTCGACCCTATCTCTTTTGCCTTCGGACAGGAATGACCGCACCGTCGTCATCGCCCCGCCAGTGATCCAAGGGGGGCATTGGGCTCGACCGCATTATGAACAAACCCGTGAAGCCTGCTTCGCTGCATTTAGACTATCTCCAGATCGGCGGGCGGACCGTGCCCGTGACCGTGCGCCACAACCCGAGGGCAAAGCGCGTGATCGTACGCGTCGATCTCGCGGCCGGGTCCGTGCAGGTGACGACACCCTCGAAGCGCAATCTCGGCAAGGCGCTGCTGTTCGCGCGGGAGCAACGCGAATGGATCGCCGAGCGGCTGCACCAGGTGCCGCCGCCCGTGCCGTTCAGGAACGGCGCGCATATTCCCTATCGCGGCAAGGAAAACGTCATCCGCTATGTCGGCGTTCGCCGCGAGGACGCGATGGCCAAGGGGCCGGTCTGGCGCGTGCGCAGCGTGGATACCGGAGGCCTTCCCGAAATCCGCGTGACGGGTCATCCCGACTTCGTGCAGCGGCGCGTGACCGACTGGCTGAAAATGAAGGCGCGCGACGAGCTGAACGAGCGCGCGCTCTATTATGCCGACATGTTCGATGTGCGCCCGTCCCGCATCACCGTGCGCGATACGACGACGCGCTGGGGCTCGTGTTCTCCGAGCCGCGCGCTGTCCTTCTCGTGGCGGCTCATTCTCGCGCCTTCCTATGTGCTCGACTATGTGGCGGCACATGAGGTGGCCCATATCCGCCACATGAATCACGGGCCGCGCTTCTGGGCTCTTGTCGAAGACGCGATCCCCAACTACGAGCCCGCCAAGCGCTGGCTCGAAATCAACGGCCCGGGCCTGCACCGCTTCGGCGCGGACCCGGTCGGCATATTCGCGGGCGGCTACCGCGGACATCACCCGGCCCGATGAAGCTGACACCCGGCACGGCGGTCTTCACCGTGTTCCTGGCTTCGCTGACCGCGGTCGGCCCGCTTTCGACCGACATGTACCTGCCGTCGCTGCCCGCCATTGCGGCCGATTTCGGCGCGGATACGGGTGCGACGCAGCTCACGCTGTCGACGCATCTGATCGGCTTCGCCGGCTCGCAACTCTTCTACGGGCCGCTTTCCGACCGTTTCGGACGGCGGCCGGTGCTGATCGGCGGCTTTCTTCTCTACATCGTGGGTTCGGTCGTTTCGCTTTTCGTGATGTCGATCGAGCAGCTCATTCTCGCGCGGCTGCTGCAGGCGGTCGGCGGCGGCGCGTCGGTGGTGCTTGCGCGCGCCATCGTGCGCGACCTTTTCGAAGGCGCGGAGGCGGGACAGATGCTCGCCAAGATGGCGGCGATCATGGGGCTCGTGCCGGCGCTCGCGCCGATGCTGGGCGGCGTGGTGCAGGACCTTTACGGCTGGAAGGCGAACTTCATCGCGATGGCGCTGTTCGGCGTGGTGCTTGTCTGCATCGTGGCGACGAGCCTCGGCGAAACGCTGCCACCCGCGCGGCGGCAGAGCGCGGCGCCGCTCGCGATCCTGCGCAACTACCGGCGGCTCCTCGTGGACCTCCGGTTCCTGAAATATCTCGCGATTGCCTGCTTCTGTTTTTCCGGGCTCTTCGCCTTCATTTCCGGTTCGTCCTTCGTGCTGCAGGGACGCTACGGGCTTTCGCCGGTCGTCTACGGCCTCTGCTTCGGGGCGATGGCGGGCGGCTATGTCGTGGGATCGCTCAGCGGGAGCAGGCTGGTGCAGCGCTTCGGCATCGACGGAACGCTGAAGCTGGGCGGCTTCGCGGCGGCGCTTGGCGGATTGCTGATGCTGACCGGGCTGATGAGTTCGACGTCGGCGCTCGCGATCGTCATGCCCATCGTGATCTACGGCTTCGCGGTCGGACTCACCATGCCGCAGGCAATGGCAGGGGCGCTGACGCCGTTTCCGGAAATGGCGGGCACCGCGTCGTCCTTGCTCGGCTTTCTGCAGGCGATGGCGGGTGCCGCCGCCGGCATCTATGTCGGACACGGAGTCGATGCGGGTGCGATGCCGATGGTCGGCACCATCGCGGCGATGGGATTGGCGAGTTTCATCATCACGAATGCGCCGCGGCGGAAGGTCTAGGGCGCTTCCTCACCGGCCGCCGGCGCGGAGGCCGGGGCGTTCACTGCCGCCGCCAATGCCGAAGAGGCGTTCGAAGAAGCCGGGTTCTTCCCATTCGTATTCGTAAGGCGCAGCCTCATGCGCCGCGGGCATGGCGGGGGCCGCCGCCGACGCGGTTTCGACGGGCGCGGTGTCGGGAAGCTGGGCGATCGGAACGCCCGCCTGCGTGCGCTCCATGAAATCGTGCCAGATGCGCGCGGGGAGCGAACCGCCGGTGACCTTTTCCATCGGCGCACCATTGTCGTTGCCGACCCAGACGCCGACGACGAGATCCGCCGAATAGCCGACGAACCAGGCGTCGCGGAAATCCTGGCTGGTGCCCGTCTTGCCGCCGGTCGGACGATCCTCGAGCGCGGCGCTGCGGCCGGTGCCATAGATCATGACGGCCTTCAGCATGTTGTTCATCTCGGCGATGGCATGGGGATCGGCGACGCGGCCGATGCCCGAACCCTGACGGCGGTAGAGTTCATCGCCCGCTTCCGCGCGGACTTCCTCGATGCCGTGCGGAAGGACGCCGTAACCGCCATTGGCGAAGGTCGCGTAGGCGGCGGTGAGTTCGAGCAGACTGACGCTGCCGGAACCGAGCGCAAGCGAGAGATTGGAGGGCAGGTCTTCCTGAAGCCCGAGACGGCGCGCGGTGGAGACGACATTGCGGATGCCGACTTCGTTCGCGACCTGCACGGCAACGGTGTTGACCGATTTCGCGAGCGCGGTGCGCAGCGTCATCTCGCCCTCGAAACGGCCCGAATAGTTGGAGGGCGACCAGCCGCCATAGGTCACCGGACGGTCGATGCGAAGCGTGTCGGGCGTGAGGCCGCGTTCCATAGCGGTCAGGTAGACGATGGGCTTGAAGGCGGAACCGGGTTGGCGCTTGGCCTGCACGGCGCGGTTGAACTGGCTCTGCGCATAGGAGCGGCCGCCGACCATGGCGCGAACCGCGCCGTCCGGCGTCATCGCGACGAGCGCCGCCTGGCCGGCATTCAACGCCGCGCCCTCACCGGCGAGAACAGCGGCGACGATCGCTTCGGCCTCGCGCTGAAGCGCGGGGTCGATGGTCGTCATGACGTTGACGTCGGTGTCGGGTTTGCCGGCATAGTCGGGAAGCGCTTCCGCGACCCAGTCGACGAAGTAGTTGATCGAGCCGCGCGCGGCGTAGCCTTCAAGCGCGGCGGGCGCGACATTGGCGACATGCGCCTCGTCCTGGCTGATATAGCCCGCATTGACCATGTTCTGCAGCACGATGGCGGCGCGCTGGCGCGCGAGGTCGATGTCGTTGGTCGGCGAGTAGCGCGACGGCGCTTTCAGGAGACCGGCGAGCATCGCGGCTTCGGGAAGCGTGAGCGCGCGGGCGGGCTTGCGGAAGTAGCGCTCCGAGGCGGCTTCGAGGCCATAGGCGCCGCCGCCGAAATAGACGCGGTTCAGATACAGCGTCAGGATTTCTTCCTTGGTGAAGCGAAGCTCCAGCCAGACGGCGAGGATCATCTCCTCGATCTTGCGGGAGATGGTGCGGTCCGGCTTCAGGAAGACGTTCTTCGCGAGCTGCTGCGTGATGGTGGAGCCGCCCTGCACATAGGCACCGGCCTTGTAGTTGACGACCATGGCGCGGGCGAGACCGATGGGGTCGATGCCGAAATGCCAGTAGAAACGCTGGTCCTCGGTCGCCAGCACGGCCTGAACGACATGGGGCGGGAGATCGGCAATGGAGGCATAGCCGCCCATCAGGTCGCCGCGATGGCTCAGCACCTCGCCGTTGGTGGCAAGGATGGAAAGCGACGGCGTGTGCTTGACGTTGTAGAGGCCCGACGTGTCCGGCAGGTTGAGCCCGTACCAGAAGAGCAGCCCGCCAAAGGCGATGAGGCCCCAGAGGCCGAGAACGGCGCCGCCATAGGCGATGCTGCCGAGAAGCGTGCGGCCGTGCCTCGCGGACCGCTTGCGGGACTGTGTGCCGGACCGGGGCCCGCGCGCAGCGGACTTCTTCTTCGCGGCGGGCCGGCGCGTGCCGCCGACGCGCTCGTCGGCGGCGGGCGCGCGGAGCTTCGCGGGAGATTTCTTCGATGATTTTTTCGCAGGCTTCTTGGCCGACGGCTTCTTCGCGGCGGGTTTTCGGCCGCGGCCGTCCGAGAAGGTCGGCTCGATGCGGCGCCAGCCCCGTTCCTCGCGCTCGTCTTCGTCCCAGCGGCTCATATCCTCGCCATACTCATCGTCTTCGAGGTCTTCGGGGCCGTTCTCGTTGGCGCCGACGGCAAGCCGCACGGGGCTGAGACCCGCCCGGTGGACGATCGTCCAGTCCCCGTCTCCGGAGTTGCCCTTGCGGCCGTAATTTCTCGCCTTGCGGGACGACATGACACCCGACGCCTTGCGCTATGGCCCCCTGGCCCCCGCACTGCGGAGCGGCCTGTGCCGAAGCTAGACACGGATAGTTAATGCGTTGTTAACGATTGCTGAACGGCGACGGACCACCGCAGAAACCTCGAAAAAATGGCGGAAAGCCATCAGATATCGAGGTTCGCCACGGAGAGTGCGTTTTCGCGGATGAAATCGCGGCGCGGCTCCACGACATCGCCCATGAGCTTGACGAAGAGATCGTCGGCCTCGTCGAGCTCGCGGATCTTCACCTGGAGGAGCGAGCGCGCATCGCGGTCGAGCGTCGTTTCCCAGAGCTGGCCAGGGTTCATCTCGCCAAGGCCCTTGTAGCGCTGGACCGTGTTGCCCTTCGATCCTGCGACCATGACGGCATCGAGCAGCTGCGAGGGCGAGCGGATGATGTGGGTGTCGTCCTTGCGGCGAAGCGTGGCGGCCTTCACATAGATTTCCTGCAGATGCGCGGTGTAGCTGTCGAGGCGGCGGGCATCGGCCGACGTGATGAGCGGGGCGTCGATCAGCACTTCCTCGCGGACGCCGCGCACCTCGCGGGCGAAGCTGAGGCCGCCATCGCCGGTGGTCTCGCCCGCCCAGCCGCGTTCGGTTTCCTCGGAGAGCAGATCGAGGCGGCGCGCGATATAGGCGGCGGCTTCCTTCGCATGGGTTTCTTCCGCCAGCGCCTTCGGATTGAGCGCGCCCGCGATTGCCGCCTGCTCGACGACGAAATGCGGATACTTGCCGGGGATACCTTCGAGCACGGTGCGGACCGCACGCGCCTTGGTCACGATCTCGGCGAGATCGGGGCCGGCGCGCTGCGACCCGTCATGCAGCGTCAGCACCATGTCCTCAAGGCCGGTCGCGACGAGGAAGTCGCCGAGCGCCTTTTCGTTTTTCAGATAGGTTTCCGACGTGCCGCGGCGCACCTTGTAGAGCGGCGGCTGCGCGATGTAGAGGTGGCCGCGCTCGATCACTTCCGGCATCTGGCGGTAGAAGAAGGTGAGAAGCAGGGTGCGGATATGGGCGCCGTCGACGTCGGCGTCGGTCATGATGATGATCTTGTGGTAGCGGAGCTTGTCGATGTTGAAGTCGTCTCGGCCGATGCCGGTGCCGAGGGCGGTAATCAGTGTACCGATTTCATTCGACGACAGCATCTTGTCGAAACGCGCGCGCTCGACATTGAGAATCTTGCCGCGAAGCGGAAGCACCGCCTGATTGGAACGGTCGCGTGCCTGCTTTGCGGAGCCGCCGGCCGAATCGCCCTCGACGATGAAGAGTTCGGATTTCGCGGGATCGCGTTCCTGACAGTCGGCGAGCTTGCCGGGCAGGCTCGACACGTCGAGCGCGCCCTTGCGGCGCGTGAGTTCGCGCGCCTTGCGGGCGGCTTCGCGCGCGGCGGCGGCTTCGACCACCTTGGTGACGATCTGGCGCGCTTCGGCGGGATGCTCCTCGAGCCATGTCGAGAGCGCATCGTTGACGAGGCCTTCGACGACGGGACGGACTTCCGACGAGACGAGCTTGTCCTTCGTCTGCGACGAGAACTTCGGGTCCGGCACCTTGACCGAGAGAACGCAGGTGAGGCCTTCGCGCGCGTCGTCGCCGGTGAGGCTCACCTTTTCCTTCTTCGCGATGCCGCTTTCGTTTGCGTAGGAATTGATGACGCGGGTGAGCGCGCCGCGGAAGCCCGCGAGATGCGTGCCGCCGTCGCGCTGGGGAATGTTGTTCGTGAAGCAGAGCACGTTCTCGTGGTAGCTGTCGTTCCACCACATGGCGACTTCGACCGTGATGCCGTCGCGCTCGGCGGCGATGGCGATGGGCTTTTCGATCAGCGGCGCCTTGGTGCGGTCGAGGAAGCGCACGAAGGCCTCGAGGCCGCCCTCGTACATCAGGTTCACTTCCCTCGTGTCGACGCCGCGCTGGTCGACGAGATTGATCTTCACGCCGGAATTGAGGAAGGCGAGTTCGCGCAGGCGGTGTTCGAGCGTCGCGAAATCGAATTCGGTTTGCGTGAAGGTCTGGTCAGACGGATGAAAGGTGATCTCGGTGCCGGTGACGGCCTTGCCGTCGGCGCCCACGGGCGCAGACCCGACGACGGCGAGCGGCGCATCGGGAACGCCGTGCTGGAAGCGGATCGTGTGCTCCTTGCCGGCGCGCCAGATGCGCATTTCGAGCCAATCGGACAATGCGTTCACGACCGAAACGCCGACGCCGTGCAGACCGCCCGAGACCTTGTAGGAGTTCTGGTCGAACTTACCGCCCGCGTGAAGCTGGGTCATGATGACCTCGGCGGCGGAGACGCCTTCGCCCTTGTGGATCTCGACCGGAATGCCGCGGCCATTGTCCATGACGGTGACGGAGCCGTCCGGATTCAGCCTGACGTTGACCGCGTCGCAATAACCGGCAAGCGCTTCGTCGATCGAGTTGTCGACGACTTCGTAGACCATGTGATGAAGGCCCGAGCCGTCATCCGTGTCGCCGATATACATGCCGGGGCGCTTGCGCACGGCATCGAGGCCCTTCAGGACCTTGATCGATTCCGCACCATATTCTTCCGGTGTTTCGTCGGCGGGATTGGACATCTTGCTTTCCTCGGGTTCTCGAAGCGCGTCTCGGTATCGGTCAGGCGATTTCGCCGGCGGTGCGGATGATCTTGCCGACGACGCCGTAGTCCTTCGCCTCTTCGGCGCTCATCCAGTGGTCGCGGTTCGTATCCTTCACGATCTTGTCGAGCGGCTGGCCGGTCGCGTCGGCGAAGATCTTGTTCAGGCGTTCGCGCATACGCAGCACCTCGCGCGCCTGGATGTCGATTTCGGTGGCCGAACCGCCGATGCCGCCGCGCGGTTCGTGCAGCAGGAAGCGCGTGTTGGGCAGGCAGTAACGGTCCTCGCGGTCGGCGGCGACATAGATGAGCGCGCCGGCCGACGCGACCCAGCCGGTGCCGAGAACGCGCACGCGCGGTTTGATGAACTTGATCATGTCGTGGATCATGTCGCCGGATTCGACATGGCCGCCCGGCGAGGAAACGATGACGGTGATCGGGTCGTCGCTCTCGCCCGCCATCGCGAGCAGGCGCTCGGAGACCGTGCGCGCAAGACGATCGTTCACCTCGCCCGTGACGAGAACCGTCCGCGACTTGAAGAGACCGTGCTCGACCAGCGGCGTGAACTGGTTCTTGAGGGCATCGACGTCGGGCGTTTCATTGTCGTTTCTCATGACACTCTTCCTTCGGGTTTCAGCGGGGCGCTCTCAATGGCGCCGCGCTCGACGTGCAGGTTCTGCGCCCGCGCGCCCATTGTATCGAACAGCGACGGGTCGGTGCCCGTCATGAAGGCCTGAAGGTTCAGACCGACAATTTCATCGAAGAGCGCCGCGCGGCGCTCGGCATCAAGATGCGCGGCGACTTCATCGAGCAACAGCAGCGGCGGACGGCCCCGCGCCGCCATGAGCCGCGCATTGGCGAGCACGATGCCGATGAGGAGCGCCTTCTGCTCGCCCGTCGAACACTGACGCGCCTCGCGATCCTTGCCCGCATGGCGCACCAGGAGATCGCTCCGGTGCGGCCCGTCGAGTGCGCGGCCCGCCGCGGCATCGCGGCCGCGCATGTCCTTCAGCAGCCGCCGGAATCCATCCTCGACATCGACGGCGGGTTGCGAAGCGAGCGCGGCTTCGAGGGCGCCTTCGAGCGCCACCACGGCGCGCGGGAAGGGACCTTCCTGCGCCGCCTCGAGCGCGCCGCGCAACCGCGCCAGCGTTTCCGTCCGCGCTGCCGCAAGCGCGACGCCGTGTTCGGCCATCTGCTCCTCGAGCCCCGACAGCCAGGCATCGTCGAAGACGTCGTCGGCGAGCAGCCTGTTGCGTTCGCGCAGCGCCCTGTCGTAAGCGCCGGCGCGCGTGCCATGCGCCGGATCGAAACCCATCACCAGCCGGTCGAGAAAACGGCGGCGTTCGCTCGCACCCTCGACGAAGAGCCGGTCCATGGCGGGCGTCAGCCAGACCATCGAAACGAGTTCGGCGAGCGCCGACGGGCCCTGCTGTTCGCCCTCGATCCGCACCATGCGGCTGCGGGAGCCGATCTCCGCACCCGGCTCGATGCCGGTGCCGATCCGGACGGGACCGTCCGCCGTTTCGAGCGTCGCGGCGACAGCCCAGCCGCCCGCGCCGCCATCGCGCGCGACCTCGGCATAGGCGGCGCCGCGAAGCCCGCGCCCCGGCGAGAGAAGCGACACGGCTTCGAGCAGGTTGGTCTTGCCCGCCCCGTTCTCGCCCGTCAGCACGACGGGACGTCCGTCGAGATGCAGTTCCGCGCGGGCATAGGAGCGGAAGTCGGTCATGACGAGACGGCTGAGGCGCGCGCGGTGCGCGGACGCAATCATGCCTGCACCGGAGTCATCCGGCGATGCCGCCGAGCGGCCGACCGCGCGCAACTCACCCGTTCGAGACACTCCCTGTCCTCAATTTCTGGAGCAGTTTCGCTTATCTTCGAACAGCTCAATTGCTCCGGGTCTTTGTGTGTCGCGTTGCCGGACGGCGAACCGCCCCCTTCAAGTTTGAAAAGGGCATCTCGCCCGGCAATGCCATGACGCAGCTTCGCGCCTCATACCCGCATCGGCATCAGCACGTAGATCGCGAGACCGTCCTCGCTGTCGCGCACGAGCGTGGGCGAGCCGGAATCGGCGAAGGAGAAACTCGCCTCCGCGCCGTCGAGCTGGCCCGTGATGTCGAGCAGATAGCGTGCGTTGAAACCGATTTCGAGCGGCGTGCTCGAATAGGAAACCGACAGTTCTTCCGTGGCGCTGCCCGAGTCCGGGTTGGTGACGGAGAGGGTGAGCTTGCCATCCTCGAGGTTGAGCTTCACCGCGCGCGACTTTTCCGTCGAGATGGTGGAGACGCGGTCGACGGCTTCGGCGAAACGCTTGCCGTCGACTTCCATCACCTTGTCGTTGCCGGAGGGGATAACGCGTCCGTAATCCGGGAAGGTGCCGTCGATGAGCTTCGAGGTGAGCACGATGCCGTCGAACTCGAAGCGGATCTTGGTTTCCGAAACGCCGACGGAAAGCGCGCCGGTGCCGCCCTCGAGAAGCTTCTGCAGTTCGAGCACGGTCTTGCGCGGCACGATGACGCCCGGCATGCCCGCCGCGCCGTCCGGCAGGTCGTGATCGACCTGGGCAAGACGGTGGCCATCGGTCGCGACGGCGCGCAGCGCCTTCTGCTTGCCGCTTTCGACCGCGTGGACATAGATGCCGTTGAGGTAATAGCGCGTTTCTTCCGTCGAGATCGCGAAACGCGTCTTGTCGATCAGGCGGCGCATGGCTTCGGCAGGAAGCTCGAAGCGGTGCGGGAGCGAGCCGGCCGCCATGACCGGGAAATCTTCCTGCGGGAGCGACTGCAGCGCGAAGCGCGAGCGGCCCGCCGTCAGTTGCAGGCGGCCTTCATCGGCGCCGGTCGACAGTTCGACCTGCGCGCCGTCCGGCAGCTTGCGCACGATGTCGTAGAGCGTGTGCGCGGAGGCGGTGGTGGCACCGGCCTGCGCCACGTCGGCATCGATCGCCTCGACGACCTCGATGTCGAGATCGGTGGCGGTGAGGCTCAACTGGCCCTCTCCGGCCTTGATGAGCACATTCGACAGAATGGGAATGGTATTACGGCGTTCGACGACCGACTGCACATGGTTGAGAGACTTGAGCAGCGCGCCCCGTTCGATCGTGATCTTCATGGTCTCTCTTCAGTCCCCCGTTTGGGCTCGCTTGGTGGGCTCGCTGGTTGAGCTCGCTTGTGACTCCCTCGGCGCGACCCACACATGGCACCGCGTCCGGCGATTTCGGACGGAACCCTTCCCCATAATGGCTGTGCTGCAGAGTGTCCGGGGGCATCGCGCGGCCAATGGAAGACGCGCTCTTGCCTCGAGACAACTGCGAACAGGGGGTCGGATCGCCACCCGGAACGAAGCCCCGATCCGCCGATCGGGCCTCCCTGCCGGACAGGCTCCGGCGGTTGCCGGATTTCCGCAGAAATTCGCCCGGGAAGTATATCAGATCGCGGGAATCATGCACGTTTTTCAGCGGATTCAGGGGCGAATCCGCCTGCGACCGGAAGGCGTATAACCTTCTGATTTCAAAGGGCTTTCAGAGAGCCCCTCCGGCAGCGGCGCTCAGCCCGCGCCGTGGCCGCCTTCCAGCATGCGGCGCAGCAGATCGACGTCTTCCTCGATGCCAGAATCAAGCGAGCAAAGCTCGTCGATCTTGCGGACCGCATGGATGACCGTGGTGTGGTCGCGGCCGCCGAACTTGCGGCCGATCTCGGGCAGCGAGCGCGTGGTGAGCTGCTTGGAGAGATACATCGCGACCTGGCGCGGACGCGCGACGGCACGGGCCCGGCGGGCCGAGAGCATGTCGGCAAGGCGCACATTGTAGTATTCGGCGACGCGGCGCTGGATCTCCTCGATGGTGATCTTGCGGTCGTTGGAGCGCAGCAGATCGCGGAGGACTTCCTGCGCCATGTCGAGCGTGATCGGGCGGCCCACCAGCGAGGCATAGGCGACGACGCGCTTCAGGGCGCCTTCAAGCTCGCGCACATTGGAGACGATCCGGTGCGCAAGAAATTCGAGCACGCCCGGGGGAATGGAGATCGGACCGTTCTTCGACATCATGTCGTCGGCCTTGGCCTGAAGAATGCCGAGGCGAAGCTCGTAATCCGTCGGATGAATGTCGGCGGCGAGACCCCAGCCGAGACGCGAGCGGATGCGCTCCTCGATGCCTTCGAGGTCGGAGGGCGACCGGTCGGCGGAAATGATGACCTGGCGATTGTGATCGATCAGCGCATTGAAGGTGTGGAAGAACTCTTCCTGCGTCGAATCCTTGCCGGAAATGAACTGCACGTCGTCGATCATCAGCACGTCCACCGAACGGAACTGCTGCTTGAAGGCCATCGTGTCCTTGAAGCGCAAGGCACGGACGAACTGATACATGAATTTCTCGGCCGAGAGATAAAGCACCTTGCGCTCGGGATGGCGCGTGCGGATCTCCCAGGCGATGGCGTGCATGAGATGCGTCTTGCCGAGGCCGACGCCGCCATAGAGGAAGAGCGGATTGAAGGTGACGTCGGTCGCCTCGGCGACGCGGCGCGCGGCCGCATGGGCAAGCTCGTTCGACTTGCCGACGACGAAGGCCTCGAAAGTGAAGCGCGGATCGAGCGGCGCACCGACGCCCGCATCCTCGAAGCCCTGCGGCACGGCGTTCGCCAGCACCACGTCCTCGCGCGGCTGAGCGGCCGGCGCGGCGGCGCGTTCCTGTCTTTCGGGCACGGCATCCGCGCAAGGAGCCGGATCGGGACGGCCTTCCGAATGCACAACGACATCGACGCGCGAAAAGCCCGCATCCTCATCGGCCCAGAGCTTCGCGAGACGGTCGGCATAATGCGAAACGACCCAGTTGCGGATGAAGCGCGTCGGCACGGAGAGCATGACACGGCCATCATCGACGCCGATCAGGTCGATCTGCTTGAACCAGCTGTTGAAGGTTGCCTCGCCGAGCTCGGCATGCAGGCGGGCGCGCACGCGCCGCCACTGATCACCGAGATTCATGGACGACATGCGCACATCTCGCGCGCCGCGCGTTTCGTCCTGCGAAGGAAGAGGCATGTCCGAAACATTCCGCGACTGCCTTTCTGCCTGTGACGGCCCCATGTTTTCCTCGTTCAACCTCGTGCCTCTTTGACTTTCGTCCGGGTCCTCTCGGAGGCCCCCGGTACGGCCCCGCCGCCGCCTACCCTTGCACGTCCCGACCGCATCACCGTTTCAGGACTGAACCCAGGGAAGCGCTGCCGCTTTCCACCCGTTATGCCGCCCGCGATGGCGCTCGCCATCGAGGTCGCCCTCGAATCCCCCCGCGATGTTGAAGCAGTTGCCGAAGCCGACCGCCGTCATCGCGATGGCCGCGGCCTTGCTGCGCGCGCCGGAGCGGCACAGAAACAGAACCGGCGCATCCTTGCGCGCCGCACCCAGCGCCGAAGACAGGTCGGCCGCGAAGCCCGCATTGACCGCCATGGTCGGGAACTGCTGCCACTCCATCAGGACCGGCTCCTTGCCGAGGCCGGAGAGATCCGGCATGCCGACAAAGGACCACTCCGCACGGGTGCGCACATCGACCAGAACCGCCTGCGGGTTTGCCTCGAGGACGCGCCAGGCTTCCGACGGCGTGACGTCGCCCGCATAGTTCTCGGGCCGGACACCGACGATCTCCGGAACGGCATCGCCTTCCGCACCACTCGACTTTCCGTCTGACTGCTTGTCCGACATGGACACCCCGCCGCTCGTTCGCGTCTCACACCCACCGGCACCCCGACGCCGGTCACAGCACATATTGCGCACCCGGGGTAATAGCGAAATTACCCTCGCTCGTCACTCATGTTCTGTCTGGATACTTTGTTTTTCCCCGGGCGGGAGAGAGTGAATACTGTATTCGAACGAATTTTACTCAAAAAACACAGTATTCATTGGCCCCGCTGAGGTTGTTAAACATACCGGCTGGGGCTGTCACAAGCAAGCGGAAGAATCGCCTGTGTCACAAAATTTTTGTCCGGTGTGACGCATGATGCGCACCGCAAGATGATGTGGCGGCCGCAACGCAAACATACACACGCGCGCGCAAGTGCCGACACGATAGACACTTTTATTTGCGCGTGGCGCGTTCATTACGAGACATGTTTGCGACGCGGCACGAAAAAAAACGGTTGCACGCGAAAAGAAAAAGCCCGCGAAGAAATTTCGCGGGCTCGATAAGCGCGTGTCGATGCGCTCTGCGTTCAGACGCCAGGTGCGGCGGAGAAGTGCCTGTCAGGCAAGCGCTTTCACACGCTGTGCGAAACGCGACACCTTGCGCGAGGCGGTGTTCTTGTGGATCACGCCCTTCTGCGCGGCGCGCATGATCTCGGGCTGCGCGTCACGAAGCGCGCTTTCGGCGGCCGACTTGTCGCCGCTCGCGATCGCTTCCTCGACCTTGCGGACGAAGGTGCGCATGCGGCTGCGGCGGTCCTTGTTGACCTCCGTCTTCTTCGCAATCACCCGGATTGCCTTCTTTGCGGACTTCGTGTTCGCCATCGATCTACGGACCTTTGTCAGCGTGGCGCACGGACAGTATCCGGACGCGCCAGCAGAAATCTGTTTGAAGAAAAGGCGGCCCGCGCAAAAACGCGAGCCGACCCCTCGAAAGCGGGCGTTATACGCGCCGCCCCGGCTTTCGTCAACCGGCGAAAAGGCCCGAAAAACTGCGGCAAAGCGGCCCGTTTTCCGGGGTTTTTCCTACTTGTTGCGGAACTGCGGTTTCCGCTTTTCGACGAAAGCGGCCATGCCTTCGGTCTGATCCTCGGTCGCGAACATGGAATGGAACAGCCGCCGCTCGAACCGGACCCCTTCCGAAAGGGTGGTTTCGTAGGACCGGTTGACGCTTTCCTTGGTCATCATGGCGATGGGGAGCGACATCTCGGCAATCGTCTGGGCGGTCTTCAGCGCATCGTCGAGGAGCGTCTCGGCGGGCACGACGCGGCTGACCAGACCGGAGCGCTCCGCCTCCTCCGCATCCATCATGCGACCGGTGAGGCACATTTCCATCGCCTTCGACTTGCCGACGAAACGGGTGAGGCGCTGCGAGCCGCCCGCGCCCGGCATCACACCGAGCTTGATCTCGGGCTGGCCGAACTTCGCATTGTCGGCGGCGATGATGAAGTCGCACATCATGGCAAGTTCGCAGCCGCCACCAAGCGCATAGCCCGCGACGGCGGCAATGACCGGCTTGCGGCAGCGCGTGGCGCGCTCCCAGTTCGCGGTGATGAAGTCTTCCCTGTAGACGTCCATGTAGGATTTCGGCTGCATCTCCTTGATGTCGGCGCCGGCGGCGAAGGCCTTCTGCGAGCCGGTGATGACAATGCAGTGGACCGCGTCGTCCGCCTCACAATCGTCGAGCGCCGATGTGAGCTCGTCCATCAGAGCCTTGTTGAGCGCATTCAGCGCATCCGGGCGGTTCAGCGTGACGATTGCGACCGCGCCTTTCTTTTCAACCAGAAGGTTCTGGTAGGCCATGACGTACTCCCTGTTCTGATGCGAGAATTCTTGCAGCGCAGCCATTCGTGGCGCGGCGCCGTTCATATGTGATTGCTACTGGGGTTCGATGGAGAAACGCACCTCGGTATGCGATTGCGACACCGGAACGATCTGGATTTCAAGCTGCTCGCCTTCGCGGCGGAAGAGCAGAAGTTCGCCGATAAGTTCATATTCCGCGGCGCGCGTCCAGCCAAGCTGCGGCAGCGTCTCTATGTAGAAGGCGCGCACGGCGGGGGGCGCGACGTCACCTTCGGCGACGCTCCTGACGATGCGGCCAGCGGGCTTGTCGAAGACGATGCCGCCATCGCCGGTTTCCGCGAGCCCTTCCATCAACGGCATGTCCTCGACCGCATCGAGAAAGCCTTCCGCATGGGCGGGTACGGCCGCGAGAAGAAGAGCGCAACAGAACAGAGCTGCGCGGAGGAAAAGTGCCATGCCGGGATTCCTCTGGCGTTTCACCGCTGGCAGGCGGGACAATAGAAAGTCGAACGTGCCGACTGCACGATGCGTCTCACGGTACCGGGACAATCCGGCTTTGAACAGGCTTCGCCTTCGCGGTCGTAAACGGCGAAGGAATGCTGGAAATAGCCGAGTTCGCCGTCAGTATGCGCGTAATCGCGCAGCGTCGAGCCGCCGGCCGCTATCGCATCGGTCAGAACCGCGCGGATGGCGGCGGCAAGGCGCGCCGTCCTGACGGGCCCCGCCACGGAAGCGGCGCTGCGCTTCGGCGAGAGCCCCGCGCGCCAGAGCGCCTCGCAGACATAAATATTGCCGAGACCGGCCACATTGCGCTGGTCGAGCAGCGCCGCCTTGACCGGCGTGCGGCGGCCCTTGAAGCGCTCACCAAGCGTCGCGGCGGAGAATTCGTTGCCGAGCGGCTCGGGACCGAGGGCGGCGATGTGTTTGCTGACGGCCAGGTCCGCGGCCGGCACGAGGTCCATGAAGCCGAAGCGGCGATGGTCGGCATAGACGATGCGGGTGCCGTCCTCCATGTCGAAAACGATGTGATCGTGGGTGTCGCCGCCCGGCATGCCGAGATGGAAGAGGCCGGGGGCGCTCTTGCCATTGGGGCCGTGGATGGTGAAACGGCCCGACATGCCGAGATGCATGATGAGGACTTCTTCCTCGCCGCCCGATGCCGCGTCCAGATGAACGAGAATGTATTTGGCGCGGCGGGCGAGGCGGGAGACGCGGCGGCCCGTGAGGCGCTCGGCGAAACGTTCCGGCAGGGGGAAGCGCAGATCCGGACGGCGCTGCGTCACATGCGCGATGACACGGCCTTCCAGCGCGGGCGCAAGGCCGCGGCGGACGGTTTCGACTTCGGGCAGTTCGGGCATGAGGTCGCTGGTTCCCTGGAAAGCGGGGATGAAAGTAGCGCCCCCCGCAGCGCCGCGCCACGAGCTAATCCTTGTCAGAGATTGCTCTTGGCCGGTCTTGTCTGGACCGTTTCCCGAACCGGCAGGCAGTTCCGCCTGCCTGGAAAACGGTCTATGGTCCGCCGCATGAACGCAGATGCGAAAAAGCAGGGAACCGGCGGCGGCGCGGGCGAGACCCATTTCGGCTTCCGCACGGTCGCGGAGGCGGAAAAGGCCGGGCTCGTCCACGAGGTGTTCGAGCAGGTGGCGGAACGCTACGACCTGATGAACGACCTGATGTCGGGCGGCCTTCACCGCGCGTGGAAACAGTCGATGATCGACTGGCTGAACCCGCCGCGAAACGAACGCCCCTTCCATCTGATCGACGTGGCAGGCGGCACGGGCGACATCGCCTTCCGGTTCCTGGAACGCGCGGGAACAGGCGCGCAGGTGACGGTCTGCGACATCAACCGGCACATGCTCGGCGTCGGCCAGACGCGCGCGGAGGCGAAGGCCTTCGAGGGGCGCGTCGAGTTCGCCTGCGGCGATGCGGAGACGCTGCCCTTTCCCGACCGTTCGTTCGACGCCTACACGATCGCGTTCGGCATCCGCAATGTGACGCATATCGAGAAGGCGCTCGCGGATGCCTATCGCGTTCTGAAGCCGGGCGGGCGTTTTCTCTGCCTCGAATTCAGCCATGTCGCGGTGCCGGGCATCGACGAGATCTATGAGACCTATTCCTTCGCGGCGATTCCGCGCATGGGCAAATGGGTGACGGGCGACGGCGCGCCCTACCAGTATCTTGTCGAAAGCATTCGCCGTTTTCCCGACCAGGAAACATTCAAGCGCATGATCGTGCAGGCGGGCTTCGGCAATGTGAGCTACCGCAACCTTACCGGCGGCGTCGCGGCGCTTCATTCCGGCTGGCGTCTCTAGATGCTGAGAGCCGCCCGCTCCCTTGTCCGGCTGACACGCGCCGCGCGCGTGCTCGGCAAACACGATGCGCTGTTTCCGCTGGAACTGCGCGCGGAGATGCCGGCGATCCTTCTCGCGCTGATGCCGCTTGCGAAAATCCGCTTTCCCTGGGAAGCCGAACCCGAGATGCGAAGCGGCGATGCGGGCGAGCGGCTCGCGACCGCGCTGGCGGCGCTTGGCCCCGCCTACATCAAGCTCGGACAATTTCTCGCAACGCGCCCCGACATCATCGGCACCGACCTCGCGAGCGATCTCTCCTCGCTGCAGGACAAGCTGCCGCCCTTCCCGATGGCGGAAGCACGCGCGATCATCGAGGAAAGCATCGGCAAGCCGGTGGAGGACCTGTTCAGCAGCTTGAGCGAGCCCATTGCCGCTGCCTCCATCGCACAGGTTCACAAGGCACGGACGAAAGCGGTGCGCGAGGGCGAGGAAGAACGCGATGTCGCGGTGAAGGTGCTGCGCCCCGGTATCGAACAACGCTTCGCGGGCGACCTTGAGAGCTTCTTCTGGGCGGCGGAGCGGATCGAACGCAATTATGCGCCCGCGCGCCGGCTCCGTCCGATCGAGATCGTCGAGACGCTGGCGGACAGCGTGAAGCTCGAAATGGATCTCAGGCTCGAAGCGGCGGCGATGTCGGAGATGGCGGAGAACACCGCGAAGGATTCAGGCTTCCGCGTGCCGCAGATCGACTGGGAGAGAACATCGCGCCGCGCCATGACAATGGAGTGGATCGACGGCATCCCGGCGTCCGACCGCGCGGCGCTTGTCGCCGCCGGACACGACATGGCGCGGCTCGGACGCCAGGTCATCCAATCCTTCCTGCTGCATGCGATGCGCGACGGCTTCTTCCATGCCGACATGCATCAGGGCAATCTCTTCATCGATACCGACGGGCGGCTTACCGCTGTCGATTTCGGCATCATGGGGCGGATCGATCCGAACGAGCGCCGCTTCATGGCGGAAATTCTCTACGGGCTCGTGACACGCAATTATGTGCGCGTGGCGGAAGTTCATTTTGAAGCCGGATATGTGCCGCATTCGAAAAGCGTCCATGCCTTCGCGCAGGCGCTCAGATCCGTCGCCGAGCCGATCTTCGGACGGCCGGCGCGCGAGGTCTCGATGGGCAAGCTGCTGGCGCAGCTTTTCCAGGTGACCGAACAATTCGACATGCGGACGCGGCCCGAACTCATTCTCCTCCAGAAGACGATGGTCGTCGTCGAGGGCGTCGCGCGGCATTTCGACCCCGATCACAACATCTGGGAGAGCGCGGAGCCGGTGCTGAAGTCCTGGATGATGGACAAGATGGGCCCGGAAGCGCGCATAGAAGAAGCGGCAGCGGGGGCGATGCAGCTCGGCCGCGTGATGAGCCATCTGCCGGAAGTGCTGGACCGGGCGGAGCGCACGGCCAGGCTGCTCGCCGAGAGCGTCGACGAAGAGGGCGTGCGCATTCACCCCTCTTCCGCCGACGCCATCGCGCGGGCACAGGAGGCGCGTTTTTCCAGACGGCAGCCGCTTATCTGGCTCGCCATTGGGGCCGTCGGCGCGCTTCTTCTTGCCAACCTCTTCTGAATAAAGAGTTTTCCGCCTCAAATCCGGCGTATCGCCAATGTGCGATTTGATCTACAAATCCACATCGTGAATATTTATATTTGCACAGAATTACCGGCAGAACCTTCTCAACGGTTCTCGCGCGGACGTGGACGCAGGAGACAGGCTTGAGCGAGAACATCCTCAAAGACCGGCGCGTGCTGCTGATCATCGGCGGCGGCATCGCGGCCTACAAATGCCTGGAGCTGATCCGCCGCCTGAAGGAGCGCGGCGCCTCCGTGCGCGCCATCATGACGGAAGCAGCGCACGAGTTCGTGACGCCGCTCTCGGTCTCAAGCCTGACCGGCGACAAGGTCTATACCGACCTCTTCGACCTCACCGACGAGGCGGAGATGGGCCATATCGAGCTGTCGCGCGATGCGGACCTCCTCGTCGTCGCGCCCGCGACCGCCGACATCATGGCGAAGATGGCAAACGGTTTGGCGAACGATCTCGCGAGCACGGCGCTGCTCGCGACCGACAAGAAGGTGCTGATCGCACCCGCGATGAATGTCCGCATGTGGACGCATCGCGCGACGCAGCGGAATTTCGAGACACTTCTCGCCGACGGCGTCGACTTCGTGGGGCCCAACGAAGGCGACATGGCCTGCGGCGAATACGGGCCGGGGCGGATGGCCGAACCCGCCGAAATCCTTGCCGCCATCGAGGCGCATTTCTCCGAACTCGCCTATCCGGGCGGCGGGCCGCTGACGGGCAAGCGCGTGCTCATCACTTCCGGGCCGACGCATGAGCCGATCGATCCGGTGCGTTATCTCGCGAACCGTTCTTCAGGCAAGCAGGGATATGCGATTGCGCAGGCGGTCGCGCGGCTCGGCGCGGAGACCGTTCTCGTTTCGGGTCCGACCACCCTGCCCGATCCGCCCGGCGTGACGGTCAAGCGCGTGGAGACGGCGCGCGAGATGCTCGCCGCCTGCGAAGCGGCGCTGCCCGCCGACATCGCGATCTGCGCCGCCGCCGTTGCCGACTGGCGCGTGGCGAGCGACGCCGAACAGAAACTCAAGAAGGCGCCCGGCGAACAGGCGCCCGCGCTGGCGCTTGTCGAGAACCCCGACATTCTCGCCACGCTGTCGCAGTTGAAGGGCAAGCGCCCTCAGCTTGTCGTCGGATTCGCCGCCGAAACCGAGAAGGTGATCGAGCACGCCACCGCGAAACGCCAGCGCAAGGGCTGCGACTGGATCGTCGCGAACGACGTCTCGCCCGCGACGGGCGTGATGGGCGGCGACCTCAATACCGTGCATCTCATCACGCGCGAGGGACAGGAGGACTGGCCGCTGCTGCCGAAGCAGGCCGTCGCCGAACGCCTTGCGCGCCGCATCGCAGATCATTTCGTTACATCGAAGGCCGCCGAATGAATCCCGAAATCGACGTCCGCGTTCAGCGGCTGCCGCACGCAAACGGACTTGCGCTTCCCCGCTACGAAACATCCGGCGCGGCGGGCATGGACCTCATCGCCGCCATTCCCGACGGTGAAACGCTGGTGCTGGCGCCGGGCGAGCGCGCGATGGTGCCGACGGGGCTTGCAATAGCGTTGCCGGAAGGCTTCGAGGCGCAGGTGCGTCCGCGCTCCGGCCTTGCGGCGAAGAACGGCGTCACGGTGCTCAACTCGCCGGGGACGGTCGATTGCGACTATCGCGGCGAAGTGAAGGTCATTCTCATCAATCTGGGGCAGGAGCCCTTCACCGTCGAACGCGGGACGCGGGTCGCGCAGATGGTCGTTGCGCCGGTGACGCGGGCGCGGCTCACGGAGACGCAGACACTGGACGATACGGCAAGGGGCGCGGGGGGCTTCGGCTCAACCGGAACGAAGGGGTGAGCAAGGGATGCTGAGACTTTCCAAGAAAACCTGGCTGGCTCTCGAGGCCGTTGTGGACGTCGCGATCAATGCGCGGCCCGATCCCGTGCAGTCAAAGGAGATCACCAAGCGGCAGGGCATTCCGCAGCGCTATCTCGAACAGGTGATGCAGCAGCTCGTGCATGCCGGCATCCTGAAAGGCGTGCGGGGACCGCGCGGCGGCTATACGCTGGCGCGTGAGCGGCGGCGCATTCTCGTCGGCGAGGTGGTGCGCGTCGTCGGTGCGATGGAAGCGTCCGACGAACCGGCAAACGCGGCGCCGTCGGAACTCGGCGAACGCGTGATCGCGCCTCTGTGGCAGGATGTACAGAAGGAACTGATGGAACGGCTCGACGGCATCACCATCGAGGATCTCTGCCGCAAGGCGGAGGAATCCGGGGTCGGCAACTCGAAATCGACGGCCGACTTCATTATCTGAATTCGAACCGGCTTCGGCACGCGCGGCGCGAAGCGTCACATTTGGTCCGGGAGGCCAGCATGAGCGAGAGCAAGAAACCAGGACGCGGACGCATCTACAACAGCATCACCGAAACCATCGGCGATACGCCGCTGGTGCGGCTCAATCGCATGGCGAAGGAAGCAGGCGCCGGCGCCGATATCCTGCTGAAGCTCGAATTCTTCAATCCGCTGTCGAGCGTGAAGGATCGCATCGGCGTCGCAATGATCGAGGCCCTGGAACAGCAAGGCAAGATCACCGACAACACGGTCATCATCGAGCCGACCTCCGGCAATACCGGCATTGCGCTTGCCTTCGTCTGCGCGGCAAAGGGCTACCGCCTCATTCTCTGCATGCCGGAAAGCATGTCGCTCGAACGGCGCAAGATGCTGGCGCTGCTGGGTGCGGAACTCGAACTCACGCCGAAGGAAAAAGGCATGAAGGGCGCCATCGCGCGCGCCGAGGAATTGCTGGCACAACATCCGAACTCCGTGATGCCGCAGCAGTTCGACAATCCGGCGAACCCCGAAATCCATCGCAAGACGACAGCGGAAGAAATCTGGAACGACACAGACGGCAAGGTCGATGTCGTTATTTCGGGTATCGGCACGGCGGGCACCTTCACCGGCGTCGGCTCCGTGCTGAAGGCGAAGAAGCCAAGCGTGAAGATGATCGCGATCGAACCGGAAGACAGCCCGGTTCTTTCCGGCGGACAGCCGGGGCCGCACATGATCCAGGGCATCGGCGCAGGCTTCGCACCGGGCAATCTCGACAAGTCGCTGATCGACGAGGTCATCACGGTCGGCAACGAGACGGCCTTCGAGTTTTCCCGGAAAGCGGCGCGGATGGAAGGCATCGCGGGCGGCATCTCGTCCGGCGCGGCCATCGCGGTCGCGCTCGAAGTCGCGGCGCGGCCGGAAATGAAGGGCAAGACGATCGTCGCGATCATCCCGTCATTTGCCGAACGTTATCTGTCGACGGCGCTGTTCGACGGGCTCTGAATCCTCTCAGCTTCCGGCGCCACCCTCCGCCTTCACGGCGGCGGGCGCGCCGGGGCCGCGTTCGACCGTCATCGAACGCGCATCGAGCGGCTCGCCGCATTCCGAACAGGTGTGAACGGCGTGGACGACATGGCCGCATGTCTTGTGGCGCCGGAGAACGGGCGGACCTTCCGGGCCCGACATCCATTTGTCACCCCAGTCGAGCAGCGTGAGCATGACCGGATAGAGGTCGAGGCCCTTTTCGGTGAGACGGTATTCCTCCCGGCGGGGCCGCTCCTGATAGGGCACCTTCGCCAGTACACCCGCGTCGGTCAGTTTTTTCAGGCGGTCGGCCAGCACGTGGCGGGCGATGCCAAGGCGTTGCTCGAATTCCTCGAAGCGGCGCACGCGCAGGAAACACTCGCGCAGCACAAGCAGCGTCCACCTGTCGCCGACTATGGACAGGGCCCGGGCAAGCGAGCAGGGCTCGCGATCAAGCTCTTCCCAACGCATGTAAGCTCCTTTTCCCGATCAGTATAGCTTGACAGGTTCCGTTTCGGAACCCATTGTATGGACATAAGTTCAGAAAAAGAACTTACTGGCGAGAGAGAGAGGAGCGCGCCATGGGCGACAAGAAAGCGGCCGTCATCATCGGCGCCGGCGACGCGACGGGCGGCGCCATCGCGAAGCGCTTCGCAAAGGAAGGCTATGTCGCCTGCGTGACAAGGCGGAACGCAGACAAGCTCGCGCCGCTTGTCGAGGAGATCGAGACCGCGGGCGGCGAAGCGCGCGGCTTCGGCTCGGACGCCCGGAAGGAAGAGGAAGTCGTCGCCCTCTTCGAAACTGTCGAGCGCGAGGTGGGGCCCGTCGAAGTCTTCGTCTTCAACATCGGCGCGAATGTGAACTTCCCGATTCTCGAGATGACCGAGCGCGTCTATCGCAAGGTCTGGGAGATGGCGGCCTATGCGGGCTTCCTCACGGGCCGCGAGGCGGCGCGCGTGATGGTGCCGCGGGGCAAGGGCACGATGATCTTCACCGGCGCGACGGCGAGCCTTCGGGGCGGGCGGGGCTTCGCGGCCTTCGCCGGCGCGAAATTCGCGCTCCGCGCATTGGCGCAGAGCATGGCGCGCGAACTCGGACCGCAAGGCATTCACGTCGCGCATCCGATCATCGACGGGGCGATCGACACCGCCTTCATCCGCGACACTTTTCCCGAGCGCTACAAGCTGAAGGACGAGGACGGCATCCTGCAGCCCGATCACATCGCGGAGAGCTACTGGCAACTTCATTGCCAGCCGCGCGACGCCTGGACGCATGAGCTCGACCTGCGCCCATGGATGGAAACATTCTGACAATTGAGGGGACGTTCAGATGAGCAGACAAGTTGAATTCCTTTTCGATTTCGGCAGCCCAAACGCCTATCTCTCCTGGAAGGTCGTGCCGGAGATCGAAAAGCGCACGGGTACGACATTCACCTATGTGCCGGTGCTGCTTGGCGGCATCTTCAAGGCAACGAACAATGTCTCGCCGGTGATTGCGAACCAGGGCATCAAGAACAAGGGCGAGTACCAGTTCCTGGAGATCGAACGCTTCGTGAAGAAGCACGGGCTGACGAAGTTCAATTTCAATTCGTACTTCCCGGTGAACACGCTGCAGATCATGCGCGGCGCCGTGGCGGCCGAGATGGACGGCATACTGCCGAAATATCTCGAAGTCGTGATGCCGGCGATGTGGGAAACATCGCAGAAGATGGACGATCCCGAGGTCATCAAGTCCGTGCTCGATGCGGGAGGCGTCGACGGCGCGCATGTTCTCGCGCGCATCCAGGAACCCGATGTGAAGGCGAAACTTGCCGCGAACACCGAAGATGCGGTGAACCGCGGCGCCTTCGGCATTCCGACCTTCTTCGTCGATGGCGAGATCTATTTCGGCAAGGACCGGCTCCGCGACGTGGAAGAGGCGATCGCGGCATGACCGGAAAACCCGTCGCCCTCATCACCGGCGTCGGACCGGGCACCGGTTCGGCACTGGCGCGGCGTTTCGCGAAAGGCGGCTATGCGGTTGCGATGCTGGCGCGCGACGGAGAGAGGCTGTCAGCGCTCGAGAGCGAATTGCCCGACGCCAGAGCCTTCGTCTGCGACGTATCGAAGGAAGACGAGATCGCCGCGACCGTGAACCAGGTGACGGAGACGATGGGTGCGGTGGAGGTCTTCGTGCACAACGCGGTCGGCGGCGCCTGGGGCAGCTTTCTCGAGATCGATCCGAAGACACTCGCGATGAATTTTCAGGTCAACACGATGGCGCTGCTGCATTTCGCGCAGGCGCTCGCTCCGAAGATGATCGAGGCGGGTAGAGGCGCGATCATCGTGACGGGCAATACGTCGGCACATCGCGGCAAGGCCTATTTCGCGGGCTTCGCGCCGACCAAGGCGGCACAGCGGATTCTGGCGGAAGCAATGGCGCGCGATCTCGGTCCGAAGGGCGTTCACGTCGCCTATGTCACGATCGATGCGGTGATCGACGTGCCGTGGACGCGCGAGCGCTTCAAGGACGCACCCGGCGACTTCTTCATCAAGCCGGCGGCGATCGCCGACGAAGCCTGGCATGTTGCGCATCAGGACAAATCCGCCTGGTCCTTCAATGTCGAGATACGCCCCTTCGGCGAAAACTGGTGAGTGTGAGAGTCGAGATGAACGCAACGGTACAAGACCTCGGTCCCGTCTTTCGCCGCGACGGCGACATCTGGCAGGCCTTGCCCCAGGCACAAGGCCCCTTTGGCGGGATGCATGGCGGGGCGGTGTCGGCGCTGGCCGTCGGCGAGATGGAGGCGACGGGCGCGGCGAAGGGTCTTGGCGCGCTCGTCTCGGCCAATCTCTATCTGCTCAGGCCGCTGCCGCTTACCGGCATTTCGAGCAAGGTGACGGCCGTGCGCGAGGGCGGCCGCGTGGCGGTGTTCGAGAATGAATTATGGGCGGGCGGGAAACTGCAGGCGAAGGCGAGCGCCTGTTTTCAGCAGCCGGCCGCCGTCGAGGGCCTGCCAGGCACACCGGAAGAGCCCGTCTTCCATCCCGAGAACTTCGCGCGATGGGAAAGGCCTGAATTCTTCAAGTCGGCCAGCACCAATCAGGGCTTTCTCGACCTTTGCGACATTCGCGACACCACGCATGAAGATGGGACGCACGCGAAATGGTTCCGCCTGAAGCGGAGCTTCCACGAAACGCCGACGCCCTTTTCCGCCGTGATGGCGGTTGCCGATGTGTCGACACTCTTCACGGTGACGGATGCGGGCGCACGGCCGAATGCGGCCGGCTGGCCAAATGCCGACCTTTCGCTGCATCTTTCCCGCGCGCCAAGGGGGGAATGGATCGGCACGGCGCAGCGGGGCTCCTGGCATGGCGACGGGCGCGGCCTGACGGAAGCGGAAATCTTCGACGCCTATGGACGGATCGGCCGGTCGTGCCAGAGCGTGGTGCTGCTGCCACCGCCGGCCTGAACCGGCATCAAGCCGCGAGCGGCTTCGAGATGCGGCCAACCATCTGGTTCGTCATGTCCATCGTCATCTCGCGAAGCTTGCCGGACTCCTCGGCATAGGCCTCAAAGGCCGCGACCATGAAATCGCGCTGGAGAGCAAGAAGATCGGACATGCTTTTCGCGCCGAGCATGGCTTCGGCGGTCGAGGCATCGATCTCTATGCGGGTCTTGCCGAACTCGAGAAGCTCCTTGTTGAGAAGCACGGCGTTGTCCGCTGCTGCCTTCGCCGATGCGGCAAAAGCGTCGAACATTTCCTTCGAGATATCGTTCATCAGATTACCTCATCCATTGCAGGACACCCTCCGGCCAAGCGCCGGCCCCGAGGCGCGGAAAGCGGGCGGCGACCCGCTCCCGCACACCGGATGGATGATGCCCCCGGAACGGGGCATTTATATGACGCACTGCAATATTCCTCGTTCGCACACGCGCCGATCAGAGATGGCCGAGAACCCGGTGAGGCCGGTAGGGCTCCTCGAGGGCGGCCCTGTCTTCCGCGGAGAGTTCGATGTCGAGGGCGGCGAGCGCCTCGTCGAATTGGGGGAGTTTGGAAACACCGACAATGGGCGCTGTGACGACGGGGTTCGCCAGTACCCAGGCAAGCGCCGTCTGGGCGGGGCTGACGCCGAGCTTCTTCGCGATTTCGACATTCCGGTCGGCGACGGCGAAATCGCTGTCGTCGTAATACCAGCCCGCCGCCTGCTCGTCCGTCTTCGCGCGTGAGGTGTCGCCGCCGCCCTGACGATGACGATTGCCCGCGAGAAAGCCGCGCGCCTGCGGCGACCATGGAATGACGCCGATGCCTTCCGCCGCGCAGAGCGGCATCATTTCGCGCTCTTCCTCGCGATAGACGAGGTTGTAGTGGTTCTGCATGGAGATGAAGCGGACGAAGCCGTGCTTCTCCGCGAGGTCGAGATATTTCTGGAACTGCCAGCCATACATGGAAGAAGCGCCGATATAGCGGACCTTGCCGGCGCGGACGAGATCGGAAAGCGCTTCCAGCGTTTCCTCCATCGGCACATTCCGGTCGAAACGATGAATCTGGTAGAGGTCGATATAGTCCATGCCGAGGCGCTTCAACGAGGCGTCGCAGGCCGCCATGATGGATTTGCGCGAGAGGCCCGAGCGGTTCACGCCCCGCGCGCCGGTGCCGAAGAAGCACTTGGTGGCGACGACGACATCCTCGCGATCGCCGCCCATGTCCTTGAGGGCGCGGCCGACGATCTCCTCCGAGACGCCACCCGAATAGACGTCCGCCGTGTCGAAGAAATTGATGCCGGCCTCAAGAGCTTTCTCGAAGAAGGGACGTGCCTCCGCTTCCTCAAGCACCCATTCGCGCCATGTCTTCGACCCATAGGTCATGGTGCCGAGGCAAAGACGCGAGACCCGGAGCCCGCTGTTTCCAAGCCGCACATACTTCATTTTCGTCATGACCTGCCCTCCCGATTTCCCAAACTGACCGAAAATGAGTATTTGGTCAGTCCGGTCCGCGATACAAGGGTTCCAGTGCTCCATTGACAAGATTGCCGGAGAGTGGCGCAAAGGAGCCTTACGGAGAACGACATGGCACTGAGCGACGAACAGCTGGAGCGCTATGCGCGGCACATCGTGCTGAAGGAGATCGGCGGGCCCGGCCAGCAGAAACTCCTGAAGGCGCGCGTGCTGATCGTGGGGGCTGGCGGGCTCGGATCCCCCTGCCTCATCTATCTCGCTGCGGCGGGCGTCGGTACCATCGGGATTATCGACGACGACACGGTGTCCCTGTCCAACCTCCAGCGGCAGGTGGCGCATGGTACGCAGGATCTCGGCCGGATGAAGACGGAAAGCGCGGCGGACGCCGCGCACCGCATCAACCCGGACGTAAAGATCGTTCAACACCAGGAACGGCTGAACGCGGAGAACGCGCTCGGCATCGTGTCGCAATACGATGTGGTGGCGGATGGCTGCGATAATTTCGCGACGCGGTTTCTCGTCAACGATGCCTGCTATTTCGCTCGCGTGCCGCTCGTCTCCGCGGCGGTCGGCCAGTTCGAGGGGCAGGTCGCGACGTTCCGCGCCTTCGAGCGCGATGCGGAGGGCAAACCGATGCCGAACTACCGGGACTTTATCGGCGAGACGCCCGCGCCCGGTTCGGTGCCGACCTGCGAGGAAGCGGGCGTGATCGGCGCGCTGACGGGCGTTGTCGGCTCGCTGCAGGCGCTGGAAGTCATCAAGGAAATCACCGGCGCGGGGACGAGCCTCGCAGGAAAGCTCCTCATCTACGATGCGCTCGACACGCGCTTCCGCACCGTGAAGCTCAAATGGGACCCGAAGAACCCGCTGACCGGCGACAAGCCGACGATCACGGACCTGTCGGCCCATGCGGCGTGAGCGCTCAGCCCTCGAGATGTGCGATCATTTCCACCTCGATCATGGCGCCGGGCAGGAAGAGACCCGTGATCTGCACCATGGTGGAGGCGGGGACATAGGCGCCGTCGGCATCGAAGGCCGCCTTTCGGGGTGCGAGCGCACCGGCGAGCGCGGCGAGATCCGTTGCGAAGACCGTTTCCTTCACGACATCCTGAAAGCTCGCCCCGTTGGCGGAAAGAATGCGGCCGAGATTGGCATAGACCTGCGCGACCTGCGCCGTCATATCGCCCTCGCCCACCACCTGGAGATTCTCGTCGACGGCGAGGACGCCCGACACGTAGAGGACATTGCCCGCTTTCACGACCTGCGAGAAGCCGATCGCCTTTTCCGTGTCGCCGAAGAAATGCCTGCAATCCTTCTCGCGCGCCATGCCGTCCTCCCGTTTTTGTAAAATGGTTCCATGTCTTATAAATTCGATGTGTGAACGAGTCAAAACCGGGGAGCGGCGGGGCGCATGAGCGAAGTGGAGGCACCGGAAAGCCGGAAGGCGAAGTCGCAGCAGAAGCGCCGGGATGCGGTGCTCTCCGCTGCCGACCGGCTGTTCCGCTCGGCCGGATACGACGCGGCACGGATCGAGGACATTGCCGAGCAATCCGGCGTGAGTCTCGGCACGATCTACAATTACTTCGGGTCGAAGGGCGGCATCATGGAAGCGCTGATCGCGCCCATGACGACGCGGATGCAGGCGCGCGGCGATGCGATCATCGCCAATCCGCCGGCAAGGCTCGCCGACGCGGTTTCCGCGCTCTTCGAAGCGTTCCGGTTCGACGATGACTGGAAAAGCCTGCAAATGCTGCAGGCGTTCGACACGGGCAACTCGGCGCGGGACGCCCATGTCGCCCGTGTGCATGAAGATTACGAGCGCTTCATCACGGACGCCTTCCGCCGTCTTCTCGCCGGTTTCGCCGCGCGCGGAAAGCTCCGCCACGAACTCGATATCGACGACGCGGCCTTCATTCTCTACCGCGTGATGCTGATGCATTTCTTCAGTTATGTGCAGGCAAGGGGCGCGCTCCCCTACGAGGCGATGATGGTGGACATGCAGCGGCGGCTGCGGGCCGTGGTGATCGGCTGGGAGGCATGACCGGAGGCTTCAGCGGGCCGGCACCTCACTCTCCAGAATTTATAATCTTGCCTACTAAATTATAAAATAATATGCTTCTCGCGGCTCAATCGAGACCGCCGGAGGGGCGATATGGGCGATGAACGCGTCGACATCATGAGGGTGATGGAATTCGACGCATCCGCGGAACGGGTCTGGTCCGTCGTCGGGGACTATGGCGACACGTCGGGCGAGTTCGGACGCGGGTTCATCACGGGGGTGGAAGTGCAGGGTGCGGGCGTGGGAGCGCTCCGCACCCTGCATCTCCTTCCAGAGCGCGGCGGTGGCACCGTCGTCGAGCGTCAGACCGCCCGCGACGAGCGCGGCATGTATTACGCCTATGAGCTTGCCGACCGGGGCCCGATGCCCGTGCGCGACTATTACGGCACGGCGCAGGTGATCGCGGTGTCGGCGACTGCCTCCCGCCTCGTCTGGACGAACCGCTACGTGACGGACGGCGCGCCCGTGGATGCCATGCGCGCGCAATCGCTCGAAACACTCGACATCCTTGAACGCAACCTGACGCGGATGCTCGCGACGAGCACCGGTTGACGGCCTCTGCCTGCAGGAGAGAACTCATGGCACACGACACGGCACCGAAGGCGACCCGGCACATCGAAATGCCGAAGAACAATCCGCGCGCGCGGCCCGGGCAACTCATGCCGGCCGAAGGCGCGGACGGGCTTTTCACGCAGAGCTGGTTTCCGGTCTGCATGTCGAGCGAAGTCGGGCCCGGCGAGTTGCGCGCAGAGAAATTTCTCGACGGCAAGGTCGTCGTCTATCGCGGGGAGGATGGCATCGTCCGTGTGATGAGCGCCTATTGCCCGCATCTCGGCGCCGATCTTTCCATAGGCTGCGTGGTCGAGAACCGGCTGCAATGCGCCTTCCACAAATGGGAGTTCGACACGGACGGCGACTGCGCGAAGACGGGGATCGGGGATCGGCCTCCGCACACAGCACAGCTCTTCAAGTTTCCGAGCCAGGAGCGCTACGGTCTCGTCTGGGCGTTCAACGGCAACGAACCTCTTTGGGACCTGCCGGATTTCGAATATGACGACGACGAGATTGTCTTTCGTACCTTCCGCCTGCCCGCGCTCTTCAATTGCGACCCGTGGGTGTTCGCGGCAAACACGCCGGACATGCAGCACCTGAAGGCAGTGCACAACATCCAGTTCAATGTCGAAGATCCGCATGACGCGGTCGACTGGGAGGACTGGGGCTTCCGCTACAAGATCATCGCGGCGCATCAGCAGGGCATTCCCATCGAATGGACGCTCGGCATTCGCGGCACCAGCATCTTCTGGCAGGAAGGACCCTACGACGATTTCTGGATCGGCGGGCTTGTCGGCTTCGGACTGCCGGAGCCGGGCAAGCATGAGGTGTTTGCGGCGGTAGGGCTTGTGAAAGGCGACGGCTCGCCGGAGGCGGAAGCGCTCTACAAGCAGCGTTGCGAAATCACCGACATGCTGCTCGCACGCACCGTGGGAGAGGACACGGACATCCTCAACACGATCCACTACCGGCAGGGCACGCTGACCGACGGCGACAGGACGCTCAGCCGCTATCTCAAGTTTCTCAGGGAATATCCGCGGGCGCATCCGTCGGCGCCGTTCATCCGCTAGGGCGACGGCCGATACATTCTCCGTCCAGCCACATGCCGCCGCCATCGAGACAAACGTCCCGGGCGACGAACGGAGAGAAGCGGACAAAGAGAAACAGTGCGAGAAGAAGAGCGGGAAAAAGCAGGAGCAACCATCTCCGGCGCATTTGAGCCGCTTTACATGATCGCCGGGATCACTCGATCCGGCGGGCGGTGGCCGTCCATGAAGGTCTTGATGTTGACGATGACCTTGCCGCCCATCTCGACGCGACCCTCGATGGTGGCGGAGCCCATGTGCGGCAGCGTCACGACGTTGGGCAGTTTCAGCAGGCGTGGATTGACCGAGGGCTCATGCTCGAAAACGTCGAGGCCGGCACCTGCGAGTTCACCCGCTTCCAGCGCGCGGATCAGCGCGTTCTCGTCGATGATTTCGCCGCGCGCGGTATTGACGATATAGGCCTCGGGCCGCAGCAGCTTCAGGCGGCGCGTGTCGAGGAGATGGAAGGTCTGGGTCGTCAGCGGGCAGTTGACCGAGACGATGTCGACCTTCGGCAGCATGTCGTCGAGATTTTCCCAGAAGCGCGCCTCGAGCTCCTGCTCGATGACGGCGTTGGCGGGCTTCCTGTTGTGATAGTGGATTTCGAGACCGAAGGGGCGCGCACGGCGCGCCACCGCCTGGCCGATGCGGCCCATGCCGATGATGCCGAGGCGCTTGCCGGTGAGGCGGCGGCCGAGCATCCAGGTCGGCGACCAGCCGGGCCACTGACCCTCGTGTTCGCGCAGATAGCGCGCGCCCTCGGAGAGGCGGCGCGGCACGGCGAGGAGGAGACCCATCGTCATGTCGGCCGTGTCTTCCGTGAGCACACCGGGTGTGTTCGTTACGGTGATGCCGCGGCGGCGCGCCGACTCGACATCGATATTGTCGACGCCGGTCCCGAACTGCGCGATGAGCCGGAGATTTTCGCCTGCCTGCGCCAGAAGCTTCGCATCTATGCGGTCCGTTACCGTCGGAACCAGCACTTCCGCCTCGCGGATCGCCGCGGCGAGTTCGGCCTGGGAAAAGGGACGATCGTCCTCGTTCAGCCGGACATCGAAGAGCTCGCCCATGCGCGCCTCGATGGGCGCGGGCAGCTTGCGGGTGACGATGACGAGCGGTTTTCTGGCGGTCATTGCGTACTCCGGGGGGACTGCGGCGGATGTCAGGCGGCGATCCGCCCTTATTATCAGGTTTTATCCGGTTGTTTGCGCCATTTTCTGGCAAAATCGGGTGAGTCGCCCGGGCTTGCCGGGTTTACGTTGGGGGCCCGGGGGCGCCGGCGGACAGAACAAGAAGATGCGGGAGAGGCCAAGACTGACAAGAGGCAGCGGGGCGAAGCGGAGCGCTCGAGCCGTACTCGCGGCAGCGATGGTTGCTGCGCTGATGCTTGTGCCCGGAGAGGCGGGGCAGGCCGCCGTAACCGCCGCGCCTCAGGCCATGCCCGAACGGGAGCCTGGCCAATCGACGGGGCTGCCGGTGCCGCGCTTCGTCAGCCTGAAATCCGGGCGCGCGAATGTGCGGCGGGGACCCGGCACCGATTTTCCCATCGACTGGGTTTACCGGAAAAGCGGCGTGCCGCTGGAAGTGATTGCGGAATCCGGCAACTGGCGGCGTATCCGCGATCACGAAAGCGACGGCGGCTGGATCTGGCATACGATGCTGGCCGGCGAGCGCAGTGCGATCGTGGAAGGATCGGCGGCAGACGGTGAACCGGCAGCGATGCTATCGCTGCCGGATGTCACATCCGAAATCGTCGCCTATGCGGAGAAGGGGCTCGTCGCGCGTGTCACCACCTGCAAGGCGGGCTGGTGCCATCTCGAAGTGCGCGGCCATGAAGGCTGGCTGCCGCAAGACCTGCTCTGGGGCGTTTATCCCGGCGAGGAATTCGAGTAATGAAGCGTCTCAGGCCTTCTCCGCCGCCATGAAATGGAGATCGAGCCAGCCGAGAGGACCTTCGCTTATGGCACGGAAGCCAAGTTCGCGGAGCGTCTCGCGGCATGCGTGAAGATCGAAAGCACCGTGAGGACCATGCCGTGCCGACAGGTGGCGGCGACTCTCAAGGCCTCCCGCATAGTCGACGAGCACCAACCGGCCGCCCGAGCGCAGCACCCGCCGCGCCTCAGCCAAAGCCGACTGTCTTTCGCCATCCGGTATCATGTGGAGCACCGTCGTCATCGCGGCGGCGTCGAAACCGGAATCGGCGAAGGGAAGCCGGGACGCTCCGGCAACATGGAAGGGAATGTCGGCGCGGGCGCGGCGCGTCTTGCGGCGGGCCAGGGAAACCATCTTCTCCGACACGTCCACTCCGGTGACGGCGCCGCCGGGGCCCACGCGGCGCGACGCCGCCAGGGCCAATGTTCCGGTACCGCAACCGATGTCGAGAAAGCTCTGGCCCGGAACAATATCGGCAATGTCGAGCAGGTTTTCCCGGTAGGCGGATTCGCGGCCGCGCGTGAGAAGAAAGATCAGGAAATCATAAAGCCGGGGGTATCGAATGCCTCCGCCGGACGATTTCGCCGTTCCATGCATGTCATCGCCTCCACACCACAGTCTTGAAGAATGGCAAGATGCGGACCTATCTGTCAGAAACGGAGCGAATTGTCCGGGACCGTTCGCAAGCGAACGAGGCGGACAGCACGTTACAGGACAGAAACAACCTTTCGTTCCGGAAAAGGACCTTTGACGATGCAGAAAATCGACCGGCGCGCCGCCAGAACGCGAACGGCCCTGCACAAGGCCCTGCTCTCGCTTGTCGAACGGAAGGGATACGAAGAGGTTTCGATACGGGAACTGATCGAAGAGGCGGATGTCGGTCGTTCGACTTTCTATGCCCATTATGCAGGCAAGGAAGACCTGCTGCGGAGCGGCTTCGATAACCTCCGCAGAGAACTCGCGGAAGCCATGAAGGAGGAACAAGGTGCCGTGCCGTTCCGTTTCAGCCGCACCATGTTCGAGCATGCCGCCCGGCATGTCGGCATCTATCACGCCATGACGGGCAGCCCAGGAAACGTCATCGCCATCGGCGAGATCGGCCGCATCCTGACCGAGTTCGTGCGTCGCGAACTGTCCGAGACGGAAGACGACGGCGGCGTGCCGCGCGAGGTGCGCATACAGTTCGTCGTCGGAACGCTGGTGAACCTTCTTACCTGGTGGCTCGAGCGGAGGCCCGACCTGCCGCCAGCGGAGGTCGATGCGATGTTTCGCCGCCTCGCGCTGCACGGCACAGGAGATATCCTCCCGACCGGCATGCGGGAGAACCGTTAGGCGAAATCCTTCGCCAGAGCTTCCTTCACCTGCGGCTGCATCACAGTCATGTGGTGATAGTTCTCATGTGCGATGACGACCATGACCTGCGTTTCGGGATCGCGAAACTTCGCAATCTGATCATCCGTGAAACGGAAATGGACGAAGTGGACGGATGACGTCTTGCCGTCCGCCTTGGTGCGCTCGACATCCATTTCGGCTTCACCCTGAATGCGCTCACCACCGACATCGATGAAGAGGTGCTTCTCGACCCAGGTGATCGAGCGCAGGAACTTGTCGCGGCGGACCTCGTCATTGATCTCGAACATGACGGTCGCGACGAGTTCATTACCCTGAGGGATCAGGGGATTATAGGCATGGAGTTCGTCGGCAAGCTGTTCCGCGCCCCCCTTTTCGATGTGCAGCATTTCCTGAATTTGCTGGAACATCGTGTCATAGTTCTCGAAATAGAAGGTCGCGTAGGGCCCGACCTCGACGCGCCGGTTCTTCTTCAGCGCAGTGATCGCCGCGCGACGTTCCTTCCGCTCCTTCGCGTAGGTCTCGTAGGGAAGAATGTCGTCGGGCGTGATTTCCTTTTTCATCGCAGGCATCTCTCAGAACCTTTCGGGTTTGACCTTTTCCGTCTCACCCCCGTTTAGCGAATGAGCCCCCAGGCCCGCGCCATGATCTCGATCGGGTGATGGGGCGCCGGCGGCTGCGGCTCGCCCATCGTATCAATCTCATGCACCAGATGTTTGGCGGCGAGCGGGCAATCCGACGTGACATACCTGTTGCCGGTCTTTGCGACGTTGCGTGAGGCGGTCTTGCCGACCTTCATTGCCACATCGAAGGTTTCCTTCATGACGCCAAAGGTTCCTCCGTGTCCGGAGCAACGCTCGACGACATCGAGCTTGAGATCGGGAATGAGGCGCATCATCTCGGCCGATTTCGCGCCCATGTTCTGCGCGCGGGCATGACAGGCGAGATGTGCGGTAACACCGCCCTCGACGGGATTGAGCCCGGGGGCGAGGCCTTCCTTCTTCGCGATGTCGACGACATATTCGTCGATGTCGCGCGTTGCGGCGGAAAGCTTCTTCACATCTTCGTTGTCCGGCAGGATGAGCGGCCATTCGAACTTGAACATGAGGCCGCAGGAGGCGGTCAGCGTGATGATGTCGTAGCCCTTGTCGATCCAGGCGCACATATCCTTCGCGACTTTCTCCGCCTGGGCGGCCACCTTTTCGATATTGCCCTGTTCGAGAAAAGGCATGCCGCAACAGCCGGGATAGGCGACTTCGGTCTCGACGCCGTTATGCGCGAGAACGAGACGCGCGGCTTCGCCGACGCCCGGATTATTGTAATTGACGAAGCAGGTCGCGAAGAGGACTGCCTTGCGGCCCTTCGCGGGCGCATCCTTCGGCGCGGCGGCCCCCGTCTTGTCCTGTTCCTTCGCGCGTTTCGTGAAAGTCGCCCCATGAAATTTCGGAAGCTCGGCGCGGCGGTCGATGCCGGCGACCGCTTCGAGCGCGGGGCGTGTCAGCTTGTTACCGCGGGCGGAACCCCAATTCGCGAGCGGAGCGACTGGCGCGGCGAGCTTGCCGTTCCGGTCCGTCTGCGCGAGCTGGCCGGGAACGACGGGAAAGCCCGTCTTCTTCGCCTCGGCCGCGCGGTAACGGAGCATCAGATGCGGAAAGTCGAGATTGAATTCGTGTGGCGGCACATAGGGGCACTTCGTCATGAAGCACATGTCGCAAAGCGTGCAGGCCTCGACGACGGGGCCGAAATCCTCCGACTTCACCTCGTCGAGTTCGCCGGTCGGGCTTTCATCGATCAGATCGAAGAGACGCGGGAAGCTGTCGCAGAGATTGAAGCAGCGGCGGCAGCCGTGACAGATGTCGAAGACACGGCGCATTTCCGCGTCTAGCTTTTCGAGATCGTAGAAATCGGGATTGTGCCAGTCGAGCGGATGGCGGGTAGGGGCTTCGGTGCTGCCTTCTTTCGGGCTGCTCATCGGCTGTCTCCAGCGGCGGTTACGGAAAGCAAGGAACCGGAGGAGCGCCGCCCCTCCGGTTTCAATACGTGCCGAAGCGCCTAGCTGCCGAGGCTGTCGAGCGCCTTCTGGAAGCGGCCGGCATGGCTCTTCTCGGCCTTGGCGAGCGTCTCGAACCAGTCGGCGATCTCGTCGAAGCCTTCATCGCGCGCCGTGCGCGCCATGCCCGGATACATGTCGGTGTATTCGTGGGTTTCACCAGCGATCGCGGCCTTGAGATTCTTGTCGGTGCCGCCGATCGGCTCGCCCGTCGCCGGGTCGCCGACTTCCTCGAGGAATTCGAGGTGGCCGTGAGCATGGCCGGTTTCACCTTCCGCGGTGGAACGGAAAACGGCGGCCACATCATTGAAGCCTTCGACGTCAGCCTTCTGGGCGAAATAGAGGTAACGGCGGTTGGCCTGGCTTTCGCCGGCGAACGCCTCTTTCAGGTTTTCCCAGGTCTTGGTACCGGAAAGCGATGCCATGGTGTTGCTCCTCACCTAATGCGTTTGACGATGCCTGACGAAACGGAGACCGGACGCTTTTGCTGCGTCATGCGCTGGCTTTCGGCTTGCGCGCGGCTCCGCCTGTCCCGCGCCGAAAGGGACCCTTCCGGCGCCCGCCCCGCTTCGCCCCGGGGAGGGGCATCAACGGGTGGTTGGGCCGGAGTCTATGCCTGCCGGCATGGCAGGTCAACAGTTTGGAATACCTCCAAACAATCTTTTTAGCTATTGTTTTTGCGAAGAGTTCTTAGTCGCGACTGCGATCCTGCAGGCGAACGATAACGTCCACTCGCGCGACATCCATGCCTTCCGGAGCGGGCGGCAGACGGCCGATGGTGACATCGTCGCCAGCAATATCCATGAGCGCGCCATCCCTCTCCACGAAGAAGTGATGATGGTCGTCGGTATTGGTGTCGAAGTAGGTGCGCGAGCTGTCCACCACGACCTCGCGAAGGAGGCCGGCGCCGGTGAACTGGTGCAGCGTGTTGTAGACGGTTGCGAGAGAGACGCTTACGCCGGCCTTCTGCGCTTCGTCGTGAAGCGCTTCAGCCGTTACGTGGCGGTCGCCGCCATCGAACAAGAGGCGGCCCAGAGCCAGCCGCTGGCGCGTCGGCCGAAGGCCTGCTTCCCGCAGTCTGGTGAGCGTCTGTGCGTAGGGTCTTTCCTGCGTCACGAAACCGATCCTCTTGCTCCCGGCAGGCTCGCTTGCCCTTTTCCGGGCGGCACAGGCCTGCAGTTTGTAATCGTTACAAACAATAGATAGTGTGCCGGTCACATGGTTGTCAAGGGCGGCAAGACCCCGCCCTCAAGCATAAAATGCCGGTCGCCCAAGGGTTTGCGGCAAACGAAGGGTGTGTTACGAAGCGCCTCAGCGTAGGATTTGGGCGAGGAAACCGGGGTGGCGCAAGCCGTCCCATAATCGGGGACGGCCCGCACGTTGGCGAACGGCGCAGCGAAGCGGGCCTTTATTGAGCGAACGGCAATGGCGGAACAGAAATCGGCATACTCACTAGAAGATCTGCTCGAATGCAGCCACGGCCGCATGTTCGGGCCAGGCAATCCGCAACTGCCGCTGCCGCCGATGCTGATGATCGACCGCATCACGCATATCAGCGACGAGGGCGGCGAGCATGGCAAGGGACAGATTCTCGCCGAGTTCGATATCAAACCCGATCTGTGGTTCTTCGGCTGTCATTTCGAAGGCGATCCGGTGATGCCCGGCTGTCTCGGCCTTGACGGCATGTGGCAGCTGCTCGGCTTCTTCCTCGGCTGGATCGGAGGGCAGGGCAAGGGCCGTGCGGTCGGCGTGGGCGAGGTAAAATTCTCCGCCATGGTGACCCCCGCCATCAAGAAGCTCGAATATGTGATCAATCTGAAGCGCGTGGTGAACCGGCGGCTCGTCGTCGGCGTTGCCGATGGCGTCATCAAGGCCGACGGCGAAATCGCCTTTACGATAAGCGACATGAAGGTCGGGCTCGCGACCGAAGGCCAACCGGCCTGAAAAACAGGATCAAGTTTAGACCCGCATTGAAAGAGAGGCTGCCATGAGGCGAGTGGTCGTCACAGGCATGGGTATCGTCTCCAGCATCGGCAACAACGCGCAGGAAGTGATGAGCAGCCTGCGCGAGGGAAAGTCCGGTGTTGTTAAAGCGGACACCTATGCCGAGATGGGTTTCAAGAGCCAGGTACATGGAAGCCTGAAGATCGACCTCGACGAGGCGGTGGATCGTCGCGCACGGCGCTTCATGGGCGACGGCGCGGCCTATGCCTGGATCGCCATGAACCAGGCGATCGCCGATGCGGGGCTCGAGGCCAGCGACGTGAGCAATCCGCGCACCGGCCTCATCGTCGGTTCGGGCGGCCCGTCCACCAAGGCAATCGTTTCCGCCGCCGATACGGCTCGCAGCGAGCCCGTGAAAGGCCCGCGCAAGGTCGGACCCTTCGCGGTTCCGAAGGCAATGTCATCGACCTGCTCGGCAAATCTTTCGACCTGGTTCAAGACCAAGGGTGTCAACTACTCGATCAGCTCGGCCTGCTCGACTTCAGCGAACTGCATCGGCAATGCCGCAGAAATGATCCAGTGGGGCAAGCAGGACGTCATGTTTGCGGGCGGCGGCGAGGAACTCGACTGGACCCTCTCGGTGCTCTTCGACGCGATGGGCGCGATGTCGTCCAAGCGCAACGCGACGCCGGAAGCGGCGAGCCGCGCCTATGACAAGGATCGCGACGGCTTCGTCATCACCGGCGGTGGCGGCATTCTCGTACTCGAGGAACTCGAACACGCCAAGGCGCGCGGCGCGAAGATCTATGCCGAAATCGTCGGCTATGGCGCAACGGCGGACGGCGCGGACATGGTGGCGCCTTCCGGCGAAGGCGCGGTGCGCTGCATGAAGATGGCGCTCGAAAACGTGAAGGCACCGGTCGACTACATCAATCCGCATGCGACCTCGACGCCGGTCGGCGACATTCCCGAGATCAAGGCGATCCGGGAAGTCTTCGGAGACAAGATGCCGCCGGTGAGCGCAACGAAATCGCTGACGGGCCACGCGCAAGGCGCGGCCGGCGTGCACGAGGCGATCTATACGCTCCTCATGATGCAGTCCGGCTTCATCTCGGCGAGCGCGAATATCGACGAGATCGATCCGGAAGTCGCAGACGCCAACATCGTGCGCGAGCGCATCGACAATGCGGACATCAATCTCGCGATCTCGAACAGTTTCGGCTTCGGCGGCACCAATGCGACGCTGGCGCTGCAACGCTACAACGGGTGATCCTGGCAGGGGAACCGCAGCCGGGGCGAACCCGGACACGGGCAGGACCAATTGGGGAATGACGAACGCATGCACAGTTCTGGTGGCGACAAGGCGGGCGAACAGCCCCTGGTGCTGACGGGCCCGCTGATGAAGGGCAAGCGCGGCCTCATCATGGGAGTCGCGAACGATCACTCGATCGCGTGGGGCATCGCGCGGGCGCTGGCGGCGCATGGCGCGGAGCTCGCCTTTACCTATCAAGGCGAAAGCTTCGGGCGGCGCGTGAAACCGCTGGCCGAATCTGCCGGCTCGAACATTCTTCTTCCATGCGACGTGATGGACGAGGCGAGCCTCGACGCCGCTTTCGAACAACTCGAAAAGGAATGGGGCGTGATGGATTTCGTCGTCCATGCGATCGCTCATTCCGACAAGAACGAACTCAAGGGCCGCTACGTCGATACATCGCGCGAGAACTTCCTGCGCACGATGGACATCTCCTGCTACTCGTTCACGGATGTCGCGCGACGCGCGGCGAAGCTGATGACGCGGGGCGGTTCGATGGTGACGCTCACCTATGGCGGCTCGACGCGCGTCATGCCGAACTACAATGTCATGGGCGTCGCGAAGGCGGCGCTCGAAGCGAGCGTGCGCTATCTCGCCGTCGATCTCGGCCGCCACGGCATTCGCGTCAACGCGATCTCGGCGGGACCGATGCGGACGCTTGCGGGATCGGCCGTGGGCGATGCACGCTTCGTCTTCAAGTGGAACAAGACACACGCACCGATCAAGGAATCGATCGAACTCGATCATGTCGGTGGCGCAGGACTCTATCTTCTCTCCGATCTGTCGGCGCGCGTCTCCGGCGAAATCCACCATGTGGATGGCGGCTATAACATCATCGGCTTGCCTCGCCAGAGCGAGCTGACGAGCGGCCAGCCGGACAATGGCGGCGGCGAGAGTTGAACGCTCTCTAGCGCCGCTTCATCTCGAGCACGTTGAAAGTCGACTCGAGCTCCGGCCAGGGGAAGACAATGCGCGCCCGTCCGTCCTTCAGAAGCGAGACGACTGCAGGCTCGTCGATCAGCTGCGGATCGGTCACACCTCCCTCAGGGCCGGAATAGTCGCGAACGGGACCTGAATGACCCTCGTTCGGCGCGGCCAGCAGCACCCAGCTCTTTTCGTCGCGCTCATAGAGAAACCCGGACTGACGCTGCGAGCCGGTGAGTTTCTCGAAGAAGAGACGTCCGTCCTTTTCCACGATCTCGCAGCGGAACCAGCCATAGACGACGAAACCCGCAAAGGGCCCGCCCGCCTTGATGGTGCGGCAATTCCATTGCCCTTTGAGCGTTTCCGGATCTGCTTTGACGGTTTCCTCTTCCATAATGGAAACGAGTTCGTTGTAGGTGCCGTGTTCCTCACCCGCTACCTGCGATTCCATCATGCCTTTCGTCACCGCATCCTCGTATCGCTCGAGCCGGTCGAGATCGTGCGGCGTCGCCTGCGCCTTCCAGTCCTGCGGCGCCTCGTCGGCAAGTGCGGAGAAAGCGGCGATCGCGGCGAGAAACGCAAGGATGGCAAGGCGCATGAAAATCTCCAAAGAAAACGGGGTCAGCTCGTTCAAGCTGACCCCGCAATCCTAGCCATATTGTGGCAATGCGTCAGTCGCGGTCGCGACGGCGTCCGCGGCCACCGCCACCTTCGCGCTTTTCGCGGGGCTGCTCGGCGGGCTCGTTCTCGTAAACGATCTCCTCACCGGTCTCCTGGTTCACATGCTTCATCGACAGGCGAACCTTGCCGCGATCGTCGAAACCGAGGAGCTTCACCTTGACCTTGTCGCCCTCGTTGCAGATGTCCGACACCTTCTCGACCCGGTTCGGTGCCATCTGCGAGATGTGGACGAGACCGTCGCGGGGGCCGAAGAAGTTCACGAAGGCCCCGAAATCGACGACCTTGACGACCGTGCCTTCATAGATGGCTCCCACTTCCGGTTCCGCGACGATGCCGCGGATCCAGTCGATGGCGGCCTTGATCGAGGCGGCGTCGGAGGAGGCCACCTTGATCGTGCCGTCGTCGGAGATGTCGACCTTTGCGCCGGTCTTTTCCACGATCTCGCGAACGACCTTGCCGCCCGTGCCGATGACTTCGCGAATCTTGTCGGTCGGGACCGTGATCACCTCGATGCGTGGCGCGTACTCGCCCATTTCGGGGCGGGCCGTGTCGAGTGCCTTTGCCATCTCGCCGAGAATATGCATGCGGCCACCCTTCGCCTGGGCGAGGGCCTGCTTCATGATGCTCTCGTTGATGCCGGTGATCTTGATGTCCATCTGGAGCGACGTGACACCTTCTTCCGTACCCGCGACCTTGAAGTCCATGTCGCCGAGGTGATCCTCGTCACCGAGAATGTCCGACAGAACCGCAAAGCGGTCGCCTTCGAGGATGAGTCCCATCGCGATACCCGCGACGGCGCGCTTCAGCGGCACGCCCGCATCCATCATCGCGAGCGAGGAGCCGCAGACAGTCGCCATCGAGGACGAACCATTCGACTCGGTGATTTCCGAGACGAGTCGCAGCGTGTAGGGGAAGTCTGTCTTGGGCGGAAGGACCGCGCGGAGCGCGCGCCAGGCAAGCTTGCCATGACCGACTTCGCGGCGGCCGGTAAAGCCGACGCGGCCCGTCTCGCCGACAGAGAAGGGCGGGAAGTTGTAATGCAGCAGGAAGTTTTCCTTGTAGGTGCCTTCCAGTGCGTCGATGAACTGTTCATCGTCGCCCGTGCCGAGGGTCGCAACCACAAGAGCCTGCGTCTCGCCGCGGGTAAAGAGCGCCGAGCCGTGGGTACGCGGCAGCACGCCCACTTCGGAGACGATCGGACGAACCGTTTCGAGATCGCGCCCGTCGATGCGAAGTTTCGTGTCGAGGATCGAGTTGCGAACGATGTCGCTTTCGATTTCCTTGAAGACGCCGCCAACTTCCGTTTCCGGCACGGCGTTCTCGTCTTCCGGATTGCAGAGAGCGGCCTTTACCTTGTCCTTCGCCTTGGCGATTGCCTCATGGCGCTCGCCCTTGTCCCTGAGACCGTAGGCGGCACGAAGATCGCTCTCGGCGAGCTCACGAACCTTGGAAACGAGGTCGGAGTTGTCCTTTGCCTCGACGGCGCGGGGTTCCTTGGCACATTTCTCGGCCATGCGGATGATCATGTCGATCACCGGCTGGAATTCCTTGTGACCGAACATGACGGCGCCGAGCATGACGTCCTCGGAAAGCTCCTTGGCTTCCGATTCGACCATCATCACGGCGTCCGACGTGCCGGCGACGACGAGATCGAGCGCGCTTTCCGGCATTTCGTCGATCATCGGATTGAGCTTGTACTCACCGTCGATGTAGCCGACACGGGCTGCGCCGATCGGGCCGAGGAACGGCAAGCCGGAGATCGTCAGCGCCGCCGACACGGCGACCATCGCCACGATGTCGGGATCGTTCTCCATGTCATGCGAGAGAACGGTGGCGATCACCTGTGTCTCGTTCTTGAAGCCCTTGATGAAAAGGGGACGGATCGGACGGTCGATCAGGCGGGAGACGAGCGTTTCCTTTTCGCTCGGGCGACCTTCACGCTTGAAGAAGCCGCCGGGGATCTTGCCCGCCGCGTAGGTCTTTTCCTGGTAGTTGACGGTCAGGGGGAAGAAATCGAGCCCCGGCTTCGGCTTCCGCTCGCCGACGACCGTCGCGAGCACCGTTGTGTCGCCGTAGGTCGCGAGCACCGCGCCGTCGGCCTGACGGGCGATCTTGCCCGTTTCGAGGATGAGCGGACGACCGCCCCATTCGATTTCTTCGCGTGTAATTTTAAACATATCGGTTTCCTGTTCCGCGCCGCCGCCATCCATGCGTTCTTTCCATCATCATGCAGCGGTCGCTTTTCTGCCGCTCCTATCGCGGCCGGACAATCGGAATGGATTTCGCAACTGCGCCGAATGCGCCTGTGCCAGATTGCACGGAACCCGGCACCCCGAGACGGGAGGCAGCGGGTCCAGCCGCGACAAACCATCCGTAAGCGGACGAATGTCTCTTCTTAAGCGGCCCCGAAAGACACGCGCCCGCCCCTCGGTTCCGAGAAGAACCTCCGGGCAGGCGCCGTGCAAAGCAGAACCGGTGGGGCAATAAGCACCCCGTTACCGCCGAATCCCCAGACGGGAGATCAGCTGTTCGTAACGCGCCTGATCCTTCTTCTTCACGTAGTCGAGAAGGCTGCGGCGCTGGCTCACCATTTTCAGCAGGCCGCGGCGCGAATGGTTGTCCTTCGCGTGGCCCTTGAAATGTTCGGTGAGGTTGGTGATGCGCTCGGTGAGGATTGCGACCTGCACCTCGGGGGAACCGGTGTCGCCGTCCTTGCCGGCAAATTCCTTGATGAGCTGAGCCTTGCGCTCCGGCGTAATCGACATCGGGATCTCCTATGATACGAGATTGAACACGCGCACGGGGCGAAGCTCGCCTTTTCCGTATTCGGTCAGGGCCACCGGGTCTCCCCGGTGGGTGGCCAGAACCGATCCGGAAAGGATGGGTGCGTCACGCCCGCGCAACAAAACCCCCTGACCCTTTCTCAAACGGGCCGCATCCTCGCCGCTCACGGCCAGCGCCGGGATGTCGTCCAGCGCGGTCTCGAGCGGAAGCAAATGCGTCCCAAGGCCGGGAGCGGGCGCAATATGACCCAAGGCGCAGAGTTTATCCAGAGGAATTGCGGCGTCTTCTCCAAACGGGCCGTGGCGCGTCCGGCGCAACGCCGAGACATGGCCGACGGTGCCGAGCGCCAGTGCCAGATCCCGGGCCAGGGAGCGGACGTAAGTCCCTTTACTGCAAGAGATTTCCAGATCGGCATGATCTTCGTCGGGGCGCGAAACGAGGGCAATTTCGTGGATCGTGACGGGCCGGGCGGCGAGTTCCACGGCCTCGCCGGCCCGCGCCCTCGCATAGGCGCGCTCGCCGTCGACCTTGATCGCCGAGAAAGCGGGCGGAATCTGCTGGATCTGACCCCGGAACCGCGGAAAAGCCGCCTCGATTTCCGCATTCGAGGGGCGGCGGGCGCTTTCGCGGGCAACCTCTCCTTCGGCGTCATCCGTCGTGGTGGCAAGGCCGAAGCGAATGGTGAAACGGTAGGCCTTGGTCGCGTCGATAACGAAAGGCACGGTCTTTGTCGCCTCGCCCAGCGCCACCGGCAGGATACCCGTCGCGAGCGGATCGAGCGTGCCGGCGTGCCCCGCCTTTTGTGCGTTGAAGAGGCGGCGGACCCGGTTCACCACATCGGACGAGGTCGGTCCCACAGGCTTGTCGACGACGACCCAGCCGGTTATGGCCTCGCCCTTCTTCCGCCGGGACATGGGGCTCAGTCCTCTTCGCCGGGTTTCGAAAGGTCGCGTGCGACTTCCGGCTTGTGAAGCAGACGGTCGATCGCCTCGGCATTGTCGAAGGAAGTGTCGGGTTCGAAGGTGAGGTCGGGCATGAACTTGAAGGTAACTTCCTTCGAAAGCTGGCCGCGCAGCCAGGCGCGAACACGGGTGAGCGCTGCAGCGAGGGCAACAGCATCGCCATGCCCGAGAGGCGCAACGAAGCAGGTCGCATGGCGCAGATCGGGGCTCATGCGCACCTCGGTAATGGAGAAGCTGCGCTCCGCGAGCTCAGGATCGCGAATGGTGCCGCGCGTCACGACGTCGGAAAGCGCGCGGCGCACGAGTTCGCCCGCGCGAAGCTGACGCTGGCTCGGCGCATTGGCGCCGCGATGTCCCTTGTTCGATCCGGATTTTCTCTGCATGGGCGATTCCGTTTACCGCCTCGTCCGGCCTTCTCATCGAGAAACCGCAAAGGCAGACCAGGTGGGCAACAGCCTCAATCGAGGCTGCGCTTCACCACCTCGACATCGAAGCATTCGATGACGTCGCCCTTGCGCATGTCCTGATAACTCTCGAAGGCCATGCCGCATTCCTGGCCGGACTGCACTTCCTTCACTTCGTCCTTGAAACGCTTCAGCGTCGAGAGCTTGCCTTCGTGTATCACCACATCGTCGCGTATGAGACGGACATGCGAACCACGGCGCACCACACCCTCGGTAACGCGGCAACCCGCGACCTTGCCGGTCTTGGAAATGTTGAATATTTCCAGGATCTCGGCATTGCCAAGGAAGGTTTCGCGCAGTTCCGGCGAGAGCATGCCGGAGAGTGCCGCCTTGATGTCGTCCACAAGGTCGTAGATGACGGAGTAATAGCGGATTTCGATGCCCGCCTGACGCGCGGCGTCGCGTGCCTGCGCATTGGCGCGGACATTGAAACCGATGATTGGCGCGTTGGACGCGGTCGCGAGTGTGACGTCCGATTCTGTCACGCCGCCCGCTCCGACATGTACGACGCGTGCGACGACTTCGTCGGTACCGAGCTTTTCGAGCGCTTGCACAATCGCTTCGGCAGAGCCCTGCACGTCCGCCTTGACGATGATCGGCAGCTCCTTGCGGTCCTGCTCCTTCAACTGCGACAGCATCTGATCGAGCGACGCCCGCCCGCCCGTACCAACGCGCTTGTCGCGCTGGAGACGTTGACGGTAGTCGGTGATTTCACGTGCGCGGCCTTCGGTTTCGACAACGCTCATCACATCACCCGCTTCGGGCGCGCCACCGAGACCGAGCACCTCGACCGGCACGGACGGGCCGGCAGACTGTACGTTCTCGCCGCGATCATTGATCAGCGCACGTACGCGGCCCCACTCGGTACCCGCGACGATGATATCGCCGACATTGAGCGTACCGCGTTGCACGAGCACTGTGCCGACAGGACCACGGCCGCGATCAAGTTTCGCTTCGACGATGATGCCCTCGGCGGCGCGGTCGGGATTGGCCTTGATGTCGAGCAATTCCGCCTGGAGGAGAATGGTTTCCTCCAGCTTGTCGAGGCCAAGACCCGTCTTCGCGGAAATCGGAACCAGCAACACGTCACCGCCGAAATCCTCGACAACGACTTCATGCTGCAGAAGCTCGTTCTTCACGCGCGACGGATCGGCTTCCGGCTTGTCCATCTTGTTGACGGCCACAATCATCGGAACGCCAGCGGCCTTCGCGTGATTGATCGCTTCGATGGTCTGCGGCATGACGCCGTCATCCGCCGCAACGACAAGCACAACGATGTCGGTCACCTTGGCGCCACGGGCGCGCATGGAGGTGAACGCAGCATGGCCGGGCGTATCGAGGAAGGTGATCCGCTCGCCGGAGCTGAGATTCACCTGATAGGCACCGATGTGCTGCGTGATACCGCCCGCTTCGCCCGCCGCGACATCCGTCTTGCGAAGCGCGTCGAGCAGCGAGGTCTTGCCGTGGTCGACATGGCCCATGACGGTAACGACAGGCGCGCGGGGCTGCTTGAGTTCGTCGGCATCGTCTTCGCCGACAAGTCCTTCCTCGACGTCCGATTCCGCCACGCGCTTCACGGTGTGTCCGAGTTCCTCGGCGACGAGCTGGGCGGTGTCGCTGTCGATCACATCGTTGATCTTCAGCATGATGCCCTGCTTCATCAGGATCTTCATCACATCGACCGCTCGCTCCGCCATACGGTTCGCGAGTTCCTGGATGGTGATGACTTCCGGAATGACGACTTCGCGGATGATCTTCTGCGGCGCGTCCTGCACGCCCATATGCTTTTTGCGTTCGCGTTCGACGCGGCGGCGCATGGAAGCAAGAGAGCGCTGGCGGCCGCCATCGTCGTCGAAGGCCTTCGTAATGGTGAGCTTGCCACGGCGGCGTTCTTCGGTCCGTCGCGCAGGCGGCTGCTTCGGCGCGGCATGACCTGCGCTACGCTTCGGCTTTTCGTCTTCCTCGGCCTCGGCGTCGGCCAGATCCTTGCCGCTCGGGCGGGCAGGCGCGGCGGCGCGATCGTCTTCGCGACGCCTGGAATCTTCGGTGGAACGGCTCCGCGCTTCCTGCTCGGCGGCAAGGCGGGCGGCCTCTTCTGCGGCGCGAGCCGCAGCGGCGGCGCGTTCTTTTTCGCGGCGCGCATCTTCCTCGGCGAAGCGCTTGGCTTCTTCCTCGGCCTTACGGCGGTCCTCGCCCTCACGTTCGCGAGCGCTGTCGAGCGCCTGCGCACGGGCGGCCTTCTCCTCTTCGGTCAGCGTGCGCAGCACGACACCGGAACGGGAACGGCTCTGGGATTTCTTTTCGGGAGCCGGAGCTGCGGGCGCTTCCTCGGCCTTTTTCGTCTCAGGCCTGGCGGCAGGCGCCGCCTCGGCGGCCGGCTTCGGCTTTTCCTCGGCGGGCGCTGCGGGTGCTGCATCGCCACCGGTCTTCAGCGTCCGCTTCTTCTTCTTCTCAACCACGACCGACTTCGAGCGCCCATGCGAAAAGTTCTGGCGCACATGGCCAGACTCCACCGTCCGCTTGAGGCTGAGGGTCTTCCCGCCCGCGGCTTTCGGTTTGCGTTCGCTCGTATCGGCCTGATCGGTCATTCGTATCCTTCGTCCACTTTCCCGTACGCTCAGATGACGCGGGCATTCTCCGGGCGGAGTTTCCGCCCATAACGCGCGAGCCTGGCAAGATCCGCCACGACTTTCGCCTGCATGCGCCCCGGGATCAGGGCTGCATGTATCACATTTCCGCGGCCCAATGCCAAACCCATTTCATCAGCCCATAGGGGGCTCAGGACCGGCACATCGCCCAGAATTCCTTGCTCTTTCACCACCCTGAGGCGCTGTTCGAGCTTACGGCGCCCGTCTTGGGCACCATCGCGCGCCTCGATCAGAGCCGCGATCCGGCCCCTCTCGATGGCCGTGAGGACCTTTTCGAAGCCCGTTTCGAGGGCCCCGGCCTTGCGGGCAAGGCCCAGCGCATCGGCGGCACGGCGGGCGAGCAAGCGCTCGACAAGGTCCGCCAGCTCCGGGCCGGCTTTCGCAGGCGCCTTCGCGGCCTTCGCGAAATGACCCTTCAGGGCCGCTTTTTCAACCATTTCGCGGACCGCCGTGACCCAAAGGCCACGGCCGGGCAGCTTTTCGGCAAGATCGGGGACGACCTGGCCTTCCGGATCGAGCACGAAGCGGATCAGTCCATCCTTGCCGCCGCTCTCGCCGGAAACGATGCAGCGGCGCTCCGGACCCTCCCGCTCCGCATCAGGCTTCTTCACCAACCTCGTCCGAGCCCTCCGCTTCTTCGTCTTCTTCCGCGGGCGCGAGGTCGGCCTCGGTGATCCAGCCCGCCTTGAGCCGCGCCTTCATGATGAGGTCGTTCGCGTCGTCGGCCGAGACGTCGAAGCCCTCGAGAATGCCCTGCTGGTGCTTGCGCTCGCCGTTGACGGTCTCGTTCCAGCCCACAAGATCGTCGGTAGCGCACCCGGCAAGATCCTCGACGCTCTTCACATCGTTCTCGCCGAAAGCGACGAGCATCTTCGGCGTAACGCCCTCGACCTCACCTACCTCGTCGGCGACACCGAGCTCGCGGCGCTTCGCATCATATTCGGCATTCTGGCGGTCGATATATTCGAGAGCGCGGCTCTGGATTTCCTGTGCCGTATCCTCGTCGAAGCCTTCGATGTCCGCGATTTCATCCAGATCGACATAGGCCACTTCCTCGATCGAGGAAAAGCCTTCGGAGGCCAGAAGCTGCGCAATCATCTCGTCCACATCGAGCGCTTCGGCAAACGTGGCGGTCCGGCTCAGGAACTCGGCCTGGCGGCGCTCGCTCTCCTCGGCTTCCGTGAGGATGTCGATGTCCCAGCCCGTCAGTTGCGAAGCGAGACGTACATTCTGTCCACGGCGGCCGATCGCAAGAGAAAGCTGGTCATCGGGGACGACGACTTCAATACGCTGCGCATCTTCGTCCAGCACGACCTTGACGACTTCAGCGGGCGCAAGACCATTGACGATGAAAGTAGCCGCGTCGGGCGACCACTGGATGATGTCGATCTTTTCGCCCTGCAGTTCGTTGACAACCGCCTGCACGCGCGAGCCACGCATACCCACGCAGGCTCCGACCGGATCGATGGAACTGTCGTTCGAGAGCACGGCGATCTTCGCGCGGCTGCCCGGATCGCGGGCGACGGCCCTGATCTCGATGATGCCGTCGTAGATCTCCGGCACTTCCTGCGCGAAGAGCTTTGCCATGAACTGGGGATGTGAGCGCGAAAGGAAGATCTGCGGTCCACGCTGTTCACGGCGTACGTCGTAGATATAGGCGCGGATGCGGTCTCCATTGCGGAAGGTTTCGCGCGGCAAAAGTTCGTCACGACGCACGATTGCTTCGCCACGACCGAGATCGACAATGACATTGCCGTATTCGACGCGCTTGACGATGCCATTCACAATTTCGCCGATGCGATCCTTGTATTCATCATACTGACGCTCGCGCTCAGCATCGCGCACCTTCTGCACGATGACCTGCTTCGCGGTCTGTGCGGCGATGCGGCCGAAATCGACAGGCGGCAGCTCGTCCTCGATCAAATCGCCGAGCTGGGCGGCGGGATTACGGCGCTGGGCCGACTTCAGATCGATCTGGACGGCGTCGTTGTCGACAGCTTCCACCACTTCGAGAAGACGCACGAGACGAATCTCGCCGGTCTGGGCATTGATCCGGGCACGGATTTCATTTTCCGCGCCATAGCGCGAGCGCGCCGCTTTCTGGATCGCTTCGGCCATCGCCTCGATCACGACCTCGCGGTCGATCGACTTCTCGCGCGCGACCGCGTCCGCGATCTGCAACAGTTCAAGCCGGTTGGCGCTTACAGCCGATGCCATTCTTTATTCTCCGTCGGAAGGGGCGTCGGGATCGTTCGCCGCCCGGCCCTGTCTTTTGAGACTTTCCCTAATGAGGTCGTCGCTCATGACGAGCTTCGCCTCGCTCACCTTCTGGAACGGCAGGCCAAGCACCTGCGGTTCCGAAAAACCTTCGACGTCGCTTTCGACGAGAACTTCGTCATCTTCGACGCCCTGAAGCAGCCCGCGAAACCGTTTGCGGCCGCCGACCGCTTCAGTGAGCTCGATTTTTGCCTCGAAACCCTGCCAGCGTTCGAAATCCTTCGGCCGCGTCAGCGGTCGATCGATGCCTGCCGAAGAAACCTCGAGGTTGTATTCGCCGGGGATCGGATCCTCGACATCGAGTACCGCCGAAAGGGTGCGCGAGAGCTCCTCGCAGTCCTCGACAGACATGGTGCCGTCAGCACGCTCGGCCATGATCTGAAGCGTGTGGCCGTCCTGCAGACCGAAACGGATGCGCACGATCTCGAAGCCGATGCCGTCAGCAGGACCGCGCAGCAGGTCGAACACCTTGCGCGCGACACCGGTGGGCGCAACCAGATGCGTGTCGAGCTGCGCAAGGTCCACCGTTTTGCCGTCCGTCTTTCTGTCGAGACCCGTGGAGGCCAATGGCCAATCTCCAAACCGCTGTCAGTCCGGGCCCCAGATAACAAAAAAAGCGGGCCCCCGTTTCCGGAGACAGCCCACTCTCTAGAGCGTCGCTGACTTGTTGGTTCCTATATAGCGCTTTTTTGGCTGTCAGGGCAAGCCCTGCGGAAGGTGAGATAGGCAGGCCTGCGGCCCTCGCGGATCGCCTTCGCTTCGTATCGCGTGCCGGGCCAGCCGTCATAGGGCGTGCGCCAGTCGGCCGCCCTTTCCGCCGTCCAGACGAATGTTTTGCCATGCTCGCGATTGAACCGGTCGATATGGGCAAGCGTCCATGCGACATAATCGGGAATATCGCTGGCAAAGCGAAGTTCGCCTCCAGTCTTCAACGCCGCCGCGAGAAAGCCCAGAGTCTCTTCATTTATGAAGCGGCGTTTGTTGTGACGCTTTTTCGGCCAAGGGTCGGGGTAGAGGATGAAAACGCGTGATAGAGCCGCGGGCGGCAGCCGCTCCAGCAGGAAGCGGGCGTCATCGTTCAGAATGCGCACGTTGGAAAGGCCGCGCACATCGATCTCCGAAACGAGCTTCGCGACACCGTTCAGAAAGGGCTCACATCCCATAATGCCGACGCGGGGATGAGCTACCGCCTGGTGGGCGAGATGCTCGCCGCCGCCGAAGCCGATTTCGAGCCAGACCTCGTCAACATCACCGAAAAGGGCGTGCGGGTCCAGCAGGCCCTCTCCAAGAGAAATGGAGACCCCCGGGTAGAGGGTCTCCATCAAATTCGCCTGACGAGGCCGAAGCGCCTTGCCCTTCGTGCGCCCATAGACGTGACGGCGAGAGGTTTCGCGTTCGCCGCTCACATTGGCACCGGATCTTATCGGATTTCGGCCGCGATCTTGTCGGCGATGTCGGTCTTCTCCCAGGAGAAGCCGCCATCGGAATCCGGCTGGCGTCCGAAATGACCGTAGGCGGCGGTGCGCTCGTAGATCGGCCTGTTGAGCTGGAGATGCTCGCGGATGCCGCGCGGAGAGAGATCCATGCACTTCGCCACAGCCTTCTCGATCGCCTCTTCCTCGACCTTGCCGGTACCGTGCAAATCGCAATAGATCGAAAGCGGCTTCGAGACGCCAATCGCATAGGAAAGCTGGATGGTGCACCGCTCGGAGAGGCCTGCCGCCACAACGTTTTTGGCAAGATAGCGCGAGGCATAGGCCGCCGAACGGTCAACCTTCGTCGGATCCTTGCCGGAGAAGGCGCCGCCGCCGTGAGGCGCCCAGCCCCCATAGGTGTCGACAATGATCTTGCGGCCGGTGAGGCCGGCGTCGCCGTCCGGGCCGCCGATCACGAACTTGCCGGTTGGGTTCACGTAGAACTCTTCTTCCGGCGGAAACCAGCCATTCGGGAGCTCAGCCTTCACGGCCTCGCGAACAAGTTCGCGCAGATCGTCCTGCTTCACGCCCTCCTTGTGCTGCGTGGACACGACGACCGAGGTGACGCCGACGGGCTTGCCGTTCTCGTATTTCATCGTGACCTGGCTCTTCGCATCCGGCTCGAACTCGGGACGCTTGCCGGAATGACGTTCGTCGGCCATACGCTTCAGGATGCGGTGCGAATAGAATATCGGCGAAGGCATCAGAACGTCGGTTTCGGTGCAGGCATAACCGAACATGATGCCCTGGTCGCCCGCGCCTTCGTCCTTGTTGCCGGCGGCATCGACGCCCTGGGCAATGTCGGCGGACTGGGCATGCAACAGGACTTCGCAGTCGGCGGTCTTCCAATGGAAGCCATCCTGCTCGTAACCGATCGCCTTCACGGCCTTGCGCGCGGTCTCCTCGATCTGGTCCTTGGTGATGGAAGCCGGGCCGCGCACTTCGCCAGCCAGGACGATCTTGTTCGTCGTCGTCAGCGTTTCACAGGCCACGCGCGCGAAGGGATCGCCTGCCAGATAGAGATCGACGACGGCATCGGAAATCCTGTCGCACACCTTGTCGGGATGGCCCTCGGAAACGGATTCGCTTGTGAACAGGAAATTTGACCTAGCCAAGTTGATCTCCCTCATGGGTGTGAGATGAGTTTTGCGCCGGATCCGGCGGAATCGCCGTCGGCACTTCTTATTCATGACGGCGCTGGGCGACATTTCCATGTCGCGGCGTGAAACTCGGTCCGCCGCGCCGACGGCCAAGGTTGTTGCAAGGATCGTGTGCGGGGTCAACAGCCTGCCGCAAAAAGATATGCACATAAGTGCATATCTTTCTATTATTTCCTATAATATCGTCAAATCCGCCGAATTCTGTACTTTGAACTCATCGAACGCGCCAGCCAGCACCTTCAGAAGATCGAAAATCCGCTGTCGTAATTGCCGATCGAGATCGCCAAGAAAGCTCTGTTGAGCTGAATACCTTCTGCTTTGGAGAGGAATGCCGCCTGAAAATGTCCGGAGGAAGCGGCAGAAATCCGACGGATACCGCCTGCCTCACGGCAACCTTGAGGTTTAGCCGGCAGCTTCTTGCGAGCGGTGGCCATACCAGGCCGCGGCGACGGCAGCCAGCATGAGAAAGGCGAGGAACAGATCGCCGAGCCGCGCATAAAGCGTCGGCTGAAGAGGCGCAGGGAGTTTGGCGTCGATGATACCGCGGCCGTCCAGCGGCAGGCTTTTCACGACGCGGCCGTAAGGATCGACCAGAGCCGAGATGCCACTATTTGCCGAACGGGCAACCGGCAGACCTTGCTCCACCGCCCGCATGCGGACCTGGGAGAAGTGCTGGTAGGGGCCCGCGGATTCACCGAACCAGGCGTCATTGGTAATGTTGACGAGCCAGGCAGGGCGTTGCCCCGGCGCAACGATCTCCTCGGGAAAGATGATTTCGTAGCAAATGAGAGGACTGACCGGGGGCATGCCGGGCAAAACGAGTGTCCTCGGACCCGGCCCGACATCGAAACTTCCCTGAAACTGCACGATCTGCCGCAACCCGATCCGGCCCAGCAGATGCCGGAGCGGCACATATTCGCCGAAAGGTACGAGATGGTGCTTGTCGTAGGTCTCGACGATCTCGCCATCCGCATCGACGACATAGAGGCTGTTGTAGAAAACGCGAAGACGGTTGGAAGGGCCATCCGGCGCGGGCTCGCCGCGGTTCGAACCCGCAATGAGATAGGCGCCATCCGGCAGCATGCGTCCAATGGCGCCGAGCACATAGGGCTCGCGTGCGAGCAGAACCGGCACGGCGTTCTCCGGCCAGACGACGATGGTGCCCGGTTTTAATCCCGCGGGACTTTCGGGCGTCGGCTCACGCGACATGCGCAGCAACTGGCCGATGATGGTGAGAAGACGTTCCTCACTGTCCCAGTCCTTCGCAAAGGGCGTGTCGGGATGCACGATCCGGACATTCGTTGCGCCGCTGTAGTCAAGTTCTGCGGAGGAAAGACGCGCGGCGCCACCAACCCAGATAAGGGCGAGACCCGCAAGCGCGATCGCAGGCGCAGCGAAGAGCTCGCCATCAAGACGCCGCGATCCCGGCAGGAGGCGCGTGTCGAAAGAGGCGGGCGACCCCGCGATCAGCATTACGATGAAGGACAGACCGTAGGCACCGACAAGCGCAGCGACCTGGAGCAGCGCATCCGAACCGGTGAAACTCTCGCCGATCAGATTCCAGGGGAAGCCCGTCAGGATGTGACCGCGCAGCCATTCGAAAATGGTCCAGACGACGGCGAGGACGGCCACACGTCGGTATCCATTCAACCAGAACAGGCGGGCAATCGCGGCGGCCGCCCCCGTGAAGAGCGCAAGCCCCGCCGGCATGAGTGTCACCGCCACCGGCAGAAGGAAAGCAAACTTCTCGGCATCGACCAGAAAGGCATTTCCGACCCAGTAGAGACCGAACAGGAAATATCCGAAGCCGAACCACCAGCCGATCAACCCCGCGCGCCACAGAACGCGGCGGCGGCGAGAGCGTGTCGGCTCGCCCACCCCGTCCAGAAGCCAGACGAGGACGGGAATGGAAACGAAGAGAACCGGCAGGAATTCATAAGGCGGCAGCGCAAGTACGCTGACCACGCCCGCAACAAAGGCGGCAAGATACCGTCGCCAGCCGCGCAATTCCGAAAGAAAGCAAGCGAACCGCTCCAGCCGATCGACGGCCTCGAGAAGGCCGTTTTCGAACCGCACCCGTCAGCCTTCCGCTTCGGATGCCGCCTCGGCGTCGGCACCGGGCAGAAGGTGAATGCGCATGCGCTTGATGCGGCGGGGATCGGCGTCCTTCACTTCGAATTCGAGACCCGCCGGATGACGCACCAGTTCGCCGCGAAGGGGAACACGCCCGAGCAGCGAGAAAACGAGCCCCCCCAGCGTGTCGACATCGTCCTGGTATTCCTCTTCAACCAGCGTCACACCAATCATCTCTTCAAGATCCTCGATCGGGCAGCGAGCATCAGCGTCGATCGACCCGTCCTCGCGTTTCACCAGCGAGGGACCGCTGTCGATATCATGCTCATCCTCGATTTCTCCGACAATCTCCTCGACAAGATCCTCGATCGAGACAAGACCGTCCGTGCCGCCATACTCGTCTATGACGAGAGCGAGGTGGATGCGTGTCGCCTGCATTTTCACAAGAAGATCGAGCGCCGGCATGGAGGGCGGCACAAAAAGCACTTCGCGCCGAATCGAACGAAGAGAAAAGGGAGGTCTTGGTGCCGCGCCTTCACTTTCGACCGGCGCGAGCCAGGCCAGCACGTCTTTCAGATGGACCATGCCGATCGGGTCGTCGAGAGTCTCTCGATAGATCGGCATGCGCGAATGACTCGAGTCCCGATAGAGACGCAAAACCTCTTCCATGGTCGCCGCTTCCTCGACACCGATCACATCGGCCCGCGGCACCATGACGTCATCCACACGCAGCTCACCGAACTTCAGGATGTTGACGAGCATGTGTCGTTCTTCGGCGGTCAGACTGCGATGAATATCCTCATGCTCCTCGATGACCTCCTCGAGGCTTTCGCGGAGCGAGCTGTCACCATTTCCGTTCAACCCCAGAAGCGTGCGCAACCAGCCCAAACGCTGACGGTTTCGCTGATAGGCGGGATCATCCCGGACGGGCAAGGTTGATGATCGGTCGGTCGTGTCGGCCATTGTCCTGTTTCGGATTTTCTATCTAGGTTTTCAGTTGCCGTTGCGTTCTTCGCGATAGGGGTCGGCAATGCCGAGATCTTCCAGTATATCCCGTTCAAGCGCCTCCATCTCCTCGGCTTCCACATCGTCCATGTGATCGTGACCGAGCAGATGCAGCACACCGTGAACGGTGAGATGCGTCAGGTGATCAGTAAATTTCTTGTTCTGGACCGCTGCTTCGCGGGCAATCGTCTCACGTGCGAGGACGACATCGCCCAGCAGCGGCGACGATGTCTGAAAAGCTGCTTGCGGCGCACCGGTGTCCGGCATCTCGGCGGCAGGAAAAGAGAGAACGTTGGTCGGCCCGTCCTTGCCGCGATAAGCCTTGTTGAGGCGGGCAGCCAGTTCGTCGTTGCCGAGCACGATGCAGAGCTCGGCCGCCTCGTCGCCACGGGTCACGACGTAGGCATGCTCTGCCGCGCGGCGCACCGTTTCGTCGGTGCCACTGTCCCAGTCGCCGGATTCTCGCACAACATCAATCTCAAGTCCGGAAACCGGACTTCGGGCTTTCGCACTTCGCTTGCGCCCGGAAGAGGAATCCGTGTTCATTTGTCGCCCTCGCCAAGAAGGCCTCGTTCGCGCGCATTATAGGCCTTCACGATGCGGGTCACGAGAGGGTGGCGCACCACGTCCGCATCCGAGAACCGCACGGTCGAGACGCCGGGCACGCCGTCGAGCACATCAAGTGCGTCCTTGAGGCCTGATTTCGCGCCGAGCGGCAGGTCGACCTGGCTCGGGTCACCAGTGATCGCCATGCGGCTGTTCTCGCCGAGGCGCGTCAGAAACATCTTCATCTGAACGGGAGTGCAGTTCTGCGCCTCGTCGAGAATGACGAAGGAATTGGCGAGTGTGCGGCCGCGCATGAAGGCAAGCGGCGCAACCTCGATCTCGCCAGATTCGATACCCTTCATCGCCTGCTCACCCGGCAGGGTGTCGTAGAGCGCGTCATAGAGCGGGCGCAGATAGGGGTCGATCTTCTCTTTCAGATCTCCCGGCAGAAAGCCGAGACGTTCGCCCGCCTCAACTGCAGGGCGCGAGAGGATGATACGATCGACGCGTTTCTGCAGAAGCATGGAAACCGCGACCGCAACCGCAAGATATGTCTTGCCGGTGCCGGCCGGACCGACGCCGAAGACGAGTTCATTCGACATCAATGCTTCGATATAAGAACCTTGCGTCTGCGAACGCGCGGAAATGACGCGGCGCTTGGTCTGGACCTGGTGGCCGGAGAGACCGCCCTGTGGCTTGGCGAGATCAGCGTCCGGCGCCGTCGCCATGCGGATAGCGCCGTCGACCTCGCCCGCGCTTACTTCCTGTCCGGATTTCAGCCTTTCATACAGGTCGCGGAAAACACGGTCAGCCTGGTTGCGCGCATGGGCATTGCCGGTGATGACGAGCTTGTTGCCGCGCGAGGTTGCGAGCACGCCCAGCCCCTGTTCTATGCGGGCCAGATGCCGGTCGTTCGTTCCGAAAAGTTCCGTCAACAGACGGTTATCGTCGAAGGCGATGACCAGACTGTCCTCGCCTCCCGATTCACCCTTCGCCGTCTTCATCCCACCCGTTGCGCTCAACTGCACCCTGTCCTTTCGACGTGCGTATGACCACTTTCCATCAGGCGACGACCGCCTCCGCTGCTCGCAGGCGTCCCCGAAGGGAGTTCCGATATCCTTCCTCTATTTCAACCTCGACGATGTTGCCGAAAAGGTTCTCCGGCGCGTCCTCGACATGAACAGATTGAAGCCAGGGACTGCGGCCAACCAACTGACGTTCGCCCTTGCCGCGCCGGTCGAACAGGACCGGCATGACGCGTCCCGCGCATGATTGATTGAATGTCACCTGCTGTTCACCGAGAAGCGCCTGCAGACGCTGCAATCTCTCGCTCTTCACCTCTTCAGGAAGCTGATTTTCCTCTGTCGCTGCGGGCGTGCCCGGACGGGGGCTATACTTGAAGCTATAGGCTTGCGCATAACCGACGGTACGCACCAGATCGAGCGTCGCCTCGAAATCCTGATTCGTTTCGCCGGGGAAGCCGACGATGAAGTCGGACGACATGGCGATGTCCGGCCTTGCGGCGCGAATACGTTCGACAAGACGGACGTAGCTTTCCGCATCGTGGCGGCGGTTCATCGCCTCGAGAATGCGATCGGAGCCGGACTGCACCGGCAGGTGCAGATAGGGCATCAATTCCGGAACTTCGGCATGGGCGGCGATGAGTTCTTCATCCATGTCGCGCGGGTGGCTCGTCGTGTAGCGGATGCGTTCGATGCCGTCGACCGCGGCAAGGTGGCGAATGAGCGTACCGAGCGTTGCCGCACCGCCCCTCGCATCCTCTCCGTGATAGGCATTGACGTTCTGTCCGAGCAGTGTGATCTCCCGGACGCCCGCATCAGCAAGCGCCTTCGCCTCATCGAGAATGCGCGCAACGGGCCGCGAGAATTCCGCACCGCGTGTATAAGGCACGACGCAGAAGGTGCAGAACTTGTCGCAACCTTCCTGGATCGTGAGGAAGGCGGTCGCGCCCCGTGCGAGCGTCTTGCGGCGATCCGGCGCAGGCAGGCTCTCGAACTTGTCTTCGGCCGGAAACTCCGTTTCCACGATGCCTGGCCCACCATTTGCGAGACGCGCGACATATTCCGGCAGGCGATGATAGGTCTGCGGACCCAGAACGAGATCGACGGCGGGCGCGCGGCGGCGCATCTCCTCGCCCTCGGCCTGCGCGACGCAGCCGGCCACGCCGACGACAAGGCTTTCCCCCCGGCTGGACTTTTCCTTTTTCAGTTCGCGCAGACGGCCGAGTTCCGAATAAACCTTCTCCGCGGCTTTTTCGCGAATGTGACAGGTATTCAGGATAACAATGTCCGCCTCTTCGAGCGTATCGGCCTCGGCATAGCCGGTGGGCGCCATGACATCGACCATGCGGGCCGAGTCATAGACGTTCATCTGGCAGCCATAAGTCTTGACGAAGATTTTCTTGCGCGGCGCGGCGGGGTCGGCCTGTTGGCCCGCTTCCGGCGCGACGGTACGGGATGGCGCGGGTTTATCGTGCAATGTGTGCGCTCGTCTCCTCTGGGAACTCAATTTCTGCGGCACAGCCTATCATGTATAGCCGGGCGGCGGCGAACGGTTTGGCAAGAAGGCTCAAGCCCCGGCAACCCTCGGACGGGCAACAGCTTCCGCCGGTTCCGCATATGCCTCTTTTCCCTCGTCCCGGCGGCCATTGAGCGCCCGGGTCACGCCTTCGCGGCAGCAGGCTTCGCAATAGGCCGCGAGCGCCTTGCGGTTGCCGATTTCCCGTATCGTGACGGGCTTGTGGTACTCGACCGTCACCTCGATCGGCCCCAGCGAAAATGCCTCCCAGAGATGGGGGAAAAGCTCCATATCGCCATACCAGGCGAAGAAGGGCCGAAAATAGCGGCCCATGGGCATGCCGTAGAGACCGGTATAAGCGACCGAGACAGGCTGGACGACGAGATCGTCCTCCCGATCCTCCTCGCCGTTAACGATGGTGAGCTGGGCGACGCTCATGAGCGCGCTCTTGAAGGAAAGCACCCTGTTGCCATCGCTCGACGTGCCTTCGGGGAACAGGACCAGCCGGTCGCCGGCGGCGATGCGCGCATGGATCTCGTTGCGCGAATGGGCCGTACGGGTGCGCCGCTCGCGCTCCACAAATACGGTCTGCTGCAGTTTCGCCAGCGTGCCGAAAAAGGGCCAGCCCGCGACCTCGCTCTTGGCGACGAAGGAGCAGGGTTCGAGCGAGGCGATGATGGGAATATCGAGCCACGACGTGTGGTTGGCCGTAATAAGGCAGGCGCCGCCGCTATGGGGCTCACCGAACCGGATCACCTTGATGCCGATCAAGCGGCAAAGAAAGCGGTGATAGCGATTGGGAAGCGTGCGGGCGTAAGGCAAGCCGAGCTTGAGACCGAGCCATTGCAGCGGCATCAGGAGGACGGCTGATAGAATGAAGCCTGTCAGCAGAACTGCAGCCCGAGCGGTTGCCATGTACGTCTCCCTCCCCCTCCGGCCCTAGCCACGGACGAGGATTACCCTTTCTTGGCTTCCGGTTTCCTGTTCCGGTCGAGTGGCAATCCGTAAAGTTCCAACCGGTGATCGACAAGTTCGAAGCCTAGCTCGCGGGCAATGATCTGTTGCAGCCGTTCGATTTCATCGTTGTGAAATTCGATCACGGTGCCGTTCTGAAGATCGATCAGATGATCATGATGCTCTTCCGGTACCTGTTCGTATCGCGAACGCCCATCGCGGAAGTCGTGGCGTTCGAGAATACCCGCCTCCTCGAAAAGGCGCACCGTCCGGTAAACAGTCGCAATCGATATCTTGCTGTCGACTGCCGCTGCGCGGCGATAGACCTCCTCGACGTCGGGATGGTCATGGGCGACCGAGAGCACGCGCGCGATGACGCGGCGCTGATCGGTCATGCGCATTCCCTTTTCGACGCAGAGATTCTCGATCCGCTCGGGATCGTTGGGCATGTCTTCGGGCCGCACGGCCGCTGTCGTCTTGTCTGTCATCATGAGCATCATAGGCCAAGCACCATGCGCTTGTCATCAAGGAGCGGCGTCGCCCCGAGCCCCGCCATCCCGATAAAACCCTTCGTCAATCAAGGATTTATGACTGGCGCCGCATCGCGAGGAAGGTCGAGCTTCAGCGTCCGCGCGGCGACCCGTGACGAACCGCGCTCGTAATAGGCCGGACGCACGCCGACCAGGGAGAAACCGAAGCTCTCATAGAGGCGCAGAGCGGGTATGTTGTCTTCCGCTACCTCCAGAAAGAGAGACCCCGCGCCAGCGGCGGCCGCATGAGCCGCAGCCGCAGCGAGAAGTACGCGACCGAGCCCGGCCGCGCGCGCGGCGGGACGGACACAGATGGTCAGAATCTCCGCCTCGCCGCCGCCAGTCCGGGCAAGCACAAAGCCGTCGGGCGATTCCCCTGTTTCTGCGGACTCCGCCGCCCAATAGGCAAAGGCACCGGGCATGGAAAGAAGGCGCGCAATCGCCGCTGCATCCCAGGCTTCGTTGAAGCATTCCGCATGAAGCGCCGATAGACGTTGCGCCGAGGCATCATCCGGCACAGGCACCGGGAAAACTGTCATGCCGCTTCGCCCGGGTCGCGTCCGCCCGGGAGCTTTGCATCCGGTGCCCTTATATAGAGCGGCGGCGGCGGTACGCGAAAGGCTTCCGGTCCCTCGCCCGCGAGTCGCGACACGGCCAGCCGGGCAATGACGCTGGCGTCGGGCTGGGGACGGGCATCCGCAAGACGATATGTCCGGCCCGCCATTTCCAGTTTTGCAGCAAGAAGCGCCGAGCCGGTGCCGACAAGAACAAGGGGCGCAGCCGGCAGCTGCGTCATCGCGGCGTCAAGACCGGTCAGAAGCGGCGGGGAGAGCGGCGAGAGACCATCGCCGAAAACCTGCAAGTAGATTTCGTCTCGCCGGGCGTCGAATGCCGCAACGACCGCCTCTCCGGCAACCAGGCTCACAGGCGCCGCGACGGCTTCGAGTGTCGTCACACCGACAAGGGGCAGATCGCGGGCGAGCGCAAGACCGCGCGCAGCGGCAAGACCGACGCGCAGTCCGGTGAAGGTACCGGGACCGACGGTCACCGCGAGCGCATCAAGATCGGCGAAACCGAGCGCTGCTTCCGCCAGCACCGTTTCCAGCATCGGCATCAGTGCTTCGGCGTGACCCCGCGTGCGCTCCTCGAAGATCGTGGCAAGCTCACCCTCGCCATCATGCACCGCGGCGGAGAGTGCGCCTTGCGCTGTATCGAAGGCGAGAACGATCACCAGAGGTTCTCCGTTAGGTGCTCAGACAATCTCGCAGGCATCATCGAAAGGAAGCCGCGGACTGCGTTCGAAAAGACCCGAGGGATCGCCATAACCGATATTGCAGAGAAAGTTCGACTTCACGTTGGTTCCGGCGAAGAACAGTTCGTTGACCTTGTTCATGTCGAAGCCGGACATAGGACCGCAGTCGAGGCCGAGCGAGCGCGCGGCGATGATGAAATAGGCGCCCTGAAGCGAGCCGTTGCGAAAGGCGTTCTGTTCCGCCCATTCGTCCGACCAGTTGAACCAGGTCTTGGCGGCGGGCTCATGCGGAAAGAGTTCCGGCAGGCGCTCGTAGAATTTCACGTCATAGCCGATGATTGCGGTCACGGGCGCCTGCATACTTTTCTTGCGGTTACCTTCCATGAGCGCGGGCTCGAGCTTTTCCTTCGCCTCCTTCGATTTCACGAAGATAATCCGTGCAGGCGACATGTTGGCGCTGGTCGGACCCCACTTCATCAAATCGTAGAGCGCCTTGAGGGTGTCGTCCGAGACCGGTTGGTCCGTCCACGCATTATGAGTGCGTGCCTGACGGAAAATGACGTCGAGCGCCTCATCCCCCAGCTTTCCGCTCATGGGTCTGTTCTCCTTCGCACAATGAACCGAGGGGCACACGATAGCGTTTTCAGCTGCGCGCGCCAGTCTCGCTGACGGTGTTCTGACGTCCGGTCAGAATGCTCAGACCTGACGTACTTCCACGACTTCGGGGATGTAGTGCTTGAGCATGTTCTCGACGCCGCGCTTCAATGTCACCGTGGAGGAGGGGCAGCCCGCACAGGCTCCCTGCATGTTGAGGAACACGATACCTTCCTCGTAGCCCTGGAAGGTGATGTCGCCGCCGTCCTGCGCGACCGCCGGGCGGACGCGCGTGTCGAGAATTTCCTTGATCTGCGAGACGATCTCGCCGTTCTCGCCGTCGTGACCGGCATGGGCGTCGTCGCCGTCGCCCGCAGCGAAGAGAACCGGTGCCCCACCGGTGAAATGTTCCATGATCGCGCCGAGAAGCGCGGGCTTCATGTGTTGCCACTCACCGCCCGATTTCGTGACGGTAATGAAGTCGCTGCCGAAGAAGACACCCGCCACGTTCTCGACCGCGAAGAGGCGCATCGCGAGCGGCGAGCGCTCGGCCGCTTCGCGCGTCGGAAAATCGGCGGCCCGCCCCTCGCCGAGAACCTCGCGGCCGGGCAGGAACTTCAGGGTTGCCGGATTGGGCGTCGCTTCGGTCTGAATGAACATGGTAGAAAAACCTTTATATCGCCGGGGTTTAGCACCTTGGTGCGGCGCAGCCTATAGATGGACCGCCTGCCGCCCGGAATCAAGCCAGCGAGCGGATCGCTTCCTCGGTGAGAGTGCCCGGCACCACAGTCACGGGGATCGGGAAGGCTTTTTCAGAGGCGCTGGCGACCATACTGACCAGAGGCCCCGGCCCTTCCTTGCCCGTACCCGCGGCAAGAACGAGGATGGCGACATCCTTGTCTTCGGCGAGAAGCTGCATCACCTGCTCGGCGCGGCGGCCCTCTCGGATGATGAGTTCAGGCATGATGCCAGCATATTCGTTCACATGCGCTGCGAGCCTGTGCAGAAGCTCCTCGGCTTCGTCCCGCGCCTCTTCCTGCATGATGTTCTTCACCCCGAGCCATTGCTGAGAAGCCTCGCCCGGCTCGATGACGGCAAGCAGCGTCACCACGCCGCCGGTGTGGGCGGCCCGGAGGCTCGCGAAATGAATGGCAATCTCGGATTCGGGCGTGCCGTCGACAATGACGAGAAACTTGCGCCGTTTTTCCGGCGCAGCGGGCCGGTCCGATGGTTCAGATTCGCTCATGGGGCGGATGCTGCCACCGGGCGGGGCAGCGGGCAAGCATTTGAAACGAGAGCTATTTCAGCAAGATATTGCTGATTTCCCGGAGCTGCGTGCGGGCGCGCAACAGATAGAAGCCCTGCATGGCAAGATGGTTCGGCTGGAACTGGGCATCTGGATCGCCGTTCATCACCACCCAGGGATCGAGCAGCGCCGCCTTGCGGAAGCTTTCCATCATCTCGTTCCAGGGCTTGTCGAGATTTCGTTCCTTGATGATGGGCGCAAAATCCTCGCCGAGACCCTGCAGCACCATGTAGTAGCCGTAGAGCTTGCCCTTGGTGAAATAGAAGATGTCGTCGGCTTCGGAGTCGAAGAAGCTGCCCGCTTCCTCGTTCAGATGACGGTCGATCAGTGCGGAAGACGATCCGATATCAGCCGCGAAGCGCTCGATCGTCGCGAGCAGATTGTCGGCGCGAATATCGTAGTTGGCGTTGCCCTTCGCGAGGCGGTCGTTATAGGCGAGGAGCCTTTCGCGCGCGTCGCGATACTGGGATTCCGAACTTGCGCGCGGTGCGAGCGAGACACTCGGGTTCCAGATCCAGACATTGCCGGGATATTGGAGGAGGCCGGCCGCGCGCTGCAGATCGGGGTCGGCTTCCGATGAGCCGCGCGTGCGACCGAGCTGATCCGTCAGCTCGAAGCCGAAGCGCGCCAGCGCCGACATGATGCCCTGCTGGAAGTTCGGCATGTTGTCGAGCATGACGCCCGGCTGGAAGAAGGGATCGTTCGCCGTCCAGTTGTTCTGGTTGACCTCGCGATCCACGAGACCCGCCGCATAGGCAACGGCCATGCTGCCGCCTTCGGCTGTGTCGGCAGCGGAGGGCGCGAAGTCGATGTCGTCATCGACCTTGTGCACGACAAGCATGCCGATCGGATAATATAGAAGAACGAGAACGAGGAGCGCGATCAGCACGCGCTTCACCATATTGCCGATGCCAGGGCGGTTGAGGCTCCGGAAGGCGCCACCCATGCGGCCACCGAGGCCGCGGCCGCCACTCGTTCCGGCCGTTGTCGCGGCTGCCGTTCCGTCTCCCGGCCGATACATCCAGCGGTGCCGAAGCCATTCGCGAGCGTTCGACAACGTTTCTCGGAAGGATGCCATCAGGGAGAGTCCTCGGTTACCGGCGGGCCTGCCCAAACTACATGGGATCGATGCATTTTCGATCAAGAGGAGGGGCGGCCCGACGCTATCCCGTTGGCGCGGCAATGCAAATGCCGAAAGCAACAGGGCCCGCCTTGCGGCGGGCCCTGCCTTCGCTTGTGCCTCGGACTTCAGTCCCGGAGCTTGGCGATCTCGTTCATGAGACCGCCCGTGCCGTTGTGGACCGTGAGCCGCTCGACCTTCGAGGCGATCTTCTCGAGCGCCTCGAAGGTCGAGCGGCTCACGTTGGCCTCGGCCTCCTTCTCCGCAGCAACCACCTGGTTGAGGATCTCACGCATCTCGCCCGGGAGGATCACGTCCTTGAGGGCGATCTCGCCAACCTCGATACCGAGCGCGGCCATTTCGGACCGGACGGTACCGGCGGCCTCGGCGTCGACCGTCACCTTGTCTTCAAGGATCTGGTCGAGAGAACGCATGCCGATCGTCTTCCGGAACGCAAGCTGGAGCGCCCGGTAGAACGTCTCGGCATAGTCCTTCGCCGACTGCGCCGCCTTCCGCGGATCGGTTACCCGGTATTCCGCGGAAACGTTGACACGGATCGTGACGCGATCACGCGTGAGCACGTCCTGACCCGTGACCTCGAGCGACTGGAGACGCGTGTCGATGAGCTTCACGGAAACCCTCGACCCCACCTGCCAGAAGAGGTGAGACCCCGGACCGAGCGTCGAGACAAGATCGCCGTCGACGTAGAGCACGCCGACCTGACCGTCCTGAACCTCGAACGCGAGAACCGTGTCCTTGAGCGCCGTCTGCTTGAGACGCTTCACGTACTTCGCCGGCACGGCAAGCGTGTCCACCACGCTCACGCGTTCGACGCTCCACGGACCGGCCGCAGTCCAGAAGACGGCATGACCATCCGGCTTCTGTACGGCATAGAGCCGGCTGTCCCTGAACACGAGCGCCACCTCATCGGCAGCCGTCCTCACCTCGGTGAAGTGCACGGCCGACGCTTCCGGCATCTCCCGGATGAGCGCATCCCGGTATTCCGACACGAACTCGGGGCGAACCAGACTGTGGCGCTCGACCACAAGCCCCTTGCGCCTGTTGCGCATGAGGTGTTCACCCGGTTCAAGGATTCCCACGAACCGTCCGTTGAGGAGCGCAAGCGCACGCTCGTTCTCCTTCACAACGATGCGCTCGTAGCCGAGCGCCCTTTCGATCATCTTCATCATGGGTCTTCTCCTTCTCTTTGTCGGCATCACCTAGGTCATGCGCTGCAAAGTCCTTTCATCGTTGGCTCCCGCAGGAGCGGTTGGTGCTTCTCGAGGAAGCGATAGTCAGAGCCCGGAACCCGTCACCTCGGACGAGGGCGGCATCCGGAGAGCGGACGTCGGAGAAAAGGAACGAGGCGCAACGCGGGTTTCCCCGCGCCTTGCCCGGCGCCGATCCGCCTTCGTCTTCATCCGTCATGCGGCCGTCATCGGAGGGCTCGGGCAAGCCTCCGCCGCCGCTTCGCCTCATGGCGAAACGCTGCATCGGCCAGCCGTCGCACGACCGGTTCCGGTACCCGTTTTGGTGCCGCGTTGCACGGCTGAGCGGGACTCGAACCCGCACGGACTTTTGGTCCCTACCGCTTTGATGGAGGGAATCGAACCCTCGACAGTCAGATCCTAAGTCTGATGCTCTTCCCACTGAGCTACATCGGTGGCACCCGACACTCGAACCGGTATCGACACACGGCGACCGCAGGGCGATCCCGCGCCGGACAAGCATTCAGAACTTGCGCCGCTGCTACTCGGGCCGATGAAATCGGGAGCGCGTAACTACGCCCGCGCAGGCGATGCGGCAAGCGCAATTTCGAAGAATCGCAAAAACGCATACGCGCCGTTGCACGATGGCAACGGTCATCCGTATGCGAACGACTTCCGAGAAAATGTCAGATGAAGCCGGCGATCTCTCGCACGCGGGCGAGAATGGGGTCGGCGATGGCGCGGGCGCGAACCGCACCCTTCTCGAGGATGCCGTCGATATAGGCGGGGTCTTCCATCAGACGTTTCATTTCGTTCGTGATGGGCGACAATTTTTCGACCGCTAGATCGGCGAGCGCCGGCTTGAAGACAGAAAATTGCGCGCCGGCGAATTCCGCGAGCACATCCGCTTTCGTCTTGTCCGACAGCGCGGCATAGATACCAACGAGATTGTCGGCGCCCGGACGGCCTTCGAGCCCTTCGACGGATTCGGGAAGGGGCTCGGGATCGGTCTGCGCCTTCCTGATCTTCTTCGCAATGTCGTCGGCGCTGTCGCGCATGGTGATACGCGACAGGTCGGAAGGGTCCGACTTCGACATCTTCTTGGTGCCGTCGCGCAGCGACATGACGCGCGTCGCCGCGCCCATGATGAGGGGCTCGGGCAGCGGAAAGAAATCCGGCGAGCCGAAATCGTTGTTGAACTTCTGCGCCGTGTCGCGGGCGAGCTCCAGATGCTGCTTCTGATCCTCGCCCACAGGCACATGCGTTGCGCGATAGGCGAGAATGTCGGCCGCCATCAGGACCGGATAGGTATAGAGGCCGACGGAGGCCTTCTCGCGGTCCTTGCCCGCCTTGTCCTTGAACTGAGTCATGCGGTTCAGCCAGCCGATACGGACAACGCAGTTCAGAATCCATGCGAGTTCGGCATGGGCCGAGACTTTCGACTGGTTAAAGATAATGTTCGTGGACGGATCGATGCCCGCGGCGATATAGGCGGCCGCGACCTCGCGCGTGTTCGCGGCGAGTTCCTTCGGGTCTTGCCAGACCGTGATCGCGTGCATGTCGACCACGCAATAGATGCATTCATGCGTGTGCTGGAGACCCACGAAATTGCGGATCGCGCCCAGATAATTGCCGAGATGCAGATTGCCGGTGGGCTGCACGCCCGAGAAAACGCGGTTTTGGGGCTGGTCCATTCGTGAAATTCCGTCGCTGGCGCGGCTGCGCTGTCGGCGCCCGTTATGCGGCGGCGAAAGAGCGAAGGCAATGGAAAGGTTACGTTTTCCGCGCTCTTGAAGCGGCGGGCGACGAACTTATATTAGAATTATTCTAAATTAACTTGCCGCCGGACCCGTCTCCACCGGCGGCCTTTCCGGGGTCCCAGGTTCTCGAAAGAGGACCGGGGATTTCGTATTTCCGGGGATAAAGGCGGCCGGCTGTCACCGAACTGTCATTGAAACGTCATGCGGCGAGCGGGCGGGACACTTGTCTTGGCTGCTTCGGAAGATCCGCGGAAAAGCGAGAATCTTATCCCCGGTTTTCAGCCCCGCGTGAAGGCGCGGCGGAGGTCGGCGAGGCGCGAGGCGCCGGTGACCTCGCAGAGGAAGAAGTAGACGAGGACGCCGCCCGCGATCAGCCCAGCGAGCGCGGCGACGCTGACGAGCAATCCGTTTTCGAAGAAGGGGGCGAGCGCGTCGGCGCCGAACCAGAGGGCAGCGCCCATACCGCCGGACGCCATGAGAATGAGCGGCAGGCGGCGGGCGAGCTGCGGGTCGGGCGCGAAATCGCCTTTTCGGAAAAGACGAGTGGCCAACTGGCCCGTGTTCGTCCAGGCGGCGAGGGTCGTGCCCGCCGCGATGCCCGCGAAGCCGAAATACTGAAACAGGACGAGCGATGCGACGATGTTGACGACGATGGAGATGGCCGCGAAGCGGAGCGGCGTCTTGGTGTCCTCGCGCGCGAAATAGGCGGGCTGAAAAACCTTGATGAGGACGAAGGCGGGAAGGCCCGCCGCATAGATCATGAGCGCGATGGAGGTCGCCTCCGTGTCGGCACGGAGGAACGCGCCGCGCTCGAAGAGGACGCGGATGATGTCGAAGGAGAGGACCGCGGCACCGACGGCGGCGGGCACCGTCAGGAGCATCGAGAATTCGACGGCGCGGTTCTGGCTCCAGCTTGCGCCCGCGCCGTCATCCGCGCGGAGGCGGCGGGAAAGCTCCGGCAGGAGGACGATGCCGATGGCGATGCCGATGACGGCGAGCGGCAGCTGGTAGATGCGGTCGGCATAGTAGAGCCAGGACACGGCACCCGCCTGCAGCGAGGCGATCATGGTGCCAATGGTGAGGTTCACCTGCGTGATGCCGCCGGCGATGACGCCGGGGACGCCGAGGCGGAAGAGGCGGCGGACATCCGGCGTGAGCCTGGGCAGGCGGAGCCGCAGCACCATGCCCGCGCGCCAGAGCGAAACGGCAAGCCAGACGAACTGAACGACGCCCGCCGCCGCGACGCCCCAGGCGAGCGCGCGGCCCGGATTGTCCGTCAGGGGCACGAGAAAGAGGATCGCGAAGATCAAGGTCACGTTCAGCATGACCGGCGCGGCGGCGCCCGGGAAGAAGCGGCCCAATGAATTCAGGATCGCGGACTGGAGGGCGGTCAGCGAGATGAAGAGGAGATAGGGGAAGGCGATCCGCGTGAACTCGACCGCCCATTCGAATTTCTGCGGGTCATCTGCAAAGCCCGGCGCGAAGACGAGCATGATCCAGGGCATGGCGAGCTCGGCCGCGATCGTCATCAGGACGAGGGCGAGGAGAAGGACGGCGAGCGCATCCTCCGCAAAACGCCGCGCGGCATTTTCGCCCTCGCCTTCGAGGCGCTTGGCGAACAAGGGCACGAAGGCCGAGTTGAAGGCGCCCTCGGCGAAAATCGAGCGGAACATGTTCGGAAAGCGGAAGGCGACGAAGAAGGCATCCGCAATCGGCCCCGTGCCGAGAGCGGCCGCCATCATGACGTCGCGCAGGAAACCGAGCAGGCGGCTGATCAGCGTGGTGCCGCCGACGGTCGCGGCGGAGCGGAGGAGGCTCATATGTTCAGGGCCATCTGGCGGGCGTTCTGCTTCTTGTCCTCAAATCTCTAGCGCTGTTCGGGCGAAATTGCGAACCGGATTGAGGCAGGATTCAGGAAGAGCCCCCGCCCCAAACGGCTTGCAGCCGTTTGACTTGCCCTTCGCGGAGCTCGGGGCGTTCGATGCTCGAAAAGGTCCACGGGACCTTTTCGTTTGCTTCCGCAAACCGCCCCTCACCCCTCAAGGGGAGGGTGGGACGAGAAGCCGAAGATCATGCCGCCGCGGTGGCGTCTTCGCGTTTGGTGCGCTTGGCCGGTCTTGCCTTCTTCATCGGGTCGGCCAGCGCCTCCTGGAGGTGACGCTCGACGGCCTTCTTCTTGTTGGCGTTCGTGACCTTGTGGCCGATCACGTCCTTTACATAGAAGACGTCGACCGCGCGCTCGCCATAGGTCGTGATGTGGGCGGAGCCGATGGTGAGGCCGAGATGGAATAGGGCGCGCGAGAGCGCATGGACGAGGCCGGGACGGTCGAGGCCGTTCACCTCGATCACCGTGTAGTCGTCGGAGGCCTCATTATCGATGAAGACCTGCGGCGCGACGGAGAAGGCGTCCGCGCGGCGCTGACGGCGCGACCGCTGTTCGATCGCGTCGGGCGGCAGGATCTCGCCCGCCAGCACCTTGCGAATCGTGTCCTCCAGACGGCGGATGCGGCGTTCTTCCTGAATGGCGCCGCCATCGGGGTCCTGCACCCAGAGCATGTCGAGCGCCATGCCGTCGCGGGTGGTGAAGATCTTGGCGTCGACGATGTTCATGCCGAGAACGGCGCAGGCGCCCGCGAAGCGCGCGAAGAGGCCCGGATGATCCTGCGTGTAGAGCGTGAGTTCGGTCACGTCGCGCGTGGGTTCCGGCGCGGATGATATGCCGAGCGGCTGATCCTTCACGCCCTCGATGAAGCGGGCATGACGCTCCTGCATGTCTGTATCCGTCGACAGCCAGTAGGCGTCACCATGACGCTTCAGGTAGCGCTCCGTCGCCGCCTTCGACCAGTCGGAGAGGCGCGCGGCGAGAGCTTCCTTCGCTTCGGCGACGCGGCCCTTGCGGTTGAGCGCGCTTTCGCCGCCCTGAAGCAGCGCCTCGGTTTCGAAATAGAGCTGGCGCAGCAACTGGCCCTTCCAGCCGTTCCAGACGCCGGGACCAACCGCCTTGATGTCGACGACAGTGAGCACATAGAGCATCTTCAGACGCTCGGGGCTCTGCACGAGGTCGGCGAAGTCGCGGACCGTGCGCGGGTCCGCGATGTCGCGGCGCTGGGCCACGTCCGACATGACGAGATGGTTCTGCACGAGCCAGGCGACGGTTTCGGTGTCGCCGGGGCCCATGCCGAGGCGCGGGCAGAGCTTGCGCGCGATGGAGGCACCCGCATCCGAATGATCCTCGTCGCGGCCCTTGGCGATATCGTGGAGGAAGATCGCCATATAGATCGCGTTGCGGCTCTTCAGCTTGCCCATGAGTTCGTGGGCGAGCGGATATTCGTTGCGCTCCTTGCCCTTCTCGACTTCGGAGAGAATGCCGATGGCGCGCAGCAGGTGCTCGTCCGCCGTGTAGTGGTGATACATGTTGAACTGCATAAGCGCGACGATGCGGCCGAAATCCGGCACGAAGCGGCCGAGTACGCCCGCCTCGTTCATCAGGCGGAGTGTGATTTCGGGCGTCTTCTTCGAAGCGAGAATTTCGAGGAAGAGACGGTTCGCCTCCTCGTTCTTGCGCAAGCTCGCGTCGACGAGTTTCAGCGAGCGCGTGATGAGCTTCAGCACATCGGGGTGAATGTCGAGACCGTGCTGCTCGGCAACATGGAAGAGGCGGATGATGTTGACCGGGTCCTTCTCGAAGAAGGCAACGTTCGAGACGGAAAGGCGGCCCGTCTCGACCGAGAATCCGCGAATGACCTTCTTGCGGCGCATGGCCTGCATGAAGCGGCCGATAGATGGCTTCTTCTTCTTCTCCTGGTCCTCGAGCACGGCGCAGAAGATTCGCGTGAGGTCGCCGACATCCTTGGCGATCAGGAAGTAGTGCTTCATGAAGCGCTCGACGGCCTTCAGCCCGCGATGACCGTGATAGCCGAGGCGCTTCGCCATTTCGGTCTGGAGGTCGAAGGTGATGCGCTCCTCGGCGCGGCCGGTCAGGAAGTGCAGTTCGCAACGCACCGCCCAGAGGAAATTCTCCGCCTTGCGGAAGGTCTGGTATTCCTCCTTCGTGAAGACGCCGACCTTGACGAGATCGGAGGTCTGCTTCACGCGGTAGACATATTTCGCGATCCAGAAAAGCGTGTTCAGGTCGCGAAGACCGCCCTTGCCTTCCTTCACATTCGGTTCGACGAGATAACGGCTTTCACCGGCGCGTTCGTGGCGGACATCGCGTTCGGCGAGTTTCGCCTCCACGAATTCGTTGGCCGTGCCCTTCACCACTTCCTCGTCGAAGCGGCTTTCGAGTTCCTCGAAGAGTTCCCTGTCGCCATAGACGAAGCGCGCCTCCAGGAGCGAGGTGCGGATGGTGAAGTCCTCGCGCGACAGGCGGATGCAGTCGGCAATGGAGCGCGTCGAGTGGCCGACCTTCAGCCCGAGATCCCAGAGGACATAGAGCATGTATTCGACGACGCTCTCGCCCCAGGGGGTCTGCTTGTAGGGCAGCAGGAAAAGGAGGTCGATGTCGGAGCCGGGCGCGAGCGTGCCGCGGCCATACCCGCCAACGGCGGCGATGGCGAGACGCTCGGCGCCGCTCGGGTTAGGCGCGGGAAAGACGCGGCGCGTCGCGAAGTCGTAAAGCTCGCGGATGATCGTATCCTGGAGGTAGCTCAGGCTTTCGGCGCAGGCGCGGCCCCGGTGCGCGCCCTGCTCCAGCCGCTCGCGCGACTTCGCGCGGCCTTCCGTGAGCGCCGATTTCAGCACGCCGACGACGCCGCGGCGCAGCGCCAGATCGTCGTCGCCTTTCAGGGCGTCGAGCTTCCGGCGGATTTCGTCGGGATCGGCAATCTCGAGAAGGCTGGGAAGGGTGCGGCCCATGCGGGGCGACTCCTCATACATCTGGCGGGCGCGCCCGCATCATATCATCCACGGTCAATCCTCTGGACCCGGACATGAGGGGCCGGGCGGCCGGGATCAAGACAACTCTTAATTACACGCCAAGCTATAGAAATCATTACGATTTTTTCACAGCTTATCCGATTCTTGCCACATTTTTGCCGGGTTTCCGCCACGAACGCGACCCACCTCGCTCGCATCGGGCGGTCGCAGCCCGCCTCCGCCCGCGACAGCGAAAGACGATGCAGAGACAGGAGGGAAATCATGCGCAAGACAATGAATATCCTCGCCGCTTCCGCCTTCGCGGCCGGAACGGCGCTCTCGGCACTGCCGGCGGCGGCCGCGCCGACGCCCGCCAGCGAGCTTTCGACTGGCGATGCAGAGGAACTCTGCAGCAGGCTCGACGAGCAGTTCCAGTTCACCATGAAGTTCAAGGCGGACCTGCCCTATGCCGACAAGGCGCGGGCGCTGCATCAAAGCGGCGTCGAGAAATGCGAGGGCGGAAACCCCGCCGAGGGGGTGAGCGACCTCAGGCAGTCGCTCAAGACCATGTATGTGGAGCCCTCGACGCTCTGAGCCGAGAATTAACGCGGGGAGAGGGCCCCGTCGCGGCCCCTCCCCGCCTTTGCTTGACAATAAATTTCCCTGCCCGACATTGTGGCCTGATTTCACGGCCCCGCGCGAGCGGCAAGGCGAACAGGCGGACAGGGTTTGAGCGAGAATACCGAGATCGACCGGCGCAAGGTTTTCAGCCGCATGCTGCAGGGCTGGTGGAAGGACCGCGGACAGTTTTCGCGCAAGAAGATTCACCGCACCTGCCCCGTCTGCGGCTATCACGGGATTTTCCTGTCCGTCGGGCGGCCGTCGCGCTGGGACACGCGCTGTCCGAATTGCGGTTCGCGCGAGCGCCACCGCCTGCTGCAGCTCTATCTCGACGAGCACGGGATCGACCTCTCGACAAAGAAGATCCTGCAGTTCGGTCCCGAGAAGTGGCTGATGCGGGCGATGAAGAACAATCCCGGTTACGAGCCTGCCGATCTCTACTCGCCCATCGCTAAGTTCCAGCTCGACATCACGAAGATCGACCGGCCGGACGATTTCTTCGACGTGGTGATCGCGAACCACGTCTTCGAGCATATCGACGACGACCAGACGGCGATGCGCGAAATGTTCCGTGTGCTGAAGCCCGGCGGTTACGGGTTCTTCTCGGTGCCGATCAATCTCTCGCGCGACGAGACCTACGAGAACCCGTCGATCACGGACCCCGACGAACGCTTCGTCCATTTCGGCGGTACGGATCACAAGCGCTATTACGGCCGCGACTTCGGAAGCAAACTCGAAGCGGCGGGCTTTACTTCCGTCGAACCCTACCGGCGGAAGCCGGAAGAGGAAGTGAAGTGGGGATTGCTCCGCGACGAGTGCATCTACGTCGCGCGGAAGTAGCTTCTTCCACACATCTCTCGCGTTTCATTGCCGGGCGTGACCCGGCAATCCAGAGCACCGAGCTAGCGGCCCCTGGATGCCCGGATCAAGTCGGGCATGACATAAATTTTTGAAGTCTCCTACTCGCCGTCCTTCACCAGACCTTTCAGTCTGTAGATCAATTCCAGCGCGGCCTTCGGCGTCAACTCATCGGGGTTGAGGCTTTTCAGTTCCTTTTCGACAGCACTTTCTTCCGTGAGCGGAGCAACGGGCTTCGCGGTCGCGGAGAAGAGCGGCAGGTCGTCGGTGAGTTTCGCGCGGGACTCGCGGTCGCTGCCCTTTTCGAGCGCGGAGAGAACCGATTGCGCACGGGCGATGACCGGCGCCGGAAGCCCCGCGAGTTTCGCGACCTGGATGCCGTAGGAGCGGTCGGCAGCGCCGGGACCGACTTCGTGCAGGAAAACGACGTCGCCTTTCCATTCCTTCACCTTCATCGTCGCGTTGGCGAGAGAGCCAAGCTTTTCGGAAAGAACAGTGAGCTCGTGGTAGTGCGTCGCGAAGAGGGCGCGCGAGCGGTTCACCTCGTGCAGATGTTCGACAGCGGCCCAGGCGATGGAGAGGCCGTCGAAGGTCGCGGTGCCGCGGCCGATCTCGTCGAGGATGACGAGGGAGCGCTCGCCCGCCTGATTGAGGATCGCCGCCGTCTCGACCATTTCGACCATGAAGGTGGAACGGCCGCGCGCGAGATCGTCCGCCGCGCCGACACGGGAGAAGAGCCGGTCGACCACGCCGATATGCGCCTCGTCCGCCGGCACGAAGGCGCCCATCTGCGCCATGATCGCGATGAGCGCGTTCTGGCGCAGGAAGGTCGACTTGCCGGCCATGTTGGGACCGGTCAGCAGCCACAGGTGCTTCGGCCCCAACTCGCAGTCGTTGGGCACGAACTGTTCGCCTGTTTTCGCGAGCGCGGCCTCGACCACCGGATGGCGGCCGGCCTTCACCTCGAAGGCGAGGCTCGCGTCGACGCGGGGGCGGACATGGCGGCGCTCGGCGGCGAGCTCGGCAAGCGCAGCAAACGTATCGAGCGCGGCAAGGGCTTCCGCCGCGCGGGCGAGGACAGCGGCCTCGGCGAGCACGGCGGCCGCGAGTTCCTCGAAAAGCGCGAGTTCGATTTCAAGCGCGCGGCCGGCGGCTTCCGCGATGCGGCTTGCGAGCGAGGCAAGCTCCGGCGTCGTGAAGCGCATGGCGTTCGCCATGGTCTGGCGGTGGATGTAGCTCTCGGAAAAGGGCGGCTTCGTCAGTTTCTCGCCGTGGCGGGGCGGCACCTCGATGTAATAGCCGAGCACATTGTTGTGGCGGACCTTCAAGGCGGAGATGCCGGTCTCGTCCGCATATTTCGCCTGAAGGCCCGCGATGAGCTTCCTCGCATCGTCGCGGAGCGCGCGGGTCTCGTCGAGTTCCGCGCTTGCGCCCCTGGCAATGAAGCCGCCATCGCGGGCGATCAGCGGCAATTCCTCGGCGAGCGTCGCGGAGAGACGTTCCTTCAGCGGCACGGCGACGCCGTCAAGCGCGGCGCAGGCGGCCGCGATCTCCTCGGGAAGAGGCAGGAGCGAAGGCGAGGCGGCGCCCAATGTCGCGCAGAGCGAATCCGCAGCCTCAAGCCCGCCGCGGATGGCGGCGAGGTCGCGCGGACCGCCGCGCCCGAGCGAGAGGCGGGAGAGGGCGCGGGCGATGTCGGGCGCGGATTTGAGGTTCGCGCGCAGATCGCTCCGCACATCGCGCGCGTCGTGAAACCATTCGACGGCGTCGAGGCGGCGGTTGATCGCGGCAGGATCGGTGAGCGGTGCGGCGAGACGACGGCCAAGCTCGCGCGCGCCCGCACCCGTCACCGTGCGGTCGATGACGGCAAGAAGCGAGCCCTGCGTTTCGCCCTGAAGCGTCTTCACGAGTTCGAGGTTCGCGCGGGTGGCGGCGTCGATCGCCATGGTGTCGGCGCTTGCGACGCGGCGAGGTGCCATGAGGGCCGGCATGCGGCCGACCTGGGTCAGCTCGATGTAATCGAGGAGCGCGCCCATGGCGCCGAGCTCCGCGCGGGAGAAGGCGCCGAAGCCATCCAGTGCCGAGACGGCAAAATGGGACTTGAGACGCCGCTCGGCATTGCCGCTGTCGAAGCGAGCAGGGGCAAGCGCGGTGAGCGTCGCGCCCGTCTGCGCCACCGCTTCGTCGTCCGCGAATCCTTCCGAGACCAGAAGTTCGCCGGGCGAGAGTCGCGCCAGCTCAGCGCCCAGCGCGGCGGGGGGCAGGCTCGTTACCGCGAGCTCGCCGGTCGAGACATCGGCCCAGGCAAGACCGAGCTCGGTTTCGCTGCCCACCCTTGCCAGGGAGGCAAGGTAGTTGTGGGCGCGGGCGTCGAGAAGGGTCTCCTCGGTCAAGGTGCCGGGTGTGACGAGACGCTGGACGGCGCGGGCGACGACGGATTTGCTCCCTCGCTTCTTCGCTTCCGCCGGGTCCTCGACCTGTTCGCAGACGGCGACCTTGAAGCCCTTGCGGATCAGGCGTTCGAGATAGGCCTCGTGGGAATGGACGGGAACGCCGCACATGGGAATGTCCTCGCCCAGATGCTTGCCCCGCTTCGTCAGCGCGATGTCGAGCGCTTCGGCGGCGTGAACCGCGTCCTCGAAGAAGAGCTCGTAGAAATCACCCATCCGGTAGAAGAGGAGCGCTTCCGGCCACCGGCCCTTGATCTCGAGATATTGCGCCATCATGGGGGTCGCCTCCGCCGGGACGGGCGGCGCGGCGGGCGCATTCTGGTGCTGGAAGGAGGGGGCGGCGCTTTCGGACATGGGGCGGGAGATTAATCAGAACCGGGGCTGCCGGAAAGCGGCAAAGGCCTACCCGCAGCCCGTCCGCAGGAAGGGGGCGGCGGGCGGAAACCACGCCATACTCACGCAAAATCAACGGAGTTCGCTTGTTATTGGCGGACCGCCAGCCTAAAAAGCGGGCTCCGGGGAGGGCCCCCGACCGCATCCTGACCCGCCCTTGCCCGCCGACCCAAGCCGGACCAGAGAGACATGAGCAAAAAGCGCCGCCAGTTCACCGACGAGGAAGCGCTCCTCTTCCATTCCCAGGGCAAGCCCGGGAAGCTCGAAATCAACGCGACGAAGCCAATGGCGACGCAGCACGACCTGTCGCTCGCCTACAGCCCCGGCGTCGCGGTGCCGGTGCGCGCGATCGCGGAAAACCCGGACGCAGCCTACGAATACACGTCGAAAGGGAACTTCGTCGCCGTGATCTCGAACGGCACGGCGATCCTCGGGCTCGGCGACCTCGGCGCGCTCGCCTCGAAGCCGGTGATGGAGGGCAAGGCCGTGCTCTTCAAGCGCTTCGCCGATGTCGATTCGATCGACCTTGAAGTCGACACGAAGGATGTCGACGCCTTCATCAATTCGGTTCGCTATCTGGGCCCCTCCTTCGGCGGCATCAACCTCGAGGACATTTCCGCGCCCGACTGCTTCGTGATCGAGAGCCGGTTGCGCGAGCTGATGGACATTCCGGTCTTTCACGACGACCAGCACGGCACCGCGATCATCACGGCCGCGGGGCTCATCAACGCGCTCTATCTCACCGGCCGCGACATCAAGGACGTGAAGATGGTTGTGAACGGCGCGGGCTCGGCCGGTATCGCCTGTCTTGAGCTCGTGAAGGCGATGGGCCTGCCGCACGAGAACGCGATCCTGTGCGACACCAAGGGCGTCATCTACAAGGGCCGAACCGAGGGCATGAACCAGTGGAAGTCGGCCCATGCGGTGACGACCGACCGGCGGACGCTGGAAGAGGCGATGGAAGGCTGCGACGTCTTTCTCGGGCTTTCGGTCAAAGGCGCGCTGACGCCGAAGATGGTCGCCTCGATGGCGCCGAAGCCGATCATCTTCGCGATGGCGAATCCCGACCCCGAGATCACGCCGGAAGACGTGGCGCAGGTGCGCGACGACGCCATCATGGCGACGGGGCGCAGCGACTATGCGAACCAGGTGAACAACGTTCTCGGCTTTCCCTACATCTTCCGCGGCGCGCTTGACGTGCGCGCGAGCGCGATCAACGAGGAGATGAAGATCGCCTGCGCGGAAGCGCTGGCGCGGCTCGCGCGCGAGGACGTGCCGGACGAAGTCGCCGCCGCCTATCAGGGCGAGCGCCCGCGCTTCGGTCCGCAATACATCATCCCCGTGCCGTTCGACCCGCGGCTCATCCGCGAAATCCCGCCCGCCGTCGCCAAGGCGGCGATGGACACCGGCGTCGCGCGCTCGCCCATCGTCGACATGGAAGCCTACAAGAACCGGCTGCAGGCGCGGCTCAATCCGACCGCCGGCACGCTGCAGGTGATCATGGACAAGGTGCGGCGCGACCCGAAGCGCGTCGTCTTCGCCGAGGGCGAGGAAGAGCGCGTGATCCGCGCGGCGCTCGCCTTCCGCGATGCGGGCCTCGGCCATCCGATCCTTGTCGGCCGGGAAGAACAGATCCGCGAGACGCTGACGCAGATCGGGCTCGACGCGAATACCGGGCTCGACATCCGCAATGCGCGCAGCTCCGAGAAGGTGCCGGAATACACCGACTTCCTCTACGAGAAGCAGCAGCGGAACGGCTATCTCTATCGCGACTGCCACCGGCTCGTGAGCAACGACCGCAACATCTTCTCCGCCGTGATGGTGGAACGCGGCGATGCGGATGCGATGGTGACGGGCGTGACGCGAACCTATTCCGTCGCACTCGAGGAAGTCAGGCGCGTGATCGACGCGGTGGACGAGCGCAGGCCGATCGGCGTGACGCTGGTCGTGGCGGGCGGGCGCACGGTGCTCGTCGCCGACACGAATGTGCACGAGATGCCGACGCCGGAAGAGCTTGCCGATATCGCAACGCAGGCGGCGGAAGTCGCGCGGCGTCTCGGCTACGAACCGCGCGTCGCGATGCTCGCCAATTCGAGTTTCGGCACGCATACGCATGAGCGGCCCTCGACGGTTCGCGACGCCGTACACATTCTCGATGCGCGGCAGGTCGACTTCGAATATGAGGGCGAGATGGCGGCCGATGTCGCGCTCAACCGCGAGACGATGGCGCTCTATCCGTTCTGCCGCCTGACCGATACGGCGAATGTGCTCGTGATGCCGGCGATCCATGCGGCGTCGATCTCGACGAAGCTGCTGCGCGTGCTCGGCGGCTCGACGCTGATCGGGCCGCTGCTCGTCGGGCTCAAGCATCCGGTGCAGATCGTGCCGATGACGGCGACGGTGTCCGACCTCGTCAACATGGCGGCGCTTGCGGCTTACAACCTTTACCGCTGAGGCGGATCAGCCCTTGCCGTTCGGTGTGCCGAACTTGGCGCCGAACTTCGTGAGGTAGCGGTCGGAAATCTGCGCGACGGGGAAGAGGATCAGCACATCGGTGGTGCCGAACTGGCGGTCGATGACCGCGCCTTCGCCGATATAGCAGCCCGCACGGAGATAGCCCTTGATCATGGGCGGCAGCGCGCGGAGCGCGTCGCGCGGATCGAGCGCGTCCTTTCCCATCCGGTTCATCTCGACATAGAGCTCGGGCAGCGCGCGGACCTTCCAGTCCTCCGGCGCTGCGTGATGATGGTGGAGATAGGAGAGCGGCGCGGCGAGCTCATCCGGCTCCGTGCCCTCAAAGCTCGCGCAGCCGAACATGACGTCGAGATTGTGCTCCGTGACATAGTGCATGATGCCGTGCCACAGAAGCTCGACCGTCGGCTTGGTGCGGTAGGGCTTCAGCACGCAGGAGCGGCCGAGCTCCAGAAAATTGAGATCGGCGTGGCGCGCGAGAAGAGGCGCGATGTCGTATTCGCTCGCGGTGTAGAAGCCGCCGTTCCGCTCGGCGACGTCCTGACGGAGCAGGCGGTAGCAGCCGACCACAGCTTCCGGCGGCACCTCGCCCTCATCGCCGTCGGGCGCGAGGGAATGGTCGACGACAAGAAGGTGATCGCAGATCTCGTCGAAGCGGTCGAAGTCGCGCTTGCGCGTCCGCGTCTCCGCGTCGGGCGTCGCCGACATCTCCTCGTAGAAGACGCGGTAGCGGACGGCCTGCGCGGCGTCGATCTCTTTCGCGGAACATGCAAGGCGCACTTCGAGCGCGCCCTTGCGGCCATAGCTGACAGGCCGCGCCATTCCGGCAGCCAGCGCGTTGCCGCCCCGATCCGTCTTTTGAGATGTCATTACGCCGGAACCCGAACCCATTTCTGCACCACATTCGGCGCGCCGGAACCGGGACGGCCGCTCAAGCAGCGCCGCGCCCTCCCCCCGAGCCGCCCCCGCCTCTTTGCCGACAAGGCTCCGAACGGCCATTTTGCCTATCCTTTCACTATCGCTGCGCAAAGCCAAGACACGGGGCCGTGCGAAAGCGCATGGGTCCGTCTAGCTTGTCGCAGCGGTTGGCGACAGAAAAATGTCGCCTGCAAGTCACTGATTTCAAATGGATATTTTCGGACCGCGATCAGGCGGCCGCAGCGGGAGCGGGAATCGGCTGCGGCTTCGGCTGGAAAAAGATCACCACCAGAATCAGCAAGAGCGCCGGAACGCCCATCAGCGCCGTCGAGATGAAGAAGGGGACATAGCCCGCCGTCTGCGCGGTCAGGTGGGGGGCCATTTCCATGATCGGGCCGACGATGCCGGGAGAGGCCGAGAAGGCATCGACCATGACGCCGGACTGGCCGCCGATCAGCTTGCCGGGCAGGGCGAAGGCCGAACTGAACAGCGCATATTGGGTGGCCGCGAAATTGCGGTTCACGAGGCTCGACATGTAGGCGATGAGGCATGTGCCCGCGAAGCCGCCGGAAAAATTCTCGATGGAGATGGTGACGGCGAGCGCGGCGGGGTCGGCGCCGCGGAAGACCAGCCAGACGAAAATCAGATTGGTGCCGGTGGCGGCGATGGCGCCGAGCAGCAGCGGGGTACGAACGCCAAGCCGCAGCACCACGATGCCGCCGACAAAAGCGCCCGCAATCGTCATCCAGATGCCGTAGAGCTTTACGATAGTGGCGATGGTCGAAAGCTCGAAGCCGAGATCGATGTAGAGCGGGTTCGCCATGACGCCCATCACGAAGTCGGGCACGCGGTAAAGCCCGATCAGCGCGAGGAGCGCAAGCGACCACCAGCCATAGCGACCGAAGAAATCGATGAAGGGCGCGACGACGGCGCGGTAGACCCACCCTGTGATGTGCGCCATGCGCCCATCGGCATGCATGCGATGCACGAAGCGCTCCACCGTTTCCTCGCCGATGGCGGGGGCTTCGGCTTCTGCGACGCGGGGCGCGAGAAGCGCGGCGCCAAGGCCGACACCCATCAACAACGCCATCGTGAAATAGGCAGCCGACCAGGAGACGTCTTCGGCAATGAAAAGGGCGCCTGCGCCCGACGCAATCAGCGCCACGCGATAGCCGAGTTGATAGTTCGCCGCCATCGCGCCCTGTTTATCATCGGGCGCGGCCTCGATGCGCCAGGCGTCGACGGCGATATCCTGCGTGGCGGAAGCGAAGGCGAGGATGAGCGCGAAGATGACGATCGGCATCAGGGATTGCACGGGGTCCTGAAGCGAGAGACCGACAAGCGCGCTGGCGGCAACGAGCTGCGCCAGCACCATCCAGGCGCGGCGCTTGCCGAGCAGCCGGTCGAGCAGGGGCACACGGATATGATCGATCACCGGCGCCCAGAGAAACTTGATCGTGTAGGCGAGGCCGACATAGGACATAAGGCCGATATCGGTGCGGGAGATGCCCGCGTCGCGCAGCCATGCCGACAGCGTCGAGAAGACGAGAAGGAAAGGCAGGCCCGCCGCAAAGCCGAGCAGCAGCATGATGATGGTGCGGTATTCGAGATAGACCGCAAGGCTCGACGCCCAGTCGCGGGCGCGCGTCATGACCGTCATTCGATGTGTCTCCCCTGACGCCCCGGCAATCGGGACGGATCCACTTTAAGCGTGATTCGCCTTTTCGCCAGATGCGTTCGCGGGAGCGCCGCCGCAGGGAGAACGGCGGCCAGCCCATCGCACCAGCGTTTCGGAGAGGGCCTCGGCAGCGACGGGTTTCGACAGATAATCGTCCATGCCCGCATCGAGACAGGCCTGGCGGTCATCGGCCATGGCATTGGCCGTGAGCGCGATCACCGGGATATGCGCGTGGGGCGTTTCGAGGCCGCGGATGCGGGCGGTCGCCTCGAAGCCATCCATGCCCGGCATGTGAAGGTCCATCAGCACGAGGTCAATCTCTTCATCCGTGTCCGCCTCGAGAGCGGCGACGGCCTCGAGACCGTTCCGCGCGAGGCGGACTTCGTGGCCGGTATGTTCGAGGAGCGTGCGCGTCAGGAGCGCGTTGATCTCGTTGTCCTCGGCGACGAGGACGGTGAGAGGCGAAATGGCGACGAGCGGCGGCGGCGCGGCCTCTTCGGCGATCCCTTCTTCATAGTCCTGCGTCTCGGGCGCACCGGCCCCCGGCATCCAGCCGCGCACGCGCAACGCGGTCATGCGCGCCACGAGAGACGCGGCGCGAACGGGACGCACGAGATAGCCGTCGAAGGGGGCGTTCTCCCCGCTCGTCAGTTCGTCGAGACGGGCGCGGTCCTGCGGCCGGAGGAGAAGCAGCGTACCGATATCGGGCGACAGCGTGCGGGCATGCGCGGCGAGAGCGGCGCCCTCGCCTTCCGCGCCATCGAGCGGACAGATGAAAATGTCCGCAGGCGCGGAGCGGAGCGCGGCGGTGAGCGCCTCGCGGCCCGAGACGAGATGCGTTTCCGCACCCGCCGCTTCCGCCGCGCGGGCGAGCGCTCGGCCGACAAGCGGGTGGTCGTTCAGAATGATCGCGCGCAGACCGGAGAGCGGCGCGGGGAAGGGCGCATCGCTTTCGCCGATCGCGCGGCGAAGCGGCATGGAGACGCGGAAGATGGACCCCCTGCCCTGCTCACTCTCGACCTCGACGCGGCCGCCCATCGCACCGGCGAGACGCTTCGTGATGGCGAGACCGAGGCCGGTGCCTTCGTAGCGGCGCGCATGGGACTGATCGGCCTGCGCGAATTCGTCGAAGATGTGCTCGCGCGCCTGTTCGTCCATGCCGATACCGGTGTCCTCGACCTCGAAGACGAGGTCGGCGCGGCCGCCGGATCCGTTTTCGGCGCGCAGGAGACGCAGCGCGACGCCACCCTCGACCGTGAACTTGATCGCGTTGCCCGCGAGGTTGAGCAGGATCTGCCGGATGCGCGCTTCGTCGCCAAGGATCGAACGCGGGACGGAAGGCGAAATCTCGGTCACGACCTCAAGGTTCTTGTCGAAGGCGCGCGGCGCGAGCAGCTCGGCGACGCTTTCGATGACGGCGCGCGGATCGAAGGAGACCTCGTCGAGCGTGACCTTGCCGGCCTCGATCTTCGAATAGTCGAGAATGTCGTTGATGATGTTGAGGAGCGCCTCGCCCGATGCACGAACGGCTTCCGCATAGGAACGCTGCGAGGGGTTGAGCTTCGTGTCGAGAAGAAGCTTCGTCATGCCGATGACGCCATTCATCGGTGTACGGATTTCATGGCTCATGGTGGCGAGGAAGAGCGACTTGGCGCGGTTCGCATCTTTCGCCTGCTGCAGCGCCTCGGCGAGACGCTCTTCCGTTTCCTTGCGGTCGGTGACGTCGCGGCCGACGGCCTGGATCTCGATCAGCTTGCCGTCGTCGTCGCGGATCGCGAACTCCTCCCAGGCGATCCAGCGAGCGCCCCGCGCCGTCAGCGTGCGTTCGTCGTAGCGGATGCGGTAGGGCGGTGTCGCGAGGCCGGCGAAGCTCGCCAGCATGCGCGGGCGCTGGCCTTCGGGAAGCTCCGGCACGAATGGATGGCCGATGACCTCCGTGCGGTCGCGGCCGAAGGTGTCGCAGAAGACATCGTTCACATAGGTGAGGCGGCCCTGCAGGTCCTTGCGCAGAATGAGGTCGCCCTGCGCGCGAACGAGATCGCGGTAGCGCTCCTCGCGCTCGGCGATTGCCCATTTCTCGTCGCGGAGCGTTTCGATGCGGGTCTGCAGGATCTCGATTTCGTCGCGATGCGCGCGGGCACGCGCGGCGGCGCGGCGCCAGGCCTCGATCCCGAGCAGGAGCACGGCGGCAAGGCCCAGAAGATAGAAGGGCATCTGCTCGACGGGGATCGGGGACATGCGGGCTCTCGGCTGGGAACGGAAACGCCCGACAATCTGCCCGGATTGTGCTTGAGAAAGGGTTAGGAGGAATGGTTAACGGCGGCTGAGGCCACAGAAATCCGCGCCGTTGCGGCGGAGAAGGCTCACGCCGCCGCGCCGAGACGGCCAGCCACGGTCTCGCGATAAGCGAGCGCCTCGGCGACATGGATGCGGGCAACGCCGGTCATGCCTTCGAGGTCGGCGAGCGTTCGCGCAACGCGGAGGACGCGGTGATAGCCGCGCGCGGTGAGGCCCATGCGCTCGGCGGCTTCGGAGAGCAGACGGCGGCCGGCATCGTCAGGGGCCGCGACGCGGTCGAGAAGCTCTCCCTCGACATGGGCGTTGAGAAGCATGGAGCCCGGCCCGGCAAGCTCATCGAAGCGGGCCTGCTGAATGTCGCGCGCGGCGGCGACACGGATGGCCACTTCCGCCGAGCCCTCGGCGGGCGGCGGCAGCGCAAGATCCGCATGGGCGACGGGCGGCACCTCGATATGGATGTCGATACGGTCGAGCATCGGCCCCGAGAGCTTCGCCTGATAATCCGAGACGCAGCGCGGCACACGCGGACAGGCGCGCGCGGCATCGCCCGCATGGCCGCAGCGGCAGGGGTTCATCGCGGCGACGAGCTGGAAACGGGCGGGGAAGGTGACATGCGCATTGGCGCGAGCGACGACAGCCTCGCCGGTTTCGAGCGGCTGGCGCAGACTGTCCAGCACCTGACGCGGAAACTCCGGCAGTTCATCGAGGAAGAGGACGCCGCGATGGGCGAGCGAGACCTCGCCCGGCTTGACGCGCAGCCCGCCGCCGACAAGGGCGGGCATGGAGGCCGAATGATGCGGCGCCCGGTAAGGACGGCGGCGGCCGACGCCGGTCTTCAGGAGCTCGCCGGCGAGCGAGGCAACCATCGAGGTTTCGAGCATCTCGCGCGGAGACAGCGGCGGCAAAATGCCAGGGAGGCGGGCGGCGAGCATGGACTTGCCAGAGCCCGGCGGGCCAACCATCAGCATGTTGTGGCCGCCGGCGGCGGCAACTTCCAGCGCACGTTTCGCCGTTTCCTGGCCCTTGATATCGCGCAGGTCCGGCACCGGCCCCGCCTCCGCCGCCTTCATCGGCGCGGGCTCGGAAAGGACCTGAGTACCCCGGAAATGGTTCACCAGGGCAATGATGGACTGCGGCGCGAGGACGCCACCCGGGTTGTCCGCGCCCATGCCCGCCCAGGCGGCCTCCGGCCCGCACTCATGAGGACAGATCAGGCCCTTGCCGCGCGCATTGGCGGCAATCGCCGCCGGGAGCGCACCGGCGACCGGGTTGATCGCGCCATCGAGCGAGAGTTCGCCAATGACGACGAAGCGTTCGACTTCCTGCGGCGGCAGGACGCCCATGGCGACGAGAAGGCCGAGCGCTATGGGCAAGTCGTAATGACTGCCTTCCTTGGGGAGATCGGCGGGGGCGAGATTGACCGTGATGCGCTTGGCGGGCAGGCCGAGGCCAATCGCCTGCAGCGCGGCGCGGACCCGCTCGCGGCTTTCGGCAACCGCCTTGTCGCCGAGGCCGACGACCGCGAAACCGACGACACCACCCGCGATGTGGACCTGCACATCGACCGGGCGCGCCTCGACGCCCTGAAAGGCCAGTGTCTCGACATGCGCAACCATGAGGAGCCCCCCGTTATGGAGAGAGGGTAGCGGGACTCTTCGCGACGCACAAGAACATTATAAGAACAAATGCCCGGAAGGAACCTGCGAGAGAGGTCTGCGTTCCATAACCGGGGCGCAAGGAAGGACACGCGACATGAAACGGAATATGCCCGCTCTCGCCGCATCGATCATCGTTGCAGGTGCGCTGCTCTCGGCCTGCAGCAACGAGATCGGCCCGGCGCAAGAGGCGCCCGGCCCGATGGGCTCGACCGATACGGAATCGACCGCGGACCTGCCAGCGAAGAACTCCCAGTCGACGCCGATCATCCGGCCGGAATAACCGCCGGCTCCGCTGGCGAAGAGCGTCTCTTTCCCGGCGACCAAGCGCCAGAACGTCGCCGGATACCCAACCCATTGGAAGACGGGCAGGGACCGGCTGCGCGCGCCGGCATTCGCTGCCGTGCCGTCAAAGACCATCAATCCGGTAGCGCCCACGTCTGCGACACCGTTTCGTCCAGACTGCCGAAATCGAGCGACAGGACGCGGGTGCCGCCGATGGCGGCCCCGATCAGGGCGCGCATGACCCGTCCCCTCTCCGTTCGGACACAGCCCCGACCGAAACGCGGCCCATATGAGCCTAGACCGCGTCGACGGCCTTGGTCAGCATGTCCGCCACGCTTTGCGCGACGTCGGCGAGCTGCGGATTGCCGATCGCGCCCATCGACGCGACGGGGTCGATCGCCGCAACTTCGACGCGGGAGGGGCCGACCTCGCGAAGGATCACGTTGCAGGGGAGCATGGTCCCGATCCTGCTCTCAAGCGCAAGCGCCCGGTCCGCCATAGCGGGATTGCAGGCTCCGAGAATGCGGTAGGGAGCCATGTCCTTGCCGAGCTTCTTCTTCATCGTCGCGGCCACGTCGATATCCGTGAGGATGCCGAAGCCCTGTGCAGCCAGTGCTGCGGTCACGCGCTCGACGGCATCGTCGAACGCACATTCGATGGTTCGCGCGTGATAGTAGGTCATCATCTTCTCTCCTCGCCCGAAGAAACCGCGGGCCTACATACAGCCCATGACAGGCAGGAGGCGATCGGCCTTCTGCTTCTGCTCCGCGGACAAGGCGTCGTAAAGCGCTTCCATCGCCGGCTTCATGGTTTCGAGCGCGGCGAGGCGGGATTTCATCATCTCGATGTGGAGATCGAGCCAGTGGACGGGGGTTCCGTCCCGCTGTCCGAAGGCCTCACGCATCGTCCGGTGCATCGACGCCATGACGCCCGTATTGGACCGCAGCGCTTCGGCGTAGTCGCTCCACACGCCCTGCTGCGCCTCTGTGATGTCAAGTTCCGCGGCAAGGAAAGCGACACGACCGTCGGCATAGGTCTCGACATCGCCGTCGCCGGCCCGGCCGCCCATCATCATGCCGCAGCCGCCGCCCATCATGCCGGAACCCCAGCCTGCACCCATCATGCCCGGGCCCATCATGCCGGAGCCCCAACCTTCTCCCATCATCCCCGGACCCATCATGCCGCCGCGACCCATCATCATGCCGCCGGTATCGTCCGCCTGCGCGGCGGCAAACCCGCCCATGAGCGCGATGCAGAGAAAGGCTGCAGAAATCACGCTGCTCCGTTTCATCGTCATTCCTTTCCTGGTCGAGATTTCGGCTACGCGGCCACCCTAACAGGGATCGGCGGCGACAGCATTGCGCCCGATCAAATTCCGCCGGAAAATCGATCCCGCCGGAATAAGGCCGTTGAGGGCGGTCGGCTCAGCGCCTGCCCTTCTTCTTACACATCCTATCGGGCAAACGGGGCGGACTCGGCGAGCCAGCTCTCAAGCTTGCCCCAGGGAACCGTGATCGTAAGGTCCCCCATGGCATAGGGGCCGATCGAGTAGACCGGGAAATTGACGCCGAGGCCCTCTTTCGTGAGGACCCAGTTTTCGGACTTGGCGGCCATGCCGCGCACGGTTTCTTCGAGGCCGTCGAAGAAGATCAGGTCCTCGTTCGCCCGCAGCCCGGCAAGAACCTCCTCCGCAAGAGCTTCTTCCCAACCGTCGCGCACGAAGAGATCCTCCGCGCGGAGAGGGCGTCCCTCATTGAGCAGGAAATTCACGTGGACGGCCGCGCCGAAACCATGCGCGGCGCCGAGCGGGAACTGCCAGATAAAAAGATCGGCGCTCGCGAGGTCGACCGTCGCACCGTTCAGCGCGATATGCGTATCCATGCGCATTTCGCCGTCAAAGCCCGTCCAGAGATCGTCGCCATGCTGTTCGATCGCCGTATTGAAGGCGCGTTCGCCTTCGCGCTCCGGCGCATCGATCGCGAAATGGAGCTGCTGGCGGTACCGTATGTCGTCGGCGCCGACGATTTCCTCCTCGCCGTCCTTCGCGGGCGAGATGAAATGCCACTCGTCCGAAACGAGATAGGTATTCCCGCCTTCCTCCTTCACCGCATCGCGAAGGAAGGTGACGCGCTCTTCGTACCAGGCCTCCAGGCATTCGACGCCGCCCGCGGGACAGGCCTTGCCGAGAAAGGCGAGCCAGGAGCGCTGGCCGCCACGCAAACGCTCGGCTCCTTCGGCGGAGAGGCGCTTCAGTGCCGAAGCATATTGCGCTGCGATTTCCTCATCCGCCTTGGAGAGGTCTTCATCCGAACAGACGGATTTCTCGCGCGGCGAGGAGGCCTTCGCGCAATCGAAGCTTGCCGCCCGGGCAGGCGCGGAAAGACAGAGCAACGCGAGAGCGGCCGCAAGCAGGACGCGAGATGTCATGAGCTTCTCCAGGCAGGAACACGGAGAGGCTAACCGATGCCGCCTCAGCCCGCGAGCTTCGCGCGGGCGTCTTTCGCCATCTGGACGAGCACCGGACGGATTTCCGCCGCGGAGGCAAGCGGCGCCGCGAAATTGAGGCGGATGACCTTCTCGCCCGAGGCAAGGTCGATCCCGCGCGGATCAAGGGAGACGATGCGCCAATGGCCGGGCTCGGCCTTCGCGAGCACCGTCGCGTAGAGACCGACGGCATCGCCATGATCCTCGTTCATGTGGGAGACGACGCCGTCCTCGACCTTCGCGAGCTCGGCGAGGCGTTCGTCCTGCGGCAGGAACATGTCGGCGGGCGCGAGGTCGAAGGCCTTGCCGAAGCCGCCATTCAGGAAGGCACGCTCGGCTTCCAGCCGGTAGAAGGCGAAGTCCGGCAGATCGAGATAGATCTCTGATTTCGGATGGCGAGCGAGATAGCGGCGGCGCAGCCGCGCATAGGCATCGCTGTCCTTCTCGATGCGAACGACGCGGGCGACGAGCGAAAGGCGGGGATGAGCAAGCGGATCGCCCTTGCCGGGCTCGCCGATGAGGAGCGAGCAGCGCGGGTCCTCAGCCAGCGCCCTGGTATGCGCGGAAAGACCCGAGGCCGGAAAGAAGACCGTGCCGTCGAGATCGGGCGCGCAACCGACGCGGGAGGTGACGGGGACGCCGGTGCCCGGCTCCAGATAAGCGAGCGCACCATAGCGGCAGGTTCGCAGCAGCGTTTCGGCGAGGCCGCGGGCTTCATCGCTCGTTTCGAGCCTGAGATTTTTCGATTCGGCCATTTGATGCCCGCCCGCTTATTGCGAATGATTATCAAAAGAGATACACGAGCACAAAGAGGGATGCAATCGGGGACGGGTGCGGTGGAATGGTCTTATGACGCCTTCCGCGCCTTTTCCGCCGCTTCCATGACGCGCAGCAGATTGCCGCCCCAGAGTTTGGCGATCTCCTCTTCGCCATATCCGCGGCGGAGGAGTTCCATGGTGACGTTCTGCGTCTCGCCGGCGTGGCTCCAGCCCTCGATGCCGCCGCCACCCTGGAAGTCCGAGGCGATGCCGACATGATCGATGCCGATGAGCTTCACGGCGTAATCGATATGGTCGGCGAGCGTCGCGACGGTGGCGCGCGGCCACTTCTCGTCGAGGCGGGCGACACCGTCGAGATATTCCTGCTTCGTCTCCTCATCGGCCGAGAACACGGCATCGAGGCTCGTGAGTCCGAGCGCGCCCGCAAGGTCGGCACGCGCCTTCTTCTTTTCGGCCGGCACCTCGTGCAGATATTCGTCGAAGGCGACGATCTGGACGACGCCTCCCTTCGCGGCCAGCGCCTTCATCTCATCGTCGGAAATGTTGCGCGGATGATCGCGAAGCGCGAGCACCGCCGAATGCGAGGCGATCACCGGTGCACGCGAGGCCTCGATGGCAGCGAGCGTCGCCGCGCGCGATGCATGCGAGACGTCGACCATCATGCCGAGATCGTTCGCGCGGGCAATGGCGGCGCGACCGAGCGCGCTCAGCCCGTCATGCTCGCCGCCCTCGCCGTTCGGCTTGTCCGAGAACTTTTCCTGCGGCTGTGCGCTGTCGGCGAGATCGTTGTGGCCGTTGTGGACGAGGCCGAAATAGCGCGCGCCGAGGCTGTAGTAGAAGTCGATCAGCGCAGGCTCCTGCGCAATCGAATAGCCGTTCTCGATGCCGATGAGGGCAATGCGCTTCTTCTCCTCATGGAGGCGGCGGACATCGGCGGCGGTGAGCGCCAGTCCAATCTGATCCTTGTACTGAATATCCGTCATGCGGCGGATGGCGGCGAATTTCGCCAATGCCTCGGAGGCCGCTTCCGCATAGCCGAAGGGAGTGCGCTCGGTCTGCGAGACATAGACGATGAAGAAGACGGCATCGAGACCGCCGTCGCGCATGCGCGGCAGGTCGACCTGCACGGGCCAGGTGTTGCGAAGGGCGGGATCGTATTTGTCCGAACCGAAGAAACTCGGGATGTCGACATGGGTGTCGATGGTGATGACGCTTTCGTGGATGCGCGCCGCGACTTCCTCGGGCGTCGGTTTCGGCGCTTCCGGCTCGCGCACGGGACGCAGCGTCCACAGCGCCGCGAGAACGACCAGCACCGCCACGGCCGCGATGCCGTATCTCGTCGGGTTCATGCGCATCGTCGATCCTCTCTCCGCCCTTAATTACGGGAAAAGCCTAGCCGGAATCCCGGCTTCGGCAAACGCAACGCAGACGGGATTGCGGCAAATGCGGCTGCAACGGGGTTTGTTTGCGGCTGCCGGAACGAGGGTGCGGAGCGTTCGTTGTCTCCGCGGGCTGGGCATGGACAAACGAGAGGGACCACCACATGACCCGCATTGCCCGCGCTCTCGCGCCCATCGCCGCCATCGGCCTGCTTTCCGCCGTCGCCGCCTGCGGCAGCGACACGGAAACGGTCACGGAACGCACCGTCATCAAGGAGCAGCCGCAGACCGTGCGGACGACGACCACGACGCGGACGGTCGAGGAAGACTGATCCGGCGAACATCATCGACGGCGCGAGCGGCAGCGCGTTCCCGCGCTACCGCCGTGCCTCGATTGCGTCCCACACTTTCGCGGCGAGATTGACGTTGTCGAAGCGGTCGATCTCCTGAATGCCGGTGGGCGAGGTCACGTTGATCTCGGTGAGGTAGTCGCCGATAACGTCGATGCCGACGAAGATCAGCCCGCGCGCCTTGAGTTCGGGACCGATGATTTCGCAGATCTCGCTTTCGCGCTTCGTCAGCATCCATTTTTCCGCACGGCCGCCGACATGCATGTTGGAGCGCGCCTCGCCCTCGGCGGGGACGCGGTTGATCGCACCGACGGGCTTGCCATCGACGAGAATGATGCGCTTGTCGCCCTTGCGGACCTCGGGGAGATATTTCTGCACGATTACGGGCTCGCGGTTCATCTGGCCGAACATTTCGAGCAGCGAGCCGAGGTTCTCGTCACCATCGCGAATGCGGAAGACGCCCGCGCCGCCATTGCCGAAAAGCGGCTTGACGATGATGTCGCCGAACTCCTTGCGGAAGCCGCGAATCTCCTGCGGATCGCGGCTGATGAGGGTGGGCGGAAGCAACCCCCTGAAGCGCACGGCGAAAAGCTTTTCCGGCGCGTTGCGAACTTCGGACGGGTCGTTCACGACGAGCGTCTTCGGATGCACCGTCTCGAGGAGATGCGTCGCCGTGATGTAGCTCATGTCGAAGGGCGGGTCCTGGCGCATCAGCACCACATCGACATCCTCAAGGAACACCTTTTCACGGCTGCCAAGCGTCGAATGATTGCCGACCTCGCGGCGCAGCGTCAGCTCCCGCATCTGCGCATAGACGCGGCCGTCGCGCATCGAGAGGTCGTGAGGCTCGTAATAGAAGAGCTTGTGCCCGCGCGACTGCGCCTCAAGACCGAGAGCGAAGGTCGAATCCGCGTTGATGTTGATCTGGTGAATCGGGTCCATCTGAATGGCGACGGAAAGGCTCATGCTCTTCTTCTCACGCTGACGGCATCGCGCGTCACCGCGCCGGCCAGTTTCTTTCCTCGGTTTCCGGGCAAAGATGGGGGGAGAGGCCGCGCTTTGCGAGCGAAAAATCGCCCGGCGGAGAATGGCGGCTCAGTTGAGTTTCGGCTTCAGGCGGCGAAGCGCCTCTTCAGCCATGCCGGCAATCCGCATCTCGCCGATATCGGAGGCGATATCCATGCAGGTGGCGAAGGCATCCGCCGCCGCCCCCATATGGCCCGCATGAACCTCGAGGCGACCAAGCTCGAAGCGGAGACCGGCGCGCTGCGGCGCAAGCCAGATCATCCGCGTCACCACTTCGCGGGCGCGGGCGAAGTCGCCCGCCCGGATGGCGCGGCTCAGGATGTTGTTTTCGAGACGGAGCAGAATATCGCGCGTGCCGACGGCCTCGCAGGCTTCCGGGGTCAGCCGGGCTTCCGGCCCCTCGACGCCGCGCAGCAGCGCAAGGAGATCGGCGGGCGTGAGCGGCTGGCCGCCATTGAACGGATCGAGCACCAGCGCCTCGTCGGGACCGCGCAGGCGAAGCACGAAATGGCCGGGGAAATTGAGCCCCGTGATGTCGAGCCCGAGCTTCGCGCCGACATGGAGATAGAGAATGCCGAGCGTCACCGGCAATCCCTTGCGGCGGTCGATGACGTGGGCGAGGTTCGCGTTCCTCGGATCGTCGTAGGTTTCCGCGTCGCCGAGATAGCGGAAGCGACCCGCCATCACGCCCGCCAGCATGCCGGCCGCAACGCTGCAGGAAAGCGCCGAGATGTCGTCCGCCGCCGTCCCGCGGGCGGCGTCGACGAGTTCGGAGAGATGTGTCCGGTAGGGCGCGAGAGAAATTTCCGGCCGGTCGCTGGCGGCAAGCATCAGGGCGAGATGCGCGATGTCGAGATCGGCGTCGGACATTTCGCCCGCCGCGCGCAACTCGCGCTCGATTTCTCTTCCGCCTGTGGCCATGACGCCATCTTCGCGCGGAAAAGACGGCGGCGGCAAGCGCCGATATGAGAAGAATCCCGCTACTGCGCCGGGCTCTTCACCTCGACATACGAGACCACGTTGCGCACACCCGAGATGTCGCGGGCATGAGCGATCACGCGATCGAGCTCCGCCTTGTCGCGTGCGGTGCCCATCAGATAGATGGTGCCCTGCACGGTTTCGATCGAATAATTGCGACCGGTGATATCGCCATCGGCCGTGAGGCGCGTGCGCAGCTTGGTCGAGATCGTGGTGTCGCTCACAGATTGCGAGAAGCCGCCCTTCTCGCCGACCTTCAATTCGTTGATGACTTCCCTGACGCCACCGATGGTCCAGACGAGACGCGTGACCGTGACCCGGTCTTCAGGCTTTGGCACGGATCCCGTCAGCAGCACGCGGCCCTTTCGCACCTGCGTCGAGACGCCGGAATAGAGATCCGGGTTCTTCGCGAGGAGCTTGCGGTTTATCTCGAAGGCGATTTCGTTATCGTCGACCGCCTGCTCGAGCCCCCTGTCCTGCGACGCGCCGACAGCCGCCGCGCCACCCGCACCGAGAACAAGCGGCACGCAGCCGCCCAGCATGAGCGCCGTCGCAACGGCCAGTCCGGCAATCCTGTTCATGTCTCGATACCTCGCCCGCATGATCATCCGGGCGGAGAATGACCGGTGCGATGCGGCAGGATTATGGCCGCCAGGCATCCGCCATGTGACGGGGCAGCCGGCGCGGCGCAACGAGAACGACATCGAAGCGCAGATCGAGTTCGGCGAGCGCCGGGTTGCGGCCGAGAAAATGCACAGCCGCTCGTTCCAGCCTCTTCCGCTGGCGGGGCTGAAGCGCCTCCTCCGCGCCGGCGGCGCGCGCCTTGACCTCGACGATCGCGAGCGCGCGGCCGCGGCGCACCACCATGTCGATCTCGCCAGCCGGCGTCCTCAGGCGGCGGGCAAGAATGCGATAGCCCTTGAGAATGAGGAAAAGCGCGGCGAGGGTTTCGGCACGGAGCCCGAGGCGATGGGCGGCGCGGCCCGTTGCGGCGTCGCGCCGGCGCCCCATGTCAGGCGGTGCTCCGCATCATTTCGCACCCGAGAGTTCGAGGGCGCGGGCATAGATCTCGCGGCGCGGCAGACCCGTCATCGCGACAATCTCGGCGACCGCATCCTTGAGCGTCGCGCGCGCGAGCGCATTCTCGATCATGGCGTCGACCTCGTGGGCGCAGAGCGCGGCGCGCTTTTCCGGCGGACCGGTGACGATGACGATTTCACCCTTCGGCGCTCCGGCTTCCGCATAATGCGCGGCGAGGTCGCCAAGGGAGCCACGACGGACTTCCTCGAATTTCTTGGTGAGTTCACGCGCAACCGCGGCCTGACGTCCGCCCAGAGCGGCTGCCATGTCGGCGAGCACGGCAGCGAGCCGGTTCGCGCTTTCGAGAAAGACCAGGGTCGAGGGGATGGCGGCGAGTTCGGCGAGTTCCCTTCGGCGCGCCTCCTGCTTCGAGGAGAGGAACCCGGCAAAAAAGAAGCGATCCGTCGGCAGGCCCGCCAGCGTGAGCGCGGCCAGGACGGAAGAGGCGCCGGGCAGCGCCGTCACGTTGTGACCGGCGGCCACCGCCTCCTGCACCAGTTTCAGCCCCGGATCGGAGACGAGCGGCGTGCCTGCATCGGAGACGAGCGCGATGGCCTCGCCCGCTTCCAGCCGCTTCAGAATGCGGGGGCGCATTTCGCTCGCGTTATGATCGTGATAAGGCGCGGTTTTCGCCGAAATGTTGTGAATGGCGAAAAGCTTGGAGGTCACCCGCGTGTCCTCGCAAAGGACGAGATCGGCACGGGCGAGCACCTCGAGCGCACGGGCCGTGATGTCGGCGGCATTGCCGATCGGCGTCGCCGTGACATAGAGGCCGGGGGCAAGCCGCGCCGATGGAAGGTCCTTTTTCATGCCCGGACCTTGGCCCCGGCGGGCGCGTTTGGCAACGCCGGTTTACTTGACGCATACCGGACAGTACCTTCGCCTTCTCCCTGCCTCAGCAGGCCTTGGCGTCATCTGTTCGGGAAAATCCTGTGATCAAGACCGTTCTCTCCGCCCGTTCCGGCCCGACACTGGCCTTGAAAACGATCCTGCTCATCGCGGCGATCTTCACGCTTTCGGCCTGCGACACACTGGGCGGCAAGAAGACACCGCCGCCGCAGGTGACACCACCACCGAAAGTGGAGGTGACGCCGCCGCCAGCGACGCAACCGACAGGCTATACGCGCGACCCGTCGCGCTTCTATACGCCGGCCTACATGGCCGGCGAGCGGCCCATCCGGGTGGCGCTATTGCTGCCGTTCAACTCGCCGCGCGACAATGTGCGGACGCTTTCGAACGCGCTCTACAATGCGGCACAGCTTGCGCTGTTCGAGTTCGACACGCCAACCATCCTGCTGATGCCGGAGCCGACGGGCGGCACGGCGACAGGCGCGCGCGCGGCTGCGAAGGAAGCGCTCGATGCCGGCGCGGACCTCATTCTCGGACCCTTGTTCGCCGAAGAAGTGTCGGCGGTCGCACCGCTCGCACGGCAGGTCAACGTGCCGGTCGTCGCCTTTTCCTCCGACAGTTCAGTCGGCGGCGAGGGCGTACACCTTCTTTCCTTCCCCCTCAGCGAGGATGTGGAGCGGATCGTCGACTATGCGATGCTGCAAGGCATGACGCGTTTCGCCGCGCTCTATCCCTACGGCACCTATGGCGACCGCGTACGCGCCGCCTTCCAGCAGGCCGTGTCGGCGAGGGCGGGCGAAGTGGTCGCGAGCGCGGGTTACCCCGCAAGCCCGGAAGGCATGTACGACCCGGCCCAACGCCTCGCTGCTGCCTATGGCGGCGGCAACTATCAGGCAGTGCTGCTGCCCGAAGGCGGGAGCGAGCTCAAATCGCTGGCGCCGCTGCTGCCCTATTACGACATCGATCCGCGCGAGGTGAAGTTTCTCGGCACCGGGCTCTGGGACGATCCTTCTCTCGCGCGCGAACCGCCGCTCAACGGCGCGTGGTTTCCGGCACCTCCGCCTGAAAGCCATGACCAGTTCCTCATCCGTTACCGCCGCGCCTATGGCGAAACGCCGCCGCGGATCGCGAGCCTCGGCTATGATGCGGTGAGCCTTGCCATCGCGCTCTCGACCCTGCCGGAAGGCGAACGCTTCACACGGGAAGCGCTGACCAATGCGGACGGGTTCGCGGGCGTTGACGGGATCTTCCGCTTCAACCCGGACGGCAGCACGGACCGGGGGCTCGCCATTCTCGAAATCCGGCCGACCGGCGCCGTCGTGATCGACCCTGCGCCATCGAGCTTCCAGCCTCCCGTTTTCTGAGACCGCGCCATGGTCCTGCGTCTGCACAACTTCTTTCGCAACTCGGCCGGACATCGGGTACGGATCGCGCTGGCGCTGAAGGGTCTCGATTACGAGTATGTCTCGGTGAATATCGGACCGGCGAGCGAGCAGAAGTCCGAAGCCTATCTCAGGCTCAATCCGCAGGGCCTCGTACCCGCGCTCGAACATGACGGCGCGGTGATCACGCAATCGACCGCAATCATCGAATATCTGGAAGAGGTGTTTCCAGATCCGTCGCTTTTTCCTCCGGACCCGGTAACGCGGGCGCAAGCAAGGGCCTTCGCGGCTGCCATTGCGGCGGAAATGCATGCGCTCAACAATTCCGGCGTGCACCGCTATCTCGCGGGCGAGATGGAGATCGACGAAAAGAAGCGCGAGCAATGGTATGCGCATTGGGCGGCAAAGGGATTCGGAGCGCTTGAACAACTCCTCGCGGCCCGGCCGGAGTCACCGTTCTGCTTCGGTGACCGGCCGACCGTCGCCGACATCTTTCTGGTGCCGCAGCATCTCAATTACCGGCGCTTCAGGATCGACCTTGCACCTTATGCGCGGATCAATCGCATCGTCTCGCGCTGCGAGGCGCTGCCTCCCTTCCAGGCGGCTGCACCCGACGCACAGCCCGACTATGTCGAAGGGTTCTAGGAGGCGTTTCTAGGCGAGCAGCCGGGCAAGCACGGCATCGAGCACCATGCGGCCATCAGCGCTCGCCCGGACGATGTCGCCCTTGCGGACGAGAAGGCCGTCGGCCACAAGCGCCTCGATACGCGGCGGCGCGATTTCGGTCCCCGAAACCCGCTCGTGGCGCGCGAGCGAGACGCCTTCCTCGAGGCGCAATCCCATCAGCATCATCTCGTCGCCCTGCTCCGCCGGTGAAATTTTTTCGACCGCTTCGAGGCCATGGCCGTCGCGCTCGACCGCTGCGATCCACTCGCCCGGCATCCTGCGCGCATGGGTCGCAAGCCGCGAAGTGCCGGTTCCGACGCGGCCATGCGCGCCCGGGCCGACACCCACATAATCGCCGTAGCGCCAGTAGACGAGATTGTGGCGGGACTGCGCGCCGGGCGCGGCATAGTTCGATACTTCGTAAGCGGATAATCCTCTATCGGCACAGATGTCGGCCGTAAGCGCGTAGAGCGCTGCCGCGTCTTCGTCGTCCGGCAATGCGAAGGCGCCCTTCTCGTAGAGCCTCGCGAAGGCGGTGTCCGGTTCGATGGTGAGTTGATAGAGCGAGAGGTGATCGGCGGCGTGGGCAAGCGCGGCACGCAGCTCGGCTTCCCATTTCTCGCGTGTCTGTCCGGGACGCGCATAAATGAGATCGAAAGAAAGACGGGGGAAGGTGTCGCGTGCAAGTGCGATGGCGGCGAGTGCTTCTTCCGCCGTGTGAAGGCGGCCGAGGAATTTCAGTTCCGCGTCGTCGAGCGACTGAACGCCGAGCGAGAGTCGGTTGACCCCCGTCGCGCGATATCCGCGAAAGCGCCCCGCCTCGACGCTGGTGGGGTTCGCTTCCAGCGTGATCTCGACCCCCTCCTCCATCGTCCACAGCGCAGCAATTTTCGAAAGCACTGCCTCTACCGTTGCCGGCAGCATCAGCGACGGTGTGCCGCCACCGAAAAAGACGGAGCGCACGGCGCGCGGACCCGACAGGCTTCGCATGTGTTCGAGCTCGCGAAGGAGCGCGCGCGTCCATTGCGCCTGATCGACATTCGCCGCAACGTGGGAATTGAAATCGCAATAAGGGCATTTCGACTGGCAGAAGGGCCAGTGGACATAGACGGCGAAGCCGCCTTCCGTCTGCGGCGGTGCAGAGACGCCTGTGCTATCTGGTGAAGCAGGCATCGACCAGCTGCCGGAAGGCATGGGCCCGGTGCGACATGTCGTGTTTCGCCTGCGGCTCCATTTCGCCGAAGGTCGTGTCGAAACCTTGCGGAATGAAGACGGGATCATAGCCGAAACCCTTCTCGCCGCGCGGCGGCCAGGTGAGTTCGCCGTCCACCCTGCCCTCGAAATATTCGACATGGCCATCCGGCCAGGCAAGCGCGAGACCGCAGATGAACCAGGCGCTCGTATCGATGAGACCGGCTTCGAGCATGCCGCGGCGGAGCTTCTCCATCGCGAAGACGAAATCCTTGTTCGGTCCCGCCCATCGCGCGGAATAGATACCGGGCGCACCGCCCAGCGCGTTGACGCAAAGACCGCTGTCGTCGGCGAGCGCGGGAAGGTTTGCCGCCTTCGCAGCGGCAAGCGCCTTCAGTTCGGCGTTCGCGCGGAAGGTGTCGCCGGTTTCCTCCGGCTCGTCGAGGCCGAGGTCGCCGGCCGACACCGTCTCGATGCCGAAGGGCGCGAGCAGGTCAGCGATCTCGCGGACCTTGCCGGGATTGTGACTCGCGACGACAAGTTTTCCGCCCTCGAAGGCACGTGTCATTTCGCGATGGTTTCCTTCTGAAGCTTCACGAGATCGGCGACACTTGCCTTTGCGAGCTTGAGGAGCGAGAGGAACTCCTCTTCCGAAAAGGGATCGCGTTCGGCCGTACCCTGGATTTCGCAGATGCCGCCCTGCCCCGTTATGACGAAATTCGCATCCGTGTCGGCGTCGGAATCCTCCACATAGTCGAGATCGGAAACCGGCGTGCCCTTGTAGATGCCGCAGGAGATCGCCGCGACGTGATCCTTGAGAACGGGAGCGGAAATCATCGACCGCGCGCGCATCCATTCAATGCATTGGTGAAGCGCGATCCAGCCTCCGGTGATCGAGGCCGTGCGCGTACCTCCATCGGCCTGCAGCACGTCACAGTCGACGCTGATCTGGCGCTCGCCGAGAGCGCGGAGATCGACCACCGCGCGAAGGGAGCGCCCGACAAGGCGCTGGATTTCCTGCGTGCGGCCGGACTGCTTGCCTTGGGACGCCTCGCGGCGCATGCGATCATGGGTCGAGCGCGGCAGCATGCCGTATTCGGCGGTGACCCAGCCCTGCCCGCCGCCCTTCAGCCACGGCGGCACGCGCTCTTCGAGGCTAGCCGTGCAGAGCACATGGGTGTCGCCGAAGCGGACGAGGCAGGAGCCTTCGGCGTGTTTGGCGATGCCGGGCTCGAAGCTGACGGCCCGCATCTCATGCGGCTGACGGCCGGAAGGGCGCATATCCTGTATCCAGTGCTGGCGTGAAAGTTTCTCGTTGCTGCGCAGCCTTGTACCCTTGCCGAGGGGGCAAGGTAAAGGCGAAGGCGGACGGAGGGCGCGCGGAAACGCGGTTTCGCGTAGGTTGTTTGCAAGCCCGGGCGTTTTTCGCCGATAACAGGATTGCAGCGACCGGGAAGTGCACTAAATTATTACCCAGTTTCAGACACTTAACCGATAGACGGAGGCAAGGGCGAAGCATGGTCGGCGTGATGGATCTCAACGAGCGCTCGCGCGAGATCCTGCGCCGCGTTGTCGAGACCTACCTTGAAACCGGGGAACCGGTGGGGTCGCGCTTCCTGTCGCGCCAGATGCCCGTCTCGCTTTCCGCCGCTTCGATCCGCAACGTGATGTCGGACCTCGAGGCGCTCGGCCTCATCTTCTCGCCGCATACGAGCGCGGGGCGCATGCCGACGGAAGCCGGGCTTCGCATGTTCGTGGACGGGCTTCTCGAAATTGGCGACCTGACCGACGAAGAGCGCATCTCCATCGAGCGACAGGTGGCAGGCTCACACAAAAGCGTGGAGGACGTGCTCGACGAAGCCTCCAAATTGCTCTCTGGCCTCAGCCATGCGGCGGGCTTCGTCGTCGCGCCGACCTATGACGCGGCGCTGAAGCATGTCGAGTTCGTGCCGATCGATGCCAACCGCGCCCTGGTCGTGATCGTGACGGAAGGCGGCGCGGTCGAAAACCGCGTGATCGACGTACCGAAAGGACTGACGCCTTCGGCGCTCGCCGAAGCCACCAATTATCTCAACGCTCAGCTGCGCGGCCGCACGCTCGAGGAGGCGAAGGCCTATATCGCGCGCGAACTCGAATCGCAGAAAGCGGAGCTCAATGTACTGAGCGCGAAGGTGATCGAGGCGGGGCTCGCGACTTGGTCGGGAGGCGCGGCCTCGAGCGACCCGCTGGCGAAGTCGCTGATCGTGCGCGGGCGGTCGCGGCTTCTGGAAGACGTGCATGCGGTCGAGGACCTCGAGCGCATCCGGCTTCTCTTCGACGATCTCGAAAACAAGCGTGATCTGGTTCAGCTGCTCGGGCTCGCCGAGGAGGCGGACGGGGTGCGCATCTTCATCGGTTCGGAGAACAAGCTGTTTTCGCTGTCGGGCTCGTCGCTGGTCGTGAGCCCCTACATGGACGCGCAGCAGCGCGTGGTCGGCGTACTCGGCGTGATCGGCCCGACGCGGCTCAACTATGCCCGGATCATCCCGATGGTGGACTACACGGCCAAGCTCGTCGGGCGGCTCATCAACTGAGGCCCGCGAATGCTGCCTTTTTGCCTTGCGGTCTCCGGCCCGGTTGACATATCAGGCCCCGGCGCGCACATCGGAACCCGATATTGCTTCCCGACAACCGGTAAAGACCCGGAAAGAAGATGACCGAAGAGAAGAAGAAGACCGAAACGCCTGAAGAGGCGGAAAATCTCGCGGAATCGCTGGCCGAAGAGCCCGCCGCGCAGGGCGAAGCCGAGGATGCGGCTGCCGCCGGGCCCGACATTGCCGCGCTCGAAGCGGAGAATGCCGACCTCAAGGACCGGCTGCTGCGCGCCGCCGCGGAAATGGAAAACACCCGCAAGCGCGCCGAACGCAAGGCCGCCGACGATGCGCGCTATGCCGTCTCGTCCTTCGCGCGCGACATGCTGGAGGTTTCCGACAATCTGCGCCGCGCCGTCGCCACGCTGAAGCCCGAGGAACGGGAAGCCGCAGCCGACGGCGTGAGGGCGATGGCCGAAGGCGTCGAAATGACCGAGAGGCAGCTTCTCGCGACGTTCGAGCGGCACGGCATCAAGGAAATCACGCCGAAGCCCGGCGAGCGCTTCGACCCCAACCTCCATGAGGCGATGTTCGAGGTGCCGGGGACCGAGCACCCCACGGGCAGCGTCGTACATGTGCTGGAAGCAGGCTACATGATCGGCGACAGGCTGCTGCGCGCGGCCCGCGTCGGCGTCGCGAAAAACGAGGACGGGGCGCAGAACGGCGGCAAGGTCGACACCACCGCCTGATTCCGCCTGCCCTTGCGGCTTGCCGCATGCGCCTCCATGTTGTATAACAGTGTTATAGATCAGGGAGGAAACCATGCTGAGCTTGTGGGCTGCGGCCGCATTCTTTCTCGGAATTCATCTGGTGGTGGCAGGTTCGGGCCTCAGGGGCCGGATCGTCGGTGCGATCGGCGAGCGCGCCTGGCTCGTGGTTTTCTCGCTCGCCTCGCTTGGCGGCATCAGCTGGCTCGCAATGAGCTTCAACGAAGCGACGGCGGGCCCGAACCATCTCTACTGGGCGCCGCCGATGTGGACGCTGCACGTTGCGCCGCTCGTCATGCTCGTCGCGACCTTCTTCGCGGTGGTCGGCATCACGACACCGAACCCAACGGCCGTCGGCGCCGACGCGCTGGCCGACAAGCCCGATACCGTGAAAGGCATGCTGCGGATCACGCGGCATCCCTTCCTCTGGGGCGCAGCGATCTGGGCACTCTGGCACATCGTGGCAAATGGCGATCGGGCCTCGATCATCTTTTTCGGCACCTTTGCGCTGCTCGCGATCCTCGGCACCTTCTCCATCGACGAGAAAAAGAAGAAGCGCATGGGCGAGGCGTGGACGGGATTCGCGGCAAAGACCTCGAACCTGCCTTTCGCGGCGATCTTCGCCGGTCGCAATCAACTGAAGATCGGCGAACTCGGCTGGTGGCGAATCCTCTTCGCGCTCGTCGTCTTCGGCGGGCTGTTCTACGCGCATCTCTGGCTCTTCGGCGTGTCGCCGGTGCCAGGGTTCACCCCCTACTAGGGCGCATCAGACCGGTTTCGTGACCCTTCGCAGCGTCAGGTTGATCCTGCCGCCGCCGGGCACAAGCTGCGAGGAGCCGGGGATCACGCGGTCGACGCCGTGGTAGCGCAGCCGCGAAGCGCCGCCGATCACCAGCACGTCGCCGGAGGAGAGTCTGAAGCTTGCGGATTTGTCGCTGCGGGCGAATCCGCCGACGCGGAAGACGCAGGTGTCGCCGAGCGAGAGCGAGACGACAGGCGCATCCAGCGCCTCCTCATCCTCGTCGCGGTGGAGCCCCATGCGGGATTTCGGCGTGTCGTATAGATTGACGAGGCAGCATTCGGGCGGCGCCGGATAGTCCGCCACCTCATCCCACAGGCGAAGTAGGGCCTCGGGTATGGCCGGCCAGGGGCGGTTCGTCGCCTCGTTAACCGGCGCATAGCCGTAGCCATCAGGACGCGAGACCCAGCCGAGCGGGCCGAAATTCGCCTGATGGATCGACCAGGGCTTGCCGGTCCGCGGCATGTGCGGCCGATAGGGAGAGGAGGTCTCGAAAACCGCCTTGATCTCGACGATAAGTGCGCGCTGCGCGGCCTCTTCCAGAAATCCCGGATAGAGCAGGATCCCGTCGAACCCGGTTCCGACCGGATTTGCCCGCTCAGGAGACTCGTCTTTTGGCATATATAGTGTCATATTAATTGCGGAAAACGACCGGGGTCGGTGCCGCGTGGGAACACGGCACAAAATGGGGGTAGGTCATGAAAAAGAGGATAGGGCGCCTTGCGCCCGCTTTCACCATGCTTGCGCTCGCGGCAAGCCTTTCGGGCTGCGCGGCAGCCGCCATACAGGGTGTGACGCGGGCAAGCGACAACGCCAAGATCATGGCGAACGAGGATGCGGCGGCGGCCGGCGAAGTCGAGGCGCAGATGAAGATGGGCGACGCGCATTGCTGCACCATTGCCGGATCGGCGGGTGTCTTCAACAACCAGAAAGCGACCGAATGGTACTGCAAGGCGGCGCAGCAGAACGAGCCCCGCGCCTTTTACGAACTCGGGCGCATCTATTCGGGCGACCTCGTACGTGGCATCAACGGCCCGGCGAAGGTAGGCGCGATGCTGACGGAGCAGCGTGAAAACAAGCCGCTGGCGCTGATGTGGTTCAACCTCGCGGCGCGGGCGGGCAATGACGATGCGGCGGAGGAAGCCGCCGATCTGCGCGAGGACATGACGGCGCCGGAAATCCTGCAGGCCAACCTCCGGGAGAAAAACTGGACGGCGCAGGCCTGCGAATGGAACGCGGTTTATCCCGACAACCAGCTCTGAGGCAGCAAGCCGGACCAGGACAAGCCCGGGTTTCGAAAGGGAACCCGGGCTTTGCCGATTCAGAGAGCGATTGAGTCCTTAAAGTCGCGGTCCTGTGGCCATATTGCCGCATCAACGCTTGCGGGCCGTAGAACCCAAACCTATATACAGCGCAACGTTTCAACCCCTGAACCGGGCGAAAATCCCGGTAAGGATCCCCTTTGGGGGCCGGTCGGGCCGGATGCGCGGAACGCGTGCCGTCCCAGCGGGTGCCATGAGGCCCGCCCGGCCAGCCGCAAGTGAAAGAGGACCAGAAAGCTATGGCTAAAGTCATCGGTATCGACCTCGGCACGACGAATTCGTGTGTCGCGGTGATGGAAGGCAACTCTTCCAAAGTGATCGAGAATTCCGAAGGCATGCGCACCACGCCCTCGATGGTGGCCTTCACGCAAGACGGCGAGCGCCTCGTCGGCCAGTCCGCCAAGCGCCAGGCGGTTACCAACCCCACCAATACGCTGTTCGCGATCAAGCGCCTGATCGGCCGCTCCTACGAAGATCCGACCACCCAGAAGGACAAGGAGATGGTGCCCTACAGCATCATCCGCGCCGATAATGGCGACGCCTGGGTGGAAGCGCATGGCGAGAAATATTCTCCCTCCCAGGTTTCCGCCTTCATCCTGCAGAAGATGAAGGAAACGGCCGAGAACTATCTCGGCGAGAAGGTCGAGAAAGCCGTCATCACGGTTCCGGCCTATTTCAACGACGCGCAGCGCCAGGCGACGAAAGACGCCGGCAAGATTGCGGGTCTTGAAGTCCTGCGCATCATCAACGAGCCGACGGCTGCCGCGCTCGCCTATGGTCTCGACAAGAAGGAAGGCGAACTCATCGCCGTCTACGACCTTGGCGGCGGCACGTTCGACGTCTCGATCCTCGAGATCGGTGACGGCGTCTTCGAAGTGAAGTCGACAAACGGCGACACGTTCCTCGGCGGTGAGGACTTCGACATGCGCCTCGTCAGCTATCTTGCCGACGAGTTCAAGAAAGAAAACGGCATCGACCTCAGGAGCGACAAGCTCGCGCTGCAGCGCCTGAAGGAAGCGGCCGAGAAGGCGAAGATCGAGCTGTCGTCCGCTTCGCAGACGGAAGTGAACCTGCCCTTCATCACGGCGGACGCTTCCGGGCCGAAGCATCTCACCATGAAGATCACGCGCTCGAAGCTCGAGGCGCTTGTGGAAGACCTCATTCAGCGGACGATCGATCCCTGCAAGGCGGCGCTCAAGGATGCGGGCGTGACGGCCGGGCAGATCAACGAGATCGTTCTCGTCGGCGGCCAGTCGCGCATGCCGAAAATCCGCGATGCGGTGAAGCAGTTCTTCGGCAAAGAGCCGAACATGAGCGTGAACCCGGATGAAGTTGTCGCCATGGGCGCGGCCATTCAGGCGGGCGTGCTGCAGGGCGACGTGAAGGACGTGCTGCTGCTCGACGTGACTCCGTTGTCGCTCGGCATCGAAACGCTGGGTGGCGTCTTCACGCGCCTCATCGACCGGAACACGACGATCCCGACCAAGAAGTCGCAGACGTTCTCGACGGCGGAGGACAACCAGTCGGCTGTGACGATCCGCGTCTTCCAGGGCGAACGCGAAATGGCGGCAGACAACAAGCTGCTCGGCCAGTTCGACCTCGTCGGCATTCCGCCGGCGCCGCGCGGTGTGCCGCAGGTCGAGGTTGCCTTCGACATCGACGCCAACGGCATCGTCAACGTGTCGGCGAAAGACAAGGCGACGAACAAGGAACAGACCATCCGCATCGAAGCGTCGGGCGGCCTGTCCGAAGCCGACATCGAAAAGATGGTGAAGGACGCGGAAGCGCACGCAGAAGAAGACAAGAAGCGCCGCGAGGAAGTCGAGACGCGAAACCACGCGGAAGCGCTCGCGAACGGAACGGAAAAGACGCTGGCCGAAAACGCCGACAAGCTCGACCCTGCCGTGAAGGCCGACGTCGAAGCGGCGCTCGAAGCGCTCAAGACCGCGCTCAACGGCACCGATGCCGCAGAGATCAAGGCAAAGTCGGAAGCGCTTACCCAAACCTCGATGAAGATGGGTGAGGCGCTCTACAAGGCGGCCCAGGCGGAAGCCGAAAACGAAGCCGCGACCGGCACGGACAGCAGCCAGTCCGGCGACGATGTCGTCGATGCCGACTTCGAGGAAGTCGACGACGACAAGAAAGACCAGGACAAGTCCGCCTGATCCGGGGCCTCATCATGATGCCCTTCCGTTCAAACATCCATGCGGGACGGACGCGCGCCAGCGCGTCCGTCACCGTGCGTCCAGTTACAAGGTGATCCCCGATGTCGAAGCGCGATTACTATGACGTGCTCGGGGTGAACCGCAACGCGAATGCGGACGAGCTGAAAAAGGCCTACCGCACGCTCGCGAAGAAGTATCACCCCGACCAGAATCCCGGCGACAAGGATGCAGAGCAACGCTTCAAGGAACTCAACGAAGCCTATGACGCGCTGAAGGACGAGCAGAGCCGTGCCGCCTACGATCAGTTCGGCCACGCCGCTTTCGATGGCGGCATGGGCGGAATGGGTGGAGGCTTTGGCCGAGGCGCACAGGGCGGCTTCGGCGGTGCGTCCATGTCGGATATTTTCGACGACCTGTTCGGCGAGTTCATGGGCGGACGCGGCGGCGGGAGACGGCGCGGCGCCGGCGGCCAGATGCGCGGTCACGACCTGCGCTACAACATGGAGATCACGCTCGAGGAAGCCTTCGAGGGCAAGAAGGCGCAGGTTCGCGTGCCGGGCTCCGTTGCCTGCGACACGTGCAACGGGTCGGGCGCTGCGCCCGGCTCGAGCCCGATCACCTGTCCGACCTGCCAGGGCGATGGCAAGGTGCGCGCCGCACAGGGTTTCTTCACCATCGAACGGACCTGCCCGACCTGTCACGGCCGCGGCCAGACCATCGACAAGCCGTGCACCGCCTGTCACGGCGCGGGCCGGGTCGAAAAGGAGCGTACGCTCTCGGTAAACATCCCTGCGGGCGTCGAGGACGGCACACGCATTCGTCTTGCGGGCGAGGGCGAAGCCGGGATGCGAGGCGGTCCTGCCGGCGATCTCTACATCTTCCTCTCAGTGAAGCCGCACCGGTTGTTCGAGCGTGACGGCGCGGACCTCTTCTGCCGTGTGCCTATCTCGATGGTCACCGCCTCGATGGGCGGCGAGATCGAGGTGCCGACGCTTGGCGGCAAGAAGGTGAAGGTGAAAGTGCCGGAAGGCGCGCAGACCGGCCGCCAGTTCCGCCTGCGCGGCAAGGGCATGCCGGTCGTGAATTCCCGCGAGACAGGCGACCTCTATATCCAGATCACCGTCGAAACGCCGGTCAATCTCACCAAGAAGCAGAAGGACCTGCTGAAGGAGTTCGAGGCAGCGTCCACCCCCGGCAACAGCCCCGACAGCGCGGGCTTCTTCGCGAAGGTGAAGGAGTTCTGGGACGGCTTCCAGAACTGAGCTTTCAGGATAATCTGGAAAGGCCCCGCGGGCGTCCCGGAGGGGCCTTTTTCATGTCCGGATGCGCTCCATGAACGCCTATGTCTTTCCCGTCACGCTGCTGCTCGCGTCCAATGTCTTCATGACAGCGGCCTGGTACTGGCACCTCAAATACAAGGCGACGCCGCTCCTGATCGTGATCCTGATCAGCTGGGGGCTCGCTTTTTTCGAATATTGCCTCGCGGTGCCGGCGAACCGCCTCGGCTCCGAGGTCTATTCCCCGGCGCAGCTCAAGACGATCCAGGAAGTCATCACCCTCATCGTTTTTGCTGGATTTTCCGCGGTCTATCTCGGTCATACGCCGACATGGAACACCGCCATCGGCTTTGCGCTGATCGCGCTCGGGGCCTATTTCGTCTTCCGAGGCTGAAGAGGGGCTGCTATAGAGCCCCCGGACAGATGGAGCGCCGGAGATGGCTCAGGACATCAGGATTGCAGTGACGGGCGCGGGCGGCCGCATGGGCCGGACGCTGATCCGCCTCATCGCCGAGACGGGCGGTCTTGCGCTTGCCGGCGGGCTCGAGGCGGAAGGCTCACCGCATCTGGGGAGCGACCTCGGCACGCTGGCGGGGCTCGCCGAGCCGCTCGGCGTCGCGGCGACTTCGGATGCGCTGACGCTCATCAAGGATGCCGACGCACTGATCGATTTTTCCGTGCCGTCGGCAACGGTCGAATTCGCGGCACTGACGGCACAGGCGCGCATCGTTCACGTCATCGGCACGACAGGCTTCACGGAAGAGGACGAGGCGCGCATCGAGGCTGCGGCGCGACACGCGACCATCGTCAAGGCCGGGAACATGAGCCTCGGCGTCAATCTCCTTGCCGCCCTCGCACGGCAGGCCGCCAAGGCGCTCGGCCCTGACTGGGACATCGAGATCGTGGAAATGCATCACCGTCATAAGGTCGATGCGCCGTCGGGTACGGCCCTTCTTCTCGGCGAAGCGGCGGCGGAGGGGCGGGGCATTCCGCTCGGAGAAAATTCCGAGCGCGGGCGCGACGGCCAGACCGGCGCGCGCTCAAAGGGCGCTATCGGCTTCGCGAGCCTGCGCGGCGGGTCCGTCGTCGGCGAACACGACATCATCTTCGCCACGGAGCATGAGCGAATCGTGCTCCGTCATGTCGCGGAGGATCGCGGCATCTTCGCGCGCGGCGCCCTCAAGGCCGCGACATGGGGGCAAGGGAAGGGCCCGGGCCTTTTCAGCATGGCCGACGTACTCGGTATTGAATAATCTCTACACGGATTAATGGAGCGTGACTTGGCTAACCTGCTTGTGCTTGTCCGTCACGGACAAAGCGAATGGAACGAAAAGAACCTCTTCACCGGCTGGCGCGATCCGGGTCTGACCGAGCAGGGAAAGGCCGAGGCGAAGGAAGCCGGCGAGACGATGAAGCAGGCGGGACTCGCCTTCGACGTCGCCTATACGTCGAACCTTTCGCGCGCGCAGGAAACGAACCGCATCATGCTCGCCGAACTTGGGCAGTCGGACATCGAGATCGTGAAGGACGAAGCGCTGAACGAGCGCGACTACGGGGACCTTTCCGGACTCAACAAGGACGACGCGCGCAAGAAGTGGGGCGAGGAACAGGTGCATATCTGGCGCCGATCCTACGATGTGCCGCCGCCCGGGGGGGAAAGCCTCAAGATGACGGCCGAGCGCGTGCTTCCCTATTTCGAAAGGGAAATCCTGCCGCGAGTCCTCAAGGGTGAACGCGTGCTCGTCGCCGCGCATGGCAACTCGTTGCGGGCGCTTGTGATGCAGCTCGACAAGCTCAACCAGGAGCAGGTGATTGCGCTCAACATCGCGACCGGCGCGCCGATCGTCTATGAGCTCGATGACAGCGGCAAGGTTCTCTCAAAGAAGATGCTGATCGAGCGCGAGGCGCACTAGGCCGTTTCAGCGGGGGCCGTTCTCAGTTTCGCCAGAGCGTTTTCAAGAGCGCGGGCGAAGTCAGCGCGCTCCGGGGGCGACAGCATGGAAGCAACTTCGACTTCCCGGCCATGGCTTGTGAGATGCAGACGGGTCGACGTGTCCGGCGCTTCGCGCAAGGCAACGCGGACCCAATAGGGCTGAAGGCTGACCGCTTCGGCGCGGCCCTTCGCATCGACCCGGCGTACGCGCAATTCATTGTCGGAAAGCTGCACCGTTTCATGCGCGCGGGCCGCGCGGTAATTGGCGCGGAACGCCCACCAGACGGCCAGCACCTCGAGGCCGCAAAAGCCGAAGACCGGCCAGGCACCCTTCGCCATGAAATAGGCACCGGCGGCGAAGTTCACCGCCGCGACGATGCCGATCAGGACCGCGAAGCCCTTGAGCGGCAGCGAACGGTGCGGCGTGATCAGCGCGTTGAAGTGAAGCGGCGCTTCCAGCGGCATGGAGGAGGGGGACGGGTGGCTCATGCGGAAAAGACTAGGGCGGCGGCCGCTCTCCCGCAATACGGCCTTGCGACGCAGGCGGGTTATGCGCAAAGTCTGAAACGCCCATGCCCACGACCATGAAAAAACCCGACATCGAGGAATTTTTCCGTCGCCTCTCGGAAGCGCTTCCGGAGCCGGAGACGGAACTCCAGTACAGCAACGTCTATACGTTGCTCGTTGCGGTTGTACTGTCGGCGCAAGCAACCGATGTCGGTGTCAATCGGGCGACGAAGGAACTCTTCAAGACGGTCGATAGCCCTCAGAAGATGATAAAGCTCGGCGAAGCCGGGCTGATACAACACATCAAGACGATCGGGCTCTATCGCAACAAGGCGAAGAACGTGATCGCGCTGTCTCGACTGCTCATCGAGAAACATGGAGGCGAGGTGCCACGCACCCGCGAGGAACTGCAGGAACTCCCGGGCGTCGGGCGCAAGACCGCGAATGTCGTCCTCAACGTCGCCTTCGGCGAACCGACCATCGCGGTCGACACCCATATCTTCCGGGTATCGAACCGGACGGGGCTCGCCCCCGGCAAGGATGTGGTTGCCGTGGAAGAGAAACTCGAGAAGGTCGTCCCGCCGAAGTACCGCCGTCACGCACATCACTGGCTGATCCTGCACGGCCGCTATGTCTGCAAGGCGCGCAAGCCCGACTGCCCGGCCTGCCCGGTGAGCGATCTCTGCCGTTTCAAGGCAAAGACGGTCGTGGTCTGATTTCAGGACATCGGCGCATTGCGCCGCGCGAGCACGGCAGCGAGGCACGCTTCCTTGTTCGCCGCGCCACCTTCGCTCTTTCGTGCGTCGACATGACGCGAACCAAGCACGCCGTTTTCCGCCTCGTAGAAATAGACGAAGAGGCTGCAGTCGCCGCCGCCATATTGCCAGATCTCGGCTTGAGGCTCGGTTCGGCGAAAATCCGGCTCGCCGAGGCGCGCCGAAATCGCCGAGGGTGCGACGCCGACAAGCGCATCGGCCGTCAACGGGCCCTTACCCAGCGACGCCATGACACCGCCCCGGGCGTCGATCCCCCGGCCGGGCGCCGTTTCGCAAGCGGCGAGACCGAGCACCAGCGCGACGATCAGCAGATGTTTCATGCCTGTCTCCGCGCGGCGAGGTTCTTGTAGGTGTGGACCATCAGCGCCGTACCGAAGAGCGGCGCGAGAAGATTGAGAATGGGCACGGTGGTGAACAGTGCCACCACGACGCCCGCAAGGAAGATACGCGGGCGGTGGCGTTTACGGAGTGCCTGTACGTCGGCTTCGGGCAAATGGCGCAGCGCGACCAGTTCGAAATATTCGCGGCCGAGGAGATAGCCGTTCACCACCCAGAACAGGGCGATATTCACAACGGGCAGCAGGTAGAAGGGCAGCGCCAGCAGGTTGACGGCGATCAGGACCAGCGTGAACCGCACTGCGACGAGGAGCGATTGCCAGAAAGGCTGGTCGCGACCGGGCGGATCGGCAGGATAATCTTCGGCCTCGACGCGGGCGGCAACATTTTCGAGGAAGAGCCCCGCGACCAGCGAGACGACCGGATGGACGAGCGGGATCAGCACGATGACGGCGAGAAAGCGCGCCACGAATTCGAGGATCGTATCGACCCAGCCACCTGCGAGATCGGGGCCGAATTCCGGCAGGGCGGCGAGTGCCCATTGCAGCCCAGCGCCAAACAGGAAGAGCGTGACCGCCGTCACCACCAGCGACAGCCACATCACCCGGCGGAAGGGCGGCGAGAAGGTTTCCCGGAAGGCGCGTATGGCGTCGGACAGCATCGAAGACTCCCGCAAACGGCGGGATACGTCCCAGCCGACGCGCCTAACCTAGTGCCCGGAAAGGCTCACTGCAAATGCCCCGGACAGACGGAGACGTCTCCGGAAAACGGCAGAATTCCGGAGATTACGGGTGTTTTTGGACATATGGGGCTCAATCCCTATACTCCGGCCCGCACCCCGAAATTCTCCCTAAAAATACCAGAGGATCATGGCAGACCTTAAGTACGACGTGGCGGGCATCGGCAATGCGCTGGTGGACGTGATTGCGAACGCAGACGACAAGTTCCTGACGGCGAACGGCATCGAGAAGGGCGGTATGACGCTGATCGATGCGGAGCGCGCGGACGAGCTCTACGGCAAGATGGCCGCTTCCATCGAGATGTCGGGCGGTTCCTGCGCCAACACGATCGCGGGCCTCGCCTCGCTTGGCGGCAAGGGCGCTTTCTTCGGCAAGGTGAGGGGCGACCAGCTCGGCGAAGTCTTCATTCACGACATCAAGTCGCTCGGCGTCGCCTTTCCCGCCTCACAGGCGACGGACGGCGCGCCGACCGGACGCTGTCTCATCATCGTGACACCGGACGCACAGCGCAGCATGAGCACTTTTCTCGGCGCCGCGCAGAAGCTCGGCCCCGACGACATCGATCCGGAAACGATCAAGGCAGCCGCCGTCACCTACATGGAAGGCTATCTCTGGGACGAGCCCGGCGCGAAAGAGGCCTTTCTCAAGGCCGCGAAGATCGCACACGAAGCCGGACGGCTCGTCTCTTTGACACTGTCGGACAGTTTCTGCGTCGATCGTTTCCGCGACGAGTTCCGGCGCCTGGCGACAGACGAAGTCGATCTTCTTTTCGCGAACGAGGCGGAAATCCTCTCGCTCTACGAAACGGAGGTCTTCGACGAGGCGCTGCAGCAGGTCCGCAAGGACTGCAAGTTCGCGGCGCTGACACGCTCCGAACAGGGCTCCGTCATCGTCGCCGATGGCGAGGTGCATGTGGTCGATGCGGAACCCGTTTCCAAGGTGGTCGACACGACAGGCGCGGGCGACCTCTTCGCCGCCGGCTTCCTCTACGGTCTCACGCGCGGCAAGGACCCCGTCACCTGCGGCCGTCTTGGCGCGCTCGCGGCGGCGGAAGTGATCTCCCATTATGGGCCGCGTCCGCAGGTCTCGCTTGCCGAACTTGCGAAGCAGAAGGGCCTCGCCTGAACGAAAGATGTTTCGATGCTCAAGGTCTGGGGCCGCCGCAGTTCGTTCAACGTCCAGAAGGTGATGTGGCTCACCGGCGAACTCGGCCTTGAGCACGAGCATATCGACGCTGGCGGTTCGTTCGGCGGTCTCGACGCGCCCGAATTCAGGGCACGCAACCCGCACGGGCTTGTTCCCGTCATCGAGGATGGCGGCACCGTCGTCTGGGAATCGCATGCGATCCTGCGTTATCTCGCTGCGCGCTACGGCGCGGGCGGGTTCTGGATCGAGGACCCAGCGCGGCGCGCCGAAGCCGACCAGTGGATCGAATGGGCGCAGACGGCGCTTCTGCCGAATTTCCTCACCGGAATCTTCTGGGGTTTTTACCGCATGCCCGAGGCGCAGCGGAACATGGAGGCGGTCGAGCGCGCCGCCAAATTATGCGGCCGGCATATCCTCATGCTGGACCGGCTTCTTGCCGACCGGCCCTACATCTGCGGCAACGAAATCACACTTGCCGACGTTCCGGCCGGCACCATGCTGTATCGCTATTTCGGTCTTGAGATAGAGCGGCCCGAAGCGCCCAATGTAGAAGCATGGTACGCGCGGCTTCGCGAACGGGCCCCTTACGCGGAACACGTCATGGTGCCGTTCGAGGAGCTCAAACGCCGTCTCGCCTTCTGACCCTCAGAGCTTTCTCAGATAGACGTCGCGGATGCGGTGGTCGTCGCCCTTGCGCAATATCAGATCTGCACGCTGCCGCGTCGGCAGGATGTTCTTGTGGAGGTTCGCGAGGTTGATCGAGGTCCAGATCGCGTCGGCGGTCTTCACCGCTTCATCTTCCGTGAGCTTGGAGTAGCGGTGGAAATAGGCCGCCGGATCCTTGAACGAGGTCCGGCGCAAGCTCAGGAAGCGCTCGATATACCAGCGCCGGATCGCTTCCTCATCGGCATCAAGATAGATAGAGAAATCGAAGAAGTCCGACACGAAGGGCTGTGGCTCGTCGCCGTCGGCGGGTTTCCAGGGCTGCAGCACATTGAGCCCTTCGACAACGAGAATATCCGGCTGATCGACCGACACGGTCTCGCCCTGAAGAATGTCGTAGGTGAAGTGCGAATAGACGGGCGCCTCGACGCGGGGCGATCCTGCCTTCACGTCGGAGAGAAAGCGGATCAGACGCTTGATGTCGAAGCTCTCGGGAAAGCCCTTGCGCTGCATGAGGCCGCGCTTTTCGAGGACGGCATTCGGATAAAGAAAGCCGTCGGTCGTGATGAGATCGACCTTCGGATGGTTCGGCCAGCGGGCGAGCAGGGTGCGCAGGATACGGGCCATGGTCGACTTGCCGACGGCGACCGAACCGGCAACGCCTACAATATAGGGCACCTTGTCCTGTTCGCGGCCGAGAAAGTCCGACGTCACGCGGTAGAGTTCCTGCGTCTCGCCGATATAAAGATTGAGAAGGCGCGACAGCGGCAGAAAGATTTCCGAGACCTCGTCGAGCGAGATGCGCTCACCGAAGCCCTTCAGCTCTTCGAGTTCCCTTTCGGAGAGCGGCAGTGGCGTGTCCTGCCTGAGGCGCCCCCAATCCGCTGCCGTGAAATGACGGAACGGCGAGAGCGACTTCTTCTCCTCGATCGTCTCGATATCGGTGGCGACCATGCGAACTCCGCTCCCCCGGTCAGCGCTCGGTGCGCGCGGCTTTCTCGTCGAGGCCCGAGCGGCCTTCACGGCGCGCAAGCTCCGCATAGACCTGCCCCGGCTCAAGATCGAGCGCGGCGATGAGCACAAGCCAATGATAGAGGAGATCGGCGCTTTCCGAGAGTGCGCTTTCGCGGTCGCCGGATGCGGCAGCGATCACGGTTTCCACCGCTTCCTCGCCGAGCTTCTGCGCGCAGGCCTGGACACCCTTCGAGAAGAGCCTTGCCGTATAGGACGAAGCGGGATCGGCTCCCTTTCGGGCGGCGATCACTTCGAACAGACGGTCGAGCTGGCTGGCATCGGCGGCCATCTGGCGCTCCCCAGGCGGTTGACGGGGCCACATTCCACGAGTCCGGAAAGGCCCGCGCGCGGCGGCTTTGCGTAGCAGATTTGGGGGATTGAGGCCAGTACAGCCGCCGAAGCGGCCTCAGAGCCGCGTGGAGAGGCTGGTGCCGTCGAGTTCGCCCTTCTTGGCGTTATCCTGCGTGGCATCCTTCAGGTCCGCCCCGCGCAGGTCCGCCCCGCGCAGGTCCGCTCCCTTCAGGTTCGCCCGGAAGAGGATCGCATCGGAGAAATCGGCTGCGGCGAGAACAGCCTTTTCGAAGTTTGCATCTGCCAGGATCGCTTCGCGAAAGTGAGCGCCGGCCAGAACGGCCCGGGAGAAGTCGGAGCGGGAGAGATCCATCCGGGCGAAGTCGGCGCGTTCGCCACGCTGCTGCCCGGTCTGGATCCATTCAAGGTGGGAAGCGAGTATCTTCGCCATGCGCTCGGGGCTCGGTGCAGGGCGGGGACGCGTCGCCCGCATCAGGTCGCCGCGCGAGGCGGTTGCATCATCCATCACCGCGCGGCGAAAGTCCGCGTCCGAGAGGTTGGCGCCCATGAGTTCGACGCCGGTGAGTTCCGCACCGGCGAAGCTCGCGCCGCGAAGATCCGCACCCTGGAGGCTCGCACCGGAAATGGTCGCCCCTTCGAAATCGGCATCGAGAAGCTTGCATTCCGACATGTTGGTGCCGTGCATCTTCGCGCCGCGGAAGGTCGAGTTTTCGCGGCCGGATGCCGCCGTCGCGCCGCGCTTGATAACGGCGCCCCGGCGCAGATCCGCACCGTCCAGTTGGGCGCCCGTCATCTCTGCATCGGCGAAGTTCGCTCCACGCAGATCCGCGCGGGAGAAATTGGTGCGGGTCATGTTGCAGCCGTCGAAGTTCGCGCCGAAGAGATTCGAACCCATGAAATATGCGTCTTCGAGATTGGAACCGGAGAAATCGCAGCCAATGAAGTGGCCATGCGAGAAATTGAGATTGCGGCAATCGAGACCCGTCAGATCGCACTCCTTCATGACGGCACACCAGCCGTTCGGAATGCCTTTCAGGTACCGCTGATGGAGCTCATTGAGGCGGTTCAGTGCTTCCTGGCTGATCCGACGGCCGACAATGGCATTGCCGTCAGCCGACCCCTTGCTTCTGGCAGCTGAGGCCTCGATGCCCTCGGGACGGGCAGCTTGGGCAGAACGGTCGGACATCGCAGGAAACCCTCAACACCAGATATGCGAGGGCGAACAAGCCCCGGCGAGGCGATGCTATGGCCGACCGCTTCAGAATTGCTTAACGGAAACCGGAGTTTTGGAAAGAAGTATGAAAAATTATGCTTTTAGTCATTGCGGACGGACCAGAAGGGCTCCGTCGCGCGGAACCGCTTCCAGAGGCGGATCGCGCCCTTCCAGTCCCGTTCCGCCCGCTTCTCATGCCAGGCGATCACACGCGCAGCGGCATTGCGCTGCCTCGCCCCGGCGGCGAGCCCGTCAAGGATCGCATGGGCTGTCACAACGTCGTTCAGCCCGCCGAAGACATCCTGCATCTGCGACAGATGTTTCAGATAGGGCTTCACTTCCCGCGCCTCGTAGAGCGAGGAAAAGAAATGCAGCGCATAGCGAAGCTTCTTCAGACGCTTGCGCAACTCATGGCGGTGTTCGCCATCCAGCGTCTCGATCTCGCGGGCGATCTTCGCCGCCTTTCTGAGCCGTTTGTCGAGAGCGGAGCTTGCGAAAGCAAGGGCAAGGACAGGCGCCTTCGATTTCACGGTCCAGCCGCGCTCGGCAAGGAAGAGTCCGTATTCGAGCAGGAAGCGCGTATAGCGACGCGAGCCGATCACCGAGACCGCCCTGTCCCAATGATCCCGCCGCATCGCTTCCGCGCGCTTGCGCAGGCCAGCAAGCGCGGCGTCCCGTGGCGTGACGGGCGCGAGAATGTCGTTCAGGAAGACATCAAAGTCGCGCGCGGGGCCGAGTTCATTCGCGAGCCATTTCGCTTCCGCTGCAAGACGGTCCGCCGTTTCGCCGCCGATGGCGGGACGGAAGATCTCGAAAGCCGAGCGCGCACGGCGCAGCGCCACGCGCATCTGGTGGAGCGCTTCGGGCAAACGGGCTTCGGTCGTCGCCGCCTCGTTCGCCATCAGATGGACGAGGCAATGCCGCAACACCGCGGCATAGGCATCAGCCAGCGGCATCTCGCGGTCGAGCAGAACGGATTCCGCCTTGACCGCTTCCGGCTTCTCGGCGCGCAGAAGCGCAAACCCCCGTTCCGATTTGCTCTTGTAGCCGATATGCAGGTCCGCAATTTCGTTCAGATCGAGCGCCACGCGGTAAAGACTTGAAGGTGTGCCTTCCTTCAATTCGAGTTCGATTTCGCTTACCGGTGCGGCGCGGCCTTCGGCACGGAGCGCTCCCTTGTCGAGCGCGAGCTCAATCCGATCGCCTTGCGGTGTTGCGAGATTATGGATCGTTCGCCGGATATCGCTTTCGAGGCGAGGTCCGAGCGTGTGGCCGTTCGCGAGTTTCTGGATGCGCTTCTTGAGGTTCGCCGGCAAGCGGTTCAGATCGGGCGCCGAACTGCCGCGCGGCAGCCGCGTTTCATGCTCGCCGGTATCGCGTGCAAGCGCTCCCGTCTTGTCGCTCGAAGCACCCGTTTCCGTTTTCAGCGTCTGTACGCAGACGCCTCCGGTCCGGCGCAGACGAAGCGCCAGCCCGTTCTCGCCAAGCGTCAGGTTCTCGGTGTCGAAATAGACGGAACGAAGATGCTTGCCGCTTGCGCGCCCCTGCTTCAGGCGCTGCAGCGCAGGCGCGCGCCTGATACGCTCAAGCTCCGTCGGCTCGCAGACGAGCTTCAGTTCGATTTCGCGGTCAGACATTTTCTCAGGTTCAAGCCCGAAAGGAGGACCAAGGCTTACGCGCACCGGGAACACACTCATTCTGCCGGGGCTTCCGGTGACGCGCAATTGTCACATTCACTTTACTGACGCCCTGCGGCGTTTCTCCGCAGGGTGCAGTGCCGAAAGGCCTGAATTGGCACAAGAGCTTGTGTCTAGAGGCGGATCGGAAGGCCCGCATCCGCCATATGTGCCTTGGCTTCGCCGATGGTGTAGTCGCCAAAATGAAAGATCGAGGCGGCGAGCACTGCGCTTGCATGACCATCACGAACGCCTTCGACCAGATGGTCGAGAGTGCCGACACCGCCAGACGCGATGACCGGCACCGGCACCGCGTCGGAAACGGCGCGTGTCAGCGCGATGTCGAAACCCGATTTTGCGCCGTCACGGTCCATTGACGTCAGCAGGATCTCGCCTGCGCCAAGCTCCGATACCTTTACCGCATATTCGACCGCATCAATGCCTGTGGGCTTCCGTCCGCCATGCGTGAAGATTTCCCACTTGCCCGGCGCCGTCTGCTTCGCGTCGATGGCGACGACGATGCACTGATTGCCGAACTTCTCGGAAGCGACGCGCACGAAGTCCGGATCGAAAACCGCGGCCGTGTTGATCGAGACCTTGTCCGCGCCCGCGAGGAGGAGCTGTCGAACGTCATTTGTGGTGCGCACACCACCGCCGACGGTGAGCGGCATGAAGCATTGCTCGGCGGTGCGGCGCACGACGTCAAAAATGATCGCACGCTCTTCATGGCTCGCCGTGATATCGAGGAAGCAGAGTTCGTCGGCACCGGCCGCATCATAGGCCCGCGCGGCTTCAACCGGATCGCCCGCGTCGCGCAGGTCGACGAAGTTCACCCCCTTGACGACACGGCCGTCCTTGACGTCGAGGCAGGGAATGATGCGCGCCTTCAGCATCAGGCGGCCCCCCGCAGAAGTTTCAGCGCTTCCTTCGGATCGAGGCGGCCGTCATAAAGCGCGCGGCCCGAGATCGCACCTTCGATGCCGGAACAGTTCGCGGCGATGAGTTTCCTCAGGTCGTCGATGGAAGAGAGGCCGCCGGACGCGATAACCGGAATGGAAATCTGGTCGGCAAGCGCGACCGTCGCGTCGATATTCAATCCGCCAAGCGCCCCATCGCGGTCGATGTCGGTGTAGATGATCGCGGCAACGCCTGCATCCTCGAAGCGGCGCGCCATGTCGATGACGGTGAGGTCGGAGACATCCGCCCAGCCCTCGGTCGCGACATGCCCGCCCTTCGCATCGAGGCCGACGGCGATGCGGCCCGGAAACTTGCGGCAGGCCTCGATCACGAGGTCGGGGTTCTTCACCGCCGCTGTGCCGATGATGACGCGGCGTATGCCCTTCTCGAGCCAGGTCTCGATGGTGGCAAGATCGCGAATGCCGCCGCCGAGTTGCGCCGGAATCGAGATGGCGGCGAGGATACTCTCCACCGCATCCGCGTTCACGGGACGCCCTTCGAAGGCTCCGTTCAGATCGACGAGATGAATGTAGTCGAAGCCCGCTTCCTCAAAGGCGCGCGCCTGTGCGGCGGGGTCGTCGTTGAAGACGGTCGCCTGGTCCATAAGGCCGTGGACCAGGCGGACGCACTCACCGTCCTTGAGGTCGATCGCGGGAAACAGGATCATCGGGTTTCCTTCAGGGGCGCCACGTCAGAAAATTGCCGATCAGCGCAAGGCCAAGTTCCTGGCTCTTTTCGGGATGGAATTGCGTACCGGCCATATTTTCCTTCGCGACCATCGCTGTCACCGGGCCCGCATAGTCGACATACGCGACAAGCGCTGCCGGGTCCGCGACCGCGAAGGCATAGGAATGGACGAAATAGGCGTGCGTCGCCGAGATACCGCCGAGCAATGGATGGCCGTTCACGATTTCGAGTTCGTTCCAGCCCATATGCGGAATCTTGAGCGAGGGATCGGCGGGTTCGATCTTCACGACGTCGCCCTCAAGCCAGCCGAGGCCCTGATGCGTACCGTGTTCGAGGCCGCGTGCCGCCATGAGCTGCATGCCGACGCAGATGCCGAGAAAGGGCCGCGCCTTCTCACGCACCGTCTCGTTCAGCGTTTCCTCCATGCCCGGAATGGCGCGCAGGCCCGCCGCGCAGTCGCCGAAGGCGCCGACGCCCGGCAGAACGATGCGGTCCGCATCGCGCACCGCTTCGGGGTCTTCCGTCACCAGCACATCTGCGCCAAGGCCGGCATCGCGCGCCGCGCGCTCGAAGGCCTTGGCGGCGGAGCGGAGATTGCCGGAGCCGTAATCGATGATCGCAACCTTCATCGGCATCAGCTCTCTGCCCTGGGACCTTGCGGGAAGAGGCCGAAGACCTCGTCGTCGTCCGTGGCCCGCGCCGGCGCGGGGCGCGGCCAGACAGGCGCCGTTACCGGCCTCACCTTTTCGACCTCGAGCGGACGATCCCATCTCGCGAAGAAATTGCGCTCCGCCTCCTCGAGGCTACCGCCACCGGCGACGCCGAGTTCACGATAGCCCTTGCGGGCAAGCGTCCAGCGGCGGATGTCATTCGCTTCCGTGCCGAGCAGGAATTGCAGCGCCAGAGAACAGGCCATCGCGGCGCCGGCGCCGAACGCCATTTGCATCAGAAACGAAAGCGCGGCGGTGAGGCCGAGCCAGATGAAGAACGCAATCCAGAGCCGATGCCAGAGAAGCCAGGCCCAGGAAAAGGCGAAGGCCGGAAAGGAGAAACCCTCCTTCACCAGCACAATGCCCGCGCCGTCGAGCGGCGCGCCGGGTAGTTCGTGGACCGTGTAGATGCGCATGGGTGTCGTTCCGCCCGAATGGGGCCCGGTATTTCGGCCCTTATCTAGGACAGACAGGGCCAAAAGGCCAGACGGCAGAGGGGAAATCAGTTCCCGAGCACGCCCTTGGTTGAGGGAACGCGGCCGGACGTGCGCGGATCGATCTCCACCGCCTCGCGCAGCGCCCGGGCAAGACCCTTGAAGCAGCTTTCCACGATGTGGTGGTTGTTCTCGCCATACATGTTCTCGATGTGCAGCGTGATGCCCGCATTCTGCGCGAAGGCCTGGAACCACTCCTTGAAGAGTTCCGTGTCCATCTCGCCAAGCTTCGGCTTGGTGAAGTTCACCTTCCAGACGAGATAGGGGCGCTGCGACACGTCGATGGAAACGCGGGTGCAGGTCTCGTCCATCGGGATCACCGAGGTCGCGTAGCGGCGGATGCCCTTGAAGTCGCCGAGCGCCCGGCGCACGGCCTCGCCGATCACGATGCCGGTGTCCTCGGTGGTGTGGTGATAGTCGATATGGAGATCGCCCTTGGCGCTAACCTTCAGGTCCATCAGCGAGTGGCGAGAGAGCTGTTCCAGCATATGGTCGAGAAAGCCGATCCCAGTATCGACGTCATATTCGCCATTGCCGTCGAGATCGAGTGAAACGGAGACGTTCGTCTCCTTCGTCTTGCGTTCGACGGTTGCGCTGCGGCTTTCGCTCTCGGTCTTCATTGTTCGGTTTCCGGTTCGGGCTCAAACGGCCGGTTGGCGGGCCGCTTTTATCAGGCGGGCGGGCGACGGACCAGCGCAAAGCCTCCGCCACTGCGCCCGTCATCCTTCAAGCGATGATTCAGATTGAATCACAAATACTTACAGCACGTTAACCAATATTCTGGAGCACTTCTCATCCAATACTTTAAGTTGCTCCGAATCCTCTTTCGGGACAAGTGCTAACTTGTTGATTCAAATTATAGCCGCGCTGCTCTTCTAGTATTCGAAGCACACTACCTCACAATATGTTGAAGAGAATAAGCAATGGCGCCGGAGGTACCCCGACGCCATATAAGGCGCCCCGACGCCGCCCGAAAGGAGCCCGAGCCCATGGCCTGGCAGACCCGCATGACCCCCGAGCTCGCCCAGTTCATTGCCGAACGCGACCACTTCTACATGGCGACCGCCAATGCCGCCGGCCGGCCCTATATCCAGCATCGGGGCGGGCCGAAGGGGTTCCTGAAGGTCCTCAACGACACCACGCTCGGCTTTGCCGATTTCGCGGGCAATCAGCAATTCGTGACGCTCGGCCATCTTTCCGAGAACGACCAGGCTTTCCTCTTCCTGATCGATTATCCGACAAGGCGGCGGGTGAAGGTCCGCGGCCGCGCCCGCGCGCTGAGCGACGATCCGGCACTCACCCGTTCGCTCTCCGACCCCGGCTACCGGGGCCGGGTCGAGCGGGCGATCCTCTTCGACATTCTGGAGTGGGACGCGAATTGCCCGAGCCACATCCTGCCGCGCTGGGATTCCGCAGCCCTCACGCCCGCTTTTGACAGGCTGGAGCGTCGCATTCGCGATCTTGAGACGCAGGTTCGCGATCTCGGCGGCGATCCCGGCGAATTCGAGATGTCGGCCTGAGCGGACAAGCCCGTCAGTAAAGGTTCTTCTTCGCGTCGTCTTCCAGCGCCGTATCGATCAGGGCGGGCGCAACATCGAGTTTCATCTGGTCGCGAACGATCTGGCCGAAACTCGGCATGCTGTCGCGCGGCACCTGCTTCGAGGCGTCCCAGAGGCTGGAACGCTTCAGCGCCTTGGTGCAATGGAAGAAGACCTCGCGCACCTCGATCAGCATGACGGAGCGGGGCTTTCTGCCGTCGACCGTGAAGCGCTCCATCATTTCCGGGTCGGTGGTGATCTCTGCGACGCCATTCACCCGCAGCATTTCCTCGAAACCCGGCACGAAAAAGAGAAGCCCGACCGAGGGGGAGTGGGCGATGTTCGAGAGCGTATCGATCAGGTTGTTGCCGGGCCGATCCGGCATGGCAAGGCGGGTGTCGTCCAGCACATGAACGAAGCCCTGCTCGCCGCCACGGGGCGAGACGTCGCCAAGCCCGTCCGGGCGCGAGGTGCCAATGCAGAGAAAGGGCGAAAGGCCGATGAAGGTCTTTGCGTGGGGGTCGAGTGCGGCGAGCACCTTGCCCCTGGTCTGACCCGGGTCCGGATAGACGGTGCGCAGCGCCTCTTCAGTCTTCAGATTGCCGGACATCGGCCTTCCCCCATTATCATGTTTTGCGAAAGACTATCATTTGCAGAAGGTGCCGCTCATGGCAAGTCGCCGCTCCTTGCACTTGACCCTATGGCGCGAAGCGGCCACATGCTATCCGCAACCTCCCGCCTCCTGACATAACCCGACAGGAAAGAAATGACGTCTTCGCACGACCCGATCAACTGGCACGGCACGACCATCCTCACCGTTCGCAAGGGGGGCAAGGTCGTGGTCGCGGGCGACGGCCAGGTCTCGATGGGCGACACCATCATGAAGGGCAATGCCCGGAAAGTGCGGCCCCTCGGCAAGGGCGATGTGATCGCGGGCTTCGCGGGCGCAACCGCCGACGCGATGACGCTGTTCGAGCGGCTCGAAGCGAAGATCGAGCAGTATCCCGGCCAGCTCATGCGCGCCTGCGTGGAACTCGCCAAGGACTGGCGGACCGACCGCTACCTTCGCCGCCTCGAGGCGCTGATGATCGTCGCAGACCGGGAAGTGACCCTCGTCCTCACCGGCAATGGCGACGTGCTGGAACCAGAGGGCGGCGTTACCGGCATCGGTTCCGGCGGCAACTACGCACTCGCCGCTGCCCGCGCGCTGGCCGATATGGACCTCACCGCGGAAGAGGTTGCCCGCAAGGCCATGAAGATCGCAGCCGAAATCTGCGTCTACACCAACAACAACCTGACCGTTGAAAGCCTCGACGCGTGATATCCACCCTTCCCGAGCGATGGCGGCCTCCGCTCTGGCTGATCGCCTGCGCCGGGCTTCTCGTGCTGCAGGCCGTACTGCTCTGGGCGATGGGCCGCGTCCCGATCTGCGAATGCGGCACGGTGAAGCTCTGGCACGGCGTGGTGATGAGTTCGGAGAACTCGCAACATCTCACCGACTGGTACAGCTTCTCCCATGTCGTTCATGGCTTCCTGTTCTATGCCGCCGCTTTCTGGTTGCTCCGGCGCTGGCCGAAGGGCTGGTGGCTCGTTGCCGCCCTCTTCGTGGAAGGCGCGTGGGAAGTTCTCGAGAACACGCCCATGGTGATCGAGCGCTACAGAGCGGAGACAATCTCACTCGATTATTTCGGCGACAGCATCCTGAACTCCGTCGCCGACAGTCTCGCCATGGTGCTCGGCTTTGTCGTGGCCATGCGGCTTCCCATATGGAGTGTGGTGGCGGCAGGGCTTCTCATGGAAGCGGGCGTTGCCTACATGATCCGCGATAACCTCACCCTCAATGTCCTGATGTTGATCTACCCCGTCGATGCCGTCCGCGAATGGCAGGCGGCAGGAGGAATGTAATTCGATGACCAGTTTTTCGCCGCGTGAGATCGTTTCCGAACTCGACCGCTATATCGTCGGCCAGCGCGATGCCAAGCGCGCGGTCGCGATCGCGCTCCGCAACCGCTGGCGGCGCCAGCAGTTGCCGGAGGATCTGCGCGAGGAAGTACTTCCGAAGAACATTCTGATGATCGGGCCGACCGGCGTCGGCAAGACGGAAATCTCGCGGCGCCTCGCGAAGCTTGCCGAAGCGCCGTTCCTGAAGGTCGAAGCCACCAAATTCACCGAGGTCGGCTATGTCGGCCGCGACGTCGAGCAGATCATCCGGGACCTTGTCGAGATCTCGCTCTCGATGACGCGCGAACGCAAGCGCAAGGACGTGCAGGCAAAGGCGCATCTCGCCGCCGAAAACCGCGTACTCGAAGCGCTGGTCGGTCAGAATGCCAGCGAGGCGACACGCGAAAGCTTCCGCAAGAAGCTGCGTAGTGGCGAACTCGATGAGAAGGAAATCGAGGTCGAGGTGCAGGACGCGACCGGCGGCATGCCGACGCTCGACATTCCCGGCATGCCCGGCAGTCAGGTCGGGATGATCAATCTCTCCGACATCATGGGCAAGGCGTTCGGAAACCGCACCAAGCCGCGCCGGATGCGGGTGCGCGACAGCTACGAAACCCTGATTGCGGAAGAAAGCGACAAGCTGCTCGACCAGGAGCAGGTGACGCAGGACGCGATCCATGCGGTCGAGCAGAACGGCATCGTCTTCCTCGACGAGGTCGACAAGATCTGCGCCCGCACGGAAAAGCAGGGCGGGGACGTCAGCCGCGAAGGCGTGCAGCGCGACCTGCTGCCGCTGATCGAGGGAACGACGGTCGCGACGAAGCATGGCGCGGTCAAGACCGACCACATTCTCTTCATCGCGTCGGGCGCCTTCCACATCGCGAAGCCGTCGGACCTGCTGCCGGAACTGCAGGGCCGCCTGCCGATCCGCGTCGAGCTTCAGGCGCTCTCGAAAGACGACATGCGCCGCGTCCTGACCGAACCCGAAGCGAGCCTCATAAAACAATATGTCGCGTTGATGAAGACCGAAGAGGTCATGCTCGATTTCACCGATGACGGCATTGACGCCATCGCCGACATTGCGACGTCGGTCAATTCAACGGTCGAGAATATCGGCGCGCGGCGGCTCCACACCGTCATGGAGCGGGTGCTGGACGAGGTGAGCTTCGCCGCTTCCGACAAGGCGGGCGAAACGGTGAAGATCGACGCGGCCTATGTGAACGAGCATATCGGCGATCTCACGAAGAACGCCGATCTCACCAAGTTCATTCTCTGAGCCGGCCCGAGAGAACTGGAAGTCTCCGGGCGCTCGAAAGGCGCGGGCTCCCCTGAGAGAAGCCCGCGCCGGATTTTCCCGCCTCAGATTTCGCCTTTCGACGCCATCTCCATGTAGCTCGTGTCGATACGGAATTTCACGTTGTCCTCGTCGCCGATGATCGTGCCATCTGCGAGTTCGACGCCGACATAGCCTTCATCTTTCGCTTCCGGTCCGAGCAGACCTTGCGAGAAGGCGAAGCCCGTCGTGCTGGCGATGATGTCCGGCATGGTCTCGCCACCATAGGCCTCCGCGCCTTCTGCGGGACCGTAGAAATAGGTCGTCGCGACCTGACGGTCGAAATCGGCAAGGTCGGTGCCGGAGACTTCGGCCATGAAGGTGCGGGCCTCGATGCCTTCCTCGTCGTCCTGCTTCATGATGGCGAGCACTTCGTACCAGGCTCCCACAAGCGCCTTGCCGAGTTCCGGATTCTCCTTCAGCACATCCGTCTTCACGATCAGGATGTCCTGAATCTCGCCGGGCACTTCGGAGGAATCGAATACGGAGGTGACGGAGGGGTCGTCATAGAGCTGTACCGTCGCCGGGTTCCAGGTGACCACGGCCTCGACTTCGGAAGTCTGAAGCGCGGCGACGAAGTCGGCATCGGCGATGTTCGCGGTCTCGACATCGTCGAGGCTCATGCCGGCCTTTTCGAGCGCGAGCGCCAGCATGTAATGCGAGACGGAGTACTGGACGAGATGGACCTTCTTGCCCTTCAGATCTGCCATCGTCTTGCCTTCGCCCTTCACGAAGATCGCATCGTTGCCGTTGGTGTAGTCGCCGAGAATGATCGAGGTCGAGTCGACGCCGCCCGCGGCCGGAATCGTGAGCGTGTCCATCACGGTGTTCGCCACCGCGTCATATTCGCCCGCCGTATACTGGTTGATCGACTCGATGTAGTCGTTGATCTGCACGATCTCGACATCGATGCCGTATTTGCCGGCCCACTTGTCCATGATGCCGGAGTGTTCGGCATAGGCCCAGGGCATGTAGCCGGGGTAAAGCGCCCAGGCAAGCTTGAAGGTCTTGTCCGCCGCCGCCGCGCTGCCCGCAAAGGACAGGCCGGTCAGGAGCGAAACGAAAAGGGCGAAAGCGGTTCTCCGGAAGAAGGATGATCGCGGCATGATGTGTCCTTTCGCTGGTTACAGTTTCCCGGTCGCGCGGAAAGGGTATCCCCGCACGGCAGGCCGTTCGTTCTTCCAGGCGTTTCCCCGCGTCCCCTTGTGCCGGTCTAGGCCGGCTCGCTCTCGCGGCGGCCGAAGGCCGTCGCATGGTCTTCGCTTTCCGGCAGTTCCAGGGTGCCGTCGGCGACGAGGTCCTTGAGATATCTGAACGTGCGCATGGTCTGGGTGACGAGATGCCCGCCGGCGACGTAGGGCGGATAACGCTTCTCGCCATCGACGAACTGCGGCAGCGGTTCGATCAGCGTGTCGTAGTCGAGCGCGCAGAAGAGCGGAAAGGAGAAGCGCTCCTCGGCCACATTGCGCACGCGGTGCGGCGTCGCGATGAAGCGCCCGTTGGTCAACGCCTCCAGCATGTCGCCGATGTTGATGACGAAAGCGCCCTCGACGGGCGGCGCTTCAATCCAGTCGCCCTTCGCGTTCATCACCTGCAGACCCGGCGCGGTCACATGGAGGATCGTGAAACACTCGTAATCCGTGTGCGCGCTGATGCCCCATTCCGCCACCGCGCGTGCGGGGTCGGAGGGATAGTGCACGAGGCGCAGCTGCGAGGGCGGTTTCGTCAGCCATTGCTCGAAATGGTTTTCCGAAAGGCCGAGCGCGAGCGCGAAGCCCTTGAAGATCGTATGGCCGAGCGCCATCGCCGCCTCGTAATAGGCATAGACGTCACGCCTCATCTCCGGCAGTTCGCAGGGCCACTGGTTCGGCCCGAGCATCCGGTAACCCGTCACATGGTCGGGATCGTCTTCGGGCAGTTCGATTGAAAGATCGAAGGCTTCCTTCTTGTCCATCTTCGCCGGGTTCGTGCCGTCGTAGAAGCCTTCCTCGCCTGTCGGCACATAGCCGCGATGGGCGCGCGACTTGCCGATGTAATGATCCATCTTGCGTTCTTCCGGCAGCGCGAAGAACTCCGCCGCGCGCGCTTCGAGGCGCTCGATCATCTCGGGGGGAATATTGTGGCCCTTCACGTAGAGGAAGCCGACATTGGCTGCCGCTTCCGCCATCTCGGCGGCGACCTTCCGCTTCGCCGCTTCGTCGTCCGAGAAGAGCGGCGCGATGTCGACAACCGGGATGCTGGTGAAGGCCGTGCCCTTCGCTTCGATCTCACTCATCGTGTTACTCCGTTCTCCATCACATCGAGGAGGGGGGCGCCGCGGAGATCCGTGATTTCCCAGCGCCGTGTGAAGGGCCGCCCCTTAGCGTCCATGTCCGCCGTTTCGAGAAGCCCGTCGTCGAGGCAAGGCATCACCGCCTTGCCCTCGCGGAAGGGCAGGCTCGAGCGTTGAACGATCCAGCCCGCGCTCGTCACCGCGCCTTGCGAGATTTCGCAATCGATGAAGTCCCGTGCGCGGGAGATATCGGCTGCGCCCTCGACGCATTCTGAAAGGGTGAGGCCTGCCGGTGTCTCGCAGTTGCGTTCGCGCGCGATCATGAAGAGGCCGCCGAGCCGCGCGATCGCCCCCTTCTGTCCGGTCTCGCGGTCTTCGAGCCGCGCCGCCCATTCCGGGCCTGCGGCAACCGGCTCACGGTGCCAGTGCTCGATATAGGGAATGTCCTTTCCCTCCTCGACCATTGTACCGCCCTCGATCCAGAGCCGGCCGCGATCCGAATAGATCGCCTGGGGCTGAAAATCGATGTCGCGCCGCCATTCGAACCAGCCGTCCTCATGGACGAGTTCGCCGGAGAAACCTTCCTGCCGCGCGAGCCAGACGATCTCGTCCTGCCGGAGATCCGAGAGTGAGGCCGCGCCGGAAAAGTCGGGCGCGCCGTCCGGCTGGCGGAGGTCAAGATAGAGGCCCGGCCCCTGCATCCAGTTGACGAAGCTCGTCCGGTCCTCGCGCCCGTCCGGCCAGGCAAGAAGCGAGCGGCGCCAGAGGCCCGGCAGGGTCTCGAGCGAGGGTTCGGGGAGGGCAACAGGAGCGGACGCGGCGATGGACATGGACCCATGCTGCGGGAGCGGGGGTCATGTGCCTAGACGGCATTTCTCAATGAGGGACATAGATAAGATTTATGTGTCCCGGCCAGGCTCCCGCAGTTTTCCCATGATTTCCGCCAGGAAGAGTTCGGTCGGCGTGTTGCGGGCGGGCTCGTCCCGCGTCACCAGATAGACCTGATAGGCGGGAAGCACGGCCTCCGGCAGCATCGGCCAGAGCGCGCCGTCGTGATCGAGCGTTTCGGCGACGCAGGTCGGCAGGAAGCCGATGCCGACGCCGAGCTCGATCAGCCGTTTGGTCTCGTGCAGGTTTTCCGCATAACCACCGATCCGGCTTCCAAGGCCGTAGCGTGTGCGGAAATTGGCAAGCTCCTGTGGTTCGTCGAGCCCGGTCGCGATGAAGGACTCGGCGGCCAGATCCGAGGGCTGCGGCACGGTCATGCCGTAAAGCGCATGCGCCCTGTGGCAATAGAGCTGCTGGACTTCCTTCATCAGGGGTTGATAGCAGAGCGCCGCGTCCGGCGCGTTGTCGCAGGCGATGCCGACTTCCGCCTCGCCCGATTTCAGCGCCTCGATCACGTTCCGCCAGGGCGCGACATCGATATGGATGCCGACGCCCGGGTGGTGCTTGTGAAGACCTGCCAGCGCTTCATCGAAGGCGGGCGAAACCACCGAAGAGATCATGCGGATGTTGATGATACCTTCCACGAGGCCGGCCGCGACGGCGACATCGTGAGGCGCGGCGCGGGCCGCGCCCATCATGGTCTCGCAGAGGTCGAAGAGGGCGCGGCCTGCCGGCAGGAGTTCAACGCCCGACGCCGTCCGCTTCAGCAATGTCACGCCGAGATGATCCTCGAGCCGCTTCAGCCCCGCGCTCACCGTCGGCTGCTGACGGTTCAACCGCCGCGCCGCCGCGCCGATGCCGCCCGCGCGCACGATCTCATGGAAGAGCTGGAACAGGTTCCAGTCCACCTTCCGGGCAAAGCTCGTATCGATTTTCTTCTTGTCGTCCATGATCCGTCATGCCGTGGCGGCAAGGAGCGCCGCTTCATTGAAGCCGCTCGCGGCCGGTTCGTCTATCGCGCTGCCGCCAGCGAATCCGCGGCGGGCGCCCGTCTCGCAACGGGCGAATCCCGAAAATCATTTCTTCGCCCGGAGCGAGTCCACAGGCCCCTTTTACATTAACCTGCAGCGAGTCATGTGCCGCGCCGGCGTTTTCTTCCATCGAGAAGGGCAAGCAGCTTGGCGATTTCCGCCGAAGACATGTCCGAAATCTCTTCCGCCAGCCGGTTTGCCGCTTCCGTTGCCTGGGGGGCAAGGCCCGCCGTGTCGATGACGACGCGGGGGTGCGAAATTCGCGCAAGACGTTCCAGTTCCTCCGCCTCGTCCCAGATCACGTTGAAATAGCCGATGATCGCCTGCACCAGCCGCCAGCTCGGTTTGCCGCGGCGGCCATGCTCCAGCGCGGAGAGATAGGCAGGGGTGACGCGCAGCGCCGCCGCCATCTCCTTCATGGTGACGCCGCGCTCTCGCCGCAACTCCCGCAGCCTGCGGCCGAAGGGCGTCATCTCTTCCGTCTCAGCCAGATATAGAAGGCGCCGCCGCCGCCATGTTTCGGATGTGCGGGCTGGAAGCCGGACACATGCGTGCGGAAGTCGGCCTCGTTGAGCCAGCGCGGCAACGCGCTCCGGAGCACACCTTGCCGCTCCGGCACCTCGTAGAAGTCCGCGCCGTGAAGCGTGTGCCGTGCGTAGGGCGAGGCCCCCTTGCCGGTGATGACCAGTACGCATCGCAATCCGCGCGCACGCCCGCGCGACAGGAAATCGAGCAGCGCACCATGGGCGCGCTCCTGAGTGTGACCGTGAAGATCGAGCGTCGCCTCGACCTCCATCTGCCCTCTGGCGAGGCGCTGGCTCAAGCGACGATCGAGGCCGGTGAGCGGCGGCGGACCGGGCATGCGCGAGGGCGCAGGCGGCGCAGGCCGAGCGGCCTGGCTCTGCATCGGCGAAAGCGTGGTGGGTTCGACGGGCAGGACGGTGCCGGACGGCATGGCGGGATCGGGCTCCGGCATGCGCGCGCGAGAAAGCGGCGTCGTGTCCTTCGTCACCGCGCGCCAGAGCTTGCGTTCGTCCTCGGTGAGACGGCGGCTGCGGCGCAGTTTCTTCTCTTTGCCCTCTGCCATGCCTCCGCTCCGCCGGTTGCGACCTGCCTCTTCTTTTTTACGGCGCAATGTCCTTCGGCACCAGCGCGATCAGCTCGCCTTCCGCCTTCATGCGGCCCGCGATCTCACCCGCCTGCGCTCCCGAGCCGAAGAAGATGTCGCCGCGCTGAAGACCCTTGATCGCCGATCCCGTGTCCTGCGCCACCATCAGCCGCGCGACGGGCACGAGGCTTTGTCCGTCGACCGTCGGATGCTCGGTGGTGAGCCAGAGCAGCGTACCAAGCGGATGATGCGAGCGGTCGACGGCAAGGCTGCGGCCGGGCGTGAGGTTGGTTCCCTCTGCGCCGGGAGGGCCGAGTTCCGGATCGATATCCCTCAGTATACGGAAGAAGATGTAGGACTTGTTTTCGCGCATCAGCGCTTGGCCTTCCGCGGGATGTGCGGCGAGCCAGGCGCGGATCGTCTGCATCGAGACCTCTTCAAGCTTCATCTCGCCGCGCTCGACGAGAAGCTTGCCGATGGAGGTATAGGGATGACCCGTCTTCGCCGCAAAGCTGAGGCGCACGATCTCGCCTGTTTCGAGCTTCACGCGGCCCGAGCCCTGCACATGCAGGAAGAAGGCGTCGATGGGACTTTCGAGCCAGAGAAGCGCGAGTTTGTCCGTATCGAGCGCGCCGTCCTCGATTTCGGCGCGCGCCGGGAAGGAGCCACCGCCATCGACCATACGAAAACCCGCTGGCGGAGCCAGCACCGGTGTTTGATACGGACCGCCGCGCGTCAGCGACCCTTTCATCTCCGGCTCGTAGTAGCCGGTGAAGAGCCCCTGCGTCGCGGGATAGCGCACGGGCACGAACCAGTGCTGGAAATAACCACGCGCATTGCCCGCGCCGGGCGCGACCTGCGCCGCCGCTTCGCAGGCCGGCTGCCAGTCGCGCGCACGGCCATAAAGAGGATCGCCGCCCTTGGTGTCGAGAGCGGCCGAGGGGGAGAGTTTCAGGATGCGCGCGCAGGAACGGCGAAAGGCGTCGAGCGCGGCCGACTGATCGTCCGTGCCCCAACCTTCGATGTCCGAATAGGAAATGCGCGAAGGGCCGGCCGCTTCCGCTTTCATGTCAGCGCCGCCCATGGCGAGGAGGAAAACGGCGACCCCCGTGATCGCCGCCCAGCAAAGCCGCGCTCCCACTCTGGTTACGCCGCCGCGCCGGTCGCGACGAGCTGCCAGTTCGGGTCACGGCTTTTCGCGTCGCGCTCGAAGGTCCAGACGTCGTTCACCTGACGTACCGTCACGGGATCGCCCTCGATCGCGACGCTGTCGGCGTTCTTGGTGCAGGAGGTAATCTTGCTTGAGAAGGAGACGGTGACGCGCACGCGCGAGCCCGTGGCGTCCGCATCCGCAATCTTTGCCTTGTCGATGCCGATGAAACTCTGATCGACGGTGAGTCCGTCCTTCTCGCGCTGCGAGATCGCGCCCTCAAAGCTCTTGTAGACGTCGTCGCTCAGAAGCGGGCGCAGCGTCTCGCGGTCGCCTTCGGCAAACGCGGTCACGATCATTTCATAGGCCTGGCGCGCACCGTGCAGAAAGGCTTCGCCGTCGAAGTCGCGGTCAACCGCCGCCACGCTGTCGAGCTTCGCCGCCAGATCGCTGTCCGGCTCGGCGATACCGTGCCAGCGGTTCGGCGACGACCCGCCCGTGGCGAATGGATCGCCCGCCGCATCGACGACGCGGTCACGCGCCGCACTGTCGCGCGGGCGCTTCGGCAGGGTCACAACCTTGTCGTTGCCGGTGCCCGCGTCGGAATAGGGATCGTAGGGCGGACGCTCATGGCCGGTTCTCCGGCCGAGCACGCTTCTGAGCTTCAGAAACACGCCAACCGCGATGGCGAGAAGGATGATGTTGAGAAGGTTCAAGCCGTCGTCCATTCGCTCGAGGAGCCTCTATAGTGCCGCCGTCTCCTCTCCAGCGTTGTGCCGGGGCGCCCTTGGGGGCGCGCGGGGTGACGGGCGGGCGACCTGCCGTTAGTGTTGGTTTCGTTCTTCCCTCTAACCTAGGGCATCGGAAGGCATTTTGCTACCGGAGCCGGGTTGGGCGGGCCGCTTTCACGCCCTATTTCCTCTATGGATAACGGCGTGGCCAAGCGCCGCAGCCCCCCTTTTTCAAGGATCATCGATCGGAAAACGCCGCGTGCCCCTCATTCTGTTTCTCATTTTCATCGCGGTGCCGGTCATCGAGATCGCGATTTTCATTCAGGTCGGCGGGCTGATCGGCGTCTGGCCGACCATCGCCATCGTGCTCGGAACCGCTTTTCTCGGGGCCTCCCTTCTCAGGTTGCAAGGGCTCCAGACCTGGCGGCGGGCGGAAGAGGCGATGCGGCGCGGTGAACCGCCGGTCGCGGAGATGCTCGACGGCATCTTTCTGTTTATCGCCGCGTTGCTGATGGTGACGCCCGGTCTCTTCACCGATGCCATCGGCATCCTCTTTCTCATTCCGCCGGTGCGGCGCGCCATCGGGCGCTATGCCGCCCGCCGGCTCGCGGAGAGCAGCCGCTTCCATGTCCACACCTCCGGCATGGGAGGGATGGGCGGCGTCGGACCCGGCGGTCCCGCGCGGCCACCAAGGGGCCCGGGTCCGGTGATCGAGGGCGAGGCGGAAGAGATCGGCGAGAACGACAGCGATCGCGGCGGCCCGCGGGATAATTCGCCCTGGAGGCAATAATGCCGCCCGGTTTCTTGTTCCCCACGCCTTTCCATGCTAGCCAGCAGCCTTCGTGGAAGTAGCGAGGCAGGGCATGTCGGATCAGGCGAATGGCGGCAACACGGGCGCGCAGCTCAGGGTTCTCACGCAATATGTGAAGGACCTGTCCTTCGAAAATCCGAATGCGCCGGGAAGCCTCGGACCCGTCGACGAACAACCCCAGATCAATCTCAAGGTCGATGTCGGCGTCAAGCGCATGAACGACACCGACTTCGAAGTCTCGCTCAAGGTCGGCGCCGACGCGACGGTGAAGGAAAAGCCGATGTTCCTGATCGAGGTCGAATATGCCGGCCTCTTCCGCCTGACCAACGTGCCGGAGGCGGATCTCGAAGCGGTGCTCGTCGTGGAATGCCCGCGCCAGATCTTTCCCTTCGCGCGGCGCATCCTCGCCGACACGACGCGGGACGGCGGCTATCCGCCGCTGATGATCGATCCGATCGACTTCGTGAGCCTCTATCAGCAGCGCCGCGAACAGATGTCGAAGGAAGTCGCGAACGCGGCCCAGCCTAACTAAGCCTCGTTCTCAGCCTCAATCCGTCGTCTGGGCTGTCCAGAGCGGCTCGCCGCCGAGACTTGCAATGAAAGCATCATGCGCCTCGCGCTCCGCATCGGTGAGGCGCGAGGGCAGCGGCGCCGGGCGCGGCGTCCGCGCCGTCTTCTGCGCCGCCGGTCCGCCGAAATCGGCCTGCAGCACCAGGCCCGGCTGACGGCCGCCCATCATTTCCAGATAGACTTCCGCAAGCAGTTCGCTGTCGAGCAGCGCCCCATGCTTGGTGCGGCCCGAATTGTCGACGCCGAAACGGCGGCAGAGCGCATCGAGATTGTTCTGGGCGCCCGGATATTTCCGCCGCGCGATATCGAGCGTGTCGATGGCACGCGCCATGGGCAAGGCCGTGCGGCCGATCTTCTTCAGCTCGGCATTGAGGAAGCCCATGTCGAACGACGCATTATGGATGACGAGCGGGTCGTCGCCGATGAAGGCGAGGAACTCGTCCACGATGTCCGCGAATTTCGGCTTGCCGCGCAGGAACTCCTCGGAGAGCCCGTGCACCTTGAAAGCGCCTTCCGGCATGTCGCGCTCGGGATCGACATAAGTGTGGAAGGTCTTGCCTGTCGCGACGTGATTGAAGAGCTCGAGACAGCCGATCTCGACCAGGCGATGCCCGTCATTCGGACTGATGCCCGTGGTTTCCGTGTCGAGCACGATTTCGCGCATATGTATCCCGTCCGCCCATGGGTCCCGCCGCTTTCCCCCGAAAGCGATGCCTCGATTCTCGCCTATTCGCTCGAGAAATGGAACGACCCATCTTCGCTGATGACGCCTTGCGGGTTCCACGCGACTTCCCAGACATGATTGTCGAGGTCGGAGAAATATCCGGTATAGCCACCCCAGAACGCGTCCTCGCCGCGCTTCAGGATGCGTCCACCCGCGGCTTCCGCCTCGGCAAGGACCGCATCCACTTCGTGTTTCTCGCGAACATTGTGCGCGAGCGCGATTCCGGCAAATCCTTCGCCATAGGGCGCGACATTCGCATCTTCCGCGAGCGATTGCCGGGAAAACAGCGCGAAGACGATGCCGCCGCACTGAAAGAAAGCGACGGTCTCGTTGCTTTGCGGCAGCGCCCGCCAGCCGAGTGTCTCGTAGAATTCGCGCGCCCGTGAGAGGTCGGCGACGCCCAGCGTGATGAAGCTCACGCGCTGTTCCATGACGATCCCCTTGTTGTTCAACCGCCGGCGAGACGCTCTTTCAGCACCTTGCCTTCACGGCCCTTCAGCGCATCGACAATGGCCGACACCTGTTCGCGCGCATGGTCGAGGCCCTTGTCGCTCTCGACGATGAAATCGGCCCGTCTGCGCTTTTCGGCATCCGGCGTCTGCTTTGCATGAATGGCGGCGAATTTCGCCTCATCCATGTCGGGCCGCGCCAGTACGCGCGTCTTCTGGATATCGTAAGGGGCGGAAACGACGACCACAACATCGACACGGGTCTCGCCGCCCGTTTCGTAGAGGAGCGGAATGTCGAGCACCGCCATCTCGTGCCCGGCCGCCATGTTCTCCTTCAGGAACGCGATCTGCGCCTCGCCGACAAGCGGATGGACGATGGCTTCGAGCTTCTTCATCTCGTCCGGAAGACCAAGCACCGCGCGCGACAGCGCCTTGCGGTCGACGGCATCGTCGACGACGGCGGAGGGAAAGGCCTCGCGGATCGGTTCGACCGCCTTGCCGCCCTTGTCGTAGAGCTTGTGGACGGCGGCGTCCGCGTCATAGACGGGCACGCCGAGCGCGCGGAACATCTTCGCGGTTTCCGACTTTCCCATTCCGATCGAACCGGTGAGACCGATTAGCAGCATGTCTTTCTCCGTCATGTCATGCCGAGATCGGCCAGGACGATCTCTCTCAGTTCGTCCGTCACATGCGGACGCACGCCGAACCAGGCCTCGAAGCCCGGCACCGCCTGATGCAGCAGCATGCCGAGCCCATCCACGGTTTCATGCCCGGCAAGCCGCGCCCGTTTCAGCAAACCGGTTTCGAGCGGCGTGTAGACGATGTCCGTGACGATGGCATCGCGCGGCAATGCCGATATGTCTATATCGACATCGCTCTCGCCCTTCATTCCGAGCGTCGTCGTGTTGACGAGAAGACCTGCGCCTCCGAGCGCTGCCGTCGTCTCCGCTGTGGAATAGGCCTTCGCCGATTTGAGGCCGAGATCGCGGATCAGGGCCTCGGCCCGTTCCGGGGTCCGGTTCACGATGCGGATTTCGCGAACGCCCTCGGTTTCGAGGGCGGCAGCGATCGCGCGCGCCGCGCCGCCGGCGCCAAGCATCACGGCCGGACCTTCGCCCGGCCGCCAGTCCGGTGCGCCGTCCTTCAGGTTCGCGATGAAGCCATAGCCATCGGTATTGCGGCCTTCGAGCGTTCCGTCCTCGAGCGTCACAATGGTGTTCACCGCCTTCAACCGTCTTGCGACCGCGTCGTGGCGGGTGAGCGTCGCGAAGGCCGTTTCCTTGTGCGGCACCGTCACGTTCGCACCGACGAAGTCGAGCTTGTGGAGATGGCGGATCGTCTCGGCGGCGTCTTCCGGCTTCACGGCGAGGAGCTCGTAGCGCGCGTCGGGTATCCTGTGTTCGGCGATCCAGTGATTGTGGATCAGGGGCGAGCGCGAATGTGCAACCGGCCAGCCCATGACGCAGACCTTGCGGATCATGACATCACCTGCCCGTGCCGGCGCAGCTCGTCGAGAAGCGGCAGCAGCGGCAGCCCCAATATGGAAAAATAGTCGCCCTCGATCGTCTCGAAGAGCTGCACACCCGGTCCTTCGAGCTGGTAGCAGCCGACACTCTTCATCACGCGCTCTCCCGCTTCCTCGAGATAGGCATCGAGAAAGCTTTCGCTGAACTCTCTCATGGTGAGCGTCGCGCGGACCGACAGGTTCCAGAGCGTCGCACCGTTCTTTGCGAGCACCAGCCCCGAATGGAGAATGTGCGGCCGGCCGCGAAAGGCAAGAAGGTTCGCGCGGGCTTCCTCCATGCTTTTCGGCTTGTCGTAGCGCTTTCCCTCGCAGGAAAGAATCTGGTCGGCGCCGATGACAAGCGCATGCCCGTTCGTTGCCGACACGGCAAGAGCCTTCGCTTCGGCAAGTTTCAGCGCCAGCGCATCGGTTTCGCTTTCGGCGTTGCCGTGCTGTTTGTCGCCCTTCGCGAATCCGGCCTTGATCGCATCTTCATCGACACGCGAATCCACGGCCTCGAAACGAAGCCCGGCATCGGCGAGCAGTTTCGCGCGAACGGCGCTGGCGGAAGCAAGAATGAGAGAAGAGGCAGGCATGGCAAATCAGGCGCTGCGCTGGCGTTCATTGTAGAGGTTCAGTACCGCTGCGGCCGTCTCCTCGATGGAGCGCCGCGTGACGTCGATCACTGGCCAGCCGTTCCTGGCAAAAAGCCGGCGTGCGAAGGAAATCTCGTCGGCAACGACGTCCGGTGCGACATAATCCGTGTCCGTGTTCTCGTGCAGCGAAAGCAGACGGTTCTTGCGGATTTGCACCAGGCGATCCGGGCTCGTGGTGAGGCCGACGACGAGCGGATGCTCGACGCTTTCGAGATCCGGCGGCAGCGGCGCGTTCGGCACGATCGGGATGTTCGCCGCCTTGATGCCGCGGTTCGCGAGATAGATGCAGGTCGGCGTCTTCGAGGTGCGGCTGACGCCGAGAAGGATGATGTCGGCCTCGTTGAGGTCTCCCGCCGACTGCCCGTCATCATGGCTCATCGTGTAGTTGAGCGCCGCGATGCGATCGAAATATTCGGCATCCATGATGTGCTGCGAGCCCGGCTTGTGGGACGATTCCTTGCCGAGATACTTGCCGAGCGCCTGCATTGCCGGGTCGAGCACGGAGATGCAGGGTGTCTGGATTTCCGCGCAGCGTTTCTCCAGCCGCTCGCGCAGCTGGTCGTTCACCATCGTGAACATGACGAGGCCGGGCGCGTTCTCGATCTCGCCAAGCGCGCGTTCGAGCTGCTTCGGTCCGCGCACCAGGGCATAGACATGTTCGATCGGGCGGGCGTCCTCGTATTGCGCGCACGCCGCGCGCGCGACCATGTTCAGCGTTTCGCCGGTCGCATCGGAAACGAGATGAAGATGAAAGACGCGCTTGTTGCTCATGAACTCCGGTCCGCAGGGTCCGGCGGCAGCGCCGCCGGCTGGCAAAGGTATCGGGCGCGTCCCGCCGGGGCCAATTCTTTTTCTGCAAGCCATAACAGTGGGAGCGCATGTTCGCCCCGTGCCTGTGGAAAGCTGTGATTAACGGGTGTAAGCGGGCTTAAGGATTGAAGCCCTACCCGGTCATACCCGTGCTTCGTTTTCGCTCCCCGATTCCATCTCACTGGTGGGAAACGCCGTCTCCCGCTTGCGGAAAATGGGTATGACCGCGAGGTCAGCGCCTGTCGCGCGACTTGTCCCCGCTATTAACGGTTTTGCATGCGGTGGCAATCCACAGGGCAAGGGTCTGCGTAACAAGGCGCGTCAGCGTGACGGGCTGCAATCGTCAACAGGCTGTGGCATAGAAGGCGGGTGCCGGGCGGGGTCCCGTGTGACGGCTGCATGTCTGTGGAAGAAACGGGAGCGAAAAATGATCCCCGTGCTTCACAGGCATCCACCACTATCCACTACAAACAAGATTCTTTTATAGGGTTAGGAAAAGAACGGTTGAGCGATCGAAAGGCTCCCAGAAAGAAGCTGCTCAAGGCACTCGCAGGCGAGAAGGCGAATGGCATTCCTGTCTGGCTGATGCGCCAGGCGGGACGCTATCTGCCCGAATACCGGAAGGTGCGGGCGGAGGCAGGCAGTTTTCTCGATCTCTGCTACACGCCGGACTTTGCGGAGGAGGTCACGTTGCAGCCGATCCGCCGGTTCGGCTTCGACGCGGCGATCCTCTTTTCAGATATTCTCGTGGTGCCGGACGCTCTCGGTCAGAAGGTTGCCTTCAAGGAAGGCGAAGGACCGGTGCTCGAGCCCGTTACCGATCTTGCCGCTCTGGCGAAACTGTCGTCCCCTGATGTCGTGAGGGGCAAGCTTGCGCCGGTCTACGAGACGGTCACACGGCTTTCCGGCAGCCTTCCGTCCGAGACCACCCTGATCGGTTTCGCCGGTGCGCCCTGGACGGTCGCGACCTATATGGTTGGCGGGCGCGGTTCACCCGACCAGGCGGCGGCAAAGGCATGGGCCTATCGCGCGCCGGATGAGTTTCAGATGCTGATCGACCTTCTGGTCGAAGCGACGGTCGAGCATCTGTCCGCACAGGTCGAGGCAGGCGCCGAGGTGCTGCAGGTGTTCGATACCTGGGCGGGAAGCCTGCCTGAACTTTCCTTCGAGCGGTTCGCGCTGCTGCCGATGAAGGCGATCCGCAAGAAGCTGAAAGAGCGTTTCCCTGATGTGCCGGTGATTGCCTTTCCGCGCGGCGCGGGCGGGATGGCGGAGCGCTATTTCCGCGAAACTGGCGTGACGGGCCTCAGCCTGGACACCGGGGTGAGCCCGGCATGGGCGCGGGACAATCTTCAAAAGGCAGGTTGCCTTCAGGGCAATCTCGATCCTCTGCTGCTCGTCGCGGGCGGTGCGGAGATGCGCCGTCAGGCGCTCCATATCCTTGAAACGCTGGGTCAGGGCCCGTTCATCTTCAATCTTGGCCACGGCATCGTGCCGCAGACGCCGCCCGAGCATGTCGCGGAGCTGGTAAGGCTGGTGCAGGAGTGGCGGTCTTGAGCGGCGTTCCGCGGAAAAAGACCGCAATCATCCTGTTCAACCTTGGCGGACCTGACAGTCCCGATGCCGTCGAGCCGTTCCTGTTCAACCTGTTCAATGACCCGGCGATCATCCGGGTGCCGAACCCGTTGCGCTGGCTGATCGCGAAGCTGGTCTCGAAGCGCCGTGCCCCTGTGGCAAGGGAGATCTATGCCGCGCTTGGTGGCGGCTCGCCGCTGGTGCCGTTGACGGAGGCGCAGGGCCGGGCGCTCGAAGCCGCCTTAGCCAATGGCGAGTCCGAGGTTCGTGCTTTTCTCGCCATGCGCTACTGGCATCCTTTCGCGGAAGAAGCGGCGCGGGAAGCGAAGGACTGGGGTGCCGACGAAATCGTGCTGCTGCCGCTTTATCCGCAATACTCGACCACGACGACGGAATCGTCCCTCAAGGACTGGGAGCGGGCGGCTGCGAAAGCGGAGCTTGCCGTCCCGGCAAGGGCCGTCTGTTGTTATCCGGCAGATGAGGGTTTTGTAGCCGGATATGCGGCGCTTCTGGCAAATGCCATTAGCGAAGCGGGAGGTCATGAAGGATTTCGCGTCCTTTTCTCGGCCCACGGCTTGCCGAAAAAGGTGATCGAGGCGGGCGACCCCTATCAGGCCCAGGTCGAGCAGAGTTGCGCTGCCATCGTGGCAAAACTCGGGATCGACGGTCTCGACTGGGTGACCTGCTACCAGAGCCGTGTCGGTCCGCTTGAATGGATCGGGCCCGCGACCGATGACGAGATCCGGCGGGCCGGCACCGAGGGCAAGTCCCTCATTGTGTTGCCCGTCGCCTTCGTCTCGGAACATTCGGAAACGCTGGTTGAGCTCGACAAGGAATACGGGCATCTCGCGAAGGAGGCGGGCGTACCCTCCTATCTCCGCGTGCCTGCGCTCGGCACGGAGCCCGCTTTTATCCAGGGGCTTGCCCGGCTGGTCCGTGAGGCGCAGGCCCGGGACACCATTCTCTGCCCGGAGGATGCTGCCGGCCATGTCTGTACGAAAGACGCGGGCCTGAAGACGATCCGCCAATAAGGGAAAAGAAGAGAATGGGTTTTCTTCTCGAATACTATGTCTGGATCAAGGCTCTTCACATCATTTCGGTGATCTTCTGGATGGCCGGCATGGCTTATCTGCCGCGTCTCTTCGTCTATCATGCCGACGCCGCGCCCGGGTCCGACAAGTCCGAGACCTTCAAGGTGATGGAGCGGCGGCTGCTCCGGGGTATCGTCAACCCGGCGATGATCGCGACCTTCTTCTTCGGCATCCTGATGCTTGCCATTAACCCGGCGCTCTTCTCCGATCACTGGATGCAGGTGAAGCTCGTGCTGATCCTCGTCATGGCCGGGCTTCACGGCATGTTTTCGCGCTGGCGCAAGGATTTCGAACGCGACGAAAACACCAAGGACGCGCGCTTCTACCGCATCGTCAACGAGGCGCCGCCCGTCCTCGTGATCTTCATCGTCCTGCTCGCCGTGGCGAAGCCCTTCTAGCCATTTCGTTTTTGCCATCCAATTTCCGTTGAAATCGGAACCGGCTGGCTTTATATGGGTTTGAAAGCCGGATTTCTTCCGGCGGCCTTCCTATGTTCTTTCCCGGCTCCGACAAGGCGTTCCTTCCATTTCGAGGCGCGTTGCGGCAGCCAGAAGACCCCGCCAAGGGTAATCGAGGCAAAAAGCCCGAGACCGAGGCGGCGACGGAAAGAGACCTCAAGGCCCGTTTCCCCGACACATCATCACTCCTTCGCAGACCCGTTCTATCCTTCCCCTTCCAGAAAGATTTCCCCCTCTCTCATGAGACCCGGCCCTGAAAAATGGGCGGTACGGCGGAAACCCCCAGAGAAAGACCGATCAAGCCGATGACGCAGATCAAACTGCAGGACCTCAAGGCCAAATCCCCGACAGACCTTCTGGCGCTCGCGGAAGAACTCGAGGTTGAAAACGCCTCCACGCTCCGGACGCAGGACATGATGTTCGCGATCCTGAAGCAGTATGCCGAACAGGGCGTCGACATCATCGGCGAGGGCGTGGTGGAAGTGCTGCCGGACGGGTTCGGCTTTCTGCGCTCGCCGGAAGCGAACTATCTGCCGGGTCCCGACGACATCTACGTTTCCCCTTCGCAGATCCGCCGTTTCTCGCTCCGGACCGGCGACACGGTCGAGGGCGAGATCCGAAGCCCGAAGGATGGCGAACGCTATTTCGCGCTGCTGAAGGTCTCGACGGTCAATTTCGAAAGCCCGGACAAGGCGCGCCACAAGGTCCATTTCGACAATCTGACGCCGCTCTATCCGGATTCGAAGCTCGAGATGGAAGTCGACGATCCGACGCTGAAGGACCGTTCCTCCCGGGTCATTGACATCGTCGCGCCGCTCGGCAAGGGCCAGCGCGGCCTCATCGTCGCACCGCCCCGCACCGGCAAGACGGTTCTGCTGCAGAACATCGCCCATTCGATCACGACCAACCATCCCGAGTGCTATCTGATCGTGCTTCTGATCGACGAGCGCCCGGAAGAAGTGACCGACATGCAGCGTTCGGTGAAGGGCGAGGTCATCTCGTCGACCTTCGACGAACCGGCGCAGCGCCACGTCCAGGTCGCCGAAATGGTGATCGAGAAGGCGAAGCGCCTCGTCGAACATGGCCGCGACGTCGTGATCCTGCTCGACTCGATCACGCGTCTCGGCCGCGCCTACAACACGGTGGTGCCGTCCTCGGGCAAGGTGCTGACCGGCGGTGTCGATGCCAACGCGCTGCAGCGCCCCAAGCGCTTCTTCGGCGCCGCGCGTAACATCGAGGAAGGCGGATCGCTCACCATCATCGCCACGGCGCTGATCGACACAGGCAGCCGCATGGACGAAGTCATCTTCGAAGAGTTCAAGGGTACCGGTAACTCGGAAATCATTCTCGACCGCAAGATCGCGGACAAGCGTGTCTTCCCCGCAATCGACATCCTCAAGTCCGGCACCCGCAAGGAAGAGCTCCTGGTCGACAAGGGTCAGCTCTCGAAGATGTATGTGCTCCGCCGTATCCTCAATCCGATGGGCACGGTCGACGCCATCGAGTTCCTGCTCGACAAGCTCAAGCAGACCAAGAACAACGGCGAGTTCTTCGACAGCATGAATACCTGATCCCGGAAAACCTGCTATTCTTTTGCCTGCAAGCGATACGTGAGGCGGGTTGAGTAGGGTTCGATGACGGTCAGCAGGCACGGAACCGGCGATTCACGGCCGACCTGGATGCAGCCGCTCATGGAGTGGTCGGCGGTCGAGAACGCCCGGGCGCGGCTTGCCGGTCCGATCGACCACGTTCCCACGGAGATCGGTGGCGTCACTCTGTCCAATCCCGGACGGCAGATTCTTGCGTGGTGGCTCGAGGCGCGCGAGGGGCGGGCAATGCCCGGTCCCGACGACGTCAGCCCGCGCGCTCTTGTCGAACTTCTTCCCTATATCCGCTATCTCTGCTGGGAAGATGACGACAACCTCGTCTTCCGTATCTATGGCAGCGCGCTGGTCGAGGCGAGCGGTTTCGATCTCACGGGCCACGGCATTTTCGCGAATGCTCATGACGAGGTCGCGATCGACCGCGCGCGCCTGAAAATGCTTCATGCCCAACCCTGCGGCATCGTGATGGTGCGCGATGTCTATGGCCGTGACGGCAAGCTTTACCCTTGCGAGTTCATGACGCTGCCCATAGCGCCCGGCATTGACGGTAAGGCGCGTATCATTGGCACGGTGGTGCCTGCCGTGAAGATGCGGGAATGGAATGTCGAGGTCGTCTTCGCCGGCCCGCTGACGCTGCGCCGGGCCATCTATTTCGATACAGGCCACGGTGTTCCCGATCCGGCGCTCGGTTTCGGCGTTTGAAGCGGCGTGGCGGCGTCGCGCCGTTAATCTTTCTTCACTTCTTCTTTCTAGGTTGAGCGCTTAGTCATCCCCCTGGCAGGGACAGACAGGAAGTTCATGACCGTCGAGAACGAACAACAACGCCGTGCCGCGTGGGTTCGGCCGCATATGGAATGGGCGGCGGTGGAGAATGCGAAAGCGCGTCTTGCCGGTTCGGCAGACGCGGCGCCACGAATGATCGGCGACATCGATCTCACGCCTCTCAGCCATCAGTTCTATGCGTGGTGGCTCGAAGCACGGGGGACGCGCATCATGCCAGCGCCCGACAATGTCAGTCCGCGCGCGCTTGTCGAACTCCTTCCCTATATGCGCTATCTGAGCTGGGAGGAGAATGATCGCCTTGTCTTCCGCATCTACGGCAGCGCACTCGCCGAGGCGACAGGCCTCGATCTCACCGGTTCCGACACGTTCGGCGATGATATCGATTATCCAGGCAAGGCGGCGGACAAGGCGCGGCTCCGCCTGCTTCATTCTCATCCCTGCGGTCTGCTGTTGATCCGCGAACTGAAGACGCCGGCCGGGCAGCCCTATCTCTGCGAGCTGATGACACTGCCCGTCTCCGGCGGCAATGACGGCAAGGACCGCATCATCGGGACGGTAATGGCACGCGAACGGATGCCCGACGGCGATGTCGATTTCAGGCTCTCGCCGCCGCTGACGCTTCGCCGCGCGATCTTCTTCGACATCGGCAATGGCATCCCCGATGCTGCTGCTTCCCTTTCGGCCTGAGGCTGCATGAGCACGCTTGACGACAATGACGAGATCGCGCCCGGCTGGGTCTCCCGCGCGCTCGACCGCGACTATGCGCTCAATGCGCGCGCCGATATCGCGGGCGACGCCTCCGACGTTCCGGACCGTCACGGCGGCATCAGGCTGAGCCCGGTCGGTCACCAGCTTCTCGCCTGGTGGTTTGAGGCGCGCGGCGACGCGGCGATGCCCTCCGCGGACGATGTGAGCCCCAGGGCGCTCCGTCAGCTTCTTCCCTATATCCGCTACATGAGCTGGGACGGCGATGAACTTGTCATCCGCATCTTCGGTTCTGCGCTTGCCGCCGCGGCTGGACGCGACCTCACAGGTTCACGTCTCTATGAGGGCGACTACGAAGGCCGCGCTGCCGACGTCGCGCGCATGAAGGCACTGCACGATACGCCTTGTGGCCTTGTCATGATCCGCGAGCTGCCGGACGGATCGGGCGGCATTCACCCTTGTGAACTTCTGACGCTCCCCGTCGCGGCGGGCAGCGACGGCAGTCCGCGCGTCATCGGCACGGTGATGGGGGTCGAACTGAAGGAAGCGTCCTGGTCGAAGAAGGTCGGCTATTCGGGCGACATCGCGCTGCGCCGCGCCGCCTTCATCGATATCGGATACGGTCTGCCGAAAAACGCGTCCCGGCTTCTCGCCTAGTCGGGCGCCGCCATCTTGCCGATGAAATCGGCGATCGTATCGGCGAGCCCTGCCGCCAGCGGCACCGACGGATCTGCATAGAGCGCCATGTTTCCCGCGCGGCTTTCCGGCGCCGTCTTCAGCACATGGTTCATCTCCTCGATGGTGACGAGCGTCGTCTCACCGCGCGCGGCGGCGAGTTTCTCGCCATCGGCGGGCCGCGCCTGCAGGTCGCGCGTTCCCTGCACGACGAGGACGGGACCTGCCGTCTTCGCGAGTTCGGCGGCAGGATCGTATTTGAACCAGGAGATGAGATAGGGCTGCACGCTCGGGCGGAAGAGAGCGTCGAACTGATGCGGCACGTCATCGACCGTTTCGCCGCGTTCCAGGCTTGCAATGATGTCGTCGGAGCGTTTCGAGAGATCGGCGGGAAGGTCCTGTCCGGCGAGCTGCTCGCGGATGAGATCGGGCGCGGGGCGTCCGGCGGAAGCGAGGAGCACGAGCCCGGCGACGGGTTCCCGCTGCGCCGCGAGCGTTGCGACGAGGCCCCCCTCGCTGTGCCCGATCGCGACCGTGCGGCGGACGCGATCTTGCTCCTTGAGGAATTCGAGCCAGGCCACCGCGTCCTCGACGAAAGTCTCAGCGCGCAGTTCTTCTTCCGGGGGCGCAGCGGCGATGCTCTCGCCGGTGCCGCGCTTGTCGAAGCGGAGCGAGGCGATACCCCTGTCGCCAAGTTCCGCCGCGAGCATTTTCAGACTGTCGTTCGGTCCGCCGGGAAAATTGCCGTCGCGGTCGGTCGGGCCGGAGCCTGAGATGAGGAGCGCCGCATCGGCGGGCGCATCCCCTTCCGGCAGGGTCAGCGTACCGTAGAGCTCGTTGTCGAGCGTGACTTCCTCCTCGGTCCATGAAGGTTCCGCCGAGGCAGCCGGGGCAGCGATGAACGAGAGGGAGAGCGCAATAACGACAGCAACGGGCGCGAAGGATTTCATGGCCGGAGTTTTTCCCATCCAGGATAAGGCCCGTCGAAGGACGGTGCCTCATCATGGCCTTCGAACCATGTCGCTTTCGAGGCGGCGTGTTCCTGCGCGATCACGCGGCCGGGCGGGTTTCCGTCCAGCGCGTTCGCGGCGAGGATGATCGTGTCGTCGGGTTCCACGAGGTTCGCGCCCGTCATCGCCGTGCCGCAGCGCGAACAGAAGGCGCGCTCGAGCTCTGCGGAACTCCGGTAGGCCGTGAGGTGTTCCGCGCCTTGCCAGGTCACGTCCTTGCGGAGCGCGACGAAGAAGGCGCCACTGGCACCGCCCGCCGCCTTGCGGCACATGGAGCAGTGACACTCGACGATGCCGCTCATCGCCTTTGCGGTGAAACGCACCGCGCCGCAGAGGCAGGAACCCTGGACCATCTCTCCTCCTCTTTACGGCACGAGCACGCTCGCGCCGGTGGTCTTGCGGGCCTCGAGATCGAGATGCGCGCGCGCGGCCTCGGCGAGCGAGTAGCGCTGGTTGATCTCGATCTTCACGGCGCCGGACTTCACGACCGCGAAGAGATCGTCCGCCATTTCCTGGAACGCCGTCGGCGTCTTCGCGGCGTAGTGATACATGGTCGGCCGCGTCACATAGAGCGAGCCTTTTTGAGCGAGAATGCCGAGGTTCACATCCGTGACGGGACCGGACGCATTGCCGAACGAGACGAGCAACCCCAAAGGCGCGAGGCTGTCGAGCGAGGACAGGAAGGTCGCTTTGCCGACGCCGTCGTAAACGACGGGAAGTTTCTTGCCGCCGGTGATTTCCATCACGCGCGCCGCCACGTCTTCCTTGGTGTAGTCGATGACGTGGTCACAGCCATGCGCGCGCGCGAGCTTCGCCTTCTCGTCGGAACTCGTCGTGCCGATCACGGTGGCGCCCAGATGCTTCGCCCACTGGCAGGCGATGAGGCCGACGCCGCCCGCCGCTGCATGCCAGAGGATCGTCTGGCCCTTCTCGACCCGGAAGGTCTGCCGCAGCAGGAACTGCGCGGTCATGCCTTTCAGCATCATCGCGGCCGCTTCCTCGTCGGAGACGCCATCCGGTATTCTGGCGGCGCTCGCCGCGCTGACATTATGCGCTTCGGCGTAGGCGCCGACGGGTCCCGACGCATAGGCGACGCGGTCGCCCTTCGTGAATTGCGTGACGCCTTCGCCGGTGGCTTCGACAATACCGGCCGCTTCCATGCCGATGCCGGAGGGAAGCTGCACCGGATAGAGGCCCGAGCGGTGATAGGTGTCGATGAAATTGACGCCGATCGCCTTCGCGCGCACGGTGATTTCACCGGGCCGGGGGTTCCCGAGTTCCACCTCCTTCAGCGCCATCGTTTCCGGCCCGCCGGTCTTTTCGATGCGGATCGCCTTGATCGTCGTCATGCGTTTTGTCCCGTTCGATATGTGTCAGCGTCTCGACAGCGCGAGCCCGATGCCCGCCGCGACGAGCACGCCGCCGGTGATCTTGTTGCGCAGCATTTGCGCGCGTTCGCCCTTCAGATAGGGCGCGAGCCTGCCCGCCGCCAGGCCGAAGGCGCCGTCAGAGAGCGTGCTCACCACGATGAAGGTAACGGCGAGCAGCACAAGCTGCGGGCCGCTCGGTGCGGCGGGATCGATGAATTGCGGAAAGAAGGCGGCGTAGAAGACGAGCGTCTTCGGGTTCGTCACGGAGATGAGATAGCCGCGGCGGAACAGAACCCGTGCCGCGGTCTGCCCGCGCCCCGCTTTGGGGAGATGCGGATCCTCATAGGGCGCGCGGAAGGCCTGCACCCCGAGCCAGACCAGATAGACGGCGCCGACGAGCTTCAGCGCCTCGGCCCAGGGGCCGAGGAGCGCGAGGAGCGGTGCGAGCCCGGCCACCGTCAGGATCATATGCGTCGTGAGCGCGGCGGTGGTGCCGGCGAGCCCGGTCAGCGCCGCCTGCGGACCCTCGCGCACGCCGACGGCGACGAGCCAGGTCACGACCGGACCCGGCATCACGCAGAGGATCAGCGTCGCGGCGATGAAGCCGAGATAGAGGTCAAGCGGCAAACACGTCACTCACCCTGGAGGAGACCGTCAGGCCAGATGCCGCGCGAAGAATTTCATCGTGCGGTCGTTCGCCTCGTCGGCGGTCTTCTTGTCGTAATGCGCGCCGCCCGGCCGCGCAAAGGCATGGTCCATCTCCGGATAGCGATGGATGGTGACATGCGTGTTGCCGTGCAAGCCTTTGACGACCTCTTCCTGCGCTTCCGGCGGCACGAACTCGTCCTTGCCCGCGATGTGCAGCATGAGCGGTGCCTTGATGCCCTTCGCGTCGTCGAGGCGGTTCTGGATGTTGACGCCGTAATAGCCGACGGCGGCGTCCGCGTCGGTGTGGCAGGCGGTGAGATAGGCGAGCTGGCCGCCGAGGCAGTAGCCGACGGCGCCGACCTTGCCGGTCGTCATCGGGCGCAGCGTCTTGATGGTCGCCGCGATATCCGTCACGCCCTTGTCGACGTCGAACTTGCCGAACAGGTCGAAGGCCTGCTTCCACTCGGCTTCCGTCTGGTCGGTGATGTCGATGCCGGGCTCGATGCGCCAGAACAGGTCGGGGCAGAGCGCGACATAGCCGGCCGCCGCATAGGCATCCGTCAGGTCGCGCATGACCTTGTTGACGCCGAAAATTTCCTGGATGACCACGATGCCCGGGCCGGTGCCGCTGGCGGGCTTCGAAAGATAGCCGGTGAAAGAGCCGTCCGCGCCTTTGATCGTTATCGTCTCGCCGCTCACTTGCGCATCTCCTCGTATCGTCTCGGGGGAAGGTTGGGGTCGCGGGGGACTCTAACCATCCTCGCGCGGCGAAGCGAGGGGATGCGGGCGGGCGGACCCGCCATTTTTACCGGCGGCGTATCAGGCGGCTTCAGCCGTCTCCTTGCGGAGGCCGAGGGAGAAGAGCTTCGTGAGGCGGCCTTCGCGGGCGGCCTCGCGCGTCTTGCCGGCCATCTGTTCGCTGCGCGCGGACAGGGCAACGTCGAGAACGCCGACGTAGCTGTTGGCATAAGTGGCAAGGATGTTCATTTTATTCACCTTCAGACACGGCCAGCGGGGAACCATTCCCATCGAGCCCGGCCGCGTATCCTTTTGTAGCTTGGGTTTACGCTGGTGATATGCCGTTGCGGCGTCTATATATCAAACGATCTTTTTGCACCGCAGTTGTGAGAAAACTAACAAATGGCCCCCCGTCGCCTGCCATCGCTGAAAGCGCTCCGCGCCTTCGAGGCCGCGGCGCGCCACGGCAGTTTCTCGGCCGCGGCGGGCGAGCTCAGCGTCACCCACGCGGCGATCAGCCATCAGATCAGGGCGCTGGAGGAAGATCTCGGGGCGCAGCTTTTTCACCGGACCGGCCGTCATGTGGAGCTGAACGAGCGCGGCCAGAAACTTTTTCCCGCGCTCACCGCCGCCTTCGAGCAGATGGCGGAGGCCTGGGCGCAGGCGGGCGCGAAGGACAGCGCCGCGCTCACCGTCTCGGTCGAACCGTCCTTCGCCGCGCGCTGGCTCGTTCTCCGGCTCGGCAAGTTCAACCGCGCCTATCCCGAGATCGAGCTGCGCCTGCTGCCCTCGGCCGAGGTCGTCGACTTCTCGCGCGAGGATGTCGATATCGGCGTGCGCTACGGGCTCGGCGGCTGGCCGGATGTCGTCTCGGAGAAGCTTTTCGAGGCGACGGTCTATCCGGTCTGCGCGCCCTCGCTGATCGATCCGAGGAAGCCGATCCGCAAACCCGAAGACCTCAAGGCCTATCCGCTGCTGCACGAGGAGACGATGCAGCACTGGCTGAACTGGCTTGAACAGGCGGGCGTCAAGCATCCGCGCTGGGCGGCGAAGGGCCCGCTCTTCATCGAGGCGAGCCTTGCGCTGCAGGCGGCGGCGAGCGGGCAGGGCGTCGCGCTCGCCAACGACACGCTTGCCATGGCCGACCTCGCCGAAGGCCGCCTGGTCCGTCTGTTCGACATCGAGATGCCGGACGAGGAAGGATACTGGCTGGTCTACCCGGAAGGAAACCGCAAGCCGAAGGTCGATGCCTTCCGCCGCTGGATTCGCGAGGAGGCGGGGCTCGGTCCGCCCGAGGATCCGAACCCGCCGGAGATGCTGACGCCGAGGGGCAGGGGCAGGGCGGTGCGCTGAATTTGGTTGTATCGTGAGCTGGCGATGGAGAGTCTCATGACCGGGAAAGCAACAGCCGTCGACAACATTCGCGCTGCGACACTCGATGACGCCGCCGCGATCGCGGCCATCTACGCGCCTTATGTCCGCGACACGGTGATCTCCTTCGAGACGGTTCCGCCGGATGAAGCGCAGATGGCGGAGCGGATCCAGAAAATCCTTCCCGGCCTTCCCTGGCTCGTTCATGAGGCCGGCGGCCGGGTCACGGGTTATGCCTATGCCGGCCCGCACCGCGAGCGCGCGGCCTATCGCTGGTCGGTCGATGCGGGCATCTATCTCGACGGCGGTGCACACCGCCAGGGCATCGGCACCGCGCTCTACGCGACGCTCCTCGCGGCGCTCAGGCTGCAGGGCTATCACCGCGTCTATGGCGGCATCACGCTGCCCAACGCGGCGAGCGTCGGCCTGCACGAGGCGCAAGGCTTCCGGCCCATCGGCATCTATCCGGAAGTCGGCTACAAGTTCGGCGCCTGGCGTGATGTCGGCTGGTGGGGCCTCGACCTCGCGCCGTCGAACCAGGAGCCGGGGGAGCCGCTGCCGTTCACGCCGGAGATTCTCGGCGCCGCGAAACGCGAGGCGGCAACGCGCTGAGGCGTCAGGGCGAGCGCCGCGCCTGCTTCAGCTCCTCGATGAGCGCGTCCCTGTCCGTCACCGGGAGCGAGCAGGTCTCGCCGGCGCAGACGTAAGCCGTCGGTTTGCCGTCTTGGCGTCCCTTGCCATGCGCCGGGTGCCCTTCCGGCAGCACCTTGCCGTCGGCGACCCGCATCAGCACGCGGGCAGGGCAGGAGGTGGCGAAAACCGCCCCTGCCAGCTCCGCCGTCTCTGCCGCGCTCCCGATCAGCACGACCTGGACGGGCCGCAGCCGCGTGTCGAGGCTCGCGATATAGCTGCCCAGCGGAAAGATGTTCTGCTGCAGCTCGCCCGCAAAGGAGCGGATCACCTCGTCGGCGCGGTCGAAATAGTCCGCCTTTCCGGTGAGGAGCGCGAGTTTCGTCAGCGTGCCGGAGAGCGTTCCGTTGGCGGCGGGCGTGGCGTCGTCGGCAACCGTCCGTCTACGGACGATCAGCGCGGGCGCGTCGTCCGCGGTGAAGAAATAGCCGCCATTATTGGCATCCCGGTAATGGGCGTCGAGCTCGGCAACGAGGCTTTCGGCTTCCGCCACGTACCCCTCGTCGCCGGTGGCTTCCGCCAGCGCGATCGCGGCGTCGGCCATGTTCGCGAGGTCGTCGGCCATGGCGAGATGCTGGAGCTTGCCCTCCCGCCAGGCATGGTGGAGCCGTCCGTCGATACGCATCGTCTCCATCACGAAGCGGAAGGCGGCCTTTGCCATCGCCACCCATTCGCTCTCGCCGAAGGCGCTGCCCGCGCGGGCCAGCGCCGCGATCATCAGCCCGTTCCAGTCGGCCAGCACCTTGTCGTCGAAGCCGGGTTTCACGCGCATGTCGCGCTCGACGAAAGCCCTCGCTTTCAGCGGTTCCAGCGCCTCTTCCTCTTCCGCCGTCACGGGCGCGTCGGCGCGGGCGAGGCGGTTCAGGATGTTCGTGTGTTCCCAGTTGCCCTCGCCGGTGACGCCATAGAAGCGCTTGAAGAGCGTCGCCTCGCCGGGCGTGAAGAGATTGTCGATCTCGGCTTCGGACCAGACATAGAACTTCCCCTCGACGCCCTCGCTGTCGGCATCGAGCGAGGCCGCGAAGGCGCCGCCCTCGACCGTCATCTCGCGCGCGACCCATTCGACGGTTTCGCGCACCCGGCGTTCATAGAGGGGTTTGCGCGTCTCCGCCCAGGCAAGCGTCAGGAGGTCGATCAGCAGCGCATTGTCGTAGAGCATCTTTTCGAAATGCGGCGCGAGCCAGAACTCGTCGACCGAGTAGCGCGCGAAGCCGCCGCCGAGATGATCGTAGATGCCGCCTTCCGACATGTGGTCGAGCGCGCGCGTTACGGGGGCGGCGAACTCGTCGCGCCCGGTCCGGAGATGCGCGCGCCACATCAGCGTGAGCAGGGGCACTTGCGGAAATTTCGGGGCCCCGCGAATCCCGCCATTCTCGGGGTCCATCAGTTCGGTCAGTTTCTCGGCAACCACCACCGGCACCTGCGGCGTCGGTTCGCCCGGCCGCGCGGTCGCCGACTGTTCCTCCAGCGCCTTCGTCAGGGCGGTGCGGTTCTTGTAGACCTTGGCCGGTTCCTCGCGGAAAATCCGCGCGACCTCGGTCAGCACGTCGGTGAAGCCCGGGCGTCCATAGGCCGCGTCCTTGGGAAAATAGGTGCCGCCCCAGAAGGGTTCTCCCTCCGGCGTCAGGAACATGGTCAGCGGCCAGCCGCCCTGCTGGCCGAGCAGATGCAGCGCCGACATGTAGATCGCGTCGATGTCCGGACGCTCTTCGCGGTCGACCTTGATGTTCACGAAGTGCTCGTTCATCACGGCGGCCACGTTCTCGTCCTCGAAGCTCTCATGCGCCATGACATGGCACCAGTGGCAGGCGGCATAACCGACCGAAAGCAGGATCGGTTTCTTCTCCTTCTTCGCCGCCGCGAGCGCCTCCTCGCCCCAGGGCCGCCAGTGGACCGGGTTGTCGGCATGCTGGAGAAGATAGGGGCTCGTTTCCGCGCGCAGGAAATTACGTGACATGTGGCCTTCCGGGGGTTTCACTCTGTCCAAGCAATGTGGGGCAGCGAAGCCCCCCCGTCGATGAAAAGAGCCAGATTCATGAAGGTAAAAATCGACCTCGACATGTCCGCCGAAGAAGCGCGCACCCTGATGGGCCTGCCGGATCTCGAACCGATGCAGCAGCGGCTTCTCGAGCAGCTTGAAAAGCAGCTCGCCAGCAATCTTTCCTACATGGATCCGGAGGCGCTTGTCCGCGCGGTGCTGCCCGCCGGCGCCCAGGGCCTGGAGAAATTCCAGGACATGATGTGGGGCATGGCGCGCAGCGCGATGGGCGGCGGCTCGAAGTCTGGCGGTGCGAAGTCCGGCGGCACCAAGAAGGGCGACTGAAGCCCTTCGGAAAAAGAGTCGGTTTGGAAACGATCTACGCGCTTTCGACGGCGCCCGGCAGGGCGGGGGTCGCCGTGATACGAGTCTCGGGCGCTGGCGCGCGCGACGCGATCTCGCATCTCACCGGGGCCGAAGCGCCCCGCCCGAGAGAGGCCGCGCTCAGACGGTTCCGCGATCCCGAAACCGGTGCCGCGCTCGACCGGGGACTCGTTCTGTTCTTCGAGGGCCCAAACAGTTTCAGCGGCGAGGACGTCGCCGAATTCCATATTCATGGCGGCCGCGCCGTTGTCGCGGCGATGCTCCGTTGCCTGGGGCACATGAATTTCTTGCGCGCGGCCATGCCCGGCGAGTTCACGCGCCGCGCCTTCGAGAATGGCAAGATGGACCTCACGGCCGTCGAGGGTCTTGCCGATCTGATTGACGCCGAAACCGAAGCGCAGCGCGTCCAGGCGCTCCGCCAGATGGAGGGCGCTCTGGGAGCGCTCTACGAGGGCTGGCGCGCGCGGCTGATGAAGGCGCTGGCCTATGCCGAGGCCGAGATCGACTTCCCGGACGAGGAAGTGCCCGGTGACCTGATCGCGAAACTCGGACCCGACATCGAAACTCTTTCCCGCGAGATCGCGGCCCATCTCGATGACGGGCGCAAGGGCGAGCGGTTGCGCGACGGCGTCGAGGTCGCGATCGTCGGCCCGCCCAATGCGGGCAAGTCGAGCCTTCTCAACCGCCTTGCGCGACGCGAGGCGGCCATCGTTTCGGACGAGGCCGGGACCACGCGCGACGTGCTCGAAGTCCGGCTCGATCTCGGCGGCGTGCCGGTGACACTGGCCGACACGGCGGGGTTGCGGGAGGCCGTCGGTGCCGTCGAGCAGGAAGGGGTGCGCCGTGCGCTCGCCCGGGCCACGAAGGCGGACCTCCGGATTGTCGTCGCCGCACCGGGGGAGGGAACGGACTTCACGCTTGCCCGCGATGGAGATATCCGGGTCATGAACAAGACCGATCTCGGTGGCAGGGCGGGCGAGGGGGTCATTGGCGTATCGGCGCTGACAGGCGAGGGGCTCGATGCGCTCGAAGCCGTGCTCCGCGAGAAAGCCGGCGCTGCCTATGAAGCCCAGGAGCATCCGCTCATTACCCGCGCCCGCCACCGCGAGGGCCTTGCCGAATGCGCGGCCTCGCTCGGCCGAGCCGGCGATGCCCTTCGAGCCGGACGCGATGCCGAGCTCGTCGCCGAAGATCTTCGCCTTGCCGCCCGCGCGCTTGGCCGCATCACCGGGCGGGTCGATGTCGAGGACCTGCTCGACGTCATCTTCCGGGATTTCTGCATCGGAAAGTAGGAGGGCGAAGAGCGTGTCTCTCGTCCTTTCCAGTTCGTCATGGCCCGGACAAGCCGGGTCATGACGCATTTGATTGATGAGGCGCGATTTCCTGTTTCACGTGAAACATGAAGAAGCGGGCGAATCCGATTCCGCTTCAAAGGCTTGCACGGGAATCCTCAACTCGGTGGAATCCTGATTCGACTCTGTGGAAAAGTTTTTGACGCGCGGGGCGCAAGCGCCTAAACCTCTCTGCGTGTCGCCTGTCGAATCCGTTCCTACGGGCACATGCATTTCTTCTTCCGGCACTTTATTCTCCGACAGGTTTTTTTGCGGATGACGCGCGAGTTCGACGTAATCGTGATCGGCGGCGGCCATGCGGGCTGCGAGGCGGCCTCCGCGGCGGCGCGCGCCGGCGCCCGCACCGCGCTCGTCACCCACCGGATCTCGACCATCGGCGAGATGTCCTGCAACCCCGCCATCGGCGGTCTCGGCAAGGGTCACCTGGTCCGCGAGGTCGATGCGATGGACGGGCTGATGGGCCGCGTTGCGGACGCCGCCGGCATCCAGTTCCGGCTCCTCAACCGGCGCAAGGGTCCCGCCGTGCGCGGTCCCCGCGCGCAGGCGGATCGCAAGCTCTACCGCCAGGCGATGCAGGACGCGATCCTGACCCACCGCAACCTCGAGGTGATCGAGGCCGCCGTCTCCGACCTTCTGGTCGAGAATGGTGAGGTCCGGGGGGTCGCCGCCGAGGACGGCCGTCAGTGGAAGGCCGCCCGCGTGGTGCTCACCACGGGCACTTTTCTCCGCGGAGTGATTCATCTTGGCACACAACGGATTCCGGCAGGCCGGGTAGGGGAAGCCCCGGCGCTCGGCCTTTCCGACCGGCTCTATGGGCTCGGTTTCCAGCTCGGCCGCCTCAAGACCGGCACGCCGCCCCGTCTTGCCGGGGACAGCATCGACTGGGCCTCCCTCGAGGTGCAGCCGGGTGACGAACCGCCGGTGCCGTTCTCCTTCCTGACGAGGGATATCACGACGCCGCAGGTGCCCTGCCATATCACCCGGACGACGGAGGCGGGCCACCGGATCATTGAGGAGAACCTGAAGTTCTCGCCAGTCTATTCCGGCCAGATCGAGGGCGTCGGCCCGCGCTATTGCCCTTCCATCGAGGACAAGGTGGTCCGGTTTCGGGAGCGCGACAGCCACCAGATCTTCCTCGAGCCCGAGGGCCTGGACGACGACACGATCTATCCGAACGGCATCTCGACGGCGCTGCCGGAAGAGGTTCAGCTCGCCTTTCTGAAGACAATTCCGGGTCTTGAGAATGTCGTCATGCGCCGGGCAGGCTATGCCATCGAATACGACTACATTGACCCGCGCGAGCTTCGCCCGACGCTGGAGGCCCGGAAGCTGCCGGGGCTCTATCTGGCGGGACAGATCAACGGGACGACGGGATATGAGGAGGCGGCCGCACAGGGGTTGATGGCGGGGCTCAACGCGGCCCTGGCGGCGCGGGGGAGCGAGCCCCTGATCCTCGACCGGGCGCAGGCCTATACCGGCGTCATGATCGACGACCTCATCACGCGTGGCGTCAGCGAGCCCTATCGCATGTTCACCTCGCGCGCCGAGTACCGGCTGACGCTGCGGGCCGACAATGCCGATCAGCGGCTGACCGGGCTCGGCATGGCCGTGGGTGCCGTGAGCGAAGGGCGGGCGGATGCCTTCACGGCAAAGATGGCGGGCCTCGATGCGGCGAGGGCCGTCTGTGACGCGCTCAGGGCCTCTCCGAGCGAGCTCAACAGGAAGGGCCTCAGGGTCAATCAGGACGGCATCGCGCGCAGCGCCACCGACCTGCTCGCCTATCCGGACGTCGATGTCGTGCGTCTTGCGGCGATCTGGCCAGAGCTCGAGGCTCTGGACCCAGGTATCGCGGAGCAGATGGAGATCGAGGCGCAGTATTCGGGTTATCTCGGCCGCCAGGAGGCCGATATCCGGGCCTTCCGAAGGGATGAGGGCCTGATGCTTCCGGCGGAGATCGATTATGGCCGGATTCTCGGCCTCTCCCACGAGGTACGGCAGAAGCTCGCTGCAGCCCGCCCGGCCACGCTGGGGCAGGCGGCGAGGGTCGATGGCGTGACGCCGGCGGCGCTCACCACCCTAATGATTCACGTGAAACAAAAGCGCACGGCTTGAGGCATCATACCTGGTATGCCCCAACATATAGTGTCCGGAACCCCGCAAGTCATTGATGCGGAATCCTTTTCGGACGCTCTACATGTTTCACGTGAAACAATGGAGCGGCTCGCACAATACGAGTCCCTCCTGATCAAGTGGCAGAAAAGCATAAATCTCGTTTCCGCGGCCACTTTGCCGGAGCTCTGGCGCCGGCATATGCTCGATTCTGCCCAGATTTCGGGCCTGGCGCCGGAAACGGCCCTGCGCTGGGCCGATCTGGGCTCCGGGGGCGGCTTTCCGGGCCTTGTGATCGCCATTCTCCTGCGTGAAAGGCCCGGCTTCGAGATGCATCTGGTCGAAAGCGACCAGCGGAAATGCGTCTTCATGCGCGAGGTCGCGCGGGCCACGGGCGCCCCCGCGAAGGTGTATAATAAGAGAATTGAGGCCTTCGCCGCCGAGGCCGGACCCTTCGATGTGGTGTCTGCCCGGGCCCTGGCGCCCCTCGGCCGTCTTCTCGGCTGGGCGGCGCCTCTGTTCGGGCCGGAGACGATTGGCCTGTTTTTGAAGGGGCAGGGCGTTCAGGATGAATTGACCGCCGCTCGAAAAAGCTGGATATTCGAGGCTGACATTTACCCCAGTCAGTCGGATCCGGCGGGTTCCGTGCTGAAGCTGAGAGGCCTCCATGGAACAGATCGACAAGACGCTGGTAGCTGACGCGGCAAATACCGCCGCTTCGATCACGACACCGCAAGGTACTACCGGGTCCGACCGGATGGTTGTTCCGTCCACGGAGCGTCCGCGCATCCTCGTTGTTGCCAATCAGAAGGGCGGCGTAGGCAAGACGACGACGGCGATCAATCTCGGTACCGCGCTTGCCGCTGTCGGCGAGCGTGTCCTTGTCGTCGATCTCGATCCGCAGGGCAATGCAAGCACGGGCCTCGGCATCGGACGCAATGAGCGCAAGGTTTCCGCTTACGACGTGCTGATCGGTGCGGCGCTGATCGAGGATGCGATCGTGCCGACCAAGGTGCCCGGTCTCGATATTGTTCCGTCCACGATGGATCTGCTCGGCGCCGAACTCGAACTTGCTTCCGTGCCGCGCCGCTCGCATCGTTTGCGCGATGCGCTCGCGCGCATGCCGCGCAACGGCAAGCAGCGCGACACGAGCGAAGCCGAGCAGCGCATGAGCCAGCGGCCCTACTCCTATCTGCTGATCGATTGCCCGCCGTCGCTGAACCTGCTCACCATCAATGCGATGACGGCGGCCGACGCGATTCTCGTTCCGCTGCAATGCGAGTTCTTCGCGCTGGAAGGTCTGAGCCAGCTCTTGCGCACCGTCGAGCGCGTCAAGACCAGTCTCAATCCGCGTCTCGACATCCAGGGCATCGTGCTGACCATGTTCGACCAGCGCAACAAACTGTCCGACCAGGTCGCGAGCGACGTACGCACGCATCTCGGCGACAAGGTCTACCGCACGGTGATCCCGCGCAACGTCCGCATCTCGGAAGCGCCGTCCTATGGCAAGCCGGCGCTGGTCTACGATCATCGCTGCGCCGGCAGCAAGGCCTATATGAAGCTCGCCGCGGAGATGATCCAGCGCGAGCGGGCGATTCGCCGGAGCGCGGCCTGACATGTCCGGAAGGGCGCTGTGAGTTGTCTTAACAACGTCTCCTAACGGATTGAAACTATTTGATTATGGGTCATACAAGGTAGTGTTCTGGTAAGTTGGTTCGCGGACAGGTCCCGGAATTCCGGGATTATGGTTAGGTCATACCGGCCATACCGAGGGCAGCCGGCAGATAGAGGATCCGGCGCATGTTCGGATCGGTGAGTGTCCGGGAAGTCGAGTGTTCAGGGCGTTGAGGGTTTTATGAAAGGCATTGGAAGGGAAGCGATGGCAATGGCAGAGGAAACCCCGAGCCGTCTTGGACGCGGTCTGGCGGCACTGATCGGAGAGGATACGGCGTTCGCCCTTGGCGACAAGGAAGCGCCGCAACCCAAGGGTGTTCGCGAGGTGCCGATCGAATATCTGCGCGCGAACCCGTTCCAGCCGCGCCATACGTTCCGGCCGGAAGACCTGGAGGATCTCGCGAACTCGATCCGCGAGAAAGGCATCCTTCAGCCGATCGTCGTGCGGCCCGTTGCCAATGTGGCAAACTCTTTCGAGATCGTCGCCGGCGAACGCCGCTGGCGCGCGGCGCAGGCGGCGCAGCTTCATCAGGTGCCGGTGATCGTGAAGGAGCTCTCGGATGCCGAGTCGCTCGAAATTGCGATCATCGAAAATGTTCAGCGCGCGGACCTCAACGCCGTCGAAGAGGCGGCGGGCTATGAGCGGCTGATGCAGCAGTTCGAATACACGCAGGACAAGCTCTCCAAGCTCATCGGCAAGAGCCGCTCCCATGTCGCCAACACGCTGCGCCTGCTGTCGCTGCCGGATGGCGTTCGCTCCCTCATCGAGGAAGGCAAGCTCACAGCCGGCCAGGCCCGGCCGCTGATCGGCCATGACGAGGCGGAGAAGTTCGCCCGCGAGATCGTCGCCAAGGGACTTTCGGCCCGCGAGGCGGAGGCGCTCACCCGCAAGCCGGATCCGGCGGCCGCCTCGACCAAGCCGAAGTCGCTGCCGAAAGCGGAAAAGGACGCGGACACGCTGGCGCTCGAAAAGAACATCTCCGACCAGCTCGGCCTCAAGGTCGAGATCGCCTATTCGGGCGACAAGGGCGGCGAGGTCCGTATCGCCTACAAGACGCTCGAGCAGCTCGACGAGATCTGCCGCCGCCTCGCCGGCCGGACCGCCCAGAAGATGCACTGAGAATATCTTCCGGGTACGGAGGGGTTATCCGGGTCCGGGCGTGATGCCGGCGTAAGTCATCTGGATAACCCTCCCCCTGTGGCAGGGTGGATGTCGAAACATGACCGGCGCAAACCGGAAGGGAACTTGTCCCCGCTGTCGCCCATCCGCACCGCCGCGCTGTGACAAAGGAAATCCCCGCTGTGGCCCGAATGCCGTTGCAGCGTTGCACAGGGGTGTGGCCGGGCGGCACGGAAGGGCCTCGAACGGGCAGGGCGGTTGTCCGTGAAACGCTCCATGACGTTTTCATGACAGTTCAGTGACAGTCGCCGCGTTTTATCCCCGGTTGAGGTATCGCGCTACCGTCAGCGCCGCCCGGCGCGCGCGCCTTGCGCGATCCTGAAAAGCGTCTGGCCGCAGATCGCCGTATCGGGCTGGCCGGAAGATTTGCATTGCCCTTCCGCTTCCAGCACCAGCGCCAGCGCGCGGTCGAGACGCTTCCGGTTCCAGGCGCGCAATTGTCCTTGTACGGAGTTTTTCCGGCTGAAATGGACCGGCGGACGGAAGCTCCGGATCGCGCCCTCGATGTCGCTACCCGTTTCGATCCGTGCCGCCGCCAGGTGAAGTTGCGTCATGTGCCGCGTCAGCGCATTGAGGATCGCGATGGCATTCGTATCGGCGGCCTTCGCGCGCGCCATCGCCGTGTCGAGGCCGTCGAGGTCGCCGGTCAGCGCCGCGTCGATCACCTCGTCGAGGCTGGAGCCTGCATTGTCGCCGACGCTCGCGCGCGCGTCGTCGAGCGTCACCGTCCGCTTTCCGCCTTCCTCGCCGGGACCCATATAGAGCACGAGCTTTTCGAGTTCGCTCTGCGTCACGCCGCGGTCGGAGCCGAGATTTTCGAGCAGGTATTCGAGCGCCGCCGGTTCCGGCGCCAGTCCGTTGGCGGCGAGCCGCTGGCGGATCACGCCTTCGAGCGCTTCCGTGTTGTCGGCGTAGCAGGCGATTGCCGCCGCGTTGGCCGCTCCTTCGAAAAGCGAGCGCAACGAGGAGCGCGGACCGAGGTCGCCGGCTTCCACAAGCACCAGCGCGTCGCCCGCCGGATCGGCGAGAAAACTCTCGAAGGTCTTCGACAGGCCGTCGGCGGCGCCCCGCACGCGCACCACGCGCCGTCCGCCAAGCATCGCGATCGCCGCCGCTTCGTCTGAAAGCCGGGCGGGATCGCTCTTCAGGTCGCTGTCGGAGAGTTCGGCGATGCGGAACGGATCGGCAAGATCGTCCACCACCGTCTTCATCATCATCTTGATGCGTTCGCGCACAAGCCCCGTGTCGGGCCCGTAGACGAGGACCGCCGCAACCTTCGGGTCGGGCTTTGCGGCGAAGCGGTCGGCTTCTCTCGGAGAGATCTTCACCGCCGGGCCTCTCTAGCTGCCGGCGCTCGCCACGCGGTCGAAATAGATCGAGAGCTGCAGCTTGATGTCGCTCGCGATGGCCCGCGCGATGCGGCTCTCCGCGTTCTGCGCGGCAACGATGTTGGCGAATTCCGATGAAACGCGGTTGTAGGAAGAGCGCGACCGCGAAGTGGAACGAAGCACGGTCTTGTTCGTCGCCGTATCGATCAGGCGGAACGGCACCACCATGACGAGGTTCTTTCGCGTCACGTCCGCGTCCGGCTCGATGGCCAGATCCTCGTTGTAGATGATCGGGGCGAGCTCGACGAGATAGGCGGGGCTTGCGGGCGGATTGCCGCTGCTCGAAAGCAGGTCGAGCAGATTGTATTTCAGTTCGCGGCCGAGCCTGTCATCCGGTGCGCTGACATCGAGTCCCGCGAGATCGGCGACCACCGCGCCGTCATTGCGTTCGGCATAAAGCGGCGTGAAGCCGCAGGCGGCAAGCGGCATCGCGAAGGCGAGCAGCATCATCAGCGCGCCCGCGCGCCGTGCGTCACGCCACGATGTTGACGATCTTGCCCGGAACGACAATGACCTTGCGGATGGCTTTTCCATCGATCGCCTTCTCCACTTTTTCCAGCGCGAGTGCGGCCCGCTCCACTGTTTCCCTGTCCGCATCCCGGGCGATGGTCAGCTCGTCGCGGCGCTTGCCGTTCACCTGAACGGCGATCGTGATGGAGTCTTCCACGAGGAGGGCCTTGTCGGCAACCGGCCATTCGGTGGCGGTCAGCGGTTCGCCATGGCCGAGCGCTTCCCAGCACTCCTCCGCGATATGCGGCATCATGGGTCCGACGATCTGCACCAGGATCTCCAGCGCCTCGCGCTTCGCGAAGGCCCCTTCCGGCGTCGAGGCGGTAAAGCCCGAAACCGCGTTCGCAAGTTCGTAGACCCGCGCGACGGCGCGGTTGAAGCGCAGGTTCTCGAAGTCCTCGGTCGCGGCCGCGAGCGCCTGGTGGGCAGCACGGCGCAACGCCAGTTCGCCGTCGGAGAAAGCGGCGGGCATCGCCGTTCCCTTCGCCGCGAGCTCTTCCTGCTTTTCCGTCACCATCCGCCAAAGGCGCTGCGTGAAGCGCCAGGCGCCTTCCGCGCCCTGGTCCGTCCACTGCACGTCGCGCTCGGGCGGGCTGTCGGAGAGCATGAACCAGCGTGCGGTGTCGGCGCCGTATTTCGCGATGATGTCTTCCGGGTCGACGGTGTTCTTCTTCGACTTCGACATCTTCTCGACGGAACCGATGGTCACCGGTGTCCCGTCCGCGATGTGTTTCGCGACGCGCTTTCCGTCGACCGTCTCGATCGCGACTTCGGCGGGCGGCACCCAGCGGCCCTTCGCGTCGCGATAGGTTTCGTGGTTGACCATGCCTTGCGTGAAGAGGCCGGCGAAAGGTTCGTCGAGCGAGACATGCCCTGTCGTCTTCATCGCGCGCGTGAAGAAGCGCGAATAGAGGAGATGCAGGATCGCGTGTTCTATGCCGCCGATATACTGGTCGACCGGCAGCCAGTGATCGGCGAGCGCCTTGTCGGTCGGTGTTGCCGCGTCCGGCGCGGTGAAGCGCGCGAAATACCAGGAGCTGTCGACGAACGTGTCGAAGGTATCGGTCTCGCGCCGCGCCGGCTTGCCGCAGGTCGGACAGTCGACATCCTTCCATGTCGGATGCCGGTCGAGGGGGTTGCCAGGCTCGCTGAAACTCACATCGTCGGGCAACACGACCGGCAACTGGTCGCGCGGCACGGGTACGATGCCGCAGCTTCCACAATGGATGATCGGGATCGGACAGCCCCAGTAGCGCTGGCGCGAAATGCCCCAGTCGCGCAGGCGGTAGTTCACCGTGCCTTCGCCGAGCTTCAGCGTTTCGAGTTTCTCGATGGCGGCGCGCTTCGCGGCCGCGACGTCGAGCCCGTTCAGGAATTCCGAATTGACCGCCACGCCGTCGCCCGTGAAGGCCTCCGTGCCGGCGACGAGCGCCTCGGCCCACGCGGTGTCGTCCGCGCGATCCTTCGGTGTCACGACGGGCAGGATCGGAAGCCCGTATTTCTTCGCGAAGTCGAAGTCGCGCTGATCATGCGCGGGACAGGCGAAGATCGCGCCCGTGCCGTAGTCCATCAGCACGAAATTCGCCACATAGACCGGCAGCGTCTTTCCCTCGATGAAGGGATGGCGCGCCTTGAGCCCCGTGTCGAAACCCATCTTCTCTGCGGTCTCGATCGCTTCTTCCGAGGTGCCGATGCGGTCGCATTCGCGGATGAAGTCCTGGAGCGCGGGATTGTCCTTCGCAAGCGTCTGCGTCAGCGGGTGGTGGGGCGAGAGCGCACAGAAGCTCGCGCCGAAAAGCGTGTCCGGCCGCGTCGTGAAGATTTCGAGTTTGCCGTTATCGCCGGGCGCATTCTCGAGCTCGAAGAAGACGCGCGCGCCTTCCGAACGCCCGATCCAGTTCTTCTGCATCAGCCGGACCTTTTCGGGCCAGCGGTCGAGCGTCTCGAGGCCTTCGAGGAGCTCATCGGCGAAGTCGGAAATCTTCAGGAACCACTGCGTCAGCTCACGCCGTTCGACGGCCGCGCCCGAGCGCCAGCCGCGGCCGTCGATCACCTGCTCGTTCGCCAGCACGGTGTTGTCGACCGGGTCCCAGTTCACCATGCTCTTCTTGCGGCTGACGAGGCCCGCGTCGAGCATGTCGAGGAAGAGCGCCTGTTCGTGGCCGTAATATTCGGGGTCGCAGGTCGCGAACTCGCGGGACCAGTCGATCGCGAGGCCGATTGCCTTCAGCTGCTCGCGCATCGCCGCGATGTTGTCGTAGGTCCAGCCCTTCGGATGGACATTCTTCTCCATCGCCGCATTTTCGGCCGGCATGCCGAACGCATCCCAGCCCATCGGGTGCAGCACGTTGAAGCCGCGCGCCTTGCGGTAGCGCGCGATCACGTCGCCCATCGTGTAGTTGCGGACATGCCCCATGTGAATGCGCCCCGAAGGATAGGGGAACATTTCAAGAACATAATATTTGGGTCTGCCGTCGGTGCCGTCGCCGGTCAGGAAATCGCCACGCTCTTCCCAGAGCTTCTGCCATTTCGGCTCGACCGCGCGGGCATTGTATCTTGTGGACATGTCGTTCGGTGGCTCCGCGGGAGGCGAAGCGCCTTTGTCAGATGAACCGGCTATGCGGCCTTTACTTCTGCTCCGTCGCCTCGATCGTGTTGATGCGAAGCTGGCGGGCGCGGACGAGGATCGCGTTCTCGATCTGCAGCGAGGTCGCCGCATTGACCTCGGCATCGACCCATTCGCCGCCATCTGCCGCGCGTTCCTGGCGGAAAACTGCCACTTTCACGCCGTCGGCGCGTAGCCGCTTGTCGAGGATGTAAACCGTCACCTTGAAGCGCTCGCCCTGCGCCTTCGGGTCCTGGTACCAGTCCGTGATGATGACGCCGCCGAAGGGGTCGGCGGAGGCGAGCGGCATGAAGGCGATCGTGTCGAGCGAGGCGCGCCACAGGAAGCTGTTGACGCCGATGCCGCTGCCACCCGTGTTGTCTTCTTCCGCGGCGCCGCCGAACAGCGTCAGGCCGTCTTCGCCGAAGATTGATTCGCGCTCCTCGCCGGTCGGGTTGTTGGGGCCCTTGCCGGTCGGCTGGCCGGGGAAGTTCGATTCCGAGGGGCCGCAGGCCGCGAGGCCGAGAAGAGTGGCGCAGAGAAGCGCCGCGGCGGTCAGTTTCGCGCGTGTCAGTGGGAGATAGGTCATCGATTTACGGCAAGCCTCTCGCGTTGCGTCCCTCTGTCCGCCGGTTCTTGCGTTATCGCCCCGCGGAGAGCAAGTGATTTCGCTTTCCCGCCGATGAACGCGGCGGGCGCGCCTTTATAGCGAGAGAACGCCTTGCGCCGCAATCACGCATATTCGCGGGCAACCGCCCGTTCAGAGGTCTGAAAAAGCGGTCCCGGAACTCCCCCTGTGCCCCTACTGTTGCCAGCAAGGCACACTAATCATCGTCTGACATCCGCAAGCGAACTGCCTGCTTTGCGATGCGCCGTGTAGCCCGGATCGCGAAGAGTCTGCATCATTGCTCACAGTATCGCCGCGCGACCGGACCGCCCTCGCTGTTCCTCTTAGGCTTTCGTTAACGTTCCCTGCGGATTTGTGCCCTTTCCGCAACATGATCTGACATTCCTTCGTCATGGGGAGAGGTTTGCTTGACCCAAGGCGGTTATCAACGGATTAATCGACATACGCGCTCGGGGGGCAGTTTCTTCAGTCGGCCCGGCGATGGACGCAGCCACGGGGGGTTTCTTTCCGATGGCTCGTACAAATGGAACAGCTCATAGCTGATACTGCGAGGAACACATGAAAAAGACTCTCCTTGGGACGACCGCTCTCGTCTCGGCTGGCCTTGTCGCCGGTCCGGCGCTCGCGAGCGATCCGCTGACCGTTACGGTTGGCGGTACGGTCACTGCCGGTTTCTATGCGATCGACCATGACGATTTCGGTGCGGTCGGTTTCAACGACACCGCCGTCAAGCTCGTCGCGCGCAACATCGACATCAATGCCGAAGGCACGCTCGACAACGGCATGGTTGCCGGTGTGACGGCGACGCTCTCGCTCGGCGATGACTGGAACTACCACTTCAACAACGATGCGACCTTCCGCGAACTGTTCGCCTACCTCGAAGGCGGCTTCGGCCGGTTCGAAATCGGTGGCACGGACGGCGCTGCGTTCAAGATGCACTACACCTCGCCCTGGTTCGTGCCGGGCAATGGTGTCGACAGCCCGAACATCCTCAACGTGAACACGGTCAACAGCTCGATTGCGACGCTGACGGCTCTCGCCTCGACCCCGTTCTTCAGGAATTCGACGTTCTCCCTGATGGCGGCCGATGCGAACAAGGTGACCTACTTCACGCCGCGTTTCGCCGGCTTCCAGCTCGGCCTCTCCTACACGCCGGACGTGACCTACAATGGCCCGAACCCGAATGGTCTCGGCGTTGCGGCTTCCGGTGCCGTCGTCAATGACGTCGTCGAAGTTGCCCTCAACTATGCGGGTTCGTTCGGTAGCGTCGATCTCGGTGCTGACGGCTTCTACGTGACGGGCGATGCGCCCACCGCCACAAACGGTGATCCGGAAGAACTGGGCTTCGGTCTGAACCTTGGCTTCGGCGGCTTCACGCTGGGCGGTTCCTGGTACCAGTCGGAAGACCTGGCTGTGACCTCGGTCGTTCTGCCTTCGGCCTCTGGCCTCGAAGAAGAAGTATGGACGGCTGGTCTTTCCTACTCGACCGGTCCGTGGACGGTTGGTGTTGCCTATCTGACGGACGAGCTCAGCACGCCGGGTTATTCGGCTGAGATCGAAACCTGGCAGACGGGTGGCGGTTACAACCTCGGCTCCGGCGTCGATGTGGGTCTCGACCTGCAGATGTCCGATGTCGACTACGGTGCCGCCGGATCCTACGACTCCATGTCGGGTGGTCTGGTACTGTCGGTCTCGTTCTGATCGTAATCACGATCGGTTTATCGACGGAAGTTACGGAGAGCGGGCGAAAGCCCGCTCTCTTTGTTTTGCCGGGTCCCTTTGCTAATACATGTGCGAATGGCGGGACTGGCCGTGAGGAAGATACATGGGCGCTCTAATATGGCTCGCGTCGTATCCCAAGTCGGGAAACACGTGGATGCGAAGTTTCCTGCACAATCTGTTCAGGAATTCGGAGCAGCCGGTCGATATCAACGAGATCAGCGACTTCTGCCTGGGTGAGTCTGCAGCACAGTGGTATCGGCGGCATACCGATCAACCACTGAATGAGCTGACACCAGAAGAGCTAGCCAAGCTGAGGCCGCTTGTTCACCGGGATTTCACGACCGTCTTTCCGGACTCGGTCTTCGTCAAGACGCACAATTACCTGGGTGAGTCATGCGGCGTGCCCCTCCATACAATGGAGGTAACGGCGGGTGGCATATATGTCCTTCGCAATCCACTCGACGTGGTGATTTCGGTCAGTCATCACTTCGGCGAGACAATCGACGAGGCGATAGAGCATCTCTCAAACGAACAATACATGGCCGGAAACATGGATTCCCATGTCTTCGAGCTTCATCGGTCATGGTCGACTCATGTGAAGAGCTGGACTGAAAACCCGAGCCCGCAGCTCCTTGTCGTCCGCTACGAGGACCTGCTACGGAAGCCGCGCAAATATTTCAAGCAGGTCACCAGTTTCCTTGGATTGAATCCGCCGCCTGCCAGACTCGAACGTGCAATCCGCAACTCGTCCTTCAAAGCGCTCAAGGCAATCGAACAAAAAAAGGGGTTCAAGGAAAAATCCAAGAAGGCGGACATGTTCTTCCGCGAGGGACGGTCGGAGCAGTGGCGCGACGTTCTGACGCCTGAGCAGGTGCGCCGGATCATCGGTGACCACTACGAACAGATGGAGCGGTTTGGATACATTCCGGACGACTATCGCGACGCCGTGCCCCGGAAGGAAGACGCCGTTTAGTGGCGCAACCGCACCCCAAGGTCAAAGATGGGAAAACTCCTCTGGATCGCCTCCTACCCGAAATCCGGCAACACCTGGGTCAGAAGCTTTCTCTACAACCTGCTTCACAGGACAAGCGAGCCCGCCGATATCAATCAGCTCAACACCATGGCGCTCAACACATCGTCGCGGCGATGGTTCGAGGAGGTTGCGCCAGGACCGCTCGAGGAGCTCACGCCTGAGGAGCTGGCGCAGCTGAGGCCGCATGCCCAGCAGCGAATGGCCGAGAGCAGACCCAACGCCATTCCGGTAAAGACGCACAACTATCTCGGCGACTGGTTCAACGTACCGTTGCACGACCTGTCGCTGACGGCCGGCGCCATCTATATCATCCGCAATCCGCTCGATCTCGTTCTATCGCTCGCGCCTCACAGGGGCATGAGTGTCGATCAGGCGATCGATTTTATCTCTACACGCGGCATCGGTACGAAGCTGGCACCAAGTCATATGCCGGAAATCTACGACACCTGGTCAAATCATGTGGCGAGCTGGACGTCGAAGCAAAGCGCCGCGCTTCTTGTCGTGCGCTATGAAGACCTGCTTTCGCAACCGCTCAACGCTTTTGGCGCGATCGCGCGGCTTGTCGGTGCGGGCGGCGACAGCGAGAATCTCGACCGTGCGATCCGGCATTCCTCCTTTTCTGTCCTCAGCGGGCAGGAAGAGAAACAGGGATTTCGAGAAAAGCCCGCCAACGCGGAAGCCTTTTTCCGGGTAGGCAAGTCCGATCAATGGCGGGACGGGCTAACCCCGGACCAGGTTCGCCGGATCATTGCCGATCACCGGGAACAAATGACACGTTTCGGCTATGTCCCTTCGGAATATGTCTGACGAGCGTATGTGCTTTTCCGGAAACACAGATTGGCATTTCGTCACGTTGCCTTCATTTTCCCGTATACGGGGAGCCGATATCGGGCACTAAAATCCGCTCCGTCGTGCCACCGCCGCCGGGCTTTGCGGAAACAGCGAAGCCGGTAACAGGGTCTCTGGGGGGACAACATGAAGAAGATGCTTCTTGGTACAACAGCCCTTATCTCGGCAGGTTTGATTGCCGGTCCAGTGCTCGCGAGTGATCCGCTGACCGTTACGGTTGGCGGTACGGTCACTGCCGGTTTCTATGCAATCGACCATGACGATATCGGCGGCACCTCGTTCAGCGAGACCGCCGTCAAGCTCGTTGCGCGCAACATCGACATCAATGCCGAAGGAACGCTCGACAACGGAATGGTTGCCGGTGTGACGGCGACGCTTTCGCTTGGCGACGACTGGAACTATCACGTCAACAACGATGCAACCTTCCGTGAACTCTTCGTCTATCTCGAAGGCGGCCTTGGCCGGTTCGAAATCGGCGGTACGGACGGCGCTGCGTTCAAGATGCACTACACCTCACCCTGGTTCGTGCCGGGCAACGGTGTCGACAGCCCGAACATCCTCAATGTTGTGGCCGCGACCGCGGGCGTCGGCTTCCGCAATTCTACCTTCTCGCTCATGGGCGCCGATGCGAACAAGGTGACCTACTTCACGCCGCGCTTCGCCAGCTTCCAGCTCGGCCTCTCCTACACGCCGGACACCAGCTACAACGGTCCGAATCCAAATGGCCTCGGTGTTGCGGTGATCGGGACTTCGCTCCATGACGTGATCGAAGTGGCGGTCAACTATTCGGGTACGTTCGGCAACGTCGATGTTGGTGCTGATGGCTTTTATGTCACCGGCGATGGCGACAATGTCTTCCTTCCCGGCACCTCGTCGGACCCCGAAGAGATGGGTTTCGGTCTGAATCTTGGTTTCGGCGGCTTCACGCTCGGTGGCGCCTGGTACAACAGTGAAGATCTTTTCACGACTTCGATCCCGATGCCTTCGCTTGCCGGCATTGAAGAGGAAGTCTGGACGGCGGGTGTCTCCTATGCGACGGGTCCCTGGACCGTGGGCGTTTCCTATCTTGAAGACGAAATCGAGATTGGTTTCGTTGGTGCGTCGGTCGATGTGAACACCTGGCAGGCCGGTGGCGGCTACAATCTCGGCTCCGGGGTAGACATTGGTCTCGACGTGCAAAAGAGCGACGTCGATCTGCCGATTCTCGGAGGTATCAGCTACGACTCGACGTCGGCTGGTCTTGTGCTATCGGTCTCCTTCTGACGATCCCTGCTCCTCCGACTGGAGGATCTGAAAATCGATGAGAGCGAGTGGAAGCACTCGCTCTCGGTTCGCTTTTCTATGTTCGCATAGAGCTCAAGGCATCAGCATGCTGATCCCTGCGACGCCGACTGCTCCGGTTCCCCGCAATCGCCGAACATCTGCATCGGTTGCTATGCCGCCCAAGGCATAGGGGAGCAGCCCAAGGTACCGGGCAAGCCGAGCCAGTTGCGCGAAACGTACAACTCCAAGCGGCACCGCTTCCGGATGACTCCTGGTCGAAAAAACAGGAGAGATCAGCACGGCATCGACGCCTGCCGCCGCTGCGGCCAGGATAGCCTGCTCCGAGTGGCAGGCAGCGGTGACAAGGAGGTTATGCCTATTGCGGCCGACCCAGCGCACATGCCCCTTCTCGACGCGACGGTGGAGTGCCCGTTCCGGAAGATGGAGGCCGTCGATACCGATGCTCGATCCGGCTTGTGGATGGCCTGCCACCAGAAGAATGCTGCCCTTCGAACGAACCAGAGCCGAAAGATCGCGAAAGCGCGAGATACTGGTGTTCTCGCCATATGCTCGCCATATCAGCGCGCTTCCGCGAGGAAGAAGCCGCAACATGTCTTCCGGAATCGGGAACCGTTCGGGGTCCGTCATCGCTATCAGGGAAATCGAAGCGGTTCCTGCCGACAGATATCTGATGCTCCGTGCGATCTGCATTGCTCGCCTTCCCCGCTTGTCAGCGATCGGGCTGGACTCTAGCCTAGCCGCCGTCTTCGACAACCGAGACTATGCCAATGACGAACAACAATGCCAATTCAGGCACTTCTGCAGCGGAGCGGATCGAAGCGGTTTGCAGCCGTATGAATGAGGCTGCGAGCGATGCAGGCCGCCAGCCGCAAGAGGTAACGCTGGTTGCGGTGTCCAAGACATTTGACGTGCCGGATATCGTTCCCTTCATCGAGGCCGGTCTCCGGGTGTTCGGAGAAAACCGGGTTCAGGAAGCCGCCCGAAAATGGCCGGAGTTGAAGGAGCGCCAGACGGATGTGGAGCTTCATCTCATCGGGCCTCTCCAGTCCAACAAGGTCATCGATGCGGTGGGCCTCTTCGATGTTCTGCAAACGCTCGACCGCGTAAAGCTTGCAGAAGCGCTGATGCGCGCGCGCGACAAAGGTGCGCGTCTGCCTCGTCTCTTCGTTCAGGTCAATACGGGCGAGGAGCCGCAAAAGGCGGGCGTCATCCCCGATGAGCTCGATGATTTCATCGCCCGATGCCAAAAGGAATGGCAACTCGAAATAGAAGGCCTTATGTGCATTCCGCCCGTCGATGAAGAGCCAGCTCTTCATTTTTCTCTGCTTAGAAAGCTCGCACAGCGGAACGGGATTTCCGGATTGTCTATGGGTATGAGCGGCGACTTCGAAACCGCGATCAGGTTCGGAGCAACCCATGTTCGCATAGGAAGCGCCTTGTTCGGTACACGGACCTAATCTAGTTCGATCCGGATCACGGTTCGCGCATCGCAAAGAGGAAGAACAGTCAGCATGTCCTGGAGGCGCAGCGCCACACAACCTTCCGTAGGAAGAAGGGCGCCGTCGGCTTCCTTTGCAAGATGAAAGAAAATAGCGCTGCCTGCCCCCGGGATTACGGGGTCGTCATTATGTCCGAGGAGGACGACGAGGTCGTAGAGGTGATCGTGCCGCCACATGGCTTCGGCGCTTGCCGGGTAGGGCAGGCGAACGGGCCGGTTGTAGGCAAGGTCGTCCGGTGCGTCGCACCAGCCATCGTCTGGCGATATCGTGGCTAGCGGCAGCCCCGTTTCAGGCGCGGCGCGGCGATCGGCGCGGTAGCGGAGCGTGCGCAAGGGAAAGCAGCCGACCGGTGTGCCGCCATCGCCTTCACGCTTTACCTCCACGAGCCCGGACCGCCCCAGCGCGCAAGGGAAACCATGTGGCCCAATGCGCAGGCGTCCCTGGGTGCTGCCGCGAGCAGCAGTAACGAGAATCTCGCTGTCCGCGATGTCGTGAGGAGCGCTCATGAGCGTTCAAAGAAGGTCAAGCGGTTGGTAGACCACAGCGGCGCAACAAGTTTTACGGTCGGCCGACTGTCTGCTTCTTCAGGGAGTCGTACTTGTCCATAGCCTGCTGCATGGCGTTCATCAAGCCTGCGTCCGCAAGTGTGGCAGGGTCTCTCTCGGTTGGCACCCCATCTTCGGTGCTTATGGCGGCTCTGGTCTGCTGGAGAGCGCCGGGATCGGCAAAGGATGTGATCAAAGCCTGAAACGCATCGGAGCTCAGGCGAGGCAGGGCCGGTTCGCCGGCAGAAGCCGCCCGGGTGAGCGGAGAAGAGGAAGAATTCGCTGCAGAGCGCGATGCGGTGCGTGCTTCCCCAGGCGCGCTGCGGCTGTCGGCGACAGGTGATGCCAAGCCGTCGGTGGACGTTTCGACGATGCCCGCCAAGATCCGGTCGCCGATTCCGTCTTCGCCATTGTCGGATACGGCAAGACTGAATATGGAAGCAATGGCACCGATGGGCCCGCCATAGAGCAAGCCCCCGGCGACCCGGGCTTCCGGGTCGATGCCATCTCCCGTGAGGTGCCTATAGGCTTCGGAGACGACCGGGATGTGCTGGAGCGGGTTCACGCTGTCCAGAAGATCACCGAAGGTTATCTTGGTGCCTTCCGGCTCGTTGTCACTGCGACGGGCCGCCCGCAATTCCGCGAAGGCAGCCGAGGCCATGTTGTGTTTGCCGGGCTTCAAGTGAAGCGGGCTGATCTCTGGGGCAAGGTCGACCATGCTGAGACTGCAGCAAACATCGGGCCACCTCAAACACGGCGGCCTTCAGCGGAATTTCTCTTGAACCGTCCAGCGGACCGGCAAAAAATGCCGGGGCGGCACCGTTCACGGCAAAGTTTGCGCGTTTTTCGCCGAACCCCCTGCAATGCCTCAATAATTTTGGCCACCCGGCCAAGCTATGGCACACTCCGCGCTCAGGATTTCGACCCGGCGGCGGCGGCAAGCGACTGGACTCACGATGGCGAAGAAACCAACACCCAAGGATCCGGCTAAACCGTTCAGTCCCGGTGTGGCAGCACCCGGCAGGTTCAGCCCGACAGTCGGACTGCCGGCCTCGGCGATCGGAAAGGGGCCGGTCAAGCCGGCCATAACCGTTCCGGGGGGAAATTCCCTGGGTGGGTTCAAGCCAGGGGTGGGGCCGTCTCGCGCGCCAGCCTCGCCGGCGGATATCACCCGCCTTCTTCAGCTCGGTGGTGGCCACCTTGCTGCCGGTCGGCTCGATCATGCGGGAAAGGCGGCAGCGGCCGTCCTCGGCTTTCAGCCGAAAAACCCCGACGGACTTCACCTGCTCGGACTTGTCGCGCTCGGCAAGGGAGAACCTGCGACTGCAGAGAAGCTGATTGCGGCTGCTGCCGCCGTGATGCCGAAGCACGTCAATGTGTGGGTCAATCTCGGCAACGCGCAAAGGGATCAGGGGAAGACAGACGAAGCGGTGCTTTCATACCATCATGCCGAAATGCTAAAGCCCGACTATCCGGATGTCTTTCTCAACCGAGGGCAACTCTACCAGGAAACATCGCAATTCGCCGAAGCGATAGCCGATTTCGAACGCCTCATCGAACTGCAACCCGATCAGGCCACATCGTATCTGAGAGCGGCCTCCGCCGCAGCAGATGCGGGCAAGTTTCGCGAAGCGATCGCATATTGCGAAGAGGCGATTGATCGGCTTGATGTCGTTCCGCTGCAGATCGAAACGATTCTGGCAACGACGCATGAACGGCTTGGAAATCTCGATGAGGCCATCGCCCGTGCCGAAAGCATTCTGGTCCGAAAGCCAGAGAACGCGGGAGCCTTGCGGACCTGGTCCAAGGCTCGCCGGCGCAAGATCAGACATGACCCGGAACTTCTCGCCGAATTGAGACACCGCCTAGAGAAGGCCAATCCCGGCAAGATGAAAAGCTCTGACGCGCGTCTGGTCTATTCGGAGCTGGCTCAGATTTGCGACGAACAGGGAGATACAGAGCAGGCGTTTTCCTATTTCGTGCTCTTGAACGACAGAACGAGCCAGCTGCCTTCGTTGAAGAATGTGGACCGAACAAAGTTCATCGATGACCTGGATCAGTTGCTCGGTGTTTTTACCAGCAAGTTCGTTTCAGAGTGGAGATCCTTGCCGGAGATAGAAATTGAACCGGGTCATGCGTCGGTGCCGGTGTTCCTCGTGGGTTTCCCGCGATCCGGAACGACCCTGCTCGATCAGATACTCGATGCGCATCCCGGTGTTCAGGTTTTCGAGGAGATGCCACTTCTGAGCAAGGTCAAGAAGGTGGCGTCGTCATCCGGCTATCCGCTGTCGCTCGGGACCATGACGAAAGAGCAAAGAACCGGTCTTCGGCAGGTCTACTGGAACGCGCTCAAGGATGCGGGGGCGGACCTCGAAGGCAAGCTCGTCATCAACAAGATGCCTCTCGATATTGCGCATGCCGGACTTGTTTCACGGGTTTTTCCGGAAGCACGGTTCATTTTTGCCAGCCGACATCCTGCAGATTGCGTGCTTTCCTGTTTCATGCAGGATTTCGTACCCAATGCCTCCATGCTCAACTTCCTCACTCTCGAGGGTTCGGCCCAACTCTATGACCGGGTAATGACCTTGTGGGAGAGATATCGAGAATTGCTCCCGCTGAAGGTGCAGGAGGTGCGCTATGAGCGGTTGGTGGCAGATCTGCGCGCGGAAGTGGAGCCGGCGCTGACGTTTCTCGGTCTTGCATGGGACGATGCCGTGAGCGATCCAGCGGCGCATGCCCTTGCGCGGGGTACTATTCGCACGCCTTCCTATTCGCAAGTCACACAGCCAATCTATTCGAGTGCGACAGAGAGATGGCGGCGATACGAGGAGCAGATGAAATCTGTGCTTCCCATCCTCCGGCCGCATATCGAGCGGCTCGGATACGCTTCCTGAAGGTCACATGATCGGAACAAAGAAGATTCTCGTTGTCGACGATGACGATATTCTGCGCGGCTCTCTTGCCGAACAGCTGCAGCTTCATGAGGAGTTTTCCTGCATGGCGGTCGCGACGGCGGCGGCAGGACTGGAACATGCGCGCGCGCATCATGTCGATCTGGTCCTGCTTGACGTCGGACTTCCGGACATGGACGGCCGAGAGGTTTGCCGCTTGATGCGCAAGGCGGGCGTGAAAGTGCCAATCATCATGCTGACCGGCGCAGACACCGATTCCGACACGATCCTCGGCCTGGATGCGGGAGCAAATGATTACGTTACCAAGCCGTTCCGTTTCGGGGTCCTGCTCGCGCGCATCCGGGCCCATCTCAGGAGTCACGAGCAAAGCGAAGACGCGGTTTTCAAGATCGGACCTTATTCCTTCCGGCCGAGTGCCAAGGTGCTGATGGACGCGCAGGAGAAGAAAATCCGCCTCACGGAGAAGGAGACCTCGATCCTGAAGTATCTCTACCGGGCAGGGGCGAAGGTCGTTGGACGTGACATCCTGCTTGCAGAAGTATGGGGATATAATTCCGGCGTGACGACACACACGCTCGAAACGCACATCTATCGGCTGCGGCAGAAGATCGAGAAGGATCCATCCAATGCCGAGATCCTGGTAACGGAAACCGGCGGCTACCGGCTGGTACCCTAGGGAGGGGCGGCAATGGCCAACTCAACGGAGGCGACGGATGTCGCCGAACGCTTCTTTCGTGCCGTCGAAAAGGGCGATGTCGACGAGGTTGCCAAGGTCTATGCACCCGACGCGCGCATCTGGCACAACTTTTCCGGCCGCAGCCAGAGCGTCGAGGAAAACCTTGAAGTTCTCGGCTGGGTGGCGCGCAAGCTTTCGAACCGGCGATACGACGTGCTCCGGCGTGTCGCGATCCCCGGCGGTTTCATGCAACAGCACGTGCTGCGCGGCAGGCTTTCAGACGGCAGCGATTTCGAGATGCCGGCCTGTGTCGTCTGCCAGGTTGCCGACGGAAGGATCACCCTTCTCGAGGAATATCTCGATCCGGCCCGGGCCGAAGCGATGAGGACCTGACTGGTCTACGCCCGGGCAGTGAGCGAGAGCGCGATCACGGCGCCGAGCGCGAGCGGTGTGCCAAGGAGTGCGGCAACGAGAAGTGCGCCGGGGCCCCAGATGACGACGGAAATCGCAAGGGCTAGAAGCACGTTGATGAAGAAAAGGGTGGGGCCGTCTATGCGGTCCATCTTGAGCCTCGCGTGTAAGCAACCGGATGGCCCTTCATCTGCCCCAGATGCTATGGCAATCCAAGCAGACCATTCGACGCAGGCGCCGTTTCAACCATCCCCGCCGACATCCGCCGTGACGGCGTAGGTCGAGACAAACTCGGGAGGCATGCGGGTTGCGCGTCCCGTCTCGATGTTGATGCAGACGAAATCGGTCAGGCCGCGCAGGAGAACCTCGCCCGTCGCACCGTTCACCATCTGGAAGCGGCGTCGAAGTCGCAGGCGGCCGTCATTGCCGGTGATCCATGTGCCAATTAGTACGGGGTCGCCCTCCCGGCAGGCGGCGAGATATTCGAGTTCGTGCCGCCGCACCACCATGCCGCGGTTCAGGCGGGCATACGTGCCGAAGTCGAGGCCAAGCGCCTTCGAATGTTCCCATGCGGTCTTCGCCATCCAGGTCAGGTAAACCACATTATTCGTATGCTGAAAGTCGTCGATATGCTGCTTCTCGACTCTTGTTTCATGAATGAAGGGGTCGGGCCAGTCCCATACCGGTTCGGTCCTGTCGGTCATTTTTTGGGCTCCCTCGGAAGGCCTTCTACATAACCTCCGTGCTGGCCGGGCGCAAACGGCTCTTCGCGACAGGGAGCTTCCTCTCCGTTATCCTGATGGCATGAGCCTCGAACCCGCCGTCGCCATATTGCAGCAACTCGATCTTTTTGCCGGTCTCGATCCCGTGCGGCTGGAGGTCGTCGCCTTTACCTGCGAACGCCGGGAATATGCGCCGGGAGCGACGCTGTTTACGGAAGGGGACGAGGCGGATTGTGCCTATCTGATTCTTGGTGGCGAGGCGGTCATGCTTGCCCGGGATGATGCTGGAAGCCCCAACGCCCTTCGCCTTGACACTGGCGATCTCATCGGCGAAACGGCTCTCTTCGAACCGGGGAAGCGACGGACGACTGTCCGGGCCGTGACATCGCTCTACACCTTGAGGATCGGCCGGGACATGTTTCAGCGGTTGCTCGGCGAGTTCCCGGAGATGGCGGGCTCGGTCGCAGCCCGGCTTGCGGACCGGCTCAATGCGGTCGGTGCGGAGCTCGAGGATCTGCGAAGCCGATTGGCAATACAAGGAAAGAAGGGCGAGGGCGGAAATGAGTGAGCGTCAGACGGAGCCAAAAGCGGACTGGCCACCCAACATACAGGCGGTCTTCAAGCGCATGGCGCCGGCGAGCCGTTATCTTGGGCTCGAAGTTCTGGAAGCCGACAAGACGACTCGGACCGTCAAGGTGGCCTTCAACGCAAGCGATGAACTCTGCAACATGTGGGGCGGTATCCAGGGCGGCATGGTTGCGGCCATGCTCGACGATGTGATGAGCCTCGCGGTCGGTCTCGATCTCGAATGGGGCCAGATTTCGCCGACGCTCGAATTGAAAGTTTCGATGCTGAATGCAGCACGCCCAGGACGCATCATCGGCACGGGCCGTGTCATCAAGCGTGGCAAGTCTGTCGGCTTCATTGAAGGTGAACTTGCCGATGAAGAAAGCGGGAAATTGATCGCGACAGGAAGCTCGACCGCGACTTTCGTTACGCTGAAAAAGAAAGCGCCGGCGGCCGACGTTCAGACATAGGCGTTCTTCTCGAAATATTGCCGGGCTGCCTTCGTCAAGTGCGTTTCGAACAGCGCGAAGTGATGGCGGATGCCGGCATTTAGCGCGGCCTTATCGAGCCTGACCACGCGGCGCGTTTCTCGGAGAAAACTTGGCCAGTAACGAATGACCATCCAGGTGTTATCCGCCAGCGGCGCCAATTCGTCTTCCGGCATATCGAGATGCTGTGCTTCGATCATGTGCCGGAAGAAGCGGATCAGCATGTCCGTCGTCATCTCGTATATCCGGTGAACCCTGTCCTCAAGCTCGGGTGAAGCACGCCCATATTCCGCTTGGTCGCGATAGAGGTATTGGTAGGTCCAGACTTCTTCGAACACCATGCGATTGAACTGTGCGTAGCTTTCGAGAACCGTCTCGGGCGATGAGGGAATGGCCAGACGCCGGTCAATCAGCACGAAGAGCGCGAGCTGGTGCGCACTGACGAGATCACGTTTGGTTCGGAAGTGATACCAGAGGTTGCCCTCCGATATGCCGACCTCCTCAGAGATGCGGGCGGTGGTGACGGCGTCGTAGCCGTTTTCGTTGAAGAGCCGCAGGCTCGCAGTCAGAATCTTGTCCTTGGTCTTCGGTGCCATGCAGGTCTTTACCGTTCCATTGTTCTTATTTCCGCAGCGGAAGAGCGCATTCCCCGGGGGCCTTTCTAGCCCGGAGCCATCCGGACCCACAAATGTTCGCCGGGCACCGTGCCCCCTTGCCCATATAGGGTCAACACCCTAATATGGGGCGTCTACCCTAAAGAGATGCCGCCGCCGGGCACCCCCCATTTCCGGAAGGCGGACAAGAACGGTAGGAACCCCAGGAGCGGGCGGCGGCGAGGTGCTTCACCCCCGAAGGCTGGCCCCCAGCTAAAGCCTCAGCGTCGCGATTACCGGCGCATGGTCCGACGCCCGCTCCCACCCCCTCGCATCCTTGCGGACCTTCATTGCAACAGGCGCCTCTGACAGGGCCGGTGTGACCCAGATGTGGTCGAGGCGCCGCCCGCGGTCGGCCGCCTCCCAGTCCTTTGCGCGGTAGCTCCACCAGGAATAGAGCTTCTCGGTCTCGGGAACGAAGCGGCGCATGACGTCCACCCAGTCATGCGAGGCATAGAGTTCGTTCATCAGATCGACCTCGACAGGCGTATGGCTCACGACCTTGAGCAACTGCTTATGCGACCATACGTCGTGCTCGAGCGGCGCAATGTTCAGATCACCGACCAGAACCATGCGATTCTTCGACTTCGTCCGATGTTTGCCGAAAATCGATGTCATTTCCCTTATGAAGTCGAGCTTATGGGCAAACTTCACGTTGATCTCGGGATCGGGCTCATCGCCGCCTGCGGGCACATAGAAATTGTGGATGCGCAGGCCGCCGGGCAGGTCGAGATCGGTTGCAATGTGGCGGCAATCACCTTTCTCGCAGAAATCACGACTCTCTATCTTCTTGAAGGGGATTTTGCTCAAGGTTGCGACGCCATGATAGCCCTTCTGACCGTGAACGGCGACATGCTCGTAGCCCGCCTTCTTGATGTCCTTCATCGGAAAGGCGTCATTGACGCACTTGATCTCCTGAAGACAAAGAACGTCAGGCTTTTCCTCCTTCAGGAGTTTCTCGACGAGATTTATTCGTAGGCGGACGGAGTTTATGTTCCAGGTCGCGATTTTCAGGTTCAACTTGCTTTCCGTTTCCTGTGGTTCACTCAGAAAATATTGAAGGTGAGGCCGGCGATGCCGATCGGCCAGCGCCCACGCGTGAACAGCCCAAATTTTCGCCGGAACGGATGATCCTCTTCGGCTTCCACGATGAGCGAGAGGGCGGCGCCATGCGCAGCGTGGAGGGCAGCGCCTGCGGCAGCATTCAACAGCTCCTCATCCTCGACTTCCCAGAAATGAGCTGCGTCGTGAACGGCGGCCCTGACACGTTCGCCGAGCAGTGCGGAAACGTGAGTCATGGCAATGTTGAGCGCGTCTTCGCTCAAAATCTCGAGTGCATCAGCCGCGAGCGCCGCGCGTAGGCTCTCCTCGACTTCCCAATGCGCGGGATCGACATCGAAGGTCATGGCTGCGTCGGCTGCTTCGTTCCAGTCGCGCAACCGCGCGGGCTCTGCGTCCGGAAAGCCGAGACCGTCGAGATAGGAGCGCGCCAGCGCGCGGGCTTCACGATCGAGTGGGCGGCCAAGTCTGGAGAACCACGGCATGTTGACCGCTTCCTCCCCGAACCGGCGCAAGCCGGCCAGGATCGGAATTTCGGCTTCAAGCGCGTCCAGCTCCGCGTCGGAGATGAGCATGTGCGGTTCGCTGGAATCGTCGAAGGGGCGTGACATGTCCGGTGGTGCTTTGTCGGTGGGAGGGGGGACTTTAGTCTTTTCTGGGTGTGCGGTGCAAAGTCTGCACAAATGCGATCCACCTCAATCTCATGGATCGGCAGCACAAAAAAGTTGCGCCCCGCCGGGGGGAGGCGAGGCGCAACCGCGCGACTTGCGCGTGGCGCCGGGAGGGGAAGACCGGCGCCGGAAGGGGGCTCGGAGCACCGCGACGGGTGAGCGGGGGGCAGGTCACCCGGGCGGCATATGCTCGGCCCTCATGTCCAAGTAGATAAGTCCGGTATGGCGGACCTTCAATACGGCTTGTTTACATTCGTGAACTGTGGATTAACTCGGTCGAAAATGGCCGAATTCCGGGCAATATCAACCGGTTATGGGCGAAAGTGGCGCCGGAAGCCTGCCTGCGTCAAACCGCCGCAAGACTTCCGGCCCCGAAATCAGATCACGCCGAGGTCCTTCGCCGTCAGATCGATGCAGCGGTGGGCGAGGGAGAAAAGCTCGTCCATCTCGTCCGTCGTGATCGTCAGCGGCGGGCTCAGGACCATCGTATCGCCGATGGCGCGCATCACCAGCCCGTTCGAAAAGCAGTGGTTTCGGCAGTGGGTGCCGGCATCGCGTGCGCTCTCGAACTTGGCTCGGGTTTTCTTGTCCTTCACCAACTCAATAGCGCCCAATAGGCCGACGCCCCTCGTTTCGCCAACGAGTGGGTGATCGGAGAGCTCGGCGAGCTTCTTCTGGAAATAGCTGCCCGTCGCGCCGCCTGCCTTCTCGACGAGCTTTTCCTTCTGGATGAGCTCAAGATTCGCGAGGGCTACGGCGCAGGCGACCGGGTGACCGGAGTATGTGAAACCGTGCGACCATTCCTCGTCGGAGTTGAAGACGACGTCGCCGACACGTGCGCCGAGTCCGACAGCTGCAATCGGCTGGTAGCCGGAGGAAAGACCTTTCGCCATGTTGATCATGTCGGGTTCGATGCCGAAGGTGTCCGAACCGAACCATTGGCCCGTCCGCCCGAACCCGCAGATCACTTCGTCGACGTGAAGAAGGACGTCGTATTTCCGGCAGATGCGCTGAATCTCTTCCCAGTAGCCCTTTGGCGGAATGATGAGGCCGCCGGCGCCCTGTACCGGCTCCGCGACGAAGGCCGCGACGTTTTCCGCCCCAAGTTCGAGGATCTTTTCCTCGAGGCTTCGCGCCGTCTTGAGGCCGTATTCCTCCGGCGTCATGTCGCCGCCTTCGGCAAACCAGTCCGGGCAGTCGACATGGACGAAGCCGGGCAGCGGCAAGTCCGCCTGCGGATGGAGATGAGTGAGACCCGAGAGCGATGCCGCCGCGAGCGTTACGCCGTGATAGGACTTCTTGCGGGCGATGATCGTCTTCTTGTCCGGCTTGCCCATCAGGTTCCAGTAGTAGCGGATGATCTTCACCGCGCTGTCGTTTCCTTCGGAGCCTGAATTCGCGAAGAAGAAGCGGTCGATTCCCTTGGGGCAAACTTCCGCGAGCTTGTCGGCAAGCTCGGCCGCGTAGGGGTTCGTCGTCTGGAAGAAGTTGTTGTAGTAGGGCAGTTCCTTCAGCGCCTTGTAGCCGGCCTGGGCGAGCTCCTCGCGGCCGTAGCCGACCTGCACGCACCAGAGGCCCGCCATGCCGTCGATCATCCGATTGCCTTCGCTATCGTAGAGATAGACGCCTTCGGCATGGGTTATGACGCGGGCACCCTTGGCGGCGAGGTCCTTGTGCGTCGTGAAGGGGTGGAGGTGATGGGCGGCGTCCATCTCCTGCCAGCGCTTGGTTTGATTTGAAATAGCGGCGGTTTGCGACATCTCGTCTGCTCCGGTTCCGAACGAAAGACTGGGCGGAAGTAGACCCTTTCGGGTCCCGGGCAGGGCGGTTACGGATTGTAGCCTATGCGGGCACAGAGGATCAGCAGCTCCTGCTTGCTCCTCGGCGAGACGAGAAATTGTACTGGCCCGTTCATGGACGAAGGTTATCCCAATCGGCCGTCACGGCCAAGCAAGGGTAAAGGCGATCAGGCAAGACACTCGACGTGTTTCGCCAGGATTTCGCGAGCTCGCGCCCGGTTCCGGCTTGTCGGGCTGATGGCCGCTTCGAGGCCGAGGCCGTTCACAATTCCGACCAGCCGCTCGGCCTCATAGGCGGCATCTGAGGAAGGCGCGATTTCGCGGATCAAGGGAAGGATCGACGCTCGCCATCGGTCGTGCCGACCGTCGTTTTCCTCTGCAAGCGTTCTGTCGGCCGCCGCCGCTCCCCAGAAGGCGATCCAGATTTTCCATTCTCTCAGGCGGGTATCGTCGAGCGGCAGGGTTTCTTCCAGCATCCCGCGGAGCCTCTTCCGGGGCGGTCCATCGGCGTTCTGTATGGCGGCCATCCGGGAGGCAGCGGCGTCGTAGACCGCACGGAGCGCCGCAAGCACCAGTTCTTCGCGATTGGCGAAGTAGTGGGTAAGTCGCCCCGTGGTGCAGCTGGCGGCGGCGGCGATCTTGCGCATGGTCAAGCCGTCGAGGCCTTCCCCTGCGATCACATCCCAACTGGCTTCGACGATTTCCCGGCGGCGGGTGTCGTGGTCGACGATTTTCGGCATGGCTCGAGACTAGCTTCAATTTGCGCTTTACACAACAATTGTTATGTAATAACTATCGCATAACAAACGTTATCCAACGGGAGGGCCATCATGCACGAGTTTCTCGAAGGACTTCTGCATATCCGCGATGTCGACCAGATCTGGATTTTGCTCGGCTTGATCGGTGTCGATGTCGGCCTTACCTGGCTCTTCCGGAAGAAATACTACGAGATGGCGGATTCCGCCTGTTCGATCGTGATGGCACTTCTTTATGCGGCGACCATCGCGCTCTCCGCCGCGACGGTGCTGGCCGCGCTCTACTGGGTGCATCAATACGCCTTCTTCGAGATCGATTGGTCGGGCAGCGTCGCGCTTATCCTCGTGGCCTATGTGATCATCGACTTTCTTTTCTACTGGTATCACCGCGCGATCCACGAGGTACGTTTCGGCTGGGCGGCACATGTGAACCATCACTCCAGCCAGTACTTCAATGTCGGCACGGCGCTTCGCGCATCCTTCGTCGAGGCCTGGCTGGAGCCACTGCTTTTCATTCCGGCCGTTCTCATTGGTATCGATCCGGTGATGGCGATCGCGCTGCTCTCGATCAACCATCTCTACCAGTACTGGCTGCACACGCGGCATATCGGCAAGCTCGGTCCCATCGAATGGGTGATGAACACGCCGTCGCATCACCGCGTTCATCACGGTTCCAACCTGCAATATTGCGACAAGAATTATGCAGGTACCTTCATCGTCTGGGACCGGCTGTTCGGGACATTCGAAAAAGAAGTGGCAGAACCCGTCTTCGGCATTCGCTACCAGCTCGAAACCCGTAACCCTCTCAAGGCGACCTTCCACGAATGGGTCGCGATCGGAAACGATTTGAAAAAAGCGCGGAGCTTCCGGGAGGTGGCGGGCTATCTCTTCGCCGCGCCCGGCTGGGCGCCCGACGGCAAGGGAGAGACAACACGCGCGCTTCAGGCCGAAATGAAGCGCGAGCAGCTCGCGACGAAAGCAGCCGGTTGAGCGGTTACACGTTCAGCAGCAGGTGCTCGCGTTCCCAGGCCGAGATCACCTGCTGGTAAGCTTCGTGTTCGGTCAGCTTCACGTCCATATAGAGCGTGACGAAGTCTGGTCCGAGAACCTCCTTGAGTTCGCTCGCCGTACGCAGATTGTCGAGTGCGTCGAGCAGATGGCGCGGCAGGGCATAACGTTTGCTGTCATAAGCATTGCCCGTCATCTCCTTCGTCGGCTTCAGATCGTTCTCCATACCGATATAACCGCAGGCAAGCGACGTGGCGATGGCGAGGTAGGGGTTTGCGTCGGCGCCTGGAACACGGTTCTCGACACGTCTGCCCTGCCGCTTTGCTTCCGGCACGCGCAAACCCACGGTGCGGTTTTCGTGACCCCAATGCGTATTGATGGGTGCCGCGTGGTCACGAACGATGCGGCGATATGAATTGACGTTGGGTGCGATCAGCGCCATCGCATCGGGCAGAAATTTCTGCAGACCGGCGATGTAGGAAAGAAAGAGCTTCGTGTCCTTGCCCTGTTTGGTGGCGAATAGATTGTCGCCCGTCTCCGAGCTCACGATCGACTGGTGAATATGCATTGCGCTGCCCGGCTCGCCTTCGTAGGGCTTTGCCATGAAGGTTGCGTAGATACCGTGGCGGAGCGCCGCCTGCCGCATCGTGCGCTTGAAGAGGAAGGCCTGATCGGCAATCTCAAGCGGATCGCCATGGTCGAAGTTGATTTCTACCTGCGCGGCGCCCGACTCGTGAATAAGTGTGTCTATGTCGAGATCCTGCGCTTCGCAGAAATCGTACATATCCTCGAATATCGGATCGAACTCGTTGACCGCGTCGATGCCGTAGGACTGGCGAGCAGTTTCCTGGCGGCCATTCGCGCCGACCGGCGGCTCCAGCGGATAGTCCGGATCGATATTCTTCGCCGCGAGATAGAATTCGATTTCAGGTGCGACGACGGGCACCCAGCCCTTCTCCTCGAAAAGCGCAACAACACGTTTCAGAACGTTGCGGGGTGCGATGGGAACGGGCTTGCCGTCACGGTAATTCGCATCGCAGAGAATTTGCGCTGTCGGTTCGTCGTACCATGGCACCACGCGAACGGTGCGGGGATCGGGATCGAGGATGATGTCGGGCTCTATGTCGCCGAGGAAATCGCTGTCGACATAGTCGCCAGTCACGGTCTGGCCGAAAATCGACTCCGGCAGTTTCAGCGAGCGGTCGTTGAGGCCGGAAATGAACTTCCGTGTCGGGATGATCTTGCCGCGTGCGATGCCGGCCATATCCGACACCATGCATTCGACTTCCGTGATCCGGCGATCCTTAAGCCACTTGACCAGATCTTCCGTGTTCTGGACCTTGTCTTCCTTCTCGCTGCCCATCGCCATGGGACACCACTCTTTCCTTGTCAGCGTTCGCGGCGGCGGCCTCGCGCACCGCGTCTCCAAATGCCCGGAACAGTTTCTGAGATACCGGGTTCTCCCAAAATTTCCATTCAGGATGCCATTGCACGCCGAGCGCAAAGGCTCCAGCGCCGCGCACCTGCACCGCTTCCACGGTGCCGTCGACGGCCCTGCCCTCCGGGATCAGAGCGTCAGCAACGCGCGCGATCCCCTGGCCATGCAGTGAGTTTACAACAATCGTCCGTGTGCCCAGCAGTTTTTCGAAAACACTTCCCTCTTCGAAAAAGACGTCATGCACCGGCCCATACTGGACGTCGAGAGGATCGTCCTTCTGTTCGCGATGGTCGAAGCGCGGCGCATAGCCCGGCTCAGAGGGGATTTCCTGCAGGTGCTGGTGGAGCGTGCCGCCGTAAGCGACATTAAGTTCCTGAAACCCCCGGCAAACGGCGAAAAGCGGTATGGCGCGCTCGACGGAGGCGCGGATCAGGTCCAGCGTCAACGCGTCGCGCTGGCGGTCGAGAAGAACGCCTTCGCGAGGTGGTGTGCCGCCGTAGTTTTCCGGATGGACGTTCGAGTGCGAACCGGTAAGGAAGATGCCATCGCAAAGTGCGAAAATCTCTTCAAGGCGTTCTTCAGCCTTGCCGAAAGGCTCCCTGGGGACTGGCAGCAGCACAGGCTGGCAGTCGGATCCTCCGTCCACAGCGGCGAGGTATTTCTCGCCCACTGCGTGAAACGGGTGCGGGCCCAGCATCTTCACGTCACAGGGTATGCCGACAATGGGCCGCCGGAGGGATTTTCTGGTCATGCTGTTCACAAGTATCCGCGCCATCCGTAGCCGGTCAAGGCAGTGCCCGGGGTGGAAAGGCTTCTGTGTCGAGGATAATAGACGCGAGGACGTGGCGCCAGTTCTGCGCCTAGCGGGGACCGATCTGGGGCCGCTGGTTGTCGCGCAGCACGAAGAGCGAGTTATCCGCCCGGATACCGGTTTCGACATTGCGCAGGGCGACCGTCGTTTGCAGGCCCTGTGCGTCTGTAACGACCCATTGGCGCAGCTGCATGCGAGGCTGATCGAAAATCAGCGTGATCTGGCCTGGTGCCTCGCCCGTGCTGTCCGCCAGCGTGACAAGAAGGGCACCCGGCTGTGTCTCGACATTCAGGACACGCGCACTCTCGCTGAGATTGACGTTCTCGGCGAGCAGGAGGCTCAGCGGCGTCGAGGCTATCGGATAGCGCTGTGCGGGAGCGGAGCTATCCTTCACCGCAACCCATGTGCCGTCGGCGACGACGAGCAGGTTTTCAGGCGGTTCATACTCAAAGCGGAGCCGCCCTGGCCGGCGCAGATAGAATTTGCCCTCGGCGACCGACCCGTCGGGACCCACCTGCAGGAAGTCGCCCTGCATGTCCTCAAGCGAGGAGAGGTAGGCGCTTGCCTCGGCGAGCGCCTGACTGTCTTTCTTGTCGAGCCCGGATTGGGACGGCGCGGGGGGTGTTGCCGCCATGCCGTCGGTGGTCTCGGCCCACGCCTGTCCGCCTGCCGTGAGGAAGGTCACGAAAAGCAATCCCAGCCCGATCAGAGCTGCGGCTAGCAACATGCGCTGCCGGTGGCGGTGGTTCTGGTCGAAGTCTCTCATAAGCGCAAGCATGACGGGCCTTTGTGGCGAAATATGGCGCCCCGGAAGGCGTTTTGGCGGCGGTCGGTTGGCGCCGGGTTAACCGCGAAAACGCACGCTGTTCAATGGTCTCCGACGAGAACTTCGCGCTTTCCCTGATGGTTTGGAGGGCTGACGACGCCCTGTTCTTCCATAAGCTCGATCAGTCTCGCGGCCCTGTTGTAGCCGATCTGCAGGCGGCGCTGGATGTAGCTCGTCGAGGCGCGCTTGTCGCGGGCGACGATCGCAACCGCCTTGTCGTAGAGATCGTCGCCCGAACCCGCGCCGCCGTCGAAGGCAAAGGGATCGTCACCCTGCTCTTCCTCCGCGGTGATCGCTTCGAGATATTCGGGCACGCCCTGCTTCTTGAGAAAGGTCACGACCTTCTCCACTTCCTCGTCCGAAACGAAAGGTCCGTGAACGCGGCGGATGCGTCCTCCGCCCGCCATGTAGAGCATGTCGCCCTGGCCGAGAAGCTGTTCGGCGCCCTGCTCGCCGAGAATGGTTCGGCTGTCGATCTTCGAGGTTACCTGGAAGGAGATGCGCGTGGGAAAATTTGCCTTGATGGTGCCGGTGATGACGTCAACGGAGGGCCGCTGTGTTGCGGTGATGATGTGGATGCCTGCGGCGCGTGCCATCTGCGCAAGGCGTTGCACGGCGGCCTCGATCTCCTTGCCCGCTACCATCATAAGGTCCGCCATCTCGTCGACGATGACGACGATGAAGGGCATGGGCGAGAGATCCATCTCTTCTTCTTCGTAGATCGCCTCGCCCGTCTCCTTGTCGAAACCAGTCTGGACGGTACGAACCAGAACCTCGCCACGCTCGTTCGCTTCAACGACCCGGGTATTGTATCCGTCGATATTCCGTACACCAACTTTCGACATCTTGCGGTAGCGGTCTTCCATCTCCTTGACGACCCATTTGAGCGCCACGACGGCTTTCTTGGGTTCAGTCACGACAGGCGAAAGGAGGTGCGGAATGCCGTCATATACCGAGAGTTCGAGCATCTTCGGGTCGATCATGATGAGCTTGCACTGCTCCGGAGAGAGCCGGTAAAGCAGCGACAGGATCATCGTATTGATGCCGACCGACTTGCCCGAGCCGGTGGTGCCCGCAATCAGGAGATGCGGCATGCGTGCGAGGTCCGAAAGAACAGGCTCGCCGCCAATATTCTTGCCGAGCGCAAGAGAGAGTTTCGAGTTCGAGTTCTCGTAGTCCTGCGTCTCCAGAAGTTCACGGAGATAAACCGTCTCGCGCCGTGCGTTCGGCAATTCGATGCCGATGGCGTTGCGGCCCGACACAACGGCGACTCGGGCGGATACCGCACTCATTGAACGGGCGATGTCGTCGGCGAGCGAGATTACGCGCGACGATTTGATCCCCGGGGCAGGTTCGAGCTCGTAAAGCGTGACGACGGGACCCGGGCGCACGGAAATGATCTCGCCGCGGATACCGAAATCATCGAGCACGGATTCGAGCAGCCGTGCATTCTGCTGCAACGCGTCGTCGGTAAGTTGCGCGGCGGTGCTTGACGCCTTGGGCCTTGTGAGAAGACTCAGGGGCGGCAGCTGATAGTCGCTCGCCGGTTCGAGCGGCAATTTGGGTTGCGCTTCCCGCGCGGCGCGCTTGGAAGGTTTCGTCGGTTTCGCAGTCGAGCGGTTCACGCGCGGTGCCGGTTTGTCGGACCATGTCGGTTCGACCCGTTCTTCGGCCCTTAGCCGTTCGCGGCGGCGCGTGCGACGTTCGCCTGCACTCTCCTCGTCGTCCCGGCGGCCAAATGTGGCGAGGCGTCCCTGCCGAGCCGCTTCGATTTCGTCTGCACTCAGCGGTGCATAGTCGCCGCGCCGCAGGAGGCGGTCGCCAAGATCGCTGATGGTGTCGCCGATCGTCCAGGCAATGACGCGAAGCCGGCTCGGTTCCACATCGGGGCGGCGGGGACGCGGAAGATCTTCTTCCGTCGATGTACGGCGACGTGCGCGTGTGCCACCCGGGTAGCGCCGCTCGGTTTCCTCCCCTTCAGTTTTCTGTCGGCCGAGACTTTGCAACCATGCTGCTCCGCTACGGAGATCGGCGAACGACGTTTCGGTTGCGTAGAGAGCGAGAGCAAAGGTAACCGGTGCTGCAAAGAGGGCGGTCAGCGCGTAGGCCGCACCCTCTCCTGTCAACGGTGCAAAGAGGCTGAGGCCGAGAGCGGCCAGCGCATCACCGAGTACGCCGCCCAGACCCAGCGCCAGCGGCCAGAAGGCGAACCGCGGCAATGCGCCAAAGAATGTCGCGGCGGCGAGCGTGCACACGAGCCACGCCGCAACACGAAAGACGATACGACCAGGTACCCGATGAGAAAAGGCGCGCAGTCCCCAAACGAAAGGCGGCAACAAGAGAAGGATGCAAGCAAGACCCAGCGTCTGGAGCAGAATGTCGGCGGCATAGGCGCCGGGAAGCCCCATCCAGTTACCGGGCGCGCGCGTCGTCGCGTTGTTGAGGCTCGGGTCGTCGATCGACCAGCTCAGCACGGAGAGGATGCCGAAGCCCGCAAGCGCCATCAGCAGAACGCCCGCGCCTTCCACGACGCGCCGTGCCAGGAAGTCATTTACTGCCGGGGGCAGGTAGGTCAGCGGATTGACGATCCACTTCCTCACGCGCTCGCTCCTCCGATGGGCTTTCGCCGTCTGCTTGCGGGACGGCGTTGCCGTCCTGGCCCTGCCGCCTTTTCGTGTCTTGCCGCGGCCTTCCTTCGCCGTCGAACCGATCACAACACCTCCGCCATGCGCGAAAGTGCTTCGCCTGTTTCGGCTTCACCGTCGACGAGTGCGACGCGGATATAGGCCGCGCCGGGATTGCCGCCCGGACCATAGGGAGAATCTTCGCGCGAGAGATAGGCTCCGGGCAACACTTTCACGCCGGCGCGCGCCCAGAGTTCGCGCGCGGCCGCCTCGCCGTCGCCAACGTCGAGCCAGAGAAAGAAGCCGCCGGGCGGACGATAGAAGCCGAAGCGATTGCCCAAGATTCGTTCGGCGGCGTCGATCTTGGCGCGATAGAGATCGCGATTCGCCTTTGCATGGGCATCGTCGTTCCAGCAGCCGGCGGCGGCAGCCATCAGCGGCAGGGGCACCTGCGGCGCCGCGATGTTGCGGAAGTTGCGGAAGCGCTGCATCAGCCTGGCGTCGCCCGCGCAGAAGCCGGAGCGCAGTCCCGGCAGGCTCGAGCGTTTGGAAAGCGAGTGAAAGACGATGATGTTGGCGAAGGGGTCGCCCTCGCCTTTCATCATGTCGAGTGCTGCCTGAAGCGCGCCGGCCGGTGGCTCGCGGTCGTAGATGTCGGCATAGCATTCGTCGATTGCGAGGGTGATGTCGTGCTGACGGGCAAGAGCGATCAGCCGCGTCAGATAGGTAGTGCTTGCGACGGAACCTTGCGGGTTGGCAGGGCTGCAGAAATAGATCATCGCGGTGCGGGCGAGGAGTTCTTCCGGCAATCCCTCGAAATCCGGAAGGAAGCCCGTGTCCTTGGGCGCGGCGATGTAGATGGGCTCCGCGCCCGCGGCGAGGGCGGCGGCGGCGTAGCATTGATAGAAGGGGTTCGGCATCAGAATCGCAGGTTTTCTGCCCGCTTTCTGTGGTGGGGTCGCGACCTGGGCGATGTTGAAAAGGGCTTCGCGGGTGCCGTTCACGGGTAGGATCTGCGTCTCCGGATCGAGGGCGAGCCCTTTGCCGATCACGTCGGAAATACCGTAGCGCCGGCCGAGCCAGCCGGCGGCCGCGGCGCGGAATTCGGGGGTGCCGATGATCGGCGGATACTTGCCAAAAAGCGCAGAATTCCGGGAGATTTCGTCCATCACGAAGGACGGAAAGGCATGCTTCGGCTCGCCCAACGAGAGCACCAGAGGCGGCTTGCCAGGGTCGATTCCTTCGAGGAGCGCGTTGAGGCGCGGGAAGGGACTGTCGGGCAGGCCATCGAAACGGGAGGCGAGTGTGGTCACTGTCGCGCTAGGTCCTGTGGCGCACCGGCGCCGCGCCGCAAGATGTGCGGAAGCCGGGGATAAGGGTCGGCGCGATCTTAACCGTGAGGGGCGAAGCGGTCCAGTGCCGCGGACCGCTTCGCCCGGTGGAAAAAGCTGTGGAATTCCCGCGCCTTATCCACACAATTGGAAGCAAATATTTAACGGTGTCTTAAATCGACTGTCACCGAACTGTCATAAAAACGTCATACGACGCGCCTCAGCGTTGCGGCACATCCGCCTCCGGGTTGGCGCCGATGCCATGGATCGCGAGATCGGCTCCCCGGTGTTCGTCCTCGAGGTCGAGCCGGATGCCGATGGACATTTTCAGAAGGCCGTAGACGGCGAAGCCGGCGATGCCCGCATAGAGCGCGCCGCCAAGCGAGCCGACGAGCTGGCTTGCGAAGGTGACGCCGCCGAGGCCGCCGAGTTCCGTCAGGCCGAAAATCCCCGCCGCGATGCCGCCCCAGAGGCCGCAGAGCCCGTGCAGCGGCCAGACGCCGAGCACGTCGTCGATCTTGAAGCGGCGCTGGCAGGCCTCGAACATGACGACGAAGAGCACGCCCGCGACCGCGCCGACGACGAAGGAACCGGCGGGGTGCATGATGTCGGAGCCCGCGCAGACGGCGACGAGACCGGCGAGCGCGCCGTTGTGGATGAAGCCCGGATCGTTCCGGCCCGCGACCAGCGAGGCAATGATGCCGCCCGCCATAGCAAGCAGCGAGTTCATGGCGACAAGGCCGGAAATGCCTTCCAGCGACTGGGCCGAGACGACGTTGAAGCCGAACCAGCCGATGCAGAGCAGCCAGGAGCCGAGCGCGAGCCAGGGGATCGAGGACGGCGGGAAGGCGACCAGCTTGCCGTCCTTCGTGTAGCGGCCGGCGCGGCGGCCGAGCAGGATGACGGCGCCGAGGGCGAGCCAGCCGCCGACCGCATGGACGACGATGGAGCCCGCGAAATCGTGGAAGGGCGCGCCGAGCGCCGTCTCGAACCACGCCTGAATGCCGTGATTGCCGTTCCAGACGAGGCCCTCGAAGAAGGGGTAGACGAGGCCGACCACGGCTGCGGTCGCCATGGCCTGCGGCCAGAAGCGGGCCCGTTCGGCGATGCCGCCGGAGATGATGGCGGGAATCGCGGCGGCGAAGGTGAGGAGGAAGAAGAACTTCACGAGCGACAGGCCCTGCGGGCCGTATTCGACGCCGTCGAGGGTTTCCGCGCCGCTCAGCACGGCCGCGTTGACGAAGAAGGTCGTGCCGTAGGCGACCATGTAGCCGACGAGGAAATAGGCGACGGTCGAGACGGCGAAGTCCGCGAGGATCTTCACCAGCGCATTCACCTGGTTCTTGTGGCGAACGGTGCCGACTTCGAGAAAGGCGAAGCCGGAATGCATCGCGAAGACGAGAATTGCGCCCATCAGGATAAAAAACACGTCCCCGCCCGCGCCGAGGCCGGCGCCGGCACTGTCCATCGCTTCCATGAAGGATCTCCCTTTCGTTGCCACCGTGAGCCCGGTCGGGTTTGCTGTTTTCCGATACCGGGTGCCGGCCGCCTGCGCCCCGACGGGCGATGCGGCCTGATTATTCAGCGACATGCACAATCAATATGCATGCCAGCCGAAAGGGTGAGTGGAGGGGGCCGAGGATCGGGGAATTCTGCCGAAAAACACGCGTCCGTCAAAAGCGGGTGCGGTCAAACTGCCTATCGAATGACCTCAAATATGAGGCAATCGGATTAAATGGTGGGCAGAATAAAAATAGCGGCAGCGGATGACTCCGTGCCGCGGACAAAAAAAGGAGCCCGTAGAGGGGATCTGCGGGCTCCAGTGTCACCGTCGAACCCCGGATAGTGGTGGCAAGGGGTGCCGACGGCCGTGGGAGAGAGGCGGGGGCCCGAGGGAAGGGGCCCCCGCCGGAGAGATACGCGTCAGCTCGTCGTGAACTCGGGATAGGCTTCGACGCCGATTTCGGCCTTGTCGAGACCCATCATCTCTTCCTCTTCCGAGCAGCGGATGCCGATCGTGAAGCGGAGAGCAAGCCAGAGAACGAGGCTCGACACCGCGACGAAGATGCCGATGGAGATCACGCCCGTTGCCTGCACGGCGAAGCTCGTGTCGGCATTGGTGAGCGGAACGGCCATCGTGCCCCAGATACCGGCGAAGAGATGGACCGGAATGGCGCCCACCACGTCGTCGATGTGGAGCTTGTCGAGGAGCGGAACCGTCAGCACGACGATCACGCCGCCGATGCCGCCGATGATGCAGGCCCAGCCGAGGGTCGGCGCGAGCGGTTCGGCGGTGATGGCGACGAGGCCGGCGAGAGCGCCGTTCAGCGCCATCGTGATGTCGACCTTCTTGTAGAGAAGCTGCGTCAGGATCATCGCGGCGACAACACCCGCAGCAGCGGCGATCGTCGTGTTGATGAAGATCGTCGACACTGCATTGGCATCGTCAACCGTGCCGAGCGCGAGCTGGGAGGCGCCGTTGAAGCCGAACCAGCCGAGCCAGAGGATGAAGGTACCGAGCGTCGCGAGCGGCATGGAGGAGCCGGGCATCGGATTGACGCCGCCACCCTTCACATACTTGCCGAGACGGGGGCCGAGGATCAGCGCGCCCATGAGAGCGGCCCAGCCGCCTGTCGAGTGCACGATGGTCGAGCCCGCGAAGTCGGAGAAGCCCATTTCGCTGAGCCAGCCGCCGCCCCACTGCCAGGCGCCCTGGATCGGGTAGATGACGCCCGTCAGAACGACGGTGAAGACCAGGAACGGCCAGAGCTTGATGCGCTCGGCGAGCGTGCCCGACACGATCGAGGCCGCTGTGGCCACGAACACCATCTGGAAGAACCAGTCGGATGCGGAGGCATAGCCCGAAGCGTCCGTTCCGACGCCGCCGGAATCGTCGACACCCCAGAGCGAGATGGAGCCGAAATAGCCGCCATCGACGCCGTCATACATCAGGTTGTAGCCGACGAGGTAGTACATGATGCCGGCAATGGAGAAGAGCGCGATGTTCTTCGTGCATTGCATGGCGACGTTCTTGGAGCGGACAAGGCCCGCTTCAAGCATGGCGAAACCGGCCGCCATCCACATGACGAGGAACCCGCCAATCAGGAACAGCAGCGTGTTGAAGATGTAAGCCGTTTCAGGCCCACTCAGAGTGAATACCTCTTCCTCGACTTCCTGCGCGAACGCAGGAGCCGTCATGGCCAGCATGGCGAGCCCCGCCATCCCCGCCAAGCGTGTGTATCTTCCAGTCTTGGTCATCGTTCCTCTCTCGTTAGAGGGTTGCCTTCCCCAATTACGAAAGCACTCGATCCGTACAGGGATTAAAGTGCTTCCGCGTCCGTTTCGCCGGTGCGGATACGCAGCACCTGCTCGACAGAATTCACAAAAATCTTGCCGTCGCCGATCTGGCCGGTTTTCGCGGCACCGCTGATCGCGGACACCACGGCATCGGTCTGATCGGTGGAGACGACCACTTCGATCTTCAGTTTCGGCAGGAAGTTCACCGCGTACTCCGCGCCGCGATAGATTTCGGTCTGACCTTTCTGACGCCCGTAACCCTTTACTTCGGTCACGGTCAGGCCCTGGACGCCGATCGCGGTCAACGCTTCACGGACTTCGTCCAGCTTGAATGGCTTAATGATTGCCATGACGAGCTTCATTTGAGTTTCCTCTTTATCTGCCGCCGGATGGGCCTCGCGCCGCCGGCGTTTGATCGCCCGGTCCCTGAATCGCCTCCTGACTTGAGGCGACCGTCCAGACGCAAGCCCCAGCCTACAATCAAGAACCGTGCCGCGCGCTTCACATGTTGAAGCCGCGTGGAATCTCCGCGAATCCCGCCGGTTTTCCGCAGATGTTGTGGCGCGCCGAAGAGCGAGGCAGAGGTGCTGCACGATGACGTGCGCTCACATGCACAAATTCTGTGCAGCGGCCTCATTGACGGTCAGCGCACGGAGAATATGACGGCGGCGCCGATACTGGATCACACAGCTCACAAAAAAGAGGGCGCTCCGGAGAGCGCCCTCAGCAACATGTGCGTTGTGTGTAAGTTTACTGGATCACTTCGCCGTGCAGGCTGATGTCGAGCCCTTCCACTTCCTCCTGCGGCGTGATGCGCAGACCGAAGAAGATCTTCGTCACCATCAGCAGGACAAAGGTCGCAAGCCCGCAATAGAGGATGGTCGCGACGATGCCCTTGATCTGAACGCCGACCTGCGCCCAGTTGCCGTCGATCGCACCGAGCGGTGCGTCGGCGCCGGTGATGGCAGCGGTGGCGAAGACGCCGGTGAGGATCGCGCCGACAATGCCGCCGACGGCATGAACGCCGAAGACGTCGAGCGCATCGTCATAGCCGAGCGCCTTCTTGAGGCTCGTCGAGGCGAAGTAGCAGAAGACGCCCGCGGCGATGCCGATCCAGAAAGCACCCATCGGATTGACGAAGCCCGCAGCCGGTGTGATCGCGATGAGGCCCGCGACCGCGCCCGTGGCGAGGCCGAGCAGCGTCGGCTTGCCGCGGATGATCCATTCGACGGCCATCCAGGAAAGCGCGGCCATTGCGGCGGCGATCTGCGTCACGGCCATCGCCATGCCCGCACGGCCGTCGGCCGCGAGCTCGGAGCCCGCGTTGAAGCCGAACCAGCCGACCCAGAGGAACGAGGCGCCGATCATGGTGAGCACGACGTTGTGCGGGGCCATGTTCTCGGTGCCGTAGCCCTTGCGCGGACCGAGCACGAGACAGGCCACAAGGCCCGCGACGCCGGCATTGATGTGCACGACCGTACCGCCCGCGAAGTCCAGAACGCCGTCCGAACCGAGGAAGCCGCCGCCCCATACCCAGTGGCAGACCGGGGCGTAGACGACGATCGACCACAGCGTCATGAAGACGAGCATGCTGGAAAACTTCATGCGGTCGGCGAAGGCGCCGGTGATGAGGGCCGCGGTGATGATCGCGAAGGTCATCTGGAAGGTCATGAAGACGCTTTCGGGAATGGTGCCCGAAATACTGTCGACGCCGAGGCCGGCGAGGAAGAGGTTGTCGAGACCGCCGACATAGGCCTGCATCGCGCCGCCGTCGCCGAAGGCGAGCGAGTAGCCGATCACCATCCAGACGACCGACATCAGCGCCGCAAGGGCGAAGTTCTGCGCCGTCATGGCGACGACGTTCTTCTTGCGGACCATGCCGCCGTAGAAAAGGGCGAGGCCCGGGATCGTCATCATCAGCACGAGGGCGGTGGCGGTGATCATCCACGCCGTGTCGCCCGAATCGACCGTGGGCACTTCCTCCTGGGCCAGCGCGCTTCCCGCCGCCGCCAGCATCCAGAACGCGACCGCGCCTGCGCCCGCGGCGCTCCGGCGGGCCAGCGTCCCGATCTTGTCGTTGATCATTCTGCTCTCCATTTTTTCTCCGGCGCCTCTCATGGGCCCGGCCTGTTCGCGCGGCCCGCCCGTCTCCCGGCGGGCATGGGGGCCGTCGTCCGGTTAACCACTCTCAAGAAATGTGCCGAATGCCCAAATTTTGGCTATCCCGCTGAAATAGCGATGAAATTTCGGTCGCTCGTGCCGCTGCCGGCAGCAAAACGGGAGACAAGTGCCCTTTTTGAAGCCATATTTTATTTATTGCATAAAAATTAGGCATCATGCTTTTCATGAGTCAGCCGTCCTTGACGGGCAGGTGGTGTACGGCCGCTGGAATGTTCAAAGGCGTGGTCCCGGATTCCCGCAGTATTGGAGGATGGGGTGGGTTTTCCGCCTCCTGACCTTCGAGTAGAGTTTTTCGACAAAAACCGGAGCGAAGCTCCGCAAAACGAGAAGCGCCGAGGCCGGAGGCGGGGGCGCGACAGGAAGGGACGGGGAGGTCATGGCGGATATGGCGAAGAAGTGGCCCGTGGCGGTGAATGCCGCAGCGGGGCTGGTGCTGGCCGGGTTCATCGGCTGGCAGTTCATTGGCGGCGACGGGGAAGACGCAGCGCCTGCCGAGCCCGTGGTTGCGGAAGTGCCCGCCGAGGCGACGCCGCTGGAGGCGCCCCGCGCCGAAGGCGCGACGGGTGTCGACCGCGAACGGATTTCCAACGCGGACGCGGAGCCCGGCAACTGGCTGTCGCATGGCCGCAGCTACAACGAGCAGCGCTTCTCGCCGCTCGACCAGATCACGACCGAGAACATCGGCGAGCTGTCTCTCGCCTGGTCGCTCGACACGGACACGACGCGCGGCCTCGAGGCGACGCCCATCGTCGTCGACGGGACGATGTACATGTCGCTCAGCTGGGGCGTCACCATCGCGGTCGACGCGAAGACGGGCGAGGAGCTCTGGCGCTTCGATCCGGAAGTGCCCGGCGAGTGGGGCCGCTATGGCTGCTGCGACGTCGTCAATCGCGGCGTCGCGGTCTGGAAGGGCCGCGTCTATGTCGCGAGCTTCGACGGACGGCTGTTCGCGCTCGACGCGAAGGACGGCTCGGTCGTCTGGGAAGTGAACACGGTCCCCGGACCGCCCTACACGATCACCGGCGCGCCGCGCGTCTTCAACGACAAGGTCGTGATCGGCAATGGCGGTGGCGAATATGGCGTACGCGGATATATCACCGCCTATGACACGGAGACGGGCGAACAGGCCTGGCGGTTCTACACCGTGCCGGGCGATCCCTCGCTGCCGCTCGAAAACCCCGAACTCGAAGCCGCGGTGCCGACCTGGAAGGGCGGCGAGTGGTGGAAAGTGGGCGGCGGCGGCACGGCCTGGGATTCGATGGTCTTCGAACCCGAGACCGACACGCTCTATGTCGGCACCGGCAACGGCTCGCCCTGGACGCGCGAAATCCGCTCGCCCGGCGGCGGCGACAATCTCTATCTCTCGTCGATCATCGCGCTCGACGCGGATACGGGCCGCATGAAGTGGTATTACCAGACGACGCCCGGCGACAACTGGGACTACACCGCGACGCAGCCGCTGATGCTCGCCGATATCGAGATCGACGGGAGCACGCGCAAGGTCATCATGCAGGCGCCCAAGAACGGGTTCTTCTACGTGCTCGACCGCATGACCGGCGAGCTCATCTCGGCGAATCCGTTCTCGACCGTCACCTGGGCAAGCCATGTCGACCTCGAGACGGGGCGGCCGGTGGAAACGGGCGAAGGCGAATATGGCGACCGCACGGCCTTCGTGCTGCCGTCCGCCAACGGCGCGCATAACTGGCACCCGATGGCGTTCAGCCCCGATACGGGCCTTGTCTACATTCCGACGCAGGACATTGCCGGCATCTATTCGCTTTCCGAACAATGGAAGGAGCAGGGCGAGTTCACGCCGAAGAAGAACTGGTGGAACACCGGTATCGACTGGACGGATTATATCGACGCGATCAACGCGCTGCCGGAAATCCCCATGGAGAAGGGCTATCTGAAAGCCTGGGATCCGGCGACGGGCGAAATGAAATGGCAGGCGGAATATCCCGCGCCGCTGAATGGCGGTGTGCTGGCGACGGCGGGCAACCTCGTCTTCCAGGGGACGGCCGACGGCTTCTTCCACGCCTATAACGCGGAGACCGGCGAGCGCGTCTGGTCGCAGCGGATCCAGACCGGCATCGTGGCGGCGCCCGTGACCTACATGGTGGACGGCGAGCAATATGTGTCGGTGCTGGCGGGCTGGGGCGGCGTCAACATCGTCTCCGGCGATGCGCGGACTTCCGCCGCGGCGAAGTTCGGCAATGACGGGCGGCTGCTGACCTTCAAGATCGGCGGCGGCGAGGAGCTGCCGGAGCTTGCGATGCTTGACCAGTCGATCCCCGAATGGCCGGCGCTCACCGCGTCAGAAGAGGAAGTGCGGCAGGGCGAGATCGGCTATGCGACCTATTGCATGCTGTGCCACGGCGCGCTCGCGATCTCGCCCGGCGTGACGCCGGACCTCAGGCGGATGGGCGAGTCGACGCGGGAGCATTTCCAGGACATCGTGCGCGGCGGCATTCTCTCCGACAACGGCATGGCGAGTTTCGCCGACCATCTCTCGGAAGAGGATGTGGAGGCGATCAAGTCCTATATCCAGAAACGGGCGCTGGAAGACCGCGCAAGGCAGCAGCCGGTCAACTGATCCGCTCACGGATGAAAATGAAGCCCCGGGGAGAAATCCCCGGGGCTTTTTCATTTCAGGCGAGGAGGTTTTCGACGGCGAGCGCGAGCGAGAGGATTTTTTCCTCCGTATGCGGCGCGCCTTGCAGCATCAGCCCGATGGGAAGGCCATTGTCGTCCTGACCGCAGGGAAGGGTGATCGCGCAGGCTCCGAGCTGGTTGCCGATGGTGGTGTTGCGGAGCGCCATGCGGTTCGCCCGGCCGTAGGCCTCGCCGCCGGGTTCGAGCTCGGCGATGGGCGGCGGGGCGATGGCGACGGTGGGCATGAGGACGGCGTCGACACCCGCGGTCACGGCGGCGTAGCGCGTGGAAATCTCCTTGCGCTTCAGGTCGGCGCGGACGAGATCGCCCGCCTTCAGCTTCTCGCCCGCCATGACGCGCTCGAAGACGGGGCGGTAGATCAGCTCCTCATTGGCGGAGAGCATGCTCCCCCACTGCGCATAGGCATCGGCGACAAGGCGGCTTGCGGCGGGGTCCCAGGCGAGGGCGTGGATCTCGTCGAGTTCGGGAAGGGGATGCTCGGCGATCCGCACCCCCGCCTTCACGAGGCGGCGGATGGCGGCGTCGAGCGCGGAGACGATCTGCGGTTCGCAGTTCTCCCATGCGATGCCGCCCTCGGGCAGCCAGAAGACGGCGCGGGAGAGATCGAAGGGGGCCACCGGCCTGGCGCTGCGGCCTTCAAGGAGGGCGAGAAGCGCGGCCGCGTCTTCCACGTTCCTCGCGAGCGGGCCGACCGTGTCGAAGGTGGGCGAGAGCGGCACGGTGCCGGTCAGCGGCAGGCGTCCCGCGGTCGTCTTCAAACCGACCAGCCCGTTCCAGGCGGCGGGAATGCGGACCGAGCCGCCGGTATCCGTGCCGATGGCGGCGGCGGCGAGGCCCGCCGCAACGGAGACGCCGGCGCCGGCGGACGAGCCGCCCGGCGCGCGCTCGATCTTGCGATCGTGCGGGTTCGCGGGCGTGCCGAATTTCGGGTTGATGCCGAGGCCGGAAAAGGCGAGCTCGGTCATCGTGGTCTTGCCGAGCGCCACCGCCCCCATCCGCGTCGCGCGGGCAAGCACCTCGGCGTCGCGTTCGGGCACGCGGGTTTTCAGGGCGAGGGAGCCACCCGCCGTCGCCGCGCCCGCAACATCGAAAAGGTCCTTCCAGGAAATCGGCACGCCGTCCAGCGCATGACGGCGCAGGCCCCGCTTCGCGCGCGCGGAGGCCGCCCCGGCCTCGGCGCGGGCGCGGGCTTCAAGAAGGCTCACATAGATGCGCCTGTCCGGGTCCTGCTCCTGTGCGCGGGCGAGAAAATCCTCGGTCGCGTCGCGCGGATCGGCCTCGCCCTTCTCGAAGGCGCGGCCCAGCGCGAGCGCGGTCATGGCGGCGAAATCCATCTTTTCTCCTTTTGCGCGGGAGACTAGGCGGCTGCGCGCCTTGCGTCCATCCGCCGCTTGCCTTTCGGCGCCATGCGGCCGATCTTCCCTTCCATGACACACGGACCCGACAGCGACATCCTGATCGCCGGCGGCGGTCTTTCGGGCCTGCCGCTCGCGCTTGCCTGCGCGCAAGGCGGGCTTTCGGTGACGGTGGTCGACGCGCTCGACCCGGCGACGGCGACGGATGCGAAATTCGACGGGCGCGTCTCGGCGATCGCGCTCGCATCTTGCCGGATGCTGGAGCAACTCGGCGTGACGCAGCATCTCGAAGGGCAGATGCAGCCGATCAACGACATCATGGTGACGGACGGGCGCGTGCGCGAAGGCGCTTCGCCGTTCTTCCTCCATTTCGATCACAGGGAAATCGGCAACGAGCCGCTCGGCAACCTGATCGAGAACCGGCATATCAGGATCGCGCTGCAAAAGGCGGTGGCGGCCGAACCGCTGATCCGCCTTCTCGCGCCGCAAAGCGTCACCCGTCTCGACTATGGCGCGCAGGCGGTGGCGACGCTCGGCAACGGCGAAACGGTTTCGGCGCGGCTCTGCTTTGCGGCGGACGGTCGCAATTCGCCGGCACGGGAAGCGGCGGGCATCAAGACGATCGGCTGGGACTACGGCCAGACCGGCATCGTCTCGACGGTCGAGCATGAATTGCCGCATGAGGGCGTGGCGCAGGAATATTTTCTTCCCGGCGGTCCCTTCGCGATCCTGCCGATGGTCGGCAACCGCTCCTCGCTCGTCTGGACCGAAAAGACCGAGGACGCGAAGGCGATTCTCGCGCTCGACGATGCGGCGTTTGCCGACGAGATGCGCGCGCGCTTCGGCGATTATCTGGGCGCATGCGCCCCCGTGGGTCCGCGCTGGTCCTATCCGCTGACGCTGCAGCTCGCGCGCGACTACATACGCCCGCGCCTCGCGCTGATCGGCGACGCCGCGCACGGCATTCACCCGATTGCGGGACAGGGGCTCAATCTCGGGCTTCGCGATGTCGCGGCGGCGGCGGAAGTCGTGGTCGATGCGGCGCGGCTCGGCCTCGATATCGGCGCGCTCGATGTGCTGGAGCGCTACCAGCGCTGGCGGCGTTTCGACAATGTCGCGCTGTCCTTGCTGATGGACGGGCTCAACCGGCTGTTCTCGAACGATATCGGGCCTGTGCGCCTCGCACGCGATCTCGGCCTCGGCGTCGTGTCGCGGATCGGCCCCGCGCGGCGCTTCTTCATGCGCCATGCGGGCGGCGTCGTCGGCGACCTGCCGCGTTTGCTCAGGGGCGAGGCGGTCTGAGCCTCACTCGCGGGAAAGCCCCTCGCGCTCCAGCGCGGTGAGGTAATCCGTCCAGAGCTTGTCGCCGTCGCGGCCCAGCCGGTAGAGCGTTTCCCAGGTGAAGAGACCGGTGTCGTGGCCATCGTCGAAGACGATGCGGACCGCGTAATTGCCGACGGGCTCCAGCGTGACGATGGCGACATTCGCCTTGCCGGGCACGGTCTTCTTCTGGCCGCTGCCATGTCCCTGCACCTCGGCCGAGGGACTTTCGACGCGCAGGAGTTCGGCGGGGAGACGAAAATGCGCGCCGTCGTCGAAGGCGATGTCGAGGACGCGTTCCGATTTCTTCAGCTTGAGGCTTGTCGGCCAGGGGGCGGCAGCGCTCATCACTCGCCGTCGAGGGAGCGGGCTTCGTCCGTCAGCATGATCGGAATGCCGTCGCGGATCGGGAAGGCGAGACGGGCCTTGTCGGAAATGAGTTCCTGCCGCTCGCGGTCGTAGCGCAATGTCGTCTTCGTCACCGGGCAGACGAGAATCTCGAGGAGCTTCGGGTCCACTTCCATCTTGGGCGCCCGGGCGCCTTCCTGCGTGTTGGCCTCGGTCATTTCTCTTTCCGTTCTATTGAACCGTTGCATCGCCGGGCGACAATTCGCGCAGCGCCTGCTCGGTGAGCGCAATCAGCATCTGGTTACGGTCTTCCAGCGTCTTCGCCTCGAGCAACGCCTGCTTCTCTCGCGGCCCGTAGGGACTGATGGTGCAGAGCGAGTTCACCAGTGTCTCGTTCGACGAGAGCCTGATCGCGCGCCAGTCCGCCTGCAGCCCGTGCGTGTCGAGATATTCCTTGAGGATTTCGAGAAGTTTCTCGCGGCTCACCGCGTCCTGCTCGAAGCCCGCGATCAGATCGTCGGCATACTCGTCCCAGCTCACCTCGAACTGCCGGTAGGGCGTCATGGCGGTGAGTTCGTTTCCGGTGCGGAAGCGCGAAATGCCCGTCAAGGTAATGACGACGCGGCCGTCGCCCGTTTCCGCGAAGGAGGTGACGCGGCCCGCGCAGCCGACGCCGCAGAGCGGGGGCGACCTGTCCGGCATCTGCGAGGCGAGGATGGCATCGTCGCCGTCGGGCTGCACCATGCCGATGATGCGTTCGCCGCGCAGCGCGTCGTCCACCATTTTCAGATAGCGGGGCTCGAAAATATTGAGCGGCAATTGTCCGCGCGGCAGCAATATCGCACCGGCGAGCGGAAAGACGGGGATCGTTCCCGGCAGGTCCTCCGTGCTGCGATACTGATCCGTGAACGTCATATTTCCGTTCGCCTGCTCAACTGAAGAGGATGGAGGAAAGGCGGCGGCGCCCCGAGAGCGTCACCTCATCCTTCGGGCCGTAGGCATCGAAGAATTCGACGAGCTGCTTGCGGGCCGCCTGGTCGTTCCAGTTGCGGTCGTATTCGACGCTGATGAGAAGCTGGTCCACCGCGCCTTCCCTGTCGCCGCGCGCATTGAGCGCGAGGGCGAGGTCGAAGCGGGCCTGATGGTCCTTCGGGTTGGCCTCGACCTTCGCCTGAAGTTCTCCGATGTCGCCGAGGTCGTCCGCCTTTTCGGCGAGCGAGAGCGCGGCTTCGGCGGCGGTGAAATCGGGGTCGTTGCGCCCGTCCGGGCGCACCAGCGCGAGCGTCTGCCTCGCGCGGTCGAGGTCGCCCGCCTTGATGTAGCAGCGCGCGAGCAGGCCGACGGCGGCGGGGTGGCCGGGTTCTTCCTGGGCGGCCTGCGCGAAGGCCTGCGCCGCGCGCTGGATGTCGTTCGCTTCGAGCGCCGCGCGGCCCATCTCGATCATTTCCTCGGCGGGCGAGGGGCCGGTGTCGCCGGCGAGCCGCGCGATGAAGGCCTTGATCTGGCTTTCGGGGAGCGCGCCCATGAAGCCGTCGACGGGCTGGCCGTTCTTGAAGGCATAGACGGCGGGGATCGACTGGATGCGAAGCTGCTGCGCGACCTCGGGTTCCTCGTCGATGTTCATCTTCACGAGCCTGACCGCGCCGCGCGCCGCCTTGACCGCACTCTCGAGCGCGGGCGTGAGCTGCTTGCAGGGGCCGCACCAGGGCGCCCAGAAGTCGACGATCACCGGTACGTCGCGCGAGGCTTCCAGCACGTCGCGCGTGAAGGTTTGCGTCGTCGTATCCATGATGAGGCCGTCCGCGCCAGCGGGGGCCGCGCTGTCTTGTCCGATGATCGGTTCCATGCCGTTCCAAGCCTGTCGTTTCACGGTCTTTGCCGCCGGTCTTCCCCCATAAGATGGAGCGGCGGCGTTTCGAAACAATGGTTTAGCGGGCGGGTGCGAAAGGCGCAAGAAAGCGCGAATTTTTCGCGAAACAAGGGTGTAAAGCCTCCCGGCTTTCCCATTTATGAGAAATTGGATGGTGGCTGTTGGGGGAGGAAATCCATGTCGCTCACCGCTTTTCGCATCGTTGTCGCCCTTTCGGGGCTCTTCGTCATCGTGCTCGGGCTCAATGTTGCGCTGGGCGGCATGGCCACGGCGGGCTGGCTCGGCGAGCGGCCCTTCTTCACCGTGACCGACGAGGAGCAATACGGGCTTCTCGACAGCCATATCCGGTTTTTCGGCGGCTTCTTCGCGGCCGCGGGGTTTTTTCTCCTGATTGCCGCGAGCAACCCCCTTCACTATGCGCAGGGGCTCTATCTCGTCTTCGCGACGATCTTTGCGGGCGGCATCGCCCGCTTTTCGCTGTTCGACGCGGGCATCTTCACGAATCCGGACGTGTTCTGGGCGCTCGCCGCCGAACTCGTGCTGATGCAGGTGCTGGCCTTCTGGCTCAGCCGCCTTCGCCGCTAGGGGCCGCCGCTGCTTCCACCAGGTCGAGGATCAGGGGTTCGTGCCCCGTCTCGCGCAGGAGGCGGAGGAAATCCTCGCGTGCAAGGCCCGTCGTGGCGGTGTTTTCGAGCGGGTGGTAGTGGAGCCGGCCGTGCTCCAGCATCGGCGCGTCGAGGACGACGGTGACCTTGCCTTCCCGGTCGTTCACCAGCGCGAAGGGCGTCACCGAGCCGGGCCGGACACCCAATACCTCGAAGAGAAGCTCCGGATTGCCGAAGGAGAGCCGCGCTGAGCCGATGGGCTTTGCGAGCCGGTTCAGCTTCAGGTCGCGCGCCTCCAGCGTCACGATCAGGAAGAGGCGGCCCTTCTTGTCCTTGAGGAAGAGGTTCTTGCAGAAGGCGCCCTCGCGCTCGCGGGCCGGCCAGGCGGCGCGGTGCGCCTGCGCCTCCTCGACGGTGTGGAGCGGCGGGTGGTCGCGCGTCTCGTGGGCGATGCCCTTCTCGCCGAGCCAGGCGAGGAAGTCGGCTTTGGTGGTGAGATGCGGGCGTGTCATACCCCTTGATTGGCATGGGGCGCGGCCGGCCGCAAGCCGCCTTAAGCCCCGCATCTCAGGGGAAAAACTCGGCTCTTGCATTGCCTCAAGCGATAGGCCATAAAACCGCCCTCACAGCCGGATGCGCCCGTTTCAGGCCTCCTGCTGACCCGGATGCGGGCGTAGCTCAGGGGTAGAGCACAACCTTGCCAAGGTTGGGGTCGTGAGTTCGAATCTCATCGCCCGCTCCAATTCGAGAAGCCGCCTTGAGGGCGGCTTTTTCTTTGTCCGCGCGCAGAGCCGCACAGCGAGGTGATGGAAATGATTTCGGGTTCGGCCGCCTGTCCCTGCAGTTCGGGACTCGATTTCGCAAGCTGCTGCGAACCCTATCTCACGGGTGCGAAGCTGCCGCCGGCACCCGAAGCGCTGATGCGTTCGCGCTACTCGGCGTTTGCCACCGGCAATATCGACTATCTGGAAGAAACGCTGCTGCCCGGCACGCGGGAGGATTTCGATGCCAAGGGCGCGGCCGACTGGGCGGCGGCGAGCGAGTGGACCGGGCTCGAGGTGCGCCATGTCGAGGGCGGCGGTCCGGGCGAGACGGAAGGCGTCGTCGAATTCGTCGCGCATTACCGCCAGGCCGGCACGGAGCGCCTCCACCACGAGACCGCGACCTTCACGCACAAGGATGGGCGCTGGTGGTATGTCGACGGCATCATGGGTGTGAAGCCGCGCCGCGCCGAGAAGATCGGCCGCAACGATCCCTGCTCCTGCGGCTCGGGCAAGAAATACAAGAAGTGCTGCGGCGCAGCGGCGTAACCTTCCTCAAGCTTCCCTGATCCCGCCATTCATGCTCCACTGCGGCGCGCCGCTCCGGCAAGGGAGCGTGTTTCGGGGGAGGGTTTCGCGTGGTGGATGCTGTCGAGAAAGGACTGGCCAACGAACCGGTCCGCGTTCAGGTGCCGGGGCAGGCGAGCACGCAGCTTCTTTCCGCGACGGGCGATGCGGCGGCGGACGCGAAAGGCCAGGCGAGCTGGGCGCTCTTCGAATGGGCCCGCAACCCCTACGTCATTCTCATCACCATCTATATCTTCTCGCCCTATTTCACGAGCACGGTGGTCGGCGATCCGGTGCGCGGCCAGGCGATCTGGGGCAACATCAACGGCATTGCCGGTTTCTTCATCGCCTGTCTCGGGCCGGTGCTCGGCGCCATCGCCGATACGGGCGGCAAGCGCAAACCCTGGATCGTCTTCTTCATCGCACTGATGGTGCCCGCCATGTTTGCGCTGTGGTGGGCGATGCCGGGCGAGGGCGGCCTCTCGATCCTTTCCATCGCGGCGCTCATCGTGCTGATCGCGGTCGCGTTCGAATTCTCCGCCGTCTTCCACAATTCGATGCTGCCCGCCGTCGCGCCGCATGAGCGGATCGGTTTTCTTTCCGGTCTCGGGCTCGCGCTCGGCAATGCGGGCGCGCTGCTCATTCTGTGTTTCATGCTCTGGGCCTTCATGCTGCCGGGCGCGGTGCCGTGGGGCTTCGTGCCGGATCAGCCGCTTTTCGGCATCGATGCGCTCGCGCATGAAAACAGCCGCATCTCCGGTCCCATCGTCGCCGTCTGGCTTCTCGTCTTCTCGCTGCCGCTGCTTCTCTGGACGCCGGACGTGAAAGGCGCGAACGTGCCGGTGAAGGTCGCGATCCGGCGCGGGCTCGGCTCCGTCGTCGGTACGGTCAGGAAGCTGAAGCATTACCGCAATATCGCGATCTATCTCGCCGCGCGCATGTTCTACAATGACGGCAAGACGGCGGTGCTCGTCTTTGGCGGCGTCTACGCGGCGGGCGTTTTCGGCTGGAACGCACTGACGCTCACGATCTACGGCATCGTGCTTTCCGTCTTCGCGGTCGGCGGCGGCTTCTTCGGCGGCTGGCTCGACGACACGTTCGGTTCGAAGCGCGCGATCCTCGTTTCCATCGGCGGCACCTGTGTCGGTCTCATCCTCGCGGTTTCGATCACGCCGACGGAACTCTTCTTCCTGCCCTACGATGCGGCGTCCGCCGAACCGGTCTGGGACCTGCCGTTCTTCGCGACGCTGCCGGAACTCATGTATCTCATCGTCGTTCTCATCGTCGCGATCTGCATCACGGCGGCCTATGCGAACAGCCGCACCATGCTGGCGCGCATCGCGCCCACCGCCAAGATGTCGGAGTTCTTCGGCATCTATGCGCTCTCCGGCACGGCGACCGCGTTTCTCGGGCCGCTCCTTGTCGGCTTTGCGACGTGGCTCTTCCAGAGCCAGCGGATCGGCTTCGCGTCGATTCTCCTGCTTCTCGGAATCGGTCTTGCCGGTATGCTGTTCGTGAAGGAAGAACGCGCGGAGGCGGTCGATTGAGCATGGTGGTGGAAGGGGCGGTGCCGGAGATGCAGCCGCCGCATGACGGGCAGGAAGGCGAACCGGCGTCGAACATCGCGCAGGGCGCGTGGGTGCTCTACGAGTGGGCGAACCAGACCTATTTCTCGCTCATCACCATCTTTCTCTTCCCGCCCTTCTTCACGCAGGTGCTGGCCTCGAATCCGATCGAGGGCCAGGCCTATTGGGGCTATGTGCAGGCGACGGCCGGCATCACCATCGCGCTGTTCAGTCCGCTGCTCGGGGCGATGGCCGATGCGGCGGGACCACGCAAGCCCTGGATCGTCTTCACGACGCTGCTCTGTGCGGCGGGCTGTTTCTCGCTCTGGTTCGCGGTACCGGGACAGCCGCTCCTTCCCGTCGCCATCGCGCTCGTCGTCGCCGCCGTCGGCATGGAGTTCACGATCATCTTCGCGAACGCAATGCTGCCGACCATCGCGTCCGACCGGCGGATCGGTCTGTTGTCGGGCATCGGCATCGGCGTCGGCCAGCTTGCGGCCATCGTCGCGCTCATTCTCGTGCTGCTCCTGCTGCAGCTTCCCGGCGAGGTCAGCGCCTCCTTCATTCCCGACGAGCCGCTGTTCGGCCTCTCCAAGGAGGCTTACGAAACGGACCGTATCGTCGGACCCATTTCCGGACTCTGGTTCGTCGTCTTCATGCTGCCGCTTCTGCTGCTCGTGCCGGACCAGAAGGCGAAGGGGCTCGGACGGCGGGAAGCCGCCCGCCAGGGCCTGATCCGTCTCGTCGCGACGATCCGCGCCGCCGGGCATTTCCGCAACATCGCGGTCTATCTCGTCTCGCGCATGCTGTTCTATGACGGCATGACGGCGATCTTCGTCTTCGGCGGCATTCTTGCGGCTTCCATTTTCGGTTGGGGCGCGATGGAGATGGCGGTCTACGGCATCTGGGTGACGCTGTTCGCGGCCTTCGGCGCTTTCGTTGGCGGCTGGGCGGATTTGAAACTCGGCTCGAAGCGCACGCTTGTCTGGTCGCTTGTCGGGGTGCTCGCGACCTTCATCGTGCTGCTCTCCTTCGACCGCGACATGATCTTCTACGTGATCGAGGTGCCGGTCGCGGCGGACGCCGCCGCCTTCACGACGCTGCCGCAGCAACTCTTCCTGCTTACCGTCGGCCTGTTCGGCATGACGGTCGGTCCCGTCATCGCGTCGAGCCGCACGATGATGGCGCGCATCTCGCCGAAGGAAATGATGACGGAGTTCTTCGGCCTGTTCGCACTGGTCGGCAAGGCGACGGCCTGGATCGCGCCGCTCCTCATCGGTATCGTGACGGAGGTGACGCAGAACCAGCGTTTCGGCCTGATGATCACCGTGCCGCTCATCTTGACGGGGCTGATCGGGCTTCTCTTCGTGAAGGAAGAACGAGCGTCGGCCGTGGTTCACTAGCGCCGTTGCGCTTTCGGACCGGCCCGTTTATCAACCAGGTTCCACACCGCCGCGCAATCAGGGGCATGCGTTCATGGCCAAGAAATCCTTTTCCGAACGGCTCGTCCGCCGCTTCTACTACAAGTATTTCGCGCGCAACCTTCTCTATGAACTGCAGATGCGCGCACGCTCGCAATCGGCGGATTATGCCGAGGAGCACATGGCGGAGGCGGTCATCTTCGAAGATGCAACGAAGATGCTGAAATATTGCGTGCGCAAGGCGCCGGCCGGCGCAGTGCTCGAATTCGGCGTCGCCGATGGCGGTTCGATCGCGGAGATCGCGTCGGTCTGCAAGGGCACTGTGCACGGCTTCGACAGTTTCGAAGGCCTGCCGGAAGACTGGGCCGGGCACACGGAAGCGGCGGGGACCTTCGACCGAGGCGGTTCGCTCCCGAAGGTGCCGGGGAATGTCGAGCTTCACAAAGGCTGGTTCAGCGACACGATCCCGGAGTGGAAAGCGCGCCACGACGACCCGGTCGGCTTCCTGCACATGGATTGCGACATCTATTCCTCGACGCGCGACGTGCTGGCGCTGATGAAGGACAGGCTCCGCGTCGGCACGATCATCAAGTTCGACGAATATTTCAATTACCCGAACTGGCAGCGCCACGAGTTCCGCGCCTGGAAGGAATTCGTCGCCGAACATGGCGTCGAATACCGCTACATCGCCTTCACGGCGCTGCACGGGCGCGTCGCGGTCGAGATCACGAAGATCTGATACCGGGCTTCAGTGCCGGAAGTGACGCATCCCCGTCATCACCATGGCGAGGCCCTTTTCGTCGGCCGCGGCGATCACCTCGTCGTCGCGCATGGAGCCGCCCGGCTGGATCACCGCCGTCGCGCCCGCTTCGGCCGCCGAGAGAAGTCCATCCGCGAACGGGAAGAAGGCATCTGACGCCACGACGGAGCCGATGGTGGCAGGCGTCTTTTCGCCGGCGGCGTCCGCCGCATCCTGCGCCTTGCGCGCGGCGATGCGCGCCGAATCCACGCGGCTCATCTGGCCCGCGCCGATGCCGACGGTGGCGCCGTTCTTCACATAGATGATCGCGTTCGACTTCACATGCTTGCAGACGCGGAAGGCGAATTTGAGATCCGCCATTTCCTGTGCGCTCGGCGCGCGCTTCGTCACGACCTTGAGGTCGAGTGCGTCGACGCGGCCATTGTCGCGCGACTGCACCAGCATGCCGCCCGCGACCGCCTTGAAATTGAGACCCGGCGCGCCCGCATCCGGGAGTCCATGGGTGATCAGCAGGCGGAGGTTCTTCTTCTGGCCGATGATGCGGCGCGCGTCCTCGTCGGCGTCCGGCGCGATGATCACTTCGGTGAAGATGCGCGCGATCTCTTCCGCCGTTTCGCCGTCGAGCATCCGGTTCGCGGCGATGATGCCGCCAAAGGCCGAGACGGGGTCGCAGGCAAGCGCCTTCCGGTAGGCGTCGGCGAGCGTTTCGCCCGTCGCGACGCCGCAGGGGTTCGCGTGCTTGATGATGGCGATGGCGGGCGCGAGCTTCGGATCGAATTCGGCGGCGAGTTCGAAGGCGGCGTCCGTATCGTTGATATTGTTGTAGGAGAGCTCCTTGCCCTGGAGCTGTTCGGCGTTCGAGACGCCGGGGCGGTTCTCGCCGGTCACGTAGAAGCTCGCGATCTGGTGCGGGTTCTCGCCGTAGCGCAGCGTCTGCTTCAGGCTGCCGCCGAAGGCGCGGTAGTCCGGCGCCGCTTCTCCGATCGCCGCCGCCATCCAGTTCGAGATCGCCGCATCATAGGCGGCGGTCCGTGCATAGGCCTTCTGCGCGAGTTTCGTGCGGAGTGCGAGCGAGGTACCACCCCTGGCCTTCAGTTCGTCGAGCACCGCGCCGTAGTCCGACGCGTCCACGACCACGGCCACATAGGCATGGTTCTTCGCCGCGCCGCGGATCATGGCCGGGCCGCCGATGTCGATGTTTTCCACGCAATCGTCATAGCCCGCGCCCTTCGCGACCGTTTCCTCGAAGGGGTAGAGATTGACGACCAGAAGGTCGATGGCGCCGATGCCGTGTTCCTTCATCGAGGCGGCGTGGCCTTCGTCGTCCCGCACCGCGAGGAGCCCGCCATGCACCTTCGGGTGGAGCGTCTTCACCCGGCCATCCATCATTTCCGGGAAGCCCGTCAGGTCCGAGACGTCCTTCACCGGCAGCGCCGCATCCTTGATCGCTTTCGCAGTGCCGCCGGTCGAAACGAGCTCCACGCCCGCCTCGTGCAGCGCCCGGGCGAAATCGGCGAGGCCCGTCTTGTCGGAGACGGAAAGGAGCGCGCGGCGCACGCGCTGGATGTCGGCGGCTTCGGGGTTCGGCTTTGCGGTCGGCATGGGTCGGGGCTCCGGCAGGCGGGGAGGGATGGCCGGGGCGATAGCATGAAACGGGCAGGGGGCCAAGGTGGCGTCTCGTCCTTACCCCGCGGGTAATCGAAATGCCGGACGGAGGGAGCTATTCTTGCCGCAGAACACCCCGGAAATTGCAGGAATCCCAGCTCATGAGCCAGCCCCTCGACATCTCCTACCTTCCCTTCGCCAATCTGCTGGGGATCGAGATCAGGGAGGCGACGCCCGACCGCGTGGTGGCGACGCTCGAGGTCCGCAAGGAGCTCTGCACCGTGCCGGACATCCTGCATGGCGGGGCGATCATGTCCTTCGCGGATACGGTCGGCGCGGTCGCGACGGTGCTGAACCTGAAGGATGGCGCGACCACGACGACGGTCGAGAGCAAGACCAATTTCCTCGCGCCCGTGCCCGTCGGCGACACGGCGACGGCCACTTGCGAACCCTTTCACAAGGGCGGGCGGCTGATGGTCTGGCAGACGAAGATCACGCGGGACGACGGGCGGCTTTGTGCCGTCGTCACGCAGAGCCAGATGGTGCTTGAGCCTAAAAAGAAGGACTAGCGCTCTTCCGGCAGGCCGAGGTCAAGGTCTGGCAGTTCCGGCACTTCCGCGTCCTCGCGTTTCGGGTGGCCGGCGTTGCGCGTCGAGAGCCTGCGCCATGCCCAGTTGACGCGCGCCTCGCCGCGGAAGACGCGGCCCGCCACAACGATCTGTTCGGCGCGCCGCGTCGTGTCGCCGGAGCCGAGATAGACGCTTTCCTCGATGGCGATTTCACATTCGCCGCCGCCCGAGCGGGCGCGGAACTGCCAGCCATCGCCATTCGGCAGCAGCACCAGCACGTTCATGCGGTCATGGGCGAGCGAGATGCGCGCGTCAGGGTGAATGTGGAAGCGGATCGTGAACTCGGGGTCCTCGGGCGGCTTTACCCAGTAGCGGCGTTGCCAGGGTTTCGGGCGACGCGGCTGCGGCGCCGTCTCCAGCGCGTCTTCGCCGCGCAGGTCCTCGCCCGTCGCCGACAGGAAAAACCGGCGGCGATGGATCAGCCCGAAAAGTCCCGCATATCCGTCATGCGCGGTTTCGAGCCAGACACCCGCCTCGTTCTCATTACGGCGGCTGTCGACCTCGACCGGCCCTTCCATCACGCGCGCACCGAGGAGAAGCCGCGATAGCCTGCCTTTCAGCATGCGCGCGGACGATGTGTCGGCCAGAACGAGCGTTGAATGCGCCGCCGTGGCACGGCTTGCCGCCTCCCAGTCGGGACCGAGTACTTTCGTCGCGCCGCAATTCACGATCATGCGGGAGCGGCCCGTGCTCATCTCGAAGGCGAGACAGCCGGCATGCGCCTCGTGGCTGAAGGGGCCGGGCGGCGGGCGGCCGGTATCGACGACGAGGCTCGCGGGCCCCGCCGCGAGGCGCTGATAACCCGAATGCGGCGCGAAGCCGAAAGGCCGCCCCTTGGCGTCGTCGCGGTCGAGGGCGGCGTCGATCGCGCCTTCCGGGCCCTCGGTCGAGCCGTTGAAGAGCGCCAGACGCCCGTCGCCGTGGCGGAAGAAGCGCAGCATCGGTGTCATCCGGTCGATGGCGTCGCGCACCGGTTTCGGCACCTCGATGCGGCGCGCGGTGAGCGCATCGCGGAGCGAGATCAGGTCGAGCAGGATCGACAATTGCGCAGACGGATTGCGGCTGACATGGCCGCCATCGGCAAGAATCTGCCGGTCGAGTTCGCGGCAGAGAAGTATCAGGCCTTTCTTCAACCGCTTGTGGCCCTCGGAGAGACAGAGACCGGAAAAGGCGAGGCCCATTGCTGCCGTGATGCGCGGCTCGCCCGCCGGGGCGATTGACGCGACGCGGGCGAGGTGCCGCGCCTGCCGCGCCATGTTGCGGAGCAGCATCGAGCGGTAAACGAGTTCGGTGCCGTCGATGATGAGCGCGCCATTCGCGACCCATGAAGTGAGGCGCCGCCCGATTACCTGCGGCCGCCAGGCAATGTCGTGCCAGTTTCCTTCCGTCTCGATCCAGTCGGCGACGAGTTTCTGTGCGTAGCGCTGCGCGGTGTCGCCGTTGTTCGCGGCATGCGCCGCCGTGAAATGGCGCAGCCACGAGAAGCCGTGCAGCTCCTCCGCCCAGGTCTCGCTCGGCGGATCGGCGGCGAAGGGCGAGGAGCCGCCCGGTGCGCGCACCTGTCCGCCGGGCAGGAACCACCGCCCCTGAAAGAGCGCGTCTGCCGCGCTTGCGCGGCCTGGCCGCAGTTCCGGCGGATAGAGCACCATGTGGTCCGGCATCGGACCGCGCAGCGTCTGCCCATAGGCCCATGTGTCGAAGGCGCGGGCGAGGCCTGCATCGCGCATGCGCACCAGCGCCGCGCCGGCAAGATCGATGGCGCGGTTTCCCGACGGCGCGGCCATGCGTCCTGCGGCGCCGCCATTCCGTCCGGATTTCGTTCGCGCTACGGTCATGCCGGCGGCCTCTCCGTTGACGCGCGTCCCTTCTCAGGCGCCGCGCAGTGCCGCGATGTTCTGTGCATAGGCGGACGGTCCGCCCTTGAATGTCGCCGTGCCCGCAACGAGCACCGTCGCGCCCGCGGCGATGGCGCGCGGCGCGGTCTCGAAATTGATACCGCCATCGACTTCGAGCTCGACGTTCACGCCTTCCGCATCGATCCGTTTACGGATCGTCTCGATGCGGGCGAGCTGGCTTTCGATGAAGCTCTGTCCGCCGAAGCCGGGGTTCACCGACATGACGAGCACGAGGTCGATGTCGCCAAGCAATGGCCAGAGCGTTTCGAGCGGCGTTGCCGGGTTGAGCGAGAGACCGGCCTTGCAGCCCGCCTGCCTGATCGCCTGGACGGTGCGGTGGGGGTGCGGCCCTGCTTCCGGGTGGAAGGTGATGATGTCCGCGCCCGCCTTCGCGAAGGCCTCGATATAGAGGTCGACCGGCGAGATCATCAGATGAACGTCGAAGATCCTGTCCGAGTAAGGCTTGATCGCTTTCACGATGTCCGGCCCGATGGTGATGTTCGGCACGAAGTGGCCGTCCATCACGTCGACATGGATGTAGTCCGCACCCGCTTCCGTGATGGCGCGGACTTCCTCGCCCAGCCGGGCGAAGTCCGAGGCCAGAATGGACGGGGCGATCTTGATGCCGCTCATGATGCGAAGCTCTTGTGGTGGGTGATGCCGCAGCCTACTGCATTTTGCATTCCGGGCTTCTGCAATCAGTGATTAACAGCTAGATTCGCGGGGTGCAAGATTGAGCGGGCCCGGCCCCGTCCTGTCCGTTCGGGGATATCCATGTCTTCTTCGTCATCCGCCGGGGCGCCGGTGCTCAGCTTCCGTCAGCGCCTCACCTGGGGTGCCCATCTCTTCAAGGCGCTGTTCTACCAGTATCACCGGGAGTTCGCGGAACGGATCGCGCCGCTGGTCCCGGAAGACGGCGTCATCGTCGATGTCGGCGCGCATTCGGGCCAGTTCGCCAAGCTCTTTTCGCGGATGGTGCCGCGGGGACGGGTCCATGCCTTCGAGCCGGGCGGCTATGCACTGTCGATCCTGCGGCCGGTGGTCCGGCTTCGTTCCCTGCGCAATGTCGAGATCGTGGCCGCCGGGCTTTCCGACGTGCCGGGTTCGGAGGTGCTCAACGTGCCGCTCAAGAAGCGCGGGACGCTCGGCTTCGGCCTTGCCCATATCGGCGCGGAACTCAGCGGCCGGGATGTCGTCTCGCAGGAAATCCGGCTCACGACGCTCGACCTCTTCGCTCATGAGAGGAACATGACGCGGCTCGATTTCATCAAGGCCGATATCGAAGGCTGGGAGCCGCATTTCCTGCGCGGCGCGCGCGAGACCATCGCGCGTCTCAGGCCCTCGGTCATGATCGAGGTGTCGCCGAAGCAGCTCGCGCAGTCGGGGTCGACGCCGGAGGAAATCTTCTCGGTCTTCGAGCCGCTCGGCTACCGCGTCTTCAAGACCTTTGAGCGCGAGGGCTACCGCCTTCATTCCGTGCGGGGTTTCGAGGGGCTTGCCGACTATCTTTTCGTGCCGGAAGAACGGGCACCGCTTCTCGATGCCGGTTGAGCGTCAGCGTTTGCGCGCCAGCACCTTCAGCGCGGGCTTCAGGCTCCAGACGAACCGGATCACGTCGAAGCCGTGACAATCGAGAAAGCGCGTCATCGAATCCTTCGTGAAATAAAGGATGTGATGCGGCGGGAAGACCTGGTCCCAGTCCGGAAAATTCGCCGGGACGCGCCAGTGGCCGGCATCGGGCGTCGTGAGATAGAGCAGCGCGCCGGGCGCGAGGCGCGGCGTCAGCGCCTCGAAATAGGCATGCGGATCGGGGATGTGTTCGATCACTTCGGTCGAGAAGGCGAAATCGAACTGGCCCCATTCGAGCGGCAGGCTTTCGATGGGCCCGGCGTGATACTTGCCGCCCGGGAAAATCCGTTTGGCACCGCCGACGCTTTCCGGGTCGATGTCGATGCCATGCGCGTCGAAGCCGAGTTCGCGGGCAGCTTCCACCGTCGTGCCGATGTTGCAGCCGAGATCGATGAAGCGTTTGCCGTTCGCAAGGTGCATGTAGCGCTTCAGGCGCTTGCGCGATCTTGCGACCTTCTTCTTTGCCTTCTTCGTATAGCTGATGCTCGGCCCGTAATTGTCGTAGATCGCAGCGACGTCGGACATCGTCGGCATCGGATGGACGAAGCCGAAGCCGCACTCCGTGCAGCGAAACATGTTGTGGCCCTTGTGCGCGCCGAGCGGCACGAAGGAGGTGCCGCCGCAGATCATGCAGCTTGCGGGCGTTTCGGTTTTCTCGGGTGTGGTTTCGGGCAAGAGCGTCTTCCGGAAAATTCGGGCGCCAGCCTGCCTTCGGGGCCCCCGTTCGTCAATTGAATAGCACGGACGGGCGGCGTGTCAGGCGCGCTCGAGCCGTGCCGCGTAGAAACCATCCATGCCGCCCTCGACACCCATGTGACAGGGCAGGCTTCTGATGTCGCCCTCGTCCGTCAGGATTTCGGCGAGCCCGCCCACTTCCTCGCTCGTCACGGGGCGGCGCCGGAACGCGCCGTTCGCCTCGAGAAAGCGGCCGATCTGGCGCACGCCCTCTTCGGGTTCCAGCGAACAGGTGCAATAGACGAGCGTGCCGCCGGGCGCTGTGAGTTCGGCGGCGCGGGTGAGGAGCCTTGCCTGCAGCGCGGCGAGCTTGTCGCGGTCGGCGGGGGATTTCAGACGGAGCACGTCCGGGTGCCGCCGCGCGGTTCCCGTCGCGGTGCAGGGCGCGTCGAGCAGGACCCGGTCCCACTGACGGCCGGGATCGTAGCTGCCCGCATCTGCCGTCACGGTTTCAGCGGCAAGGCCAAGCCGCGAAAGATTTTCGGTAAGGCGTTCGAGACGCGGCTTCGAGCGGTCGAGTGCGGTGACGTGTCCGCCGCTCGCGGCGAGGGCCGCCGTCTTGCCGCCGGGCGCCGCGCAGAGATCGAGCACGTCCCGGCCCGCGACATCGCCCAGAAGTTTCACCGGCAGCGCCGCCGCCGCGTCCTGCACCCACCATGCGCCTTCCGTGAAGCCGGGCAGGTCCTCGATGCGTCCCGCATCCTCAAGGCGCAGTGTGCCCGTCGGCAGGATCGTCGCGCCGAGCCTCTCCGCCCAGAGGGAGAGATCGCTCTCCGTCTTCACCGAAAGGTCGAGCGGCGGGTCTTCGTAATGCGTGCGGATGATCGCCCGCGCCGTCTCCTCGCCATAGGCCGCGGTCCAGCTCTCCCAGAGCCAGTCCGGGGTGTCGAGACGCTCCGTATCCAGATTATCAAGTATCGCATCGCCCTCGCGCGTGGTGCGGCGCAGGACGGCGTTCACCAGCGCCTTGTAGTGCCGGGCGGTGGCATCGCGCGATGCCGCTTCGACGTTCATCGAGACGGCGGCGTGATGCGCCACGCGCAGGAACAGGATTTCGGTCACGCCCGCGCGCAGGATGTTCGCGGTCGCGCCCGCGCGCTTCGGCAGTTCCTTGTCGATAAGCTGCGACAGAACGCGGTCGACCGTGCCGAGGCGGCGGATCGCGGTGGCGGCGATGGCGCGGGCAAAGGCGCGGTCGCGCGGTTCCGCACGGGCGAGCGTTCCCGCCGACGCCTCGTCGGCAAAGGCATCGTCCATGGCGCGACGCTCCTTCAGCACGGCGGTGAGAATGGCCGCCGCGCCCTCGCGCGCCGCGAGGCCCGGTTCGCTTGTCGTCTTGTTCATGGGGGCGGTTTAGAGCACAGCCGCCGCCCGCCGGGAAGGGGGGGCCGGATCAGTTCCGGCGGCGGCCCGCCGCCTGGGCCATGGCCTGCGCCATCTCGCGCAGCGCGGAAACGCGGTTGGCGGTCGCCGGATGTGTCGAGAAAAGGCTGTCGCGGCCGCGCCCGTTCAGCGGATTGATGATGAACATGTGCGCGGTGGCGGGGTTGGCTTCGGCTTCCTCGTTCGGCGCGCGCCGTGCGGCCTTGTCGATCCGTTCGAGCGCCGAGGCGAGCCAGAGCGGATTGCCGGAAATTTCCGCGCCGCCCGCATCCGCCGAATATTCGCGCGTACGGCTGATCGCCATCTGCACCAGTGCGGCCGCCATCGGCGCGAGGATTGCCAGCGCGAGCGTACCGATAAAGCCGCCCGCATTGCGGTTGCCGCCGAAGAAGAGCGCGAAGTTCGCAAGCATCGAGATCGCGCCCGCGATCGTCGCCGTTACCGTCATGGTCAGCGTGTCGCGGTTCCTGATATGCGCGAGTTCGTGCGCCATCACGCCGGCGAGTTCTTCCGGCGTGAGCATGCCGATCAGCCCGCTGGTCGCGGCGACGGCGGCGTGTTCCGGGTCGCGGCCGGTCGCGAAGGCATTCGGCTGCGGGTTGTCGATGATGTAGATCTTCGGCGTCGGGATGCCCGCGCGCGCCGAGAGTTCCCGCACGATGCCGACATAGTTCGGTGCCGTCGTCTCGTCGACCTGCCGCGCCTTGTACATGCGCAGCACCATCTTGTCGGAGTTCCAGTAGGCGAAGAGGTTCATGGCCGCGGCAACGAAGAAGGCGATCATCGCGCCTTTCGGTCCGCCGATCAGAAAGCCAAGTCCCATGAAAAGCGCCGTCATGGCCGCGAGCAGCATGCCGGTTTTCAGTGTGTTCATTGGCCCTGTCTTCAACCTCTCCGTCTTGTCGCCGCTTCCGGGGTGGAAGCGCGCCGTTGCCCGCTTTATATGTATCCTGATTGTGGCGGGTTCAAGAAAGGCGAATTTTCATGGCGGATGAGGAAAATCCGGCGGAAAAGGGCGCGCGAAAGCCTCTTTCGCCTGCCGCCCGACGCGCGCTGGCGGAAGCCGAGGCGCGCCGCCGCGAAGCCGATGCCGCGCCGCAGCGCCCGAAGGAGATCAACGGACGCGGCGGTGCCGAGCCCACGCGCTACGGCGACTGGGAAGTGAAGGGCATCGTCAGCGATTTCTGAATGACGTCGGCCGGGCGTCGAGGGGGCACCGGTAGAGGAGTGAGTTTGCTCGAGAGGTTTTCGCCCCGTCTCCGCCGCGCGCTTGTGATTGCCGGCATCGTCTTCCGTTTCGTTCTCTTCTTTGGCGGGCTTGGCTTCGCGGTCTGGTTCGCGGTCGTCTGGTTTCCGGACGCCTACAATCCCTTCGTGCCGCCGGACATCCGCGACGAACCCAACATCGTCACGGGACTGAAGCTCAGGGGCCTCGCGGACGAATACGATATCTGCGTTTCGGTCGTGCGCGCGTCCGGTACGAAATACCGCCGCGACAGCATCGCGTCGGACAGCGAAGGCTGCGGCATGCCGCAGGGTCTCACCCTCGAACAGTCGCGGATTTCCTATGGCGGCGGCATCCAGCTCACCTGCCCGGCGACCGCCGCGCTCCTGATGTGGGAACGCCACGTCGTCGCGCCGGCGGCGGCGGAACATCTCGGCTCCGAGGTCGCCCGGGTCCGCCATTACGGGACTTACGCCTGCCGGAACGTGAACAACGAGAAGGGCGGCCGCCGCAGCGGTCATGCGCGCGGCGATGCGATCGACATTTCGGGCTTCGATCTCGCCGACGGACGCCGCATCACCGTGCTCGACGACTGGGACGGCGACACGCCGGAGGGCCGCTTTCTCGCCGCCGTGCATGAAGGCGCCTGCGGCCTTTTCTCCACCGTTCTCGGCCCGGATTACAACGATCTCCACGCGAACCACTTCCATTTCGAGATGGCGCGCTGGGGAATCTGCCGGTGAAAGTTGATAAATGCCGGAATTCTTGAAAAGAGCGGTACCCGCCGGTAATCTGGAAAAACAACAGTTCCATTCAGGGTGCTCGCGCAGACCGCTGCGCAGATGATCCATTCATCCCTCATTGTCGGTGGACTCCGCGCATGAACGGCACCCCGCAAGACCGGATATTCTTTCTGCACCTGCCGAAAACGGCGGGGACGTCCGTCGCGCGGTCGCTCATCTCCGGGCTGGACCTCAAGAAGAGAAGCAGCAAGAGGATCGGCCGCGGCGGATGGGTTCTCATCCACGACCATGAACATGACAAGCGGCGCAAGCTTCTGCGCAAGGCGAAGCGGGCCCGGTTCGTCACCGGGCATTTTACCGCCAGGACCTACAGGCAGCTTGCCGATCCGAAGCGCGATTTCGTCTTCACCTTCCTGCGCGACCCGGCGTCCCGCCTCGAATCCCTCTTCCGGTTTTCGCGGGCGTGGAAGGGTGGGTGGGAATATCCGATCGAGCCCGCTTCCCTGAAGTTCTCCGAATTCCTTCAATACGACCACCCGCTGCACCGGGCCCGGGTCGACAATCTGATGACGCGCATGCTCGGCGGCGGACTGGACGAAGAGCCCCGGTCGGAAGACGAGTGGAATGAATTGGTCGAGCGCGCCTGCCGCATGCTGGACCGGATGAGCTTCGTCGGTCTGACCGAAACCTTCGACCGTGATTTCGCGACGCTATGCGAGACGGTGGGTGTTCCCGCCCTCGAGACGCCGCGGCAGAACCGGACGCCGGCGCGGCACCGGGAGCAGGCCGTCGCCGACGACGATACGCGGGCGGGCGGCGCTGCCCGCGAGATGCTTCTGCGGTGCACGCGTCACGACCGGCGTGTCTACGAGCATGCGCGCCGGATCAGGGACGGACGGTATCGCCGCGCTCAGACCTCCAGCCGGTAGCCTTCGCCGTCGCGCTTCACATGGCCTGCCGACGGCGTCGCGAAATGCGTGCCGATGACGAGCGTGTCCTTCTCCGCCATTTCGGCCAGAAAGGCATGACGCGTCTTCTCCGCCATGTCGCCATCGGTGTCGAAGCCGCTGCGCCAGTCCGTCTTCGCCATCTGGCAGGGGTGGTGCATCAGGTCGCCGGTGATGACGGCGGTCTCGCCCTTCGACGAAATGACGATGCTGACATGGCCGGGCGTGTGGCCCGGCGTCGGGCGGAGCCGCACTTCCTCGCAGACCACATGATCGTCGCCGACGAGATCGGCGAGGCCCGCATCGAAAATCGGCTGCACGCTGTCGGCGAGGACCGGCGCATTGTCCTCGTCGTCTTCCGCCGACCAGAAGTCCCATTCGCGCTTGCCGATGAGATAACGCGCCTTCGGAAAGGTCGGCACCCATTTGCCGTCGACCAGCATCGTGTTCCAGCCGACATGATCGACATGAAGATGCGTGCAGAGCACCGTGTCGACGCTCTCGCGCGGCCAGCCGGCCTTTTCCATGTCCTTCAGGAAATCCGTCTGCAGCTTGTTGAAGAAGGGATTGCCGCGCGGCTTGTCGTTGCCGACGCAGGTGTCGACCACGATGCGTTTCGTCGGCGTCTCGATCAGCAACGCCTGGATCGCGACGCGGATGTGACCCTCGTCGGTCGCGAAATGCGGCCTCAACCAGCCGATCTCCTTCACGGCGTCGGGAAAGGCCTTCTCCACCATCGAGCCCTCGCCGCCGCCCGGCAGCGCCGCCTCGAACTCCACCACGCGCGTGATTGTCACGTCGCCTATCTGCCAATCCGCCATGATTGCCCTCCCTGACCCGAATAGCGAAGACAGTCAGTTAGGCACGACGAATGGCGGGTGCAAGGGGAAAAGCGAAACGTGTAAAAAGGGGCGGATGCTTCGCGGAGGAAGAGGATGAACAGGCCTGCCGAGCAATTCTGGAAGATGGTGGCCGGCGATCTCGGTGTGCGTGTTGAACTTTCTCCCGGCATCGTCTTCTCGGACGGCACGCATCTCACGGTGGATGCGCTGGTGACGGATTTCGGTGCGTCGCGCGGCATGCTCGTCGCGCGCGATCATGATGTCATCAAGCCGTTCGCGAAACTTGCTGTCGCCGACGGGTATGGCTACTCGTCGAATATCGGCGGCGACGCTTACGACCGCGATGCCATGATCGAGGTCTTGCGCGATTGGGGATGGACCGGTCCGCCGGAACTAAAGCCGGATTGGTTGAGCTGACTCACGAAAAAGGGCCGCTCAATCGAGCGGCCCTCGTTTCGTCGCGATGCGGAAGGTTTATCCCGCTGCGCGGTTCTGCCGGTTGTCGACGAGGTCGGTGACGACGCCGGGGTCCGCCAGCGTCGAGGTGTCGCCGAGATTGGAGAAATCGTCCTCCGCGATCTTGCGCAGGATGCGCCGCATGATCTTGCCGGAGCGCGTCTTCGGCAGGCCCGGCGCGAACTGGATCAGGTCCGGCGAGGCGATGGGGCCGATTTCCTTCCGGACCCACTGCACCAGTTCCTTGCGCAGCTCTTCCGACGGTTCCTCGCCCGCGTTCAGCGTCACATAGGCATAGATGCCCTGGCCCTTGATGTCGTGCGGATAGCCGACGACGGCCGCTTCCGCGACCTTGGCATGCGCGACGAGTGCGCTTTCGACTTCCGCCGTCCCCATGCGGTGTCCCGACACGTTCAGCACGTCGTCCACGCGGCCGGTGATCCAGTAATAGCCGTCCTCGTCGCGGCGGCAGCCGTCGCCGGTGAAGTAGCGGCCCGGATACTGGATGAAATAGGTCTCGACGAAGCGCTGGTGATCGCCATAGACGGTGCGCATCTGCCCCGGCCATGAATCGTCGATGCAGAGATTGCCGGTCGTGGCCCCTTCGAGCACCTTGCCTTCCGTGTCGACCACCACCGGCTGCACGCCGAAGAAGGGCCTCGTCGCCGAACCGGGTTTGAGCGCCGTCGCGCCCGGCAGCGGCGTGATCAATATGCCGCCCGTCTCCGTCTGCCACCATGTGTCGACGATCGGGCAGCGCCCGTCGCCCACCACGCGGTGATACCAGAGCCAGGCCTCGGGGTTGATCGGCTCGCCGACGGAGCCGAGGAGCCGCAGCGACTTGCGGCTCGTCTTCTTCACCGGCCCCTCGCCCTCGCGCATCAATGCACGAAGGGCGGTCGGCGCGGTGTAGAAGATGTTCACCTCATGCTTGTCGATCACCTGCCAGCAGCGCGAGGCGTCGGGATAGTTCGGCACGCCCTCGAACATCAGCGTCGTCGCGCCGTTCGCGAGCGGCCCGTAGACGATGTAGCTGTGGCCCGTCACCCAGCCGACATCCGCCGTGCACCAGTAGATGTCGCCGTCCTGGTAATCGAAGACGTACTTGTGCGTCATCGACGCATAGACCATGTAGCCGCCGGTCGTGTGCAGCACGCCCTTGGGCTTGCCGGTGGAGCCGCTCGTATAGAGAATGAAGAGCGGGTCTTCCGCGCCCATTTCCTCCGGCGCGCATTCCGGCTTCACCTTCGCCGCTTCCTCTGCGTACCAGACGTCGCGGCCCTTCTCCATGCCGACATTGCCGCCGGTGTGCTTCACCACGATGACGGATTTGACGCCGGGGCACTTCTTCAGCGCCTCGTCGGTGTTCGCCTTCAGCGGGATCTTCCGTCCGCCGCGCACGCCCTCGTCGGCGGTGATGACGCAGTTCGATGAGCAATCGACGATGCGGCCGGCGAGGCTGTCCGGCGAGAAGCCGCCGAAGACGACCGAATGCACCGCGCCGATCCGCGCGCAGGCGAGCATGGCATAGGCCGCCTCCGGGATCATCGGCATGTAGATCGTCACCCGGTCGCCCTTCTTCACACCCTGCGCCTTCAGCACGTTCGCGAAGCGGCAGACCTCGTCATGCAGTTCCTGGTAGCTGATCTTCTTGTCGACGGAAGGATCGTCGCCCTCGAAGATGATCGCGGTCTGCTTCGCCCGCTTCGGCAGGTGCCGGTCGATGCAGTTGACGCTGGCGTTGAGCGTCCCGTCCTCGAACCATTTGATCGAGACGTTATGCGGGTCGAAGCTCGTGTTCTTCACCTTCGTGTAGGGCGTCATCCAGTCGATGCGCTTGCCCTCCTCGCGCCAGAAGCCCTCCGGGTCGTTCACGCTCGCCTCGTACATCTCGCGGTATTTCGCGTCGTCGAGCAGGGCGCGCTTCTTCCATTCGTCGGGAACGGGGATCAGTTCATCGGACATGGGGGCCTCCCTGCAGGCATGTGGTCTGGGGCTTGATGCGTGTGGCTCGGGGCGTTCGGCCGGTTCCCGGCGCGTTCTTCTCTTTGGCGGGCATTATGTCGGGCCGCTCCGGGCGCGGCAAGGCGGGGGAGACCAGGGCAGGCGGGCCTCCCTCATCGTCAGGGCCCGCCCTCCACCGGATGTCATCCCGGCGCGAGCGGGGATCCATGGGCGGTGCGCCATGTGCCGCATGCCAGATGATCACCGGCTTTCCCTGGTGTTACCGCGCGATATAGCTTTCACCGCTTCACATTCCCACCACGCGCCGGCGCGGCAGGTGTCGGTGGACCGGGATTACAGGAGATGGTGGAGCGTTCGGAGGAGGTATCGTAGATCACTGGGTGCCAATCCGCGCATCCGGGGTGGTTCTCCGGCCCGATATGGCCAATGATCGGAAACTGACCCGACGATTCGAGACCGGACAAGAACACTCAATGCCCATCCTGAACTGGCTAACCCGCGACGAAGACATCCGCACGGCGCAGAAAGTGCCCTACCGGCTGCTCGAAGAAGTCCCGGCGCTTTCGGCCGGCGATGCGAATGCGGGCAACATGCTGATCCAGGGCGACAATCTGGAAGCGTTGAAGGCCCTGCTGCCCTTCTATGCCGGGCGCGTGAAATGCATCTATATCGACCCGCCCTACAATACGCGCTCCGCCTTCGAACATTACGACGACAATCTGGAGCATACGCAGTGGCTCGCCATGATGTGGCCGCGACTGGAGCTTCTGCGCGATCTTCTGTCCGATGACGGATCAATCTGGGTAAGCATAGAAGACCGGGAAGGACACTATCTCAAAGTTATCATGGATGAAGTTTTCGGTCGCCAGAACTTTGTCCAAGGGGTTATCTGGAATCGCAAGATTTCACCTGCAAATGATGCAACGTTCTTCAGCAACGATCATGATTACATACATGTCTTCGCACGCAATATTCACTCTGCTCGATTGAACAAGTTGCCGAGGGAGGAACGTCACAACAAGCACTATACCAATCCAGATGACGATCCGCGTGGACCGTGGAACAGCATCACGTTCACCGGAAACAAGAACAGAAAAGAGCGGCCAAATCTCTACTACGAGATCACGAATCCAAACACTGGGGACGTAATTCTCCCCCCCGACAATCTGACGTGGCGGTACTCTAAAGAAAGAACCCAAGCGATGTTGTCCGAAGGGTTGTTTTACTGGGGAAAGACGGGAGCCTCCAAATCACCTAGGATTAAACAGTTCCTATCCGACGCAAAGCCGGTAATTCCTCGGAGCGTGTGGGGGCATGAGGATGCCGGTCATACGCAAATGGCGATGCTGGAGCAGCGAGCATTTGGCGGGCCTCCTTTCGGAACACCAAAGCCAGAACGACTTATTCAAAAAATTCTTTGTATTGCCACCAAGCCCGGAGACATCGTTCTAGATTCGTTTCTTGGCTCTGGTACGACAGCCGCTGTCGCGCACAAGATGGGTCGCCGCTATATCGGCATAGAGATGGGCGAACATTCCATCACGCATTGCGCGCCGCGCCTCAAGAAGGTGATCGAAGGCGAGCAAGGCGGTATCTCGAAGTCCGTCGAGTGGAAAGGCGGCGGCGGTTTCCGCTTTTTCGGACTGGGCCCGCCGGTCTTCGACGAGGAAGGGCATATCCGTTCCGATATCCGCTTCCCGGTGCTCGCCGCGCATGTCTGGTTCAGCGAGACCGATTGCCCCTGGGACGGCAAGGGAAGTTCTCCCTTCCTCGGCATTCACGACGGGCGCGCCTATGCACTTCTCTATAACGGCATTCTCGGCGACAAGCGACCGGGCGGCGGCAATGTGCTCACGCGGGCGACGCTTGCGCTGATCCGGGGCGAGATCGGAAAAGCGCAACCGGATTTCGCGAAGGACAACCCGAATTATCCATTGACCATCTATGGCGAACAGTCGCGCCTGACGCCAGCGACGCTCGATCGCGAGCAAATAACGTTCAAGCAGACGCCTTACGACATCAAGGCGCGGGCCTGAGGGGGCTCTGATGAAGCTCAAGACATATCAGGCCGACACATGTTCCGTTCTCCAGCGGTTTCTGGAGGAGGCCCGCGTTGCCGGACCGAAGAACGCTTACGAAGCCATCACCACGGAGCCCGAACAGGCGAAGCGGCTCGGCCGGTATCGCGGCGACTACAAGCCGCTCGAAGCGCTTCCCAGTGTGCCTTATGTCTGCCTTCGCCTCCCCACAGGCGGCGGCAAGACGATCCTCGGTGCGCACTCCATCGGCATCGCGCGCGACGCGTGGGTGGAGAAGGACTATCCGATGGTCCTGTGGCTCGTTCCATCCAATACCATCCGCCTGCAGACCGCAGAAGCATTGAAGAATGCGCGTCACCCCTACCGGCAGGTGCTGGACGAGGCTTTCGAGGGCCGCGTGCGCGTCTTCGACATTGCCGACTTCGCGACCATCCGCCCGCACGATATTCGCGATCATTGCTGCATCGTGGTCGGCACGATCCAGACCCTGCGCGTCGCGAACACAGAAGGCCGCAAGGTCTATGCGCATAACGAGAACATGGAGCCGCATTTCACCGGGATACCGAAGAACCTGCGGGGGCTGGAAGAGAAAGAAGGCGGTGGCGTGAAGTTCTCTTTCGCGAACCTGATGCATATGCATCGTCCGCTGATGATCGTGGACGAGGCGCACAACGCCGTCACCGGCCTGACACGCGATATGCAGCAGCGGGTCAATCCGTCCGCAATCATCGAGTTCACAGCGACCCCGCGCTTCAATTCCAACATCCTGCACAGCATTACCGCGCAGGAACTGAAGCTCGAAGAGATGATCAAGCTCCCGATCATCCTTTCCGAGCATGACAGCTGGCAGAACGCCGTCAACGGCGCTGTCGCCGCGCGGGCCTCGCTAGCAGAGACTGCCGACGACGACCCCGATTACATCCGCCCCATCGTCCTGTTTCAGGCGCAGCCGAAGAACCAGGAGGTGACGGTCGAGGTGTTGAAGAAACACCTGATCGAGGTCGAGCAGATACCCGAGGAGAAGATCGCCGTGGCGACCGGCGACCAGCGCGAACTGGACGGGATCGACCTGTTCGATCCGAAATGCCCTATCGAATATGTCATCACGGTGGAGGCGCTGAAGGAAGGCTGGGACTGCTCGTTCGCCTATGCCTTCTGTTCCGTCTCGCGCATCCAGAGCGCGACGGATGTTGAGCAGCTGCTGGGCCGCGTGCTGCGCATGCCCTATGCGAAGCGGCGCAAGGCGGAGGCATTGAACCGGGCTTATGCCTTCCTTTCCGAGCCTTCCTTCGGCGAGGCGGCCCGCGGACTCGTCGACAAGCTGGTGGCGATGGGTTTCGAGGAGGACGAAGCGCTCGACAATATCGAGCCTGCTCAATCCTCGCTCGATGCCGATAGCGGCCTCTTCGGCCCGCGCGAGAAGCCGAAGCCCACCTTCAGGCACGTCGCCGCTGCCACGCCGGAAGCAATCGCCGATCTGAAGAAGCGCGAGGGGGTTGCCGTTCGCGAGGTGGAAGGCGGCAAGGCGGAGATCGCCGTGACCGGACGGATCGACGCCGAGACCGAGAAGGCCATCGCCGAAACGCTTCCCGAAGCGGAACGCAAGGGCTTCGCCGAAGCGGTCGCCAAATATCGCCTCGAAGTGAAGGACCAGTTGTCTCCCGCCGAACGCGGGGAAGCATTTACCGTTCCGCGCCTCATGTCGGAGATTCAGGGCAGTCTCGAATTCGCGGACACCGACGTGTTCATGGAATTTCACGAGTGGTCGCTGCTCGACCACTCGCCAAAGCTGAGCGAGGCCGAGTTCGCGATCCGCGAAACGGCGCGCAGCTTCGAGATCGACCTCGATGGAAACCATCTCAGCTATCATTTCGCCGACGAAGAAGAGCAGCTTGCTCTGGATGTCGGCCTGGACAGCTGGACGCCCGAGGCTCTTGTTCTGTGGCTCGACAAGCAGGCGCGGCAGCAGGACATCCATCAGAGCGAGCTTCTGCGCTGGTTGCGCGATCTCGTCAGTTACCTGATCGACAAGCGGGGCTTGCATATCGCGGCCCTGATGCGCTGCAAGTTCATTCTTGCCCGCAAGATACGCGACAAGATCGCCACCGCACGGCAAGAGGAGCGGGCCGGCGTTTATCAGCACTATCTCTTCGCGCCGGACGCCAAGGTCGAAGTCTCGTTCGACAATGCGTTCACCTTCAAGGACGGCATGTATTGGGACCAGCGGCGTTATCGTGGCCGCTGGAAGCCTCGCAAGCATTTCCTCGGACCGGACAACGTTCCGGCGTTCGACGGAGCGGAAGACGGCGAGGAATTTCAGTGCGCGCAGGCCATCGACAGCCTGCCCAAGGTCAAATTCTGGATCCGCAACGTCGCCCGGCATCCGAACTCGTTCTGGCTGCCCACCGCGACCGACAAGTTCTATCCGGATTTCGTCGCGCTTCTTGAGGATGGGCGGCTTCTCGTCGTCGAGTACAAGGGCGAGCATCTCGCGGAGAGCGCCGATACCGCCGAAAAGCGGATCGTCGGCGAGCTCTGGGAAAGGAAGAGCGACGGCAAAGGGCTCTTCATCGTCGTGGAGAAGACCGTCGACGGACGGGACATGCGTGCGCAGATGATGGAGAAGATCGGCGCCTAGGAGGCTTCGTAGCTAGCCTTTATTAGGTCCGCCACCCTCTCAATATCTTCCTTCTTCTTGATCACGACCTCCAGATTGCCTGTGCCGAAATGCCCGATCTGCCGGACATCGCGCATGTAGCTTTCATCGATCTTCACATCGTCTGGGTCCAGATTGAGATAGACCCGGATCAATCTCTTCTGATTGTAAAGTTGGACGGAGGCAAAATTTCTGCGCCGCCGGAAGGCGACATAGTGCTTCTGGGGGTGGACGGTTACGTCTGAGCCGAGGTTCCTAAGTTGCTCTTGGAGATAGTCATATATCTGCTTTAACGCCTTAGGCGCGGTTTCGATCTTTTTGCTGACCGTAATGTCGCCACGTCCGATCTTCGGTTCTCCCTGAGAAGCACGGCCTGGAACGGCCTCTTCGAGTTCTTCCGCCAGTTTTGGCAGCACGAGAAGTCGGTGGATGAGTCCTTCCACAGTGTCCAGAATTGTCTCGATCAGTTCGCCGGACGGAGCCCATCCTCTATGGGCTGCGGCGTTTCCTGCATCGATGATAGGCTGAAGAATTTCGCGCTCATGCGGTGAAATCTTTCCGCTGTCTTGCAGCGCCTTCAGTCCTTTTACGAAACTCCCTTGATCACCAACCGTCAGAACAATCAGACGATCGATCAGTGTCCGTGAGCCAAAGGTGGCGAGATAGTGGGACTCGTTTTGCAGCGATTTGTATATTTCTTCGGAAATCTGCCTGAGCGTCGGATCGGGTAGATCCTCGAACCATGTCGGAGCAGCCCGATAGGAAACGGGCGGATATATTTCCTCACTCCAAGTAGCCTCGATTATCTGTTCTCCTGTGACAGGGTGAATTGAATAGTCCACGTCTTCCGAGAAGTGTGTTCTCTTTACAAGAGCGAGATTCTCGCAACCGCAGCACTCGATAATAAGGAGCCGCTCCGTAAAGCTGACGGGGTCATCCTTGTCATGCTCAGTGGCCAGATGTTCGCCGCGAATGAAGTGCTTCGTTTCCCGTTTGCACTCATTGCAAAAGAATTTTTCGATGTCGCCGATTGCCATCTGCGTTCCCCAAGCCTGCTTGATTGAAGACTGCCGGATAAGCGTGGTCGGTCAAGTGTTTCGTTGTTCTCCCCCTCAAACCCCCAGCTCTGCCCGCTTCTTCTTGCTCAGCCCCGCCGCGACGATCGCATGCGAGGCCTTGAGATATTGCTTCAGCTCTCGCTTGCCGAGGCCCTTGTCGTAGCTCTGGATCCATTTCATGCCGCGCGAGGCGAGGTAGGGCGCCGGGCGGCAGCCTTCCGCGTCGCGCAGCATTTCCCAGCCGATGTCGGAGACCTTGAAGGTGATGCCGGGATGGTGCCCGCGCTCCCAGCCGCCGATCGCGAAGACCTTGCCGCCCACCTTCCAGACATGCGCGCCGCCCCATTGCACGACATGGGTCGTCGCGGGCAGCGAGCCGCAGAAGGTGTTGAACTCGCGGTAGCTGAGCGGCATCCCGCCTCCCGGTCTATTTCGTTCCCGTCAGCGCGGCGATCTCCTCGTCGCTCATGCCCGCTTCCCTCAAGACCTCTGCCGTCTGCTCGCCGAGGCGCGGCGGGTGGCGGCGGATCGACGACGGGCTCTCGCTGAAGCGCACCGGCGGCTTCAGCGCGAAATAGGGCCCGGCATGCGGGTGGTCGTAGCGCGCGAAGAAGTCGACCGCCTTCAGATGCGGGTCGTCCTGCAGATCGTCCAGCCGGTTCATCTTCACGGCGGGAATGGAGAGCGGCTGCAGCAGCGCCAGCCATTCCTCCGTCGTCTTCGTCTCCGTCGTCTCCTCGATCATCGCATAGAGCTCGCGGATATGGACGGTGCGCGCCTTGTAATTGTTGAAGCGCGGATCGTTCTTGTAGTCGTCGAGGCGGCCGGCCAGTTCGAAGAACTGTTCCCACTGCTTGTCGGAATAGGGCAGCAATCCGATATGCCCGTCCTTCGTCCTGTAGGGGCGGCGGTCCGGATTGGTGATGCGGCCATAGGTCCATTGTCCCGTCGGCGGGTCATAGACATGGTCGTAGAAATGTTCGGCGAGAATGAAGGAGGTGACTGACTCGAGCATCGGCACTTCGACGAACTGCCCCTCACCCGTCCGCTCCTTGTGGAACAGCGCCGCCGTCACCGCCTGCACCATGAAGAGGCCGGAGACCTTGTCCGCCATGATGGTCGGGATGTAGCGGGGCTTCGGGTCGCCGTCCATGCGGCCGAGCAGGTCCGCCGCGCCGGAGCCCGCCTGGATCAGATCGTCATAGGCGGGCAGGCCCGCGTAAGGCCCGTCCGAGCCGTAGCCCGCCGCATGCACGAAGACGATGTCGGGCTTCACCGCCTTGATGTCCTCGTAAGCGAGGCCGAGCTTCTTCATCGCCGCATAGCGGATGTTGGAGCAGATCACGTCCGCGCCCGCGACGATCTTCATGAGCGCTTCGCGGCCGGCCGGGCTCCCGAGGTCGAGCTCCACCGAGCGCTTGTTGCGGTTGATGGTGAGGAAGATGGGGCCGAGGTCCGCCGCCGCGCCTTCGGGCAGGTGGCCCGGCCAGCGCATGATGTCGCCGCCCGATCCGCCGCCCCCCGTCGGCGAGGGCGCTTCCACCTTGATCACGTCCGCGCCCATGTCGCCCAGGATCTGCGTCGCATAGGCGCCGAAGACCACGGCCGTCAGGTCGACGATCTTCACGCCCTTGAGCGGTCCGCGATTTTCCGTTTCGAGTTGTTTCGTCTTCTTCCCGCTCAACGCCCTGTCCCCGCTCGTCAGTCTCTTGTTCGTCCCGCGCCTCTTTATGGGCGCCACTCATACAATATGTCGGGCAGGCCTTCCTCGTTCTCCGCGCCGTTGGTGCGGCGCGCCTCGGCGAGCCCGTGGCGCTCGTAGAAGCGCCGGGCGCCGAGATTGGCCTGAAACGTCCAGAGGGAAAAGCCCTGCGGCAGTTCCTCTTTCGCTTTCGCGAGAAGCAGGGAGCCCGCCCCTGCGTTATGCGCCGCCGGCGCGACATAGAGATGATGCAGCCAGCCGGGCTCCAGCGCCGCGAAGCCGAGGATCTCGCCGTCCCGCTCCGCCACCCAGACCGCGCTCCGCTTCACCACGCGGCGGATGAAAAGCCGCGTCTCCGCGTCGCTGTGGAGCGCCGGCAGGTAAGTCATGCCCGCCCGCGCGGCGATGAATATCTCCGCGATCTCCTGCCAGTCGTCCTCGCTCGCGCGCTCGATGTGCATGGAGAGGTTGTAGCAGGATTTTTCACGCAGAGGCGCGGAGACGCAGAGAAGAAGGAGTGGAGAAGGGTGCACATCAGGCAGGGAAACAAGGGATTCGATTGTGCCTGCGGCGCGAAGAGTCTTCCGGCGCGAAGCGCCAATATTTCCTTTTCCTTCTCTGCGGCTCTGCGCCTCTGCGTGCCAACCTCTTCCTTGCCTTCACCCCAGCCCCTTCACCAGCAGCACGCATCCTTCCGTCGCCGCTTCGCGATCCACCGAGATCGCGCGGTATTCCGGCGAGAAGGCCCAGTCGCGCCATGAGGCTTCGTCGGGGAATTCGATCAGCACGACTTTCGTGCCCGTCCATTCTCCTTCCATCACCTGCGGTTCCTCATCGGCCGCGAGCAGGCGCCCCTTCCGACCCCTCATCGTCTCCATGAAGCGCGCGGCGTAAGCGTCGTAGCGCGCCCGGTCGTGGATGGTGAATTGCGCCAGCGCATAGACGGTCATGGGGTTCTCCCTCGGGGTTCCGGATGCAGCGATGCTGCGCGCTGGGCCGCGCATCGGGAAGCCGTCGAATGCGCAGTTGGCATTGCATCAACCAAACAGTGTCATTCCGGCGAAAGCCGGAATCCATGGGCGGTGGCGGCATGCCGGGAGTCAGATGGACCCCGGCTTTCGCCGGGGTGACAGGCGTTGTGAAGGCGGGTATGCACCCGATTCCACATCTCCTCCCGTCTCCCCTATGATGCGCGGGAAGGAGCCCCCATGCTGCTGCATCATTCGAGCTGGCCCGAAATCGAGGCCTATCTTGAGAAGTCGAAGGGAATCGTGATCCCCATCGGCTCGACGGAGCAGCACGGGCCGAACGGGCTCATCGGCACGGATGCGATCTGCCCGGAGGCGATCGCGCATCGCGCGGGCGCGGAAGCGGGCTTCCTTGTCGGGCCGACCTTCAATGTCGGCATCGCGCAGCATCATCTCGGCTTCCCGGGCACGATGACGCTCCGTCCCTCCACCATGATCGCCGCGATCCACGACTGGGTAGGGTCGCTCGCGCGGCACGGTTTCGAGCGCGTCTATTTCTTCAACGGGCATGGCGGCAATGTCGCGACCATCGAGGCGGCCTTCGCCGAGATCTATGCCGACCGCTCGCTGGCGCAGGATGCGTCGAACCGCGGGCCGGTGAAGTGCAAGCGCGTCAACTGGTGGGACTTCAAGCCCGTCATGGACTACTGCAAGAAGCGCTACGGCTCCGCTCACGGCGCGCATGCGACGCCGTCCGAAGTCGCGGTGACCTATTTCCTCCATCCGCAGGCGATCAAGGATGTCGAGATGGCGCCCAAGGTCGCGCCCTGGGGCCGCTACACCGATGCCGAAAGCTACCGCGCGGCCTTCCCGGACGGGCGCATCGGTTCCGACCCCTCGCTTGCCGACCCGAAGGACGGCGAGCAGCTCATCGCCCTTTCGGTCGAGGGTCTCATCGACGACTTCCGGAAATTCGAGGCGGGATGATGCTCGAAAAACTCCGTCTAAAGATCGGGACATGGTTCGGGGACGGCCTTCGCCCCCGGCGCCGGGTCATGACGCATTTTCGCGACAGCCTCCGGCGCAATGCAGATATCTACCGGCGTCTTGCGAAATAGTTTGAACCGGCAGAATGCGGGCGTCTTCCTGCGGCTCAATGGATATCTGTTCGAGGAAGACCCGATTGCGGCCTATGACTTCATGATAGGTTTGTTCGAACACGGTGATTTCCGCTTCGAGAAACTGGAGCCATGGCTGCGGGCGAACTCGAGGTCGCGATAGGGGAAGGCCCCGTGTGCGGGCGATGTCTCAGGATAGGCGCGGGCGGGCGATTGCCGGCCAAAGGGGTAATCTCGATGCCGAGCAAAAGAGTTCTGGTGTTGATTTCCTGTCTTGCCGGGGTCGCCGGCCTTGGCGTTGTCCCGATTGGCGTTTCCTCAATCGGTGCTTCGCCTGCGCGCGCGGAAACGGCCGCTCCGCCGGCCGCTCCGCCGGCCGCTCCCATGGAACTGGAAGAGCTTCGCCTTGCCGCCGGGCAGGGGGATGCCACTGCCCAGTTCGATCTCGGCGTGATGTATGCCAACGGACGAGGCGTTGCCCGGAACGATGACGAGGCTGTGCGCTATTACCGTCTCGCCGCCGATCAGGGGCATGCGCAGGCCCAACTCTATCTCGGCTGGATGTATGCCAATGGAAGAAGCGTTCCTCAGAGCGATGCCGAGGCCGTGCGCTATTTCCGCCTCGCCGCAGATCAGGGGAACGCCTACGCCCAATTCGATCTTGGCATGATGTATGTCGAGGGAATAGGCGTTGCCCAGAGCGATGCCGAGGCCGCTCGCTATATTCGTCTTGCCGCCGATCAGGGTGATGTCGACGCTCAAATGGCCCTCGGCCAGATGTATGCCAACGGAATAGGCGTTGCCCGGAACGACGGCGAGGCTGCGCGCTATACGCGTCTCGCCGCCGATCAAGGCGATGCCGACGCCCAACACGATCTGGGCTGGATGTATGCCGAAGGAATAGGCGTTACGCGGAACGACAGCGAGGCCGTGCGCTACTACCGGCTCTCCGCCGATCAGGGGCATGATTGGTCCCAATACCAGCTCGGCAAGATGTACACCGACGGAAGAGGCGTTGCGCAGAACGATAGCGAGGCTGCACGCTATTTTCGTCTCGCCGCCGAACAGAGACTCGCCGACGCTCAAGGCAAGCTCGCCGGGATGTATGCCGAAGGAAGAGGCGTGCCCCAGGACGATAGCGAGGCCTACTTCTGGCTGAGCCTGGCGGCGTCCAAACGATCCGATTATGAAGACGACAGGGACCTTGCGGAGTCTCGTTTGAATCCGGCGGAGATTGCAAACGTGCAGGCGCGCGTAGCGGCTTGGAAAGCGAAGAATTAAGCGGAAAAAAGCGAAGGCGCTCTAGTCCACATGCCGCCCTGTTCCGTCGCCGGCCGGAACCCATTGGCGGGCGCGGTTCACCTTCATCTTCGCATCGACGGCATCGGCGAGATCGAAGCCGAGCGTGGCGCCGAGCCGGTTGAGAAGAATGAGAACGTCGGCCGTCTCGCGCGCGGCTTCTTCGGTGTCGCCCTTCTCCAGCGCCTCGATGAGTTCATCCATCTCGATGCTTGCCCGCTTCGCGAGCGCAACCGGATCTCTCACCGGGCCGAAGGTCTCCTCGCCCCACAGGGCAATGGTCGATTGCGTTTCGTGAGGGTTCGGCATGAGGCAACTCCATATTCCTCTGTATGCAGATTATATGATGTGCGTGGCTTGCTCCAGCGACATGCGATTCGAAACACCAGCCTTTCCGCGTCATTGCGAGGAGCGCGTTGGCGCGACGAAGCAATCCAGGGGCCGCTTGCGCCGTGCCTGCCGTTCCCGGACAGCTTCGCGCCTTGCAGGCGCTCGCAATGACGAAAGAGAAGGCGGGGATTATTTTTCTGCCGGTCCTTCTCCGCCACAGCGGGGACAAGTCGTCCGGCGGAGATTTCCCCGCCCGGGGACAAGTCGCGCGCCGCACCCCGGAAGAGGCGGCGGGAGGGACGGGCGCGCAGACCGCGCGGTCACTCGTCCCGTCTCCGCAAAACGTACAAAAGTGCTTCGTGACGTTTCGATGACGGTTTGGTGACAGTCGCCTGCGATTGTCCCCGAAATACAGTCACTCTGCGGCTATCCGCACCGTGCCGTCCGTCACCTCGACGGGCACGCTTTCGAGGTGTTTGCCCGCGCAGGGACCGCTCGTGCAGAGCCCGTCCTCGATGCGAAAGAGGGCCGCGTGGCCGCCGCAGAGGATCCTTGTTTCGTTCATCGTGAGGAAGCGGCCGGGCCGCGCGTCGAGCCTCTGATGCGCATGCGGGCAGCGGTTCACATAGGCGCGAACCGTATCATCCGTCCGTACAAGGAAAATATTGAATGCCGCCGTTCCGCTGCCGAAGGTAAAGTCCCGCGCGCCCGGGTCGTCGAGATCGTCGAGCGCGCAGATCGCGGTGCCGGGTGACGGCCTGTTCGCGGGCTTGGTCAAGGCGCCTTTTTCAGTCCGCCCATCTTGCAGACGAGTTTCCATTCTTCCGCCGTCACGGGCTGCACCGAGAGGCGCGAATTCTTCACAAGCACCATTTCGGAAAGAGCCGGTTCCGCCTTCACGTCGGCCAGCGTCACGGGCTTCGGCATGTCTTCCACCGCCTCGATCACGACAAGGCCGAACTTGCCCTTCTCGTCCGTCGGGTCGGGGCGGTGTTCGCCGATCACGCGCACGATGCCGACGACGCATCTGTCGTCGTTCGAATGATAGAAGAAGCCGAGGTCGCCCTTCTTCATCGCCTTCATGTTGTTGTTCGCCTGGTAGTTGCGAACGCCGTTCCAGGGCTCGCCCTTCTTGCCCTTCTTCTTCTGTTCGTCCCACGACCAGGTGTCGCGCTCGGATTTGAAAAGCCAGTAGGCCATGCCGTTACTCCTTCGGCCCGAGAAGCCATTTCCACGCGCGCACTTCCGTTGCCGCGAAAAGGCCGGCCTTGTTGTAGGGATCGTTCTCGACAAGCTTCTCGGCCGTCGCGCGGTCGGCGACGTCGATCACCAGCATCGAGCCGTTCATCACGCTTGCATCGTCGTTCGTGAAGGGCCCGCCGATCTTCACGCAAGCCGCGTCGCCCCAGTATTTCAGATGCGCGTCGCGATTGGCGAGCCGGAGTTCGAGCGCGTTCGGCTTGTCGGTGCAGATGAGACAGAAGAGCATCGTGTTTCCTTGTTCGTGCCGTTTCAGGTTTCGCTGCGGAAGGGGCGCGCGAGCAGCGCGGCGATGACGTTGTCGACGGTCGCCGCGCCGGTCACGATTTCGGCGACGGCTTCGGCGATCGGCATTTCTATACCGTGATGGCGCGCGAGCGCCACGACGGCGGTTGCGGAATGGACGCCCTCGCTCACCGAGTTGCGCGATCCCATGATCTCTTCCAGCGTCTTTCCCTCTCCGAGCGCGATGCCGAGCGACATGTTGCGCGACTTCGGCGAATTGCAGGTGAGGATCAGGTCGCCGAGACCGGAAAGGCCCGCAAGCGTTTCGGCGCGTGCGCCCATCGCGAGGCCGAGCCGCGTCAGTTCCGCGAAGCCGCGCGTCGTGAGCGCCGCTCTTGCGCTGTCGCCGAATTTCTTTCCCTCCACGATGCCGCAGGCGATGGCGAGCACGTTCTTGACCGCGCCGCCGATCTCGGCGCCGGTCAGGTCCGACGAATAATAGGGCCGGAAGGTCGGCAGGCCGATCGCATGGGCAAGCGCTTCCGCGATCGCCTCGTCCTCGCAGGCAAGCGTCACCGCCGTCGGCAGTCCGCGCGCAACCTCGGCCGCGAAGCTCGGGCCGGAGAGAACGGCGGGTGCCGCCTGCGGCATCGCCTCCGACAGAACCTCCGTCAACAGATGATTGGTTGCCTGCTCGATCCCCTTCGCGCAGAGCACGACGGGCTTTCCCCTGGCGACGGCGGGCGAGAGGTCCTCCAGCACGCGGCGCATGTGCTGCGCCGGCGTCACCATCAGGATCGCGTCGGCCGCCGCCGCTTCCTTCAGGTCCGCCGTGGCTTGAATGCCCGCCTCGAGGGCGATGCCGGGCAGGAAGGTCCGGTTCTCATGGGAGCCATTGATGCTCGCGATGACCTCGGGCTCGCGCGCCCAGAGCGTCACGCTGCAGCCCGCTTTCGCCGCCACCTGGGCGAGCGCGGTGCCCCAGGCGCCAGCGCCGACCACGGCTATCCTGTTGTATTCAATACTCAAATTAGCCTCCCGTCAGGCCCGCCATGCTGCAGGCGCTAACGATTGAACGATTCGTTGAATATTTACTCGGCCGCTCTACAATCATCTGTATGACCGCTCAAGACGATACGCACCAGAAAATCATCGCGGCCGCCAAGCGACGCTTCACGCATTACGGCTATACCAAAACCACGATGGCCGAGCTTGCCGTCGATTGCGACATGTCGCCGGGCAATCTCTACCGCTATTTCGCGGGCAAACTCGATATTGCCGAGGCGATCTGCCGTGAAGCCTCGGTGCAGACTGCGGAAGATCTGGCGCGCATTCTCACGACGCCCGGCCGCAGCGCAGCCGAACGGCTCCACGATTTCCTGTTCATGGATCTCCGCGAGACCTTCCACAAGCTCGAGGAAGACCCGAAAATCGTCGAGATGGCGCAGATCGTCACCGCTGAACGGCCGGAATTCCACAATGAAGGTCTCAAGCGCGAGCGTGAGGTTCTCGCCCGCATCGTCGAACTCGGCAACATGTCCGGTGAATTCGACGTGTTGGATCCCGATTTTGCCGCGGAGATGATCCAGGCGGCCACGCTCAAGTTCAGCTATCCGCAGCTTTTCACGCGGCTGCCGCTCGACAAGCTCGAGCGCGAACTTGAAGGCGTTTATCAGATCGTCGTTGCCGGCCTGAAGGCAGGCTGCGCCTGTGTCGATCCGGAAAAGGCCGCCGTCGAGGCTTGAGTCGTTCCAGACTTTTCCACAACCCTTTGGTTTTTATTGCGCCGCCACATAGCGGCGGGCTGTAGACCCTCACTGCTAAGTTGTTGATTTCGTGCAGGAATGTGTTCTTTCCGGCCAAGTTCTGTTGCATCGCAGCAACATAAATCCTGAAGGCTGAATATTTTTTATTTTATTCATTGTTTTTCGTTCAAGCCGCTCCTAAATCCAGCCTGTCAGCGGGCGACCCCCGGAAAGCAAGCCCGCTGAAGCATCAGGAGACGAGCCATGACCAGACTGAATTCCAAGCTGACGAACCGCGTCATCACCCTCGCCGTTGCCGGCTACACCGCCGCCTTCCTCGTTCAGATCGCCGCACAATACGTGGCCTGACGGGCAGCACCGGTATTCGCGGCGGCATTGCCCGCCATTCTAGAAGGAAGATCGACATGACGCAGAACCGGAAACTCCTCCCCCTCGCGGAGCGCGTCGTCGCAAAGGCTGCCGCCGCGCTGCTCGTGGCCTACACGTTCGTGCTGATCGTGCAGACCTCGGGCGTCGCCCGCATCGTCTGACCGCAAGGCCGGACATACAGGTTTCCTCGACCGGACTTCCATCCCTCCCCTCAGCGGAGTCCGGTGATCCCCGACCCTCTCTCGAAGAGGGTGCTTGACCCCGCCGCTCCCCTCGCGGCGGGGTTCTTTTTTTGGCGCGTTTCAGGCGACGTGCTGTCTGGCGAAGCGGACAATATGCGTGATGGCCTCGCGTGCCTCCGGCAACATGTCAGCGTTGAGCTGCCAGACATGCCAGACCTTCGGCCATATCTCGATGGAGGTTTCGACGCCCGCCGCTTTCAGCGCGGCGGCCATGCGAACCGAATCGTCACGCAGCATTTCCCCTTCGCCGGCCTGGAAGAGGGTTGGCGGGAAGCCGGTCACGTCGCCGAACAGGGGTGACACGAAGGGATCGCGCTCGTCGACGCCGGGGCAGTAAACCGGCATCAGGCTTCCGACCATTTCCGGCACGAACATCGCATCGCTCTCGGCATTGGCCCGGTGCGATTCACCACCACCCGTCATGTCGGTCGCGGGCGAGAGGCAGATGAGCGCGGCGGGGACAGGAAGTCCCTCCGCCTTCAGCCTCAAGGTCAGGGCGAGGGTCAGGTTGCCGCCCGCCGAATCGCCGCCGACCAGAATGGATTTTGCGGGAATACCCTTGTCGAGCAGGGCCTTGTAGGCGGTGACGCAATCGTCGAGGCCGGCCGGGAAGCAATGCTCGGGCGCGAGCCGGTAGTCGATTGCGTAGACCGGAAGGCCGATATCTTTCGCGAGCCGCCAGGTGAGCGGGCGGTGCGTCAACGGCGAGCCCGCGACGAAGCCGCCGCCGTGAATGTAAAGGAAGGCTGCGTCGTCACGCCCGCCAGGCGCGGTAAGCCGTTCCGCGGGCACGGTGCCGAGATTGAGGTATTCAACCGAGATATCCTGCGGGAGTTTCGATGCCCGGGGCTCCATCTGCTTCATGAGCGGCCGAAGCAGATTTACATCGGGATTCTTGCGGAACTTGCGCTTCACCTGCCAGCGGATCAGCAGGTTGATGAGGGTCAGCTGCAGGCTCATTCGTTTTCCTCTCAGGCTTTGACGCCCGCGCCGCGCGCCGGTGCGGCATCGGGGTCGAGCGGCCAGCGGGCGCGGGGCCCTGTATCGATCGGGTCTGTCAGGCCGAGCGCTAGCCGTTCGGCACCCGCCCATGCGATCATCGCGCCGTTATCGGTGCAGAGTTTGAGCGGCGGCACAACAAATTCGTAACCAAAGGCGTGCGCCGACACCATCAAACGTTCCCGGAGCAGCATGTTCGCCGCTACGCCGCCCGCCACGACAAGGCGGCGATGGCCGGGCGGGATGATGTCGCTCGCAAGTGCCATGGCATTTTCGCAGCGGTCACTCAGCACATCGGCAACGGCTGCCTGGAACGACGCTGCGATATCCGCCTTGTCCTGTTCCGATAGGGTTCCGAGCCCGTCCGAAAGCTGGCGTACTGCCGTCTTGAGGCCTGAGAAGGAAAAATCGCATCCGGCCCGCCCGCTCATGGGGCGGGGCAGGGGAAAGCGTGTCGCATCGCCGTCCTGTGCCGTGCGTTCGACGGCAGGTCCGCCCGGGTAGCCGAGACCCAGTAGCTTCGCCAGCTTGTCGAAGGCTTCGCCTACCGCATCGTCGATGGTCGTGCCGAGTCGGCGGTAGCGGCCGACCCCTTCGACGACCAGAAGCTGACTATGGCCGCCGGAGACGAGAAGCAGCAGGTATGGAAAGGGAAGGGCGTCGGTCATCCGGGCCGTTAGCGCATGACCCTCGAGGTGATTCACGGCCATGAAAGGCAGGCCTCGCGCGGCGGCAAGGCCCTTTGCCGTCATCAGCCCCACGATGACGCCGCCGATGAGACCCGGGCCTGCCGTCGCCGCGATGCCGTCGAGGTCGTCCCAACTCACGTCCGCGTCCTTCATTGCGCGGGCAATCAGTCCATCCAGATGCTCGACATGGGCGCGGGCGGCAATTTCCGGTACTACGCCGCCGAAGGGTGCGTGCTCCTCGATCTGCGAGAAGACGGCATTGGAGAGAATTTCGCCCGGCCGCTCCGGGCCATGGTGCCGGACCACGGCGGCTGCGGTCTCGTCGCAGCTTGTCTCGATGCCGAGGATTGTGAGAGGTCCATTCACCTGAATCGCCCAAAAAAGGCCGGACGCCCCTCTCGTATGAGAGGCGAAGCGGCTATAAGAAGCCTTTCGGCAGACGTACCGGCCGAAATTCCCTGCTGGCATACAACCTTGGAGACCCCGTATGCAACGCCGCTACCGCATCGGTACCCGAGGCTCGAAACTCGCGCTGATCCAGGCAAACGAAGTTGCGCGCCGGATCGCGCTCGCCTCCCACGCGCCGGTCGAGGACGTGACCGAGATCGTCGTCATCAGCACGGCGGGCGACCGGGTGCAGGACCGGGCGCTTTCCGAGATCGGCGGCAAGGGGCTTTTCACGCAGGAGATAGAGGAACAGCTCGCCGATGCGCGTATCGACGTCGCCGTCCATTCGATGAAGGACATGCCGACGGTGCTGCCAGAGGGGCTCGTTATCGACTGCTTTCTGGAACGGGCCGACCCCCGCGATGCGTTCATTTCGCTCCGGTCGGGTTCTCTTGCTGCCCTTCCGGCGGGTTCGCGCATTGGTACTTCGTCGCTTCGACGTGCGGCACAGGTGAAGGCGAAGCGGCCGGACCTCGAGGTGGTGCCGTTTCGCGGCAATGTCGATACGCGCTTGCGCAAGCTCGAAGAAGGCATCGCGGACGCGACCTTTCTCGCCGTTGCGGGGCTGACCCGGATGGGCCTCCTCGAAAGGGTGACCGCGCCGATCCAGCCGGAGGAGATGCTTCCCGCTGTCGCGCAAGGTGCCATCGGTGTCGAGCGGCGCGAAGCCGACGACGAGGCGGCGCATCTTCTTGAAAAGCTCAATCACACGGAAACGTCGCTGCGCGTTGCGGCAGAGCGCGCATTCCTGGCGGTGCTCGACGGTTCCTGCCGCACACCCATCGCGGCGCTTGCTGAAATTGCGGGCGAGCGGATGCGACTTCGCACCATGATCCTGACACCGGACGGCGCTGAGGTGCACGAGACCGAACGTGAGGGGCTTGCCACGGATGCCGTGACGCTCGGTATCGATGCGGGCGAGGAACTCAAGGGCCGCGCGGGCCCGCATTTCTTCGACGAGGTGTGAGCCGTCATGCGGCTTCTTCTCACGAGGCCGGAGGCCGATAGTGCCGCGCTTGCGCAAGTGCTGCGCAGCATGGGCCACGAGACGGTGAGCGCGCCGCTTCTGACGATACGATTCATTGACGATGCTGAAATTCCCGTTCGCGCCTGGCAGGCGCTCCTCGTGACGAGCGCCAATGGTGCCCGGGCGCTCGGATATCATCCCGCCGCAGCGCTCCTGAAGGGCGTTGCGGTTCTGGCGGTGGGTGAGGCGAGCGCGGAGACGGCAGCCGAACAGGGCTTCACAAATGTTCGCGCGGCGGGCGGCGATGTCGACACGCTGGTGGCGCTTGCAGTGACCGAACTCGACCCTGCAAAGGGCCCCCTACTTCATGCAGCAGGGAGTACGGTCGCCGGCGATCTCGTGTCGCTGCTCGGTTCCCGAGGGTTCGACACCGTGCGCGCGGTACTCTATGAGGCCGAAAAGGCCGAAAGACTTCCCGGCGATGTCCTCACGGAACTGGAGCGGGGAACTCTCGATGGCGTTCTTTTCTACTCGCCGCGCACCGCGCGCCATTTTGTGCAGTTGGTGATGAAAGCCGGGCTTGAGCAACGGCTGGAAACCGCTACAGCCTATTGTTTGTCGCCCGCGGTTGCGGCAGCGCTTGATGGTCTGGAATTCGGGATACTGAAAATTGCGCCGGAACCGAGCCAGAAGGCCCTCCTCGCGCTCATTTCCGCCTGATTTTTCGCCGAACTTCGCCCTGACCCGGGGCCTTCAAGCCTCTATAGTGGCGCCCGATGCCGGATTCTCCCCCAGAAGGCAACAGTATGAGCGATTCAGACGACAAGAACGGTTCGGTTCCCAAGGAAGAGACCTCCGCCGGCAACAGCGATGCGGCGAAGCCGAAGGCCGCCGAGGCTGAGTATCTGAAACCCGAAACCGGGTCGCAGAAACGCAAGTCGACGCACCGCAAGGAACCGCGAGTGCTCGAAGGAACGGCAGAAGACGTATCGGGGGGCGCCGAAAACGAAGCGCCGAAAGCACCGGAAGCCGAACAGTCTTCCGGTGCGAACGAAACGGCACGGGTGCCGCGTTCGTCCGGCATTCTCATCGCCGGTGTTGCGGGGGTGACGGGCGCTGCCGTGACACTTGCCGCGCTATGGGCGGCAGGCATTCTGCCGCTCGCGCAGGAAAATGACCGGATTGCCGATCTCCAGGCGCGTCTCGACGCGATTGAAGCATCCGGCGGAGAAACCTCACGGGAGATTGCGGAGAAGGTCGACGCGCTGACGGCGCGGGTCGGTACTGCCGAACAAGGCCTTGCCGCCGCCGCCGACCGGCCGGACAGCGCTGCCGCCATCGGCGAACAACTCGACACGCTCGCGAGCGACCTGGAGGAGACCGAGGCTGCCCTCAGCGATACCCGCGGGATGATGAGCGATCTCGGGCAGAAGGTGGAGGGTATCGAAGGCCGCCTGCCACCGGACGGGATTGGCGATCAGGTCGGGGCGCTCGATTCGCTCGTCAAGGCGCTCGATCTCCGTCTCGCCTCGCTCGCGCCCGAAATCGAAGAGATGGAAAGCCGCGTTATCGCGCTTGAGGAAGAAGCAGAAGACCCGGATGCGGCCGCCCGTGCGGCGCTCGGCCTGGCGCTCGCCAATCTCGCGCGGGCAGCGGAAAGCTCCGGATCCTTCGAAACGGAGCTCGGCGTTGTCCAGACCTTCCTGCCGGACGAAGCGGCGCTTGGAGAGCTTTCGGAAGCGGCAGCGGGTGGCGTGCCGACACGGGCCGCGCTCGAAGCGCGCTTCCCATCTCTTGCACAAAGCATATTCGATGCCGAGCGGCATGTGAACGACGGCAGCTGGTGGTCGCGGTTCACTGCCAATGCGAAGTCACTGATAACGATCCGGCGCACGGGCGAAATTTCCGGCGATACGACGGAAGCGATCGTCGCGCGCATGGAAGAACGCCTGAAGGTCCACGATCTTGAGGGCGCTGTGGCGCAGGCCGAAACGCTTTCGGGGCCGGCCGCGGACGCGGCCGCTCCGTGGATCGCGGATGCAAAAGCACGGCTGAAAACCGACCGGCTTGTGCGCGAGTTGAGCGCACGGGTGAGCGAGCAACTCGCCAAGGCAAAGGGCTGACGCCGATGCTGCGCGCGCTTTACACATTTCTCGTCGTTGCTGTCCTGAGTGGCATTGCGATCTGGCTAGCCGACAACCCGGGCGACCTCGTCATGAACTGGCGTGGCTACGAGATCCGAACCAGCTTCGTTGTTGGTGTCGCAGCGATGGCGATCGCGGCGTTTCTCGTTCTTCTTGCCTACCGGGTCGCGGTGAGCTTCATAGAAACGCCGGCCAGCGTTTCGCGCTACCTCGAAAAGCGCCGGCAGCAGAAGGGTTTCCTCGCATTGTCGCGCGGCATGGTCGCGGTGGCAGCGGGCGATGCCGCCGACGCGAAGCGATACGCGTCACAGGCACACAAGCTCCTCGATGCGCCACCACTGACGCTCCTTCTTGCGGCGCAGGCCGCACAGCTCGAGGGCGACGAGGCGAGTGCCACCAAGTATTTCGAACGCATGCTCGGCGCGCCAGAAACAGAGTTTCTCGGCCTTCGCGGTCTTTTCATCCAGGCGCGTCGCGCGGGCGACCGCGATGGTGCGCTCACTCATGCTCGCCGCGCTTTTCAACTGAGGCCGCAAACGCCCTGGGCGGCGCAGGCCGTGTTCGAAATCGAGGCGGCCGAGGAGGACTGGGACGCCGCGCTCAAGACGCTCGACAAGGTCGTTTCTGCAAAGCTCATTCCCCGGGACGATGCGCGACGTCGCCGCGCGGTTCTGCTGACCGCGCAGGCAATGACCGCTGCAGAAGCCGCGCATGGCCAGGTAGGTGAAGCAAAACAATCTGCACTTGAAAAAGCGGGAAAGCTTGCACTGGAAGCGGCATCGCTTGAACCGCATTTCGTTCCCACCGTTGCGCTTGCTGCACATCTTGCCGCCCAGACAAATCATCAACGCAAGGGCATGAAACTTGTCGAAGAAGCGTGGAAGGTAACGCCGCATCCCGATCTCGCCGATGTCTGGCTTGATATGGTCGATGGTGAGAGCGGCTATGACAGAGCGTTGCGCGCGCAGACGCTTGCCGCGCGCAATCCCGATCACGTTGAGAGTCATATCCTCGTGGCGCGGGGTGCTATCGGCGCGCGCGACTGGGCGGCCGCGCGAACGGCGCTAGCACCCTATGCTGGTCCTGCCGCGACCGAAGTGCCGTCGCAGCGAATTTGCGAGTTGATGGCCGAGATCGAAGAGGGTGAGTTCGGTGATCGCGGGGCCGCGCGAAGCTGGCTCAGCCGGGCTCTTCATGCACCGGAAGACCCTCAATGGACGGGTTCCGGGTACCGGTCGCATCGCTGGTCGCCGATCAATCCCGTTACCGGCGAGTTCGATGGACTGACATGGACGGCACCCGTCGCATCGATTGCGCAGGAAGAGACGGCGGCCGCGCCTGTCCCGCCGTCCGAGCCCTTGATCGATGAAGAAGTCCTGCCTTTGACCGGGGAGATTGCCGTGGCGGAAGATCTCCGTCCCGGCGAAGTACTTGCCTTTCGTCCCCCGCTGCCCGACGATCCGGGTCCTGACGAGGACGCCGACGAGGCGCGGGGGGAGAAGAAATGGTGAAAAGGATTCTGCTCGGCACGCTGACGCTGATCGCGCTTGCGTTTGCCGTCATCGTCATTTCGGTCGTGCAGTTCGATGTGCCGCGGGAAGAACTCGTCGGCAAGTATGCCGGTGGCGCGTCGCAGTTCGTCACGCTGCCGGGTGGCGCCAGCGCGCATATGCGCGACGAGGGCAATCCGGAGGGGCCGGTGCTGGTGCTCATCCACGGTTCGAATGCGTCTCTTCATACATGGGAGCCTTGGGTCGCCGAACTCGGCGACACCTATCGCATCGTCAGCATGGACCTGCCGGGCCATGGCCTCACGGGCCGCGTGCCGAGCGACGACTACACGCGCGAGGGCATGGCGAACTTCGTCGGTGAATTGATGGATGTGCTCGGCGTCGACCGTTTCGCGGTCGCAGGCAATTCGATGGGTGGCGGCGTTGCCGCCATGTACACGCTCGACCATCCGGATCGTGTCACGGCGCTGATCCTGGTCGACTCCGCCGGTATTCCGGTCGAGCGCAAGGAGGAGGACATACCGCTCGCCTTCCGCCTCGCGCGCATGCCGGTCATCAGTAATGTCATGCGCTATGTGCTGCCCCGCTCGGTGGTGGAAGAAGGCGTGCGCAAGGTCTTCGTCGACCAGTCCAAGGTGACGGACGAGATGGTGTCGCGATATTTCGACCTCTCGCTTCACGAAGGCAATCGCGATGCGACACGCATCCGCTTCCAGAGCTATGCGGCGCGGGACGAGGAAGCCTTCGCCGCGCGGCTGAGCGAGATTACGGCGCCGACGCTCGTCATCTGGGGCGACAAGGACGGGCTGATCCCCGTTTCGGCGGCTCATGAATTCAAGAAGCGCATTCCACAGGCCGAACTCGTAATCTTCGAGAATGTCGGACACGTTCCGATGGAGGAAGTGCCGGCGGCGAGTGCCGCCGCGGTGAGGGATTTTCTCGCCTCGGCGCTTGCCGCTTCGCCCTACACGCCGCCAGCCTCTCTGCCTGCCGCCGGGTCGGCGGAAAACGAGGGCGGCGACGCCGTGGCCGGGGCCGCCGAATAAGCTCCAGCCTCGAAGTTCGCGCTCCGTTTCTGCCTGTTGCCAAAGAGGGCGTGGCAGGGTATCTGAGGGCCCTTACGGGGCGGCGGTTTTTGCCTCCCCCGGAGCCGCTTTAGCTCAGTTGGTAGAGCACCTCATTCGTAATGAGGGGGTCGGGTGTTCGAGTCACCCAAGCGGCACCACTTCTCAGACATTTCCCGGTTGCTGGTTTTGGGCGGTTGAGGCACCTAGGTTGTTACCTGCGTGGCGGCGTTCCGCGGCCGCTCCCGTTTTCCATGACCGCCAATGAGGTTCGCCATGGCCGAGACCGACAACAAACTCACCCGCTTCGCGGGCCGCATCGTCATGGTGGGCTTTGGCAGTATCGGACAGGGCGTATTGCCGCTTCTTCTGCGGCATCTCGATATCGAGCCGGGCCGGATTTCGATTGTCACGGCGGAAGAGGCCGGCCGCGCGGAAGCGGAGGCCTATGGCGTCAAGTTCACGGTGATGCCGCTCCGCAAGGGGAACTATCTCTCCGTTCTCGACCCGCTGTTGGGCGAGGGCGATTTTCTCGTCAATCTGTCGGTGGACGTTTCTTCGCTCGCGCTTGTCGAGTTCTGCCGCTCCAAGGGCGCGCTCTATCTTGATACCTGTATCGAGCCCTGGAGCGGGCAATATACCGACACGTCGCAGTCGCCCTCGCAGCGTTCGAATTACGCGCTGCGCGAAAGGGCGCTCGCGCTCCGGGCAAAATATGATGGCGGGCCGACCGCCGTCCTTACACATGGCGCCAATCCCGGGCTCGTCTCGCATTTCGTCAAGCGGGCGCTCCTCGACATCGCTCGGGATACGGGTGTCGAGACCGCCACCCCGAAAACGCGCGAGGAATGGGCCCGGCTTTCGTCGCGTCTCGGCATCAAATCGATCCACATCGCGGAGCGCGATACACAGGTATCTCCAATTCCCAAAGCCATCGGCGAGTTCGTCAATACCTGGTCCGTTGATGGTTTCGTTGGCGAGGGCTGCCAGCCCGCCGAGCTCGGCTGGGGGGCGCATGAAAGGCATTTTCCGCCGGACGGCCACACGCATGCTTCGGGTACAGGCTGTGCGATCTATCTCGCACGCCCCGGTGCTTCCACGCGGGTGAGGAGTTGGACGCCGAACGAAGGGCCGTTTCACGGCTGGCTCATCACGCATGGCGAGTCGATTTCGCTCGCCGATTACCTGACGGTGAAGGAAGGCGGCGAGGCGAAGTACCGCCCGACCGTTCACTACGCCTATCATCCCTGCCATGTCGCCGTGCTCTCGCTTCATGAGCTTGCCGGCAAGAACTGGAAGATTCAGAAGTCCAAGCGGCTGATGATGGACGAGATTTCGGAAGGAATGGACGAACTCGGCGTGCTGCTGATGGGTCACGCCAAGGGGGCTTACTGGTACGGATCGCAACTCACCATCGAGGAAGCCCGGGCCTGCGCGCCCCACAACAATGCGACGAGCCTGCAGGTAACTGTCGCGGTGCTCGCCGGTGTCGTCTGGGCGATCGAGAATCCCGCCCACGGGATCACGGAGCCGGAGGAAATGGATTTCGAGCGCATCCTCGAAATTGCGAGGCCCTATCTCGGCAACATGATCGGCGCCTATAGCGACTGGACCCCGCTTCTCGACCGTGGCCTACTTTTCGAGGAGGACCTCGACGAGGAGGACCCCTGGCAGTTCAAGAATTTCCGCGTCGTCTGACCGGGCTCACATACCGGACAAACAGAAAGGCCGTCCCCGCAAGGGGTACGGCCTTTCGCCTAACGGAGGCTGCTCGCCGATAGACGCGCTGGGGAAGGCAACCCTCAGACGGCGGGAGCGGCAGTCTCCCTTTAGCGCTGCGGGACGCCGCGGTAGCGCAGGCCCGCGCGGTTCGCCTGGGGCTTGCCCTTGTGGCTGTCGGCCGAGTGGTGGCTCGCGCCGCGATAGCTGAGCACCGCGTCCTGCGCCTGTGCGTTGTTCTTGTCGCCGTGGTGGTTGGCGCCCCTGTAGGTCAGATCGCTCATGGCTGCCTCCTGTGTTTGCGTCTCGCGTCTTGACGCTCAATATGCGTAACATGTGTAAGTTTGTCAATCTGCTTAAAAGAAGGAATTACACATTTTTTTCGACAGCCGGGCGCCCGGCTGCTAGAAAGAGCGTAATTCCTTGGATTTCCGGCACTTTTATCGCTTCTTCAGGGTTAGCTGGCCGAATCCAATTTGTGTGTATGAGGCTGAATATGGAAAAACTTGACCAGAGAATTCAGCTTGTTGCCTCTGCGGAGTTCAACAATGTGGTGGACCGCTGGCGCCGCGATCAGGCGGATCTGCCGTCCCGGTCCGAGGCCATCCGGCGCCTGGTCCTTCATGGTCTCGAATATGAAAAGAGCTATCCGATGCGCATGATCACCGCGATTATCCGTCCCCATAAGTATGAAGAGCTGCGCGATGCGCTGGTCGCCATCGGCATCGAGGGCATCACCGTCACCCAGGTGCAGGGCTTCGGCCGCCAGCGGGGCCATTCGGAAATATACCGGGGCGCGGAATACCAGGTGATGGAGGTTCCGAAGGTCCGGATAGACGTCGCGGTGAGCGCCGAACTGGTCGAGAAGGCAGTGCGCGAAATCGAAAAGGCCGCCAATACCGGCAAGACCGGCGACGGCAAGATCTTCGTGCAGCCGCTGGAGCAGGTTGTCCGCATTCGTACCGGCGAGACCAACGAGATGGCGATCGGCTAAGCCTTCCGGGGTTTCAGCCGGCGGCGGCACCGCTCGCGATCATCCGCTCGATCTCCGCCTCCGCGAGCCCGATATCCGAAAGAATCCGGCGCGTGTTTTCGCCGATAGTGGGCGCTCGGCGCGGCACGGCCTTCTGCTCGTCTGCGAGCCGGATCGGGCTGTCGACAGTCCGTAGCCCCTCCCCGCCGGCGATCTCGGGCAGCATGTTGTTCGCCGCAACCTGCCGGCACGCCAGGTGATCGTCGGGCTGCGCAATCGGCCCGAAGGTGATGCCTGCCTCGGTGAAGCGTTCGCGCCATTCCGGCCAGTCCGCCGTGACGAAGATGTCTTCCAGCAGCTTCAGGAGGACCGGCGTGTTTTCCTTCCGCGCCTCCGGTGTCGCGAAGCGCGGATCCTCGACCCATTCCGGGCGTCCGACGCAGTTCGCAAGCAGCGGCCATTCGCGCAGATAGTTCAGAAGCGCCAGCATGAACCAGCGCCCGTCGCGGCACTTGTAGAGCTCGGTCAGCGCGCCGCGCTGGCCGCGCCGCAGGCGCACGGAAAAATCGGCGTCACAGAGCACAGCCTGCATCCACAGGCCGTTCGACCAGAGGCCGTTGGCGAGAAGCGAGGTCGAGACGACGCCGCCCTTACCGGTTTTCTCGCGGCGGTAGAGCGCGGCCATGATGGCGCCGAAGAGCGCAACGGCCGTTGGATGGTCGCCCATCCCCGGCACCGATATTGCGGGCTCCGTATCCGGATTGGCGCGCACGCTGTCCATGAGGCCGGAGCGCGCCCACCAGGCGGTTGCGTCGTAGCCGGTCCTGTCCTTTTCGGGGCCTTCCTCGCCATAGGGTGTGAGCGAGGCATAGACGAGGCGTTCGTTGAGCGGCAGGACATCATCCGGCGTCAGCTTCAGTTTCTCGCGGATCGGTCCCGGAAAATTCGTGATGAAGACGTCGGCCCTGGCAATCAGGGCTTCGAGTACCGGCCGGGCATCGGGATGTTTCAGGTCGAGGGCCAGGCTTTCCTTGTTGCGGTTGTCTAGAAGCCAGAAATAATCCCGTTCCGCGGGCGGCATGCCGGGGACATGGATGAGCTGACGGTAGCTGTCTCCCGTCACCGGGGGTTCGATCTTGATCACCCGGGCGCCGAAATCCGACATGATCGTCGCGGCCGCCGGCCCGGCAATAAAGCTCGCACAGTCGAGAACCAGCAGGTCCCCGAACAGACTTCCCGTTTCCACCATGGATTCCTCCCCTCCAGCCCGCTTCGGGCGGGTTTTGTTTGTGGGCGCAAGAATGAGCGCCGGTAACGATCCTGTCGACTGTCCGTCAGCGCTTTAACCTTTTCGCCGTGAGGCTTTCGAGGCGGATCCCGCAGGAAACTGCGGAAAAGGGGCTTCGGTGCGTTGCCAAGACGCCTTCCGGCAGAATGATTCTTGCGAAAACCGCAAGTTTCCCTAACGCGGCGTTTACTCGCTCGCAAGGAAGCGGCGGCTATCTTCAAGCTAGGCAATCGTAAGGCGGGGCAACACGGCTTCCATGCACGGCCACAGGTCCATAGCGCGGGGCCGCCGGAAGACTCTTCTGGCGGACTATTCGACGAATCTCGGCGAGCTTCTGTCCCGCCGGCAGTCGGAGGCTGCGTTGCGCTCGGCCAAGGTCGAATCCGACATGGCGAGCCGGACGAAATCCGAGTTCCTCGCCAATATGAGCCATGAACTCCGCACACCGCTCAATGCCATTATCGGCTTTTCGGAATTCATCCAGCACATCGCGGCGAGCGGGACGCCGTCCGACAAGACGGGAGAATATGCCGAGCATATCGCCGGCGCCGGACGGCACCTTCTGAACATCATTTCCGACATTCTCGACATCTCGAAAATCGAAAGCGGGACGTTTTCGCTGGCGACCGAGATGTACGACCTGCGGGAACTCATCGACGCGTGCATCGTGCTCATCGAGCCGCGTATTCGCGAGAAGAAGCAGGTTCTCGACATCAAGGCGGATCCCGTTCTGCCGAGCGTGCCGATCGATGTCCGCCGTATCAAGCAGGTCCTCATCAATCTTCTGTCGAACGCACACAAGTTCACGGCCGAAGGCGGCCGTATCGTTCTCGTCGCCACGCGCACGCCCGACAACGGAGCGACCATCGCCGTTGCCGATACCGGTATCGGCATGTCCAAGGAACAGATCGATCATGCGATGACGCCGTTCGGTCAGGTGCAATCGAGCTATGCCCGCGGCCACGAGGGAACGGGCCTCGGGCTCCCGATCGCGGGCGCACTGACAAAACTTCATGGCGGTGAGTTTCAGATCTACAGCGAACCCGGCAAGGGAACGACGGTCTTCTTCACGCTGCCGCCCGCCAAATCCGGCAAGCCTTCTCCGAATTACCAGGACAAGCAGTCATGAACACTCCCGTATCCGCACCCGGTGCGAGGGCCGACGAGCCGGAAGCACCGCCCTTCATAGAGCGTCGCGGCAAGCCCGCCGTGCCGCCGAGACGCATCGCTCATGTCGTGTCCGTTTCGGGGTCGCAGGCGGTTGCCGTCCTCGAAAGGGAAAGCGGCAATCAGGACGAAGCGCGGGTCGAGATCGGGCAGCTCGTCAAGGTGCCGACACCGCTTGCGACCGTCGTCGGTCTTGTTTCCGCAGTCAGTGCACCGGCTCCGGCAAGCGGCGGCGGTGCGGAAGATATCCGTCTGATCGAAATCAATCTCGCCGGAGAAGTCGTGGACGACCCGAAAGACGGGCGGCTGTCGTTCCGGCGTGGCGTATCCCATCTGCCGACGATCGGCGATGCGGTGCTTCTCGCCGACCGCCACGATCTCACACGTGTCTATACGCAGCCGAATGTCGCGACCATCGAAGTCGGATCGCTGTTTCAGGATGCTGCGGTGCCCGCGCGTTTTCTGGTCGACGATCTGCTTGCGAAACATTTCATCGTTGTTGGGACCACGGGCTGCGGCAAGTCCTGTGCGCTCACCGCCATTCTCCAGCGCGTACTCGATGCGCATAACCATGCGCATATCGTCATGCTCGATGTGCACAACGAATATCCGACGGCCTTCGGCGACCAGGCCGAGCTGATCAATCCGACCAATCTGAATCTGCCTTTCTGGCTTCTCAACTTCCAGGAACTGTCGGCGGCGCTTACCAGTGGCGATGCCTATCATGATGCGGAAATCGAAATTCTCAGCGATGCGGTGATCGCCGCGAAGCGCCGTTATTCCGACGCTTCGTCCAACAGGCAGATCGCGCGGCGGCCGGGAGATTCGGGCGGCGTGACGGTCGATGCGCCGACACCTTTCCGCCTTTCCGACGTTCTTTCCTTTATCGACGACCAGCTCGGCAAGCTTGAACGCACGCAGAAGACGCTTCCCTACCGGCGGCTGAAGAACCGGATCGAGACGCTGGCGAGCGATCAGCGATACAGCTTCATGTTCGGCAGCCTGACCGTACAGGACACGATGACGGACATTCTCGGCCGTTTGTTCCGTGTACCGAACGATGGACGGCCGATCACGGTGATCGATCTGTCGACGGTCCCGCCGGAAATTCTCGACGTGGTGATTTCGGTTATCTCGCGTCTCGCCTTCGACCTTGCGGTCTGGAGCAAGGGCGGATTGCCGATGCTTCTGGTCTGCGAGGAAGCGCATCGCTACGCCCCCGCCAATGCGGGTCAGGGGTTCGAGCCGACACGTCAGGCGCTGTCGCGTATCGCCAAGGAAGGACGGAAATACGGCCTCTCGCTCGCACTTGTCACCCAGCGGCCTTCCGAACTCGATACGACGATCCTTTCCCAGTGCAGCACCGTTGTCGCGATGCGGCTCTCGACCGAACGGGACCAGCAGGTAATGCGTTCCAACACGCATGACGGGGCGCTCGATCTGCTCGACTTCCTGCCCTTGCTCGGGGACCGGGAGGCCATCGTTCTCGGTCAGGGCGTCGGCATGCCGATGCGCATCAAGTTTGCCGATATCGCCAGCAAGGGCGTGCCGCGCAATCTGAATGCCGGCTTCTCGCAGTCCTGGAGCAAACCCAACCTGGACCGCGCCGGTCTCGAGGCCATTGTCTCGCGGTGGCGCCACGCCGGACGCGAACGGAACCAGGGCTAGGCCCGCCCGCCGCCTTCCTGCGACAGATGGCCCGGACATATCGGCTTCCGGACGGATGCGGCGAAGGGCACGTCGCGCTATGCTGGCGTCACCCGTTTCCCGCACCAGGCGAGGCCATCTCATGTTCCGACCGTTTCGGCTCCCCGTTGCCGTCCTGCTTCTGGTGATGCCCCTTCTTGCTTCCTGTGGGGACGAGGGTATGAGCCAGATTGCGGTCTCCGATCCTTGGGCGCGGGCCAGCGTCACCACGACCGGAGCGGCCTATCTGACGGTTTCCAATAGTGGGAACAAGGACGATGTGCTTCTCGAAGTGCGTTCGCCTGTGGCCGAAAAGGTCGAAATCCACGACATGACCATGGACGGCATGGTGATGAAGATGCGCCGGCTCGACGCCCTGCCAGTCGCGGCAGGCGAGAGCGTGGCGCTGGCGCCGGGCGGCAAGCACATCATGCTGATCGGGCTCGTGGACCCCCTGTCCGAAGGAATGGCGGTTCCACTGACGCTCGTCTTCGAAAGGGCAGGCGAGGTCGAGGTTTCCGCGCCGGTACGGCCCGCCGGACAGATGGCGCACTAGTCACCCGAAACATCCCTTCCGATTGATTCGGTTCCGGTATTTTGTTGCGCTGCATATAATCAGTGTGCGGTGCAATAAAATTAACTTCCGGTGACGTTGCCGCACCGCAGATCATTACGGCCGTGTCATAAATGCCATACAGCCGCGCAATGTTGCGACGGTGTGAGGCAACGACAGCGCACGGTCTTGACTCAAACCCGCAATAAATGTCGGCTAGGCGGTGAGGGATGCTGACTGGCCGGGGGGAACAGTCGATACGCTTTCCGATTCAACCTCCCGATCAGGCTGCAAAGTTAGTGAAGCCATCGAGGATCGAGGAGGATCGCTCCATGAAAAGAGAAATAGCCCAACGCCTGCTTTTGGGCGGCATGACGGGTGCAGCGATGCTGCTGACCGTCGGGACGGCCCGAGCCGTCGACTTCAAGTTCGGGGAAGCCAACCTCCAGATCGACAATCTGGTTTCGGTCGGCGCGGGATTCCGGACATCCAAGCAGGATTGTACCCACGTTGCGAAGCCGAACGGAGGCTGCTCCGCCGGAAACGGAGCCGGTATGGGCATCAATGACGATGACGGCAACATCAATACCGACCAGTGGGATCCCTACACCACAACCGTCAAGATCACGACCGACTTCGATCTTCAATGGCAGAATTTCGGGGCTTTCGTTCGCACCAAGGCGTTCTACGACTACTGGGTGAACGAGGAGCTTGGCACCAGGAACAACCGGTTCGGCAAGCGTCCTCTCGTCGATGCGGCCCGCGGCGACCAGGCGCGCGATTTCGGCGGAAGAAGCTTCGATGTTCTCGATGCTTTCGTTTACGGGAACTTCGATGTTTCGGGCATGCCCTTGAATGTCCGCGTCGGAAAGCAGGTTGTGAACTGGGGAGAAAGCCTCTTCATTCAGGGCGGTATCAATTCCTTTCTGCCGATCGATGTGACGGCCATTCGTACTCCCGGTTCGGAACTGAAGGAGGCGCTGATGCCTACTCCTTCCGTGTTCGCGTCCATCGGTCTGCCGGGCAGCGTGACGGTCGAGGCGTTCTGGCAGTTCGGGTGGCAGAAAACGGAACTTGACGCCTGCGGCACCTACTTCAGCACCACCGATGCCGCTTGTGAAGGCGGTCAATACGTCATGAGTGGCGCAGAATATCCGGGCCCCGTCCTGATCCCCCGGCTTGCGTCCGAAGAGGGCGACGATACGGGCACCTTCGGCGTGGCAATCAAGCATTACGCCGAAAACCTCGGAATGGGTACCGATCTCGGTCTGTATTTCACGCAGCAGAGTCTTGTCGTACCGGTCGGCACGTTTACGCTGGGCGATTTCGGCGCTGCGACGACAGGTATTCTCGGCGCACCGTCTCCTGACATCGCGTCCTTTTGCGGTGCTCTCGCGGCGTTACCGGGCAGCAGTCCCGGGACAGCGACCTTTCTTGGGTGCGCGACACTTCCGGTTCCCGCTCTCGGCGGATTGACGGGCCTGACAGCCGGTGTGGGCGCCACGGCCGCGACAAAGAACTACCTGATGCAGTATCCCGATGACGTCCAAACCATCGGCGCGAGCTTCAATACATCGATTCCGCTTTTCGGCGGGTCGGCCTTTTCGGGCGAAGTGGCATTTACGCCCGATATGCCGTTTTCGCTCAGCGATGTGGAAATCAATTCCGCCGAACTGGATGCTATCGACGCCTGTTCCTTTGCGGGATCTCCGCCCGGCTGTCTCAGCCAGGGAAGCCAGAATGCCGGATTCGCCTACGCGCCGGGCGACACGATCCGGGGCTATGACGAGTTCGATGTCATAACGGGTCAGCTCGCGACGATCAGCACGCTCAACCCGTCGGCACCTCTTCCGTCCCTGATCGGTTCGGATTTGATGATCCTGGTCGCGAATGTCGGCTTTCAGTATCTCCCCGATCTGTCAGGCAGCACGAACCGGCTGGCCGCTCCACGGTCGGCAGCCACGCACCCCGACCTGGCCGCCGCGTTGATTCTCGGCGATGCGGCCTGCGGTGCGGCTGCAGCCAGCCCCCTGGTTGCGGACTGCAAACTGGCTTACGCGACATCCAGTTCTTGGGGTTATCGCCTCGCGGCCACCGCGGACTACAACAATGCTTTCGGCACATCCTGGACGCTCACGCCGGTTCTTCAGTGGGCGCATGATGTGAGCGGTGTGTCGGCCGGTCCGGTCGGTCCCGGTTTCATCGAGGGCAAAAAGACCGTCAGCATAGGGTTGAATGCCAGCCAGCAGCAATGGCGTGCGAACATCCAATACACGAACAGTTTCGGTAACGAGTACAAGAACTTCGTTTCCGACAAGGACTTCGTGACGATGACGGTCTCCTACGCGTTCTGAACGAAGGCATGTTCCGATCCTTCGGGATCGTGTGAAACAAATGAACCCGGCAGCTTCGGCTGCCGGGTTTTTCTTTTGGGCAGAGCCCAGAGAATGTTGCGGTGCACCATCGCGCCACGCAGCGTCATTCATCCGTAGTCTGACGGTTCAGCAATCTGGCTCTTCGTCTCCGCGAGAACTTCACATTAAAAAGATTTAATGGAAACAGAGGGCAAAGCGCCTGAAAAACGAGGGTAATAGAGGCTCGGGGGCAACAGAATCGGCCCCACCCGATTTGCGCCCTTGAGGCAATTTGCTATCATCGGTTTCGATCAAGGCGGGGAAACCGGCCTCGATATGCAGTGCAACAGCTGAGAAAAAGTCCAGCGCTCGTATCGAAAGCCTAAAAAGAAATCCAGTGGAGGGAATGTATATGAAAAGGACGACCTTTTTGGTGTCCGCCCTTGCGATCAGCGTCTTCGCTACCGGCGCGCTCGCGAAGGTTCCGGAAGCCCAGGTAAATCGTCTGGGTCAGGACCTGACCCCGATGGGTTCGGAAAAGGCCGGCGAGGGTGACATCCCCGCCTGGACCGGCGGTCTCGCGACCGTGCCGAGCAATGTCAGCTACAAGCCCGGCGACAAGCTCGCCAACCCGTTCGCCAGCGACCCGATCAAGTTCACGGTCACCGGCCAGAACGCGGATCAGTACAGCGATATCCTGACGCCCGGCTATGCAGCCATGCTGAAGGCCTATCCGTCGTACAAGATGAACGTCTATGAAACGCGCCGCACCTGCGCCTTCCCGGACAAGTTCTACGAAGCCAACAAGCGCAACGCGGCTGTCGGCGAACTCGTCGGCGGCGGCTCGGGCATCAGCGAAGCGATCTTCGGTTCGCCGTTCCCGATCGCGAACAACGCGCTCGAAATGATCTGGAACCACACGCTGCGCTATCGCTCCTTCAAGGCGGTGCGTCAGTTCGCTGCGGCACCGGTGACGCGTGGCGGTGACTACACGCTGCAGATCGTGCAGGACGAAGCGATTCTCGCCTGGTCCGACCCGACGGCTCAGCGCGCTGAAGACCTCGACAACATCTCGATCTACTACATCGCGAACACGATCGCTCCGGCGCGTGCCGCGGGTAACGTGATCCTGGTGTACGAAGCCCTCAACGCTGAACTTCAGCCGCGTCAGGCCTGGCAGTACAGCCCGGGTACCCGCCGCGTGCGTCGTGCGCCAAACATCGCGTATGACAATCCCGGCACGAACTCGGACGGTCTGTCCACGTCGGACAGCTTCGACGGCTATAACGGCGCTCCGGACCGCTATGACTGGACCTTCCTCGGCAAGAACGTCCGCCTCGTTTCGGCGAACGCCTATGAAGGCGAGTCCACGCCCTATGCGGACTACCTCCAGGCGCTCCACCTGAACCAGGACAAGGTGCGTTACGAGAAGCGCCGCGTCTGGGAATTCGAAGCGAAGCTTCGGCCCAACACCCGCCACGTCTATTCGCGCCGCGTCTACCACAACGAGGAAGACGCGTGGCAGATGTCGACGGTGGAACTCTATGACGGCCGTGGCCAGCTCTGGCGCGTGCAGGAAATGCACCAGATCCAGCGCTACAACGTGCCGCTCTGCGGTTCCGCGGGCGAAATCGTCTACGATCTGCAGGCCGGCCGCTATCTTGCGCTCGCGCTGCAGAACGAAGAGCCGCCGGTGAACTACTTCGCCGACGAGCTGGACAAGAACCGCTACACGCCGAACGCGATCCGTCAGCTCGGCGTCCGCTAAGAAGCGATTGCAACGATCGGCAAGGCCGGACCCGGAAACGGGTCCGGCCTTTTGCTGTCCGGCTTCTTAACCATCGGCGCAAGCGCCTCGCTTTGACGCCGAGAGTCCAAGACGCGCCGTCAAAAATGCGCTATAAACTCAGAAAAACGATATAAGAAATCGCCAAACAGGAGGCTCGCCGCTTAGGGCATCGGGGACCGGAAAACCGGCAACGATGAGGGTGCGGCGACCGAAACGCCCGAGTGCAGGAGCTGAAGTTCATGTCTTCGTCTATTTCCCCGATCGTCTCGAGCTGGGTGCATCGCCTGCGCCTCGCGTCCGTCGCCGGACTTTGCGCCGTCGCGCTTGCCTTCGGGCCCGCGGCCGCGCAGGAAGAGTCGGAAGTCGAATATGCCGTACCGTCCGACCTCGCCGCTGAATCGCTGCTTCTCGACACGACCTATGCGGGCGAACGGCTCGTCGCGGTCGGTGAGTTCGGCCATATCGTTCTCTCGGACGATCGTGGCGTGACCTGGCATCAGGCAGAGTCGGTGCCGACACAGGCAACGCTTACAGGCGTGACCTTCATCGGCGACAAGACCGGGTTTGCCGTCGGACACGACGCGACCGTTCTTCGCACAACCGATGCGGGCGAGAACTGGGAACTCGTCTACAACGACAGCGAATCCGAAATGGCCTTCATGACGGTCTATTTCGAGAACGAGAAGCGCGGCTTCGCGATGGGCGCCTTCTCTTTCATGGTCGAGACCAACGATGGCGGCGAGACGTGGGAAGAACGCTCGCTCAGCGACGGTCTGCTCGACGACTATCACCTGAACAAGCTCTTCTCCGACAAGAACGGCGATCTCTATATCGCCGCCGAGTTTGGCGTGGTCTACCGGTCGGGCGATCAGGGACGGACGTTCGATCGCATCCAGACGCAGTATGAAGGGTCCTTCTGGGGCGGCTTCGGCATGGCCGATGGTTCCGTGATGGTGTTCGGCATGCGTGGCAATGCATTCCGTTCGCACGATAATGGGCAGACCTGGGAGAAGGTCGATACCGGCACGGACAAATCCATCGCGGGTGGCGTGCAGCTCGGCAACGGCAAGATCGTTCTCGTCGGCCTGCAGGGTTATGTCGGCTACAGCGACAATGGCGGCAAGAACTTCGTCGAAGTCACGCGCGCCGACCGTCTCGGCTATGCGGCGGTTGCCGATGGTCCCGAAGGCCAGATCGTCGTGTTCGGCGAGCCCGGTGCGAAGCTGATGCCGGATGATATGGAAAAGGCAAGAGAGGAAGTCGGCGCGAAGATCACTGCGACGCCGGCGGACAGCGATAGCTGACATCCCGAACGCATCGCTTGTATTCGGAGCCCCGGTCTTGCGACCGGGGCTCTTTTCTTTGTACGAGCCGCGGGTCACAATCGGTCGCAAAGGCATCGCAATAGCCTTGTGCAACGGGAGGACGAGATGAGAAAGAGCGTCGATTTCGACGGTTACACGCGCGTCAAGGCAAGCCGGCAGGGACGTGTGCTGACGCTGGCGCTCAGCAATCCCGCCCTCATGAATGCGGTCGACGGCGATATGCACCGCGAGCTTTCGAGTCTCTTTCTCGACGCGGCGGACGATCCGGATTCCGATGTTGTCGTGCTGACCGGTGAAGGGGCGGCTTTTTCAGCGGGCGGGGATCTCAACTGGATGAAGCGCGGCTTCGAAGCCGGCGAAAAGGGACCGGATGCAGCAGAAGCGAAACGCATCGTCTTCTCGCTGCTCGACCTCGAAAAACCGATCATCGCCAAGGTGCGCGGTCCCGCTGTCGGTCTCGGCGCGACCATCGCGCTGATGTGCGATGTCATCTTTGCAAGCGACAACGCGCGCTTTGCCGATCCGCATGTGCGTGCGGGCATCGTCGCGGGCGACGGCGGCGCGATCATCTGGCCGCAACTTGTCGGCTATGCGCGCGCGAAGGAATACCTCATGACAGGCGATCCCGTGTCCGCCGAGGAAGCGGAGCGGATCGGCCTCATCAATCACGTCGTGCCGGATGCCGAGCTGGACGCGCGCGTCGATGCGTTTGCGGCGAAGCTCGCCGGCGGTGCAACACAGGCGATCAAGTACAGCAAGGTTTCGGTCAATATCGGACTCAAGCAACTCGCTCATTCGATCCTCGACACATCGATCGGCTATGAGATGCTCACCTTCACCACCGAGGATCACAAGGAAGCCGTTCGTTCCTTTCTCGAAAAGCGCAAACCCGTCTTTACCGGGCGGTGACACAGATGGATGCCGCGATGCAGGAGCAGTCTCTCAATTTCGACGAGCCCGAGCATGTGCGCATGCTCCGCGACGCGACGCGAAAATTCGTTGCGGCGGAAATGCCGCGCGACAAGGCGCGCGAGTGGGACAGGGGGAACATCTATCCAGCCGAGGTCATGAAGAAGCTCGGCGCCATGGGCATGATGGGGCTCACCGTCGAGGAGCGGTATGGCGGTGCGGGCGTCGACATCTATGCGACCATGGCCGTCATCGAGGAGCTGGCAAAGCGTTCCGTCGCCGTCGCCTGCCCGTACATCATGGCAGTCTGCTACGCAGGCATGAATCTCGGCGAAAGCGCGAGCGAGGAACAGAAGCAGGAGTTGCTGCCAAAGGTCGCTTCCGGTGATCTCCTTTTCGCCTATGGTCTTTCGGAGCCGAATGTCGGCGGCGATCTCGCCACAGTCGAGACAACCGCGCGGCGCGACGGCAACGAACTTGTCATCAACGGGACAAAACGTTGGTGCACGGGCGCTCACATTGCGGACTACATCTTCTGCCTGCTGCGGTCGGGACCGAAGGAAGAGAAATACAAGAACCTCAGCATCGTTCTCATACCGCCGTCGCTTCCCGGCATCTCGATCTCGCCGCTCGGCCATCTCGGCATTCGTGGTGTCGAGACGAAGGATGTGACTTTCGAGAATGTCCGCGTACCGGTGTCGAACATTCTCGGCGGCGAAGCGATGTGGAACAAGGGCTGGCAGCAGCTCGCGGGCCGCGCGCTCGAAGTCGAGAAGCTCGAATTGTCCGCCTGCGCGCTCGGCCTGTCGGAAGCCGCCCTTGCCGACGCCTGGCGTTATGCCGAAGAGCGCGAACAATTCGGCCGCGCCATTGCCGGTCATCAGGCGATCCGCCACACGCTTGCGGAGGCGCAGACACGTGCGCGCGCCATGCGGCTGATGCTCTACAGCGCCGCCTGGCTTGCGGATCAGGGCAGGCCCTGTTCCGTCGAAACCTCGATGGCAAAGCTTTTCTGCTGCGAGGGGGCGGCCGAGGTCACGCAGATGTGCATGCGCGTCACCGGCGCCTATGGTCTTTCCGACCAGATGGACATGGAACGCTATGTGCGCGATGCGGTGAGCCTGCCGATCGTCGGCGGGTCGTCCAATATGCAGAAGAACAATATCGCGAACCGGCTGAAACTCGGCCAATAGCGCCGGAGGAGGACAAGTGACCGCAACGGGAACGAAGCAGGCTGGGGGTGCGGCTCTCCTTGCCGCCGCGGAAGGGTTCGCCGAAGAAATCGCCGCACGCGCGGGCGAGATCGAGGCAAACCGTTTTCTGCCGCAAGACCTTGCGCAGCGTTTCGCGGAAGCGGGGCTCTACCGGCTCTGCGTGCCGGAAGCCTATGGCGGCTTTGAGGCACATCCCGGCGAACTCGTGAAGGTGGTGGAGCGCCTCGCGCGTGCCGACGGCTCGGCCGCCTGGTGCGTCTTCATTGGCGCGACTTCCGGTCTCGTCGCCGGTTTTCTGGAGCCGTCTGAAGCGAAACATGTTTTCGGCGACCCCTTGACCATCACGGCGGGCGTCTTCGCGCCGCGCGGCAAGGCCGTGCATGCAAGCGAAGGCGGCGTCGAGGGCTACCGCGTCAGCGGGCGCTGGCAATGGGGATCGGGCTCGCGCAACGCATCGTGGATTTCGGGCGGCTGCATGATCGTCGGCGAGGACGGCAAGCCCGAGATGGCGGCGGAGGGCGTACCGCAGAACCGGATGACGATGTTCCGCGCCGAGGACGTCACGCTTCACGACACATGGGATGTGTCGGGCCTGTGCGGCACAGGCAGCACGGATTTCGAGGTGAAGGACCTCTTCGTACCGGCCTCGCGCGCGGTCAGTCTCATCAGCGACAAGCCGATTGCCCGACCGCTTTATTGCTTCCCGACTTTCGGTCTTCTCGGCATCGGTATCGCCGCTGTCGCGCTCGGCCTCGCGCGCGGTGCCATCGACACGCTGGTCGATCTCGCCGGCGGCAAGACCCCGCAAGGCTCGTCGAAGCCGCTTGCGCTGCGCGCCAAGGCGCATCTCGACGTATCGCAGGCCGATGCGCTGACGCGGTCCGCCCGCGCCTTCCTGATGGAGACGATCGAAGCCGCATGGGAAGCGGCCGTGCGCGACGGCGAGATCACGGTCGCGCATCGCCGCGACATCCGTCTCGCGACGACGCATGCCGTGCAGTCGGCCGTGCGCGCGGTCGATCTCATGTATACGCTTGGCGGCGGCAGCTCGGTCTATCGCAGCTCGCCGCTGCAGCGGCAGTTCCGCGACGTGCATGTCGCGACCCAGCACATGATGGTGTCGGACGCGACGCTGGAACTGACGGGCCGTTTGCTGCTCGGCGTGCCGACCAACACGGCGATGCTGTAAGTCATTGAAACAACTAAACTATCAAGAAACGGAGAGAAAATGACCCGGGAAAGAAAGGGCCGCGTCGAGGGCAAGATGGCGTTCGTTACAGGCGGCGCGCAGGGGCTCGGCAAGGCGTCCGCCGTCATGCTCGCGCGCGAGGGCGCCAAGGTGACGCTCGCCGACATCAACGAGAAGGGCGCGGCCGACGTCGCCGCCGAGATCAATGCGGATTATCCGGGCATGGCTTTCGCCGTCGGCCTCGACGTGACGCGCGAGGATCACTGGAAGGATGCGCTCGCCGAAGCCGACAAGGCGATGGGCGGCCTCAACGTGCTCTTCAACAATGCGGGCATCGGCGGCGGTACAACGGTCGAGGAAACCGATTTCGAGACCTTCAAGAGGGTGCAGGCGGTCGACGTCGATTCGGTCTTTCTCGGCTGCAAATATGCGCTGCCCTACATGATCCCCCATGCGCCGGGTTCGATCATCAACACCTCCTCCATCGCGGGGCTCATCGCGGGCCACAACATGGCGGCCTATAACGCGGCAAAGGCGGGCGTCTGGCTGCTGTCGAAATCGGTCGCGCTCCATTGCGCGAAACGCGGCTACCGGATCCGCTCGAACTCGATCCATCCCACCTTCATCGACACGCCGATCCTCGACGGCATGACGCGCGGCATGCCGAAGGAAGAGCTCGTCAGGAAGCTCGCCAAGCAGGTGCCGCTCGGCGTTGTCGGCGAGCCGGACGATGTCGCCTATTGCGTGCTCTATCTCGCCTCGGACGAGTCGAAGTTCATCACCGGCTCCGAAATCAAGATCGACGGCGGCATCAGCGCCATGTAATCGGCGTCTCTCCGTCCGTTTCCGAACGGGCGGCCGGGAATCCGTGAACCGCGAGCCATCTTGCGCTGCAACAGGACCCGGCCCACATTGGATGCGACATGGCGCGCCGCATCCTCATCGTGCTCCATCAGGAGCGTTCGAACCCCGGAAGGGTGGCGCAGGAACTGCGCCGCCGGGGCTGTGTGCTCGATATTCGCCGCCCCTCGCTCGGCGATCCCCTGCCCGAGACCATGGCGGAGCACGATGCCGCCGTGATCTTCGGCGGACCGATGAGCGCCAATGACGATCTTCCCTTCATCAAGGCGGAAACGGAGTGGATCGGCGTTCCGCTCAAGGAAGGGAAGCCCTATTTCGGCATATGTCTCGGGGCGCAGCTCATGGCCCGGCATCTCGGCGCCCGCGTCTATGGCCGAGAGGACGAGCGCGTGGAAGTCGGTTACTACCCGATCCGGCCGACGGAAGAGGGCGGTCATCTCTTCGAGGATCCGCAATATGTCTACCAGTGGCACCGGGAGGGCTTCGATCTGCCGTCGGGCGCGGTACAGCTCGCGGCGGGCGACGATTTCCCGGTCCAGGCCATGCGCTATGGCCCGAATGCCTATGGCATCCAGTTTCATCCCGAGCTCACCACGCAGATGATGAACGCCTGGCTTGTCTATGCGCGCCACAGGCTCACCCAGCCGGGTGCCCAGCCTGCCCATATCCACCGCATGGCGCGCTACCAGCATGATGGAACGTTGCGGCTATGGCTCAACCGTTTCCTCGACCACTGGCTGCCGGCGGACCGGCGGGAGGGCGAGCAAGCGCCGCAGGCCGTCACGGACGGGCTCTGACAGGTGCAAACAGCGCTATTCGGGGGTGGCCGGGGGCTCCGGGAATGGTGGAGCCGAGCGGGCGATGACCCGAACTTCTCTGACCCGCGCATTCTGTACAGTTTTGGACCTGTGGCCACCAACTTTGTGTACCACTCCGATGTACCAAGTGGAATGCAAATCCGCTGGCGCGTCAGTTTAAAATCTAGCGGCGTTTCCCAAGCTTGGCGGTACGCGACGAAAGTGGCGGGGATGCTATTGCTTCTCGATTGGTGTTTGCGCTGTTTTTTGCAGATCACCCGGAGCCAGCTTTGGCACAACGGCGTCCCACTCGGAATTTTGCTGCTCTAGCAGACAGCGACAGACTTAGACGGTGTCTTTAGGTGGATTGCTTTGGCCTTCACTTTCCGCTTTTGGTAGGAGCTCCGGCTTTTTGTCGTACAAGCGGTCGATCAGATAGTACAGCCCGTGGAATGTCGTTACGATCATGTGCGCTATTGCTAAATTCAGTAGGCCGATAAAAACAGCGCGAACGATCCACATGAAGTTCTTCTTGAACCACACGGTGCTAGTCCACTGATCCGGCAGCGCTTGTAGCAAACCACTTTTGGTAACGTCTGTTACAACCACTAAGAGGACGGCAATTGTGGAAACAGACAGGCACATGAAGGCAAGATACCCGAACATCGCACAAACGTACTGACGCCGAGTTAGCGCAACTGGCTTTCCGTCATCATCACATTCGCGTCCGAATACCCTACCCACTTCCATAACGTCGTCCAGGTCGCCCAGCGACGATGGGAAGCTGGCGATACCTACTAAGGCAGCCACATAGAACCCGGTAAGAACCGCAGCAACACTTCCAAATCGATCAAGGAAACCACCATCACCGAAATAATTTGCACCCGGTAGTAGGAAGGGAAGTGTCAAAAAGGCTGCAATAAGAAAGACGGCTAGGCCATTCCTTCGGAAGAGGGCGCGCTTATCTTCGTCTTTCAACGTTAGATAGCGAAGTGGGTATGAAAGCACGTTCATATCGGGCAATCCGGTTTACTCAGGCAGCGATGATCTGAAGAGCTTTCTTCACAACGTCCGGATTTACAGCGGCGGAGCAGATGGGTAGCTCTCGCTTAAAGTCCACTTGCTCTGATCGCACAAAGAGTATTTCTTTGGCCTCTTGCTCGCGATCAATTTTGATTGTTCTGTGTCTCTCGTCGTCGAGTTCGAGGTCGAGATTGAATTCGGTCCACCCGGCTTTCTTGGCCAGCGGTATCAAGTTTTTCAGCTCGTTGCGCCAGTTCTGGCTCGTAATCTCGCCCTTGACCCTTAGTTTCATCACCTCATTGACTGGTTCGAACAGTCCATTTGCATCTACGAAATTTGGCTTGGCGGGTCTGACGAGCTTGATGAAATTCAGTTCGCCTTTCTTTAGGGCGTTGGTCAAGGTCTCGGATCGTACCCCTTCAGGTTTGAAGGTCGTGTAGGTCTCATTGACCTGCGTCCCCTTCTTGAAGTCGTACTTATAGTCTTGCAGCGCGAGCGATATGATCCGTCTGATGACGGACATGCTGATGCCGGGAATTTCTTCAAGAGCCGATCTGTATATCCCTCGCTTTATAGGGTTCGTGCATATTACCAAGTGGGCAGATATAGACTGCTCCTCATCTTCTGCCTTCTTGGCCGTTCGGATTGTTACCCTTCCCGCTGCGTCTTTACGCGCCCGCTTTCGATACGCAGGATCGGCGGCATTGGGGCTTGCTCGGTGAAACAAAAGGGTGAGGGCTTCACTCTTGGGATCGAATTCAACGTCCATAAGTTCCACAATGTCGCCATTGGGCTGGACTTCTAGTGCCTTGTTATCGCGCCACCGCTGTTTCAGGGCGTCCGTGATGTTTGGTAGATTGGGGTCTTCCCCAATCGGCAAATGAGCTCCCGCTTTGTGACGGGGTGCAAAAGTCAGGTCGTACCGACGGAAAAAGCGCGAAAATTTTTCGAGAAACAAGGCATCCCCCCGAGAAGACAAGCATTTGACCGCAACTATTCGCTGAAGCGGTATTTGCAACAACCACTTTACTGGCTTCCGATTGGGAAGTCTTCGTTTTGGAAAAAGGCTTTATTTACAAATATTTACGGGGGTAGTCCTGCTGTTCGCGTTACGGTAAATGCAAACTAGTTGGTTGGGCGAGCCGCGAACACTAGGCCCTCGGCATCATGGAATTCCAGCGTGCCGCTCTGCCTCACGAGCAGGTACTCGCCGAAGTCCGTGTCCGCCGGATGAATGTCGAACCGGCGTTCATTCGCCCCCGGCTTCTCTTTTAGCCGTTGGGTCATGCTGTCCCCATCGGGGAACTTCCGGGAAAGGACAAAACCGCCTTTCTCCTTGCCGATCGTCATAATGCTTCCGACACCGGGTCTGTCATCCCTCCACCGGCCGATGATTTCGCTACCGGTGTCCGCTGACGCGAGCTTCTGAATTTCGGCGCTGGTCAGACCCAAGGTTTGAGCCTTCACGACCCCGGCCTCGATATGGGCTACTGCCCAAGCTCCTGCTCCTTCGACCATTCCCGGCAGATAGTAGTCCACGTAGGTGTTGCGAAAGCGTGGTTCCTGAGCTTGCAGGTAGCGGGCGATCTCTACTTGGGATGCTTCGTCGATCTCCTTGGAAAGCTGCACAGTCAGAGAACGCCGCGCGTAGCGAAGCACGTCCGTCTCGACCACTTGCAGAACTTCGTCGGGCAATCCTTTCAGGCTCACTTTGGCCGGGGCTGCACTTGTGACTTTTGTGCTGTCCTCGCTCACCGCTTTGTCCGGCGTTTGATCGCTGCCTGCTGTCTCGGTCGCTGAGACTGCTGTGTCTTCGGAAACATCGACGAACGGCCCTATCAACAATGCGGGGCCGAATACGACGGCGAGGGCGATGAATACCGGCCGCTTCCAGAAAGGCCGACCTGCAAAGGGGTCTGCGTCTGTCGTGTGCGCCGCAGCGACATATCCTGCCGATGTTGTGTCGTCGGTAGTTGGGGCAAGGTGCGGGCTGCGGATGGCTCGACTGAGACCAGCCTCGTCAGCCAGAAAGTAGGGCAGCTTCATCTTTGAGCCGCCACTACCGATAATCACGATGCGCTGGCCGTTGTTCTTGATGCTCTCCACCTGACGCAGGTTGATCTCGTCGATCTGGGGCCTGATCCATCCCTTCTTCTGGATCACCCTCTGATTTGTGACGACGACCTCGCGCAGGCTCCTTTCGGCGTAGAGCCAGACAGCAAGAAACAGTATTGCCAGCAGAATTCCGGGTCCGGTGAGTGCGCCCACTGTGAGCGCCGCGGCGGTGACTACGAGTTCGTAGATGACGCGGGCCGGGCCGAAGCGCGCCCGATAGACAATCCGTTCTCCCGGTTCGATCAACCTTTGGATTTTGGCCAAGCTCGCTCTCCCACCCGTATTCTAAATTCATGTTTTCTTCTTGAACTTTGGTAATTTTACGTATTATGGCCAAAACACGCAATATTGGTTCATGGTTGAGCTGCAGACCCGAAGCGAAATTCGGGTATGGCAGGCTCATTGAAGAAACATGTCGGGGTACGGATTAGAGCGGCGCGTAAAGACGCTGGGCTCACGCAGGATCAGCTTGCCGGAATGATCGACAAGAGCGTCGAAACAATCTCAAACCTTGAGAGAGGGCACACCGCACCAAGCCTTGAAACGCTCGGGTTGGTAGCCAAGGCGCTAGAGCAGCCGGCCGAGTGGTTTCTGAGCGGCTTTAGTGACCGTCGAAACAGCGGTGCGACCAACGCGCTCCGTACAGAGATTGAAGTGCTTATTTCGGGGATGGACGAAAACGAACTACGGCAGATTGTGGACATAGCGCGGATTATTGGACGTAGTCGGAAAGCGTCATAGAGAGTGGTGCGACCATTGAATACGGCGGACATGAATAGACGCTACTCGCCTCTCTCTTCTCCAAGCTCCAATAGTTGAGCGCTAACCAAGTTGCTTTGTAATTGTGACACACCATGCGGGGGGAGTGAGCTTGGACAAAGATTATCGTGCCGCAATCTCGCGGAGCGGCAAATCAATATATGATCCGATTGAAATTGGGGACCCAGAGCTTTGGGTGCCCACCCCGGAACTTGAAATCTTGTTGAATAGCGAGCTTGTAGGGAAAGGGGGGCTAAACGTCCCTATCCGCACGCGCTCGAAGATCGTCAAGCAAATGGTCTGTAGAGCACTCGGATACCCGGCACCCGAAGGCTTCAAGAAGACAAAGCCCCAGTTTCTGGGCCAAGACTTTGACACGTACACCCAAAAAGCAAACAACCTTCAAATCTGGAACGAAGAGCTATCTCCCTCCCGGCGGTATGCTCTACTGCGCGTTTCGGAGAACGGCGTCATAACCCGCGTAAAGGTGGTCAACGGAGAAGAGCTTGCTCAGCTCGACACCACCGGAACTCTGACGCAGAAGTTTCAAGCTCGACTAATTCCCAGGGAAGCGACCGAAGAACTGATTGTTTCCGAAGACACTGCAGTCCTATCGCCTCATGTTCGGGTGGGAGCTAGACTAGCAGGTAATGTTAGTCCGGTAGACCACCCTGCACATGGTCTGTTGTTGCCGATTGCTGAAGTCTATGACCGTTTGCGCGGGGCGATTGGTCGATCTTTTAAAGATGCCGGAGCAGACCAAGAACGCAACCGAGGCGCCGCGCTCCATCGGATTGTATGTGAGCTTCTAGGATACGCAGACTATCGAGATGATGGACGCTTTCCAGACGTCCGTAATCAACTTCTCGAAGTTAAATTGCAGACTTCTCCCACAATCGACTTGGGGCTTGTATGCCCGAACAGCGAGGAGCTTCTGGACATTCCACAAATTGCTGGAACGCAGGTTCGTCATTGCGACGTGCGATATGCCCTATTCTACGCTCGAACTGACGGGAAAGAGGTAACGCTGACACATTTTTACCTGACTACCGGCGCCAGCTTTTTCAGTCGCTTTCCGCAATTTCAAGGAAGAGTATTGAACCGGAAACTTCAAATTCCTTTGCCATCAGATTTCTTCGACTGACAATCCAAAGGCGCCCCAAACCATTGCATCCAACTCCTTCTCCTTGTCGGGTTGGGGTCCTTCTACCAATGCGCTGTAGAGTGCACGGCAGGCATCTACTATCTCCTTTGAAACAGCGCGGTTTGGATCAGGCAAAGGGAATTGCTCCACATACTGAGTAATAAAACGCCGCCTACCGGCATACAGCTTGTTGTTAAAGCGATTGTCGTAGTAGTGCTCGATGAAAGTCGAATTTGCGACAGCAAGGGCTAGCCAAAGAAGGCTTGGATCACCTGTCAGCCAATAACAATCGCCATTCACAACCGTTCCATCAAGGTCCATCCAAAAGGTCGGGCGTTCAGATATATCCCGAAAAACCAATTTAGGCATTGGCCACTCGGATGGATTTTGAGGCACCCAGATTTCGTACCACTCTCTGCCCGCTTCAATCACATAGCTTCGAGCCTCAAGCGTTGCACGATGGCGCTCAAGATAAGCCTTGCTCTTGGGAAACCGATCTAGCTCTACCGCTCGCTTTCCACGATCAGCTGCTTCATGAGGATAAAGTATCTTGCGGTTCGGAGGCATCGGTCGGAACCGGCGGGCGGTATGGTGCGTGGTTAGCGGTCGATGAAGTTCAAGATCATCGTCCCACTCCTTTGGCAAGAATACCTTATCCGCACATGTCTTGACGCCCACGCGAACTTTGCCGATGTCCTTAAACTGCCCCCATGTGTTTTGAGCGACTGTTGAAAGCCAATCTTCAAGTTGGTCGGAAGCTAGACGCCAAATACTAGACGCATCGCCACTCACATCTAGCTTTCCATGCTTGACCTCGAATGTGCGCCCGTCTGGTACGCCAACGAAACCGTTACTGGAGAGGGCGTCGATAGGGTCGGTGGCGTTTGAAGCGGCCTCGCGTTTGGCTTGGTAAATTGTGCTGAATGCGGGCGTTGAGCTTTCGGTTGCTTGACCGGTCGCGATTATGACCGCAGGTAGAACGGCAGCATCAAAGAGCTTGGTGTCGCCCAGATCGTATATCTCTCTCAGGTTCAAATCGTTCATGAGGCCGGAGCGAGCTGATGCTCCCCCCTTTGTTGTCATGAACCGATTAGAGACAATGAACCCAGCGATGCCCTCTGGGGCTAGAACGCGCGCCATGCCCAGCAGGAACGCGTGATAGAGATCCACTCGCCCAGCTAATCCAAACTGAGTAGCTAACCTTCGAGATTGTTCAGTTCCAATGATCTGGGTGCGCACATAGGGAGGATTAGCAATTACGAGATCGTAGCGCTGCTCCGTCCCAAACAGACCGCCGAGGAAATCGCTGAGGACGTGATCAAGGAAGCTTCCTACTACAAACTTACACTCAACTTCAGGACAGTGCTTCTCCATCCTTTGGCGAGCTATCTCCAATGCAACGGGGTCTGTGTCAAACCCGTACACGGTAACAGGTCTTCCGAGCCTCTGCACCAAGGCCACCAAAAGCTCTCCGTGCCCCACCGATGGGTCAAGCAGTCGCAGACGCTGCCCGTCAATGAACCTCGCATGCGCCAGCATGCGGTCCGCTACGAACTCTGCTAGGCGAGTGGGAGTATATGTTGCGCCGGTCGACTTCTTTTCGGCAACCGATGAGTAGCGATCTGGCGCTCGTTCTATCTGGCTCATGTATCCTTGGTGCCCCTTGTTATGTAGTAGATTAGTTGTTGTGACAGAGAATTGCGAGAGCAGAACAAGCGTCGCTGGATTACAACAGCGCTTCGACGGCGTTGCCAACGAACAGTTCGCCGTCTCGCACGTAGCGGTTCAGCATTTGATCGCTGACGTGCCCTGTCTGCGCTCGAATTTTTAGTGTTGAAACTCCTGCCTGTGCCGCACTTGTGGCAAACCCGGCGCGCAGGCTGTGGCCAGAATACCCATTAGCATTTATGCCCGCTGCGGAAAGTCGTTCGCGCAGTAAGTTTGAAACGGCTTCGCCGGAAAGCTGTGCGTGGCTCACGTGCCCATGGCGCGTAATCGGGCGGAACAGAGGCCCAGTTTCAATCTTGCCTGCCTCAAGCCAGGTCTCTATGGCTTCAACCGGGCAGTAGCAAGTGCGGCCGTAGGGAATTCCGACACGGCGGCCTTCGGCTTGCTGATCTGTCTTGCTGCGACGGAGGGTGACAACCAACCCCCTCCTTTCCACCTCAATATCGCCAACCTCCAAGGAAACCAGCTCTGATCGACGAAACCCTCCCGCAAACCCCAGCAGGATTAACGCGCGATCTCGACGATCTCGGATGCTGCTTCCCATCTTGTCGAGGAGCAAAAACAAATCCTCCCGTAAAAGCGGCTTCGCCCGCCTCTGTGCGGTTCCATGTTTGCGCTTCAATCCGCGAATGGTGGCTTTGACGACTTCCGTCCGACAGGGGTTAGGTAGAACCGCCACATCATGCGCTTTTGAGAGCGTGAGGACGCGACGTATAATTGTAGAAACCGCGAGCGTTCCAGCATGGTCCCCGATGTATGCGCATACTGTTGAGGCTGAAGCCGGTATCGTTCCGCCCCATGCTCTGAAATGGGCAAGGTCCGACCGGTAGGCTCTCTCAGTGTTTCCCGCAAGGGTGTGCTTGAGGAGGCTGACGGCTTCTGCGGAAATCGTTTCTCCCAACATGGGTAGGAATGTGTCGCCCGAAAAGTTGCCACCGATTTGGGTCTCGGTGCGCGCGCGGAAGCTCCTGATTTTAGGCTCTGATAATTGAGAGTTATCCGGCTTTAGAGACATGTACGAATTCCCTTATGTCATTGAGAAGTGGGATCGCGGAGCGCATCGCGGTACGCAGCTCCATGACCAATGCGTCGGGTGCATCTTCGTGCCCCTTCATGCTTGCGATTGAAAGTTCGCGATAGAATGCGTCCGAAACCTCATCGACACAGACACCGCCTTCCACAGCAAAGAGCGCTTCGTCCCGCAGCGTTACTTGGCTCTGCATAGAAGGGATTGCTGCAATCATCCGTCTGATCTCGGGTGCTTCCTTCATCCATATGTCGAGCGCTCGGTGCCCTACATATGTCGATGCATCGAAGATATAAGAAGGCAATCCCCCGATGTCTCTTGTCTCGGGTGCTATGCGCCTTATCCGTGACTGTGTCCCGCCGTATGAAGCCGAAGCCGTCATTGCGAGCGGTAAGAGTACAGGCAGGATGCTTTGCGTGGTTCTGCGCGCCTGCATGCAGACTTCGAGCAGATCATCGTCCAGCGCGTGGTGCACACCGATCTCTTCAAGCGCATTGTCACACTCACTCGCGGAAATCGTGACAAGCGCGGGGTACGGTGTGCGCCTCTCGCATCGGCAGATGATTTTCGCAGCGTCGACGATGACTGAGCCAAGCGCCTCGTGAGCGTCGGTAGGGCTGTTCCTTGCTGCGAGCTGGAGCTTCCGCAGGCGGCGGTCGCAAGGTGTGTTCAACAATCCCAGAAGCAAGTGCGAGGCTATGTGCCAATCACCGCCGCTCCTGTCTCGCCATGACTTGCTCGATGCAGCCGCAATGACACCCCCAAACAGGGAGAGGTCAGCGAGCGCGAAATCCTTGAGCGCAATAGCTGCAATTTCCTTCCAGAGCTTCCGGGGATCACGGTCCAGCAAGGCACTCGCTGCTCCGAAGACATAGCCAGTTTCCTTGCGTCTCAGGGCCCGACGCAAGCAGGTCTTTAGCAGCGGTTCGTTTTGATTTCGGATGGGCTCGGGGAGTGCGGAGTGGTGCGCGTGTAGCGCAGTGGTCAGATGTTCTCGGTAACGACCCAGTGCCAGCATTCCGCCCTGTAAGTGGTTTGCTTGAAGCGGATCGTAGCTATTAGAAAGTGCTGAGCTAGGATAATCCGACTGGCGGGTAGCGGCCCTGCGTCGTCTACCGTCTGGTCCCAGTACCTCCTTTGTGTTGACACTGATGCAAGTACTTGCTGGTTATGACACAGGCGCCCGTGTTGTCATTTGCTTCTCGTATCGTATCAGTGACGGAGCGTTTGCCCTCGTAAGGTGTCCTAGAAATAGAGCTATTTTCAGATTTATCCCCTTTGTATTGCACGGCTTTCTGCAAATTTTCCGCGCCGCACGTGCTGTCCAAAGGACTGTCCCCACTGCTTTTCTTCTTCAGGAATGGACAGAGAAAATGTCCGCCTGCGGAACCTGCCTTTTGCACACGTGTGCAATTCGGGCTTTGGAGAGCTGGATGCAGATTTCTCTCCTGTCATGCCTGATCCTCGATCTTCTTTTCGTTGAAGATGGGCAAGAGCGGGCCTTCCGGACCCGGCTTAAGCAGTCCTGTCTTTTTCAGAAGCTCTGGCCATTCACTCCAAACATCTCCGAGGTTCATTCGATGAACGGGAAACTTTGAAGCATGCAGTTTTGCTTCTTTTCGCTCCGCAGCGGGTAGCATGAAGAGGGCTGAATTGAGCCCGCTGATCTTCAGAACGCGAACAAACAGTCGCCATTTTGTCGCGTCCCACCCCTTCGGCGGTGGCATGTCCAGGTGATTGAGGCGCAATGTGGAGAATGGGTTAGGCAGGCTTTCTAATTCGCCAAACGCGATCTTGAGGTTTCTCATTTCTCGCTCGACCCGCAAGACCTTCTTGGTCTGACCGTGCCCAGTTGGCTTTTCATAGATGCGATAGAAATTGTTCGTCTGGCTTCGCTTGCCCAAGTAGATGCTTTCAAGCTCTCCCTTGTGGGTCCACGTCTCTCTGTATGTTGGCCATTTCGTTACTGGAAACACTTGATCCAGCGATACTTTTGTAAAATCCACTGCTAGGTCGATGCGTGTTATGCGTGACCATTTCAGGACTGACGGGTATCCATGAGGCAACAGCCATTGATCAATAATGGCTTTGAATTCATTTATGCCTGTTATCCCGATCCGGTCAGGGTTGAACTCTAGGCGTATGAAGCTGGCATTTCGCTTAGGCGTAGCAACTTGAAGAAGTGGCCAATCTTCGTGTGACAACGTGCCGAGCTTGATCCGATAGGCTGCGGAATACGATCCTGTCTTGCCGCTTGGATCATAGATGATTGGGAAGCCATCTGTTTGAGAGTAGCCATAGAGCGTGTCTTTGTAGTTGGCGTATACCTTCCACTGCTTTGGCTTGATGGTGAGCGAGAGCTTGTCGATTAAAAGCCGGTGATTTGGATTTCCCTTTAGCGGGTGTACGAACTTGACGCTCATAGGGGATGAATTCCCGCGTGTGTTGCTGCTCTCCTCTTCATTGGTACCTGCTTATTAGACGGTGAGGGTTTTCGACGAGTAGAGGTGGGACAAGTCCAGTCCGGGATACTCAATCTTGTCGACATATGGTTTGAGCTGATCGGGATTGTAGCCAGAGCCGTAATTGTCGCTGACGCCTTTGGACGGTGACCAACCGCAAACCTGCAAGACCCACTCGGGAGCTTCGATCCGGCGCAGCGCATCGCGGAAATTATGACGGAAACTATAGAGACAGATTTTGCCGTCCTTTTCGACGACCTTGGGTAAGAAGGTGTCCGAAAACCAATCCGCCACTCGTTGGGAAGAATATCCGTATTTGCCGGGCTTTATTTCGGGGAAGAGTTTCTGTTGTTTCTCGTCCCGGAGTTTCTTGACGTACTCACCGAAACCGAACCGCATCAATTCGGGATGAACGGGAACGCCGCGCTTGCTGGCGGACGTTTTCAACTTCTTGATCTCACCGCCATTGTTAACGTCGAAATAGAGCGTACCCCCCTTGCTCAAGCGAACATCGGCTAGCTCCAGCTGGCAAACCTCGTTCGGCCTCATGCCCGAGAAAAGGCAAATCAGTGGCACCCAGAAGCGGGCGCGCCGAATAACGTTTGGTCCCGGCTTCGCAAATCCACGGCCGTCATCTTTGCAACCGGTATAGATCGGCGCAGCGAAAATTCTCTTCAGCTCGTCCGGAGTGAAGGGACGGCGTTTCTCCGAGGCGTGAACTTTGGGTGCCCAAGGCGCTAGACCTTCAGACGGGACGGTTTGCAGCAAGGCGAGCTTGTGGGCATGCCGTAGGACCGCGTTGAGAGTTGCGAGATGGAACGCCTGCGTGTCATAGGACAGGACTTGGCGGCCGCTCGCCTTTCCCCGCTCAATCGCTTCTCTAAGCGACAAGTTTGGATAGTGCTTGTTTGCATTGGTTGGCACTTGCGACAGCAGCTCGCGGAAGGCGGTACATTTCGCATGGCCGATGGTCGTCACCAGCGTGTCGGCGTCTATCAACTCGCTGACTACCGCAAGCGACGACTGAACCTTGTCGATCCGTTTTTGTGCAATGCCCTTGTACTTGGCGTCGGTTTGATACTGTTTGAAGTATGTCTCGCACAGCTTGCCGAAATTCATATCGGACGGCTTGGCGGTATCGGGAACCGGTGCGGATGCGGCCTTGAACAACACATCGAAGGACGTCTTGGAGAAATCCTCCTCCAGTCTGGCGACCTCACGCCGGTTCAACTCAAGGAGGGCTCTGCGGATCAGTTCGACAAATTCCTGCTCGGAGAACTCTTTGGCCTCGAAAAGGTATGGAACCCCCTGCGTGATCTCCTGACGCGCTGACCAGATTGCAGCGTGTCCGTTGGGGTCGTCGGGTGTCCGGAGGGCGGTCTGCTCTTCCAGCATGTCAATCCGCATGCTCCGCCTCTCGTCGTCGGAGCCGGGAGGATCATCTGCCAGTTGCTTTGTCCATGAGGCGTCTCGTTGTGCAACAAAGGTCCGGAGGCGCGCTAGCGCGAGACCCCGCGTCATGAGAGGGGGTGACTGCTTCTCGGCCGCGAGCTTTTCCAAGCTTCTGAACTTCTCGTCCCACTCCATATCCTTGAGGCTGCGGAGTTGAGCCGCCTTGGAGAGGGTGGTCGTGCCGAGGGACTGTTTGATGACTTCCTTGCCCAGCAGTGGGACTAGGCTCTGGGGGACCCGGCGGCGATAGTAGTAGCCGTCACCACGTCTCAGCAGGCGGTATGTCTTGGGCACGTCGCTCATTCCCTTTGTGTACCATCGTTGTGGCCCACACAGGAATTCCAAGCTGCTGACGTACCGAGAACTTTAGGCAGGGACTGCCATTTTTCCGGGAATGGTGGAGCCGAGCGGGATCGAACCGCTGACCTCCTCATTGCGAACGAGGCGCTCTCCCAACTGAGCTACGGCCCCGGAGCCCTGCGCTTTTTACAGCGCCGGAGGCCGCTTCTTAGGCGGCGGCGGGCGAGGTGTCAAGAGAACCGTGGCCACCCGAAACGGGGTCCTTGAACCGTGCCCCCGGCCCGTTTACATCTGGGAGGCCGGGTCGCGGTCTCATCGGTTCGTGGCCGGTACGACCGCCTTTCCGGCCGACGCGTGAGCCGCCCATCCCAAGAACCATCAACCGGCGAGCCCCCATGATTGCCCTCCTGAATCTGATTGTTACCCTGATCTCGATCTATATCTGGGTCCTCGTTATCGGCGTGGTGTTGAGCTGGCTCATCGCCTTCAACGTCATCAACACGCATAACCGTTTCGTCTATCTCGTCGTCGACACGATCAACCGGCTGACGGAACCGGCTCTCCGGCCGATCCGCAACCTGCTGCCCAATCTCGGCGGGATCGACATTTCGCCGGTCATCCTGATCCTGCTTCTGGTCTTCCTCCAGAACCTGCTGACCTATGACGTGCCGATGTGGTTCGGCTACGGCCGCTACTGACCGTTCCATGTTTTTCAGGCCGGTACCGGGCGGCGTTTCGGCGCGTCTGCGGGTGACGCCGCGCGGCGGCGCCGACCGGATCGACGGTTTGGCCACGGACGCAAAGGGCGAGACGCATTTGAAGCTCCGGGTTTCCGCCGTTGCCGAAAAGGGCAAGGCGAATGAGGCGGTGCTCAAGCTGCTCGCGAAAGCCTGGCGCCTGCCCCGTTCCTCGCTCTCGATTTCGTCGGGCGAGACGGGCCGCAACAAGGCTGTGACGGTTTCGGGCGATCCGGACGCGCTCGCCATGAGGCTTGAGGCCTGGGCGAACCATCTCGGGCGCGATTGACGCTCGCGCGGCCTTGTCCCGGGGTGCCGGACCTTATTATAGTGCCGCCATCCTGCGTGACTGGCGAGAATAAGGTGGAGACGACCACCGTGGAGCGCAGGGCCCCGTTTGCGCCGCTCGCCTGGGCACCCCTATCCAGACAACGAGGTGCCCCATGACGACATCCGCAAAAGCCATCCTCATCGACGGCAAGGTTATTTCGGCCGAGTTGCGCGCGCGCGTCGGCGTTGAGGTCGCGCGTCTCAAGGCGGAGCACGGTCTCACGCCCGGCCTCGCCGTCATTCTCGTCGGCAATGATCCGGCAAGCGAGGTCTATGTCCGCAACAAGGGGATTGCCACGCGCGAAGCGGGCATGAATTCCTACGAGTACAAACTGCCCGCCGAGACGAGCGAAGCCGACCTCCTCGCCAAGGTGCGCGAGCTCAACGCCGACCCCGCCGTGCACGGATTTCTGGTCCAGTTTCCGGTGCCCGATCATATCAGCCAGCAGGCCGTGATCGACATGATCGATCCCGCGAAGGATGCGGACGGACTTCATCCTCTGAACGCCGGCCGTCTTGCGAGCGGATTACCCGCGATGGTGCCGGCGACGCCCGAAGGCTGCCTCATCATGGCGAAGAAGGCGGCGGGCGATCTCTCCGGCCGCCACGCCGTCGTGATCGGCCGTTCCAATCTCGTCGGCAAGCCCGTCGCGCAGCTTCTTCTCCGTGAGAACTGCACCGTCACCATCGCGCATAGCCGCTCGCGCGATCTGCCTGCCATCGCGCGCGAGGCGGATATTCTCGTCGCCGCGGTCGGCCGTCCCAACATGGTGAAGCGTGACTGGGTGAAGCCCGGTGCCGTTGTCATCGATGTCGGTATCAATCGCGTGCCGGCGCCGGAAAAGGGCGAGGGCAAGACGCGGCTCGTCGGCGATGTCGATTTTGCCGATGTGTCCGAAGTCGCGGGCGCGATCACGCCTGTGCCGGGCGGCGTGGGATTGATGACGGTCGCCTGCCTGCTGCGCAACACGGTCATCGCCGCTTGCCGCAGCAAGGGCATCGATTTGCCGGCAGACTTCTAAGGGGGAGCTCATGGAAACGCGCACACTCGGACAATTATGGCCCGTCAGCGCGCTGACGCTGGGCGGCGGCGGGCTTGGCCAGATCTGGGGCGAGACCTCGCGGGACGAAGCGATCGCGACGGTGCGTCTCGCCGTCGAACGCGGCATCACGCTGATCGATCTTGCACCGCTATATGGACGCGGCGAGGCGGAAGCCGTCGTCGGTGAAACCTTCGACGGCAAATGGCCGGATGGCATCCGCGTCACGACCAAATGCATGGTCGGGCGGAGGCACCTGCCGGGCATTGCGGACCGTCTCGAAAAGTCGCTGGTGCGCAGCCTCGATACCCTCAAGCGCGAACAGGCCGATCTCTTCTTCCTGCATTCGAACATCTGCCCGGACGACTATGTCTATGAGCGCGATCCCGCCTTCGAACAGAACGGCGTCGTGCCCTGGTCGATGTTTTTTGACGAAGTCGTCCCCGCCTTCGAGGCGCTGAAGGCGAAGGGCCTCATCGGTGCCTGGGGCATCACGGGCACGGGACTTCCCCGCAGCATCATGGACGTGTTGCGCGGCGAGACGAAGCCCGCCGTCGTGCAGGCGGTGACGAACCTTCTCGATTCGCCCGGCGGCATGCGGCGCTACGAGGAGCCGGCGGAGCCGCGCAACATCATCCGCACCGCGAAGAACAACGATGTCGGTGTGATGGGCATACGCGCCGTGCAGGCGGGGGCGCTTACCGCCGCCATCGACCGGCCGCTCGATGTGAATGACCCGGAAGTGAAGGATTACGAGAAGGCGGCGCCGTTCCGCGCGCTTTGCGCTGAGCTCGGCGAAGATCCCGCCATCGTCGCGCATCGGTATGCGCTCGGCATGTCCGGTGTCGACACGCTTGTGCTCGGCGTGAAGAACCGCAACGAACTCACCGCCATCCTCGACGCGGAATCGCGCGGGCCTCTGGAAGAAGAGACGCGCAAACGCATCGATGCGCTCCGTCTCAACTTCCAGATACCGCGCATGCCGATCGATGGTGAGGATACGCTCTAGATGCCGCGCGCCGTCCCCGCTTCAGCGGTTGTCGAGCTGCGCCCTCACGGCATGAAGGCCCCGGCGCGTGATGCGATAGGGGCTTCCATCCTGCGAGGCGATCAGCCGGCGTTGCCGCAACCGGCGGAAGGTGAGAAGCGTGCAATCGCTGAGAATCCATCCTTCCCGCGTGACGCAGGTGACTTCCGCGACTTTTCCCTTTTCGTCCTTTTCAACGAGAATGTGACCGCCGCGCGCGAGCGCATGCAGCGCTCGCTGTTCGAACTTCGAGATATTCATGGGTAGAAATCCGGAAAAAAGCCATGCCGGGACGGCCACGCCTTCGCTCACGGGCAATCGCGCCGCGGGAAAGGGGCTTCGTCCTGTTTGCCGGCCGGACAGAGAGGGATCGTTCCTCTCAGCGGCCGCGCTTTTCTCCGAATACAGACATCAACGCTCCATTAGGCGTGAAGCTCTCTGCTTAGCCGGTGGTGCGATGCGCCGTCAATACATGGCGGCATTTGCCTCCCTCATTGTGCTTCTTCTCTGTGGCCTTTCGGCTACAGCGGCGGGCGCGCGCGAGAACGGCATGCTCGACTGGCCGCGCGAGGAAATGCGCGGTGCGCTTGATTATCTGATCGAGCGGCGAATGGAGGAGCTCGGTGTGCCCGGCGTCGCCATCGCCATCGTCGCCGACGGAGAGATCGTTCTGGAGAAGGGTTATGGCGTCGCCGATACGGACGGCGACCAGCCGGTGACGGAGAATACGCTTTTCGAGGCGGGCGGCATCGGCCTGCCCATCGAAGCCTATGCCGCGCTGCTGCTGGCGAAGGAGAAGAAGCTCTCCCTCGATGCACCGCTTTCGCAGAGCCTCGCAACGCCGTGGCTGCCCGACAGGGAGGCTTCCCGAAAAATCACCTTGCGTCACGTCCTCACGCATCGCTCTGGCCTCTCCGACCGCGTCCGGCTTGGTTCACGTTCGATCGGTTTCGAACCGGGCAGCGAATTTTCCTATTCCGGCATGGGGTATGTCTATCTCGCTCATGTCATGTCGGAGGTGGAAGGCGTCTCGTTCGACCGCTTGATGCGGCAGCGCGTTTTCCAGCCTCTCGGCATGTCGTCGTCCGGCTACATCATTCCGGAAGCGCTGGTGAACGAAGTCGCGCGCGGGCATCACGCACTCTGGGTGCCGATCCTCGCTTTCGCCGGGCCGATGGTTGCGATCTTCATTGTTCTCGCCATTGCGACGATCCTGGTGGTGAGGCTCGGCTTTCACCGGCTGAGGCTCGAACCGTTCGATCTGGTCCCCGCGGCCGCGGTTGCGCCCATCGGGGCGGGCCTGTTTGTCTACTATCTGCAGGGCGGCTGGGCGCTGCTGTTCTGTCTCGGCTACTTCTTGGTCTGGATCGTGGGAGTCGCCGTGCTGGCGGCGCTGCTCCAGTATCTCCGGTTCATCTTCGACAAAGGCCGGCACGATGGCGTGATCTCGCGCGGCTCGCACCGCGCGCCGCTCAGCCCGTTCTCGTTCGGCGTCGTCTTTCTGGCGAGCCTCCTGTTCATGACGTGGCAGGTGCCGTTGCCCGCACGTGACGGGCATGACTTCAATGCCGCGCTTTCCCTTCGCTCCAGTGCGCATGATCTCGGTCTCTTTGTTTCCGCCTTTATCGACGGCGGCCTCATCGGACCTTCGGCGCGGGCGCGTATCGTCGACGAGCGCATCGAAATTGGCGGCGACGGGCGCGACGTCTATGGCTGGGGACTGGGCTTCGGCACGCGCGAACGCCCGGACGGCCTGACGATCTGGCACAGCACGGCCAATATCGGACTGCGCGGACTCATGGTGATCGATCCCGCACGACGGAGCGGCGTCGTCGTGCTGACGAACGCCGACAGCGGTAAGGTGCTCATGCATGAAGTCGCGGGCCATGTGCTCGGACCGGAAACGCCGTGGCAGCTTCCTTGAGCATGGCCTGAATTTTGTCTTCCCCGGGAGGGGTGAATGGAAAAGTTCGAGAAGATATTTGCGCGCGCGGCGAAGCGGCATGGCGGCGCGAAGGCCGTCGAGGCGGAACTGCCGAAACCGAAGAACGCCGCCGCACTCAAGAAGATTCCGGACGATCGCTGGCTTGCGGGCATGACGAAGGCGGTCTTTCAGGCCGGTTTCGTCTGGCGTGTGATCGAGAACAAGTGGTCGGGTTTCGAAGAAGCGTTCGAGGGCTTCGATCCGCATCGCATCGCCTTTTACGCAGATGAAGACATCGAACGCCTCGCGGGCGATGCGCGTATCGTGCGTAACGGAGCGAAGATTCTGGCAACGCGGGACAATGCGCGCTTCGTCTGTGATCTCGCGGAAGAATGTGGCTCAGCGGGCGCCTTTTTTGGCGGCTCCAAGCCGGAGAATTTCGCAAATCTCCTCGATACGATGAAGAAGCGCGGCAACCGCCTCTCCGGTGCGAGCGCGCAGTTCTTCCTCCGCCAGATGGGTGTCGATGGCTGGGTGATGTCGCCTTCGGTGGTTGCCGCGCTGATCGCGGCAGGCGTCGTCGACAAGGCGCCTACCTCGGCCAAGGCCATGAAGGCCGTGCAGGAAGCGTTCAATGCGTGGCGGAAGGAAAGCGGCCGTCCGCTGATGGCGATCAGCCGCACGCTGGCCATGTCCGCTGATCCGGACTAGGCCTTCTTCGCGTTCTCCGCCTCGATCGCCTTCACGATGATCTCGCGGGCGAAGTCCGCATCCTTCCAGCCGTCGACCTTCACCCATTTGCCTTCTTCCAGGTCCTTGTAGTGCTGGAAGAAATGGGTGATGCGCTGGATCAGGATTTCCGGCATGTCCGTGTAGTTCTGGACATTCTTGTAATAGGGATTGAGCTTCTCGACCGGCACGGCGAGGAGCTTTTCGTCACCGCCCGCCTCGTCATGCATCATCAGCACGCCGATGGGCCGCGAACGGATCACCGCGCCGGGAACGACCGGGATGCGGCTCACCACGAGCACGTCCACGGGGTCGCCGTCATCCGACAGCGTGTGCGGAATGAAGCCGTAATTCGCCGGGTACTGCATCGCCGTGTGCATGAAGCGGTCGACGAACATCGCGCCCGAGGCTTTGTCCATCTCGTACTTCACCGGGTGCCCGCCATGCGGCACCTCGACGATCACGTTGACGTCGTGGGGCGGGTTCTTGCCGGCGGGAATGGCGTCGATGCGCATTACTTCGCCACCCTCTTGTTGCGTGCTGCCAGGAGGCGCAGACGCAGCGCATTCAGCCGGATGAAGCCGGAGGCGTCCTTCTGGTCGTAGGCGCCCGCGTCTTCCTCGAAGGTGACGTGCTGTTCGGAATAGAGCGAGTAGGGCGAGGAGCGGCCGACAACGGCGACGGAGCCCTTGTAGAGCTTCACGCGCACGCTGCCCGTCACCATTTCCTGGCTCTTGTCGATCAGCGCCTGCAGCATCTCGCGCTCAGGCGACCACCAGAAACCGTTATAGATGAGCTCCGCATAGCGCGGCATGATCTCGTCCTTCAGATGCGCTGCGCCGCGATCGAGCGAGATCGACTCCATGCCCCGATGGGCGGCGAGCAGCACGGTCCCGCCCGGCGTCTCGTAGATGCCGCGCGACTTCATGCCGACGAAGCGGTTTTCGAGGAGGTCGAGACGGCCGATGCCATTGTCGCCGCCGAGCTTGTTGAGCTTTGTGAGCAACGCGGCAGGCGAGAGCTTTTCGCCGTCGATGGAAACGGCGTCGCCCTTTTCGAAACCGATTTCCACATAGGTCGGCTTGTCGGGTGCTTCCTCCGGCGAGACGGAGCGGGAATAGACATATTCCGGCGCTTCCTCGGCCGGGTCTTCCAGCACCTTGCCCTCGGCCGAGATGTGCAGAAGGTTCGCGTCGACCGAGAAGGGCGCTTCGCCGCGCTTGTCCTTCGCGATCGGGATCTGATGCTTCTCGGCGAATTCGATGAGCTTCGTGCGTGAGGTCAGGTCCCATTCGCGCCAGGGCGCAATGATCTTGATGTCGGGGTCGAGCGCGCCATAGCCGAGTTCGAAGCGCACCTGGTCGTTGCCCTTGCCGGTCGAGCCGTGGCAGACGGCGTCGGCGCCGGTCTCGTGGGCGATCTCGATCTGGCGCTTGGCGATCAGCGGCCGCGCGATCGAGGTACCGAGCAGGTAGACGCCTTCATAGACGGCATTCGCGCGAAACATCGGGAAGACGTAATCGCGGACGAAGGTCTCGCGCAGGTCCTCGATGTAGATTTCCTTGACGCCGAACATCTCGGCCTTCTTGCGCGCGGGCTCCAGCTCCTCGCCCTGGCCGAGATCGGCGGTGAAGGTCACCACCTCGCAGCCATAGGTCTCCTGCAGCCATTTCAGGATGACAGAGGTGTCGAGGCCGCCCGAATAGGCCAGCACCACCTTCTTCACGGATTTCTCGGCGCTCATTTCAGTACCTTATGGAGGGTCGATTTTGCGGCGCACTATAGGCAAAAGCCCGAGTGACACAATGGTAGTAACGGGCGGCCGCCGCCCGCCCCGGCGCGATGTCCTTGACCGGTGAGAGGGAAAGATTATATTGAGTTCGACTCAATAAAGGGACCGGTCATGGCTGACGAAAAGCTCTTCCCGAAGGTCGACACGCTGCTGGCGCTGGGTGCGGATCTCGCCGGCACCCACAAGGCAAGCCGGAGCGCGGCGGTCTCGAAAGTCGATCCGGCCGCGCTCGAGGCGGACATGCGGGCGCTCGAACGCGACGGTTACGTCATCATCGAGTCGCTGCTCGACGCCGAAGAAATCGCGGAAATCAAGGGGGCGCTCCAGCCGCTTCTCGGCCACAAGGGGCGCAACGTCTTCGAGGGGCACAGGACGCAGCGCCTCTATGCCGTGCCGGAAAAGACGCGCGCAACCGACCGCCTGATCGAGCATCCGCGCATCCTTGCATTGCTCGACCGGATATTTCTGCCCAATTACCTTCTGTCGCAGTGCCAGGCGATCAACATCATGCCGGGTGAAGAGGCGCAGTATCTTCACGCGGATGACGGTTTCTACCGTGTGCCGCGTCCGCGTCCGCCGCTCGGGGCGGCGACCGTCTGGGCCATCGACGACTTCACGGAAGAAAACGGCGCGACGGTGGTCGTGCCCGGGAGCCACGTCTGGCCGGACGGGCGGATGCCGGGCGAGGGCGACAGAAAGGTGAAGGCGGTAATGCCCGCGGGATCGGTGGTGTTCTATCCGGGTACGTTGTGGCACGGGGGCGGCGAAAACCGTTCCGGCGCATCCCGCCTTGCCGTCACCTGTCAGTATTGCGAGCCCTGGCTCCGGACGCAGGAGAACTATTTCCTCTCGCTTTCGAAAAGGACCGTCGAGGCCGTTTCGGAGGATATGAGGCGCATGTTCGGTTACAGCATCTATCCGCCCTTCATGGGCATGGTGAACGGCATGCATCCGAAGCGTATTCTGGAAGAGGGCGATCCTTCGTGACCGAAGCGAAGCCTCGCAAACGGCGCTCGCCGCGCGAGGCGCGGCGGCTCATCCTCGATGCGGCGCGCGACGAGTTGTTGGGCGGCCGGGGCGAACTCGAAATGACGGAGGTCGCGAGGCGCGCGGGCGTGTCGGAGGGGCTTGCCTATTATCATTTCGGCAACAAGGCCGGTCTTCTCAACGCCGTCGTGAAGGATTTCTACGAGAGACTGGACGAAGCGGTTCTCGCGATCCCCTATGAGGGGGCGAGCTGGCGCGAGCGGGAACGCGCACGCACGTATGAATTCATCCGCCTCATGTATGAAGACCCCGTCGCGCCGCTCGTGGTCGACGTGCTCCGTGCCGATCCGGGCTTCGCGGCCGAAGAGAGAGAGCGCCGGCGGCGGCTCAATCTTCTCGGTGCGCGCAACATCGCTGAAGCGCAGAGAGCGGGCGAGATCGATGAAGCGCTCGACCCTGCGCTTCTCGTTTCGATGATCCTCGGCGGCGTGACGACAGGGGTGAGCCATGCTCTCTCCGCGCGTCCGCCCCTCCCTCTCGCCGACGCCCAGCGGCAGATATGGGCCTTTGTCGAACGCGCTGCCGGGCTGCCGCCCGGTTGAGGGGTAGCGGAGGCGACGACGGCGAAATTACCTGCCATACTTCCCGCAACCGGGTGCATAGCGGGGGATTTCCATGAATTCGTCGATCGTTCTGCTGATCCTTGCCGCCGTCGTGCTGGGCGGCGGCTATCTCTGGTACGTGAACCTCATCACGCGGCGGAACGACGTCCGCGAGGCGATGGGCTCGATAGACGTCCAGCTCCGCCAGCGTTTCGACCTCCTGCCCAACATCGTCGCGCTGGCGCAGAAATTCATGACCCATGAGAAGGGGCTTCTGGAAGGGCTGACGGCGCTCCGTGCCCGGGTCGAAGCGCCCTACGCGAAAGACGATCCGAAAGCAGTCGAGGAGCACCTCGAGGCCTCGAAGAAGCTCGAAGCAGGCATGATGCAGCTCTTCGCGGTCGCCGAGAATTATCCCGATCTCCGCTCCGCCGAGACGGTGACGCGGGCGCAGGCCACCTTCGAGGAAGTGGAGGGCAACATCGCCGCGGCGCGGCGCTTCTACAATTCGGCGGTAACGCGCCTCAACAATGCGGTCGAGATTTTTCCGGGTTCGGTCATCGCGCGCCTCGCCAATGTGCAGCCCTTTCCCTTCTACGAAGTGGAGGACCCGGCTGCGCGCGAACCCGTCGACGTCAACAAGCTGATGGCGTGAGGCCATGACTGCGGAGCCGGGCACGGGCTTCGACAGCTTCTTCGCGCGCGAGATCGCGCCCTGGCTCGAAGCGAAGGAAATCGAGCGGCAGGCCGTCCTCCGCCGCACACTCTGGCGCGCGCTGCCGGTGATCGCGCTCGGGCTCGCCTGTTTCGGCGCCTCCTCTCAATTGATCGACGACGAGGACATGCGAGGCTTCGCACTCTTCGGCAGCATCGTCGTCATGATCTTCGGCGCCCTCATGCTCATGGCCGTCGTCAAATGGGGCCGTGAACTAGCTGAAGAACTCTCGGCCAAGGTCTTCGGTCATTTCGGTTATGTCTATTCGCCGAAAGCGCCGGACGATCTTCTCGGCCCCTTCAACCGCTGCCACCTGCTGCCCGGCTACGACCGCGAAAATCTCGAAGACCACGTGCGGGGCCAAGTCGACGGCGTTCCCTTCGAACTCGCGGAAGCCTTCCTCGAAAAGCGGGTTAAGCGCGACAAGCGTGACGACTACGAGCTCGTCTTTCGCGGACTCGTCGCACGCTATGCTTTCCCGAAAAACTTCTCTGCGCGCACCATCGTCCGCGCCGACCGGGGGCCGATCTTCAACTCGCTCGGCCATGCCGGAGTCGATGGCGAGCGGGTTCATCTCGAGGACCCGCGCTTCGAGGAGAGGTTCGAGGTCTTTTCCGACGATCAGGTCGAGGCGCGCTATCTCCTCACGCCCGCCTTCATGGAGCGGCTTCTCCGGCTTGCCTCGGAAAGCGACGGCGCTTTTCAGGCGGCTTTCGACGGGGGCGACCTCCTCCTCGCCATCGACGGCCGGCGCGGCTACTTCTCGCAGCCTTCCGCCTGGAAGGATATCCGCCAGAGCGATCACATCCGTGCCTTCGTGGAGGACATCGCCTTCATCCGCGAGATCGCGGAGGTCTTGAAGCTCGACGCGGAGACGAGGGTCTAGCGCCGCAGAATGTCTTGCGCGAATGGGTCCTAGGCGAAGGGCGGCGGCCGGGGCACCATCGCGCGATCCAAACCACGAGGGCGTCATGAAGGTCGAGTTCTGGTACGAGTTCGCGAGCACCTATTCCTACCCGGCTGCGATGCGCGTCGAGGCGGCGGCGAAGGCGGCGGACGTCGAACTTCTCTGGCGGCCCTTCCTCCTCGGACCGATCTTCGGCTCGCAGGGCTGGAACGACAGCCCGTTCAACATCTATCCGGCCAAGGGCAAATACATGTGGCGCGACATGGCGCGCATCTGCGAAGCACAGGGCCTCGCGCTGAAGGAGCCCGTGCGCTTCCCGCAAAACGGATTGAAGGCCGCGCGGCTCGCGCTTCTCGGGCAGGACGAGGACTGGGGCGCGGCATTCACACGCCGCGTCTATCTCGCGAATTTCTCCGAGCAAAAGGATATTTCGGAAGAGACCGTTCTCTCCGGCATTCTCTCTTCTCTCGGTCTCGATGCACCGGCGCTTCTCACGCAATCGAACGAGCCCACCAACAAGGAACGCCTGAAAGCACAGACGGAAGAGGCGATCGTGCGCGGCATTTTCGGCGCGCCGAGTTTCCTTGTCGGAGACGAACTCTTCTGGGGCAACGACCGTCTCGAAGCGGCGCTCGAATGGGCGAAGCGTTAGGGCCAATTCGGGGAAACGTGCGGGGCCGCGATGCGCCCTCTCTTGCGCCTTTGCGCGGCACCCCCGATCTCGTCCGGAGACACAGCAGGAGGGTCCCATGAGCGCCATCGTCTTTCATTCGCAGCCCATGAGCGTCTATCTCTGGACGGCGACACTCGCCGCCGAGGAGAAAGGCATTACCTGGTCGGTGAACGTGATCGAAGCGGCAAGCGCCGCGCATCGCGCGCTCAATCCCTTCGCGAAGTCGCCGGTGCTCGAACACGGGCAAGTCCGGCTCTACGAGACGCTCGCGATCACGCATTACCTCGACCGCGCCTTCGACGGTCCCGCGCTCCAGCCCGCCGACGCGCTCGGTCAGGCACGGGTGCTGCGCTGGGCGAGCCTCGTCAATTCCTTCGTCTTTCCCTCGATGACGAACGGCATCGCGAAGGAGCGGCTTCTCGTCCCCTCGCAGGGCGGAAAGACGGATGAGGCGCGCATCGCGGAAGCCGTGAAGGAAGCGGAAATCCAGATGGGTGTTATCTCCGCCGATCTCGACAGGCATCCCTTCCTCGTTGGCGACACGCTTTCCATCGCCGACTGTTTCCTCTTTCCGCATCTCCATTTCACGTCGATGACGCCGGAAGGTCAGGCACTGCTCGGTCGTTTCCCGAAGGTTGCCGCCTGGCTCGATGCGATGCGCGCGCGGCCGAGCTTTGCTGCGACGGACCAGCTCGCGCCCCGCGCCGCCTGACTTATTTGAAGCGCTTAGGAAGTTCCGCTTCGGGGATCAGGAGGTCGTCCTCGATGTCGAGCCAGACTTCTTCGACGAGTTCCGCCTTGCCCTCGCGCTGCGGGATCGCGCGGTTCGGGTCCTTCGAATAATCGGCGAAGGCCTTGTCGCGCGCTTCCTTCGAGGGCCAGCGCGCATAGGCGACGAAGTCGCCGTTCTCCGCGCGGTGCAGCCGCGAGCCGCCGCCGCCATGGTCGCGCATGATGTCTTCAGTGATCTCGTGCCAGCGCCGCGCGAAATACTCCTCGTCTCCGGGCGCGACCTTCCAGCGATAGATGGCGGCTTTCATGGGATCAGGCTTCCGCTTCGGCGTGAGCTTCCCTGAACCGCTCGCTCGCGCGCTTCTTTACCGTTTCGCTCTTCAACTGTCCGCAGGCCGCCATGATGTCGCGGCCGCGCGGCGTGCGCACGGGGCTCGCATAGCCTGCCCGGTTCACGACGTCGGCGAATTTCTCGATCGTTTCCCAGTCCGAGCATTCGTAAGGCGAGCCCGGCCAGGGATTGAAGGGAATGAGGTTGATCTTCGCCGGGATGCCTTTCAGCAGGCGCACCAGCGACTTCGCGTCTTCCAGGCTGTCGTTCACGCCCTTCAGCATCACATATTCGAAGGTGATGCGCCGCGCGTTCGAGACACCCGGATAGTTCCGGCAGGCTTCAAGAAGTTCCGCAATCGGATATTTCTTGTTGAGCGGCACCAGCTTGTTGCGCGTCTCGTCGTTCACGGCGTGCAGCGAGATCGCCAGCATGCAGCCGATCTCCTCGCCCGTTTTCTCGATCATCGGCACCACACCGCTCGTTGACAGCGTGATGCGCCGCTTCGACAGCGACAGGCCCTCGCCGTCGGAAACCACTTCCAGCGCGTCGCGCACATTCTCGAAATTGTAGAGCGGTTCGCCCATGCCCATCATCACGATGTTGGTGATGAGACGGTCTTCCGAGTTCCGTCCGCCGTCCGGCCATTCGCCGAGTGCGTCGCGCGCGATCAGGATCTGGCCGACGATCTCGCCGGCGGTGAGGTTCCGCACCAGCTTCTGCGTGCCGGTGTGGCAGAAGGTGCAGGTGAGCGTGCAGCCCACCTGGCTTGAGACGCAGAGCGTGCCGCGCCCTTCTTCCGGAATGTAGACCGTCTCGATCTCCGGTCCGGGCACGCCCGGCACAGCGGAGGGAAGCCGCAGCAGCCATTTCCGCGTGCCGTCGACAGATTTCTGTTCGGTGACGATCTCGAGCCGCGAAATATCGAACGCGGCTTCGAGCTTCTGGCGCAGCTCCTTCGAGAGCGTCGTCATGCCTTCGAACGATGTCAGGCCCCGGTTGTAGATGCCGTTCCAGATCTGGCCCGCGCGCATGCGGAGCTGCTTCTCGGGCAGGCCAAAGGCCCCGAGCGCCTCCATGAGCTGCGGCCGCGTCAGGCCGACAAGGCTCGGGCGCACGGGATGCGCCGCCGCCGCGCGCGGCGCGGCCGTCTGCTTTTCATGGGCAATGTCGAGCGTCGTCATCTGTCTGCAGGCGTCCGGCGAGCCGTCTGGAGGTACGAAATGCGTCTGGCCGCGCTTGCCCCGGGGGCCGCGCGGTTCAGGACGCATCTCTTATCACAAAGGAGGCAACCGGCGCCAATTCGGCCGGTTTCCGCGCGTTTGCGGGGCTTGCCTATTTGCAGGCTTCGCCGATCTTGTTCAGCGCCGCCGCGGAACCCTTTAGCGAATAGGTGTCGGTGGTCAGCGTGTCGCGCTCGGAGGTGCCCTTGATCTCCATGGAACTTCCCGCCTTCAGCGCCTGCACCATCTTGCCCTCCTCGGAGGGGTTCTCGAGCCAGGCCCAGAACTTGTGCTCGCCGCCTTCCTTCACGCCGGAAAACATCTGGAACCTGTCGGAGCCGATGGTGGCGAAGGGACGGCTCGTCGACTTGAAGGGATAGCCGACCCGCATGCTCACCTCGTTGCGCGTGTTGCGCGCCGGGCGGTGCGTCACCATGAAGTAGACATCGCCGCGGTTCGCGCCGGCGGGCAGCATCTTCGTCGGCGTCGTCATCGCATAGCACATGCGCTCGTTGCCGGAGCCGTAGGTATAGGCCGACCAGTCATCGTATTTGCCGAGCAGCTTCGGCGCGTTCTGTGCGCTCGCGCTGCCGGCAAGGCTCGCCACACCGAAGGTGAGGGCGAGGGCTGCGATGGCGAAAGTCAAAGTCGAGGAAAGAAACGGACGTCTCGGCATGATCTCCAACTCTTCTCCGAACGGGGCAGTTCGAACGATCCGGCCCGGGATTCGCGCCTGACCTTAGCGGCCCGGGCGCGCGATTTCCAGATACCGCCCCTCAAAAGTCCCCCTCTTCCGGCCGCGGGTGCGGCCGGAACCCGAGCAAGCTCCCCGATTCATGTGGCGGAACCGTGGCAGAAAGGCTGCCTGTTTCGCCTTCCCGCGCCAATCTGGCGAATATCGGCCTCATCGTGCTAAGGGAGATGCAGCGATATTTCAGAACCGCGGGAAACCACGCGAAGCAACAGGGGAGACGACCATGAAAGCCGTTCTTTGCAAGGAATACGGGCCGCCCGACAGCCTCGTCATCGAGGACGTTCCGAGCCCGGAGCCGAAAAAGGGCGAGGTCCTGCTCGAGGTCCATGCGGCGGCGGTCAACTTCCCGGATGTCCTCATCATCGAGAACAAGTACCAGTTCAAGCCGCCGCTGCCGTTCTCGCCGGGCGGCGAAGTTGCCGGCATCATCCGGAAGGTCGGCGAGGGCGTCACCAAGGTGAAGGTCGGCGACCGCGTCATCGGTTCATGCGGCTGGGGCGGCTTTGCGGAGGAGATCGCGCTCGACGAGGCGCGGGTTACGCCCATTCCGGATGAAATGGACTATGTGACGGCGTCCGCCTTCCTCATGACCTACGGCACCTCGCATCACGCGCTGAAGGACCGGGCGGCGATCAAGCCGGGAGAGAACCTTCTCGTTCTCGGCGCCGCGGGCGGCGTCGGGCTTGCCGCCGTCGAGCTCGGCAAGGCGATGGGCGCACGCGTCATCGCGGCCGCCTCCTCGGAAGACAAGCTCGCGGTCTGCAGGGAGCATGGCGCCGACGAAACCATTCTCTACCCTTCGGGCGCGCTCGACCGCGATGCGCAGAAGGCGCTTTCCGACAAGATCAAGGAACTGACGGGCGGGCAGGGCGCCGATGTCGTCTATGACCCCGTCGGCGGCGACTATTCGGAAGCCGCGCTCCGCGCGACGAACTGGGAAGGCCGTTTCCTCGTCATCGGCTTTGCCGCCGGGCCAATCCCCAAGATCCCGCTCAACCTCGCGCTCCTCAAGGGCTGCCAGATCGTCGGCGTTTTCTGGGGTGCCTTCACGGGCCGCGAGCCGAAGCGCCATCAGGAAAATCTGAAGGAGCTCATGACCTGGTTCAAGCAGGGCAAGCTCAAGCCTCATGTCTCGAAGACCTACAAGTTCGAGGAAGCCGCGCAGGCGCTCAAGGACATGGCGGCCCGCAAGGTGAAGGGCAAGATCGTCATCGTTCCCTCGCGCTGAACGGGTTCGAAGCGGGGCAATGAGAAGCGGGGCGCATAAATGAGAAGGGGACTGGTGGCGCTCGGCGCCGTGTTCGGCGCCGCCGTTCTCGCGCTCTTCGCCTTTCTCATCTATGTGCTGCTCGCGTCGGGCGACCCGAAATACTGGGAAGGCGAGATCGCCGCTTTCGAGCGCCGTGACGTCTCGAACCCGCCACCCGAAGACGCGGTTCTCTTCGTCGGCGGGCGCGATGTCCGGCTCTGGGAAACGCTGCCCCGGGACATGGCGCCCGTCACGATCATCCAGCGCGGTTTCGGCGGCGCGCAGATCCCGCATATCAATCATTATCGTGCGCGCATCATCCTGCCCTACGATCCGCGCGCCATCGTCATCATGGCGGGCGAGGCCGATCTTTCCGACGTGCACGGAAGACGGCCGGAAGACCTGCTCGACGATTTCCGCACACTGGTCCTTTCGCTCCGCGCGGAAGACGAGAACGCGCCTGTCTATTTCGTGTCGCTCCGGCCTTCGCCCGCGCGCGAGGAGCGCTGGTACGGGGCGCAGCGCGCCAATGCGCTGATCGCGGATTATGTTTCACACGAAAAGGGCATGTATTTCATCGACGTGACGCCCGTCATGCTCGACAGCCGCGGAAACATCCGCGACGACCTCTACCGCTGGGACGGGCTGACGCTCAACGAAAAGGGTTATGCGGCGCTCGCGGGAGTGATCAAGCCGGTGCTTATCCAGGCGGGCTACGGAGGCCTGCGCTCCAGCCGCTGAAGAACGAAAAACGAATCAGAAAAACGACAGGGAGAGAAACGAGATGGAAAAGCTTTCGAGAGAGACGAAGGCGGGCGCGCTTCACGGCACGTACGACACGAAGTTCAAACCGGTGGTCGATGCCATCGTCGAGAATTTCGAGACGCGCGACGAGGTCGGCGCCAATGTCGCAATCACGCTCGAAGGCAAGCCCGTGCTCGATATCTGGGGCGGTAAGAAGGCGCGCGACGGCGATGCCTGGGACAAGGACACCGTCTCCATCGTCTTTTCCTGCACCAAGGGTGCGACGGCGCTCTGCGCGCATATGCTTGCGGATCGCGGCAAGCTCGATCTTGATGCGAAGGTTGCGGACTACTGGCCGGAATATGCGAAGAACGGCAAGGAGGAGACGCTTGTCTCCATGATGCTCGACCATTCGGCGGGCATGCCGCATGTCCGCACGCCGCTGAAGGACAGCGGCTATTGCGATTACGACTACATGGTGAAGCTTCTGGAAAGCGAGGAGCCGTTCTGGAAGCCGGGCACGCGCAACGGCTATCACGGCGTAACCTTCGCATGGACGGTCGGTGAACTCGTGCACCGCGCGTCTGGAAAGCGGCTCGGGCAGTTCTTTGCCGATGAAGTGGCGAAGCCGCTCGGCCTCGACTTCCATATCGGCACGCCGGAAGAGGTCGAGCCGCGCATCGCGGCGATGATCTTCGCCGATCCCGATCCCGCCGCCGCGAATTCGAAATTCACGCAGGCGCTCATGAACGACCCGTCGAGCCCCGCGCATCTCTTCCTGCTGAACAGCGGCGGCATGGATTTCAATTCGCGCGCCTGCCATGCCGCCGAGATCGGTTCGGCAAACGGCATCACCAACGGGCGCGGCCTTGCAGCCATGTATCAGCCGCTCGCGAATGGCGGCGGCAATCTCGTCGGCAAGGATACGCTTGCGCGCATGGGCCGCGTCGCGATGGCGACGCATGAGGATGCGACGCTCTTGATCCCGTCGCGCTTCGCGCTCGGCTTCATGAAGTCGATGGACAATCGCGTGCTGGCGAACGAACCGAACTCGAGCTGCATTCTGGGCGATGCTGCCTTCGGTCATGTCGGCATGGGCGGCTCCATCGGCTTCGCCGATCCGGAAGCCCATATGAGCTTCGGCTACAACATGAACCGCATGGGTGCGGGCATTCTTCTCAACGATCGCGGACAGGCGCTGGTCGACGCGGCCTACACCGCGCTCGGTTACCGCTCCAATGCATCGGGTGTCTGGGCCTTGTAACGGCTGAGTTCGGCTTCCAGGGCATCGATCTTCGCCTGCAGATGGGCAAGCGAGCCCTGGACGTCGTCCGCGTCGAATTTCTGCGGAATGTGGCTTGAGCAATTCGTATCGAGTGCGCTCACCTTGAAGACGATTGCCTGCCATGCCCGCGCGCGGTAGCCGTCCGGCATCAGTTGCGCGATGACCGCCTTGTCGCTACTGGTTTTCGCCCGGCCCCAGATTTTCACGCGTGCACGTGTCGCGTAGTCCATCAGGAAGATATAGGCGCGGTCGTTGTCGGCGAGATTGCCGCTGGTGATGTACTGGTGGTTGCCGGTGTAGTCGGCAAAGGCGAGCGTCGTCTCGTCGAGCACACGAAGAAATCCCTTCGGTCCGCCGCGATGCTGGATATAGGGCTGGCCTTCCGCATTCGCGGTCGCGAGATAGAAGGAGTCCCGCTCGGCGATGAAGGCGGCGATGTTCGCGTCGATCTTCTCGCGGAAATCCCTGTCCTCGTAGTGGCTGCGGCTGCCGCGCTTTTCCTGCAGTGCCTTCACCGTTGGCGTGAAGGCGATATCGCTCGCAAACCCGGTCATGATCTTCTCCGTCAGGGGGGCGTCAGTTCTTTTCGTCGGCGGGCGGAAGGCCAAGCGCCTTCCGCGCCGCTTCCCGGTGGCGGGGCTTCATGTAGCTCGACACGAGGCCGAGCGCGGCCATCAGCACGGTCGCGTCGTCGGTGAAGCCGAAAGCGGCGACGATGTCGGGGATGAAGTCGGCGGGCATCACGAAATAGGCGAGCGCAGCGAGCAGCGTCGCGCGGACGCGCGTCGGCGTTTCGGGATCGCGCGCGCAATACCAGGCGGTGGCGGCTTCTTCCGCGAAGGGAATCTTGCCCGCCACGCGCACCATCTTCTTCCAGAAGCCGTCATCCACCGTCTTCTCGTTCCGCGCCATGACGGCGGGAAGCTGGTGCTTCGGGTCGAGAAGTTCGCTTTCGGCGTTGTCCGCGCCCGGATTTCCCCGTGAAGAGGACATCTATTTCTCTCCGTCCAGTGCCGCGCCCCACCCCTTGCGGTTTCCCGAGCAAGATGGGGCGGACGGCCACGCCTTGCAAGCCAAGGCGACGTTGCGTCAATGGGCGCATGCGCAGGATGCCGCATTTTCAGGCCATTTTTGGCTCGCTCTTTGGTCCCCGAATTTGTTAAATCGGCGCCAATCGGGCGGTTCCCACGCCCGCAGACAGGGAAACGCGGGGCCCTCCGGTCCATCGCAGAGAAGGAATGAACCTATGAAACTCGACAGCAGCATCAGCGCCATCATCACCGGCGGCGCTTCGGGCCTCGGCGCGGCGACCGCGCGTGCTCTCGCCAAGGAAGGCGTGAAGATCGGCATCTTCGACCTGCAGGAAGACAAGGGCGAGGCGCTGGCGAAGGAACTCGGCGGCGTGTTCGCGAAGGTGAACGTGACCGACGAGGCGAGCGTCGATGCGGGCTTCGAGAAGGTCCGCGCCGCGATCGGCCAGGAGCGCATCCTCGTCAACTGCGCGGGCACCGGCAACGCGATCAAGACCGCGAGCCGCAACAAGGAAACCGGCAAGCCGGAGAGCTTCCCGCTCGACAAGTTCAACCTCATCATCCAGATCAACCTCGTCGGCACCTTCCGCTGCATCGCGAAGTCGGCGGCGGGCATGCTCACCCTCGATCCGCTCGAGGTTGGCGACCGCGGCGCCATCGTCAACACCGGCTCCGTCGCCGCGCAGGACGGCCAGATCGGCCAGGCCGCTTACTCCGCCTCCAAGGCGGGCGTCGTCGGCATGACGCTCCCCATCGCGCGCGACCTCAGCCGCGAAGGCATCCGCGTCAACACGATCCTGCCGGGCATCTTCGACACGCCGCTGCTCGCGGGCGCGCCGGAAAAGGTTCGCCAGGCGCTCGGCGCGCAGGTGCCTTACCCGTCCCGCCTCGGCAACCCGGACGAGTACGCCTCGCTCGCCTGCGAGATGATCCGCAACGGCTACTTCAACGGCGAGACGGTCCGCCTCGACGGCGCCATTCGTATGGCGCCACGCTAAGCGAAACGCATCCGATAAACGAAAGCCCCGGCGGAAACGCCGGGGCTTTTTCATTCGGGGAGGTCCGTCGAGCCGGTGATCAGGCGTACGCCCTGGCGCATCGTCACATAGGCCCAGATCCAGTGCAGCATCACGATGAGGCGGTTGCGGAAGCCGATCAGGAAGTAGATATGCGCCGCGCCCCAGACGAGCCAGGCGAGAAAACCTTTCAGGTGGAAACGCCCGAAATCGACGATGGCGCTTTTTCGGCCGATGGTCGCGAGGTTGCCCTGGTGCCAGTAGCGGAAGGGCGCGGCGGTCTCGCCCTTCAGCGCCGCCCTGATCGCCTTCGCGGCGTAGGCGCCCATCTGCTTCGCGGCGGGCGCGATCCCCGGCACGATGCGTCCGTCCTCCCATGTCGCCGCCGCCGTGTCGCCGACGACGAAGATGCGCTCGTCGCCTTCAAGCGTCAGGCGGTCGTTCACCGGCACGCGGCCCGCGCGGTCGCCCTCGACGCCCAGCCATTTCGCGGCGGGCGAGGCCTCGACGCCGGCCGCCCAGACGATGGTGCGCGCCGCGATGCGTTCGCCGTTCATGGCGACTCCGCGGGGCCCGCACTCCGTCACAGGTTCGCCGCACATGACTTCGACGCCCTTGCGGACGAGAGAGTCTTTCGCGAAGGCGGACAGATCCTCGGCGAAGACCGGCAGGATGCGCGGCCCCGCCTCGATCAGCAGCACGCGCGCGGATGAGGGGTCGATGTGGTGGAAGTCGCTCACCAGCGTCTCCCGCGCGAGTTCGATGATCGCGCCCGCCATCTCGACGCCGGTCGGGCCGCCGCCGACGATCACGAAGGTGAGCAGCGCCTTCCGCGCCTCCTCGTCCGGTTCCGTTTCCGCCTTCTCGAAGGCCAGCAGCACGCGCCGTCTGATCTCGGTCGCATCGTCGATCTTCTTCAGGCCCGGCGCGAAAGGTTCCCATTCGTCATGGCCGAAATAGGCGTGACGCGCACCGGTGGCGACGACAAGCCAGTCGTAGGGCACATGCCGTCCGTCCGCGAGATCGACAAGGCGGCGCGCCCGGTCGACATGCGTCACCTCGCCGAGCAGCACGCGTGTGTTCTTCTGGTCGCGCAATGTCGAGCGCACCGGCACCGCGATGTCGGCGGGCGAGAGCGTCGCCGTCGCCACCTGGTAGAGCAGTGGCTGAAAGAGGTGATAGTTCTGCCGGTCGATCAGCGTGATCTCGACATCGGCGTTCTTCAGCGACCGGGCTGCCGTCAGGCCGCCGAATCCGGCGCCCAGAATGACGACTTTCGGCGTGCGAGGAGAGCCGTCCATGACGGACCCCTACTTCTTCGCCGTCTTGCCTGCCTTTCCGGCCCACTTGTCCATCAGGCCCGCGAGCTTCACATCCTTCTCGGTCACGCCGCCCGCGTCATGGGTCGTGAGGATCACATCGACGCGGTTATAGACATTCGCCCATTCGGGATGGTGGTCGGCCTTTTCCGCGGCAAGCGCCACGCGGCTCATGAAGCCGAAGGCCTCGTTGAAATCTTTGAACTTGTAGCTCTTCTCGATGGCGTCGCGGCCCTTCACCTTGGTCCAGCCCTTGAGGCCCGCCAGCGCTTTCTCCCGCTCTTTTCCGCTCAGCTTGCCGCTCATCTTCGCCTCCTCGATGCCTGTGGTTTGCGGCCAGAGCCTCGCGCTCTTAAGCTCGCCGCGCAAGAGAGGATGTGACGATGAGTTCGCAAATGGACTGGGATAATGCGCGGGCGCCCTCGCTCGCCGATTTCGAGCGGATCGCGGACGAGGCCTTCGCCCGCCTGCCGGAAAGTTTCCGCGCGCGCTGCGAGGGGCTCATCGTGCGGATCGAGGATTTCCCGGATGACGAGATCGCCGCAGAAATGGACCTCGAAAGCCCCTTCGAGCTGCTCGGTCTCTATCAGGGCATCTCCCATGTCGAGCGTTCGGTGATGGAGCCCGTCCACATGCCGGACATGGTGTTCCTCTACCGCCGCCCCCTGCTCGACTACTGGGCGGAATATGACGAGCCGCTCGGCGGCCTCGTCACACATGTGCTGGTGCACGAGATCGGCCACCATATGGGCCTCTCCGACGAGGACATGCACGCGATCGAGGAAGCCGCGGGCCGCGAGGACTAGTCCTCTTCCCAGCCGAAATCCGGATAGCGTTTCTCGGGCACGTAAGGCCCGCCGCCCTTGCTCGCCTTGGCCGAGAAGAGCGTGAAGCGCTCAGCCGTGAAGGCGGGCGCCGCGAAGGGTGAGTTCGCACGGATGAAATTATAGACCGCGCCCGTCTCCACGCGGCCGAGCCGCGCAATCGTCACATGGGGGGTGAAGTTTCGCGTCTCGGGCTTGAGGCCCACGCGCCGCATCGCACTTTCGTGCCGTCCCTGCAGAATGCGCAAGGGCTCCGACGGTTTCACTCCCGCCCATAGCGTGTGCGGGCGCTTGCCGCCGAATTCGCCGAGCCCTTCGATCTCCACCTCGAAAGGCTCGAAGGGAATTTCATCGAGCGCCTCGTCGATGTCGCTGGCGATGTCCTCGGCGACGTCACCCATGAAGCGCAGCGTGATGTGAAGGTCCGGCCGTTCGATCCAGCGCGCGCCGTCGAGCCCGCGCTGAAGCCGCATCAGGCGCTCCGCCGCCTCGTCGGAAATTTCCAGCGCGGTGAAAAGGCGGATCATGTGGTTTCGCTCTTCTTCGTCGTCTCGGGACGGCGCCACACCTATAGATGTCATCCCGGGATTTATTCCCGGGACCCATTGGCCTCTCAACGCGTCGAAGCGTGGATTGGGTCCCGGCAACGAGTGCCGGGATGACACTTTACTTTTTGGCGACCGATACCGCCAACTGCGTCCTCACGGACAGGGGTTCGGCTGGTCGAGATGCGCGGCCTCGATTTCGTTCTCGAGTTCTTCCGACCATTTCACGTCGACGCTCGTCACCGCGAGCTTCAGCTGCTCCATCGTCGTCGCGCCGATGATGTTCGATGTCACGAAGGGCCGCGTGGTGACGAACTGATTTGCCATCTGAGAGGGATCGAGCCCGTGCTTCTTCGCGATGGCGAGGTAGCTTTCGATCGCCTTGTTCGCCTGCGGGCTCTCGTAGCGCTGCAGCCGGTTGAAGAGCTGCTTGCGCGAGCCTTCCGGCAGCGCGCCGTTCTGATACTTGCCGGTGAGATAGCCTTGCGCCAGCGGCGAATAGGCGAGAAGGCCGACGCCGTCCCTGTGCGCGATCTCCGAGCCGCCGAGTTCGAAGGTGCGGTTCACGAGGTTGTAGGCGTTCTGGATCGACTGCACGCGCGGCAGGCCCTTGGTCTTCGCGTGATGCAGGAAGGTCATCGTGCCCCAGGGCGTCTCGTTCGACAGGCCGATGAAGCGCACCTTGCCGGACTTCACGACCTCCTGCAGAGCTTCGAGGATTTCGCCGATCGGGTGGCTGGCGCCTTCGATATGCTTGTAGCCGAGCCCGCCGAACAGGTTGATCGGCCGGTCCGGCCAGTGAAGCTGGTAGAGGTCGATATAATCCGTCTGCAGACGTTTCAGGCTCTTGTTCACGGCCTCGTGGATCTGCGCCTTGCTCTGCTCGGTGCCCGCGCCGTCGTCGCGCAGCCATGTCATGGGGCTGCGACCTGCGACCTTCGTCGCGAGGATCACCTTGTCGCGGTTCCTGCGCGCCTTGAACCAGCTGCCGACGATCTTCTCGGTCGAGCCTTGCGTCTCGGGCTTGGGCGGTACGGCATACATTTCGGAGGTGTCGAAGAAGTTGATGCCCTGCGCGATGGCGTAGTCCATCTGCTCATGGCCCTCGGCCTCGGTGTTCTGCTGGCCCCATGTCATGGTGCCGAGGCAGATCGAGCTCACTTTCACGCCCGTGCGGCCGAGTTCGCGATATTCCATGAAGTTCCCCCCTGAAGATGCCGTTTCTGTATCGATGCCGAATTTCTGGCAGGCATTACGCCGAAATACAAATTTCTTCAGCCGCCCTCAGTTCGAGGCGGCTTCCCGCGTCTCCGCCTCGGCGATCAGGTCCTCGACGCTCGGCAGGATGCGCTCGACGATGATGCCCACGCCCTCCGCCGTCGGATGGATACCGTCGGCGAGATTGAGCGCGCGATTGCCGGCCACGCCGTCGAGGAAGAAGGGATAGAGAATGAGACCTTCCTCTTCGGCAAGATCGGGATAGATCGAATTGAAAGCCTCGCCATACTCGGATCCGAGATTGGGCGGCGCGTACATGCCGGCGAGCAGGATGGGGAGGTTCCTCTCCTTCAGCTGCGCCACGATCTCCGTCAGGTTCTTGCGCGTCAGCGCCGGATCGATCGCGCGCAGCGCGTCGTTCGCACCGAGTTCCAGGATCACCGCGTCGGCTTCCGGTCCCACGGCCCAGTCGAGCCGGGCCAGGCCGCCGGAACTCGTATCGCCGGAAACGCCCGCGTTCACCACCTTCACATTCTCGTGACCTGCCGCGTCGAGCGCGCGGTCGAGCTGTTCCACGAAGCCTTCGTCCGGGCCCAGCAGGTATCCGGCGGTCAGGCTGTCGCCCAGCGCCACGATGGTAAGCTCGCCGTCCTCCGCCTGCGCGGAAAGCGGCGCGGCAAGGAGGATGAGAACGAGGGCGCCGCCGCCGAAAAGCTTGCAAAGCGGGCCCCAGAGGCCATATCGCATTCTATACCTGCCTTATCCTGTCCTGCGGGCGGCATCGCCGATCCATTCCCGCCGCTGTTCCGTATCCCGTTTCATCCGTCCGCTACATTCAATGGAAGAGCCAAGCGTTTGCCCGATACCATCATCGAACTCGACAGCATCAAACTGAGCCTGCCGAGCGCGGCCGGTCCGGTCAACATTCTCAAGGGCATCGATCTATCGATCGCGCGCGGTGAAACCGCCGGTCTTGTCGGACCGTCCGGTTCCGGCAAGTCCACCCTTCTCATGGTTCTGGCGGGCCTCGAGCGGCCGAGTTCCGGCCGCATCACCTGCGCGGGCGAGGAACTCACCGGCTTCGGCGAAGACGAACTCGCCCGCTTCCGTCGCGATCATATAGGGATCGTGTTCCAGTCCTTCCACCTCATCCCCACCATGACCGCGCTCGAGAATGTCGCGATCCCTCTGGAATTTTCCGGCAGGGAGGACGCCTTCGAACGCGCGGAAGAAGAATTGCGGCTTGTCGGCCTCGGCCACAGGCTGACGCATTATCCGGGCCAGCTTTCGGGCGGCGAGCAGCAGCGTGTCGCGCTGGCGCGCGCCGTTGCGGGCGATCCCGAAATCCTGCTCGCCGACGAGCCGACCGGCAATCTCGATCAGACAACGGGCAACGAAATCATCGAACTCATCTTCGACCTCCATGCGCGCAAGAACGCGACGCTCATCCTGATCACGCATGACGAGGCGCTTGCGGAACGCTGCCACAAGATCGTGCGGCTCCGGGACGGTCTCATCGAGAAGATCGAGACGGGAGCGGCGGCGTGAGCGACAGCGCAACCTCGTTCGCGCTTGCTGCCCGCCTCGCCCGGCGTGAGCTGCGCGGCGGCATTGCGGGTTTCCGCGTCTTCATCGCCTGTCTCGCGCTCGGTGTCGCGGCGATTGCGGGCGTCGGCTCGGTTTCGTCCGCGCTCACGCGAGGGCTTGCCGAAGGCGGCCAGGAAATTCTCGGCGGCGACATCTCCATCCGTCTCATTCACCGGGCTGCGACCGACGCGGAGCTCGCGGCGATTGCCGACGGCACCGCCGTTACCGCGTCGGCGGAAATGCGCGCGATGGCGCGCAGCGTGGCCGCCGATGCCGCGCGCGGCCAGACGCTGGTCGAGCTCAAGGCCGTCGACGATGTCTATCCGCTCTATGGAGCGATGGCGCTTTCGCCCGCGATGCCGCTCGATGAAGCGCTTGCCACGCGGGGCGGCGTGCCGGGACTTGTGGTCGAACCCAATCTTCTGACGCGGCTCGGTGTCGATATCGGCGAGCAGGTGCGCATCGGCGACATGGATTTCGAGCTTCGCGCGACGATTGTCCGCGAACCGGATCGCGTTGCGGACGGTTTCGCGCTCGGTCCCCGCGCCATGATCTCGCGCGCCGCGCTTGAGGGTACCGGCCTCGTGCAGCCGGGAAGCCTTGTCGAATATCACTACCGCGTCCGTCTTCCCGCCGAGGCGCGCACGAGCGAGGATATTTCCGCCTGGGTCGCCTCCCTCAACGAGCGCTTTCCGGATGCGGGCTGGCGCGTCCGCGACAGGAGCGACGGCGCGCCTGGCGTGCGCCGTTTCGTGGAGCGCGTGGCGCTGTTCCTTTCCCTTGTCGGTCTCACGGCGCTCGTCGTTGGCGGTGTCGGCGTGGCGAACGCGGTGAAATCCTATCTCGACGGCAAGCGCGGCGTGATCGCGACCTTCAAATGTCTCGGTGCGCCGGGCCCGCTCATCTTCCGTATCTACCTCCTGCAGGTCATGGCGCTTGCTGCGGTCGGCATCGTGATCGGTCTCGTGATCGGCGGCGCGGCTCCGTTCCTCGTACAGCTTGTCGCGGGCGACATGATACCGATCCCCGCCGAGATGGGGCTTTATGGCGGGCCGCTCGTCCTCGCCGCCGCCTATGGCGTGCTGACCGCGCTCGCCTTCGCGATCTGGCCGCTCGCCCGCGCGCGCGAGGTTCCGGCGACGAGCCTCTTCCGCGATCTCATCGCGCCTGTCCGCCGCTTTCCGCGTCCCGTCTATGTTGCGGCGACGGCGGGCGCGCTCCTTGTGCTCGCCGGGCTTGCGGTCGCGCTTGCGGAAGAGCGGCTCTTCGCGCTCTGGTTCGTCGTCGGCGCCGCCGGCGTCTTCGTCGTCCTCTGGGGCGCCGCGCGCGGCATCATGGCGCTTGCGGCGCGGGCTCCCCGTGTCCGCTCGCCGGAACTGCGTCTCGCTCTTGCCAACATCCACCGTCCGGGTGCGCCGACGCCCGCTGTCGTGCTCTCGCTCGGTCTCGGTCTCACGCTTCTCGTCACCGTGTCGCTCATCAACGGCAACCTCACCGGCGAGATCACGCGCGACCTGCCGGACCGCGCGCCCGCCTTCTTCTTCGTCGACATCCAGCCGGACCAGATCGACGCGCTTGAAGCGCTGGTGATGGCCAGCGACGGCGTCACCGGCTTCAACCGCGTGCCGATGCTGCGCGGCAAGATCGCGGCGGTGAACGGCGTGCCGTCCGATCAGGTCGAGGTGGCGCAGGAAGCACAGTGGGCGCTTCGCGGCGACCGCGGCATTACCTATTCGCAGACGCTGCCCGAAGGCTCCTCCATCGTGCGCGGCTCGTGGTGGGCTGAAGACTATGCCGGGCCGCCTCTCGTTTCCTTCGGCGAGGATCTGGCGCAGGGCTTCGGCATCGATGTCGGCGACACGATCACGGTCAATGTGCTCGGACGCGAGATCACGGCGGAGGTCGCGAACACGCGTCAGATCGACTGGACCAATCTCGGTATCAATTTCGTTCTCGTCTTCTCGCCGGGCCTTCTCTCCTCCGCGCCGCATACCGTTCTCGCCACCGTCGAGATGGGCGGCGGGGCGCAGACCGAGGAAGCGCTCGAGCGCGAGGTGACGTCGCAGTTTCCGAACATCACCTCCGTGCGCGTCCGCGAGGCGCTCGAAGCGGTGAACTCGCTGCTCGAGAATTTCGCGATGGCGGTGCGCGCCACAGGCGGGGTCACGCTCGCCGCCGGCATTCTCGTCCTTGCCGGCGCCATGGCGGCCGGCTTCCGCTCACGCGTCCGCGACGCCGTCGTCCTCAAGGTGCTTGGCGCCACGCGGGGCCGCATTCTCGGCATCTATGTCCGCGAATATGCTGCGCTCGGCCTCGCCACCGCTCTCGTCGCCGCGCTTGCGGGCACGGCGGCGGCGTGGGTCGTCATCACCATCGTCATGGAGATGCCCTGGCGCTTCCTTCCGGGCACCGTCGCGCTCACCGTCGTCGCCGCTGCTCTCGTCACCGTGGCGCTCGGGCTCATGGGGACCTGGCGGGCGCTGTCGGTCCCCTCCGCGCCGGTCCTCCGGGTTGACTGAGGAGCAGGCTGAAACCGGGGAGTGTTTATTTGCCGGGAAGAGGGGGAGGCCAACGAAGTGCCCGCCCGCGGTTACATGACGTTTTTGTGACAGTTCAGTGACGTCCGGTCCTCCCGGAGGCGTTTCAAGCCTTTGTGACAGGCCCGGTTTCGCTTGAATTCGCACAACCATCGGCCAATATACGTACAAGCACACTCAGGAGGGTGCAGATATATGGCGAATTACGATCAGGAACGGCTTCAGCAGTCCCGTCTCGGCGCATCTGCCGATATGTCGGTGGACCAGGGCCTGCGGAGCTACATGCTCAGCGTCTACAACTACATGGCAGGCGCCCTTGCCCTCACAGGGCTGGTCGCCTATTTCGCCTATGCCGCCGCCGTCCAGTCCGTGACGGGTGAAGGCATCATGCTTACCGGCTTTGGCGATGCGCTCTACAACAGCCCGCTCAAATGGGTTGTCATGCTTGCGCCGCTGGCGTTCATTCTTGTGCTGAGTTTCGGTGTTCACAAGCTCAGCCTGGCGACGACGCAGCTTCTCTTCTGGAGTTTCGCGGGCGTGATGGGCCTCTCGCTCTCGTCCATTTTCCTCGTCTTCACCGGGCAGAGCATCACCACGACCTTCTTCGTGACGGCGGCCGCCTTCGGTTCGCTAAGCCTTTACGGCTACACGACGAAGCGCGATCTGACCGGCATGGGCTCGTTCCTCTTCATGGGCCTCATCGGCATCATCATCGCGATGGTCGTGAACATCTTCCTGCAGAGCTCTGCGCTGCAGTTCGCGATCTCCGTGCTCGGCGTGCTCATCTTCGCGGGCCTCACCGCCTACGATACGCAGCGCATCAAGGGCATGTACTACGAAGGCGACAGCGTTGCCGCCGCCGGCAAGAAGGCCGTGATGGGCGCTCTTTCGCTCTATCTCGACTTCATCAACATGTTCATGTTCCTGCTGCAGTTCATGGGTACACAGCGCAGCTGAGCCCGAGCAGGACAGCACGGCAAACGAAAGCCCCGGCAGCGATGCCGGGGCTTTTTCGTTTCCGGGAGATGGCGGCCTCAGGCGTCGATCAGGCGAAGCGCGCGCTTCTCGAAGACCTTCAGCACCTGCTTCAACTCGTGGCCGCGCTTGAGTACGAGCCCGGTTGCCGCGACGACGCTATAGACTCCCTGGCGCCGAGCGAGCTTCGGGCGCTTCTCGATCCGGTAGAGCGGCATCTCGCTCGCCCGGCGGAAGACGGAGAAGATCGCGACGTCCTTGAAACCGCCCATCGCATAATCCCGCCACTCGCCCTCGGCGACCTTGCGGCCATAGACGGACAGGATGGCGTCCAGTTCAGCGCGGTCGAAAAAGACCTCGGGGTCCCTCTGCCGCTTCGGCGCCGCCTCAGCTCTCGGACCTCCGGTCACGAGGGTCAGCCGCTCGGCGGCCTCTCCATTGCGGGATCCGTAGTCGGCGCTGTCTGTCATGCGGCGGACGCCTCCCTTGCCTCACCTGACCCCGGTTGTCCGGGCTCGTCCAAAGCATGACACAGGCCGCGCAGCGGCGTCATCTTCTTGTTGCAAAAGGCTAGGTATTCCGCCGTTTTGCCGCATCGCCTCGGCCGGTCCGAAACCACAATATTGCCTTGTTTCAGCCCTTCGTCAGCCACACTGGGCATCCATCTTTGCATCGTTGCCTCACTGGCCCGGTTCCTTGCGACGTTCCGGTTTCATCAGCCCCCCAGCCCCACCGGGATAGATTGGGGGAGCCGGGCCACCCCTTTCCCCCTAGGGTGAGCGCAACACCTACCGAATGAGCAAAAGCTCCAGCCGCCCGGGATCCCCCCTCCCGGGCGGCACTTTTTTGGAGTGCCGGCAAACGCCCTGGAAAATGAAACATCTTTCACTTGAAGGGGTTGGCGGGCTGTCCTACACAAACCTCCCGCCCTCGGGGAGTGGTGCGGGGCGCGAAAGAGGAACGGAAGAACGGGACAGCCAAAGAGCCCGTCAGCCGATCCGGGGAGAGAGATCATAAGCCGGTCCGACATGAATCCGACGATCGGGAACCGCCCATCCCAAGCTGCGGGCGGCGAGCCCATGATCGTCATCGAAGATCTCACCAAGAAGTTCGGCCCGTTCACGGCGGTCGACCGCATCGGCTTCTCGGTCAGCCGCGGCGAGGTGCTCGGGTTTCTCGGTCCGAACGGCGCCGGCAAGTCCACGACCATGAAGATGATCACCGGCTTTCTCGCGCCGAGCGCGGGCAGCGCACGGGTCTGCGGCCATGACATCGTGACTTCCACGCTCGCTGCGCAGCGCGAGATCGGCTATCTGCCGGAGGGTGCGCCAGCCTATGGCGATATGACGGCGCGTGGCTTCCTCGCCTTCATCGCGCGTGTGCGGCGTCTGGGCGGCGTCGAAGCTGCCAAGGCGATCGACCGCGCCGTCGAGGCGACGGAGCTGGGCGGCGTGCTGGAACAGCCGATCGACACGCTCTCCAAGGGGTTCCGCCGCCGCGTCGGTCTTGCGCAGGCGATCCTGCACAACCCGCCGGTGCTGATCATGGACGAGCCGACGGATGGTCTCGATCCGAACCAGAAATTCGAGGTGCGCAAGCTTATCGGCCGGATGGCCGCCGAAAAGGCGATCGTCATCTCTACGCATATTCTGGAAGAAGTGGACGCGATCTGCACCCGCGCACTCATCATCGACCGCGGCCGCGTGGTTGCGGACGGCACGCCCGGCGCCCTGATGGCACGGTCGCGTTATCACAACGCGGTCTCGCTCACGCTTGGCGGCCAAACGACCGTTGCCGTCGCAGAAAGGCTTCGTCACATTCCGGGCATCGCCAGCATCGAAGTAACGCCGCGCGGTGAGGAGACAACCTTCACGCTCTTTCCCGAGCATGCCCGCGAAAGCGATACGCTGCTCGTCGACGCCGTCGCGCGGATCGCGAGGGAAGAGAACTGGCCTGTGCGTGCGCTTTACGGTGAGCCGGGCCGTCTGGACGAAGTATTCCGCAATCTCACACGTTCCGACACGGCGTCTTCTTCTGCGGTGAACGGAAAGGACGCGGCATGAACGAACTCCTCGCCGTTTTCCGTCGTGAGCTCGGCGGTTATTTCGCGACGCCGCTCGCCTTCATCTTCATCGTGATCTTCCTGTTCACGATGGGCGCCTTTACCTTCTATCTCGGCGGGTATTACGAGAGCGATCAGGCCGACCTCACGATCTTCTTCAATTTCCATCCCTGGCTATATCTCTTTCTGATCCCTGCGATCTCTATGCGGCTTTGGGCGGAGGAGAGGCGCACTGGATCGATCGAGCTGTTGCTTTCGCTCCCCGTGCCGCTCTGGGCAGCGGTACTTGGCAAGTTTCTCGCGGCCTGGGTGTTCTCAGGCATCGCGCTTTCGCTCACGTTTCCGATGTGGCTCACGGTCAACTATCTAGGCGATCCGGACAACGGTGTGATCCTTGCCGGGTATATTGGCAGTTTCTTCATGGCGGGCGGCTACCTCGCCATAGGCTCGTGCCTCTCCGCGATTACGCGCAATCAGGTCATTGCTTTCGTGGTGAGCGTTTCGGTCTGCTTCCTGTTTACGGTATCGGGGCTTCCCATCGTCACCGACTTCTTCGCGGGATGGGCGCCACAACAGGTGTTGTCCACCATCGCCTCCTTCTCCTTCCTCACGCATTTCAATGCGATCACCCGTGGCGTCATCGATCTGCGCGACGTCATCTACTTTGCGTCGTTGATCGCCGCATGGCTGATCGCTTGCGGCATCGTCGTTGACATGAAGAAGGCGGGGTGAGGTCATGCAGAACCAGCAGATCAGCCGTTCCGCCTATCGCATCATCATGCTGGTGCTGCTCGCTGTACTCTTCCTCGCGGTCAACATGTTCTCGAACGTCATGTTCCGCTCGGCGCGGGTCGACTTGACGGAAAACAGCCTCTACACGCTTTCGGAAGGAACGGCCGAAGTCGTCTCCCAGATCGAAGAGCCGATCACGTTGCGTTTCTTCTATTCGGAGGAACTGGCGACGGACTACGGACGCATCCGAACTTATGCAGGCCATGTTCGCGACCTTCTGGAAGAGATTCGCGCCCGCTCGAACGGGATGATCCGTCTCGAGGTGATCGAGCCGGAGCCATTCTCCGAAGACGAAGATCTCGCCATGTCGCTTGGTCTCAAGGGGGCGCCGACGCAGTCGGGCGACATCATCTATTTCGGTCTCGTCGGAACGAATTCCGTGGACGGTCTCGACTCGATCCCCTTCTTCACCGATGAGCGCGAGCAATATCTCGAGTACGACATTGCGCGGATGATCCAGAACCTGAGCCGGCCGGAGCGGCCCGTTCTTGGCATCGTCACCAATCTGCCGCTCGACACCGGTGCAGGCGGGCTGATGTCGGCGATGCGTGGAGAATCGCTTCCCTTCATGATCTATGAAGAGCTGCGCAATCGCTTCGAAATCGAATTTCTCGAACAGCAGTTCCAGGCGGTGCCGACGCGGGTCGACGTTCTGATGATCGCTCATCCCCGGCCGCTCGACATGCCGACGCTCTACGCAATCGACCAGTTCGTCATGCGAGGCGGCCATGTGCTGGCCTTCGTCGACCCGCATTCGGAAGTGAGTCTCACTGCAGGCCCGAACGGCGATCCGGTGCGTGGCTATACGGAGCAGTCTGACCTCGGTCCGCTTCTCGAGAGCTGGGGCGTCAACTACGACCCGACGGAGATCGTCGGCGACCGGGCGCTCGCGCAACGTGTGCGAACGGGGCTTGATGCGCGGCGTCAGGAAAGCGACTACGTGATCTGGCTTGCCGTGCCGCGCGAAAATGTCGATACGAACGACATCGTGACGTCAGATGTTGCCCGTCTCAATCTCGGTACGGTCGGGCATTTCACTCCGGTCGAAGGTGCGACAACCGTCTTTTCGCCGCTCGTTACTTCTTCGGAAGATGCACAACTCTACGACGTCGAGTATGTGAAGGGCGGTCCAAAGCCTGACGACCTGCTGCGGAATTTCGATCCTGCGGAAAAGCGGTTCACGATAGCCGCGCGCCTTTCGGGCCCGGTCACGAGCGCTTTCGAAGGGCCGGTGGACGAGGCACCGGTTGCGCCGGAAGGCGCTCAGTCACCGCGCAAGTCCCAGGACAAGGCGCCGCCCTACATGGCGCAATCCGAGAAGGACGCCAACATCATCGTGTTTGCGGATAGCGATATTTTCGACGACCGCTTCTGGGTCAGGACCGATTCCTATCTCGGCGAACGGGTGGCGCAGCCCATCGCCGACAACGCAGTGTTTGTCATGTCGGCCATCGACAATCTGATGGGCTCGAACGAACTCATCTCGCTCCGTGCGCGGGACAAGTCGGACCGGCCTTTCGCCGTGGTCGAGGAATTGCGTCGGTCGGCCGAGCGCCGTTTCCTTGCCGAACAGGAAGCACTCGAAAAGAAGATCGACGAAGCGGAGCGGAACCTGACCGAGTTGCAGGTTGGCGGGCCCGGAGAAGACGTCGCGGAAGGCGGGCCCAGCGAGCAGGAAGCATCGGCGATCAAGCGGTTCCGGACGGAGCTTCTCGACAGCCGCAAGAAGCTTCGTGACGTGCAGCGCGATTTGCGCCGCGATGTCGAACAGCTCGGGGCACAGCTGCGCTTCATCAACATCGTTCTCGTTCCGATCATTCTCGCGCTCGTGGCGCTTGCGGCCGCCTTCCTGCGCTATCGCCGCCGCAAGGCGCGTGTCGAGAAGGGAGCCTGAGCGATGACGGGTTCGCTGAAGTCGGTATGGGAGAACAAGGCGCTGCGTAATCTTCTGCTGCTTGCGCTGGTAACGCTGGTCGCTCTCGTCTCAGCGGTCATTGCCGTGGTGAACGATCAGTCCAGCGTGCGAACGAGCTTTGTCCCGCACCCGCTCTTCGAGGGATTGAGCACCCAGCTCGATCGTGTCGACCGCATTGTCTACACCTCCAGCCGGGGCATGAGCGGCGAGGGCAAGGTCGTCCTCACGAAGGGCGAAGACGGTACATGGGGTGTCGAAGCACGAGGCGGTTATCCGGCGAATGACGAACTTGTCAGAAAAACGCTGCTCGGCGCCGGTAACATGGAGGCCTATGAACCGCGTACGGCCAATCCCGACTGGCATCGCAATCTGGGTCTGCTGAAGCCGGAGGATATCGGCTCCTCAATTCGCGTCGAGTTCTTCCAGGCAGACGAGCGTCTGGCGGGTCTGCTTGTCGGCAAGGTGCCGGAGCGGGCGGTCGACGTGAAAGGCGAAGGGCTCATTTATGTTCGCCGAGACGGCGAGGATCAAGCCTGGCTCGCGCGCGGACGGCTGCCTTTGCACAGAAACGCCGTCGACTGGCTCGACCCCGTCTTTGTCGACATCGAACGCGAGAATCTTGCCCGGGTAACGCTGTGGGCAGGTACGGAAAACCCGGTCGTCATTGAACATGAAAGCCCCGAGGCACAGAACTTTGCGATCGCGAATGTGCCCGAAGGCCGCGCGACGCGGGGAGCGCCGGTCGTGAACAAGACCGCGACGGTTCTTCTCGACGCCACGTTCGACGATGTTGCCCCGGCCGAGACGCTGGAATTTCCTGAGGACGGGCCGCGCGTCATTCTCGAGACCTTCGACGGTATCCGCCTTTCGATGCGGATGGGCGGACAGGGCGGTGCGCTCTGGGCGAAATTCGACGCGGAAGCCGATCCGTCGCTCGCCGGCAGCGGTGCCGATATGACGGAAGCCGGGAAGAGAGCAGCCGAGCTCAATGAACGGCTGGCGGCCTGGACCTACAAGCTGCCGCAGGATGTCGGCAACCAGCTCACACAGACGATGGATCTTCTGACCCGCGAAGCTGGCCCTGCGGACGCCCCGGCGGGAGCCAGCGCCGCGCCTTGACCGTCTAGTTCAAGGAGCCGATTTCCGCTGCGCCGAGGATCGGTCCGCCATCGCCCGCCTGAAGCAGCGCGACGCAGCCCTCATAGCCCCGCGTCAGAAGTTCGCCTTTCGGCAAGGTCATCGTCATTGCATTGCCCTCCCACATGCCGATGGGCGTCAGCTCACGCACGGCATGGGCATAGGTAATGGTCCTTCCGCGATTCTCGCCCCTTCGGATTTCGATTTCTTCCGCTGTCGCGTAGCGCACGAGCCAGAGCGTTGCCGGCTGCTCCGGGGCGGTTCCCGCCGCCACGCTGAGTGTCAGCGACGCGCCCTCGTCCCTGAAGGATATTTCGACGGGCAGGGAGCGTTCGTCCTGTTTGTTGATGATCCTGCCGATCTCGCCGCGCCGGCTACCGACGCCTTCTGCGACGCCGTTCACCACCATCTGTGGCGTGTAGACGCCGGAAAGACCGAGTTTTCGAGCATAGGCGCGCTGACGTTCGCTGAATGCAGGACTTGCCAGCGTGTCTTTCCAGCCGAGATAGTCCCAGTAGTCGACATTGAAAGAGAGAGCGATGATGTCTTCTTCCTCCGCAAGGTCGCGCAGATAGGCGTCGGCGGGCGGGCAGGAGGAGCATCCCTGACTGGTGAACAGTTCGACCACGACCGGATGTTCTCCCGCTTGCGAGGGGGTGGCCATCGCAATACCGGCAAGAAGCAATCCTGTGAGCAATCCTGTAGAGGCCGAAAGACGCATTGGGCTCTCTCCTTTCCCCGAAAGGATAGGAGAGGCGCGGCGATCCGGGCGAGTCACTTTGGAGTGATCGGCGGGTGATCGACTTGTGTCGCGGAATATCCAAGTGAAAAGGGCGCCCCGAAGGGCGCCCTTTGCGTTTCGTGTGAGGCTTCAGCCTATGCAGCCAGGTTACGCAGCACGTAAGGCAGGATGCCGCCGTTTTCGTAGTAGTCGACTTCGTCCTGCGTATCGATCCGGCAGAGAAGTTCGATCGACTGCTTGCCACCATCGGCGAAGGTGATCACCGCGTTGACCTTGGTGCGCGGCTTCACGTCTGCAAGACCTTCGATGGTGACCGTTTCCGAGCCGTCGAGGCCGAGCGACTGCCAGCTCATGTCGTTCAGGAACTGAAGCGGTGCCACGCCCATGCCGACAAGGTTCGAACGATGGATGCGCTCGAAGCTCTGTGCGATCACGGCCTTCACACCCAGAAGCATGGTGCCCTTCGCCGCCCAGTCGCGGCTCGAGCCCGTGCCATACTCCTTGCCCGCGAAGATCACGAGCGGCACGCCACGGCGTTTGTATTCCATCGCCGCGTCGTAGATCGGCATCTCGGTGCCTTCCGGCTGCAGCTTCGTCATGCCGCCCTCGACGCCTTTCAGCATCTGGTTCTTGATGCGGATGTTGGCGAAGGTGCCTCGCATCATCACTTCGTGATTGCCGCGCCGTGCGCCGTAGGAGTTGAAGTCCTGGGCGCCCACCTGCTTGGAGTTCAGGTAGGAACCGGCCGGGCTCTGCACCTTGATGTTGCCGGCAGGCGAGATGTGGTCGGTGGTGATCGAGTCCGCGAAGAGACCGAGGATGCGTGCATCCTTCACGTCCGTCAGGGGGGCGGGCTCGGGCTTCATGTCCACGAAGTAGGGCGGATTCTGCACATAGGTCGAATCCCCGTCCCAGTCGTAGGTGAGACCGCCCGAGACGTCGATGCTCTTCCACGCGGCGTCGCCGTCGAACACGTTCGCGTAACGGCGGCGGAACATTTCCGGCGTGACGCAGGCGCGTACCGTTTCGGCGATGTCGTGCGTCGACGGCCAGATGTCCTTGAGATAGACCGGCTGACCGTCGCTGCCGGTGCCGAGCGGTTCGCTCGTGAGGTCGATCTGCGTCGAACCCGCCAGCGCATAGGCGACGACGAGCGGCGGCGAGGCGAGATAGTTCGCCCGCACATCCGGCGAGACGCGTCCCTCGAAGTTGCGGTTGCCCGAGAGCACCGCGGAAGCCACGAGGTCGTTCTTGTTGATCGACTGACTGATTTCGGTCGGCAGCGGACCGGAATTGCCGATGCAGGTCGTGCAGCCATAGCCGACGAGATCGAAGCCGAGGGCGTCGAGATCAGCCTGCAGGCCGGCCTTCTCCAGATAGTCGGTTACCACCTGCGAACCGGGGGCGAGCGAGGTCTTCACCCAGGGCTTCACCTTGAGGCCCTTCTTCAGCGCGTTGCGTGCAACGAGACCCGCCGCGACGAGCACATTGGGGTTCGAGGTATTGGTGCAGGAGGTGATCGCCGCGATAACGACGTCGCCATGGCCGAGATCGTGGTCCCTGCCTTCGACGGGTACGCGGGTTGCTGCCTGGCCGGGTTTGCCGAACTCGCCTTCAAGCGATTTCAGGAAGCTCGCCTTCACGTCGGTGAGCGCAACACGGTCCTGTGGGCGCTTCGGGCCGGCGAGGCTCGGCACGACCGTATTGAGATCGAGTTCCAGCGTGTCCGTGAAGACCGGATCCGGCATGCCCTTTTCGCGGAACATGCCCTGCGCCTTTGCATAAGCCTCGACCAGCGCGACACGCTCCTCCGAGCGGCCGGTCGCCTTCAGGTACTTCAACGTCTCGTTGTCGACCGGGAAGAAGCCGCAGGTCGCACCGTATTCGGGCGCCATGTTGGCGATCGTGGCGCGGTCCTCAAGCGAGAGGTGGTCGAGGCCGGAACCGTAATACTCGACGAATTTGCCGACGACGCCCTTCTTGCGGAGCATCTCGGTGACGGTGAGTACCATGTCGGTCGCGGTCACGCCTTCATTGAGCTTTCCGGTCAGCCTGAAGCCGATCACTTCCGGAATGAGCATCGAAACCGGCTGGCCAAGCATGGCCGCTTCCGCCTCGATGCCGCCCACGCCCCAGCCGAGCACGGCAAGGCCGTTCACCATCGTCGTGTGGCTGTCCGTGCCGACACAGGTGTCGGGATAGGCGATCTCTTCCTTGCCTTCCTTCTTCGTCCAGACGGTCTGGGCAAGGTATTCGAGGTTCACCTGATGGCAGATGCCGGTCCCCGGCGGTACCACCCGGAAATTGTCGAACGCCTTCGCACCCCAGCGCAGGAATTCATAGCGCTCGCGGTTGCGTTGATATTCGATTTCCGTGTTTTCCTTGAAGGCCGTCGGTGTGCCGAACTTGTCGACCATTACCGAATGGTCGATCACGAGATCGACCGGCACGAGCGGATTGATCTTCTTCGGGCTCGCGCCGAGGTTCTTCACGGCGTCGCGCATGGCGGCGAGATCCACCACGGCGGGGACACCCGTGAAGTCCTGCATCAACACGCGCGCCGGACGATAGGCGATTTCACGATCGGATGTGCGGGTCTTGAGCCAGGTCTTCACCGCCTCGACGTCTTCGCGCGTCACCGTCCGTCCGTCTTCGAACCGCAGCAGGTTTTCAAGCAGAACCTTCAGCGAGAAAGGCAGCCGCGACACACCGTCGAGGCCCTTCTTTTCCGCGTCCGGAATGCTGAAATAGGTATAGCTGCGCTTGCCGACCTTCAGCGTCTTGCGTGCGCCGAAGCTGTTTCCGGGCTCTTTGCGGGCCGCAGCCTTCTTTGGTGCTGCTTTCCGGGCCGGCGCTTTTTTCGGGGCGGCAACCTTTTTCGCTGCCGTCTTCTTCGGCGCCGCTTTCTTTGCCGCCGTCTTCTTCGGTGCGGTCTTTTTCGCAGCCGTCTTCTTTGCAGGGGCGGCTTTCTTTACGGCCTTTTTCGGCGCCGCTTTCTTGACGGCCTTCTTGGGAGCTGACTTTTTTGCCGCAGGCTTGCGGGCAGGAGCCTTCCTGGCTGCCGTCTTTTTCGCGACCGGCTTCTTTGCCGAGCGCTTGGGTGCTGCCTTTTTCGTTGCGGCCTTTTTCGGCGCCGCTTTCTTCGTCACCGCTTTTTTCGGCGTTGTCTTTTTTGTCGTCTTCTTCGCAGCGGCCTTCTTCGCAGCGGCCTTCTTCGCAGCGGCCTTCTTCGGCGCAGCCTTCTTCACGGTCTTCTTTGCGGCTGTCTTTTTCGGGGCAGCCTTTCTGGCGGTCTTCTTCACCGTCTTTTTCGGCGCAGCCTTCTTCACGGTCTTCTTGGCGGTCTTTGCCGCTGTGGCCGTCTTCTTTGCGGCTGCCTTCGCCTTCGCAGCCGGCTTCTTCTTGGGTTTCGCTTTGGTGGACTTCGCGGGGGCCTTCTTCGCCATCTCTCTTGATCCTCGATGATGCGCGGTTCGTGTGCTGCAAGCGGGGAATGTGGGGGACCTTGCGGGTGCCGCCCGCGCGGGAAATGCGCGTGCGTCAAAGCCCGATTTCGCCGACGCTTCTCAGTCTGGAACCTATATGCTTGTCGCGCCGGACTATAGAGTCTTTCGTCCGGAATGACCATGCTTCGCCCGGAAATGCGGGTGTGATAATCAGCGTCGAAAACAGAACCGGGGAGACGCGAATGACCGAGGTGCTCGTCGAGAGAAACGGACCTGTGACGACTGTCGTTCTGAACAGGCCGTATGCGAAGAATGCGGTCGACAGACACGCCGCCGATGCGCTGGTCGAGGCCTTTCTCGAATTCGAATGCGACGAGGATGCGCTTGTTGCCGTCTTTTGCGGTAGTGAGGGGGCGTTCTGCGCAGGCGCGGATCTGAAGGCGGTTGCGAAGGGGGAAGGCAATCGTTCCGTGCCCCCCGCAACCGGCGCCGATTTTTCGCGGCTCGCAAAGGATGGGCCCATGGGGCCGTCGCGAATGATTCTCAACAAACCGGTGATTGGCGCCATTTCCGGCCACGCTGTTGCGGGCGGACTGGAGCTTGCGCTCTGGTGCGACATGCGTGTGGTGGAGGACGACGCGATCATGGGTGTCTTCTGCCGCCGCTGGGGCGTGCCGCTCATTGATGGCGGAACGATCCGGCTGCCGCGTCTTATCGGCCACGCACGCGCGATGGATCTGATCCTGACCGGCCGCCCTGTGAATGCGGAGGAAGCGTTATCGTTCGGGCTGGCGAACCGTATCGCACCGAAAGGCAAGGGCCGTGAAGAAGCCGAGCGTCTCGCGCTCGAGATTTCACGTTTTCCACAGCTCTGCCTTCGGCACGACCGCATGTCCGCCTATGAGCAATGGGATCTGCCTTATGACCGCGCGCTTGCGAACGAGTTCGAGCATGGCCGCAAGGTGCTCGCTTCAGGCGAAACCCTGAAAGGTGCAGCGCGCTTTGCATCGGGCAAGGGCAGGGGCGGCCGTTTTGACGACATCTGACCTCCGGCTTTCCGCGCGTGACCTTGCCTGCGAACGCGGCGGGCGGCTTGTTTTTGAAAGCCTCGAATTCGATGTTGCGGCTGGCGAGGCGCTGGTGCTGACGGGGCCGAACGGTTCCGGCAAGTCGAGCCTGTTGCGGCAGATCGCCGGTCTTCTCGAGATCGGGCGAGGCCAGATCGAATTGACGGGCGGCGATCCGGAGCGCGCGCTCGGGGAGCAGGCGCACTATCTGGGCCACCTCGACGCTTTGAAACCATCAATGAGCGTTCTGGAAACGATCCGTTTCTGGGCGCTTTATCTCGGCGGCAGCGCCGCGGCGGCGCAAGCGGCACTCGACGACATGGCGCTCGGCGATCTCGCAGACCTTCCCGTCGCCTATCTGTCGGCAGGACAGCGCAGGCGCCTTGCGCTTGCCCGGCTTGCCGCCGTACCGCGCCCGCTCTGGCTTCTCGACGAACCCACCGTGGCGCTCGATCAGGCGAGCGTCGGAAGGCTTCGCGCTTTTATGGCGGCGCATCTGGCGGGGGGCGGCATCATCGTCGCTGCCACGCATCTCGACCTCGGTCTCGGGACCGCGAAATCGCTCCGTCTCGGTGCGGAGGAGATGGCATGAGCCGCGCATTTCTCGCCCTTCTTCTTCGCGATCTGCGCCTCGCCGCACGGCTCGGCGGCGGCGGCGGCATGGCCGTCTTCTTCTTTCTGGTCGTCATCGCCATCGTGCCGCTCGGCGTCGGTCCCGACCGGCCGCTTCTCGCGTCGCTCGCGCCGGGCATGCTCTGGGTGGCGTTGCTGCTTGCGGCCCTGCTCACACTCGACCGTCTCTTCCAGGCCGACTACGAAGACGGCTCGCTCGACCTTCTGTCGACGGGACCCTTGCCGCTCGAACTTGTTGCGGTCGCGAAGGCGCTTGCGCACTGGATTGTTACCGGCCTGCCCCTCGTCGTCTCCGCGCCGCTGCTCGGCGTGCTGCTCAACCTGCCTTCCGCTGCCGCGTTGCCGCTCACTCTTGCCATGCTGATCGGCACACCGGCGCTGAGCTTTCTGGGCTCAGTGGGCGCGGCTCTCACGGTCGGTATCCGGCGGGGCGGGCTTCTTGCTTCTCTGCTGGTGCTTCCCTTCTACATTCCGGTGCTCATATTCGGTGTCGGCGCTGCGGCCGCCGCGTCAGGCGGCTTCGAGGGGGAGGCTGGCCGCCAGGCCTTCCTGCTTCTCGGTGCCGTGACGCTCGCGAGCTTCGCCGTCGGTCCCCTCGCAGCGGCTGCGGCGCTGCGGGCCAATCTGCGGTGAAGTCCCATGTGTGAGACGGGTTACATCCGTGCGCGTGGCAATTTGCCCATGTCCACGTCTTGCCCTTGCCATGGGCACCGCGCTAAATGGCGGGCATGAGCAGCCTCTCCGCGGCCCAGCGGTTCCATGCCTATGCCAATCCGGCGCGCTTCATGGCGCTGTCGTCGCGTCTCGTCGCGCCGCTCGGGATGCTGAGTGCCCTTGTCATTGCCGCCGGGCTCTGGTTCGCGCTTGTCGCCTCGCCGCCCGACTACCAGCAGGGCGAAACGGTCCGCATCATGTATGTGCACGTGCCCTCCGCCTGGCTCGCCATGTTCGGCTATTCGGTGATGGCGGTCGCATCTGCGGTTGCGCTCATCTTCCGGCATCCGCTGGCGGATGTCGCGGCGAAGTCGGCCGCACCCATCGGTGCTGCCTTCACCTTCCTCGCGCTCGTCACGGGCTCGCTCTGGGGCAGGCCGATGTGGGGCACATGGTGGGAATGGGGCGATGCACGGCTCGTCTCGATGTTGATCCTCCTCTTTCTCTATCTTGGCTACATGGCGCTCTGGGCGACGATCGAAGAGCCGGTGCGCGCGGCGCGCGCCGCGGCCGTGCTCGCGCTTGTCGGTTCGATCAACCTGCCGGTCATCCGGTATTCCGTCGACTGGTGGAATACGCTGCACCAGCCTGCTTCCGTTTTCCGCATGGATGGCCCGACCATCGCGTCCTCCATGCTGCTGCCGCTCGGATTGATGGCACTGGGCTTCACGGTTCTTTTTGTCACGCTGCTTCTCGTGCGCATGCGGGCCGAGATCATGCGGCGCCGTGTGCGCAATCTGCGTCTCGCGCGCGCGGCGTCAGGCGCGGGGGCGTAATCCAATGACCGATTTCTTGAACATGGGCGGTTACGCCGCTTTCGTCTGGCCGGCCTATGGTCTCACCGCGGCAGTGATCGCCGGTCTTGTCTGGCAGAGCATTGCCGACTACCGCGCGCAGACGGCGCTTGCCGAGAAGCTCGAGCAGCTTTCCGGGGGCCGCGTGCGCCGCGCGGCGTCGAGCGAACGCGATGGAGAGGTGCAGTGAATTCGCGTATTCGGCTGGCGGCGGTCCTGCCCGTCATACTCTTTCTGCTGCTCGCCGGGCTCTTCTATGCTGCGATCTACCGGGGGGACGACCCTTCCGAAGTGCCGTCGGCACTGATCGGCCGCTATGTGCCCGAGTTCGAACTTGAACCCGTCGAAGGGCTCGACCGGCCCGGGCTCTCCGACGCCGATTTCGCGAAAGGCAAGCCCGTCATCGTCAATGTCTGGGCGTCGTGGTGCGTGCCCTGCCGCAGTGAAATGCCGCTTCTCGTCGAACTGCGCCGTGTTGCCGACGTGCCGCTCTACGGCATCAACTACAAGGACGAGCCCGCCGCCGCGCGGCGTTTCCTTGCCGAACTCGGCAATCCCTTCGACCGCATCGGGCGTGACGCGCAAGGCCGCGCAGCCATCGACTGGGGTGTCTATGGCGTACCGGAAACCTATGTCGTGGATGGAAACGGCCGCATCGCGTTCAAGCATGTCGGGCCGTTGACGCCCGAAGCGATTGCGGATGACATTCTGCCCGCCTTGCGGGCCGCGCGGCCTTAGCGTTTACGCCGGCTGCGCGGCCCGGAGGAGGGGTCAGCTCTTCTTGCGGCGAGTCGCGGTCTTTTTCGCGGCGGTCTTGCGTACCGGCTTCTTCTTCGCCGCGCGCTTCACCGGTTTCTTCGGCGCTTCATCTTCGACCTTCAGGTCTTCGATTGCATTGTTGAGCTGGCCGAGCGCCTTCAGCAGGTCCGCCTGTATCGTCTTCGGCAGGGCATCGAGCAAAGCCTTTTCCGCTGCGAGCGCCTTCGGCATCGCGCCCTTGAGGGCGCGTCGGCCTGCCGCCGTCAGGCGCACGGCGTTCGCGCGGGCGTCCTCGGCGGTGCGCTTGCGCGCGAGCATGCCGTTCTTGATCATGCGGCTGATCATGTCCGCGAGCGTCGAACGGTCGATGCCGGTACGGTTCACGAGATCTGTCTGGCTGAGGCCTTCTTCCTCGTTCACGGCAAAGAGCACGATGAACTGGCGCGGCGTGAGCGAACTCGTTCCCATCTGCTGCACGAACTGCTCGTAAGCGAATTGCTGCGCGCGGCGCAGCAAATGGCTCAGCGAGTTCTCAAGATCGAAACTTCCGGTTGGCTTCCTGGATGCCATTCGTTCTGTCCTCTGGATTGTTCCGGCCGCGTCTCCGACCGGTGCAGGGCGATGTCCTTGCGGACAGGTCTCCCGCAGGGGGAAATATTCTTGCGCGCATTCCGGGCGTTTGTGTGGCCGTGCCGCCTTCTGCGCTTTATCATCATATGCACCCGCAACCCCCGGTCTTGCAAGGGTGCACAAGCGAAAAAGCGGAAACAAACGCGCGATAGGTCTGTGCGCGGATATTTCCTTGCCCCTTATCGCTTTCGCACACGGTCACGGCCGGGCCTGTCTTACTTCCGTAGGCGGACCAACGAGCCCAGATTACATACATGTCAGACAATTCAGACAAGAAAGACAGAATGCCGATCGCACCCAAGCCTCAGGAAGAGGGTGTGGAAGGCGACCTCGCCTTTTCCCGCCGCGTACCATCGGGAGACAATTTACCGAGAGATATCTGCGATCGGTGCGGTTTCATTCACTATGTGAACCCGAAAATCGTGGTGGGTTCCGTCGTTACATATGATGGAAAATTTCTTCTCTGCCGGCGTGCCATCGAGCCGCGGCGCGGCTTCTGGACGCTTCCGGCAGGCTTCATGGAGCAGGGGGAGACGACCGAAGAGGGCGCCCGTCGCGAAGCGCGGGAAGAGGCTAACGCCGACATCGTTCTGCGCGATCTTCTCGCCATTTACAACATACCGCGCATCGCGCAGGTCCAGATCATGTATCGGGCGATGCTTTCCACGGAAGAGTTCTCGGCTGGCGAAGAGAGCCTCGAGGTCGATCTTTTTTCGTGGGACGAGATACCCTGGGATGAACTCGCCTTCCCCAGCGTCTACTGGGCGCTCACGCAGTTCCGTTCGGTTATGGATAAGGAGGCGATCGCTCCTTTTACAAATCCCGAGGGTGAAACCGGCAATCTGTTTCCGCGACGGCCGCCCGCCGGAATCTGATACGAGACTGGATAAAACCACCCTTTCGCGTCATCCTCTCCGTACAGGGAAGAAGGGGAGGAAGGAACATGGCGGAGAGTGCGTCGAAGCGAATGACGGCGGAAGAGCGGCGGGTGATATTCGCCTCATCGCTTGGCACGGTCTTCGAGTGGTACGACTTCTATCTCTACGGATCTCTTGCCGCGATCATCTCGGTGCAGTTCTTTTCGGGCGTGAATCCGACGGCTGCCTTCATCTTCGCCCTTCTCGCCTTCGCGGCGGGATTTGCGGTCCGTCCCTTCGGCGCCATCGTGTTCGGGCGGCTGGGCGATCTCGTCGGCCGCAAATACACCTTTCTCGTCACCATCCTCATCATGGGGCTTTCGACCTTCATCGTCGGTCTTCTGCCCGGCTATGCCGCCATCGGCTTTGCGGCGCCTGCGATCCTGATCCTGCTGCGCCTTGCGCAAGGGCTTGCGATCGGCGGTGAATATGGCGGTGCGGCGATCTATGTCGCCGAACATGCGCCTCATGGCAAACGCGGCGCCTACACCTCATGGATACAGACCACGGCGACGCTCGGTCTCTTCCTTTCGCTGCTTGTCATTCTCGGCTGCCGTCTCTCGATGTCGAAGGAGGATTTCGAAAGCTGGGGCTGGCGTATTCCTTTCCTGCTGTCGATCTTCCTGCTCGGCATTTCGGTGTGGATTCGCCTGAAGCTCAACGAGTCGCCGCTCTTCCGGAAAATGAAGGAGGAGGGGACGCTCTCGAAGTCGCCGCTCACCGAATCCTTCGCGCGCTGGAGCAACGTGAAGATCATCATCATCGCGCTGATCGGCCTCACCGCAGGGCAGGCGGTGGTCTGGTACACCGGCCAGTTCTATGCGCTCTTCTTCCTGACGCAGGTGCTGAAGGTCGACGGACAGACGGCGAACATCCTGATCGGTATCGGGCTTCTCCTCGCCGTTCCCTTCTTTGTCGTCTTCGGTACGCTGTCGGACCGGATCGGGCGGAAGCCGATCATCCTCGCAGGCTGTCTGCTCGCGGTGCTGACCTATTTCCCGCTTTTCTCCGCGCTGACGCATTTCGCGAATCCGGCTCTTGAAGCCGCGCGCGAGAATGCACCGGTGACCGTCGTCGCCGACAGCGGCACCTGTTCCTTCCAGTTCAATCCGGTGGGAACCGCCTCCTTCACCACGCCCTGCGACGTCGCGAAGAGCGCGCTTGCGAAACGCGGCATTCCTTACGACAACGTGGAGCTGACGGGTGAGGGCGAAGCGCACATCCTCGTCGGCAATGTTGTCATCGAGTCCTTTGATGCCCAAGACGATCCGGACGGGGCGAGGCGGGAATCTTTCGAGGCCACGCTTTCCTCGATGCTCGCATCGGCCGGCTATCCGGCTTCGGCGGATCCCGATGCCATCAATTATCCGATGGTGGTCCTGATCCTCTTCACGCTCATTCTCTACGCGACGATGGTCTATGGGCCGATCGCGGCGATGCTGGTCGAACTCTTTCCGACGCGCATTCGCTACACCTCGATGTCGCTTCCCTACCATCTCGGGAATGGCTGGTTCGGCGGCTTCCTGCCTACCGTTTCCTTCGCCATCGTTGCGGCGACGGGAAATCTCTATTCGGGGCTCTGGTATCCGATCATCATCGCCGCCATGACTTTCGTTGTCGGGCTCATCTTCGTGCCGGAAACGAAAGATCGCGAGCTTCACCCGGAAGGAAGCTGAGCGCGTTTACTCCGCCGCTTCCCCGGTCTTGCCGTCAGATTCCGGTGCATGCTTCGTCAGCACCGGAATCTGTGCAAGGCCGAAGACCATGGTGAGCGGCATCACGCCGAAGAGCTTGAAGCTCACCCAGAAGTCGGTCGAGAAGTTGCGCCAGACGATTTCGTTGATGACGCCGAGAAAGACGAAGAAAAGCCCCCAGCGAACCGTGAGCACCATCCAGCCTTTGTCGGTCAGGTTGAAGGCGCCGTCGAAGAGCTGCTTCATGATGGGCTTGCCCATCGATGCCGCACCCAGAAGCGCCGCCGCGAAGAGGGCGTTCACGATGGTCGGTTTCACCTTGATGAACTGTTCGTCCTGCAGGTAGATCGTGAGCGCGCCGAAGATCATGACGAAGATGCCGGTAACGAGCGGCATGGTCGGCACCTTGCGGAACTTCGCATAGGAATAGCCGAGCGATATGGCGGTCGCGACCATGAAACCGCCGGTCGCGTAGAAGATGTTCTGCGCTTCCGCATTGCCGAAGATCGCGTCGGCCTTCGAATTCAGCAGGAAGAAGACGACGAGCGGACCGAGCTCTATCGCCATGCGAACCCATTGCGAGTTCGTCATGCCGCCCCGGGTCGCTTCGGCCTTGGTGTCGGTCATTGTTCCTCCGGTTCCGGTTCATGCAGTTACGCATGAGCGGCGGGTATGGATCAACTCGCGCCCGTGATGGCGCGGGCATAGGCGTCGGCGTCGAAGGGCTGCAGGTCGTCGATTCCTTCGCCAACACCGATCAGATGTACGGGCAGGCCGAATTTCCGCGCGATGGCAACAAGAATGCCGCCCCGCGCCGTGCCGTCGAGCTTCGTCATCACCAACCCGGTGATGCCCGCGACCTGGCCGAATATCTCGACCTGGTTCACCGCGTTCTGCCCCGTCGTCGCGTCGAGCACCAGGAGCGTCGCATGCGGTGTCTCGGGGTCGAGCTTGCGGATCACGCGGATCACTTTCTCCAGCTCGGCCATCAGATCGGCCTTGTTCTGGAGGCGCCCCGCCGTGTCGATCATCAGCACGTCCGTGCCTTCCTCCTTCGCACGCGCGAGCGCCTCGTAAGCGAGCCCCGCCGCATCGCCGCCGATCTTCGTCGCACAGACCGGCGCGCCGATGCGGCTACCCCAGACCTTGAGCTGTTCGACCGCCGCCGCGCGGAAGGTGTCGCCGGCGGCCAGCATCACGCTCCTGCCTTCCGCCTTCAGTTTCGCGCCGATCTTGCCGATGGTCGTCGTCTTGCCCGCACCGTTCACGCCCGTCATCAGGATCACGAACGGCTTCTTCGAGCCATCGATCTCGAGTGGCTTCTCGACCGGCTTCAGCACGGCGGCGATTTCGCTGGCGACGATCCGGCGGATCTCCTCCGGGCTCACTTCCTTGTCATAGCGGTCCTTGCCGACGGCTTCGGTGATCGCGGCGGCCGCGTCGAGGCCGAGGTCCGCGCCAATCAGCAGGTCTTCCAGCTCTTCCAGCGTCGCGCCGTCGAGCTTCTTCTTGGTGAAGATGCCGGTGATGCCGTCCGAGAGGTTCTTCGTCGAACGGGTCAGCCCCTCCTTCATGCGCTGGAAGAGGGACTTCTTCTTTTCTCCGGTCTCGGTACTGGTCTCGCCTTCGCTCACGCCGCCCTCAACCCTTCGAAACTTCTGCCGTCATGCGCGGCAAGGCGGACGGGGAGAATGTCGCCCACCCGCGCTTTCTCCCTCACGCGTACTGGCGTGAACTGATGTGTGCGGCCGAGCGTCGGCGACTCCATGAGCACGTCTGCCGTTGCGCCGAGCCCTTCCTCGAGATGTTCGGCGACGCGCGCCGTACCCTTTTCGCGCAGGCGATTGGCGCGCTGCTTGCCGATCTCGCGGGTGACCTGCGGCATCTTCGCGGCAGGCGTGCCCGGCCGGGGCGAGAAGGGAAAGACATGCAGCCATGTCAGCCCGCATTCATCGACGAGGCGCATCGTGTTATCGAACATCTCGTCCGTCTCGGTCGGAAAGCCCGTGATGAAATCCGCGCCGAAGACGATGTCGGGACGCAGCCGCCGCGCTTCCTCGCAGAAGCGGATCGAATCGCCGCGCAGATGCCGACGCTTCATCCGCTTCAGAATCATGTCGTCGCCGGACTGCAACGAAAGGTGGAGATGCGGCATTAGCCGTTCCTCGTCGGCGATAAGCCGCATCAGGTCCTCATCGGCTTCGATGGAATCGATGGAGGAAAGCCGCAGCCGTTCGAGTTCCGGTACGAGCTTCAAAATGCGCCGCGCGAGATTGCCGAGGCTCGGGCGTCCCGGCAGGTCGCCGCCGTAAGATGTCATGTCGACGCCGGTCAGCACCACTTCGCGATAGCCGTTCTCGACGAGCGTTCTCACCTGAGCGACGACTTCCCCGGCCGGCACGCTGCGCGAGGGTCCGCGGCCAAAGGGAATGATGCAGAAGGTGCAGCGGTGATCGCAGCCGTTCTGCACTTGGACGAAGGCGCGGGCCCGGCCTTCGAGACCCTCGACCAGATGCCCCGCCGTCTCGCGAACCGACATGATGTCGTTGACGCGCACCTTCTCGTTCGTCTGAAGCGCGAATGCGGGGTGCCAGCTTGCAGGCTGCATCTTTTCATCGTTACCGATCACGAGATCGACTTCGTCCATCTCCGCGAAGGCGTCGGGGTTTACCTGTGCTGCGCAGCCGGTCACGATCACGCGCGCCGCCGGGTTCTCGCGGCGTGCCCTGCGGATCGCCTGCCGTGCCTGGCGTTCGGCTTCCGCCGTCACCGCGCAGGTGTTGAAGACGATGGCGTTGTCGAGGCCTGCCTTCTCCGCGTGGCTGCGCATGACTTCGGATTCGTAGGTGTTGAGGCGGCAGCCGAAGGTGACAATTTCGGTTCCCTGCTTCATGCCGCCGCTCCGCTCAGCAGCGCGGGGTCGAGCTCGCCTTCATAGTCGAAGGTCGCGGGCCCCGTCATGTAGATATGGTTGTCCGCCTCGCGCCATTCGACGGTGAGGTCGCCACCCGGCAGGCTCACGGTGATCTTGCGTTCCGTCTTGCGGCGGCGGATGGCGGCGACGGTCGAGGCGCAGGCGGCCGTGCCGCAGGCCCTGGTCAGCCCGACGCCGCGCTCCCAGGTGCGCAGCTTCAGATGCGTGGGCGAGATCAGCTGCGCGACGGAGATGTTCGCGCGCTCGGGAAACAGCGGGTGATTTTCGAGCATCGGGCCGGAACGTGCGAGGTCGATCGCGTCCACATCGTCGACGAAGAAGATGGCGTGCGGGTTGCCGACATTGACCACGCCCGGCGAATGCATGATCGGCGCGCCGAGCGGCCCGACTTCCAGTTCGATGGCGCGCGTGTCCTGGAACTCTTCCGACAGCGGAATCTCGTTCCACAGGAGGCGCGGAGTGCCCATATCGACGGTGATGTCCTCGCCATCGGCATGTGTCGCTATTGTGTCGCCGCCCAGCGTCTCGATCGTGACGGCATCCTTGCCCGTTTCGTCGAGGATCAGCTTGCCGATGCAGCGCGCGGCATTGCCGCAGGCTTCCACCGTGCCGCCATCATGGTTGCGGATGCCCATGAAGACGTCGCCGCCATGGCGCGGATTTTCGATGGTGATGAGCTGGTCGCAGCCGATGCCGTTTTCCCGGTCGGCGATCCGGCGCGCGACCGTGTCGTCGAGCGCGAGCGGCGCGCGGCGCAGGTCCAGCACGACGAAGTCGTTGCCGAGCCCGTTCATCTTCAGGAAATGATGCGTCACGCCGGTCATGATGCGCACCTATATGGCCCTTTTTGGCTCTTTGTGCCAGTAGTGGGGCAAAAGCGGAGAACGGCGGGGGAGAAATGAGGGGCATCATGATCTGGGCGCTCGGGATCGCGGCGGCGGCTCTGGTTGTTGCGGGCATTGCGGGGTTCGTGTGGGTGAACCGGCTCTTCGAGGCGCCGGAAGCGAAACATGTTTCCTCGCTTGCGGGTGAACTCGGCGCGAAACGGGTGATGACCGTCTTCGCCCATCCCGACGACGAGCAGCTCGCGAACGGGCTCATCACCTCCGCCAAGGCCGACGGGGCCTATGTGGCGCAGGTAACCGCGACGCGCGGCGAGGCGGGGACCCAGGTCCCCGTTGTTGCCCGGCAGCGCGACCTCGGTGTCATCCGCCACGCGGAAGTCCTGAAGAACGGCTTTGCGCTCGGCATCGACGAGCAGGAGGTCTGGGATTATCCCGATGGCGGTGTGCCGGATGTGCCGATGGACGAACTCGTCGCCCGCGTTGCGGAGGCCATGGCGCGTTACCGGCCGGACCTCGTCGTCACCTTCTGGCCCGCCAGCGGCGCCACGGGTCACAAGGACCATATGCGCATGGGGCTTGCCGCCGAACAGGCGATCCTTCGGCTGCGGGCGGGCGAGGGAGAGTATCGCGGCCCGTCCCATGTCGCCTATGCGCTGACACCTCCCCGGGCGATGGCACGGCTTGCCGGAGAAACCGGGCGTTTCGTGGTCGAAAACCAGCCTGCGCCTACGCACGCCGTGCCAGGCAACACGGGTTCCAAGCTCAAAGGCTGGGAAATCCACGCCTCGCAGGGCGACTATGTCCGCAAGGCCTATGGCGTCCCGGCCCGGCTGCTCTATCTGGTCTGGGACAAGGAGCTTTACGCGGTGCGGGGTGCCGCCGATATCGGAGAGAAGTGATGGAAAGCCTGCTGCCCCTCGCCGCCGAAGTCGCCGACGTGCTGAAGAAGCGCGGCGAAACGCTTGCTCTTTCGGAGAGTTCGATGGGCGGGCTCGTTTCGGCGGCCCTCGTCGCGCAGCCGGGTGCGTCGGCCTTCTATCTGGGCTCGACCGTCATCTATACGCGGCAGGCGGGGAAGGCCCTCTATGCGCTTCAGGGTCCGCCCGCGCCGGACGTGAAGCCGCTCACCGAGCCCTATGTCGCGGCGATGGCCGAGGTCGTGCGCGAGAAGTTCGGGGCAACCTGGGCGATTTCGGAAATGGGGGCATCGGGTCCGTCGGGCTCGCCTTACGGCCCGGGACCGGGCACCGCCACCATCGGCCTTGCGGGGCCGAAACCCGCTTCCATCACCATCAGCACGGGGTCGGCGGACAGGGCGGCCAATATGCGGGCCTTCGGCGAGGCCACCCTGAAACTCCTCCTGAAATCATTGACTTGAGGGGCTTCAGCCCCTAGGTTCCGCCCACGTTTTCGGGACATTGTTGCGCCCCGACCCGCCCGAGGCATGGAGCCCGGGTCAACTTCCGCCGGCGATATTCGCTCGCGGAAGCGATTTTGCTTTGTGTGACAAGGATTTAGCGAACCCGTGTTCGAGAATCTCTCAGGCCGCCTCGGCGATGTTCTTTCCCGGCTCAAGGGGCGCGGTGCGCTCTCCGAGAAGGACGTGGACGAAGCCATGCGCGAGGTGCGCCGGGCGCTCCTCGAGGCCGATGTCGCGCTGCCCGTCGCCAAATCCTTCATCGACAAGGTCAAGGCCCGTGCGGTCGGCCACGAAGTCCTGAAGTCGGTCACGCCGGGCCAGCAGGTCATCAAGATCGTTCACGACGAACTCGTCGAGATGCTGGGCGGCACGGAAGCCGATACCTCGATCTCGCTGCGTGCCGCCGCGCCGGTCGTGCTCATGATGGTCGGCCTGCAGGGCTCCGGCAAGACGACCTCGACCGCCAAGATCGCGAAACGCATGACCGCGCGCGACAAGCGCAAGGTCATGATGGCGTCCCTCGACACGCGCCGTCCCGCCGCCCAGGAACAGTTGAAGATTCTCGGCGAACAGGCGGGCATTGCGACGCTGCCGATCGTCGCGGGCCAGCAGCCCGTCGCCATCGCGAAGCGCGCCGTCGAGGCCGCGCGTCTCGGCGGCTTCGACGTATTGATGCTCGACACGGCGGGCCGCATCCATATCGACGAAGAGTTGATGGCCGAAGTTGCCGAAGTGCGCGACGTCGCCAACCCGCACGAAACGCTTCTCGTCGCAGACAGCCTGACCGGTCAGGACGCGGTCAATGTCGCGGAGCAGTTCAACAGCCGCATCGGCGTCACCGGCATCGTGCTGACGCGTGTCGACGGCGACGGACGCGGCGGCGCCGCGCTTTCCATGCGCGCCGTTACCGGCGTTCCGATCAAGCTGCTCGGCACCGGCGAAAAGATGGACGCGCTGGAGGATTTCCGCGCCGACCGCGTCGCGGGCCGCATCCTCGGCATGGGCGATGTCGTCAGCCTTGTCGAGAAAGCCGCCGAGACCATCGACGCCGAAAAGGCGAACAAGATGGCCGAGCGCATGCGCAAGGGCCAGTTCGACCTCAACGACATGGCCGAACAGCTCGCGCAGATGGGCCGCATGGGCGGCATGAAGGGCGTGCTCGGTCTGCTGCCCGGCGTCAACAAGGCGCAGATGCAGGCGGCGCAGGCGCATATGGACGACAGTGTCGTCAAGCGCCAGGCCGCGATCATCTCCTCGATGACGAAGAAGGAGCGCGAGAATCCGAAGCTCCTCAATGCGAGCCGCAAGAAGCGCGTGGCCCGCGGTTCCGGCACGGAAGTTCAGGAGATCAACCGGCTCCTGAAGCTCCACCGTCAGATGGCGGACATGATGAAAATGATGGGCCGCCAGAAGGGCGGCATGATGTCGAAGCTCTTCGGCGGCGGTGCGCCGGAAATGCCGCCCGAGATGGCGGGCGATCCGCAGGCGCTGCAAAAGATGCTGCCGCAAGGCGGGTTTCCGAAAGGTCCGGGTGGTTTGCCCGGCCTTCCGGGATCGGGTTTCGGTGGCAACGCGCCCGGTCTTCCAGGGCTCCCCACCGGCAAGAAGAAAAAATGAACTTCTCTGAATTCGTACACGGATGAATGAAACGCCGGCCTCGAAAACGCATTGGCCGGACTACTTGAAAGGTAAGACAAGATGGCTCTCAAAATCCGGCTCGCCCGTGGTGGCGCCAAGAAGCGTCCCTTCTACCGCGTGGTGATTGCCGACACGCGTTCGCCCCGCGACGGCCGCTTCATCGAGAAGATCGGCACGTTCAACCCGCTGCTGCCGAAGGACGATGCGGAGCGTATCAAGGTCGACATCGAGCGTGCGAAGCACTGGCTCTCCGTCGGCGCGCTGCCGACCGACCGCGTCGCCCGCTTCCTCGACGATGCCGGCGTCTACAAGCGTGCCCAGCGCAACAACCCGGAAAAGTCGAAGCCCAAGGCGAAGGCGCAGGAGCGTCTCGAAGCTGCGCGCATGGCGGCGGAAGAAGCCGCCGAAGCCGCGAAGGCCGCTGCCGAGGCGCCCGCCGAGGAAGCGCCTGCAGCGGAAGCTCCGGCCGAAGAGGCGCAGGCGTAACGACGCCTGCGCGCCGCGCCGATGGGTGACGGAGAGCGCAAACCGGTCTGTGTGGGCGTCGTCACCGGCGCGCACGGCGTACGCGGTCTTGTCCGCGTGAAGCCTTTTACCGAAGAGCCCGAAGCGGTCGCCGCCTACGGGCCGGTTGCGACGAAGGACGGCAAGCGGCGCTTCGCCATCGAGACGAAAGGCATGGCGAAGGATCTCGTCATCTGCCGTCTCGAAGGGATCGCCGATCGCGACGCGGCGGCCGCGCTCAGGGGCACCGAACTCTACGTGCCGCGTGAGCGCCTGCCGGAGACGGATGAGGACGAGGAAGGCTGGTACCACGCCGACCTCGTCGGGCTCCGGGCTGTCGGAACGGACGGCACGGGCTATGGCCGGATCGCGGCGGTGCAGAATTTCGGCGCGGGCGATCTGCTTGAGATCGCGCCGGAGGGCGGTGGCGAGACGGTGCTGATGGCCTTCACGGACGAGAACGTGCCGGAAGTGGATATCGAAGGCGGCAAGGTCGTTATCGACCCGCCTCTCGGCACCTTCGGCGACGAGGCTTCGGGAGCGGGTGATGACTGAAGGCTGGTCCGCGACGGTGCTGACGCTCTTCCCGGAGATGTTTCCGGGGCCGCTCGGCATCTCGCTCGCGGGCCGGGCGCTCGAAGCGGGGCTCTGGCGGCTCGAAACGGTCGATATTCGCAGGTATGCGACCGACCGGCACCGGTCGGTGGACGACACGCCCGCGGGCGGCGGGGCCGGCATGGTGATGCGGGCGGATGTCGTGGCGGCGGCGGTCGATGCGGTCCACCCGGCGGGTGACCCCCGGCCGCTGATCTATCTGAGCCCGAGGGGGCGTCCGCTGACCCAGAAGAGGGTCCGGGAACTCGCCTCGGGGCCCGGGGTTGCGCTCCTTTGCGGGCGTTTCGAGGGGCTCGACCAGCGGGTCATCGAGGCGCGGCAGATGGAGGAGGTGAGCCTCGGGGATTTCGTGCTTTCCGGCGGGGAACCGGCGGCAATCGCGCTTCTCGATGCCGTTATCCGGCTGCTGCCGGGGGTGATGGGCAAAGAGGCGTCGGGAGAGGATGAGAGTTTTGAGGGCGGGCTTCTCGAATACCCGCATTACACAAGGCCCCAGACGTTCGAGGGCCGCGAGATACCGCCGGTTCTGACCTCCGGCGATCATGGCAAGGTCAAGGCCTGGCGCAGGGCCCGGGCCGAAGAGACGACGAAGGAAAGGCGGCCCGATCTCTGGGAAAAATTTCTCCGGGACCGGTCCTGAAGATAGTCGCCAACGTGCAATATATGTGTTAGGGAAGCGCGCTTCCGGGCGGGAAAGTTCCGTTTTGAGCCCGGACCGCCTTCATACCCGAGGTTGAGACCCATGAATATCATCGAGCAGCTCGATCAGGAGCAGATGGAAACGCTGACGAATGGCAAGACCATCCCCGATTTCGCCCCCGGCGACACGCTGCAGGTAAATGTGAAGGTGGTTGAAGGCACGCGCGAGCGCGTCCAGGCCTATGAAGGCGTGTGCATCGCGCGCGCCGGCGGCGGCATCAACGAGAACTTCACTGTCCGCAAGATTTCCTACGGCGAAGGCGTCGAGCGTGTGTTCCCGCTCTACAGCCCGCTCGTGGACAGCATCAAGGTGGTCCGCAAGGGCCGCGTGCGCCGCGCGAAGCTCTACTACCTGCGCGGTCTGCGCGGCAAGGCCGCCCGAATTACCGAGAAACAGGACAAGACCCGCTCGAAAGAGACTGGCGCCGCCTGATTTCGTCCGCATAACGCGGAGACTGTCTCGAAAAGCGGGCAGGGCGCCCAAGCGCCCCGGGCCCGCTTTTTTGTTGCGCGGCAAGCGAATATCTATCTGACGCAAAGAAGGAATGCGGCGGTCCGCGGGACCGCCCGAAGGAAGAGAAGAAAATGGCCCCTCGCACAATGTACGACAAAATCTGGGATGCCCATCTGGTCGAGATGGCCGAGGACGGCACCGGCCTCCTCTATATCGACCGGCATCTCGTGCACGAGGTCACGAGCCCGCAGGCCTTCGAGGGTCTGCGCATGGCGAAACGCAAGGTTCACGCGCCGCTGAAGACGCTTGCCGTCGCCGACCACAACGTGCCGACGACCGACCGTTCCAAGGGTATCGCCGACGAGGAAAGCCGCATCCAGGTCGAGACGCTCGAGCACAACGCGCAGGATTTCGGCGTCGAATATCTGCAGATGTCCGATATCCGCCAGGGCATCGTGCACATCGTCGGCCCGGAGCAGGGCTTCACGCTGCCCGGCACGACCATCGTCTGTGGCGACAGCCACACCTCCACGCATGGCGCCTTCGGCGCGCTCGCGCATGGCATCGGCACGTCGGAGGTCGAACATGTGCTCGCGACCCAGACGCTGATCCAGTCCAAGGCGAAGAACATGCGGATCAATGTGGTCGGCAAGGCGCCGGAAGGTTTCACCGCGAAGGACATCGTGCTTGCGATCATCGGCGAGATCGGCACGGCAGGCGGCACCGGCTATGTCATCGAATATGCGGGCGAGGCGATCCGCGACCTTTCCATGGAAGGCCGCATGACCGTCTGCAACATGACGATCGAGGGCGGCGCCCGTGCCGGCCTCATCGCGCCCGATGAAAAGACCTATGCCTATCTCGAAGGCCGCCCGCGCGCGCCCAAGGGCAAGGCGTGGGAGATGGCGGTCGAGTACTGGAAGACGCTGCCGTCCGACGAAGGTGCGAAGTTCGACAAGGAAATCACCATCGACATCGCGAACCTGCCGCCGCTCATCACCTGGGGCACGAGCCCGGAAAACGTGATCAAGATCACGGACCGCATTCCCGATCCGGCGAATGTGAAGGACGAGGCGCATGCGACGTCGATGCGCCGCGCGCTCGACTATATGGGCCTCACGCCCGGTACGCCGATCAACGAAGTAAAGATCGACCGCGTCTTCATCGGCTCCTGCACCAATGGCCGCATCGAGGATCTGCGCGCCGCCGCCGTCATCGCCGAGAAGGCGATCAAGGCAGGCCGCAAGGTGGCATCCACCGTCAATGCGATGGTGGTGCCCGGCTCCGGCCTCGTGAAGGAGCAGGCCGAGAAGGAAGGTCTCGACAAGATCTTCCTCGAAGCGGGCTTCGAATGGCGCGAGCCTGGCTGCTCCATGTGCCTCGCGATGAACGCCGACAAGCTGGCGCCGGGCGAACGCTGCGCGTCCACGTCGAACCGCAATTTCGAGGGCCGTCAGGGCCGCGGCGGCCGCACGCATCTCGTCTCGCCCGCCATGGCGGTCGCGGCGGCGATCGAGGGCCATTTCACTGACGTGCGTGAATTCGGGAACTGAGGGGAACGATGGACAAGTTCAACAAGCTGACGGGCGTCGCGGCGCCGCTGCCGATCATCAATGTCGATACCGACATGATCATCCCGAAGCAGTTCCTGAAGACGATCAAGCGCACGGGTCTCGGCAAGAACCTGTTCGACGAGATGCGCTATGACGATGAGGGCAAGGAGATTCCGGATTTCGTGCTGAACAAGCCGGCCTATCGCAATGCGCAGATTCTCGTCACGGGCGAGAATTTCGGCTGCGGGTCGAGCCGTGAGCATGCGCCATGGGCGCTCCTCGATTTCGGCATCCGCTGCGTCATCGCGCCGAGCTTCGCCGACATCTTCTACAACAACTGCTTCCAGAACGGCATTCTGCCCATCGTGCTGCCGCAGGAAGAAGTCGATAAGCTGATGGACGATGCGGAGCGCGGCTCGAACGCCGTTGTCACCGTCGATCTCGAAGCGCAGGAGATCCGCGGGCCGGATGGCGGCGTCATCAGTTTCGACATCGACCCCTTCCGCAAGCATTGCCTGCTCGAAGGCCTCGACGGCGTCGGTCTCACGCTGAAGAAGGAAGCGAAGATCGCCGGCTTCGAAAAGAAACTCGAAGCCGAACAGCCCTGGCTCTGACGGCGCGTGTGAATATTCGAAAGAAAAGCAATTCAATGACAAGAAACATCCTCATCGTCGCCGGCGACGGCATCGGCCCGGAAGTCATGGGCGAGGTCGAGCGCGTGATCGGCTGGTTCAACGAGAAGCGTGGCTTCGACGCCAGCATCGAGAACGAGCTCGTCGGCGGCTGCTGCTACGACGCGCATGGCGTCGCGGTGACGGACGAGACGGTCGAGAAGGCGAAAAAGGCGGATGCCGTGCTGCTCGGCGCGGTCGGCGGGCCGAAGTGGGATAACGTGCCTTACGAGGGGCGCCCGGAAGCGGGGCTTCTGCGTCTCCGCAAGGATCTCGAACTCTTCGCGAACCTCCGCCCCGCGCTCTGCTTCGCCGCGCTCGCCGATGCGTCGTCCTTGAAGCGCGAGATCGTCGAAGGCCTCGACATCATGATCGTGCGCGAGCTCACCGGTGGCGTCTATTTCGGCGAGCCGAAGGAAATCACCGATCTCGGCAATGGCGAGCGCCGCGGCGTCGACACGCAGGTCTATACGACAAGCGAAATCCGCCGCATCGCGGAAGTCGCCTTCGACCTCGCGAAGAAGCGCGACAACCGCGTCATGTCGGTCGAGAAGCGCAACGTGATGAAGTCGGGCGTGCTCTGGTACGAGGAAGTGAAGAAGCTGCACGGCGAGAAGTTCGCCGATGTGAAGCTCGAACATATGCTCGCCGACAATTGCGCCATGCAGCTCGTGCGCAACCCGAAGCAGTTCGACGTCATCGTGACGGACAACCTCTTCGGCGACGTGCTTTCCGATATCGCCTCCATGCTCACGGGCTCGCTCGGCATGCTGCCGTCGGCGTCCCTCGGCGCGAAGGATGCCTCCGGCAAGGCCTGCGCCATGTACGAGCCGGTGCATGGCTCTGCCCCCGATATCGCGGGCACGGGCGCCGCGAACCCGATCGCGTCCATTCTCAGTTTCGCCATGGCGCTCCGCTACACCTTCGAACTCGGCGCGGACGCGGACCTGCTCGAGAAAGCCGTCGACACCGTTCTCGCCGACGGGCTTCGCACCGGCGACATCATGCAGCCGGGCATGAAAAAAGTCGGCACCAAGGAAATGGGCGACGCGATCCTCGCGGCGCTCACCAAACTGAACGGATAGATTTTTCGGCCGCTTGACCCATTGGAGGACCGCTCCGGGCAAGGCGGTCCTCAGACAAGGAATGAGATCATGGGCTACAAGATTGCCGTCCTCGGCGCCACGGGCAATGTGGGCCGCGAAATGCTCAACATCCTCGCCGAGCGCGAGTTCCCGGCCGACGAGGTCGTGGCGCTCGCCTCGCGCCGCAGCCAGGGCACGGAAGTGTCCTATGGCGAGCGCAACCTCAAGGTGAAGGCGCTCGAAACCTACGACTTCCAGGGCACCGACATCTGCCTCATGGCGACGTCCGGCACGCTGTCGGCCGAATGGGCGCCGAAGATCGCGGCCAAGGGCTGCGTCGTCATCGACAATTCGTCGAAGTGGCGGATGGACCAGGACGTGCCGCTGATCGTGCCGGAAGTGAACGCCTCGGCCATTGCGGGCTACACGAAGAAGAACATCATCGCCAACCCGAACTGCTCGACGGCGCAGATGGTCGTCGCGCTGAAGCCCCTGCACGACGCCGCCGGCATCCGCCGCGTCGTCGTCTCGACCTATCAGTCGGTTTCGGGCGCCGGCAAGGATGCGATGGACGAGCTCTTCACGCAGACGCGCGCCATTTTCGTCAATGACAGCATCGACGAGGGCAAGTTCACCAAGCAGATCGCCTTCAACGTCATTCCCCATATCGACGTCTTCATGGAGGACGGGCAGACCAAGGAAGAATGGAAGATGACGGTGGAGACGAAGAAGATCCTCGATCCGAAGATCAAGGTGACGGCGACCTGCGTGCGCGTGCCCGTCTTTGTCGGCCATTCCGAAGCCGTCAATATCGAGTTCGAGCGGCCGATTTCCGACGAGGAAGCGCGCGACATCCTGCGCGAGGCGCCGGGCTGTCTCGTCGTCGACAAGCATGAGGATGGCGGCTACGTCACGCCCGTCGAATGCGTCGGCGAATATGCGACCTATATCAGCCGCATCCGCGTCGACCCGACGATCGAGAACGGCCTCAACATCTGGGTCGTCTCCGACAATCTGCGCAAGGGCGCGGCGCTCAATGCCGTGCAGATCGCGGAAATTCTCGGCGCGCGCTATCTGAAGAAGGCGGCATAGGCGGTTGCTCCGTCCCCGGAAGGTCGTGCGTTAACCCTCCGCTAAATCATGCACAAAATATGTGCAGGATTTCTGCGGGTTTTTGCGTCTTCCTTCGCTGGACTCCGATAAAAAATTTACCTTTCACCTCGATACTTCCCCGATCACGTCAGTAACGGGGGCGAGTGGTGGAAAGCGTTGCGCAGTCGATAGACACGGTCTGGGTGCTCATTTGCACCGTGCTCGTGCTTCTCATGCAGGCCGGTTTTGCCTGTCTCGAATCCGGTCTCGTGCGCGCGAAGAACTCGATCAACGTCGCCGTCAAGAACGTGATGGATTTCTGCGTCGCGGGCGTCGGCTTCTGGCTGGTCGGCTTCGGCCTCATGTTCGGTGTCAGCGCGGGCGGCCTTCTCGGTTCCTCCGACTTCGCCTTCGACGGCGCGGCGGGCGGCAATCAGGCGACGGCCTGGGTCATGGCCTTCTTCTTCTTCCAGCTCGCCTTCTGTTCCACCTCCACCACCATCGTCTCGGGCGCCGTCGCGGAGCGCATGAGTTTTCGCGGCTACGCGATCACCGCCGCCGTTCTCTCCATGCTGATCTATCCCGTCTTCGGTCACTGGGCCTGGGGCGGTGTGCTCACCGGCGAAGCGGCGGGCTGGCTCGAACATCGGGGCTTCATCGATTTCGCGGGCTCGACCGTGGTTCACTCCGTCGGCGGCTGGATCGCGCTTGCGGCGATCCTCGTGCTCGGTCCCCGCATCGGCCGCTTCGGCCCTGACGGCAAGCGCATCGAACCGCATGATATGCCGATGGCGACGCTCGGCATGTTCCTGCTCTGGATCGGCTGGTTCGGCTTCAATGGCGGTTCCACGCTTGCGCTCAACGCCACCGTGCCTTTCGTCCTTGTCCACACCATGCTGGCCGCGGCCGCAGGCGGTCTCGCGGTGGTTGGCATCAGCTGGATCCGCAACGGCTTGCCGGATGTGCAGCTGACGCTGAACGGCATTCTCGCCGGCCTCGTCGCCATCACCGCCAACTGCCACATCGTCTCGACCTCGAACGCCGTTCTCATCGGCGCGGGCGGCGGTATCGTCTGCTTTGTCACAAGCGATCTCCTGGCGCGGCTCAAGATCGACGACGCGGTCGACGCCGTGCCGGTGCACCTCGCGGCCGGCATCTGGGGCACGCTTGCCGTCGCGCTTCTCGGCGACGTCTCGCTCTTTCCGAACGGTCACACCCGTCTCGAGCAGCTCGGCGTGCAGGCGCTCGGCATCGGCGCGGCGGGCGTCTTCGCCTTCGGCATTTCCTTCGTCGTGCTTCACCTCATCGACCGCGTGCTGCCGCTCCGGGTCTCGGCGGATGCCGAGCGCATCGGCCTCAACATCGCCGAGCATGGCGCGTCCTCCGCCCTGCTCGATGTTCTCGGTGCGATGGAAGCACAGGCGGCGCGGGGCGATTTCTCGAAGCCCGTCCATGTCGAGCCCTTCACGGAAGCGGGCGAGATGGCGACGCGCTACAACCTCGTGCTCGACAAGTTCAACAGCGAGGTGAGGAAGCGCGAGCAGACGGCGAACGAACTGCGCGACGCGCGCGACGTCGCCGAACTCGCCAATGCCTCGAAGTCCCAGTTTCTCGCCAATATGAGCCACGAACTCCGCACGCCGCTCAACGCCATCATCGGTTTCTCCGAAGTGATGAACGGCGAACTCTTCGGGCCGCTGGAGAACGAGCGCTACAAGGATTATGTCGGCGACATCCACAAATCGTCGAGCCATCTCCTCAGCCTCATCAACGACATTCTCGATCTCTCCAAGATCGAGGCGGACCGCTACGAACTCTACGAGGAAGAACTCGACGTGCCGGACGCCGTCGCGAGCTGCGAGCGCATGATGCGGCACCGCGCCGAGGAAGCGGGCGTCAACCTCACGGTGACGGTGGAGGACGGATTGCCGCTTCTCATGGCCGACAAGCGGGCGCTGCGCCAGATCATGCTCAATCTCGTCTCGAACGCGGTGAAATTCACGCCGAAGGGCGGCAGCATCCAGCTTGCGGCCTTTCTTGAGCCCGATCGGCGCATGGCCTTCCGCGTTACCGATACTGGCGTCGGCATGTCGAAGAAGGATATTCCGATCGCGCTCGAGCCCTTCCGCCAGATCGGCAAGGACAGCAGCATCTACTCGACCGAGGGCACCGGCCTCGGCCTGCCGCTGACCCGCGCGCTGGCCCGCATGCACGGGGCGACGCTCGTCATCGAGTCGGAACCCGGTGAAGGCACCACGATCACGGTCCGCATGCCGCATGACCGCGTGCTCGCCCCTATGCAGCGCATCGCAAGCTAGCTGGCTGCTTCCCCCGCCCCGAAAAATTCTGACGAATTTTCCGACCCTCCCCGAGGGGAGGGTGGGCGGTTAGCCAGAATTCGAGCCGAGAGAATTCAATATCTCTCCGTAGTCAGTTTGGGGTTTCTGCAGCAGCATGCCTCTCATCCCACCCTCCCCTCGGGGAGGGTCGAAATTTGCGGCGCGTCAGCGTGGCAAATTTCGGGGCGGGGGCGCGAGGTAGACAAGCTCCCTCCCTGCTCACTTTGATGCTTCACAGGCGGCACAGGCCTTTATAGTGTCCCCTCGCAAATCCAGCGAACGGAGACTTCCCCATGGCCGACACCGCCGCCCGCCCGCGCCGCAGCGTTCTCTACATGCCGGGCTCGAATGCCCGCGCGCTTGAAAAGGCGAAGGAGATCCCGGCGGATGCGCTGATCCTCGATATGGAGGATGCGGTCGCGCCCGATGCCAAGGAGGAAGCGCGGACCCAGGTCACGGACGCCGTCAGGGGCGGCGGCTATGGCAAGCGCGAAATCGCGATCCGCGTGAACGGTCTCGACACGCCCTGGGGCCGCGACGACATCAAGGCAGCGGTCGCGGCCGGGCCCGACGCCATCCTCGTGCCGAAGATCAATTCCGCGGCCGATGTCGAGCGTGCCGAAGAAGCCCTGTCGGATGCCGGCGCGAAGCCCGGTCTTCAGCTCTGGTGCATGATCGAGACGCCGCTCGCCACCCTCAACATCCAGTCCATCGCGCAGAAGGCGCGCGAGCCGGGCTCGCGCATGTCCGTCTGGGTCATGGGTACAAACGACATCGCGAAGGAACTGCGGGCCGCCCATACGCCGGACCGCATGCCGATGATGACCTCGCTCGGTCTCGCGCTTGTCGCGGCGCGCGCCTATGGCATCGTCATCCTCGACGGCGTCTATAACGACATCAAGAACGAGGAAGGCTTCGAGGCGGTCTGCCGCCAGGGCGCCGATATGGGGTTCGACGGCAAGACGCTGATCCATCCCTCCCAGGTCGGCCCCTGCAACACGATCTTCTCGCCGGACCCGGAAACGGTCGCCTTCGCGCGCAAGACCATCGAGGCTTTCGAGCTGCCGGAGAACAAGGGCAAGGGCGTCCTCAAGGTCGATGGCCGCATGGTCGAGATTCTTCACGCCGACATCGCACGGCGCACTGTTGCCATCGCGGATGCCATCGCCGAACTCGAAAAGGCATCCTGAGGAGCGGGCTCATGACCAAGACCAACGAAGGCAATTATTTCGAGGATTTCAAGGTCGGGCAGGTGCTGCATCACGCAACGCCGCGCACGGTCACGGAGGGCGACGTCGCGCTCTATCAGGCGCTTTTCGGCTCGCGCTTCGTGTTGCAATCCTCGGCGGAGGTTGCGCGCAAGGCGGGGTACGCCACCGCGCCCGCCGACGATCTTCTCGCCTTCCACATCGTCTTCGGCAAGACGGTGCCCGATGTCTCGCTCAATGCCGTCGCTAATCTCGGCTATGCCGATTGCCGGTTCCTGAAGCCCGTCTTTCCAGGCGATACGCTCTCGACGGAATCGAAGGTGATCGGCCTCAAGGAAAATTCCAACGGCGAGACGGGCGTCGTCTATGTCCGCTCCACCGGCCGCAACCAGAAGGGTGAGATCGTTCTCGACTATGTGCGCTGGGTGATGGTGAGGAAGCGCGACAAGGCGCATCCGGCACCCGAAGAGGACGTGCCGCATCTCCCTGCCGTTGTCGGCGCGGAACATCTCGTGGCGCCTCATGGCACCTCCTTCAAGGGGTTCGACACGGTCGCTTCGGGCTCCGCCCATCTCTGGGACGATTACGAGACGGGCGAGAAAATCGACCATGTGGACGGCATCACCATCGAGGAAGCCGAACACATGATGGCGACGCGCCTCTACCAGAACACCGCCAAGGTCCATTTCAATCAGTATACCGAAGGCAAGGGCCGCTTCGGCCGCCGCCTCATCTATGGCGGCCATGTAATTTCGCTCGCCCGCGCACTTTCCTTCAACGGGCTCGGCAACGCGGTGCTGGTTGCCGCCATCAATGGCGGACGTCATGTCGCGCCCTGTTTCGGCGGCGACACGGTCTTTGCCTGGTCGGAAGTGCTCGACAAGGCGGAAGTGAAGGGCCGCGCCGATCTCGGTGCACTTCGCCTGCGCACCATCGCGACGAAGGACCGGCCCTGCGCCGATTTCCCGGGTCCGAAGGAAAAGGGCTACGAGGACGGCGTCATTCTCGACCTCGACTACTGGGTTTTCATGCCGCGCCGCTGAGCCCTTCTGTTTTTCATTTTCGGTTTACCTGCGCCGCGCTAGGCTTCGCGCGGATCGAATCGGAAGGTTGCGATGCGTTCATCGGGAACAGGCTCTCACGCGCCGTTCGCGCCGGACATCAGCCGGCGGTCGCCGGAGAGCGTCTCTTTCGAGGAAGCATGGGAAGCCGCGCGCGAAGGCCGCGATGTGCCGCCCCGCAGCGCCATCGACCTGCGCCGCTTCGCCCCCTTCGCCCGCTGGTTCGCGATCATCGAGCCGGACCCGCACGCCGTCGCGCTGCCGTTCCGGCTCACCGGCTCGGGCTTCCGCGAATTCTTCGGCCATGATCTCACCGGCATCGATTATCTGACGCTTGCCGACCCGTCGATCCGCCAGCTTGCCTATGATTGCGTCATGGCCTGCCTCAAGTCGCCCTGCGGGCTCTGGCAGGCGACACCCGCCACCACGGCGGATGGCGGCTCGATCCTCTACGAATATACGATCCTGCCGATCGCCAAGGCGGGCGGCGCGCCCGACCACATCGTCATCTTCGTCAATTTCGAGATGAAGCCGACGGACGACCTGCCGGGCCTGCGGCAGATCGAACATTCGACCGTCTGGCACTGGCTCGATATCGGCTTCGGTGTGCCGCCCGCGCATGTGGGCCAGGCGCCGTTCGGCTAGCCCTCTCCCGGATAGATGTAGGCGAGCGTCGCGAGGCAGATCGCGACGAGCTTCTCCTCGCCCGCCTCGTTCGCGCAGGAAACGCGCGTCTCGACCACGCATTGCCGCCGCCCCGCCTTCACGACCTCGCCGCGCGCGACGGCGCGGATGCCGGTCGCGGGGCGCAGCAGGTTCAGCTTGTATTCGGAAGTGACGAGGCTCACCGCGCCGTCCGGCAGCACGGTCGAGGCGGCGCAGCCGCTCGCATTGTCGGCCAGATAGCCGATCACGCCGCCATGGATAAAGCCGTTGTTTTGGGTCAGGTCCGGCCTGTTTTCCACGATCAGTTCCGCCCGGCCCCGCTCCACGCGGCCCACCTTCGCGCCCACCAGCATCGAAAAGGGCTGTTCCGTCAGCACGCGGCTCACCCGCCCGGCCGGGCTCTCGCCGCCGGGCAACAGGCCCGGAATCGCTTCCGCACTCATACGCGCACTCCTCGTTTGAAAATGTCGCGCGCATCATGCCCGCGCTTAGTTGCGAAGGCTTCGCAGCTGCGCGCAAGTGGCTTTGCGCGAACGCCGCTGCCCCAGCGTTTGCCGCCGTTTTTTGCTGCCCGCTTTCCTGCAAAGCGGTTTGCATGCGGGGCCGTTACGGGCGTCTGCATGACGGCGTCAGGGAATTTGCCTTGGGGGCCGCCGCGCGATAAACAACGGACTGACACATGCAGGGCCCGTCCGGGTCCGCCGCTCTTCTTGATTGCCCGAACGGGGTTCTTCGGATGGCCGAACAGAGACAAGCCGCAGAGAGGCCGCTCTCTCCGCATCTCCAGATCTATCGCGTCACGATCACCATGGCGATGTCGATCCTGCATCGCATCGTCGGCGTCGCGCTCTATGCGGGCACGGCGCTCGTCGCCTGGTGGCTGATCGCGGCCGCCACGGGCCCCGATGCCTATGCGTTCTTCCAGTCGGTCGCGGGGCACTGGTTCGGCCAGCTCGTTCTCATCGGCTACACCTGGGCGCTCCTCCATCACCTTTTCGGCGGCATCCGCTATCTCGTCTGGGACGAGATCGTGGCGACCTCGCCGAAAGCGGCGGACACCATCACCTGGATCGCGGTGATCTCCGCGCTGGCCGGCACCGTACTTGTCTGGGCCATCGTCTTTTCCATGCGGGGAGTGATCTGATGTCCGCCTCGAAAAAGGATATGCGCACGCCGCTCGGCCGCGTTCTCGCACATGGCTCGGCAAAGTCCGGCACCGGCGACCACATCCGCCAGCGCATCACGGCGCTCGCCATGGTGCCGCTCGGGCTCTTCTTCGTGGGGCTGATCGTCGCGCTCACCGGCGCGGATTATGAAACCGCCCGCGCCTGGCTCGGCAATCCGCTCGTCGCCATCGCCGCGCTCCTTCTCGTCGTCGCCGCGATCATGCATATGCGCATCGGCATGCAGATCGTGATCGAGGACTACGTGACGGGCGAACGGCTTCGCAGCCTCGCCCTCATCGGCAATTTCTTCTTCTCCTACGCCGTCGGTCTCGCCTGCGTCTACGCGGTCGCGAAGATCGGCTTCGGTGCCTGACATTCCTCAAGTCTCGAGATTTCGCTCATGACGGCTGAATACGAGTTCCACGATCACACATTCGACGTCGTCGTTGTCGGCGCGGGCGGCGCGGGTCTTCGCGCCACGCTCGGCTGCGTCGAAAAGGGTCTTCGCACGGCGAACATCACCAAGGTGTTCCCGACCCGCAGCCACACCGTCGCGGCGCAGGGCGGCATCTCCGCCTCGCTCGGTAACATGGGCGCCGACGACTGGCGCTGGCACATGTACGACACGGTCAAGGGTTCGGACTGGCTTGGCGACCAGGACGCCATCGAATATCTCTGCCGCCAGGCGCCCGAAGCCGTCTATGAGCTCGAGCATTTCGGCGTGCCCTTCTCCCGCACCGAAGAAGGCAAGATCTACCAGCGCCCCTTCGGCGGCATGACCACGAATTTCGGCGAAGGCATCGCGCAGCGCACCTGCGCCGCCGCCGACCGCACGGGCCACGCGATCCTGCACACGCTCTACGGCCAGTCGGTCCGCCACAAGGCCGAGTTCTATATCGAATATTTCGCCATCGACCTCATCATGGATGCGGACGGCCAATGCCGTGGCGTCGTCGCGCTCGACATGGCGACCGGCGAAGTCCATCGCTTCCGTGCCTCACTCGTCATCCTCGCGACGGGCGGCTATGGCCGCGCCTATTTCTCGGCGACCTCCGCCCACACCTGCACGGGCGACGGCAACGCGATGGTGCTGCGCGCGGGGCTCCCCCTTCAGGACATGGAGTTCGTCCAGTTCCACCCGACCGGCATTTACGGCGCGGGCTGCCTCATCACCGAGGGCGCGCGCGGCGAGGGCGGCTATCTCACCAATTCCGAAGGCGAGCGCTTCATGGAGCGTTATGCGCCGTCGGCGAAGGACCTTGCGTCGCGCGACGTCGTCTCGCGCTCGATGACGGTCGAGATCCGCGAAGGCCGGGGCGTCGGCGCGGAAAAGGATCACATCTTCCTCCATCTCGACCATCTCGACCCCGCGATCCTTCACGAGCGCCTGCCCGGCATTTCCGAATCCGCGCGCATCTTCGCGGGCGTCGACGTCACGAAGGAGCCGATCCCGGTGCTCCCCACCGTCCACTACAACATGGGCGGCATCCCGACCAACTTCCACGGCGAGGTGCTGACGCTGAAGAACGGCAACCCGGACACCGTCGTGCCGGGTCTCATGGCGATCGGCGAGGCGGCCTGCGTGTCGGTCCACGGCGCGAACCGTCTCGGCTCCAACTCGCTGATCGACCTCGTGGTCTTTGGCCGCGCGGCGGGCCTGCGCGCCGCCGAGCTTGTCGAACCCGGCCAGCGCCAGCCCGAACTTCAGAAGGGGTCGGGCGAAATAGCGGTTGAGCGTCTCGACCGCTTCCGCAACGCCAAGGGCTCGACACCCACCGCCGAACTCCGTCTCAAGATGCAGCGCGCCATGCAGGAAGACGTCGCCGTCTTCCGCACCGGCGAGACGCTCGTCTCCGGCCAGAAGCGCATCGCCGATGTCGTCTCCGGCATTCCGGATGTTCGCGTCTCCGACCGCTCGCTGATCTGGAATTCGGACCTCATCGAGACGCTCGAATTCGACAATCTCATCGTCCAGGCGGTCGCGACCGTCGAGGGCGCGGTCAACCGGCAGGAAAGCCGCGGCGCGCATGCCCGCGAGGACTTCCCGGACCGCGACGACCAGAACTGGATGAAGCACACGCTGTGCTGGGTGGACGAGAACGGCAAGCCCGCCATCGACTACCGTCCGGTGCATGCCTACACGCTTTCCAACGACATCGAATACATCAAGCCGAAGGCGCGCGTTTACTGAGCCGCGCGAGGGTCTAGATCATGGTCCAGTTCACACTGCCGAAGAATTCCAAGATCACCGAGGGCGACACCTTCAAGGCCGCACCGGGCACGAAGAACGTCAAGCGGTTCCGCGTCTATCGCTGGTCGCCGGACGATACCGCGAACCCGCGCATCGACACCTATGAAGTCGATCTCGACAAGTGCGGGCCGATGGTTCTCGACGCGCTCATCAAGATCAAGAACGAGACCGATCAGACGCTCACCTTCCGCCGCTCCTGCCGCGAGGGCATCTGCGGGTCCTGCGCCATGAACATCGACGGCCAGAACACGCTCGCCTGCACCAAGGGCATCGATGAGGTGAAGGGCGACGTCAAGATCTACCCGCTGCCGCATATGCCGGTGATCAAGGATCTCGTGCCGGACCTCACCAATTTCTATGCGCAGCACGCCTTCATTGAGCCCTGGCTGCAGACGAAGTCGCCGACGCCGGAAAAGGAATGGCGCCAGAGCCATGAGGACCGCGAGAAGCTTGACGGGCTCTACGAGTGCATTCTCTGCGCCTGCTGCTCGACGTCGTGCCCGTCCTACTGGTGGAACGGCGACCGTTATCTCGGCCCCGCCGCGCTCTTGCAGGCCTATCGCTGGCTGATCGACAGCCGCGACGAGGCGACCGGCGAACGCCTCGACGACCTCGAAGACCCGTTCCGCCTCTATCGCTGCCACACCATCATGAATTGCGCGAAGACCTGCCCCAAGGGGTTGAACCCGGCAAAGGCCATCGCGGAAATCAAGAAGATGATGGTGGAGCGGCAGGCCTGACGGCTCGCGCGTGGCGCGGCTCGTTCCGCTCCGGGCCTGTTATTCCATTGCCGAAGCCGTTTGCCTGCGCTCGATGCTTGCCGCCTATGGCGTCTGGACATCCGCGGACACGATCTGGCATGCGCAGATAGACTGGTATGCGCTGGTCGCTCTGCACGGTATCGATCTTCACGTTCTGCCGGACGACGAGGAAACGGCGCGCGCGCTTCTCGTGCCGGTCGAGGACTATATCGACGATCTCGAAACGGAGCCGGAAGCGCTCTTCCGTCCGCCATCTCTCAATCTCTTCCTCGCCATCGCCGTGTTCTATTTCTTCGACCTGATCCCGTTCTGGGTGCGCCGCCGCTACTTCAAATCGGAAGAAGCCACGTAACACGCAGGCCGTTCTCGCTTCCCTCTCTACACCTGAAAATGTCATCCCGGCATTCGCCAAGATGACAGCGGAAGTGAAATGTGAATTGAAGGCAATGGCGGCCGGACGTCACTCCGCCACATATTCCGCGTCGGGTGCCTGGTGCTCATGCGCGAAGAGGAGTGCCCTGGTAACGCTCGCGAAATCCTGCGCCACGCAGTCGCTGTTCCTGACCTCGATGCCGAAATCGGCAAGCGTCTTCCCGTTTTCGTCGACCATGGCGACGAAGTCCGGGCAGACCATTCCCCAGCGCTTCCACGACGTGCCGTCGCGCTTCATCAGCGCATAGAGGTTTCCCTCCGGTGCATCGTCCTCGCGCAGCATCACGGCGAAGAGCTCCGGCCCGATGTCCTTCATCAGCCCGCTGAAGAGCTTGCCGTCCTCGCCGGTCCGCATCAGGTAGCGCGCGCCGTCCCGCGTCACGATCACTGTTTCGGGCGCATCGCCCGTGCGCGCGCCCGTCTCGTCGAGCGGATATTCGGCGAAGCGCGTGCCGTCCGCGATCGGGTAGTCGGCGTCTGACGGCGCAATCAGGTCGCCGTCGGAAACGAGGCAACCGGCGAGCAGGAGAGGCGCGAGAAAGACGGCAAGGCGGCGGATCATGGGCTTGTCCCTCAAGGGTTTCCGCTACCCTACAGCGAAAAACCCGGCCGCCATAGGCGCGCCGGGTTCCGTTGAGGGAGGGCTGAGGATGTGCCGGGGCAACTCAATGCGGCCGGGGCCTCGCCCTTGTTCGCCATCTCGATGCCGCAAAAATCTTTCGAGGAAGCGCGGCATGGGAGAAGTCTAGCCCCGATCCTCTGAACGATCGGTGAACGGGCGTGATCTTTCCGCATCCGGATGGTTTACCGCTCCTTCACCATGATCTCGCGGATCGTGAGGTCGGGCTCGGTTTCGGCGAGGCGGCGCGCGGCGTCCATGAATTCGTGGCAATAGCTTTGCGCGAAATGGAAGTCTACCGCCTCCCGGTCCTTCCATTCCTCGTAGAAGAAGAACCGGCCGGGCTCCATCCGGTCCTCGAAATAGCTGTAGGAGACGTTGCCGGATTCCTGCCGCGAGAGCGTCACCTGCCGCTCCGCGACCTTCTCGAATGCTGCCCGGTTCTTCTCCGCGACCCGCGCCGCGCCCGTGATGACGATCATCTTCGTCTCCTTCCCGCTTGAAATCCAAGCATAGCAGGCCTGCGGCGCAGCAGAGAAGCGATCCGTAGGCGGAGTATATGGGAAGAGGCCGGCCCGTGCCGGTCGAGGGGGAGGACAGGCACGGGCCGTGGCGTCGGCTCTTGAGGGATGCTGACGCCGGAGGGGCAGGAGGGGAGGGGGAATCGGCGCCTGCCCGATCTCACAAACGGGCGGGGATTTCTTTTCCGTCGCGGGGCCACGAAAAAACTTCTCCCCGCGGACTTCTCCCCGCTTCCGTGCCTTCCCGGCGCCCGCCGGAGCGGGGACAAGTCCGCAAACCAGCGGGGCGCTGGCCGGGGACAAGCGCGCCTTCCGAACCCGCGCCGCGTTCCGTGACGTTTTGGTGACGGTTCGATGACGGTCGGGCTGTTTTATCCCCGGCCTCTTGACATCCGCCTATATTTTGATAATTATCGAAATATGGAAATGGAAACCGCCATCGCCGCTCTGTCCGCCCTCGCGCAGGAAACGCGCCTCGCGATTTTTCGCGCGCTCGTCCGTGCCCATGCGCCGGGCGAAGGGGAGGGCGGGCTCGCGGCCGGCGAGATCGCGACGGCGCTCGATGTTGCGCCCGCCACTTTGTCCTTTCATCTCAAGGAGTTGAGCCATGCGGGGCTGATCCAGCAGCGCCGCGAGGGCCGCTCCCTGATCTACAAGGCGGACCTCTCCGCCATGCTCGGCCTCACCGGCTATCTGCTCGACGATTGCTGCCAGGGCGCCTGCGGGAGTTTGTCCCCCTGCGTATCGGGCAGCGCCACCATGCCTGAAAAGGAGTGCGTCTGATGAAGCGTTTGCATGTCAGTTTCGGTGTCGAAGACCTTGAAAAGTCAGTGCTTTTCTACTCGACCCTGTTCGGCGCGGAGCCGTCCGTCCGCCGTCCGGGCTATGCGAAATGGATGCTCGAAGACCCGCGCGTCAATTTCGTCGTCGAGTCGCTCTCCGGCGAGAAGGGCTTTTCCCATGCCGGTATCCAGGTCGAGGAGCAGGAAGAGCTCGAACCGATCTTCAACAGGCTGAAGGAAGCGGAAGCGCCCTACCTTCCCGAAGGTGTCACGACCTGCTGCTACCACAAGTCCGAGAAGAGCTGGACGCAGGATCCCGATGGCGTGCGGTGGGAAGCCTTCTACACCATGCACCAGATGGAGGAATTCGGCTCCGGCCCGGAACTCGAGAAGCTCGATACGACGTCTGCGGATCAATCGGCGTGCGGCTGCTCCGCACCGGCTGCGGAGGCGGAAAAGGTACCCGCCGGCTGCTGCTGAGGCCGCCGTCTTTCAGGAGGGACGCCCATGAGCGGCGCGAACGATACCTACAACGTGCTCTTTCTCTGCACCGGCAATTCGGCGCGCAGCGTCATGGCGGAAGCCTATATGAATTCGCTCCCCGCGAAGCGCTTCAAGGCGTACAGCGCGGGGAGCCATCCCGGCGGCAAGGTCAATCCCTTCGCGCTCGATGTGCTGCGTACCGCTCGCCTTTCGACGGACGGGCTGCGCTCGAAATCCTGGGACGAGTTCGCGGTGCCCGGCGCGCCGAAGATGAATTTCGTCTTCACCGTCTGCGACAATGCGGCGGGCGAGGTCTGTCCGATCTGGCCGGGCCAGCCGATGACGGCGCACTGGCCCTTCGCCGATCCCGCCGCTTTCGAGGGAAGCGAGACGGAAAAGCGTGCCTTCTTCCTCGACATCTTCCGTCAGATCCGCGCGCGGATCGACATCTTCACCAACCTGCCGATCTCTTCGCTCGACAAGCTCGCTCTGCAGAAGCGCATCGACGAGATCGGCCGCGACCCGGCGAAAGCGAGCTGAATGACCGATACGGAAGAACCGCGCAAGCTCGGCTTTCTCGACCGCTGGCTGACGCTCTGGATATTCGCCGCGATGGCTCTCGGCACGGCGCTCGGCAGCACGGTCGCGGGCGTGCCCGTCGCGCTCGAGGCCTTCTCCTTCGGCTCGACGAACATCGCCATCGCCGCGGGGCTGCTGCTGATGATGTATCCGCCGCTCGCGCGCGTGCGCTACGAGGCGCTGCCGCGCATCTTCGAGGACCGCAAGGTGCTTGCGCTTTCGCTCGTGCAGAACTGGCTCATCGGACCGGTTCTCATGTTCGCGCTGGCGCTGATCTTCCTGCGCGACGAACCGGCCTACATGACCGGTCTCATCCTGATCGGGCTCGCGCGCTGCATCGCGATGGTCATCGTCTGGAACCAGCTCGCACGCGGCAGCAATGAATACGTGGCAGCGCTCGTCGCCTTCAACAGCCTGTTCCAGCTCGTCTTTTTCAGCCTCTATGCGTGGTTCTTCCTTGCCGTCCTGCCGCCGCTTTTCGGACTCGAGGGCCAGGTCGTTGCGGTCAGTTTCTGGACCGTCGCCGGCGCGGTGTTTCTCTATCTCGGTGTGCCCTTCGCCGCCGGTTATCTGACACGGCGGTTCCTGCGTCCGCGTATCGGTGCGGAGGCGTATGACAACGGCTTCGTGCCGCGTATCGCGCCGCTCACGCTCGCCGCCCTCCTGTTCACGATCTTCGTCATGTTCGCGCTGAAGGGCGAGGCAGTGCTTGCACTTCCCTTTGACGCCTTGCGGATCGCGGTGCCGCTTGCGCTCTACTTCTTCATCATGTTCCTGGTGAGCTTCGCGATGAGCCGGCTGCTCGGCGCGGATTACCCCCGCACGGTCTCGCTTTCCTTCACGGCGGCGAGCAACAATTTCGAGCTCGCGATCGCGGTCGCCATCGCCGCCTTCGGCATCGCGTCCCCCGTCGCCTTTGCCACCGTCATCGGGCCGCTCGTCGAGGTGCCGGTGCTGATCATGCTGGTCGGCGTCGCGCTTCGTCTGCGCGCGCGCTGGTTCGGGGCTTCCGCGCCGCAGGCCGCCGAATAGAAAAGGCCCGCGCCTTGACGGCGCGGGCCTGATCTCTGTTTTCGAAATCGAGGAGCGAACTACTCCTTGGTTTCACCCATCGGCGCGGTCTCTTCGCCCGGCGCTTCTTCCATGGGCTCGACTTCCTCGCTCATCTCTTCCGCGGCTTCTTCCATGTCGTCGCCGGCTTCTTCCATGGCCTCGCCCGCTTCCTGGGCGGCTTCGTCCATGGCTTCGCCTGCTTCTTCCATGGCGCCTTCGGTGTCATCCGCGGCTTCCTCGGCGTCGGTCGCGGCGTCGCTCCCACCCATGCTGTCCATGGCGTCGTCGGCGGCTTCCTCGGTCGCGTCCATGGCGTCGCTGGCGGCCTCACCGGCCTGGTCCATCGCGTCTTCCATGGTCGTGTCTTCCGGGTTCATCACCCGGTAGCCGATCACCAGCACCACAGCGAGAAGGATGATGGCGATGGCGGTCTTCATGAAGTTGGACATGATCTTTTCCTCTTGGCGGTCGTTTCGCCCATTGTTTCACCCCGGCCGCAAGAACTTGCGGCCTGAACAGGGCCCCCCGTTTTTTGTTCTCCCACGGTTTAGACAGGCGCCCGGCCCCGATGTTAGGGATGATTTGGGGCAAAATGCCACCGTGAAACAATGATTATTGGAAATCTTTTGCGGTTGTTGACGTCAGGTCACGCTCAAAACGGCCCCGGAACGGTCCTTGTGCGCTGCGGCGTCGCGGAGTCGAGGCCTTGCCGTTCGCGCGGGCGCTGCGCTAAGTAGGCACGGCAATCACACAAAGGGAGACGCGGCCCGCGCAAGCGGTGCGCGGGCACGGGCATGGCGAAGGAACTCACCCATTTCATCAACGGCGCTCATGTCCAGGGCAAGAGCGGCCGTTTCCTCGATGTGACCAATCCGAACACAGGCGAGATCACGGCGCGGACGCCGCTCGCGACCGCCGCCGAGCTGCGCGGCGCCGTCGAGGCGGCGGCGAAGGCCTTTCCGGAGTGGGCCGCGACCAATCCGCAGCGCCGGGCGCGCGTCATGTTCGAATTCAAGCGCCTGCTCGAAGCGAACATGAACGAGCTCGCGGAGATGCTCTCTTCAGAGCATGGCAAGGTGATCGCGGATTCGAAGGGCGACGTTCAGCGCGGTCTTGAAGTGATCGAGTTCGCCTGCGGCATCCCGCATCTCCTGAAAGGCGAGTTCACGGAAGGCGCGGGCCCCGGCATCGACATGTATTCCATGCGCCAGCCCCTCGGCGTCGTCGCGGGCATCACGCCGTTCAACTTCCCGGCCATGATCCCGATGTGGATGTTCGGCGTCGCCATCGCCTGCGGCAACACCTTCATCTGCAAGCCGTCGGAAAAGGATCCGTCCGTTCCCATCCGTCTTGCGGAGCTGATGATGGAAGCGGGTGCGCCGGCCGGCGTTCTCAACGTCGTCAACGGTGACAAGGAAGCGGTCGACGCGATCCTCACCGATCCCACGATCCAGGCGGTGAGCTTCGTCGGTTCGTCCAACATTGCCGAATATGTCTATGCAACGGGCGCGGCGCACGGAAAGCGCGTGCAGGCGATGGGCGGTGCGAAGAACCACGCGATCATCATGCCCGATGCCGACATGGACCAGGTGGTGAACGATCTCATCGGCGCCGGCTATGGCTCGGCGGGCGAGCGCTGCATGGCGATTTCGGTTGCGGTGCCGGTCGGCGAACAGACGGCCGAAAAACTCGTTGAAAAGCTCGTGCCCCGTGTGCAGTCGCTGAAAGTCGGAATCTCGACTGCCGCGGACAGCGACTACGGACCGCTCGTCAGCAAGGCGCATATGGACAAGGTCAGCGCCTATATCGACATGGGCGTCAAGGAAGGTGCGGAGCTTCTGGTCGACGGCCGCGGCTTCAAGCTGCAAGGCTACGAGAACGGATTCTTTCTCGGCGGTTCGCTCTTCGACAAGGTCACGCCCGACATGCAGACCTACAAGGAGGAGATTTTCGGGCCTGTACTCCAGATCGTGCGCGCCAAGGATTTCGACGAGGCGGCGGCGCTGCCGACGAAGCACCAATACGGCAATGGCGTTGCGATCTTCACGCGCGACGGCGATGCGGCGAGGAGCTTCGCCTCGCGTGTTCAGGTCGGCATGGTCGGCATCAATGTGCCGATCCCGGTGCCGCTCGCCTATCACACCTTCGGCGGCTGGAAGCGCTCTGCCTTCGGCGACACCAACCAGCACGGGCCGGAAGGCGTGAAGTTCTGGACCCGGATCAAGACGGTCACGTCCCGCTGGCCGACCGGGCTCAAGGAGGATTCCTCCTTCGTCATTCCGACGATGAAGTAGGCGGTTCGACACGATTTGCAAAAAATGGCGCTTCCAACCGGAGGCGCCATTCCTATATGTGCTCCACCTTTTTCCTGCGGAGTCGCATCATGAGCGGCGAAACGACACTCGACCTCGAAGCCTATCTCGCCCGTATCGGCTATGACGGCCCACTCGCGCCGACGCTCGGGACCCTGAAGGGGCTCCACTACGCGCATGCGCTCTCGATCCCCTTCGAAAACATCGACGTTCTGGCGAAGCGGCCGATCCTTCTCGATCTCGCCTCGCTGCAGAAGAAGCTCGTGACGGAGAAGCGCGGCGGCTACTGCTTCGAAGTGAACGCGCTCTTCGCGGCCGTGCTCAAGGAGCTTGGCTTCGACGTCACGACGCTGATCGGCCGTGTGCGCTGGATGTCGCCGGAAGAGGTCGATACGGCGCGCTCGCACATGCTGATGCGGGTGGAGCTGCCGGAAGGTCCCTATCTCGCCGATGTCGGCTTCGGCGGCCTCACCATGACGGGGCCGATCCGCTTCGACATGGACGTCGAACAGCAGACGCCGCACGAGCCGCGCCGGCTTTTGACTCACGAGGACGGTTTCGAGCTGCAGGCAAAGATCGCGGGCGACTGGACACCGATCTACCGCTTCACGATGGAGCCGCACCGCCGTACCGACTACGAGGTCGCAAGCTGGTACACCTCCACCCATCCCTCCTCGATCTTCGTGCAGTTCCTGATCGCGGGTCTGCCGCGCGATGGGCAGTGGCTTTCGCTCTTCAATCGGGACTTCAAGATCCGCGGTCTCGACGGCAAGGCCGAGACGCGTGTGCTCGACAGCGCCGACGAGATCGCCGAGGTGCTCGACACCTGGTTCGGCATTTCTCTGTCGGAAGAAGACAAGGCGCTTGCCATAGAGCCCTATCTCGACCAGTGGCGGGCCATGTCGGCGGGCTGACCGCCGCCCTTGCCGTTTGATGTCACGGCGTCCATAAGGGAGGCATATCGCCCTCCCACCGCCCCGGCACGGCATGACTTCCGGTCCGCTTCCCCTGTTTCGCGAGAAGATCGCCCGCGGCGAGATTGCCGAGGACAAGGCGCAGGCCCATGTCGCCGAGCGCCTGCAGCACCTCGCCGACGAACTGGCGGAATGGAAGCCCGGCAAGAAGGCAGGTCCGCTCGCCGCGCTCGGCTTCGGCAAGCCGGTGACGCCGCCCGAAGGCCTCTACATCTGGGGCGGTGTCGGACGCGGCAAGTCGATGCTGATGGACCTGTTCTACGAGACCGCGCCGATCGAACCGCGCCGCCGCGTCCACTTCCACGCCTTCATGCAGGAGGTGCATGAACGGATCTTCGACTGGCGGCAGAAGGAGAAGGACGGAAAGGTGAAGGGCTCGGACCCGATCCCGCCCGTCGCTGCCATGGTCGCGAAGGAGGCGGCGCTTCTCTGCTTCGACGAATTCCAGGTTCACGACATCGCCGATGCCTCGATCCTCGGACGCCTCTTCTCGCAGCTCTTCGAGCGCGGCGTCGTCGTCGTCGCAACCTCGAACAGGGCGCCGGACGGGCTCTACGAGAACGGGCTCAACCGCCACCGCTTCCTGCCCTTCATCGATCTCGTGAAGACCAGGATGGACGTGCTCCATCTCGACAGCGAGACCGATTACCGGCTCGACCGGATCAGGGGCCTGCCCGTCTATCACACGCCGCTCGGGCATGCGGCCGACGAGGCGCTGGACGATACCTTCGAGAAGCTGACCGATGCGACCCATGGTGAACCGATGACGCTCTCGCTCAAGAGCCGTGCGCTCGAGGTGCCGGAAGCGATGCACGGTGTCGCGCGCTTTTCCTTTTCCGATCTCTGCGCGCGGCCGCTCGGTGCTGCCGACTACCTGAAGATCGCGCAGTGCTTCCACACGGTCATCATCCGCGACGTGCCCGTCATGGGCCCCGAGAAGCGCAACGAGGCGAAGCGCTTCGTCACGCTGATCGATGCGCTCTACGAGGCGAAGACGAAGCTTATCCTGTCGGCGGAAGCGCTGCCTGACGATCTCTACGCGCATGGCGACGGCGCGTTCGAATTCGAACGCACGGCGTCGCGGCTGATGGAAATGCAGAGCGCCGACTATATCGCGCTCAGAAGCGCTGACTGACGGCTCAGAGCCCCATATAGGGCGAATGCGCCGGGCGGAGGCCGAGGCCTGTCGCCGTCTTGTCCGTGGCGGCGGAGGCATCGGCGAGTTTGCGCGAGGAAGCGTCCGGCGCCATGTCGAGGCGATAGTCCCAGGACTGGCCGAAGGTCGCCGACATCATGCCGAAGGAGACGGCCTCTTTCGGGTCTTGGCGTGCCGCCTCGCGGGCGATTTCGAGCGAGAATTCATGCGCGGCGCGGCGGTCCACCGGCGCGAAGCCGAGCACCTGCGGATCGAGGTCTGCGGCGGCGACCTGGGTCTCCCTCGTTTCGCCGTCGTCGTTCCTGAAGAGGGCGATCAGACCGCCGAAATCGTCTTTCGTGGCGGTGGAGTTCCTGTCCTCGCAGAAGGAGCGGCCTTCGCGAAGTGCGGCTTCGAGGAAGCGGCAGTCCTTGCCCGTGAGCGCGGAAAGCGCATGCTCGCCGAGATCGCGGCCCGTCATGATGGAAGAGGAAATGCCGGCGATGGTGAGCACTTCGCCGACAGTCAGCGCGCCAATCGCCGGCGCCGCACAACCCGAGAGGCCGAGAAGGCCCGCTCCGACCACGGCGACGGAAGCCACTCTGGAAAATCTGCCGGAAAATCTATGACGGATCGTCTGCGTCATACGCACGCCCCCAACCAACTGGTCCTGAACGGGTGCAAATTCCACGCCGCACGGGACTTCGGCACGGGTCCCCCCGGACCCTGCGCCAGCCCGCGCTGCGAACCCCTTCAGCATCGCGGGTCAACCTTTACGTTGAGTAAAAATGATGCGATTGCACGGCCCTTTGTGTCAATGCGAGACAGGATTCTTGGTTAAGACTGGCGCGTTCCCTCGCATCATCCCTCCTGCGTGTCCGTTGCGGAATACGCGGATTCACGCTACTAGGCTCGCAGATTAACCACGGCGCAGGCATATCGGAGGCTTTAACACCATGGCGCGCAAGAAAATCGCACTTATCGGCGGCGGCCAGATCGGCGGCACGCTGGCTCTTCTCGCGGGGCTCAAGGAGCTTGGCGACGTCGTCATTTTCGACATTGCCGAAGGCCTGCCGCAGGGCAAGGCGCTCGATCTCGCCCAGACCGGGCCCGTCGAGGGCTATAACGCCGCGCTTTCCGGCGCCAACGACTACAAGGGCATCAAGGGCGCCGACGTCGTGATCGTGACGGCCGGTGTGCCGCGCAAGCCGGGCATGAGCCGCGACGACCTTCTCGGCATCAACCTCAAGGTGATGAAACAGGTCGGCGAAGGCATCGCGAAATATGCGCCGAATGCTTTCGTGGTCTGCATCACCAATCCGCTCGACGCGATGGTCTGGGCGCTACGCCAGTTCTCCGGCCTGCCGCACAACAAGGTTGTCGGCATGGCGGGCGTCCTCGACAGCGGCCGCTTCCGGCTCTTTCTCGCCGAGGAATTCGGCGTGTCGGTCGAGGATGTGACGGCCTTCGTGCTGGGCGGCCATGGCGACACGATGGTGCCGCTGCCGCGCTATTCGACGGTCGCGGGCATTCCGCTTCCCGATCTCGTGAAGATGGGCTGGACCACCAAGGACAAGCTCGACAAGATCATTCAGCGTACGCGTGACGGCGGCGCCGAGATCGTCGGCCTGCTGAAGACAGGCTCTGCCTTCTATGCGCCGGCCGCGTCCGGCATCGCGATGGCTGAAGCCTATCTGAAAGACCAGAAGCGCGTATTGCCCTGTGCGGCCTATATCAACGGCGAATATGGCGTGAAGGACATGTATGTCGGCGTGCCGGTCGTGATCGGTGCGGGCGGCGTCGAGCGCATCGTCGAGATCGACCTGAACGCTTCCGAAAAGAAGCAGTTCATGAATTCGGTCAATGCGGTCAAGGGTCTGGTCGACGCCTGCAAGAAGATCGATCCCGCCGTCGCCAAAGGCGCTGCCAAGGGCGCGGCGAAGGCCAAGTCCGCGAAGAAGAAATGATACGGGTACACTCCCGGGAAAGGCGGGCCTTCGGGTCCGCCTTTTTTATTGGCATTTTAAGTGCCAATATGACTTGCTTGCGGACAGGGAAGCACCTATTTAATGTGTTCCATTAACAAGGGCTGGCGGGAGGATATCCAATGAAGCGGGTGGTTTTGGCGGGTATCGGCCTGCTGGTCGCGGTTGCCGTCATCGGCTTCGGCATCGTCTGGTTCTCGCCCGCGGCGCAGGATGCGCTGATGCGGCGCGTCGTTGTGGCCAATATCGGCGGGAACGACGCGGTGCTGAACGAGGACGCGCTGCATGTCGTTCTCTGCGGCACGGGCTCTCCCATGCCGGACCCTGATCGCGCACAGGCCTGCGCCATCGTCTATGCGGGCGGCAAGGTCTTCGTGGTGGATTCAGGCCTCGGCGGCTGGGACCGTCTCGCCCGTTTCCAGCTTCCCGTTGGCGGCCTCACCGGCATCCTCCTCACCCATTTTCACTCCGACCACATCAGCGGCATTCCGGACATCGCGCTCAACAGCTGGGCGTCGGGCCGCCGCCAGGCGCTCGCCGTGTACGGACCGCCCGGTGTCGAGACGGTGGTTGCAGGCTTCGATCTCGCCTATTCGCTCGATGACGGCTACCGCATCGCCCATCACGGCCCGGAATTCTTCGCCGAGGAAGGCGCCGATTATCAGCCCATCGTGGTCGATGTGCCCGACCGCACCATGGCCGTCACCGTCTTCGAGGAAGGCGGCGTCAAGGTCACCGCCTTCCGTGTCAGCCACGAGCCGGTCGATCCCGCCTATGGCTACCGGATCGACTACAAGGACCGTTCGGTGGTCTTCAGCGGCGACACCAAACGGGACGCGAATATCGCGACGTTCGGCGAGGATGCCGACGTGCTGATCCACGAGGCGCTTGCCCCCCATATGGTCCACATGCTCGAGGAAGGCCTCGACGGGAGAGGCGACCGGCGCGCCAAGATCATGCATGACATTCCCGACTATCACGCGACACCGGTGCAGGCGGCGGAGAGCGCCAACGAGGCGGGCGTGAAGCTCCTCGTCTATACCCATATCGTGCCGCGTCTGCCCAATGCGATCGCAGAGCGGGTTTTCCTGCGCGGCGTCTCCGATGTCCGCAGCGACGGCGTCATCCTTGGCTATGACGGGCTCTATCTCGAGCTTCCGGCGGGTTCGGACGAGATCGTGGAACACGACCTGAGGTGACGTTGCGTCACCTCTCGTTTCACCGTCATCCCGTTGGCACAATTGAATTTCCTGTAAGCGGGAAGGGGGTTGCCGCGGCCATGTCCCGGTTGCGCCCGCCCGCTTGGGTGGTATAACTCCGGGCCATCCGACATACGTATCGGGCGAATTTTCCCTTCTGGCGCCGCGGGCTCCCGCGCCGTCATCCAGCCGGACGGTTTTTCATGAATATTCACGAATACCAGGCCAAGGCCGTGCTTGCGAAGTATGGCGTGCCGGTACCGCGCGGACATGCGGCGTTCACGCCGGAAGAGGCGGTTGCGAAAGCGAACGAACTCGGCGGGCCGGTTTGGGTCGTCAAGGCCCAGATCCATGCGGGCGGACGAGGCAAGGCCGGTGGCGTCAAGGTCGTCAAGTCGGTCGAAGACGTCGAAAAGGAAGCGAAGCGGCTTCTCGGTTCGACACTCGTGACGCACCAGACGGGCCCCGACGGCAAGGAAGTGAACCGGCTCTACATAGAGGAAGGTTCTTCCATCGACCGGGAACTCTATCTCTCCATCCTGGTTGATCGTGCCACGTCGCGTGTCTCCTTCATCGTCTCCACCGAAGGCGGCATGGATATCGAGGAAGTTGCGAAGAAAACGCCGGAAAAGATCCTGAGCTTCGACGTCGATCCCGCCTCCGGCATCAGCGGCTTTCACGGCCGTAAGGTCGCCTATGCCCTCGGGCTCGAAGGCGATCAGGTGAAGCAGGGCGTGGCTCTGATCGACAAGCTCTACAAGGCCTTCGTTTCCGAAGACATGAGCATGCTCGAGATCAATCCGCTCGTCGTCACGGGCGAAGGTAATGTGCTCTGCCTCGACGCGAAGGTGAACTTCGACTCGAACGCGCTCTACCGTCACAAGGACATCGTGGAACTCCGCGACCTCACGGAAGAGGACCCGGCGGAGGTCGAGGCGTCGAAATACGACCTCAACTACATCAAGCTGGACGGTCAGATCGGCTGCATGGTGAACGGCGCGGGCCTCGCCATGGCGACGATGGACATCATCAAGCTCTACGGTTCCGAGCCTGCGAACTTCCTCGATGTCGGCGGCGGCGCGACCAAGGAAAAGGTGACGGCCGCGTTCAAGATCATTCTCTCCGATCCGAACGTTGAAGGCATTCTCGTCAACATCTTCGGCGGCATCATGCGCTGCGACATCATCGCGGAAGGCGTCGTTGCCGCCGCGAAGGAAGTCTCGCTCGGTGTGCCGCTGGTTGTCCGGCTCGAAGGCACGAATGTCGAGCTCGGCAAGAAGATCATGGCCGAGTCGGGCCTTCCCATCATTTCCGCGGACAACCTCGCCGATGCGGCCGAGAAGATCGTCAAAGCCGTGAAGGAGGCCGCATAATGTCCGTTCTCGTCGACAAGAACACCAAGGTCATCTGCCAGGGCTTCACGGGTAATCAGGGTACGTTCCATTCGGAACAGGCGATTGCCTATGGCACGAAGATGGTCGGCGGCGTGAGCCCCGGCAAGGGTGGTACGAAGCATCTCGACCTGCCGGTTTTCAACACCGTCGCCGAAGCCGTCGAGAAGACTGGCGCGACGGCCTCCGCCATCTATGTGCCGCCGCCCTTCGCAGCCGATGCGATCCTCGAAGCGATCGATGCGGGCATCGAGCTTGCGGTCTGCATCACCGAGGGCATTCCGGTTCTCGACATGGTGAAGGTGAAGCGCGCGCTCACAGGGTCGAAGACGCGTCTCGTCGGTCCGAATTGTCCGGGCGTCATCACGCCGGGCGAGTGCAAGATCGGGATCATGCCGGGCCATATCCACAAACCCGGTTCGGTCGGCATCGTCTCGCGTTCGGGCACGCTCACCTACGAAGCCGTCGCGCAAACGACGGCGGCGGGTCTCGGCCAGACCACCTGCATCGGCATTGGCGGTGACCCCGTCAACGGCACGAACTTCATCGACTGCCTCGACATGTTCCTCAAGGACGACGCCACCAAGTCGATCATCATGATCGGCGAAATAGGCGGCACGGCGGAAGAAGAGGCGGCCGAGTTCCTCAAGGCCTCCAAGGTCAAGAAGCCGGTCGTCGGCTTCATCGCGGGCGTAACCGCGCCTCCGGGCCGCCGCATGGGCCATGCCGGTGCGATCATTTCGGGCGGCAAGGGCGGCGCGGAAGACAAGATGGAGGCCATGCGTTCGGCCGGCATCACCGTCGCGAAGTCGCCTTCCGCTCTCGGAACCACGCTGGTTGAGGTTCTGGGCAAGTAATAGCCACATGTCTGGACTTTTCGGCGGGGTTTTCGGGTTTCCGGGAGCCCCGCACGTCTTTTTGGCCAGCTGGGGTGACAGGCAGTGTTAATTTGTCACCGAACTCCTATATTCAGGAGGTAGGGGTAAGAGTTTGCGGGGCTCACTGGGTTAATTCCAGGTTGTGCCTTTGTGGCAAATGATATTTGACGGCCTGTTGCCCGTATGGCAATTTCCTCTCATGAAACTCACCGACTGGCTTGAATCGCAGAATCTCACGGCAAGCGCCTTTGCCGACCAGTTGGGGGTGTCCGTTTCGACCGTCACCCGCTGCATGAATGGCCAGCGGCGGCCGGAATGGCAGACGCTGGATGCGATCTACAAGGCGACCGGCGGTCAGGTGACGCCGAATGATTTTCTGTCCGATGACACGGCTCTTCCGGAAGCGGTCCAGGCCGCCTCGAAGCCAAATGGACCCGACCCCATGAGCAATGACGGTACGAACGACCGCTTCGAGCGGACGTCCTTCCTTTATGGCGCCAATGCGCCCTTCGTGGAGGAGCTTTACGCGCGCTACCAGGGCGATCCGCAGTCGGTCGATGCCGAGTGGCGAACTTTCTTCGACGGGCTTGGCGATGAAAAGGAAGACGTTCTGAAGGAGGCGAAGGGCGCCTCATGGAAGCGCTCCGACTGGCCTGTCATTGCGAATGGCGAACTCGTCAGCGCGCTCGACGGAAACTGGGGATCGGCGACGGTTGAGGCTGGCAAGGTCAAGGAAAAGATCGCCGAGCGCCGTCCTGCCGCCAGTCAGGATGAAATCCGCGCGGCGACTCTCGATTCCGTCCGTGCCCTGATGATGATCCGCGCCTATCGCATTCGCGGCCATCTCGACGCCGATATCGATCCTCTGCAGCTGCGCCCCAAGTCGCAGCACCCGGAGTTGCAGCCGGAAAGCTACGGCTTCGGTCCCGATGATCTCGATCGTCCGATCTTCATCGACAACGTGCTTGGTCTTGAGACCGCGACGATCCGCGAGATGCTCGACATTCTGCGCCGCACCTATTGCGGTACGCTTGCCGTCGAATTCATGCATATCGGCGATCCAGAGGAGAAGGCCTGGATCCAGGAACGCATCGAAGGTCCCGACAAGGAAATCGCCTTCACCGACATGGGCCGTTCGGCGATTCTCGACAAGATGATTGCGGCCGAAGGCTTCGAGAAGTTCTGCGGCGTCAAGTATGTCGGTACCAAGCGGTTCGGTCTCGATGGCGCGGAAGCGATCATTCCGGCGCTCGAACAGATCATCAAGCGCGGCGGTGCGCTCGGTGCCAAGGAAATCGTGTTCGGCATGGCCCATCGCGGCCGCCTCAACGTTCTCACCAACGTGATGTCGAAGCCCTATCGCGCCGTCTTCCACGAATTCAAGGGCGGGTCCTCGACACCGGAAGATGTCGATGGTTCGGGCGACGTGAAGTATCACCTCGGCGCGTCGTCGGATCGCGAGTTCGACGGCAACAAGGTGCATCTCTCGCTCACCGCCAACCCGTCGCATCTCGAGATCGTCGATCCTGTCGTGCTCGGCAAGGCGCGCGCAAAGCAGGACCAGCATCACGACCGCGAGCGCGATTCCGTCATTCCGCTCCTGATCCACGGCGATGCCGCCTTTGCGGGGCAGGGTATCGTGGCTGAATGTCTGGGCCTGTCCGACCTCAAGGGCCACCGCACTGGCGGCTCGATTCATTTCATCGTCAACAACCAGATCGGCTTCACCACGAGTCCGATCCACAGCCGCTCCTCGCCCTATCCCTCGGACGTCGCGAAGATGGTGCAGGCGCCGATCTTCCATGTGAATGGCGACGACCCGGAAGCGGTTGTCCATGCCGCCAAGATTGCGACGGAGTTCCGGCAGCGCTTCAACCGGCCGGTCGTCATCGACATGTTCTGTTATCGCCGTTTCGGCCACAACGAGGGCGACGATCCGAGCATGACGCAGCCGCTCATGTACGAAAAGATCAAGGATCACCCGACGACACTGCAGGTCTACTCCAAGCGGTTGATCGACGCGGGTCTGATGTCGGCGGAAGAAGTCGACGAACGCGTCGCCGCGTTTCGTGCGCAGCTCGAAGAGGATTTCGAGGCGGTTTCCACCTTCCGCCCCAACAAGGCAGACTGGCTCGACGGACGCTGGTCCGGTCTCAGCAAGGCCGAAGGCGAGGCGCGCCGCGGCGAGACGGCCGTGGAAATCAAGAAGCTCAAGGAAATCGGGCTCAAGATCACCGAGGTTCCGGAAGGTTTCAACGTTCACAAGACGGTGCAGCGCTTCATGGACAATCGCCGCAAGGCGATCGAGACGGGCGAGAACATCGACTGGTCGACGGCGGAGGCGCTCGCCTTCGGGTCGCTTGTCGAAGAAGGAATCAAGGTGCGTCTGTCTGGTCAGGATTCCGAACGCGGCACCTTCGTGCAGCGGCATTCGGTGCTGAACGATCAGCAGAACGAAGACCGCTACGTGCCGCTGAACAATATTTCGGAAGGACAGGCCGAATACGAAGTCATTAATTCGATGCTTTCGGAAGCGGCGGTGCTCGGCTTCGAATATGGCTACAGCCTTGCCGAGCCCAATGCGCTCGTTCTGTGGGAGGCGCAGTTCGGCGACTTCGCGAACGGTGCCCAGGTCGTGATTGACCAGTTCATTTCGTCGGGCGAGCGCAAGTGGCTTCGTATGTGCGGCCTCGTCATGCTGCTGCCGCATGGCTATGAAGGACAGGGGCCGGAACATTCCTCGGCGCGTCTCGAACGCTATCTGCAGATGTGCGCGGAAGATAACATGCAGGTCGCGAACTGCACGACGCCGATGAACTACTTCCACATCCTGCGGCGGCAGATGCACCGCAATTTCCGCAAGCCGCTCATCCTGATGACGCCGAAATCGCTGCTCCGCCACAAGCGGGCGGTCTCGAACATCAAGGAATTCGGTCCCGGGTCCTCGTTCCACCGCGTCCTGTGGGACGATGCGGAGCTTTTGCCGAACCAGAAGATCAAGCTTGTCGCCGACAAGGAGATCAAGCGCGTCGTGCTCTGCTCCGGCAAGGTCTATTACGATCTCTACGAGGAGCGCGAAAAGCGCGGTATCACCGACGTCTATCTGATGCGCGTCGAGCAGCTTTATCCGTTCCCGGCGAAGTCGCTGATGACCGAGCTCGCGCGCTTCCCCGACGCGGAATTCGTGTGGTGCCAGGAGGAGCCCAAGAACATGGGCGCGTGGTACTTCATGGAACCGAATATCGAATGGGTGCTCGATCATGTCGGCACGCGGTATCGCCGCGCCTCCTATGCCGGGCGTCCGGCTTCGGCCGCGACGGCGACGGGCCTCATGAGCAAGCACAATCAGGAACTCAACCAGCTTCTCTCCGAGGCGCTCAGGGTCGACTGACCGGCGGGTGCGGGAAGCTATCGGAAAGGCGAGACCAAATGGCGACGGAAATTCGCGTGCCCACGCTGGGCGAGTCGGTGACGGAGGCCACTGTCGCACAATGGTTCAAGAAACCGGGCGACAGCGTCTCGGCTGATGAACCGCTGGTCGAGCTCGAAACCGACAAGGTGACGGTCGAGGTGCCGGCGCCCGCCGCCGGCGTTCTCTCGGAAATCATCGCGAAGGACGGCGAGACGGTCGAGGTCGGAGCGCTGCTTGGCGAGATCGGCGAGGGCAAGGGCGCCGCGCCTGCGCCCAAGAAGGAAGAGCCGAAGAAGGCCGAGTCAAAGCCCGAGACGAAGAAGGACGAATCCAAGAAGGCTGAGGCGAAGGAGCCGGCGAAGCCCGCCGACGCCACGCCGTCGCCCGCCGTGCGCCGTGTCGCCGAGGAGAACGATCTCGACGTCTCCAAGGTCGAGGGAACGGGCAAGGGCGGCCGTGTGACGAAGGCCGATGCCGAGCAGGCGGCTTCGTCCGGCAAGTCGGAAGCGAAGCCGTCGCAACCCGCGCAGGTCAAGGCACCGGAAGCACCGGACCAGTCCGCGCGCGAGGAGCGCGTGAAGATGACGCGGCTCCGCAAGACCATAGCGACGCGCCTCAAGGAAGCGCAGAACACGGCCGCCATGCTCACCACCTTCAACGAGGTGGATCTCACGAACGTCATGGCGCTCCGGTCGCAATACAAGGATCTCTTCGAGAAGAAGCATGGCGTGCGCGTTGGTTTCATGGGCTTCTTCGTGAAGGCCTGCATCCATGCGCTGCGCGAGATCCCGGCGGTCAATGCCGAGATCGACGGCGAGGAGCTCGTCTACAAGAACTACTACAATATCGGCGTCGCGGTCGGCACGGATCGCGGCCTCGTGGTGCCGGTTCTGCGAGACGCGCAGGATATGTCCCTTGCCGATGTCGAGAAGTCGATCAACGATTTCGGCAAGCGTGCCCGTGACGGCGCGCTCAAGCTCGAGGAACTGCAGGGCGGCACCTTCACCATCTCGAATGGCGGCGTCTACGGCTCGCTCATGTCGACCCCGATCCTGAACGCGCCGCAGTCGGGTATTCTCGGCATGCACAAGATTCAGGAACGGCCGATGGTCGTCGATGGCAAGATCGAAATCCGGCCGATGATGTATCTCGCGCTCTCCTACGATCATCGGATCGTGGACGGCAAGGAAGCGGTGACCTTCCTCGTACGCGTGAAGGAATCGCTGGAAGACCCGCAGCGCCTGCTGCTCGATCTCTGAGTATTCGTTTCTCGGCAGGCAAGACCGGAAGGTAGTTCAATGGCAGATGCGTTCGACCTCGTGGTGATCGGTGCAGGCCCCGGCGGCTATGAATGCGCGATCAAGGCGGCGCAGCTCGGGCTCAAGGTCGCCGTGGTCGAGAAGCGCGACCGGCTTGGCGGCACCTGTCTCAATGTCGGCTGCATCCCGTCAAAGGCACTGCTTCATGCGTCCGAGCTTTTTCACGAAGCGGGATCCAGCTTCGAGGGCATGGGTATCGAGGTCAGCAAACCGAAGCTCAACATCAAGCAGTTCCTCGCCTTCAAGGACGAGGCGGTCGACGGCAACACCAAGGGCGTCGAGTTCCTCTTCAAGAAGAACAAGATCGAGTGGGTGAAGGGCGAGGGCAGCATTGCCGCACCCGGCAAGGTCAAGGTTGGCGAGCGGACGCTTGAAGCGAAGAATATCGTGATCGCGACGGGCTCCGACGTCGCACAGCTTCCGGGCGTCGAGATTGACGAGAAGACCGTCGTTTCCTCGACCGGCGCCATCGCGCTCGACAAGGTGCCTGGCAAGCTTCTCGTGATCGGTGGCGGTGTGATCGGGCTCGAGCTCGGTTCGGTCTGGGGCCGCCTTGGCGCGGAAGTCACCGTGGTCGAATTCCTCGACAACATCCTGCCCGGCATGGACGGCGAAGTCGTGAAGACCTTCACCCGCACGCTGAAGAAGCAGGGTTTCTCCTTCAAGCTCGGAACGAAAGTGACGAAGGTCGAGAAGCAGAAGTCGGGACTCAAGGTCACCGTTGAACCCGCCAAGGGCGGCGACGCCGAAACGCTCGATGCCGACGTTGTCCTCGTCTCCATTGGCCGGGTCGCCTATACGGAAGGGCTTGGCCTCGACAAGGCGGGCGTGAAAACCGACAAGCGCGGCCGTATCGAGGTCGATCCATCCTTCAAGACGAATGTCGACGGCATCTATGCGATCGGCGACTGCATTGCCGGACCGATGCTGGCGCACAAGGCGATGGAAGAAGGCGTCGCGCTCGCCGAGCGTCTTGCGGGCCATTACGGCGCGGTCAATTACGACGTCATTCCAGGTGTCGTCTATACCTCGCCGGAAGTGGCGAGCGTCGGCAGGACCGAAGAGCAGTTGAAGGATGCGGGCATCGAGTACAATGCCGGCAAGTTCCCGTTCACCGCGAACGGCCGTGCCAAGGCGAACAAGACCACCGAAGGTTTCGTCAAGATTCTTGCCGACAAGAAGACGGACAGGATTCTCGGCGTTCACATCATCGGCGTCGGCGCGGGCGAGATGATCGCTCAGGCCGTCACGGCGATGGAGTTCTCGTCGAGTTCGGAAGATGTCGCGCGCATGTGCATCGCGCACCCGACCATGTCGGAAGCGATCAAGGAAGCCGCGCTCGCCGTCACCGGTCTTCCCATCCATATGTAAAAAACTTATCCCCCTCGCTTCATGCGCCCCCATCTTTGTGGGACCGGTTCTCACCGGAGGGGCGCATCCGGAGCGTCCGGTGCGGGAGAGCCGGGCGGTGCCTGCGCCGCCGGGAAGGTAACGCATCCCGGCGCCCCGGGGCTCCCGATGCAGGAAGGGCGCGGACACTAGGATCCGCTCGGCAAGACGGCCTCTTTCACGTTGTGCGAAGACGCCTGAAGCTGTTGGGTGGCAGAGGGCATCGGGGCAAAAACATCGCGCGCGGAGCAGCTTCGGCCGCTCACACAAACAACCAAGGATCGCGACCGGACCTGCTCCGCGTCCCCTCCATTTGCTCCCCTCTGCGAGCCATGGCTCGGCGGCGCTGTCAGCGCTTGCGTTGCGCCTTGTCGTAAACCTCCAGCAATCTCGCCGCGTCGACTTCCGTATACATCTGCGTGGTCGAGAGGCTTGCATGGCCGAGCAGTTCCTGAATCGCGCGAAGGTCGCCGCCGCCCGCCAGCAGATGCGTTGCGAAGCTGTGGCGGAGTGCGTGCGGTGTCGCCGTCTCCGGAAGACCGAGCCGCCGGCGCAGGTTGGTCATCGCGCCGCGCACCTGGCGCTGACCGAGCCGCTTGCCGCGGCCGCCGACGAAAAGCGGATCGTCCTTTGCAAGTCCATAGGGGCAGAGCTTCAGATAGACCTCGACCGCCTCGCGTGCGGCGGGCAGGACCGGCACGATGCGTTCCTTGTTGCCCTTGCCGGTGATGCGCAGCGTCTCCTTCAGCGGCGCCTCGTGTCTGTCGAGCGCGAGTGCTTCCGATACACGCAGGCCGCAGCCGTAGAGCAGCGTCAGAACGGCGAGGTCGCGGGCGCCCTTCCAGGGTTCGCCTTGCGCCAGGTTCGCCTCTTCCAGCATTTCGGAGGCGCCGCTCACCGTCAGCGGTTTCGGCAGCGAGTGCGGCAGCTTTGGTGAACGCAGCGCCGTTGCGGCGGCATTGGACAGCACATGCGTGCGGTCGAGATAGCGAAAGAGAGAGCGCACGCTTGAGAGCATGCGGGCAAGAGAGCGGCTCTGCAGCCCGTCCTTGCGGCGTCTGCTCACAAAGGCGCGAAAGTCACGTGTCTGAAGTTTCGCGAGCGCGTCGAGATCGGCAGGACCACCAAGATGATCCACAAGGAATTCGAAGAAGCGGGTGATGTCGCGGTGATAATTGACAAGCGTCGCCTCGCTCATGCGGCGTTCGCTCATCAGATGCGCATACCAGTTGCGGATTTCTTTTCGCGCGTCGTCACTCGCGGGAACCGTTCTCGCGGCGTCGTCCGGCGCGGGCGCGCCGGCGTTCAGGCGGGCGGCAGGTCGAGCCATTGGCGCACGCAGCGCTCTACGATATTGGCGAGGAATTCCAGCAGGTCGACTGCCTGGTCGGGATGGAACTGCTCGGGGTCGAAGCCGCCCAGCGCCAGAAGGCCGGGTGGGGAGCCGCGCGAAATATCGAGCCGGACGAGCGCTTCGGAATGCACGTCTTCGGCGAGATGGCCGTAGAGGCCGCGGCTGCCACGCACATGGGCTGCGAGGCGGCAGCGTTCGCCAGGGCCGATGATGCGGTCGACGCCGCCGGGTTCCAGCACGCGCACGCCGCGGATGCCGATGCCGGAAACGCCGTTCGCCGTTTCGATGCAGATCGTCGCGGCGCGAATGCCGAGCACGCGGGCAAGACCGTCCGGCGAGGTCGTGTATTCGATCAGATGTTCGAAGGAACGCGCATCGAGCAGCTTCAGCGCGGCGGCGTGAACCTGTTCGCGCGCGATGCTGTTCAGCGACGACGCCTCGATCAGATCGGACTGGATGTCGCGCAGCATGCGAACCTGGTTCTGCAGGCGGCCTATCATGAAATGCTGCATGTCGAGCACGTTGCGGCCCGTCGATTGCGACGGTGGAACGAGCGAGGAGAGAAGCTCCGCGTCGTTGGCGACGAGTTCGGGATGCTGACGCAGATAGGATTTCACCTCGTCGGCGGAGGGCGCGGTTGCCGCGTCCTCGATCCGCTTCGCCTCAGTGCTGTCGTTTTGCTGGCTCATGGCAGCAGCATCCCCCGAAATACGTTTCTAAAGTATTTTCTGGCCGGTCTTTTTCCAATCCGAAAGGAACATTTCAAGGCCCTTTTCGGTCAGAGGATGGGCCGCAAGCCCCTTCAATACCGCCGGCGGCACGGTCGCGACATCCGCGCCCGCCAGTGCGGCGTCCTTCACATGGTTCGCGTTGCGAATCGATGCGGCGAGAATCTCGGTCTCGAGCGCCGGGTAATTGTCGTAAATTTCCCGGATTTCGTGAATCAGTTCCATGCCATCGAGATTGATGTCGTCGAGACGGCCAATGAAGGGTGAGATGAAAGTCGCGCCGGCTTTTGCGGCGAGGAGCGCCTGGTTCGCGGAGAAGCAGAGCGTCACGTTTACCATCGTACCTTCGCCGGTCAGAACCTTGCAGGTCTTCAGCCCGTCCCAGGTCAAGGGCACTTTCACCGCAATGTTCTTCGCGATCTTCGCGAGCTTGCGGCCCTCGGCGATCATGGTTTCCGAATCGAGCGCGGTCACTTCCGCACTCACAGGTCCCTCGACCGTGCCGCAGATTTCCTCCACGACTTCGAGAAAGTTGCGGCCGGATTTTGCGATCAGCGACGGGTTCGTGGTCACGCCGTCGAGCAGGCCGGTATCGGCCAGTTCCCGGATTTCGGCGATATCTGCGGTATCTACGAAGAATTTCATGAAGGCAGGTCTTTTCAATCTTTACGTTGGCGCCATATGTCCCACCCGGCAGTCTAGTCGAGTGCGGCGCCGAACGCTTCCTTCTTTTGCCGCGTGCAGGTGAACCGCGCAAGGTGGCGTCGTGGCACTTGCTTTACACGGCGTTACGGTGTCGCTTCAGATTTGAACATCTCCGGCCCCGCGCCCGAACGAAACAATATGGCTTCCGAAATATCCACAGCCCCGGCGGCATCAGACGATGCGATCGTTTCGGATACGGTCAGCGTCCTCATTCCGCTCGCCCTGCCAAAGCCTTATGACTACAAGGTGCCCGCCGGCATGGCGGTGCGCGCGGGGGATTACGTCGTCGTGCCGCTCGGGTCCCAGGAGTTGATTGGTGTCGTCTGGGGTGCCGGCTCCGGCGAAGTCGGCCACAATCGGCTCAAGGCGATTATTGAAGTCATCGACGTGCCGCCCATGCCGGAGGTGCTGCGGCGCCTCGTCGACTGGGTCGCCGGTTACACGGTTTCGCCCGCGGGCTCGGTGCTCAGGCTCGCGATCCGGGCTCCCGGCGCGCTGGAGCCGCCGCGCCTGCGCACTGCCTACCGGCTTGGAGATGTTCGGCCGTCACGCATGACGCCCGCCCGTACCCGCGCAATTGAAGCGGCGGGCGATGGTTTTGCGCGCACCGTTCGCGAACTCGCTGAAGAAGCCGGTGTCTCGGACAGTGTTGTGCGTGGGCTTGTCGATGCCGGGACGTTCCTGCCCGTCGACATTCCGACCGAGGCGCCTTTCCCGAATCCCAACCCGGATGCGCAGGGAGTCATCCTTTCTGCAGAGCAAGCGGAAGCCGCTGCGCGTCTTCGCGCGCATGTCGATGCAGCGCACTTCGCGGTTGTGCTGCTCGACGGCGTTACCGGCTCGGGCAAGACGGAAGTCTATTTCGAAGCGGTTGCCGCCGCGCTCACGCAGGGAAAGCAGGTTCTCGTCCTGTTGCCGGAGATCGCGTTGACAAGCCAGTTCCTCGAACGCTTCGAAAAGCGGTTTGGCTGCCGCCCGGCGGAATGGCATTCCGATCTCGCGACGCGCGAACGCCGCCGTGTCTGGCGTGGCGTTGCGGAAGGACGTGTGCCGGTCGTTGTCGGTGCGCGTTCCGCGCTCTTTCTGCCATTTCCCGATCTCGGTCTCATTGTAGTCGACGAAGAACACGATGCCGCTTTCAAGCAGGAAGACGGCGTTGCCTATCACGCACGCGATATGGCGGTGGTGCGTGCCTCGCTCGGCAAGTTCCCGATCGTGCTGAGTTCCGCGACGCCGTCGCTCGAAACTGTTGTGAATGCCGAACAGGGAAGGTACGAGGCCGTGCGTCTCCACGCGCGCCACGGTGTCGCCGTGCTGCCGGAGGTCACTGCCATCGACATGCGCAGCAACCCGCCCGAACGCGGACGCTGGCTATCGCCCGTGCTGGTTACGGAAATCGCCAGGGCACTCGAGGCGGGCGAGCAGTCGATGCTTTTCCTCAACCGGCGAGGCTATGCGCCGCTCACGCTCTGCCGCACCTGCGGGCATCGCATCGAATGTCCGCAATGTTCTGCCTGGCTCGTCGAGCATCGCTTCCGCCGCGAACTCGCCTGTCATCATTGCGGCTATTCGGCGCCTGTGCCGAGGGCGTGTCCATCCTGCGGCGCGGAGGACGCGCTTGTCGCCTGTGGACCCGGCGTGGAGCGGATCGCCGAGGAAGTCGCCGAACTGTTTCCGGAAGCACGGGTCGCCGTCGTCTCGAGCGACAATCTGCGCGGACCGTCCGCGCATGAAGCCGTCTTTGCCGCTATCGAGGGGCGCGAGGTGGACATCGTCATCGGTACGCAGATCGTCGCCAAGGGACATCATTTTCCCTGGCTCACCCTGGTCGGCGTGGTCGATGCCGATCTCGGCCTCGAGAACGGAGATCTCAGGGCGGGCGAGCGGACCTTCCAGCTCCTGCAGCAGGTGGCGGGGCGCGCGGGCCGGGCGGAGCGGCCGGGCCGAGTCTTTCTCCAGTCCTGGATGCCTGAGCATGGCGTCATGCGGGCGCTCGTTTCGGGCAAGCGCGACGAGTTTCTCGCCCGCGAGGCGGCGGCGCGCGAGCGGGTGGCCTTGCCGCCATACGGTCGTCTCGTCGGGGTGGTGGTGTCCGCGCCCGACGCCGGTCTCGCGCAGCGCGTTGCACGCGAAATGGCCCGCCTTGTGCCCCGGGCGGAGGATGTTTCCGTCCTCGGCCCTGCACCGGCTCCTCTGGCGCTCCTGAGGGGCCGGACGCGGCTGCGCTTCCTCGTTAAGGCGGGCCGGAGCGTCAACGTCCAGGCCTTTATCCACGCCTGGCTGGACGGCATGAAGATACCGAACGCTGTCCGTGTCTCGGTTGATATCGACCCCTACAGCTTCATGTAATGAAGCCGGTAGCGGTTTTGATTACCGGCCGCTCACGCTGACGCTACGGCAGGTACCATTCCGGCATTGCGGTCGACCCAAAATGCCGCAGTGCGGGGCTTTTCGGGGTCCGGCATGTTGCGCGTGGGCAGACCATGTGTTACCTAACGCGCGGCCTCGGGGGCGGGGTCTGTTCCAGCGCCCTCTGAGGCCAAAATTAGCTAATGATTTCAAATAATTGGCGCGAGGCTCCAGAGCCGCCGCGCTGGTTTCCACGAAAAGCACAGGCGAGCGCCGCACGTGTCATCTGATCATCCCGTCTCTGGCGTGGCCGGCCGTTATGCGACGGCTCTTTTCGAGCTTGCCGACGAACAGTCCGCGCTCGATGCCGTAGCCGCCGATCTGGCGTCCATCAATGCCATGCTGAACGAGAGCGAAGACCTCAAGCGCCTCGTCCGCAGCCCGGTTTTCAGTGCCGCCGAGCAGGGCCGTGCCCTTACCGCCGTTCTCGACAAGGCGGGCGTTTCGGCCCTCGTGAAGAATTTCTGCGGTCTCGTCATTCGCAACCGTCGGCTGTTTGTGCTGCCGGAAATGATTTCGGCCTACACCTCGATCCTCGCGGCGAAGCGCGGCGAGATAACGGCCGATGTGACGTCGGCGCATCCGCTCGGCGATCAGCAGGTCGAAAGCCTCAAGGCGGCGCTCAAATCCGCCACGGGGCGCGATGTCATGATCAATACCAAGGTCGATGCCGGGCTCCTCGGCGGGCTCGTCGTCAAGGTCGGCAGCCGAATGATCGACTCCTCGCTCCGTACCAAACTCAATTCGCTCAAGATTGCCATGAAAGAGGCTTCCTGATGGACATTCAGGCCGCGGAAATCTCCGCCATCCTTAAGCAGCAGATCAAGGACTTCGGCGCCGAAGCGCAGGTATCCGAGATCGGCCAGGTGCTCTCCGTCGGTGACGGTATCGCCCGCGTCTATGGTCTCGACAATGTCGAAGCCGGCGAAATGGTCGAGTTCCCGGGCGGTGTCCGCGGCATGGCCTTGAACCTCGAAGAAGACAATGTCGGCGTCGTGATTTTCGGTTCCGACCGGAACATCAAGGAAGGCGACACGGTAAAGCGCACAGGCGCCATCGTGGACGTTCCGGTCGGCAAGGGCCTGCTCGGCCGCGTCGTCGACCCGCTCGGCAATCCGATCGACGGCAAGGGTCCGATCGAAGGCGCCGAGCGTCGCCGCGTGGACGTGAAGGCGCCGGGCATCATTCCCCGGAAATCGGTGCATGAGCCGATGCAGACCGGCCTCAAGGCGATCGACGCCCTGATCCCGATCGGCCGTGGCCAGCGCGAGCTCATCATCGGCGACCGTCAGACCGGCAAGACCGCCATCGCCATCGACGCGATCCTGAACCAGAAGCCGCTCAATCAGGGCGACGACGAGAGCCAGAAGCTCTACTGCATCTACGTCGCCATCGGCCAGAAGCGCTCGACGGTTGCGCAGATCGCGAAGACGCTGGAAGAAAACGGCGCCCTCGAATATTCGATCATCGTCGCCGCCACCGCGTCCGATCCGGCGCCGCTGCAGTTCCTGGCGCCCTTCGCCGGCTGCACGATGGGCGAGTATTTCCGCGACAACGGCATGCATGGCCTCGTCGTTTACGACGACCTTTCCAAGCAGGCCGTCGCCTACCGCCAGATGTCGCTTCTCCTTCGCCGCCCGCCGGGACGCGAAGCCTATCCGGGCGACGTCTTCTATCTTCACTCCCGTCTTCTCGAGCGCGCCGCCAAGCTCAACGATGAAAACGGCAACGGGTCGCTGACCGCGCTGCCGATCATCGAGACGCAGGCGAACGACGTGTCGGCCTATATTCCGACCAACGTGATCTCGATCACGGACGGCCAGATCTTCCTCGAAACGGACCTTTTCTATCAGGGCATCCGTCCGGCCGTGAACGTCGGCCTGTCGGTTAGCCGCGTGGGTTCGTCGGCGCAGATCAAGGCGATGAAGCAGGTTGCCGGCAAGATCAAGGGCGAGCTTGCGCAGTACCGCGAAATGGCGGCCTTCGCGCAGTTTGGCTCGGATCTCGATGCCGCGACGCAGCGTCTGCTCAACCGCGGTGCGCGTCTCACGGAACTCCTGAAGCAGGGCCAGTTCTCGCCGCTCAAGGTCGAAGAGCAGGTCGTCGTGATCTATGCCGGCGTGAACGGCTATCTCGACAAGCTGCCGGTCGGCGATGTGGGCCGCTTCGAGGACGAGTTCCTTCGCAGCATCCGTACGAAGCACGAAGACATTCTCGATGCGATCCGCAGCGAGAAGCAGCTTTCTTCCGACACCGAAGCCAAGCTCAAGTCGGCAGTCGAAGCGTTCTCCAAGGCATTTGCCTGATCCTTACGGACGAGACTGCAGGACCAAGCACAGGTAAAGGCGAATGGCGAGCCTCAAGGACCTAAGAAACCGTATCTCCAGCGTCAAGGCGACGCAGAAGATCACGAAGGCGATGCAGATGGTCGCCGCTGCGAAGCTGCGCCGCGCGCAGGAAGCGGCGGAAGCCGCGCGGCCCTACGCTGAACGCATGGACCGTGTGCTTGCCAATCTCTCCGCCGGCATGGCGGGGCGGTCGGATGCGCCCCCGCTTCTCGCCGGCACCGGCAACGACCAGGTGCATCTTCTGATCGTCGCGACGGCGGATCGCGGTCTCTGCGGCGGTTTCAATTCGTCCATCGCCCGCCTTGCGCGCCAGCACATCAACAAGCTGATCGGCGAAGGCAAGACGGTGAAGATCGTCACCGTGGGCCGCAAGGGACGTGATGCGCTGAAGCGCGATTTCGGCGACAAGATCGTGAAGTCCTACGAGTTCACGGGCATCCGCCAGATCGGTTTCGCGCAGGCCGAAGATATCGCCAAGACCGTGCTCGATCTTTTCGAGGGCGGTGAGTTCGATGTCGCGACGCTCTTCTACTCGAAGTTCGTCAATGTGGTGAGCCAGATCCCGACGGCGCAGCAGCTCGTTCCCGCGAGCGTCGCGGATACGGCAGACAGCGGTGTCGATCTAGGTGGCGCCGTCTATGAATACGAGCCGGACGAAACCGAAATTCTCGAAGAGCTTCTCCCGCGCAATCTCGCCGTGCAGGTTTTCCGTGCGCTGCTCGAGAATGTCGCGGGCGAGTTCGGTGCCAAGATGTCGGCCATGGACAACGCCACGCGCAATGCGGGTGACATGATCAAGCAGCTGAACATCACCTACAACCGTTCGCGTCAGGCCATGATTACGAAGGAACTGATCGAAATTATCTCGGGCGCCGAGGCGCTCTAGCACGATCCCGTGACGGGAAGGATGAAGGAACTCTCATGAGCAACGCAGTCGGAAAAATCAGCCAGGTGATCGGCGCCGTCGTGGACGTGGAGTTCACCGACAATCTGCCCGCCATTATGAATGCGCTGGAGACGGACAATGGTGGCAACCGCCTCGTCCTCGAAGTTGCGCAGCATCTCGGCGAGAACACGGTGCGCACCATCGCCATGGACACGACCGAGGGACTGACCCGCGGCCATGAAGTCCGCGACACGGGCGCCGCGATCTCGGTGCCGGTGGGTGAAGGCACGCTTGGCCGCATCATCAACGTCATCGGCGAGCCGGTGGACGAAGCGGGCCCCGTGAAATTCGAAACGCGCCGCGAAATCCATCAGGACGCGCCGTCTTTCGTCGAGCAGTCGACGGAAGCGCAGATGCTCGTTACCGGCATCAAGGTCGTCGACCTGCTCGCCCCCTATGCGCGCGGCGGCAAGATCGGCCTCTTCGGCGGCGCCGGCGTCGGCAAGACGGTGCTCATTCAGGAGCTCATCAACAACATCGCGAAGGCGCATGGCGGTTATTCGGTCTTCGCCGGTGTCGGCGAGCGCACGCGCGAAGGCAACGACCTCTATCACGAGATGATCGAGTCGGGCGTGAACAAGGACCCCGCCGAGAACAATGGCGATACCACGGGTTCGAAATGCGCCCTCGTGTTCGGCCAGATGAACGAGCCGCCCGGAGCCCGCGCCCGCGTCGCGCTGACGGGCCTCACCGTCGCCGAGCATTTCCGCGACAAGGGCCAGGACGTGCTCTTCTTCGTGGACAACATCTTCCGCTTCACGCAGGCGGGCTCGGAAGTGTCGGCCCTTCTCGGCCGTATTCCTTCCGCCGTGGGCTATCAGCCGACGCTCGCCACCGACATGGGCGCGCTGCAGGAACGCATCACCACGACGACCAAGGGCTCGATCACGTCCGTGCAGGCCATTTACGTGCCCGCCGACGACTTGACCGACCCGGCGCCCGCGACCTCGTTCGCTCACCTTGACGCGACGACGGTTCTCAATCGTGCGATCTCGGAAAAGGGCATCTATCCCGCCGTGGACCCGCTCGACTCGACCAGCCGTATTCTTGAGCCGCGTGTTGTCGGTCAGGAGCATTACGACACGGCGCGTGAAGTGCAGGAAATCCTGCAGCGCTACAAGTCGCTCCAGGACATCATCGCCATTCTCGGCATGGACGAGCTTTCGGAAGAAGACAAGCTGGTCGTGGCTCGCGCGCGCAAGATCGAGCGCTTCCTGTCGCAGCCGTTCTTCGTCGCCGAAGTGTTCACGGGTTCGCCCGGCGTCCTCGTCGATATCAAGGACACGATCAAGGGCTTCAAGGGCCTCTGCAACGGCGACTACGATCACCTGCCGGAAGCCGCGTTCTACATGGTCGGCACGATCGAAGACGCCATCAAGAAGGCCGAACGTCTCGCAGCCGAAGCGGCCTGAGGATAGAGCTACATGGCTGAGAAGCTGAGTTTCGACCTCGTATCGCCAGAGCGGCTCCTCCTTTCGGAGGAAGTCGACATGGTGGTGCTCCCGGGTGCCGAAGGCGACATGGGGATCATGGGCGGCCATGCGCCGGTCATGTCGACGCTGCGCCCCGGCGTCATCGACGTCGACGTGCAGGGCCAGCCGCAGCGGCGCTACTTCGTGCGTGGCGGCTTCGCGGAAGTGACGCCTGCGGGCCTCACCATCCTTGCCGAGCACACGGTCCCGCTTGCGGAGCTCGACACGGCGGCTCTCGACCGGGAGATCGGCAATGCCGAGGAAGATGTGGCGGATGCCAAGACCGACGCCAAGCGGCAGGCAGCCCAGGAGAAGCTCGATCACCTGAAGCAGCTGCGTCAGGCGATCTGACGCTCTGTTTACGATGAATTCCGCAAGGGCGGCCTCCGGAACGGGAGTGCCGCCCTTTCGTTTCCGGAACGAAGGCGGCGGATTCCGCGGCAATCCGGCACTCTTAAAGCCGCCGCCTTTCGCGATTATATTGCTATTGTGACAGAAGCCCGGAAACGAGCGGATTGGATGCCATGAGCCGTCACTGGACACTCGACGACATCAGGTGGCAGGACTTCGACGCCGCCAAGGTCGACCCCGACATTCTGCGCGCCGTGAAGGCGGCCGCGATGGTCGAGTTCAACGCGCCCGATTATGTGACCTATCTCTGCAACGTCTTCGCCGATAGGCCGGATGTGAAAGAGGCGGTCCAGCAATGGGGCGGCGAGGAAGTGCAGCATGGCCAGGCGCTCGCGCGCTGGGCGGAACTGGCCGATCCCGAGTTCGACTTCGATCAGGCCTTTGCCCGCTTTCAGGCAGATTACAGGATCGACACGAACGCCATCGAGAGCGTGCGCGGCAGCCGGAGCGGGGAGCTTATCGCGCGCTGCGTCGTCGAGAGCGGTACGTCATCCTACTACACCGCGATCAAGGATGCGACGGACGAGCCGGTGCTGAAGCAGATCGCGTCGAACATCGCGGCGGACGAGTTCCGCCACTACAAGCTCTTCTACGATCAGTTCAACGATCTCGGCGAGATACAGCCCTCCATCCTCGATCGTATCCGCGTGGCGATCGGCCGTGTTTCGGAAGCGGATGACGATGAACTCGCGCGCGCCTATTACTCGGCGAACACGCCGGTCGATGGCAGCGTGACTTATGAGCGAAGCGCGTTCTCGAAGGCGTATGAAAAGCGCGCGCTCGGGCTCTACCGCCGTCAGCATGTCGAGCGCCTCGTATCGATGGTCGGCAAGGCTGCGGGACTGAAGCCTCATGGCGCGCTCATGCGCGCGGTGGCGTCGCTCGCCTGGAGCTACTGGCGTTTCCGGAACTGGCAGCTGGCGCGCACGGCCATCTGATCTCTTCAGGAAGCGGGCGTTGCAACAGTTGCATCGGCAACGAGCAACAAGGCCGCGCTCCCGTCTGCGGCGTCGGCGAGGGCAGGCGCGACCGTGTCGGGGGTCGTGCCGATTTCGTTTCCTGCCATCACGTCGTCGCCTCGCCGCACGGCGACGTTGCCGAGACCGGCAATGGTGAGACGTGTCTCGTCCTGCATCTCCAGAATGATGACGCCGAGATAGCCCTTGAAGAACCCGGCGTAGAGAACCTTGCCGTCGGCCGGGCTCGGAACGTTGCAACCCTGTGGCACGAGAACCACTTCACTCGTTTTGCCCCGGCTGCGGACGACCGGCGGTATGCTGGCGGCGCAGAGCGGCTGAACGACTTCCCGTGTGGTCGTGTCCTCTCGTTCCGGCGGTTCGACCGGCACGGCATCGCCTTCAGCCACTGCCGTTTCCGGTGCGGCGAAATTCGCGAGGTCGGTGCAGAATGCGGCGTAGGCGTCCGCGCCGTTCACGCGGCCCGTCCCTCGCAGGCAGTCGTCGAGGTCTGCAAGCGCGAGCAGGGGCGGCCGCTCGAGGGGAAGCGGCGCTTCGTATCCGGCGACATAGGCATAGCCGTCGGTGACGATACCGCTTGCAGAAAGACGCGCTTCCTCGTCCAGCAGGACGAAGGCGCCGGCACCCAACAACAGAAGCGTGAAGCCGCGGGACATGAAGGACATTTCACCCTCCGGATACTGACCGACCCTGTCGCCCGGCGATCGTCACATCGCCGTCCGGTGTACCCCGCAAGAGAGATTCAAAGCATCAAATGCCTCTCGCGGCCAGAAAAACCTGCATTCCACACCAATTGTTACATTCCGACACAAATACCCCTTTTATTTCTCGTCCGTTTGCCTGTAGCATTTTTCTGGCGCTGTTCGGGGTTCGGCACATACAGGATGTGTCATGCCTTTTTCGGCTACGCGCGATGCGGAAAATTACTGGCGGACGCGGTACGGATTGCCGCCGGATGCCGACAACGACAAGATCCTGAAGGACAAGGCCGCTCGCGATATCGGTCCTTCGGCGAAATCCGCCTCGAGAAAGAAACGTCTCATCAATAACGCCTTCCCCTCCCCGCGGCGTCGCCGCTGGCGGATTTGGCTTGCCGTTTCCCTGTTTGTCCTTTCCGGCGCGGCCTATGTGGCGCTGCAGCCCGATGACCGGGACGCAGCCCCTTCCGGACCGGAAAGAATTTCCGCTCACGCTGGCAATGCGGACGGGCGCGTGGAGCCGGACACGGCGGCTGCGGATTTCGATGTTGCGCTCGATGAGTTCTCGTCCGCGCGGGAGGCGAGCGTCGTCGCCCTGCGCGGCTATCTGCTGACGGAAGGCGAGGGATTCCGCCAGGAATGGCTCGATGCGACGGTCCGGCTCCAGTCGGCGGCGACCGCACTCGAAGCCCATTCCGCGAACTGGACCGATGGCCAGCGGCTTGTCGAATTCGTGGAAGCGAAGCGGCTTCTCGCAAGTCTTCTCGCGGAAGAACGCGCGGTCGCCTCCATCGCCGGCACGGTGAACCGATATCCCGGGTTGCAGCTCTATACCGAAGATGTGAGACCAGCACTCGCGGAAGCACAGGCGCTTTGTGGCGAAGCGATGAGCGCGATGCTCGCCGTGTCGTCCCCTGACGAAGTCGGGCCGGTCGGTCCCTTTGCGACGTTTCGCGGCGAGCTTGAAAACCTGAAGGAAGAGGTTGGCAGATACATCGTCGCGAGCGGCAGGACGGACCCACCAGCTTCAGCGAGCGACGAGAATTTCTCCGCCATGCGCTCCACGCTTGTCTCGGTGCATGAGCAGGTTCCGCACGACGTGCGGCCGCAGATCGAGCGATTGATATCGCTCCTTGGCGTGATGGAGGAAAAGCTCGGCCGCATCATTGCGCTTCGCGCCGACGAGCGCTGGGATTATGCGCGGTATGCGTTCGAAACGCGTATCCTGCCGCTTGCCGGAAAACTGGAAGAGATTGCCGCCGGCTGGAACGACGCGAAATGATCCGGCGCGATCACTCGCCCGGCCGGGCAAGCGGGCCCAGTTCGCGGACGATCTGTTCGTAGACGCCACGCTTGAACGGCACGATCAATTCGACGAGCTCCGCGACCGGGACCCAGGCCCATTCGCTGAATTCCTGGTGGTCGTCGGCCGCGATGTCGATGTCGCTGTCCTTGCCGGTAAAGCGCATGGCGAACCATTTCTGTTTCTGCCCGCGATACTTTCCCTTGAGCGCGATACCGACGAGGTGCGGCGGCAGTTCGTAAGTCAGCCAGTCTTTCGTCTCGCCGATGATCCGCGCCTTGTCCGTGCCCGTCTCTTCCTTCAGTTCGCGAAAGGCGGCTTCCCCCGGCTCCTCACCCTCGTCGATGCCACCCTGCGGCATCTGCCAGGTGAGAGGGCTCCCCGTGTCGACTTCCTGAATGCGGTTGCCTGTCCAGACAAGCCCATCCCGGTTTATCAGCATGATGCCGACGCAGGGCCGATAGGGCAGCGTCTCGGGCGCGACCGGCGTTCCGCCTCTCTTGTGACTCGGCATTTTCCGCTTTCGTCAGTTGTCTGTTGCTATCGCCGTCACCGGCACCAGAACGTAGCCCTCGTCCTTCAGCGACGCGGCCCATTGTACGAGCGCATCGACCGTCACGGGGAAGCCCGACGCGACACCGACAGCGCTGCCCTTTTCGCGGGCCACGTCTTCCAGTGTGTCGAGCGAGGTTGCGATGACTTCCGGATTCTGCACCGGATCCACGATGCGTGTTGCCTGCACGGCGGGCATGCCCGCCTTTTCCGCGAGTTCCGGGGCGAGGCTGCGCGCCGAGGCGCCGTTGTCGACATAGAGAAGGCCACGTGCGCCCAGCGCGCCCATCACGGGGGTCAGGGCGGAAGCTGACGTGGTGAAGCGCGCGCCCTGATAGTTCATCACACCCGTATAGCCGGTGAAGCGGCTCATCAGCCATTCGAGACGCGAGATGTTTTCATCCGTGTTGCCGCCGGTCAGCAATGTGTGCGGGCCGGGGTCGTTCTGCGGGTAGCCGAACGGCTCCATTGGCAGTTCAAGCAGCACTTCGTGGCCTGCGGCGCGCGCTCTGGCGATCCATTCCTGCAGACCCGCCCCATAGGGTGCGAAAGAAAGCGTCACTTCAGGCGGCAGGACCTTGATTGCATGTGCGGTCGCGCTTTCGCTGATGCCCATGCCGCTGACGACGAGCGCGATGCGCCGGTCAGATTGCGTTCCCGATGGCACCGGGCGGGCATAGACCTGCCACGGCTTGCGTCCATCTCGTGAGATTTTCGGCAATGGCCCGTCGGCGGTTTGTTCCACAAGGGCCGGATCGGGAATAGGGTCGAGCCTGATGACCTCTCCTTCGGAACCTGTTTCCTCCCCGCCGTCGCCCGACACGCTTTCCGCGCCGACGATCCGGACCTCGCCTTCCGTCTCGCCGCCACCATCGAGATTGCGCGCAGCGTCGAGCAGCGCCTGTTCGTCGGCGCTCAGATCGGCGACATCGCCTTCCGGCGGTTCCTGTTCGTCCGGTGTGATTTCCGCCAGCGGAGTTTGTGTTTCTTCCTCGGCCGGGCTTTCCGGAGCTACAGGTTCTTCAGGAGCGAGCGCGACACGGACCACGGGCTCTCCCGCCAGCCTGTCGTCGGAAAGGAGAAGCCATGCGAGCGTGCCGCCATAGACGAGAACGACGAGAAGGGCAGCGGCGGCGAGAAGACGCCCGGCAAGTCCGCCGCTGTCTTCATCGGAGTGCCGGATGGGGCCGGAGCCGTTTGCCGCTATCTTCGCCACCATGCTCGCAAATCGTCTCCGGCGGATTGGTGCCGAATGTCTGTCAATTGGCCATGGCGCTGGACGTCCGCCCCGTGCCGAGATAAGCCGCATCCTTGCGCGCGCCGTTCAGCAGGTCGATCGCATAGAGGAGCTGCTTGTCGTCCTTCTTGTCCTTCGGAACGAAGCTGTCGGAGCCCGCGACTTCGTCTCCCTCTTCCGCTGCCAGATGGCCCGGCAGCGCGGATTCGCCGGTCTTTGTGGAAGTCTTTTTCTCCTCGGGCGGGGTCTGGTTCACCACGATGTCGGGGTCGATACCCTTTGCCTGGATCGAGCGGCCAGACGGCGTGTAGTAGCGCGCGGTCGTGAGACGCAGTGCGCCGTCGGAGCCGAGCGGAATGATCGTCTGAACCGATCCCTTGCCGAAAGAACGTGTGCCGAGAATGGTGGCGCGGCGATGGTCCTGCAGCGCGCCCGCGACGATCTCCGATGCGCTGGCAGAACCGCCGTTCAGCAGCACGATGACGGGTCTGCCGCTGGTCACGTCGCCGCTGCGGGCATTGTAGCGCTGCGTGTCTTCGGGATGGCGGCCGCGAGTCGAGACGATCTCGCCGCCATCCATGAACTCGTCGCTCACCGAAATCGCCTGGTCGAGCAACCCGCCCGGATTGTTCCGGAGGTCGACGATGAAGCCCCGCAGGCGCGATGCGCCGATCTGCTTCGTCAGATCCATGATGGCGTCGTCCAGCAGGTCAGCCGTCTGCTCGTTGAAGGACGTGATGCGGATATAGCCGATATCGCCCTCGCGATTGTACTTCACCGACTTGATGGTGATGATGTCGCGCGTGAGCTTCACCTCGAAAGGCTCGTCGACGCCCTTGCGGACCACGGTCAGCAGCACATCGGTGTTCACCTGCCCGCGCATCTTGTCGACAGCGTCGGAAAGCGTCATGCCGAGAATCTGCGTGCCGTCGATATGGGTGATGTAGTCGTTCGGGCGCAGGCCGGCGCGGCTTGCGGGCGTATCGTCGATGGGGGTCACAACCTTCACCACGCCGTTCTCCATCGTGACCTCGATACCGAGGCCGCCGAATTCGCCGCGGGTCTGCACCTGCATGTCGCGGAAGGTCTTTGGCGTCATGTAGCTCGAATGCGGATCGAGCGAGGTCAGCATGCCGTTGATGGCGTTTTCGACGAGTTTGGCGTCGTCCGTCGGCTCGACGTAGTCCGCACGGACGCGCTCGAAAACGTCGCCAAAAAGGTTGAGCTGCTGGTAGGTGTTGGCCTCGTTCGCATAGGCGGGAGTATCGAGAACGCCCTGCTTCAGGCCGACCACGGCGGCGAAGGACAGGAGGGTACCGACCGCGAAGCCAGCGAAGACGGACTTGTTCATTTAACCACGTGCCTTTTTGTCACTCATCAACAGCCAGGGTCGGGGATCGATCGGCTCTCCGTCCTTGCGAAACTCGATATAAAGCGCCGGGCCGGATTCCGACGTTCCGTTCCGCCGTGCCGAATTCTCATTTGCGGCCAGATCGTTCCGGGCAGACGCGGACCCCATCGTGCCGACCGGTTCGCCGGCCAGGATGTTTTGGCCCACGACACAATCGATCTTGCTCATGCCCGCCAATAACACATGGTAGCCTTCTCCGACGGAGATTATCAAGAGTTGGCCGTAGTGCCGAAATGGCCCCGCATAGGAGATTCTGCCGTCGAATGGGGCAACAATTTGTGCATCGGGCCGGGTCGAGATGGTTATTCCCTGCGTCGGAGTGCCGCTGGCCTCACGGCTGCCGAAATCCCGAATGACCGTCCCGGCGACGGGCGGCCGGATCAGGCCTCTGGCATCCGAAAAGAGCCTCGAGGAAGGCATGGAGGGCGGGGTCGCGGGCGGCCGCAGCAGGGCGAGTTCCTGCCGGTCATTCCGGGTCGCGGCAGGCTCCGGTTCCCTCGCCACGGGTTCAGGCTCCGGTTCGGGAGAGAATTCGGGCCGGGCGGCGGGCAGGCGGTCGGCGGCCCCTGTTTCCAGCCGGGCGATCAGGTCCGAGAGGTCTGTCGCCTGGCGCGAGAGCCGTTCGGCACGGGCCTGCTCGCTTTCCGCCTGTTTCACGAATTTCTGCTGCAGCGCCAGTTTCCTGTCGAGCAACGCCTGCAGTTCCGTGCGTTCTTCCCTGAGCGATACCTGGGCGGTTTCCAGCGTTTCCCGCTCCTCAAGGATGTCCCGGCGAAGCGCGGCGAGCTGTTCCAGCCGGTCACGCAGGTCTTCCGCCTCGGCTTGCAGCTCCGGGACCACTGCGCCGAGCAGGAGCGCGCTCCTGATCGAGGACAGCGCGTCGTCGGGGCGGACGGCGAGGGCGGGCGGCGGGTGCCTGTCGAGCCGCGTCAGGGCCGCCAGAAGGTCGGCCATCTCGGCCCGGCGCTTTTCGAGCTGGGCGGTCAGCACGGCTTCCGCGCCCTTCAGTCCCTGCAACCTGTCTTCCGAGGCCGAAACGTCGGCTTCCTGGGTCTGCACGCGGGCGGCGGCGTCGATCAGCTTGCGGCGGACCTCTTCGGCTTCCGCGCGGACGGCGTCGGCCTGTGCCTGTAGCTCCTTCTGGCGCTCCAGCGTGGTGTCGATTTCCTTTTGCAGGGCTTCAAGCTCGCCGGGCTCCGCCGTCTGTGCCATGACGGGAGCGGCGGCCCCGAACATCGCCGCCAGCAGGAGCGGTCCGAGCCTTATGTAGCGGCGCTCACGCACTGACCCGGTCAGCGGTCTGTGCCGCGGCGAGCGACCGGCCGGTCATCGTCGCCGGAGCGTCCACGCCGCAGAGATGAAGAAGCGTCGGGGCAACGTCGGCGAGCGTGCCGCGTTCGAGCGAGACGTCCTTGCGGCCGCCAATCATGACAAAGGGGACGGGCGATGCCGTGGTGCGGCGGCAGGGGCCGCCGGTCTCCGGATCCAGCATCGTCTCCGCCTTGCCGTAGGTGCCGCAGAGAATCAGCGTGCCGCCGCGCTTGTCGATCTGCGCGGCGATCTTTCCGAGGCACTTGTCGACCGCTTCAATGGCCGCGATTGTCGCCTTCAGATTGCCGGTTCGGCCAAGCACGGCCGGGTTTGCGAAGGCGGCGGTGATGACGTCGTGCTCGCCTTTTTTCAGAGCCGCCAGCAGTTCGCTGGTGATGCTGGCAGAAGCGAGGTCCGGCTTGCGTTCGATCTGTGCGGGCGAGTCCGTCACGAGAACGGTCTCGCCTGTAAACAGCGATGCCGCGCCGCCGCGCGCGAAGGTCGAAAGGTTCGTTTCGGCGATACTTTCGGTCAGCGTCAGCTGTTTCAGTCCCGCTGCCGCAAGCGTTGCAGCAAGGCCCGGCGCAAAGGAGATCGCATCGTAGAGCGATGCGACACCGTTTCCGAGCGGGGCACCGAGCTTCACCAGCGAATAGACGCCGGACAGCACCGGGGATTTCTGCGCGAGCCCCGCGGCCAACGGGTCCGACAATGCGGCAAGGAGGCTCTGCCCGTGGTCCGGCTGCAGGTTCACGAGGAGCAGCGCATCGTCTTGCCTGATACCGCGGAACGACGACGCAAGCGCGGGCATCACCCGGTCGTCATCGAGACCCTTGCGATAGCATTCGTCCAGATAGGCGGTCGGATATTCGGTGTAGGGCGCCTCCGCATTGGCGAGCGCGCGCCACGCGGTCGCGGTCGCTGCCGGGTCGCAGCCGTCATCGAAACCATAGGCGCGGCCGAGCACGCTGCCGAGATCCGCATGTTCCGCGCCTGCGATGTCGTCGAGGAACTCGCTCAAATGATCGATGCCGCCCTGTGGACGCGTGTCCTGTCCGTCCATGACGGCGTGAACCCAGACCTTTACGCCCTCATGGCTCAAAAGCGCGGCGAGAACCGCCATGTAGTGCTGGTTGCCGGCGATGCCCGATGGCGTCACCGCGCCGATCAGGTGAACCGCGCCGCCAAGCGGGCGTACGCGGGAGACGATTTCCCGGAGGAGCGGATGTGCCGCAATGCCGTTCGGTCCGTCGCTTGCAAAGGCGCGGGCGATGCGGGCGGATGGCGGTTCGACCGGGCGGCCGGCGCCAATCGTCGCATAAGCGGCCTGCGGATGTCCGGGCTTGCCGGAAGCCAGACCCACGGCTTCGCCGGCGGCTTCGAGCTGCGTTGTCGGCCATGTCGCCGCCAGCCGGTCATAGATCGGCGTCCGCGCCAGCGCGAGCGCGTTTCCGTCGCGTTCGCCGCGCGCACCCCAGCCGTCCAGCAAAGCAAGGACAAGAGGTCGAACGCCGGTCATTGCAGTCATGATGATCTTGAAATTCCGCGAGCAATTCGAGGCTCGAATCGGCGCGCCCTCCGCGCACGAAATCGAAACCTAGTGCAAGCGTCACAAAGTGTCCACTTGCCCAGGTGCGCGCGTCTCACGCGCGGTGATAGGGATGGCCGGAAAGTATCGTAATGGCACGATAGAGCTGCTCGGCGAGCATGACACGGGCGAGCATGTGCGGCCATGTCATGGCGCCGAAAGCCATGACATGGGCGGCTTTCTCGCGGATATCTGGTGCGAGGCCGTTTGCGCCGCCGATGACGAAGGCTATGTCGGCAATGCCGGTGTCGCGCCAGGTTCCCAGTCTTCTTGCGAAGGCGTCGCTGCTTTCGGTTTTGCCGCGCTCATCGAGCGCAACGAGCGTTGCACCCTTCGCCGTCGCACCGAGCAGAAGTTCCGCCTCGCGTGCCATCAGCGCGGGCGCATCGAGTTTCCGCTTTTCCTCGACCTCGTTCACGGGGCCTGCGGAAATGCCGATGCCGCGTCCGGCAGCGTCGAGGCGCGAAATATAATCGTCGACAAGAAGTTTTTCGGGGCCCGGTTTCAACCGCCCCACGGCGCAGATCTGGACGCGCATATATCCCCCGTCCGGCCAGGCCGGCCATCCTTCAGCGGAGACGGGGAGAAGCCGCGGGCTTCGCCTGAGGGAGCTATAGCCTCAGACAGCCAGCTGGTCGGCCGGTATATCGGCAGACCACATCTTCTCCAGCCTGTAGAACTCGCGCACTTCGGGGCGGAATACATGGATCACCACGTCGCCGCCGTCGATGAGCACCCAGTCGCCCTGTTTCATTCCTTCGACCTGCGACGTGCCGAACCCCGCTTCCTTCATGCGACGCACGAGATGATCGGCCACGGCGCCGACATGGCGCTGCGACCGTCCGCTCGCGACGACCATATGGTCGGCGATGGGGGTCTTTCCGGTCAGATCGATGGAAACCACATCTTCAGCCTTGTCTTCTTCCAGGCTCTCGAGCACGAGAGCGAGCATCTTCGAAGACTCGCTGGTACCGGCCGTCTGCCCTTTTCGGGATGCTGCGGCCTCCTTGACTGCTCCGGCGGACTTCGCCCGGCCGGGCTTCTGTTGGACCTTGAGGTCCTGTGATTGTCTGCTCAGGAACACGCTCCTTGGTTTCGCGTACTGCACATCTACCTGTGGGGGCCCATAGATCGCCTGCCACAACGGAAAGAATAAGACCGAGAAGGCATCAGTTCAATGACCGGATTCAGACGCTTGCGTGACAGAAGCGCTCAGGCCGGTGTTTACTCGCGCCCGGATTTCCGTCGCGGAATGCGCACTTTCTGGACCCGCAAGAAATACCAGGGCGGGTGCCGCGAGATGGGGCAGGAGGGTCGCGTCGCTGGCGTCAAGCGTTGCCTCGCGCAACGCGGTAGCGGCGGGAGAGAGCCGAGCCTTCAGTGTATAGCCGGGGCGGGGGTAGATGGCGATCGGCACCGTTTCCGCGATTTCCCGCCAGTTCCGCCATTTCGGGAACTGCAGCATATTGTCGGCACCCATCAGCCAGACGAAGCGGGTTTCGGGGAGGCGGTTTGTGAGTGCGGCGAGCGTGTCTGCTGTGTAGCGAGTGCCGAGGCGCGCCTCGATATCGCTGACGACAATGCGTGGATCGCGCGCCATGACGCGCGCCGAAGCGAAGCGCTCCGCAAAGGGCGCCATGCCCTTTGCCGGTTTCAGCGGATTGCCAGGTGAGACGAGCCACCACACGCGGTCGAGACCGAGCGCCTTGAGGCACATCTTCGTGATGTGGAGATGGCCTTCATGAGCGGGATTGAAGGAACCGCCGAGAAGCCCGACCTTCAGTCCCGGCGTCAGGAGTTCGTGCCGCGGCATCTGCTGCTTACGGGCGCACCTGGCCGCTGCCGCGCACCAGGTATTTGAAGCTGGTCAGCTGTTCGACACCGACAGGCCCCCGTGCATGGAACTTGCCGGTCGCGATGCCGATTTCCGCGCCCATGCCGAACTCGCCGCCATCGGCGAATTGCGTCGAGGCGTTGTGGAGCAGGATTGCGCTGTCCACTTCCGCAAAGAAACGGTCCGCCGTCTTCTGGTTCGCGGTCACGATGCAGTCGGTGTGGTTCGAGCCATATTGGGCGATATGCCCTATCGCACCGGAAACGCCCTTCACCACGCGCACCGCGATGATCGCGTCGAGGTACTCGGTGTACCAGTCTTCTTCCGTGGCGGGCTTCACCTTCGGATCGGTCTTCTGCACAGCTTCGTCGCCGCGCACTTCGCAGCCTTCCGCGATCAGCGCCGCGACGAGCGGCTGAAGATGCGTCGCCGCGCAGGCCTCATCGACCAGCAGCGTTTCCGCCGCGCCGCAGATGCCGGTGCGCCTGAGCTTCGCGTTCAGCACGATGTTGCGCGCCATGTCGAGATCCGCCTCTCCGTCGACATAGACGTGGCAGACGCCTTCGAGATGCGCGAAGACGGGCACGCGTGCCTCTTCCTGTACGCGCGCAACGAGGCTCTTGCCGCCGCGCGGTACGATCACGTCGAGATTACCGCTGAGGCCCTTCAGCATCTCGCCGACCGCGCCGCGATCCGTCGTGGGTACGAGCTGGATCGAGGCCTCGGGCAGGTTCGAGGCGAGAATGCCTTCGACGAGCGAATCGTGGATCGCCTTGTTGGAGCGGGATGCTTCCGAACCGCCTCGCAGCACCGCAGCGTTCCCCGCCTTGAGGCAGAGCGCACCCGCATCCGCCGTCACGTTGGGACGGCTCTCATAGATGATGCCGATCACGCCGAGCGGCACACGCACGCGCTCGATGTGAAGTCCGTTCGGACGATCCCATTCGGTGATGAGGGAGCCGACGGGATCGGTCAGCGCGGCAATCTCTTCGAGCGCCTTCGCGATCGCTTCCACACGCTTCGTGTCGAGCGTCAGCCGGTCGATCATGGACGGCGCCAGGCCGTTCTTCACCGCGCCCGCCACGTCGTCGGCATTGGCGGCCAGAATATCGTCGACATTGGCGCGTACACACATGGCGGCGGCGAGAAGCGCTGCGTCCTTCTGCTTCGTGGAGGCCTGGGCGAGCGCAGTCGCGGCCTTGCGGGCCTTCGCGCCGATCTCGGCCATCAGCGCGGGTACGTCCTCGCGTCCGGCGTTCAGTTTCACGATGCTCACGGGCTCACCTGTCTCTCTGTCGATAGGCTGGCCTGAGTATTTCAGGCAGCCGGTCCGGGTTCAATGGCGCCGGTTCTCCCTATCTGGGGTCGCCTTCCCTCGATTTCACGGCTTTTTCAGCACGAGATCGTCGCGGTGGATCATTTCCGCGCGGCCCGAATAGCCGAGCAATTCCTCGATTTCGTGGCTCGAATGCCCCTTGATGATGCGGGCATCCTCGCTTGCATAGGCGCTGAGGCCACGCGCGATTTCGTTGCCTTCCGCGTTGCGGACCGTTACGGCATCGCCCCGCCCGAAGTCTCCCTCGACGGCGATGACGCCGGCCGGTAGCAGGCTTCGCCCGCCCATCAGCGCCTTCACGGCGCCCGCGTCGATGGTGATGGTGCCGAGGCTCTTCAGCGAGCCCGAGATCCAGCGTTTGCGCGAAGCAAAAGGCGTTGAATGCGCGGCAAACCAGGTGCAGCGCGCGCCTTCCTCCACCGCCTTCAACGGATGCAGCGGGCGGCCGTTCGCGATCGCCATGCGGGCGCCGCCTTCGGTTGCGATGCGTGCCGCCGCGATCTTCGTCTTCATGCCGCCGCGCGAATAGATGCTTGCGGCATCGCCCGCCATCGCCTCGATCTCGGGCGTGATCTCGGCGACTTCGGGGAGGTGCTTCGCGCCCGGCAGGTGTGGTGGCGCGGTATAGAGCCCGTCGACGTCCGAGAGCAGTACGAGGCAGTCGGCTGAGACCATGCTCGCGACGCGCGCTGCGAGACGGTCATTGTCGCCGTAGCGGATTTCGGTCGTCGCCACCGTGTCGTTCTCGTTGATGACGGGAACGGCGCCGAGCTTCAGCAACGTATTGATGGTCGAGCGCGCATTGAGGTAGCGGCGGCGCTCTTCTGTGTCTTCAAGCGTCAGCAGAATCTGCGCGCAGGAAAATCCGTAGGCCGAGAGAATTTCCTGGAAGGCATGGGCGAGGCCGATCTGGCCGACGGCGGCGGCGGCCTGGCTTTCTTCCAGCTTCAGTTTGCCGGGTGCGAGTTTCAGGGCACGGCGGCCAAGTGAAATGGCGCCTGAGGAGACGATCATCATTTCCTGTCCGCGCGCGCGCATGCGGGCCACGTCTTCCACCAGCGCCTGTAGCCATGTGCGGTTGAGTTTGCCTGTCTCGTCGTCCGTCAGCAGCGCCGAGCCGATCTTCACCACCACGCGCTGGGCGCTTTCGAGATGTGTGCTCATGGGCGCCAGCCTTCTTCCTCTTCGGTCGATTCGGCCTTCTCTTCTTCCCGCCGTGCGGCGATGGTGTCGGCCACAAGGCGCAGCACTTCCTTCACACCTTCGCCCGAGACGCCGGAAATCGCGCGAACGCTGCCGCCGCTCTCATCGCGAAGAATCTCGAGTTTTTCCTCGCGCTCTTCTTCGGTCAGGGCGTCCGTCTTGTTCAGGCAGAGGATTTCGGGTTTCCGGTCGAGATCGCCGCCATAGGCTTCGAGTTCACCGCGCACGATGCGATAGGCATCCGCCACATCGTCCGCCGTGCCATCGACGAGGTGGATCAGAATGTTGCAGCGTTCGACATGGCCGAGGAAGCGGTCGCCGAGCCCCGCGCCTTCATGCGCGCCTTCGATCAGGCCCGGAATGTCGGCTAAGACGAATGTCCGCGTGTCGACGGTGACGACGCCGAGTCCGGGGGCGAGCGTCGTGAAGGGGTAATCTGCGATCTTCGGCTTCGCGGCGCTCACGGCGGCAAGGAAAGTCGACTTGCCGGCATTGGGAAGACCGACGAGCCCGGCATCGGCGATCAGTTTCAAGCGTAGTACAATCGTCCTTTCCTCACCTTCCTGGCCGGGGTTCGCGCGGCGCGGCGCCTGATTGGTCGAGCTCTTGAAATAGGCATTGCCGAAGCCGCCGTTTCCGCCCTTCGCCAACAGCACGCGCTCGCCGACGGTCGTCATGTCGGCAATCAGCGTTTCCTCGTCTTCCTCGTAGATCTGCGTGCCGACCGGAACCTTCAGCACCACGTCGGCGCCGTTCGCCCCGGCGCGGTTCTTTCCCATGCCGTGCATGCCGGTCTTCGCCTTGAAGTGCTGCTGGAAGCGGTAATCGATCAGTGTGTTCAGTCCCTCGACGCATTCGGCGATGACGCTGCCGCCGCGGCCGCCGTCGCCGCCGTCCGGTCCGCCGAACTCGATGAATTTCTCGCGGCGGAAGCTCACGGCGCCCGCGCCGCCGTTTCCCGATCGGATGTGAATTTTCGCCTGGTCGAGGAACTTCATGTCACGCTTCCATCCGCGCCAGCCGCATGGTGAGGCAGCGCACTTTTTCCTGACGCGCAAGGCACCAGCGTTGGTCTTCGCCAGTATAGCGGAAGCCGAGTTTTGTCAGCACGCGGCCGGAGGCGTGGTTTTCCCAGAAGTGTCCGGAGATGAGCGTTTCGGTGCCGAAGCGGGCGACCGCCTCGGCAAGCGCGGCGCGGGCAGCCTCGCTTGCATAACCCCGGTTCCAGTAGGGCTCACCGATCCAGTAACCGATCTCGTGTGTGCCGTCGGCATGGGCCTGCACACCGCAGGTGCCGATGAAGCCGTCGCCATTCGCGATTGCATAGACAAACTCTTCTCCCTCGGCGCGCATAGCCTCCTGCTTGCAGATCCAATCATGCGCCATGTCGAGCGAATAGGGGTAGGGCATGCGCGACAGCATCCGCGCTACGTTCCAGTTGTTGGCAAGGTCGGCCAGCCGTTCGGCGTCGTCCCGGCACAGCGGTCTCAAGGACAATCTCTCGGTTTTCAGTTCTTCCTGCATCGGGTCTTCCCGTCACGTCTTCGCATGAGGGCATGAAAAAAGGGAGATGGCGGTCCATCTCCCTCAAATCCCGATGGTCGCCACCCTTGCGAGGCAGCGTCACCTCGCGTGTCAGTCCGCCGCTTCCGGCATGTCGGCTGTGACGACCGAAACGAAGGCGCGGCCGTTCTTGCGGATGCGGAATTCCACCACACCTTCCGACTTCGCGAAGATCGTGTGATCCTTGCCCATGCCGACGTTGCGGCCGGGGTGCCACTGCGTACCGCGCTGGCGGATGATGATGTTGCCCGGAATGACGGCCTCGCCACCGAACTTCTTCACGCCGAGACGCCGGCCGGCGCTGTCGCGACCGTTGCGGGAGGAACCGCCTGCCTTCTTGTGAGCCATGTTTCTACTCCTGCGTGCCGCTTAGCCGGCGATGTCGAGGATCTTGACGAGCATCAGATCCTGGCGATGGCCGTTCCGGCGACGGTAATTCTGGCGGCGGCGCTTCTTGAAGATTTCGAGTTTCGGACCGCGGGTGAGTTCCACCACTTCGGCCTTCACCTTGGCGCCGTCCACGAGGGGAGCGCCGAGCTTCGTCTCGCCGCCTTCGCCGCCGACCATCAGGACTTCGCCGAGGTCGATCTTGTCGCCAGCTTTCGCCTCGACCCGCTCAATCTCGAGCAGATCGTCCTTCGCGACCCTGTATTGCTTGCCGCCGGTCCGGATGACTGCGAACATTTTTTGATACCACCATGTAACGAAAAAGGCCCAGCGTCCGCCGGTGAGCGGCACGGGCCGAATTGGCGCGCAATATACAGGGGGAGGTCGCCCTGTCAAGCCGCGAAAGGGCAAGAAATCAGGGCTTTCTCAAGGACTTCCGGCCGTTTTTCGATCCCTTGCCGAGCGCCAGGCGCAGAGCCCCAGAAAATAGAGCGATGAGGCCACGAAAGCCCAGAAAGCGGCCGGGGCGGCCTTGGCCGGGGGCGTCTCCGGCCCGCTCGCCACCACCAGCCAGAAGGTCGCGAGCGCCCACAGCGCGGTCACAGCGAGGGTCAGCGGCCGCAGCGTCGTCACCCGGAAGGGATGGATGAACTTGAGCGGAACGAAGGTCAGGATGCCCAGCGCTGCGATCACGGCGAGGTTCACCCAGGGTCCGGTCCCCAGCACATAGAAGCAGAGCACGATCATGTTCCAGGTGGCCGGAAAGCCCGAAAAATAGTTGTCGTGGGTCTTCATCTCCCGGTTGCCGTAGCAATAGAGAGAGGTCGTCATGATGTAGGCGGCGGCAGGAATGCCCCAGCCGTCGGGCACGAGGCCGAAACGGTAGATCAGCAGCGCCGGGATCACCGAATAGGTCAGATAATCGATCACATGGTCGAGAACGGCCCCGTCGAAGCGCGGGGCGTATTCCGTCACGCGGACCTTTCGGGCCATGGGCCCGTCGAAACCGTCGATGATGAGGGCCGCCCCCAGCCAGAGCAGCGCAAGGCGGAGGTCGCCCGCGATCAGCGCCGCGATGGCGAGAAGGGCGGTGATGACGCCCGAGGCCGTGAAGGCGTGTACCGCCCATGCGGCTGCAACCCGCGCTTTCGGGGGGCGTGCCTTCTCCTCGTTCTCTGCCGGTGCCTCGCTCATGGGGCGCAGTCTAGCAGGCGGGCGGGGCAACGCCTAAGCCCCGCCCGGCTTTCCTTTTTTCGGTCCCGATCCGGTCTTGTGCGAGGCCCGCGCGGCGTTTACATTCCGCGCCGTTTCGACCTCACGGATGGCCTTGACGGTCCGTTCCGTCCTCTGCGGAGAGGTGGCTGAGTGGTTGAAAGTACCGCACTCGAAATGCGGCGTACTCGCAAGGGTACCGTGGGTTCGAATCCCACCCTCTCCGCCATAATTGCTTGACATGTTTCGGCTCAATACCGGACTTTGGCCCCGTCGTGACGGAGTGGCATGGGGGTGTTCAAAGATGTTCAAGCGCGTCAATCCAATAAAATTCTTTCTTTCCGCCGTCCTCGCGATAGTGGTCATCGGGAGTGTCCCGGTGCGGGCGGCCGACGACGTTCTGATGATGCCGGTCAAACCGGCTCTTGAAACGCCGGCCGCGAAAGAAAAGCTCGATGGCTCAGTCTCCTTCTATTTCGGCGACACGCCGCATCCGGAGGTGCTCGAAAATTATGGTGAATTCGTCTCCAACAAGAAGACGAATGCTTTTGCAAAGTCAGATGCGGAAACGTGTCAGCATGTCGCGCTCTCGAACTTCATTGAATTCCAGGAACGCGCTCGGTCTCTTGGCGGCAATGCGGTCATCAACATCACGAGCTATTTCCGGCGCAATGAAGTGAAGGACGACGCCCACTACGAGTGCCACGTGGGTTTCCTGATGTCCGGCGTGGCGCTGAAGGGCGAAGTGGTCAAGCTCGCTGAATAGAGCGCGAAGCGTCCTCGCGCCGGGGCGGAGGAAGATGCAGACCGAGAGCGTGTCAGTTGCGCAGGATGTGCCCGAAGCCTTTCATGTAGGCTCATGGGCTGCAATCCTGTGCGGACCCGGCGGCGTGGAGGAGCGCCTTGGCGCCTGCGCGGACGAGAAGGATATTCCCGCCGGGCTTCGCCGCCGCCTCGGGCTGCTTGGCCGCATGGGCGTTGCCTGCGGCCTCGGGGTCGCGCCGCAGGGCGATGCCGATATCGTTTTCTGCTCGCGGCATGGCGACATCTCGCTCGCGCATCAACTGCTGACGGCGCTGGTCGAGGGCGAGCCCATGTCTCCCGCGGGCTTTTCCATGTCGGTGCACAACACGGTACCGGGCGTGCTCGATCTTGCCCGCAAGGCGCGGATCGGTCATACGGCGATTGCGGCGGGCGCTCAGACATTGTCCGCGGGTCTTGCCGAAGCTTGGCTCCGGCTCGCTGCGCGGCCCCATCTCGGTGTCCTTCTCGTCTACGCAGAGACGCCGCTGCCCGAACTCTACGAACAGTTTTCCGACAGCGATCTCGGTGGAACGGCACTTGCACTCCGCCTCTCGGCGCAACCGGGTGAAGGTATCTGCTTTTCTCTCGCCCCCGACGGTGAGGAAGCGTTACCGGAGGCGCCGCCGCTTGATGCACCGCATGCGGAGCTTCTTGCGCGGATGCTTGTCGAAAGATTGCGTGATCCCGGACCGCCCGGGGAGCTCCGGTGGCGGTCGCAGGGATTCTTGTGGTCGCTGGGGAGTTCCGCCAATGCAGCGTCTTGATTATGTCTGGCGCCTGTTCGGTACGGGGCTCTCTTTCGCCGCCTTCGGCATCGGCGGTCTCGTTCTCTCGCTGACGGTCTTTCCCCTTATCAATCTCTTCGTGCGAGACCGCGCGAAGCGCTCGGTCTATGCACAGCGGCTCGTGCATGCCGCCTTCCGGCTGCACCGTAATTTCATGATCGTCATGGGCGTCATCGAATGGGAGACGCACAATGCCGAAGCGCTGGCGAACGACGAGGGCGTTCTCGTCGTTGCGAACCATCCGACGCTGCTCGATGTCGTGCTTCTCATGTCGTTGATGAACCGTTCACAATGCATCGTGAAGGGGGGCGTTGCGCGCAATCCCTTCATGCGTGGCGTGGTCGCGGCCACGGGATACATCCGCAACGACGACGATGCGGAGAAACTGGTGACCGATTGTGTCGCCGCGCTCGAAGCCGGGAACAATCTCATCGTCTTTCCCGAAGGTTCAAGGACTGTGCCCGGCGCGCCGGTGAGGTTGCAGCGCGGCGTCGCCAATATCGCGATCCGGGGCCGGGTTCCCATTCGGCTCGTAACCATAAAATGCGACCCGCCGACCCTCATGAAGGGCCAGAAATGGTACGAGATCCCCCACCGGCGCATGCATTTCACGATCCGGGTGCAGGGATTGGTTGAAACCGAACCTTATATAGGTGAATCTGTACCATCGATTGCCGCGCGGCGTCTGAACGGGGACCTTGCCGAGTGGCTGACGGGGGAAGTGGGGCATGGATCGGCTCGAGGATCGTATTCGGCGGCTCATTGTTGAAACGCTGAATCTGGAAGACATTTCGGCAGAGGATATTGGCGAAGACGAGCTGCTCTTTGGAGAGGGGCTGGGGCTGGATTCGATCGACGCGCTCGAAATCGGCATCGAAATCCAGAAGACCTTCGGAGTGAAGATCGACTCCAAGGACGAGAATCTTGCCAGCTATTTTTCGAGCGTCAGGGAACTGGCGCGGTTCGTGTCCCGGCAGCAGCAGGAGCAGGTGGTATGACCCGGGACGAAATCTACGAAACGCTGAAAGGCTTTCTCGTAGAGCTCTTCGAAATTCCCGAGGAGCAGATTTCGCTCGATGCGCATCTTGCCGACGATCTCGATCTCGATAGCATCGATGCGGTCGATCTCATCCTCAAGTTGCAGGAGTTCATCGGCCGGAAAGTTTCGGCCGAACAGTTCCGGTCGGTGCGGACGGTGCGTGATGTCATCGACCAGGTTAATGAGCTTCTCGAACAGGCGGCCTGATTTCTGGGGCACCGCCGTCACCGGCGTGATGTTGCTTGTCCCCGTCGCGACGGCAGTTGGACTTCGTTTCGTGGGCCCATGGCCTATCGTCCTTTTTCTTCTCGGTTGCATTGCGGCGCGCCTCCTTGTCCCTCGTGCGATGCCGGTACCGGTGACGATGACCGTCTGTCTCATCGCCGTTGCGTTTGCCGTGTTGGCGGTCAGCGCCGTTTCGCCGGACCTTGCCGCGCGGCTCTATCCCGTCTTCATGAGCGCAACCATGCTTGTCGCCTTCGCCGTCACTCTCTGGAAACCGCCGAGCATGATCGAACGCTTTGCGCGCATCATGGAACCGGACCTCGATGCGCGCGGCGTCGCCTATACGCGCCGCGTGACGATGGTCTGGGTCGCCTTCTTCACCCTGAACGGGCTCATCGCGCTCTGGACGGTGCTCGAAGGCGATCTCTTCTGGTGGGGCCTCTATAACGGGCTCATCAGCTACCTCCTCGCCGGCGCGCTCTTTGCCGTTGAATTCGCTGTCCGCCAGCGCGTTCGGCGACGGAGCGGAACGGCATGACGGAGGCACTCTGGTCCTTTCTCTCGGGCGCGGAGAGTTCCGCGCCGGTCGCGCGGCGCGGTGCCCGCGCTCTTTCCGCCGGTGCGCTGCGCGCCGCTGCGCTCTCGCTTGCGGAAGATCTGCGGGATGGAGAAGGCGCCGTCTATCTCTATTGCGAGGATGCCGCGAATTTTGCCGCGGGGCTTCTCGGTGCGCTGATCTCTGGCCGCGACATTCTTCTTCCAGCGCATGCCGCGCCAGCCTATCTCGCGGAGATCGGCGCATCGTCGCGGAACCTGGTGAGCGACCTCTCCGTGTTTGGCGGGATGCGTGTCTCCATCGCGGATGACGATCATGCGAGCGCCTTACCCGCCATTCCCAATGGGCGGATCGGCTTCTTCACTTCCGGCACATCCGGCGACCCGAAGCTCTGCATGAAGGCGCTGACCCAGCTTTCGGTGGAAGTCGCCGTCCTGCGAAGCCTGTGGGGGGCGCCCAAGGGCGCCGTCGTCGGAACCGTCTCGCATCAGCACATCTATGGTCTTCTCTTTCGTCTGCTCTGGCCGCTCGCCTCCGGCACTGTGTTCTCCTCCCGCATTCACGAAAGCTGGGAGAGCGTTGCTGACAGCATCGGCGAACATGGCGTCGTCATTTCCAGCCCCGCCCATCTAGGCCGGATTCCGCATGCGGTGAGGTTACAGCACAAGCCCGACTTCATCTTCTCTTCCGGCGGGCCGCTTTCGTCCGAAGCGGCGCAGGGCGCGCAGATGCAGTTCGGTTGCTGGCCGACGGAAGTTCTCGGCAGCACCGAGACGGGGGGCGTTGCCTGGCGCCAGCAGAGGGAAGCGGGGGCTGCATGGGTACCGCTTCCCCGTGTCGAAGTTTCCATGGACGCCGACGGCGCACTCATGGTGAAGTCGCCTTTCACCGGGTCACCTTCCTCAATGCCGATGGGAGATGCCGTCGAATTGCTCGGCGACGGCCGCTTCCGTCTCAAGGGCAGGCTCGACCGTATCGTCAAGGTCGAGGGAAAGCGCGTCTCGCTGCCGCGCGTCGAGGAAGCGTTGCGAGCGCTGTCTCAGATCGACGATGCAGCGGTGACTGATTTGCCGGACCGGGGCGGCGCGCTCGGTGCAGTCGTCGTCTTGAGCGGCAAGGAAAGACAGGCGCTTGCGGCGCTTGGGCCGTTCAGATACTCGCGGAATCTCCGCACGGCGCTCCGCCATCGGCTCGAACCGATGGAGCTTCCACGTTTCTGGCGTTTCGTCGGCGAGGTTCCGCAGAACAACCAGGGTAAGAGAATTGCGGCCGTCATGCGCGCGCTATTTGCCTCTCCCGAACTGCCGCAGATCGAAGCGGAGAGACGCGACGGCGACAAGGTGCAGTTCGATCTTCTGCTCCAGCCAGAACTCAGATGGTTCGAAGGACACTTTCCGGGCCAGCCCATTCTTCCTGGTGTCGCGCAGGTTCACATCGTCTCCGTGCTCGCGGAGCGGATTTGGGGCATTGAGTTTCCCGGCCACGACATGTCTCGCGTCAAGTTCCGGCGCGTCCTGCAACCAGGTGAGCGCGTCTCACTCTCGCTCGTCTGCCGCGAAAGGCGGCTCGATTTTCAGTATGCGAGCGGCGGTGAAGTCGTTGCTAGCGGCACGGTCAAGGGTCTCGTGTGAGCGGTTTTCGTCCCTGTGCCATCGTGCCCACCTACCGGCATGTCGATGCCTTGCGCGGGGTCGTGGAAAGGCTCGTTGCGGAGGGCCTCCCCGTTCTCGTCGTCGATGACGGCAACGCGCCGGAGATTGCGGCGCAGATTGCAGACATCTGCGTGGGCGTCGAGGGAGTAGAGCTCCTGCGCCGCGAAACGAATGGCGGCAAGGGCGCCGCCGTTCTCGACGGCATCGCCTGGGCGGAAGCGCATGGCTTCAGTCACGCGGTTCAGGTCGATGCGGACGGCCAGCACGACATTGCGCGCGTCGGCGACCTTCTCGCTCTCGCTCGCGCCGAGCCTGATGCCCTCGTCACCGGCGAACCCGTCTACGATGAAACGATCCCGCGCAGCCGACGCATCGCGCGGTGGATCACGCATTTCTGGGTTGCGGTCAACACGCTTACCTTCCGCTATATCGACAGCATGTGCGGCTTTCGCGTCTATCCGGTTGGACCCGTGCGGGAAGTCGCGCGCGCACATCGCATTGCGCGGCGCATGGCCTTCGACACGGAAGTGCTGGTGCGTCTCGTCTGGCGGGGAACGAAGGTGGTGACGCTCCCGGTCGCCGTGATCTATCCGCCGGGCAATCATTCCAACTTTGCGCTCTGGGACGACAATCTCCGCATTTCCGGCATGCATGCGAAGCTCTTCTTCATCATGCTGGCGCGGTTGCCGTTTCTTGTCGTCTCCCGCTTGCGGGGCCCGCATGAAAATTCCTCCCGGCACTGGGCGCGCATTTCCGAGCGCGGCGGCTATGCCGGCTTGTGGCTGCTCGGTACGATCTACCGGCTCTTCGGCCGCCGCGTCTGTCTCGCGGCCGTGTCCCCTGTGGTCCTCTTCTTTTTCCTGACCGGCAGCGAGCAGCGGCGCGGCTCGCTTTCCTATCTTGCCCATGCCCATGATGCCGGGCTCATCGTGGAGCGGCCGGGCTGGCGCCTTTCCTTCCGTCACTTCATGGCGTTCGCCTCTTCGGCCGTCGACAAGCTCGCCGCCTGGACGGGAAATATTCCCGCTTCGCAGGTCGAGGGTCTGGAAGACGGCGAATTCGAGCGCGCGAAGCAGAGCGGGCAGGGGGCGCTCGTCTTCACGGCGCATTTCGGCAATCCGGAAATCCTGCGTGCGATCGCGACATTGTCCGAGCGCTGGCGTGTCACGGTACTTGTCCACACGGTCAATGCCGTCCGCTTCAACCGGTTCATCAATGCGTTTTCGGAGTCCTCTGCCGTCCGCCTCGTACAGGTGACCTCGGTCGGTCCCGATACCGCGATCCTCCTGCAACAGGCGGTCGAGCGGGGCGAATGGGTCGTCGTGGCGGGCGATCGGGTGCCCGTCAGCGGCAATGAGCGGATCAGCTGGGCCCCCTTCCTCGGTGAGCTCGCGCCCTTCCCGCAAGGCCCGCACATCATCGCCGCCCTGCTCAAATGCCCGGTCTATCTCCTCTTCTGCCTCAGGAACGGGCCGCGCCACCGCGTTCATTTCGAGCGGATGGCGGACCGGATCGAGTTGCCGCGTAGGGACAGGGAGGGGGCACTTGCCGCCTCCGTTGCCGAATACGCCCGCCGCCTCGAAAAGCATTTGCGCGCGGCGCCGCTACAATGGTTCAACTTCTTCGACTTCTGGCATCCGGCGGGGCTCAAGCCGCCTTCCGTGTCCGTGCTGCCGCAGAGAGACAGGACAGGCGTTTCGTGACGGGTGAGGTGATTTTCGGCGGGCGGGATCTTTCTCTTGAAGAGGTCCACGCGCTCGCCACACGCAAGGCGACGGCGCGGCTGAGTGGCGATCCGGGCTTCCGCGAGAGCATTGCTCGCTCGGCCGCGCATGTCGCGGAGACGCTCGCCCGCGACGGCATCATCTATGGTGTGACGACGGGCTATGGCGATTCCGTCACGACGCCCGTGCCGCTCGACCTCGTGCCCGAACTGCCGTTGCATCTCACGCGCTTTCACGGCGTCGGCACGGGCCGCATTCTCACGCCGGAAGAAACCCGCGCCGTCATGGCCGCGCGGCTCGCCTCGCTCGTGCGCGGCTGGTCGGGCGTAAGTATCGAGCTTGTCGAGCTTCTCTGCGAAATGCTGCGGCTCGACATCCTGCCGCTCATTCCAGCGGAGGGCTCGGTCGGGGCGAGTGGCGACCTGACGCCGCTCAGCTATGTCGCGGGCGCGCTCGCGGGTGAGCGGCGCGTTCTCTTCAACGGCCGCGAGACGATGTCGGCAGAGGCTTTCGCGGAAGCGGGGATGAAGCCTGTCGTGTTGCGCCCGAAGGAAGCGCTTGCCGTGATGAACGGCACGGCCGTCATGTCTGGCCTGGCCGCCATCGCCTATGCACGCGCCGTTTCCCTGTCGTCGCTTTCCACACGGCTCACCTCGCTTGCCTCGCTTGCGCTTCTCGGCAATCCCTCGCATTTCGACGAACGTCTCTTTGCGGCGAAGCCTCATATGGGACAGATGAAGGTAGCGGCTCGGGTACGGGACGACCTATCCGCCTTTGCGGCGCGCCACGCGCCGTCGCGTCTTCAGGACCGCTACTCGATCCGCTGCGCGCCGCATGTGATCGGTGTTCTGGAAGACATGGCGCCCGTCTTCCGCACAACGCTCGAAACCGAGATCAACAGCGCGAACGACAATCCGCTGATCGATCCCGCTAGCGGCAATATCCTGCATGGCGGCCATTTCTATGGCGGTCATGTCGCCTTCGTGATGGATTCGATGAAGAACCTCGTCGCCAATATCGCCGACCTGATGGACAGGCAGATGGCGCTTCTCGTCGATGCGCGCTTCAACAACGGGTTGCCGTCCAACCTTTCGGGGGCGAAGGGGCCGCGCGCCGCCGTCAATCACGGCCTCAAGGCGCTGCAGATCGCGGCTTCCGCCTGGACGGCGGAAGCGTTGAAGCTCACCATGCCGGCAAGCGTCTTCTCGCGCTCGACCGAGTGTCACAATCAGGACAAGGTCTCGATGGGCACCATCGCCGCGCGCGATGCCCTGCGCGTGCTCGAACTGAGCGAACAGGTCGCGGCGGCGTTGACGATCTCCGTGCGGCAGGCGCTCCGCCTGCGCATCGAAAGCGGCGTGCTTTCGAACGCGGATATCGCGCCCGCCGCATCCGTCTTCTTCGCGGAGATTGAACAGGCGATCCCCTTCATCGAGGAAGATCGTACGCTCGACGTCCTCATTGGCGATCTCTGCCGCCGGAGCGAGATGGACGAATGGTCTCTCGCGTGGCAGGAGGGGTGTTCATGAAAGCCATTGTTACGGCCTCCGTCCCGTTCGACGTACACTTCTACGACCTCGACCCCATGAACATTGTCTGGCATGGAAATTATTCGAAATATTTCGAGCTCGGCCGCGTCGCGCTTCTCGCAAAAATTGGCTACGGCTACAATGCCATGAAGGCGTCGGGATATGCTTGGCCGGTCATCGACATGCATATCCGCTATTACAGGACGCTGGAACTCGGTCAGAGGGCGGAAGTCCGGGCGGGTATCATCGAGTGGGAAAACCGCCTCAAAATTGACTATCTGATCGTCGACCCTGAGACGGGGCGCAAGGTCACGCGCGGACACACCGTCCATGTCGCGCTCGACATTGAGACAAAGGAAATGCAATGGGAAACGCCACCCATCCTGCGCGAGAAACTCGCTCCCTGGCTCGGGTCATGAAGCTCGCCGCGCTGCTGGTGCTGTCCGCCGCCGTCCTGCCTTCCGCGGTATCGGCTGCCGCCTGTCCTTCTCCAAAGGATATCAAGGTTGGCGAGGTTGACCGGGCCTTTACGCAGGAACGTCATATCGAGGGCATGTCGAAGCCGCTGCTGTCCCGCGGCAGGCTGACGGCCGATGAAAACCGTATCGTCTGGCACATGACCGAACCCTTCGATGTCGAGACGGTCATTGCTCCGGACGGCATCACCGAATCCGTCGACGGCGAGGCGACGCGTCCGGTCGCCACGGGGACAGGGGAGCTTGGCAGTGCCGTCGCGCGCTCTGCGGCGGCCCTGATGCGCGGAAACTGGGAAGAGCTGTCGACGCTCTTCGAGGTCTCCGAACCGGCGAAGCTCGACAATGGCGACTGGCAGGTTCTGCTTGCGCCGCGCAATGAACGCATGAAGCGGGCGGTCGGATTGATCGAGGTAACCGGCTGCGAGGATGTCGAGCGCATCGAGATCGGGTCCGAGGGCGGAGACCGTCACATCGTCACCTTTCCGGCAACCGAAGACGCGTCATGACGCTTCCCCGCTGGCCGGCGCTTCTTGTCGTTCTCGGCATTCTGGCCGCGCTGTCGTTTTCCATTTCACGCCTTTCCGGTTCGGTCGACACCGACATTCTTTCGCTGCTGCCCGCCGACACACATGACCCCGTTCTTGCCGATGCCGTGCGCCGGGCGAGCAACGCTGCTTCCAATCGCGTCGTCTTCGCCATCGAAGGCGGAAGCGCCGGAGATCGGCAGGCGGCCCGTGCCGAACTTTCCGAGGCGCTCGTCGCGACAGGCCGGTTCCATACCCTGGACGACGAAGGGGAAGCGCTCTGGCGCTGGCTGTTCGCTCACCGCACCTCGCTTCTCTGCGAGGAGGACCGCGAAACGATCGAAGTGGGCGAGGGCGGCGTGATCGCGGAGGAAGCGCTCCGCCAGTGGTATGGACCGGCGAGCGTCGGTTTCGGCGGGCTCGCAGCCAGGGACCCGCTTCTCCTCACGAACCGTCTCCTCGGTTGCATCATCCCCGGCGTCACGGCATCCGCCTCCGGCGCGGAAATATTGTCGGGAACGATCGAAGGGTCGGTCTACCGGCTCGACGTTCAGGACGATGTCGTCCGCACCGTCGAGAGCTGGCGTGACATCTGGGAAGAGCGCGGCCTGTCGCTCTCCCGGGGCGGCGCGCTCTTCCATGCGGCGCATGGCGCGGCGCAGGCGCGCTTCGAAGTCGCGCTCATCGGCGGCGTCACGCTGTGCATGCTTCTTCTTCTCTACTGGACGACGTTCCGTTCCTTCCGCGCGCCGGTGCTCGCGCTCTGCATGGTCGCCTCGGCGCTCGCGACGGGCCTCGCCGTCGTGCTCGCCGTCTTCGGTACCATTCACGTGATGGCGCTCGTCTTCGGGGCGGCGCTGATCGGCATGGTCGTCGATTACACGACCTACTACCTCGTCACCGGTCTCGGCGCGGCGCCCGGCACGCCGGAGGAACGGCGCGCCCGGCTCTTCCGTCCGCTCACGCTTGGCATGCTCACCTCGGCGGGCGCCTTCGCGGCGCTCCTCGTCTTTCCGGTGCCGGCCTTCCAGCAGGTTGCGCTTTTCGGGATGTCGGGGCTTGCGATGGCCTGGGCGGGAACGCTCTGGCTCGTGCCTTATCTCGAGGGCCGCAGCATCGGGACGGGGCCCGGCGCTCTCCGTATCGCACAACACGCGGATGCGCTTCTCTCCCGCCATGTGCGCCTGACTGTCGTCATGAGCGTAGCCGCTCTCGCTCTCCTCCTCGCTTTTCTCGGTTGGCGCTACGGCCCGGTTCTCGACGATGTGCGCGGGCTGCAGGAGCCCTCGCCGGTTCTTGCCGCGGAAGAGACGCATCTGCGCGGCCTCACCGGCTTCGCGCCGTCCACGTCCTTCGTTCTTGTGCGTGGGTCGTCCCCGGCGGAGGCGGTTCGGAACGAGGAAGCATTGCTTGCCGCCCTGCCGCCCGGGGAGCGGGACGCCATCGCCTTCGCCGCGAGCCGCATCGACCCTTCCGCGGAGCGCAAGCGGGAAACGGAGGCGTTCATCAGCTCGCGCCTCCTCGGTCCTCATCTCGGGGCGCTTGCGGATGTTCTCGGTTCCGCTCCCGGCGCCTACCGGGAGGAAGCCGGCGACGTGGTTAACCTCCCTGTCATGGCGGCCTCGCTCCGTGGCGAAACGGAGGGAACCGCTTGGTCCATCCTGCCGGCGAAGCGCGCCATCGCGCTGCCCGATATGGGCGCGGGTAGGCCCGCACCTTGGGTCCTTGTTGAGCCGGCCTCGCTCTATTCGGGTCTCTTTGCGGAGTATCGCCGCATTGCGACGCTCGCCGTCGCGGGTGCGCTCCTCGCCACGGGTCTTCTGCTTCTGTTGCTCGAAAGGCGTCTCCCTGTCCTTCGCGCGCTTCTTCCCGCGCTCCTTGCGACACTCGCCACACCGCCCCTTGTCATGGCGCTCGGTCTTCCATTCTCCTTCTTTTCGGCTATGGGTCTCTTTCTTGTCGTCGGAGCGGGCGTCGATTATGCGATCTTTCAGCGTGAGCCCTCACATCCTGACAGCCGCTGGACGCGCGCCGGCATCGTGCTTGCCGCGCTCATGACCTGCATATCGGTCGGAATGCTCGGTTTCAGTTCGGTCTTGCCCGTGAGGAGTTTCGGCGTCACCGTAGCCGTGGGGATATTCCTGTCGCTTGTCCTTTCGCCGCTCGCGCGCGGCGGAGACCCGCGTGGTTGATGTTGGGGATGGGGTGTGATGCCTGACGTTGTGATTATAGGTGCCGGTCCCGCGGGATCGGTCGCGGCCGCGCTTCTGGCGAGTGCCGGGTTCGAGGTCGAGGTTCTCGAACGCGCGCATTTCCCGCGCTTCTCGATCGGCGAGAGCCTGTTGCCGCAGGCGATGGAGTGGCTCGCGGAAGCAGATCTCCTGCGCGATGTGGTCGAGGCAGGCTTCCAGCACAAGAACGGCGCGATCTTCCGTCTGGGCGACAAGGAAGAGCGTTTCGATTTTCGCGCGAAGAGCGCCGAAGGCTGGGGCACGACCTATCAGGTACGGCGCGACAAGTTCGACGAGCTGCTCGCGCGCGGTGCGGAACGCAAGGGCGCGAAGATCCTGTTCGGGCAGACGGTGACCGCCATGCGCCCGCACTCCGAAACGCCGAGCCTCACCGTCCGGGACGAAGCAGGCACCGAGCGCGAGGTCACGGCGCGTTTCGTTCTCGATGCCAGCGGCTTTGGCCGGGTGCTTGCGCGGCTTCTCGATCTCGAATCGCCGACGGGCTTTCCGAACCGCATGTCGATCTTCACCCATGTCGAGGACAACATTCCGCCCTCGGCCTATGACCGCAACAAGATCCTCATCACCGTCAATCCGCACAACAGCCAGATCTGGTACTGGCTCATTCCGCTGGCGGATGGATTGTGTTCCATCGGTGCGGTCGGCGCGCCAGAGCATATCACTCCCTATGGCGCGACGCGCGAAGAGCAGCTTTCCGCGCTGGTCGCGGAATCGGGCCTCATGTCCGAGCTTCTGGTGAACGCGAAGAGAGTGCGCGATGTCGGCGAAATTTCCGGCTATGCGGCGCGCGTGAGTTCGCTCACGGGCGAGGGCTATGCGCTGCTGGGAAATGCGGGAGAATTTCTCGACCCGGTCTTCTCCTCCGGCGTCACCATCGCGCTCAAATCCGCATTGCTCGCCTCGCATGCGCTGATCCGTCATCTGCGCGGCGAGGCGCCGGACTGGGACGCGGAGTTCGCCGCGCCGCTCAGCCGTGGCGTCGAAACTTTCCGCGCTTATGTCAGTGGCTGGTATGACGGCACGCTACAGAAAATCATCTTCAACCAGCCCGCCGCAAATGCCGGCCAGGTCAAGGCGATGATCACGTCCGTTCTTGCGGGTTATGCATGGGACGAGCAGAATCCCTTCGTCCGCAATCCGCAGAAGTATCTCAGTATGGTGGAAGAGTTGTGCGGATAAGTCTGGTTGCTCTTCTGGGTGTGATTGTCCTTTCCGGCTGTGTCGGAACGCAGGATGCCTTGCCGGTGCGCGAGGAACTTGCGCCCGGCGTGTTCCTCACACTCCCGGAGGCTCAACCTTTCGGCCCGGGCGTTGCGGCCACCCAACTGGTCGAGGCGAATTACGCCTCCCGGCGCGACCGTTTCCAGGCCAACATCGAAACTTCTTCTGCCCGTTTCGTTCTTGCGATGACAGTTCTATCCGGGCCACAACTCATGACGATCGAGTGGCATGAAGGCGCGCTGGTCGTTCGCCGGGGTGTCGTCCCCGCAGCTCTCGACGCGGAGCGGATTCTTGCCGACTTCATGTTCGTCTATGCGGAAGAGGCGGCACTCCGCAAAGCCGTTTCCGGTGGCGATCTTGTCGTGTCGGGTAGCGGCGCGCGCCGAGTTTTCCGCAATGGCGAATTGCTGGTCGAGGCAGTGCGGCCCGGCGGCAACCCTTGGGAAGGGGAGGCGCGGCTCGTCAATTTCGTCTACGATTACGAGCTTCTCATCACCAGCCATTCGGCGAGCCCGCAATGACCGGCACATCCGTCTACATAGCCGGCGCTTCCGCCGCCAACGCCCTCGGTTCCGATTGGGACGGCGTGGCCGATGCGCTGTTTGCGGGCGACCGGTCCGGTCTCGAACAGACTGTGACCCTCAGCGATGGCCGCACGCCGCCCGTCGGCCGTCTGCGCGCCGAGCCGGATTCGCTTCCCGCGTCTCTCGGCGAATGGGAAAGCCGGAACAACAGGCTCGTTCATCACTGCCTGCTTCCGCTCCTGCCCGCGATCCTAGAAGCTCGCGCGCGTTTCGGGCCGTCGCGTCTCGGTGTCGTCATCGGCACCAGCACATCGGGGATTGAAAGCTGGGAAAGCGCATTGCCGCGCCGTCTCGCCGATGGCGTCTGGCCGAACGATTTCCGGTTTCCGCGCCACGAACTTGGCGATCCTTCCGCCTTTGTTGCCGCCGCGGTTGGGATTGACGGTCCGTGCTATTCGGTCTCGACTGCCTGCACGTCCGGCGTCAAGGCGATGGTCAGTGCGGCCCGGCTCATCCAGACGGGACTCTGCGATGCTGTGGTGACGGGCGGTGTCGATACGCTATGCGGTCTCACGCTCAACGGTTTCTCCGTTCTCGATTCCGTTTCCGCGGCGCGCTGCAATCCCTTCAGCGTCAACCGAGACGGCATCAATATCGGCGATGGTGGCGCGCTCTTTCTGCTGACGCGGGAAACGTCTGAAGTCCGCATCGCGGGCTGGGGTGAAAGCTCCGACGCGCATCATCTGAGCGCGCCGGATCCGGAAGGCGGAGGCGCGTCGCTCGCCATCGGCGAAGCGCTCGCCCATGCGGGCATCGGCGCGGACGACATCGCCTATATCAATCTTCATGGCACGGCGACGCGCCTCAATGACGCGATGGAAGCGCAGGTGACGTACCGCCTCTTCGGCGATGACACGCCCTGCAGTTCGACGAAGTCGCTCACCGGCCACATGCTCGGCGCGGCGGGATCGGGCGAGGCGGCCTTCATCGCCATGGCGCTTCAGCGCCGTCTCGCGCCGCCGCATATCTGGGACGGCGAGGCCGACCCCGACCTTCCCGCGCTCCGTCTCACTGGCGACACCGGCGAGCGCGTCGAAGGTCGCTACATGATGAGCTGTTCCTATGCCTTCGGCGGGAACAACATGGCGCTCATCCTGGCGCGGGAGTAGCGCCGTGACGGAAACAAGCGCGACCCTTCCGGCGGCCGGAGAGCTTGTCCGCCACAGCGGCACCATGCTGCTCATCGGCCGTCTCACCGAAGCATCGGAAACCCATGCCGTTTCCGAAGTCGCGATTGATGAAGGCTCGACCTTCTATCGCGAGGGGCGCGGCGTGCCCGCCTATGTCGGCCTCGAATACATGGCGCAGACCATCGCTGCCTATGACGGCGTCGAGCGGCGGCGCACCGGCAAGCCGCCGGAGATCGGCTTCCTGCTCGGCACGCGCCGCTTCGAGGCCTCGCGTCCCTGGTTCGAGGCGGGCGAGACGCTTCGCATCCGCGTCGACATGACCTTCAACGATAACGGCATGGCCGCATTCGATGGCGTCATCACCGTCGCGAACGAGGAGCGGGCGCGCGCTTCCATCAATGTCTACCGTCCGGAAAGCGGCGGGCTCGGCAATCTCGCGGGGGTGGCGCGATGAGCGAGGCGAAGCCGCGTCCCGTCCTCGTCACCGGCGCGAGCAAGGGCATCGGCCGCGCGATTGCGGTCCGCATCGCGCGCGACGGCTTTCCCGTCACCGTTCACTACGGGGGCGACGAAGCGGGCGCGGAAGAAACGCGGCGCACAATCGAGAGCGAAGGCGGCAGCGCCCGCATTCTTGGCTTCGACGTTTCGGATCGCGATGCCGCGCTTGCCGCGCTCGAAGCGGACATCGAGGCGCACGGGCCCTATTGGGGCGTCGTCCTCAATGCAGGGATAGCGCGCGACAATGCCTTTCCCGCCCTCACCGGCGAGGACTGGGACGATGTTCTCGACACCAATCTCGGCGGCTTCTTCAACGTCGTCCATCCACTCGTCATGCCGATGATCCGCCGTCGCGACGGCGGGCGCATCGTCACCATCTCCTCCGTTTCCGGTATCACCGGCAATCGCGGCCAGGTCAACTACAGCGCGGCCAAGGCCGGCATCATCGGCGCGACCAAGGCGCTCGCCGTCGAGCTCGCGACGCGGAAGATCACGGTCAATTGCGTCGCGCCCGGCGTCATCGAGACGGCGATGATCGAGGAAGCCCCGGTCGACGAGATCCTCAAGATGATCCCGATGCAACGCCTCGGAAAGCCGGACGAGATTTCCGGCATCGTTGCCTTCATCCTGTCGGACGAGGCATCCTACATGACGAGGCAGGTGATTTCGGTGAACGGGGGGATGTGCTGATGCGCCGTGTCGTTGTCACGGGCATGGCGGGGGTAACGCCGCTCGGCGATACATGGGACGAGATTTCCGCCGGCATGGAAGCCGGGCGGACCGGCGTGCGCTACATCGAGGACTGGGACAAGCTCGGCGACCTCAGGACGCGGCTCGGCGCACCGTCGCTCCAGTTCGAACATGAAAAGGTCTATCCGCGCAAGAAGATGCGATCCATGGGCCGCGTCGCCGCCATCGGCGTGCGCTCGGCGGAACGCGCGCTCGAACATGCGGGCCTTCTCGGCGATCCGATCCTCACCTCCGGTCGCACGGGCGTCGCCTTCGGTTCGTCCTACGGTTCGACCGAGCCCACCAAGGGTTTCGTCCATTTCATGGATACAGGCGAGGCGACCGGCCTTTCCGCCATGAGCTACATCAAGATGATGAGCCACACGGCGGCGGTGAACATCGGCATCTTCTTCGGCCTTCAGGGCCGCGTCATCACCACGTCCTCCGCCTGCACGTCGGGCTCGCAGGCGGTGGGCTATTCCTGCGAAGCGATCCGCTACGGGCATGCCGATGTGATGATCGCGGGCGGCGCGGAAGAACTCTGCCCCACCATGGCGATCGTTTTCGACACGCTGTTCGCGACGAGCTGCCGCAACGACGCGCCGAACACGGCGCCGCGTCCTTACGACCGCGACCGCGACGGCCTCGTGATCGGGGAGGGCGGGGCGGCGCTCATTCTCGAAGAACGCGAACATGCGCTGGCGCGCGGCGCGACCATCTATGCGGAGATCGCGGGCTTCGGCACCAACATGGACGGCTCCCACGTCACCGATCCGAAATCGGAGACGATGGGCGAAGCCTTGAACCTCGCGCTCCGCGACGCGGGGCTCCCGGCGGAAGCTATCGGCTTCGTCTCCGGCCACGGCACGGCGACCATTCAGGGCGACATTGCCGAAAGCATCGCTACCTCGCGCGTCCTCGGGCCCATGGCGCCGATCCATTCGCTGAAGGGCTATTTTGGCCACACGCTCGGCGCCTGCGGCGCCATCGAGGCCTGGCTCACCATCGAGATGATGCGCGAAAAGCGCTTCGCGCCAAACGTGAACCTGAAGAATGTCGACGAGAAATGCGGCGAGCTCGACTACATCACCGGCTCCTTCCGCGCCCTCGACACCGAATTCGCCATGTCCAACAACTTCGCCTTTGGCGGCGTCAACACCTCGCTGATCTTCAAGCGGGTGTGACGGTCCGGAAGGTCAGGGATATCCGTCGGCCGCGCGCTTGCTTCACGCCGTTCACCTCGTCGGATTTCCGCGCCGGAATCTCGTGTGTCCATTCATAGCGCGCTTCGCCGCTCAGGATCAGCAGCGAGCGCGGCTCAAGGATTGCAGACAGTCTTTCTCCCTTTTTCTTGTTCCGGAAGATCATCTCGCAGGATGAAAGCAGGCTGAGCGAGGCGATCCTTTCCGAGAAGCACGGCACGCAATCGACATGCGCGCTGATCCCCTGTCCGGGCAGATATTCGTTCGCGATCGCCTGGTCGGGACCCGAACCGAAATCTGCTTCCGCGCGAAGTTTGCGGCAGACCGGCGTTGCCCAATCCGGTAGCTCGCCGATATAGGCGTCCGCCGTCACCGTCCTTGCCGTGTAGTCGTAGCGGTATCCGAAATGCTGGACGCGGCGCCTGAGCTCCGCGCTCCACACGCCGTCGTCGAGCGCCCGCACCAGAGCCGCCTCCTCATCCGCACCGATGAAATCGGACAGATATGTTGCGCCGGCAGGTAGGAAGTTCATTCTTCCTGTCATGTTCTTTTTAGTTCCTGCGCTCGGATTGGAGTTGGGCAATCCGGCCGTTGCGTTTGCCGGGCCAAACGGTGCGAAGCGGACCATGCATAATGGCTTTTGGGAGTGGTAGGGGCCATGAGAAAGCACAGCTATTTTGCCTCGCGTTTTCGCGAGGGGTGGCCTGGGCTGGCGGAGATGGAGCCCTATTTTCTTGCGCCTTCCGGAAAGCGGTGGTTCTTCGAGACGCGCAACGATAGTGCTGGTCTGACAGTGGAAGGCGTCGACGGCACCGGCCATTTCGAGCCGACTGACCGGCGCCGTATCGCAATTCATCTCGATATGTGGGGACATCCGGAACTGGGTGTGCAACTCACTTATCGAAAGAAGGGTGGCGGCCACGACGAGACATTCTACTCGACGGGGGACCTTTCGCGTCTCGACGAGCATGTGCGGAGCCTCCACGACACGCTCTTGCCGGTCGGCTTGTTCATTTCTTATGAGGATGCCTGGAAGGCCGTGAAGGAGTTCATCGCGACGAATGGCGAAAGGCCGAAATCCATTGCGTGGGTCGAGGAGGAAGCGCTTCCGGCTGGAACGTTCCCTGCACCGTAGATGCAAGTTGTTCTGTAGATGATCCCAACAAAAAACGCCGCCCCCGGACGATCCGGAGGCGGCGTCTTTGTCTCGGGTCTGACTTTCGGCGTTACTTCTTCACGTCGAAGCGGTCGGCCTCCATGACCTTCACCCAGGCCGCCACGAAGTCCTTCACGAACTTTTCCTTCGCATCGTCCTGCGCATAGACTTCCGCATAGGCACGGAGGATCGAGTTCGAGCCGAAGACGAGGTCGACGCGGGTCGCCGTCCACTTCACCGCGCCGGTCTTGCGGTCGCGCAGTTCGTAGAGGTTCTTTTCCTTCGGCTCCCACTTGTAGGCCATGTCGGTCAGGTTGACGAAGAAGTCGTTCGTCAGCGCGCCTTCCCTCTCGGTGAGGACGCCGTGCTTCGTGCCGCCATGATTGGTGCCCATCACGCGCATGCCGCCGACAAGCACCGTCATCTCGTGTGCGGTGAGGCCGAGAAGCTGCGTGCGGTCCAGCATCAGCTCTTCGGCGGGAATGTCGTAATCCCGCTTCAGGAAGTTGCGGTAGGCGTCGGAGAGTGGTTCGAGCGCCTCGAAAGAGTCCGCGTCCGTCTGCGCGTCGGTCGCGTCGCCGCGTCCCGGTGCGAAGGGCACCTCGATCTTGATGCCGGCCGCCTTCGCCGCCTGTTCGACGCCGAGATTGCCCGCCAGCACAATGACGTCGGCAAGGCTTGCGCCCTCCTTCTTCGCGATCGGCTCCAGCACCGAGAGTACCTTTTGCAGGCGTGCCGGTTCGTTTGCCTCCCAGTCCTTCTGGGGCGCAAGCCGGATGCGGGCGCCGTTCGCGCCGCCGCGCATGTCGGAGCCGCGATAGGTGCGCGCGCTGTCCCAGGCGGTCGCCACCATCTCGGCGACGGTGAGGCCGCTCTTTGCGATCTTCGCCTTTACGGCCTTGACGTCGTAGTCCGTCTTTCCGGCGGGGATCGGGTCCTGCCAGATCAGGTCTTCCTTCGGCACTTCCGGTCCGACATAGCGCGCCTTCGGGCCCATGTCGCGATGGGTGAGCTTGAACCAGGCGCGCGCGAAGGTGTCCTTGAAGTATTCCGGGTCCTTGCGGAACCGCTCGCAGATCTCGCGGTAAGCCGGGTCCATCTTCATCGCCATGTCGGCATCGGTCATGATCGGCATGCGGCGGATCGAGGGGTCCTCCACATCGACCGGCATGTCCTCTTCCTTGATGTCGACGGGCTGCCACTGCCAGGCACCGGCGGGGCTCTTCTTGAGTTCCCATTCATGGCCGAACAGCATGTCGAAATAGCCCATGTCGAAGATGGTGGGCTTGCTCGTCCAGGCGCCTTCGAGGCCGCTCGTCACCGTGTCGCGGCCGATGCCCCGGGTCTTGTGGTTCACCCAGCCGAAGCCCTGCTCCTCGATCTCGGCGGCCTCGGGCGCGGGGCTCAGATTGGATTCGAGGCCGTTGCCGTGGGCCTTGCCGACGGTGTGGCCGCCGGCGGTGAGCGCCGCGGTTTCCTCGTCGTTCATCGCCATGCGCTTGAAGGTCACGCGCACGTCATGCGCGGACTTCATCGGGTCGGGTTTGCCGTCGCGGCCCTGCGGATTGACGTAGATCAGGCCCATATGGACGGCGCCGAGCGGCGCTTCGAGCGAATCCGGATCTTCCTCGTTCGCATAGCGCAGCACGCTCTCGGCCAGCCATTCCTTCTCGGAGCCCCAGTAGACGTCCTTCTCCGGATGCCAGATGTCCTCGCGTCCGAAGGCGAAGCCGAAGGTCTTCAGCCCCATGGATTCATAGGCGACGTTGCCTGCGAGGATCATGAGGTCGGCCCAGCTCACCTTGTTGCCGTACTTCTTCTTGATCGGCCAGAGGAGACGCCGCGCCTTGTCGAGATTGCCGTTGTCCGGCCAGGAGTTGAGGGGCGCGAAGCGCTGGTTGCCGGTGCCGCCGCCGCCGCGGCCGTCGAACAGGCGGTAGGAGCCCGCCGCGTGCCAGGCCATGCGGATCATGAGGCCGCCATAATGGCCCCAGTCGGCCGGCCACCAGTCCTGGCTGTCGGTCATCAGGGCGCGGAGGTCCTTCTTCAGCGCCGCCACGTCGAGCTTCTTCAGCTCTTTGCGATAATCGAAGTCCTTGCCCATGGGGTTGGGCTTGGTGTCATGCTGATGAAGGATGTCGAGGTTCAGCGCATTGGGCCACCATTCCGTCACCGAGCGTTCGGCGGTGGTCATCGAACCATGCATCACCGGACATTTGCCGCTTGTGGACGTGTTCATTGGTTTGTCCTTTTCGTTGCCTGGGCGAACTCACTTTAGAATTATTACAATTAAAAACTATCATCTTCTGCCGGGAATGCAACCCTTGGCGCGAACGACAAAAACCCCGCCCCAGGGAATTTTCGGCACGGATCGGGGGCGCTGACGAGCGGTAAACGAACTGGACAATCTGGCGCATCCGCCTCGGTTCCGGCGAAACGGTGCAGATGCTCACGCCGGAAGCGCTGGGGGCGGCCCTCGGTGGCGAATAGGCCCGCTTGCCGCCACGCCGCCTCACTCCTTCGCGGGCAGCCGGATCGCCTCGATCAGGTCCATCGGCAGCGGGAAGACGATGGTGTTGGTCTTGTTGCCGGCGATGTCGTGCAGCGCCGCGAAATAGCGCAGCTGCATCGCGCGCGGATCGCCCGCCAGGATGCGGCCGGCTTCCACCAGCTTCTCCGCCGCCTGCTGCTCGCCTTCGGCGTTGATGATCTTGGCGCGGCGGAAGCGCTCGGCTTCGGCCTGCTGGGCGATGGCGCGCACCATGCTCTCGTCGATATCGACATGCTTGATCTCGACATTGGCGACCTTGATGCCCCAGGCATCGGTCTGCTCGTCCAGGATCGTCTGAATGTCCGCATTGAGCTTGTCGCGCTCCGCCAGCATCTCGTCGAGTTCATGCTTGCCGAGTACGGAGCGGAGTGTCGTCTGGGCGAGCTGACTTGTTGCTTCCATGTAGTTCTCGACATTCAGGATCGCCTTTTCCGGGTCGACGATGCGGAAGTAGAGCACTGCATTCACCTTCACCGAGACGTTGTCGCGCGAGATCACGTCCTGAGTCGGCACGTCCTCCACGAAAGTGCGAAGGTCCACACGCACCATCTGCTGGATCACAGGGATGATGATGATGAAGCCAGGTCCTGTTATGCGCGTGAAACGTCCGAGCGTGAAGACGACGCCGCGTTCGTATTCGCGCAGGATGTTGATCGCGGAAATGAAGAAGGCGATCAAAAGGACCGCCAGAAGAATATAAATCGCCAAACCACCCATGATGGGCCTTCCTTCCTGATACGTGATCCGAGACGACCGGCGTCAGCTCACGACGAGCGTCAGTCCGTCCATCTTCTCGACGCGAACAATCGATTGAGGCGCAAGCTCGGCGGGGCCGCGCGCACGCCAGCGCTCGCCGTGAATATGGACATAACCTTCACCGTTCGCCCATTCGAGGACGCGTGCTTCCGCGCCCTCCATTTCCTCGACACCCGTCGCGACAGGTTTGCGCATCGCGCGCAGTGTGTAGCCGATGAGGAATATCAATAGTGCGGCGCTTGCCGCCGCCGTGCCGGCGATCGTCACCCATGATATCTGGAACTCGGGATTGTCGCTGTCGATCAGCATCGCCGCGCCGAAGACAAAGGAAACGAGCCCTCCGAAACCAGCAACACCGAAGGTTGGGGTGAAGGCTTCCACCGCCATGAGCACGAGCCCGAGTACGATCAGTGCGACCCCCGCATAGTCGAGGGGCAGCTGGTTCAGCGCATAAAGCCCGAGCAGCAGGCAAATCGCGCCGAGAATGCCGGGGCCGAAGCTGCCGGGATTCGACAGTTCGAAAATGATGCCGTAGACGCCGATCATCATGAGCAGAAAGGCGACATTCGGATTGCCGATCACCGCGAGGAGCTGCGTCATGAAGCCGGCTTCGACATGTTCAATGCGCGCGTCTGCGGTTCTCAGTGTCGTCGTGCCGGTTCCCGCCACGACCTCGCGCCCGTCCATCTGGGCAAGAAGATCGGTGAGATCGCGTGCAACGATTTCAACGACGCCCGCTTCTTGTGCTTCCTTTGCACCGAGGCTTACGCCTTCGCGTACCGCTTCTTCCGCCCAATCGGCATTGCGGCCATGCGTTTCGGCGAGCGATCTGATGAGCGCGACGGCGTCGTTTGTCGCCTTCTTTGACAGCGCTTCCTCGTTTGACGGCACCGTTTTATCGTCCTTGCCGTCGCCGCTTCCGCTCGGCTTGTCAGGCTGTTGCGGGCTTCCGGGCATACCGCCCATCGATACGGGGGTTGCGGCACCAAGGTTCGTCCCCGGCGCCATGGCGGCGACCCCGGTTGCGTAGATGATGTAAGTGCCGGCGCTTGCCGCGTGCCCACCACCCGGCCAGACATAACCGGCGACGGGAACCTCAGAGGCCAGGATGTCGCTCACGATATCGCGCGTGGATGTCACGAGACCGCCGGGTGTGTCGATCCTCAGGACAAGAACGTCGGCGTTGCGTTCGACAGCGACGGCAATCGCGTCGCCTATCTGGCGAGACGTCGCAGGACCGATGGCGCCTTTCACCGTTGAGACGAGCGCCAGCGGCGTATCTGCTGGTGCGGCTTCATCCTGCGCCTGTCCGATCATCGGCAGAATCGCGCCACATATCGCCAGAAGGACAAATAAGAGCGAACGCTTGTCGCGGTTCATTCGGCTCCCTTTCGTGGCTTGCCGCCGTTCTTCGCGGGGCGCTTCCTCAGTCTGCCAAACCCGGGAGCGAATGGCCATGATTTCGTGCAAACCATCTCCTGCCTACCCTTGCCGGATGCGCTCTTCGCTCCATTTTCATCGAAAGCGCAGCAGAGAGTGGAGGAAAGACCATGTCGGAGCATGTCTACAGGGTTATCGAAGTCGTCGGGTCATCGCCCAAGGGCATCGAGGGCGCCATCGAGAACGCCGTCGAAAAGGCGAGCAAGACGCTTCGCGAACTCAGATGGTTCGAAGTGATCGAGACACGCGGGCATGTCGAAGGCGGCAAGGTCAGCCACTACCAGGTGAAGCTGAAGCTCGCCTTCACGCTGGATTAAGACGTCGGCAGCCTTTTCCAGGGCAGAGCGGGAAACATTCCTGCATTCCAGCGTTATCGTTCTGTGTGCCGTACAATTGTGCGGCTTTTGGACCCGCTTTTTGCGTGTCCAGGCAGGCTGCCCTGGAGGGAAACTTCATGCCCCTACTCAATCTGGTTCTCGTCCTCATCGTGATTGGTGTCCTGCTCTGGCTGGTCAACACCTACATTCCGATGGATTCCAAGATAAAGACCATCCTCAATGCTGTGGTCGTGATCGCGGTTGTGATCTGGCTGTTGCAGGTCTTCGGGCTGCTAGGCTCACTTCAGAACATAACTGTCGGCTAGGCTTCCCGGACGCCGATCACTCTTAACGCGTCGCGATATCTCCTCGTTCCTTCTTCTCGCTCGCCGGCCGCACTTGTCCTGAGTGTCGCGTTCAGATTGTCGGTCAGGTCGGCGATCTTGACCGGCCGGGCGAGCGGATTGGCGGCGGCTCGTCTCGCGAAATCGAGATGGCCTTCGCCGTGCCGCCGCGTCAGCGCGTCGACCGCCTCGATAATGTCGTCGGCAACGCCGCATTTGCGTAGCCTGTCGAAGGTCCAGCCATCGACATGCTCAACGACGTCATGCAGCGCGGCGACGATCCGCTCCCTCTCGCCGGTCACGGCGAGCGTCACCCGCATGACATGGAGCATATAGGCCTCGCCGGTCTTTCGGTCGAGTTCATCTGCATGAGCTTCCGCCGCCAGCGCAATCGCGCGTCCGAGGGTGATCGTCATCTCCGTCTCCAGCTTTCCGCTACGTCCCTTGAACTGACGAGAGCCGTTTCCGTTCAATCTCGCGCCGACCGTCTCCTTTCGTTACTCTCTCTCTCCAATGGAAACGCTGAACAGGGGAGAGGCCAATGGAGCCGGTCAGGAAACTCAGCCGTTCGATCGCAGGCAAGGTCGCGCTCGTCACGGGCGCGGCAAGCGGCATGGGCCGCGCCACCGCTCACATCTTTGCCGGTGAAGGCGCAAAGGTTGCGGTCCTTGATCTCAAGCAGGACCGGGTCGATGCAGTTGTTGCCGAGATCAAGGCTGAAGGTGGCGAGGCGGAAGGCTGGGCGCTCGATGTCGCGGATGGCGACGGCATCATCCGTGTCGTGAAGGAGGTAGAGGCACGTTTCGGCGGGCTCGACATTCTCGTAAATAATGCGGGGCTTGCGACTTTTCACGGCATCGGCGAACCCGAGTACGAGAAGACCTGGACGCTGGCACTCGACGTGATGCTGACGGCGCATATGCGCTTTGTTCGCGCAGCCCTGCCTGCGCTCAAGAAGTCGGGTGAAGGTCGCGTCGTCAATGTCGCCTCCACCGAAGGCTTTGGCGCAACGCCTGGCAACTCGCCCTATGTCGCCGCGAAGCATGGCGTCATTGGTCTCACCCGCGCGCTTGCCGTCGAACTCGGCCGGGAAGGCGTTACCGTCAACTGCATCTGCCCAGGACCGATCCGCACCGGCATCACTGCGGAGATTCCGGACGAGCACAAGGAAATCTTCGCGAAGCGCCGCGTTCCACTTCGCCGCTACGGATTTCCAGAAGAGGTCGCGCATGTGACGCTGAGCGTCGTGCTTCCGGCCTCTTCCTATCTCAATGGCGTCGCGATCCCGGTCGACGGCGGCATGCTCGTCAAGAACGCATGAGGAAGCGCGCTGCGCCGTCGCCCGCGGCTCGGCCTGTCGCAAGGCAGGCCGAGATCAGATAGCCACCGGTCGGTGCTTCCCAGTCGAGCATCTCGCCGGCAGCGAAGATGCCGGGCAGCTGTGTGAGCATGTAATTGTTGTCGAGTTCGCCGAGCGTGATGCCGCCAGCAACGCTGATCGCCTCCGCGACGGGACGCGGGCGTTCAATCGGTAGCGAGAGATGCTTGATCGCCCGCGCGAGCTTCTCCATATCGGCATAGACTTCGGCGTCCGCGCATTCGCGGAGCAGTGCCGCCTTCGCGCCGTCGATTCCCGCTTTCCTTCTCAGATGATTAGCCATGGAACTTTTGCCGCGTGGCGCGGCGAGGTCGCGCGCGAGGCGCGCCTCGTCGCGGTCGGGCACGAGGTCGAGAATGAGGTTCGCTTTCTCTCCGCCTTGGAGCGTATCGCGAAGAGGCGCCGAAAGTGCATAGACGGCGCTTCCTTCAATACCTGTCGAGGTGACCACGAAATCGCCCTTCACCTGCGTGCGGCCGAAGGAAAGCGTGATCGACTTCACGGGGGCGCCCGCGAAGCGCTCTTTCATGTAGTCGCTCCATGCGATGTCGAAGCCGCAATTTGCCGGCTTCAGGGGCACGACGCTCACGCCCTTTGCTTTCAGGAGCGGGGTCCAGCTTCCATCCGCGCCAAGCCGCGGCCAGCTCGCGCCGCCAAGTGCGAGCACGGTCGCCTTTGCGGCAAAGGCCGTCTCGCCCTCGGGCGTGTTGAAACGGAGCGCACCTTCGTCCGTGAAACCCGTCCAGCGGTGCCGTACGTGAAACACAACGCCCGCCTTGCGAAGCCGTGCGAGCCAGGCGCGAAGAAGCGGCGATGCTTTCATCGCGGTCGGGAAGATGCGTCCCGAGCTCCCCTTGAAGGTTTCGATGCCAAGCCCCGCCGCCCAGTCACGGATCGCGTGTGGCGGGAAAGCCTCGAGCGCCGGTTCGAGAAAGGCGTGTGCCTCGCCGAAGCGTACGAGAAAGCTCTCGAGCGCCTCGCCATGCGTGATGTTGAGGCCGGACTTTCCCGCGAGCAGGAATTTCCGTCCGAGCGAGGGCATGGCATCGAAAACATGCACCTCGGCATGAGGTGCCAGCCGTTCGGCGGCCATCAGTCCGGCGGGTCCGCCGCCGACCACGGCGGCCACGGGACGCGGCGAAGAGGTGCCTGATTTTTCGAGAGTGTTACTCACTGCGCCAAGCTATCATCGCCCGCGACTTAAAGCAGCTATCCGAATGAAGATCTTTCATGACCGAAATCTATGTCGATGCCGATGCCTGCCCCGTCAAGGAAGAGGTCGTGCGGGTCGCAGAGCGTCACGGCATCACGGTTCATATCGTGAGCAATAGCGGCATGCGACCGACCGGTCATCCGCTTGTGCGGCAGGTTGTGGTGCCGTCGGGTCCCGATGTTGCGGATGACTGGATCGCTGAGCGAGCGGGTGAGGGCGACATCGTCGTCACCGGCGATATTCCTCTCGCTTCCCGGGCGCTCGAAAAGGGTGCTGCCGCGCTCGGGCATGACGGACGTCCGTTCACGCAGGACAGCATCGGCATGGCGCTCGCCATGCGCGACCTGATGCGGGAGCTCAGGGAAACAGGAGAGTCGAAGGGCGGCGGCCCCTCCTTCTCGAAGGAGGACCGTTCCCGTTTTCTCAGAGCGCTCGAGGACGCCGTGCAGAAAGAGAAACGGCGCGCCGGGACCTGAGCCACGGCGCGCCGCCTCGTTCGTTTCGCAACGTTACGTGTTGAGGGTTACCCGGGAAGGGCCGTCTTCAACTCGTCCGCGTCGTCGTTCTGCGCCCTGCCGGCGATGATGTCCGAAAGGTCAGCTTCCGGGCCGTAATAGGACCGGTTGCTGTCGTCATCCCAGTTGATGTTGCTCACGCCAACCGAGGCGCCGGCGAAGAGGCCTTCCGTGTCGGACCAGCCGATCACATCCGCTTCACCCAGCGTGCCAGCCGCAACCTTCGAATAGTTCACCACGGTGAAGCCCGCTTCCGCGTTCAGCGCAACCTTGTTGCCGGTCTTGAACGCATTGACGGCTTCGTCGCTCATCAGCAGGAAAGCGACCGTGCCGCCGGACGCACCGGCCTGCGCGCCGAGCGTAATGCCGCCGAAGTTATAGAAAGCGGGGTCTGTCCACTCGCCGTCCTGGCGCACCAGCAGCACACCGGCACCGCCCTGACCGCCGACGACCGCGGCAGCCTTGCCAAATTCGGGAACGAGGTAGACGCCCTTTGCCTGCTTGAGCAGACCGGCAAGCTTCTCGTCGTTCTTCATCTGCTCCGCGCTGTTCACAGCATCGTTCACAAGCTCCTGCGCTTCCATCTTGGCGTCGGCGCTTTCCGCGTCCGTGATGGAGCCGGTCATCTCGGCTTCCGTACCGGCATTCGCCTTCACGTCGGCAGAGCTGTCACCTGCGGCGCTCGCCATCGGCGCGCCAAGCGAAAGTCCCAGAGCCAGAGCGCCAGTCAGAACGGCCGTCTTGGTGCCGGATTTGTCTGTCATGCGCTGTCTCATGATCGTCCTCCTGTTCGTCGGTACAACTACCCCTCAGAACACGGGACTCGGCGTAGCGTTCCATATTTTACAAGCGTTATGGCCCCACAATTTTGCGGGGCCATTCCTTCTCTTCCGGTGTGTAGATCGGATTTACATGCTTTCAGATAACTCCGTCCTACGCTGCTCCGCTTGCCTCGAAGGTCATCGCGACGCCGTTCATGCAGTAGCGCTTGCCAGTCGGCGGCGGCCCATCGTCGAACACATGGCCTAGATGTCCGCCGCAGCGGCGGCAATGCACTTCCGTCCGGGTCATGAAGAAGCTGCGGTCCTCGGATGTACCGACCGCGTTGTCGAGCGGCGCGTAGAAGCTCGGCCAGCCTGTGCCGCTCTCGTATTTCGTTTCCGACGAGAAGAGTGCCAGATTGCAACCAGCGCAGTGATAAGTGCCCTCGCGCTTCTCCTTGTTGAGCGGGCTCGTGCCGGCGCGCTCGGTGCCTTCTTCGCGCAGTACATAATACTGTTCGGGAGTGAGCAGCTTCTTCCACTCCGCTTCGCTCTTCACGATCTCGAATTGACCGTCGGCTGCGTCGGCTTTTCCGATGCGCGAAAGGAGGCCTGTTGCGGCAAGAGCACTGGCGATCGCCGTTCCGCTCAGAAAGAGGCGTCGTGACATCATGTGATCCTCCTCAATGTCCACCGGCTTCATCGCCCCATACCTGCTCGAGCCGTTCGTCGCGTCCGCAGCTCCAGCGGTAGAAGGTGTAGCGGTTCGGATTCTTCGTATAGTAATCCTGGTGATACTTCTCGGCAGGGTAGAAGGGAGCTGCCGCGAATATCCCGGTTACGATAGGCTGCGAAAAGCGGTCGGAATCTTCCAGCTCTGCTTTCGACCGTTCGGCAAGTTCCCTCTGCTCTTCGTTCAGATAGAAGATCGCGCTGCTGTATTGAGAACCGGTGTCGCAGAACTGTGCGTTCTTGCGGAAGGGGTCGATGTTCCGCCAGAAGACATGCAGCAATTCCTCATAACTCACCTTTGACGGATCATAGACGATCTTCACGGATTCTATATGGCCAGTCCCGCCGGCCGACACTTCTTCGTAGCTCGGGTTCGCCGTTGTTCCGCCGGTATAACCCGAGGTCGTGCTGATGACGCCTTCTGTCTTGTCGAAGGGTGGTTCCATGCACCAGAAGCAGCCGCCAGCGAAGATCGCGACCGCCGTACCTTCCTTGCCGGAGGTCTGGGCGCCTGCGCTGCCGATGCTCGCAAAAGCGATCAGCGCAAGAGTGAACGGGAAAACATACCGTTTCAAAATCCGGGCTCCTTTCTTCTTCTCCGTGCCCCGCCGTGTGGCCTTGTCAGGAATGTAGGTCGAAAGCCCCGCCATTGCCTTTCACTTCAAGGTCACGTCTTTGCGAGCGGGCCGTACATCAATCCCACATGGACGCGGGGGGCTATGCGGTCTAGCATTGAGCTGCCTTGGGAGGGGCAGGAGATGGGCGTTTTGGCAGATAATTCGGCCGTTGTTCATGCGGATGGCGCGGCCCCGGTCATCCGGCGCATCAGGGCGGACGAGCCCTGGCGCTGGCTCGAAGCGGGCTGGGCGGATCTTCGCGCCGTTCCCGCGATCAGCCTCGCCTATGGGTTTGTCTTCCTGTCCGTTTCGCTTTCGCTTGCCGGCTTTCTCTTCCTTTCCGGCTTGAGCGCGCTGCTGCCCGTTTTTGCCGCCGGCTTCCTTCTGCTGGGACCGTTGCTCGCCGTGGGCCTCTACGAAGCGAGCCGCCGTCTCGAAAACGGTGCACCGGTCCGGCTTGCCGACGTTCTCTTCGTTTCGAGCCGCAACCTGACGCAGCTCGCGCTTGTCGGCGCCATGCTCGCAGGGGCAATGATCGTCTGGTTGCAGATCGCGGGCTGGCTTTTCGCGCTCTTCTTCGGTCCTGTCGGTATTCCCCCTCTGTCCGAATTCGCGCCGCTTCTGCTTCTCAGCCCGCGCGGTCTTGCCCTCCTCGTCATCGGCACTGCAGCGGGCGGCATCATAGCCTTTGCCGTCTTTGCGATGTCGGCAATTTCCGTACCGCTTCTTCTCGCCCGGGATGTCGATGCGGTAACGGCTGTGCTCGCGAGCGTTCGCGCGGTGCGTGAGAATTTCTGGACCATGCTGCTCTGGGCATGGATCGTCGCCTTGCTCACGGCCTTCGGGATCGCGACGTGGTTTCTGGGGCTGGCGGTAATCTTTCCGCTGCTAGGTCATGCGACCTGGCATGCGCAGCGCGCGCTCGTGGCGGACGCCTAATCCCGCTTCTCGTCCTGCTCCGGTTCGTCCTCGTCGAAGAGAATGCGCTCCGCCGCGCCTTCGAGATCATCATACTGCCCGGTCTTCAGAGACCACAGAAAGCCGATGAGACCGAGAAGCCCAAGCAGCAACGCGGCCGGTACCAGAAAGATCAGGATATTCATCGACGCCCGACTCCGGCGAGATTCAGCCGTAGCGAGTTCAATGTCACCGTGATCGAGGAACTCGACATGGCGATGGCAGCGATAAGCGGCGTCACGAAGCCCGCGACCGCCAATGGTACGGCGACAGCGTTGTAGGCGAGGGCAAGGCCGAAATTCTCGAAGACAAGCCGTCGCGACTTCCGGGCGACGTCCACGGCTTCCACAACCGGGGCAAGCAAAGCACCCTGGAAGATGAAATCTGCGGCTGTCTGGCTCACATCGGCCGCGTCGGCTGGAGAGAGCGACACATGGGCCGCTCGGAGCGCAGGTGCATCGTTCAATCCGTCGCCGATCATGGCTACCTTGCGACCTTCAGCGGCGAGCTCTTCCAGCCGCTCGATCTTGGCCCCCGGCCGCGCGCCGGCGCGCCACTCTTCTATGCCCAGTTCTTCGGCGAGCTTGCGAACAGCCGGTTCACGATCGCCTGACAGAAGCTCTACCGCGAAACCGCGGGCGCGCAGTGCCACAATCGTCTCCTTCGCATCATCGCGGGGCGTGTCCTCGAAACGGAAGCAGGTGGGGGCGGCATCGCCCCGCTTCAGCCAGAGCTCGGAGCCGGCATGCGAGGAACTCGTTGGTGCTCCGGTAAAATCGGCGTTGCCGAGGCGGACCGTGCCGTCGCCGAGGCGGCCTTCGAGCCCCATGCCGGGCACCTCAATGACTTCCTTCAGGACCGGGCGCGTCAGCGTGCCGCCATGTGCTGCCAGTGCCGCGGCAAGCGGGTGGCGGCTTGACGATGCGAGCGCGACGCCCAGGGCGAGATCGGCGTGGTCGAGTTCATCCTTGTTGACGAGCTGCGGGCGGCCCAGCGTCAGTGTGCCGGTCTTGTCGAAGACGATGGTATCGGCTTGCGCCAGTCGTTCCAGGCCGTCCGGCGCCTTTACCAGTACGCCCTGCCGGGTAAGCCGTCCTGTCGCAACGACCTGCACCACCGGCACGGCAAGGCCAAGCGCACAGGGGCAGGTGATGATCAGGACGGCGATGGCGTGAGTCAGCGCGATTTCCCAATGTGCGCCGAGCGCGAACCAGAGGACAAGTGTGGCCAGTGCCATCAGGTGGACAGCGGGCGAATAGATTCGCGCCGCGCGATCGGCGATCCGCACATAACGGGCGCGTCCCTGTTCGGCCGATTCCATCAGGCGCACAATCTCGGCGAGGAGCGAGTCGTCGTCGCGCTTCGTCACCGTAACGACGAGCGGGGCGCCGAGATTGAGCGTACCTGCGAAAACCGGCGCTCCGGATCTGACCGTTTCGGGAAGGCTTTCGCCGGTGACAAGGCTGGTATCGATCTCGCTCGTTCCGCTTGTCACTTCGCCGTCGGCGGGAATACGCGCGCCCGCTACAACGAGGACGCGCATGCCGGGTTCGAGATTTTCCACGGCGATGGAACGCTGCGTACCGTCGGGCGCCAGTAGTGTCGCGGCCGTGGCGCGCAGACCAAGCAGGTTCTCTGCCGCCGAACATGCTTTTGCGCGGGCCTGTACGTCGAGATAACGGCCGATCAGCAGGAAGAACAGAAGTGTCACGCTGGCGTCGAAATAGACGTGGCGCGCGTTAACGACCGTCTGCACGAGGCTCATCGTCGTTGCGAGGATGACGGCGAGCGCGATCGGCACGTCCATGTTCATCGTTCCGGCGCGAAGCGCCTTCAAGGCTGAACGGAAGAAGGGTTGTCCGGCATAGGCAATCGCCGGAAGCGCAATCAGTGCGGATATCCAGTGGAAGAAGCTGCGCGTTGTCTCGTCCATGTCGGTCACGAGGCCGGACCAGACGGAAACAGAGACCAGCATGACGTTTGCGGCGGCGAAGCCCGCAACTCCGAGCGATCTCAGTAGTGCGCGGCCTTCGCGTTCGTCCAGCGTACCCAGAAGTTTGGGATCGAAGGGAACGGCGGTGAAGCCCGTCGCGGCGAGCTTCCGCACGATGGCTTCAGCCCTCAGCGCCGACGGGTCCCAACGCACGGCGACGCGCTTCGTCGAAAGATTGGCGCGTGCATAGGTAACGCCTGAAAGATCCTTCAACGCGCCTTCCACCTTGCGCAGGCAGCCGGCGCAATGCATGCCGGCCACGACGAGATCGAGGCGGGCCTGCCCATCCTGCGCCCGGCGGACGAAGAGATCAGGATCGATTCCCGGCCGTTCTTCCGCTGCCGCGGCCTCGGTCATGTGTTCCCCCAGGCACGCGTAACAACACGTTTTTCATCGACAAAGGTTTCGCCCCGGGGACCGGTTGCCGCGATACGCACCTGCCAGTTGCCGGTACCGGCAAGGGAAAAGAGGCCTTCGTAGGTGCCCGGCGCGGTTTCCCTCAGCATGGTGCGACTGTCTTCGCCCGATACGACGGGACGCCAGAAAGTACCCTGCACCGACAGACCTTCAACAGGCCGTCCCTCGGCGTCGGCAAATGTCACGCTGAGGACGGTGCTGTGTCCCTTTCCGGTTTCCGGTCCGGGGAGTACACGCGTTTCGATGCCCGCACTCCAGCCGAGCTTCTTCTGCGCTTCCATGCGCTCGATCACGTGGTTGTAGGCGCGGCCCTTCTGATAAGCTCCTTCGACTTCCACGCCGTCAAATGTGGACAGGGCCCGGTAGACCATCAGGCCATTTGCCCCGAAAACAATGGCAAAGAAGAGCACGAAGCCTCCCAGTGCGCGGCGGCCGGTGATCTTCCCGAAGCGGGTGGACGGTTTGAAGTCGCTTTCGCCGGTGCTCATTGTTTTGGTCCACGGAAACTTGTCGTCCTGGTCGCTATCTTGCCGGACTCGATGTCGGTCACGACGAAGGCCATGTCCGCTTCGCCGCCGCTGAGCGCGTCCAGGTGTTCGGGCGGCAGACTGACGAAGAAGCGTGCGTTGGCAAGCTTGTCTGCTTCCACGGCGATGATTGTTTCGTCTTCGCCGCTTAGCGCCGGCCGGGTCAGTATAGCGCCGTCCAGCCCTTCGAGCGAGATCCGGTACGTGCGCGCCGAATGCTCCTTGTTGACGATCTTGACCTGATATCCATTCCGGATTGAACCGTCGGAAAGCGTCACGAAAAGGGGGTTGCGGTCGGCCAGTACGCTGACATCGAGTGTCGAGCGGTTGGCGAGCGCGACAAGCATGATGGTGATGACGAGGAAGAGGGCGGCTGCATAGAGAATGGTACGAGGACGCACGATATCGAGACGCGGGCTCTCGCCGGTGCGGCGGCGTTCCTGGTTGCGGAACGTGTCATAGGCAATAAGCCCGCGCGGGCGTTCGACGCGGTCCATGATCTCGTCGCAAGCATCGATGCAGAGTGCACACTGGATGCATTCGAGCTGCATGCCGTCCCTGATGTCGATGCCCATTGGGCAGGCGGCTACGCATTGTCCGCAGTCGATACAGTCGCCCCGGCCTTCCCAGCTCGTGCCCTTCTTGTGCGGTCCGCGCGTCTCGCCACGATCCTCCTTGTAGCTGACCAGAAGCGAATCCTCGTCGAACATCGCTCCCTGGATGCGCGGCCATGGGCACATGTAGATGCAGACCTGTTCGCGGGCGATGCCGCCGAGCGTATAGGTCGTCGCCGTGAACAGGCCGATGAAGAGATAGGCGGCGGCCGGTGCCTCGAAGGAGAGAAGTTCGCCTGCCAGTGTCGGCGCATCGGCGAAATAGAAGACCCAGGCACCACCTGTCGCCACGGCGATCAGGAGCCATACGAAATGTTTCGCCAACTTCCGGGCGAGCTTTCCTGCACTCCAGGGAGACTTGTCGAGACGTATGCGCTTTGCCCGGTCGCCTTCGATGAAACGTTCGACGTGGATAAAGAGATCCGTCCAGACCGTTTGCGGGCAGGCGTAGCCGCACCATACGCGGCCCGCAACGCTCGTCACCAGAAAGAGACCAAGAGAGGCGAGGATCAGAAGGCCAGTGACGTAGTAGAATTCCTGCGGCCAGATTTCGAGGAAGAAGAAATAGAAGCGCCGTGAAGGGAAATCGAGCAGCACGGCCTGGTCGGGAAGTCCGGGGCCCCGGTCCCAGCGCAGCCAGGGCGTTACATAGTAGATTGCCAGCGTCACGACCATCACGAACCACTTGAGGCGGCGGAAAGTGCCGTGCACGAGCTTGGGATAGACCTTGATCCGGCTTGCATAAAGCGGCCGGTTCTTTTCCGAATTGACGGCGGTGTAGCGCTCGCCTTCATCGCCATGTGGATCGGTATTGCCGTGCGTCGCCGTCTGCGCCGCTTCTTGCGCCAGACGTTCGAGGCTGGTAACGGTCTCGGTCATTCAGGTACTCAAAATATTGGCGGGCGGGATGCGTTGCACCCCGCCCGCCAAATAGCAGACGAGGTGCCTACTGGCCGCCGCCCAGTGTGTACACGTAGAGCGTCAGTGCCTTGATGGTGCCCTCATCAAGGCGTTCGCCCCAAGCTGGCATGACGCCGCTGCGTCCGTTTGACACGGTTTCGACGATGTCCGTCTTGTCGCCGCCATAGAGCCAGATGGCATCTGTCAGGTCGGGGGCGCCGAGTTCCTGATTGCCCTTGCCGGCTTCACCGTGACAGGCGACGCACTGGCTCTGGAAAATATCCGCGCCTCGGGAGACCGCGTCGGCGTTTTCACTGCCACCCGACAGCGACAGGACATATTCGGCGACATCCGACACTTCGGCGCGGCTCAGAATGCCGTCGCGGCCATAGGCCATCATGATGTTGAAGCGGGTGTTGTCGTCGGCGTCCCAACGGATACCGTGCTGGAGCGTCGTGTGAATGTCGTCGAGCGTTCCGCCCCAGAGCCATTCGTCATCATTGAGGTTTGGAAAGCCCTTCGACCCCTGCGCACCGGAACCGTGGCAAGGCGCGCAGTTGTCGCCGAAGGCGGCCCGGCCGGCGCCGAGCGCGACTTCCATGAGGCCGGGATCGGCGGCGATCTCCGGAAGCGGTGTCGTTGCAATCTTCTGCATCGTGTCGGCGCGGCCTGCGGCGATGGCCTCTATCTCGCCCGTTACGACGTCGCGCTGCTCATAGCCGATCACACCCTTGGTGTAGGTCCAGCCGTCGAGCGAAAGATAGGGCCAGGCCGGCATCACCACCCAGTAGACGGCGGCCCAGATGCAGGTCGCATAGAAGGTGTAGATCCACCACTTGGGCAACGGATTGTTGAGTTCGCGGATGCCGTCCCAGCTATGGCCGGTCGTCTCGACGCCGGTCACCTCGTCCTTGTGCTTCTCGCTCATTCTCCGGTCTCCGTGTCCTTCTTTCCGCTGTCCCCGGGTTCCTTGTCCTCAAGAGGCAGCTTCGCCATGCGGTCGAATTTCTTCTTGTTCGAGGGCCAGAGGGCATAAGCCAGCACGACGGCGAAGAGCACCACCATGAGGATCAGTCCGCCCGTTCCGAACCAGGTTCTCACCAGCGAATAGGTCGTCTCGCTATCCACGGCCGTGCTCCTACTGCGTGAAGTCGGTGTTCTCGTAGGCGTTGAAGTCCACGAGCGTGCCGAGCATCTGAAGATAGGCAACAAGAGCGTCGAGCTCGGAAATCATCTTCGGGTTACCGTCGAAGTCGCGAGCTACCGCTTTCGGGTACCGCTGCATCAGACCCTCGGTATCGGCATCGAGCGTGGCCTGCGCCTCGAGATCGGCGCGGGCGTTCTCGATCTCCTCCGCCGAATAGGGCACGCCCGCCGCGGCAAGCGCCCTCAGCCCGCCTTCGATGTTGCGGTAGTCGAGCGGCGTCTGCGCGAGGAAGGGATAGCCCGGCATGACGGATTCCGGCACCACGGCGCGCGGATCTTCCATGTGCAGCCTGTGCCACTCATCGGAATACTTTCCGCCGACGCGGGCGAGGTCGGGGCCCGTGCGCTTCGAGCCCCACTGGAAGGGATGGTCGTACTTGCTTTCGGCCGCCAGGGAGTAGTGCCCGTAGCGTTCCACTTCCGAGCGAAGCGAACGCACCATCTGGCTATGGCAATTGTAGCAGCCTTCGCGGATATAGATGTTGCGGCCCGCAAGCTCGAGCGGGCTGTAGGGACGCACGCCCTTCACGTCCTCGATCGTGCTCTTGATCAGGAATGTAGGCACGATTTCAACGAGGCCACCGATGGCGACGACAACGAGCGTCAGGACGAGCAGAAGGATCGAATTCTTCTCGATCGTTGCGTGGGAAAACTTTTTTGCCATGATCCAGCTCCTCACTCGGCCGGTTGCAGTGTGGCGCCGGCGGGCGCTGAAGCGGGAAGGGGTTCACTCTCGCGAACGCGGCCCTTGATGGTCATCCAGCAGTTGTAGACCATGATCAGGGCGCCAGTGAGAAAGAGCACGCCGCCCAGCGCACGGATGACGTAGAAGGGGTGCATCGCTTCGACCGTTTCCGCGAAGGAATATTCGAGGAAGCCCTGTGCGTCATAGGCCCGCCACATCAGCCCTTGCAGAATGCCCGATACCCACATCGCCGTGATGTAGAGCACGATGCCGATGGTCGCGATCCAGAAGTGCCAGCTCACCAGTGCGAGCGAGTAGAGTCGCTCACGCTTCCAGAGCCAGGGAATGAGGCAATAGATCGCGCCGAACGAAATGAAGCCGACCCAGCCGAGAGCACCGGAATGAACGTGTCCGATGGTCCAGTCGGTATAGTGGGAAAGCGAGTTCACCGCCTTCACCGACATCACGGGGCCTTCGAAGGTCGACATTCCGTAGAAGGCGACGGATACGACGAGCATGCGGATAACAGGGTCCGTGCGCAGCTTGTCCCAGGCGCCCGACAGCGTCATCAGGCCATTGATCATGCCGCCCCAGGACGGCATCCACAGCATGATCGAGAAGGTCATGCCAAGCGTCTGCGCCCAGTCGGGCAGTGCCGTGAAGTGCAGGTGGTGCGGGCCTGCCCAGATGTAGATGAAGATCAGCGACCAGAAATGGACAATGGACAACCGGTAGGAATAGACCGGCCTCTCGGCGCGTTTCGGGATGAAGTAGTACATCATGCCGAGGAAGCCTGCGGTCAGGAAGAAACCCACGGCGTTGTGGCCGTACCACCACTGAATCAACGCGTCCTGCACGCCGGGGAAGAGCGCGTAGCTCTTCGACGAGGTCCAGGTCTCCGGGATCGCGAGATTGTTGCCAATGTGGAGCATCGCGATCGTCACGATGAAGGCGAGGTAGAACCAGTTCGCCACGTAGATATGCGGTTCCTTGCGCTTCGCGAGCGTCGCCAGGAAGACGAGGAGGTAGACCACCCACACGATCGTGAGCCAGATATCGGCGTACCATTCGGGCTCGGCATATTCCTTCGACTGGGTCACGCCCATCAGGTAGCCGGTTGCCGCGATCACGATGAAGAGCTGATAGCCCCAGAAGACGAACCAGGGGGCGATGTCGCCCGCAAGGCGGGTGCGCGAGGTCCGCTGCACCACGTAGAACGAGGTCGCGATGAGCGCGTTGCCGCCGAAAGCAAAGATCACAGCCGAGGTGTGAAGCGGCCGAAGGCGGCCGAAATTCGTGAAGGCGGTATCGAGATTGAGGAACGGAAAGGCAAGCTGAAAGGCGATCACCACGCCGACGAGAAAGCCCGCCACGCCCCAGAAGAGCGTTGCGATGGCGCCGGCCTTGACCACGCCGTCGGCATAGCCGGTCCCGTCATCCGCCACCGAACCGCCATGGGTCACGTTGAAGTGGCGCTGTCCGAGCGCCATGACGCCGGCCAGGAAGGCGAAGACAAAGAGCCATGCATGAGCCGCCATGGGCGCGTCCTGCGCCTTGGCCGCGATGGCGATGAAGAGAACTGCCCCGGCGATGAGCGCCCCTGCGACGGCCCACGCCGCAGACGTCATCGTGCCAGGAGGGGTCGCACCCGGCGCGCTTGAAACCGCCATATCCCGATATCCTTATATGCGTTGCCTTCGTACTGGGAATGGCGGGACCCCGTTCATTTGCCGCTCCGGCCCCCGATTCACCACCAGCGCTATAACCTTAGCATCTGTACGGATAAGAAGGTACCGGCCAGCTTGCCGCGCTGCAAAATGTCACATCCAGAGTCACACAAGCGTTCTCGCTCAGCTTCTGAGAATGGCTTTCCGGAAACGTGCAAGGGCGACAAAGAAGAAGGTCGCGCCGATCCCGGCCAGCACGGCCAGTTGCGGCCAGACGATGGAAGGCCCGGCACCCCGATAGAGAATGGCTTGCGAAAACGCGACGAAGTGTGTTGAGGGCGATAGCTGCATCGTGTTCTGCAGCCATGCCGGCATGCTTTCGAGTGGAGTCGAAGACCCCGACAGAAGCTGCATCAATATGAGAACGGGCATCACCAGCAACCCGTATTGCGCCATGGAGCCAGTGAAGGTGGCGAGCAGGATGCCGAGCGCCGTCACGGAAAACTGGTAGAGCAGCGCTCCTGCAATGAAGAGGGCGAGCGAGCCCGATGTACGAACGCCGAGAACGCCTTGCACCACGAAAATCAGCGAGAGTGTTGCCGCCAGAACAATAACGAGCCCGTTCGCCCAGAGCTTGGAGGACATGATCTCGACGGCTGTCACGGGCATGACGAGCAAATGCTCCAGCGTGCCGTGTTCGCGCTCACGGATCAGCGCCGCGCCGGCGAGAATCACGGAGAGAAGCGTGATGTTGTTGATGACTTCCATCACCGAGGTAAACGGTACGGAATCGAGATTGGGATTGAAGAGCGCGCGAGCGATCAAATCCGCTTCGGCAGGCGTCTCGCGGCCACTCGTGGAAAGAGCCCGGCTCACTTCCCGCGTCACAATGGACTGGATGTAGCCTGCGCCGTTGCCCGCCATGGACATCGCTGTCGCGTCTACATTGAGTTGCAGCGTGGGCCGGTGACCCGACAGGAGATCGCGCTCGAAATGCGGAGGGATGTCGAGGACGAAGGTGTAGTGCCCCTTGTCCAGTGCTTCGCCCGCCTTGTCCGCATCGATGGTTACGGCGTTCTTGAAGTAGGGAGGCAGAAGGGCGGAGGCGATTTCACGGGACAGCGGCGAATGATCCTCGTCGATGATTGCCACGGACGCGTTCGCGACTTCGAACTTCACGCCGGTGGCGACTTCATAGATGCCCCAGGAGAAGGCGTAGACGATCAGGAACACAAGCACGGGGTCTGAACGCAGCGAGCGCAGTTCCTTGATGCCCAGGCGATAGATGTTCAGCCCGGTGCGGCGGAAGGAAGCAAGCCGTTTCCGCATCTCACTTCTCCTGCTTGCGCAGCGCCACGCGCGCTACAGCGAGAAGGACGATGCAGAAGGCGAGAAGCGCCAGATGGTTCTGCCACAGATCGGCGAAACTGAGCCCCTTCGTGACGGCACCGGAGCTCACCTGCTGGAACCAGGAGGATGGAAAGAGCTTGCCCATGTACTGCGAGGCGCCGTCCAGGCTCGACACGGGCGTCAGCATGCCGGAGAAGTTCACCGTCGGCGTCATGGCGACGATGGCGGTGGCGAAGAGAGCGGCGATCTGACTTTTCACGAAAGACGAAATGACAAGACCGAATGCGGTCGAGGCAAAAACGTAAAGCGCGCCGCCGAGGAGCAGTGCCGTCAGCGATCCTGTCACGGGTACGCGAAACAGGAAGAGCCCCATCAGCAGCAATGTCAGGAAACTCGCGAAGGCGAGCGCCACATAGGGGAGCTGCTTGCCGAGCAGGAATTCCAGCCGCGTCACCGGTGTGGCGCGGAAATTCGCGATGGAGCCCATTTCCTTTTCGCGCACCACGCCAACCGCGGTCATGATGGACGGGATCAGCATCATCAGCAGCATGTAGGCACCGGGCACGATGGCGAAGACGCTCTTGAATGCCTGGTTGAAGAGAAAGCGCGTCTCGATGCTGAACGGTGCGTCCGCCGCCCGGGGCAGGGATTGCATGGCATGCAGGCCCTCAGCGTACTGGGCGACGATCGCTTCGCCGTAGGCAAGCGCCGTTTCGGCGCGGAAGGGATTGGAACCATTCACCAGCAGCGAGATTTCGGGCGCGTCACCGGCGAGGAGGTCGTGCCCGTATCCTTGCGGAATTTCGATGGCGAGCGTGATGTCCCCGCTCTTCAGCCGCCTGTAGCGTTCGTCCGCGCTGCCGATTTCGGGCATCTCCTCGAAATAGCGCGATCCCTCGAAGCCTTGCAGCAGCGTCCGGCTTTCAAGTGACCGGTCCTGATCGAAGGCCGCATAGGGAATGTTCTCGACGTCGAAGGAAATGCCGTAGCCGAGCGTGACCAGCAGGATAAGCGGTCCGAGAAGGGCGAAGGAAAGACGCACCGGATCGCGCATCAGCTCCGTCGTTTCCCGCCGTGCATACGCCCACAGACGGCGTTTGCTGAAGAAGCGGCGGTGCGGTTCGAGCGCCGATTCGTCTGAAATGCCCGGGAGCTTGTCCACTTCCGGCGCCACATCTTCCTCGAATTCGGGCAGTCCCGCCGCTTCGCGCAGATAGTCGACGAAGGCTTCTTCCAGCGTCGTCTCGCCGCGCTCCGCCGACAGTGCATGCGGCTCGCCCACCGCGAGCACACGGCCCGCATGCATCAGCGAGATGCGATCGCAGCGTTCGGCTTCATTCATGAAGTGCGTCGAGATGAAGATCGTGACGCCCCGCTTGCGCGAGAGGTCGATCAGATATTGCCAGAACTGGTCCCGCGCGATCGGGTCGACGCCCGATGTCGGTTCGTCGAGGATCAGGATTTCGGGATCGTGAATGACCGCGACGGCAAGCTGCAGGCGCTGGCGGATGCCGAGCGGCAGGTCACCGGGTCTTGCGTGTTCGTCGTCCTTGAGGTCGAAGCTCTCGAGCATCTCCGACACCCGTGCAGTGCGGCGGTCGGCAGGAAGGTGGAAGAGCTCGGCGTGCAGTTCGAGATTCTGGCGAACGGTCAGTTCCTCGTAGAGCGAAAAGCTCTGGGACATGTAGCCGACACGCCGCCTCGTCGTCATGTCGCGCGCGTTGAGCGGCTTGCCGAAGAGCTTCGCGGTACCTTCGCTGACGGGCAGAAGGCCGGTCAGCATCTTCATCGTTGTCGTCTTGCCGCACCCGTTCGAGCCCAGAAAGCCGAAGATCTCGCCGCGTCCAATGCGGAAGCTCACATGGTCGACCGCCACGAAATCGCCGAAGCGGCGGGTGAGGTTCGTCGCCTCGATCGCGGGTTCATCGCCGCCGCCGCTGCGCGGCGGCACATGCACGGGCTTGTGGCGTGCCCTCTTCTCTTCGGGCAACAGCCCGATAAAGGCAGCCTCGAGCGAGTCCTTGCCTGCGGCCTTCCGCACTTCGCCGGGTGTGCCGGTGGCAAGCACGCGGCCCTCATCCATCGCGGCCAGCCAGTCGAACCGTTCCGCCTCTTCCATGTAGGCGGTGGCGACAAGCACGCTCATCTGCGGCCGCCGCGCACGAATGGTGTCGATCAGCTCCCAGAATTGACGGCGGGAGAGCGGATCGACGCCGGTGGTCGGTTCGTCGAGGATCAGAAGGTCCGGATCATGGATCAGCGCGCAGCAGAGCCCGAGCTTCTGCTTCATGCCGCCCGACAACGCGCCGACCGCGCGATCGGGAAAGGGCGCGAGGCCCGTTGCCGTCAGAAGTTCGGCGATCCGCTTCTCCCGCGCGCTGTCGCAGAGGCCGAAGAGCCGCCCGAAGAAGTCGAGGTTCTCCTTCACGCTAAGGGTCGGATAGAGGTTCTTGCCGAGGCCTTGCGGCATATAGGCGATGCGGGTGTGACAGCGGCTGCGATGCGCGGGATCGCGCATGTCTCCGCCGAGGACCGTCACTTCGCCGGCCTGAATGCGCCGGACACCGGCGAGAAGGCCGAGAAGCGTCGACTTGCCCACGCCGTCCGGGCCGATCAGCCCGGCCATGCAGCCGGCAGGAATATCGAGCGTCACGTTGTCGAGCGCGGTTGTGTCGCCGTAGCGGTGGGTTAGCGCCCCGACCCGCGTGGCGCTTGCGGGGTTCGCCGGGCCCTCGCTCATTCCCCGGTGCCGTCCGCAGCCTCACGAGGCTGCGCGATGGGCGGCAGGCTGACGGCCAGGGTCTCGGGCCATTCGGTTCCGGCAAGGGTGCGGACATAGCCGACACCCCGCACGCCCGTCTTCACGCGGGCCTCAACGCGGGCCAGAAGGTCGGGGTCGACGCTGAGCTTGATCCGGAACATGAGGTTTTCGCGTTCCTCGCGCGTTTCCACCGCCTTCGGCGTGAACTGGGCGTCGGCGGCGACGAAGCTCACCCGGGCAGGAATCACGTAGTCGGGGATGGGATCCAGCACCAGCCGCGCCTCGTCGCCGAGAGCAAGGCGGCCTGCCTCGGCGGCCGGCAGGAATATCGTCATGTAGACATCCGACAGGTCGAGCAGGGTGAGAACTCGGCCGCCGGCGGCCAGCACTTCGCCGGGCTCGGCAAGGCGATACTGGACGCGGCCCGAGCGCGGGGCCTTCAGCACCGTATCGTCCAGCATGTCCTGAAGGCGGGCGAGGTTGGCCTTGGCGGATTCGATCGCGGCCTCCGCCTCGGCCTTGCTGGCTTCCGCCGTCGTAACGGCGGCTTGGGCGGTGCGAAGCTGGGCGCGGCGCTGGTCGAGCAGTTCCGCAGGGATGTGTCCCTGTTTGCTCAACCGTTCGGCGCGGCTGAATTCGTTGCGGGCAAGCTCCAGCTCGGCGTCGCGCTGCACGATCAGGGCCCTTGCCTGGGCGAGTTTCTGCTCGGCGCGGCGGATGTCAGCGGTGGCGGCGGCAACTTCCGCCTTTACCTGGGCATCGTCCATCCAGGCGAGAACCTGCCCGGCGGTCACGAAATCCCCCTCATCCACCCGGATTTCGTCCACGCGGCCCGCATATTTCGTGGCCACATGGACCTGTTCGGCCTCGATCCTCCCGTTCGACATGGCGATGCCTTCGGGCGAGCCGGGAGACAGGATCGCAAACCAGGAGTAGAGGCCGGCCGCGAAGATCCCAATGATGGCAAAAACGGTCAGAAGGCCCTTCCGGCCATCGGTCAGTCGCTCGAACCAGGACGGCATGAAATCCCTCTTTTGACGAGACTTTACCTTATAGCGCCCTTCCGAACCAATCTTCGTGAGGCATGAGGGCGCAGGACGCGTGAGCAGATGTCGAATACGGAGCGTCGCGCCACATTAACCAAAAGTAATCCGGTGCATTTTTGTCGCGCTCGCCGAGCTTCGCGCGTGGATACATGCAGATTCATTGTTTCACGGCAAAGCGGGCATATTGTTCAATCGTTTGGTCGACGATTAGGCTGTGCCAAAGCGACATGACATGATAATTGAGACCGCCCGTCAGGGTGGTCTGATTGCGATTTTCGCTGAAAGGCGCTATTCCCGCCTTCGCCGGCAGCCGCTGGAAAGGTGGGTGGGGGTTGCGCTCCGACGTGCCGCAATCGGCTGAACAACAAAATGGTGCTGGCGGTGAAAGCCCTGCAGCACCGGCATCGGGGGGAACGAGACCGAACGGCCGTCCCGCTGATGCGCTAACCAAGAAGAAGAGCACAAGCTCCCGCCGTCGTATGGAAGCCTTGGAAGCACTCTCTTGCAAAGGAGTGCCGATCCCACGGGGAGGTTATTTTGCAGCGTATTGAAAATCTCGTGTTCGGCCTGCGCTCGGTGATCCTGCTGTCGTTGCTGGTCTTCACCATCATCATGGGCTACTTCGCCTCGCAGCTGCGCATGGACGCCGGCTTCACGAAGATGCTGCCGATCGGCCACTCCTATATCGAAACCTTCTTCGAATATTCGGAAAGTTTCGGCGGCGGCAATCGCATCCTTGTCGTTCTCGAGAACAAGGAAGGCGATATCTTCCAGAAGGACTTCCTCTACAAGCTCAACGACATCACGCAGGATCTCTTCTACATCCCGGGCGTCGCGCGCCATACGGTGACCTCGCTCTGGACGCCGAACACGCGCTTCATCGCCGTGACGGAAGAAGGGCTCGAGGCCGGCGACGTCATTCCGGCGAACTTCGCGGGCACGGAAGAGGACATCGACACCGTCCTGCAGAACACGCTCCGCGCCGACCTCGTGGGACGACTGGTTTCCACGGACTTCCAGGGCGCGATGATCCGCGCCGAGTTGCTCGACTTCAATCCGGAAACACAGCAGCGCCTCGACTACTTCGAAGTTGCGCGCAAGCTCGAAACCGAACTTCGCGACAAATACGTCACCGACACGACCGACGTGAAGATCGTTGGCTTCGCCAAGCTCACCGGCGATATCGCCGACGGCGCCTCTTCGGTGGTTTTCTTCTTCTCTCTCGCCTTCGTACTGACCTGCTTTGCGATGTGGCTCTATTGCCGCTCGTGGATCCTCACGGCGGTTACGGTCGGCGCTTCGCTCTGCTCGCTTGTCTGGCAATTCGGCCTTCTGCGCATGCTCGGGTTCGGCCTCGATCCGCTGGGCGTGCTGGTGCCGTTCCTCGTCTTCGCCATCGGCGTCAGTCATGGTGTGCAGCAGATCAACATGGTCGGCGCGGAAATGGCCGCCGGCCTCGACAGGAACAAGGCGGCGCGTGCCACCTTCACCTTCCTGTTCCGTCCGGGCGTCGTCGCGCTGCTGACGACGCTGGCCGGTTTCGCCACGCTCTACATCATTCCGATCGGCATGATTCAGGAGCTCGCCATCACCGCCTCGATCGGTCTCGGCTTCAAGATCATCTCGAACCTCATCATGCTGCCGCTGCTCGTCTCCTATCTGGCGCCGAATGAAGAGGAATACGGCGCCAAGGTGCGCCGTGCGATGGAAACCCGTGCCAAGCTCTGGCCCGCGCTTTCCAAGATCGCGACGCCTGCCATCGCTTTCCCGTTTGTCGGGGCCTGCTTCATCCTCGCGATGGTCGGCCTCTACGAGGCGCGTGACAAGCAGATCGGCGACGTCCATGCGGGCGCCGGCGAACTCTGGCCCGATGCGCGTTACAACCAGGACAGCCGCTACATTGCGGACAAGTTCGCTCTCGGTCTCAATGTTCTCACCGTGATCGTCGAATCGGACAGCGTCGTCTGCATCGATTACGGCAAGATGCACTATCTCGAGAAGTTCAGCTGGCACATGCGCAATGTGGACGGCGTGCAGTCGGTCATCAGCCTTCCGGTGCTTGCGCGCAAGATCAACAGCATGTGGCAGGAAGGCAACCCGAAGTGGCAGAACCTGCCGCGCAATCCGGCTGCCCTCGCACAGGCGACGTCCAGCATCTCGAGTTCGTCGGGCATCGTGAACACGGACTGCTCCACCGCCGCCATCGCCATCTTCATCAAAGATACGAAGGCCAAGACGGTGAAGCATGTCGTGGCCGAGCTTGAGAAGCACATGGCCGAGAATACGTATCCCGGCATCAATCTGCGTATCGGTACGGGTAACGTCCCCATCGTCGCGGCGACCAACGAGATCGTGCACAAGTCCGAGCTGCCGATGCTGCTCTATGTGTACGCGGTCATCATGACGCTGGTGATCATCACCTATCGCGAATGGCGCGGCGCGCTCTGCTGCGTGCTTCCGCTCATCCTCGCGACGATCATCGGCGACTGGTTCCTGACGGCCTTCGGCGTCGGACTCAAGATCTCGACGCTGCCGGTGCTTGCCATCGCGGTCGGTATCGGTGTCGACTACGGCATCTACGAGTACAACCGGATGCAGCGCTACATGCGCATGGGCAAGACGCCGCATGAGGCCTATCTGCAGGCCCTTTACGACGTTGGCTCGGCGACCATGTTCACCGGCCTCACGCTCGCCGTCGGCGTCAGCACCTGGGCCTTCTCCGCCTTGAAGTTCCAGGCGGACATGGGTCTTCTCCTCACCTTCATGTTCATCGTCAACATGCTCGGTGCGGTGACGCTGCTGCCGGCGCTCGTCGCGGTCTTCGAGTACATCTGGCCGCTGAAGCGCAAGCCGCTCTCGGAAGAAGAGGCCCGCGCGGTGATGCGCGGTCACTAGAAGCTCGCCGGTTTCCGGCAGACGAAAGGGCGGCCCTCCTGGGAGGTGCCGCCCTTTCTCTTTTTGGCCGCTGCGGATGAGGGAGTCCGCGTCCTGCGGCCCGAGGATTTCAATCGCCCGGTTGTGCCGCCGTGCCGCCGAGGCGTTCTTCGTTTCTCTCATGCGTGTCGAGTTCGCGCGGCGCGAGTAGGTAGTACATCGCAGGCGTCACGAGACGGGAGAGCACGGTGGAGGAGATGAGCCCGCCGATGATGACGAAGGCGAGCGGCGAATAGAGACCCGAGCCCTGCATGGCGAGAGGCGTCAGGCCGCCTATGGCGGTGAGCGAGGTCAGCAGCACCGGCAGAAACCGGATTTCGCCTGCCTGCTCCACGGCTTCGCGCAGCTCGACACCGTCGCGCCGGAGCTGGTTGGTGAAGTCGACGAGCAGGATCGAGCTCTTGATCTCGATGCCGATCAGCGCCACGAAGCCGATAACGGCAGTGAAGGAGAGGGAGTAGCCGGATACGAAGAGGCCGAGCAGGCCGCCGACGATGCCGAGCGGGATCACACCGGCGACGACGAAGGTTGTGCGGAAGGCGCGGAACTCCAGAATGAGCACGCCGATGATGCCGAAGATTGCTATGAGAATGGCGTTTCCGAGCCCGGAGAAACCTTCCTGCCGCGCTTCGATCTCGCCGCCCGCCCGGAAGTCGTAGCCCGGCGGCCGTGGCAATTCCGCGATTCGCTCGAAGACCTCGTTCGTCACCTTTTCCGTGTTGTAGCCGGTCTGCGTGTAGGCGGTGACGGTTACGAGACGCTGGCGGTCGTAACGGTCGATGCGCGCAGGTGCCGTTTCGAGGTAGGGATCCGACAGTTGGTTCAGAGGGATCGAAGCGCCGCTTGATGTCGGCACATAGATCTCCTGCAGCGCCTCGACACCATGATGCCGTTCGAGGGGCAGGCGTGCGACGACCGGGAATTCGTCTCCATCCGCTTCGCGAAAGGCGCCCACCGTCTCGCCGACGATGGCGAGCCGCACCGTGCGGTCGATCTCGCCCGGAGGCACGCCGAGAAGGCCCGCCTTCTCCGTGTTGATGCCGAGATTGTAGTCGGTGCGGTCGAGACGGACGGGATTCACGACATCGCGCGTGCCTTCGACGTTTTCCAACACGCGGGTCACTTCGGCGGCAAGGTCCTTCAATATGGCGAGGTCAGGCCCGAAGATGCGCACCGCGATCGGGGCCTCGATGGGCGGCCCGTTCTTGAAGGTGCGGAGCACGATCTGCGCGCCAGGATACTTCTCGAATTCGGCGCGCAACTCGTCCTGCAGGACAGGCGTACGTTCCTTGTCGAACTCGGACATCTGCGCGAAGGCTTCCGCCTTGTTCGCGCGCTGCTCGCGGGCGCTCTCATTGTAGAAGATCTGCGGATTGGAACGTCCGAGATTCCCCATCACCCAGTCGATCTCGGGCCGTTCGCGCAGGCGCTCCGTCACATAGTCGAGTGCCTTGCCCGTCTCCTCGATGCTGGTGCCCTGTGGCGTTTCGATCTGCACGAGAAACTGGCGGCTGTCGGCTGGCGGGAACAGGCTGAAGCCGATCACCGGTATCAGGCTGAAGCTCGCGAAGCACAGCGCCATTGCGCTGATCACGGTCGTGCGCGGCCAGGTCAGCGCGAGATGCAGCAGGGGACGGTAGAAGGTGTGGATGCCGCGCATGATGACGCGGAGGAAGATGTTGCCTTCCGGGCTTTCCTTGTCGCTCAGGAGACGGCTTGCGAGGAAGGGGATGATCGTGAGCGCGATGCCGAGCGAGGCCGTCACCGTGAAGAGAACCGAAACGGGCAGCGAGCGTGTGAACTTGCCGGCGCCGCCCGGCAGGAAGAGCAGCGGCAGGAAGGCGAGAATGAGTGCGGCCGTGCAGCCGACGACCGCGAGTGATATTTGTGAGGTCGCGGCGATGGCCGCCTCATAGCGTTTCTTTCCTTCGCGCAAGTGCCGTTCGATGTTCTCGACGACGACGATGGAATCGTCCACCAGCAGGCCGAGCGACAGCACGAGGCCCGCAATAGAGAGCTGGTTCAGCGAAAAGCCCGTCACGTTGAGAAGCGCGATGCCGACCGCGAGCGAGAGCGGGATCGATACCATCACGATGGCGGCGGCCCGGATCCCCAGCGGAAGGAGTGTTATGCTGACGAGGCTCACCGCAATGGCGAAGTCTATATAGAGACGGTTCAGCCGGCTCGCGACCGAGACCGTCTGGTCAAAGGCGCGCTCCATGCGCACATCGGCGGGCAGTCGGTGTTCGAACTCGTCCAGCACCTCGTAGATGCCGTTCCTCACCTCGAAGACGTTCTGCGCCTCCTTCTGGTTCGCCGTCACGAAGGCGGCGCGCTCGCCATTGTACCAGCCGAGATAGGTCGCTTCCTCGGTTGCCCAGCTCACTTCCGCCACGTCGCGGACGCGCACGATGTTGCCGCCGAAATTGCCGACCACCGTGCCGCGGATTTCCTCGAGATCGTCGTAGCCGCCGGCCGTCTTCAGGTTGAAGCGCCGCGCGCCTGCGTGAATGGGGCCGCCGGGAAGTTCGGCCGCTTCCGCGCCGACGGCGTTTGCGACTGCGGTCACGGGGATGCCGAGGGCGGCAAGGCGGCCGAAATCGAGCGAGACGCGTACTTCCGATTGTGGCAGTGCCCAGACATCGGCGTCGCGCACGCCCGGCACGCGATAGATTTCATCCGTCAGGTCATCGGCAAGGTCTTCGAGCACACGGTTCGGCGCGGTTTCCGACACGAGCGCGACTTGCACGATGTTGGTAAGCGATGTGCGGAACTTGTTGACGTCGAGGCGGCGGATGCCGTCGGGCAGGGTGGGGCGCAGCGCGTTGATCTCGCGCACCACGTCGTCATATTTCTTGTCGGGATCGGTCGACCAGTCGAATTCAACCTGGATAATGGCGAGCCCGTCTTCCGCGCGGCTGTTGATCTCCTCGAGATCGTCGAGCCGGTTGATCGCGTCTTCTATCGGGCGGATCACCAGCTTCTCGATATCGGCGGGGTCGGCGCCCGGCAGCGCCACGTTGACGATGGCGAAGGGCCCCTTCATGTCGGGGTCTTCGGCGCGCGGGATCGTGTTGAAGGCGTTGGCGCCGATTGCCGCCAGCATCGCGAAGACGACGAGGGTGAACTGCCAGTTGCGGACGGCAAAGCCCGAAATGTTGCTGAGGATCATGGCTGCGCCACCTCGGACGCGGTGTCGTCCGCGCGGGCGGCCTTCAGGTCGGTCACGATGCGGATCTTCGCACCCTCGCGCAGATAGGGCGCGCCTGCGCTCACCACGCGATCACCCTCCTCGAGACCTTGCTCGACGATCACCTCATCGCCCGAAACGCGGCCGATGCCGATCCGCTTCTGCGTCACCGTCATCGTCTTCTCGTCGACGAGATAGACGTTTGCCGTGGCGCCATGGCCTTCCAGTATCGCGGTTGCGGGTATCGCGAGAACCGGCGTTCCGCTGGCGTCCGCGGGATCGATCCGCGCCTCGCCGATGAAACCGCTGGCCGTTCCCTCGGGCGTTTCGGCAAGCGTGATTTCCACTTCGAACGTCCCGGTTCTTGCCTCGCTCGCCGCGGCGATGCGGCGCACCGTTCCGGCAATCTTCCGGCCGGGGAAGGCGTCGAGCGTCACGCGGGCTTCGGCGCCGATGCGGATGCGCGCCACGTCGCGATCGGCCAGTCCCGCTTTCATGATGAAGCCGCCGCCACCCTGGCTTACGGTCAGGATCGGTTCGCCCGGGCTCACGATCTCGTTCGGCTCTGCCATGCGCGCGAGCACGGTGCCGTCGGCGGGTGCGGTGATCCGGGAGAGGGTGCGATTGAATTCGACGCGGGTGCGCTCCGCCAGGGCCTGGTCGCGGGCGGTCTGGGCATCCTGTATCGCCTGACGGCTTGCGAAGCCCTTTTCGAACAGCGGCTTCAGCCTTTCGACATCGCGCGCCGCCTTGGCGGCTGCCGCCGCTGCCCGGCGCGCGTCGGCGTCGATCTCGCGTTTGTCGAGCTCGGCGAGAATCTGGCCCTTTTTCACGCTGTCGCCCTCGTCCACCGAGATCGACTTCACGAGGCCCGAGATCTTGAAGGAGAGGACGCCTTCGCGGTCCGGCCGGACGATCCCGTAGGCCGTCACGTCGCTGGCGCCGGGCGCGGGCCGCGCTTCCGCCACCATGACCGGCACAACGGTTTCGTCTGCTCCGGTCTCGGTTTCTCCGGGGTCCTCGCCGCAGCCTGCAAGCAGGCCTCCGCAAAGCGTTGCAACCAGCACCAGCAGACGCGGCGAAACGGCCATTACCCCAACCTCCCTTACTTACCGAACAGTGTTTATTTAGGAGACCGGGGGCGCTGGTCAAGGCTGGTGAACGGTGTTAATTAGCGGCATGGTGGGAAAAACCGGAAAACCGCAGGGGAAACGGAGTTCGGCAGAGGGCCGGGCCAGGCCGCGCCGCCAGCGCCTCGCGCCCGAGGAACGGCGGGTCCAGATCGTAGCGGCCGCCAAGGAACTCTTCGTCACCGAGGGCATCGATCATGTCTCGATGCGCAAGATTGCGCGCCGGGTGGGCATCACCCAGGCCGCGATCTATCAGCATTTCGAGAACAAGGAAGCGATCCTCTTCGTCATCATCGAGGACTTCTTCGGGGAGCTGCGCACCGCGCTCGATGCCGTTCTCGCGGCGGAGGTTGGGCCGCTGGAGCGGCTGCGCCGCGCCATGAGGGCTTACGTCGAATATGGGCTCTCCCGGCCCGAGGAATACCGGCTCGTCTTCATGACACCGATGTCGGGACTGGTGCGCGCCGGCGTTGCCGTGCCGCGTACCGAGGAGGCGCTGGTGAAGCCCTCGCAAGGCTCGCTTGCCTTCGACGTGCTGGACGGGGCGGTGCGGGAAGTGGTCGCGCGGGGCATCGTGCGCCACGGCAACACGGAACTCCTGACAGAAGCGATCTGGGCGGCGGGGCACGGGCTCGTTTCGCTCCTCATCACCCACGATCATTTCCCCTGGAGCGACCGTAAAGCCGTGATCGATCTTCAGATCGATCTGGTCTTCCGCGGCCTTCTTCGCGATAACTGCCCGATGCGGGTGGAAATGTTCAGCCCGGGCTGACCGGCCGCACTCCTTATCCTCCTGAATTTTCTTCCTTTTTCTGCCGGTCTTTGAGCGCAGGGCCAAACTGACTGTGCGTCTAGTTGACTATTCAGTCATTTGATGACCATTTAGTCAAATTCCAACGGGAGGACGCCATGGCCAGCCGGAACGCGGTCGCCGTCAAGCAGCAGGACGAAGCAGGGTCGCGCCGCCGCGAGCGGATGCGCGCCATCCTCATCGAGGCCTCGCTCCGTCTCTTCGCGCAGAAGGGGGTCGACGCCACGACCATCGACGAGATCGTCACGGTGGCGGGCGTCGCGAAGGGCACCTTCTACAATTACTTCACCGACCGCGCCGACGTCGCCCGCGCCGTCGGCAGCAACATCCGGCAGGACCTCAACAAGGCGGTCGACGCGATCAATGCGGGCATCGACGATCCGGCGGAGCGCATCCGCCGCGGCGTCTGCCTCTTCATGGCAAGTGTCGCGAGCAATCCCGACAAGGCGACCATGCTGTCGCGCCTCTATGACAGCGGCCTCTCCATCACCGGCTTCGGCAACGCGCATCTCCTTGGCGACATCCGCGACGGCATTGCGAAGGGCCGTATCGACGTGCCGAGCGAGGAAGCCGCACTTCATCACGTCGTCGGTCTCGGCACCGCCGCCATGCGCCATCTGCTCGACACGGGCGCGGGCCCGGAAGTGCTGCGCGGCGAGGGCTATGCGCGCGACATCTCGCTCGTCCTTCTGCGGGGCCTCGGTGTGCCGCCGGCAGAAGTGGAACGCATCGTCGCGCGGCCTTGCGATCTCACCAATCTCACGGTCTGGAGCTGAGGCGGCGCCCGTCCACGGAGCCGGACAGCAGAACAAGAACTCAAGGGAGCAGCAGAATGATAAAGGTCACCGACATCGCCTATGTGCGCTTCCGTGCGCCCGATCTCGACGAGATGGAAAAATTTCTCCTCGAATTCGGTCTCGTGCGCGCCGAGCGCCGCGACAAGACGCTTTTCATGCGGGGCACAGACGCGCTTCCCTTCGCCCATGTCACGGAACTCGGCGAGCCGGGTTTCGTCGGCCTCGGTTTCTATGCGGAAAGCGTCGCCGATCTCGAAAGGCTCGCGGCGAAGTATGGTCTGCCGGTCGAGGAAAACGACGCACCGGGCGCGGGCAGGATCGTCCGCTTCACCGATCCGAACGGTTTCCCGGTCGATGTCGTTGCCGGGCAGAATTGCCCACAGCCGCTCCCCGTCGGCCGTCATCTCACCCACAATGACGGCGAGGAACAGCCGCGCAAGGGCGAGCCGCTCCGCGTTGCCGCTGGCCCCTCGCAGGTGAAGCGCCTCGGCCATTGCGTCATCAACGTGAAGGACTTCCGCGAGACGGAGGCCTGGTACAAGGAGCGCTTCGGCCTCGTCACCTCCGACGAAATCGAGATCGCGCCGGGCGCGCCCATCGGTGCCTTCCTGCGCTGCGACCGGGGCGCGGCTCATGTCGATCACCACACGCTCTTTCCCGTCGGCACGGGCGCCGCAGGCTTCAACCACGCCGCCTTCGAGGTCGCGAATTTCGACGACCTCATGGCCGGCCACCAGGTTCTCGAACAGTCCGGCCGCCGGCACGAATGGGGCGTCGGCCGCCACATCCTCGGCAGCCAGATTTTCGACTACTGGCGCGACCCCTGGGGCCACACGGTCGAGCACTGGACCGACGGCGATCTCTTCAACAACGAAACGCCGCCCAATGTTGTCGGCATCGACAAGCTGATGGGCAACCAGTGGGGTCCGGAAGCGCCGCCGACGATGGGCGGCTGACAAGACGTCCGCACGACATCCGAACGACAGAAGACAGAGGAAACCGGGAATGAAACTCGCAACCTTCACCGAAGACAATTCCACGCGCGTCGGCGTCGTCCGCGACGACGGCATCGTCGATCTCTCCGCTGCCGCGCCCGATCTGCCGCGCGACATGGTGGCGCTCATCTCCAGCGCCGATGCGATGGCGAAGGCGAAAGCCGCCGCCGAAAAGGGCAAGGCGATCCCGCTCGACAAGGTCCGGCTCGAAGCGCCGGTGCCGTTCCCCGGCAAGGTGCTCGCCATCGGCCTCAACTACCGCGACCACGTGGAAGAGTCGGGTCAGCCGCTCCCCGAGCATCAGGTCTGGTTCAACAAGCAGCACAATTGCATCACCGGCCCATACGCCGATGTCGCTTTGCCGAAGGTCTCCGCGCTTCTCGATTACGAGGCGGAGATGTGCTTCGTCATCGGCAAGCGCTGCAAGCATGTGCCGAAGGAGCGCGCGCATGAGGTGATCGCGGGCTATTTCGTCGGCAACGATGTCAGCGTCCGCGACTGGCAGCTCCGCACCAACACCTGGCAGATGGGCAAGAGCTTCGACACGCATGGTCCCATCGGTCCGTGGATCGTCACGCCGGACGAAGTGGGCGACCCGCATGCTCTCGACATCAAGTGCTGGGTGAATGGCGATCTCAGGCAGAGCTCCAATACGAAGCACCTGATCTTCGACTGCTACGACCAGATCGCACATCTCACGCAGGCGTTCACGCTCGATCCGGGCGACGTGATCTTCACCGGCACCTCGTCGGGCGTCGGCGGTGCGATGAAGCCGATGCAGTTCCTGAAGGAAGGCGACGTCGTGCGCGTCGAGGTCGAGAAGCTCGGAGCCATCGAGAATCGTATCGTGCCGGAAAAGGCGGATACGGTCATCGAGGCCGCCTAGAAAAAGGGGAGAGGGGAGATGAAGCGCGAGAAAACGGAAGTCCTGATCGTCGGACTGGGGCCGGTCGGCGCCACGCTTGCCGTCTATCTCGGCCGCATGGGTGTATCGGTGATCGCCATTGAGCGCGACACCGGCGTCTATCCGCTGCCGCGCGCCGCGCATCTCGATCACGAGACGATGCGTCTTCTTCATCTCGCGGGCGGTGCCGAAGCCGTCGGGTGCGCGAGCCAGCCGCTTTCCGCCTACGAGTTCCGCAATGCGGCCGGCGAACTCCTCATGGGTTTCAAGCCCGGACAGCGCCTTGCGCCGACGGGCTGGCCCTACTCCTCCATGTTCCACCAGCCGACGCTTGAACATGCGCTGCGCGCGCGGCTCGCGGCGACGGAGGGTGTCGAGGCCCGTCTCGGTCATGCGCTCAAGGGATATGAGCGCAATGCTGACGGTATCGTCGCGACGGTCGAGGGTCCGGAGGGAACGGTCGAGATTGCCGCGCGCTTCATTGTCGGTTGCGACGGCGGCAACAGCGTGGTCCGGCGTATCGCGGGCATCGGGCTCGACGATCTCGGCTTCGACGAGCCCTGGCTCGTCATCGACACCACGCTGAAGAACGGCAGGGAGCGCCTTTCGACCGTCGGTCTCCAGCATTGCGATCCTGCGCGGCCCGTCACTTCCATGCCGATGGCGCCGGGCCGCCACCGCTGGGAATTCATGCTGCTGCCGGGCGAGACGCCGGAAAGCGTCATGAGCGACGAGAAGATCGCCGGGTTTCTCGCGCCCTATGCCGAAGCCGCCGAACTCGAGATCGAGCGCCGCGCGGTCTACCGCTTTCATGCGCTGGTCGCGGAAAAGTGGCGCGACGGGCCGGTCATCCTTGCGGGCGATGCCGCGCATCAGATGCCGCCCTTCATGGGGCAGGGGCTCTGCTCGGGCGTGCGCGACGCCGCCAACATCTCCTGGAAGCTCGCGGCCGTGCTTCGCGGCCGCGCGGGTGACGCGCTGCTCGACAGCTATCAGCCCGAACGCGAGCCGCATGTCCGCATGATCACCGACATGGCGGTGATGATGGGCAAGGTCGTCTGTACGCGGGACCCGGAGGAAGCGCGCGCCCGCGACGAAGGCATGCTCGCGCAGCCCGAGGCGCAACGGCAAAACGAAATGATGACGCTCGAAGGGCTGAAGAGCGGCACCATGCCGGGCGGCGGCGGCATTTTCCCCGATCCGGGGCACGGCGCGGATCGCGGCGCCGGTCAGGGGCACTCCCGGCTCGACGATGCGGCGGGCTGCGCCGCCATCCTTGTCGTCGCGGAAGCCTGCGAGGCCTCGCGCGCCTTCGCCGCAGCGGGCGGGTTCGTTTGCGGCGTGGAAGCGCTGCCGGATGCGGGCGGTCATCTCGCAGGGCTGATGGGCGGCGCTCCCGCCGTCCTCGTGCGGCCGGACCGCTATGTCTTCGGCACCGGCGAAACGGGGGCCCTCGTCGCCGCCTGGGAGGCCTATCTCGCAAGCGGCAAGGCGGCGGCGCCGGCCGCTGCAGCATAACGCCACTGGCCGACTGAGCCGGTTTCCGCTCATAATCCCCTGTCGTCTCGACGGGAGGGAAGAGACAGGATGTCGGAAGTACCGGCCGCGCCGGGCAGGCGCGCCCCGCATATCCACACCGTGCAGCCGTCCGATCTTGCGGCGGCGCTCAAAGCCGGGTTTCGCGATTTCCGGCGCGCGCCGCTTTTCGGCCTCGCCATCGGCGGCGTCTTCGCGGGCATCGGCACCGTCATCGTGCTCTCGCTGACGATCTGGCGGATGCCCTGGCTCATCTATCCCTTCGCCATCGGATTTCCGCTGGTCGGGCCCTTTGCGGCGGTTGGGCTTTACGAGGTGAGCCGCCGTCTTGCGTCGGGAGAACGGCCGTCATGGCGCGATGTCTTCGCCGTCATCTGGGCACAGCGCCGCCGCGAAGTTTCGTGGATGGCCTTTGTCATGCTCTTCGTCTTCTGGGTCTGGATGTACCAGGTGCGGCTCCTGATCGCGCTCTGCCTCGGCCTCGTTTCCTTCGCCTCCTTCGGTCAGTTCCTGAGCGTCGTCTTCACCACGCAGCAAGGGCTGATCTTTCTTGCCGCCGGCCATGTCGTGGGCGGCGCGCTGGCGCTCGTCCTCTTCTCGATCACCGTGTTCTCGATCCCCATGCTGCTCGAGCGCGAGGTCGATATCGTGACCGCCATGATCACCTCGCTGAAGGCCGTGTTCCAGAGCCCGGTGGTCATGCTCGGCTGGGGCGTTTTCGTCACCCTGGCGGTGCTCGCCGCCTCCGTGCCCCTGTTTCTGGGGCTTTTCGTGGTGCTTCCCGTCTTCGGCCATGCCACCTGGCATCTCTACCGCCGGGCTCTGCCGTAAGGGGCGGCCCGCCTTTCCCGACCCTGCGTCAATTTGGTCGCCTCCCGAAGGAATTAGGGTATTGACCCTAGATTTCACAGGCGCGAGATTGGAGGCATCGAAATAGGGAAAACCGGCGACAAACCAGAAACGCCGGGCAGGAGGAATCGGGAAATGCCAGATACAGGAACGCTTGCCAAACCCACGGGGACCGCTTCGCAGAAGGCCGAGCATTTCGACGTGCTGATCGTCGGCGCCGGCATTTCCGGCATCGGCTCTGCCTATCACCTGCAGCAGCAGTGTCCGGACAAGAGCTTCGTCATTCTCGAAACGCTCGAAACCTTCGGCGGCACGTGGCACACGCATCGCTATCCGGGCATCCGCTCCGACAGCGATCTCTATACCTTCGGCTATCGCTTCAAGCCGTGGACGGGCGACCCGATCGCGTCGGCCGACAAGATCCTGAAATACATGGAAGAGGTGATCGAGGACAACGATCTCGAGCGCCATATCCGCTACGGCCACAAGATCGTCTCGGCCGACTGGTCGAAGGACGATGCGCTGTGGACGGTCCATGCCGTGCGCGTGGATACCGGCGAGGAGCTCCGCTTCACCACGAACTTCCTCTGGATGTGCCAGGGCTATTATCGCCACGATCAGGGCTACACGCCCGAATGGCCGGACATGGAGAAGTTCAAGGGCGAGATCGTCCATCCGCAGACCTGGCCGGAAGATCTCGACTACAAGGGCAAGCGCGTCATCGTCATCGGCTCCGGCGCGACGGCGGCGACCCTCGTTCCCGCCATCGCCGGCGATTGCGAGCACGTCACGCTGCTTCAGCGTTCGCCGACCTATTTCATTCCCGGCCGCAACGAGAACGAACTTGCCGACCGGCTGCGCCAGCTCCAGATCGACGAGAGCTGGATCCACGAGATCACGCGCAAGGAAATCCTGCACAATCAGGACGAGTTCACGCGGCGCTCCTTCGAGGAGCCCGAAGCGGTCCGAAAGGAACTGCTCGACGCCGTGAAGCTCTTCCTGCCGGAAGACTTCGTGGAGAAGCACTTCACGCCGAAATACCGCCCGTGGCGCCAGCGCATCGCCTTCGTGCCCGATGGCGACATCTTCCAGGGCATCGCGTCGGGCAAGGCCTCGGTCGAGACCGACGAGATCGAGCGCTTCACGGAAAAGGGCATTCTGCTCAAGTCCGGCAAGGAGCTTGAGGCCGACATCATCATCACGGCGACGGGTTTCCATCTTTCCGTGCTCGGCGACATCGAGTTCAGCAAGGACGGGGAACCCATCGACTTCGCCGATACGGTGACCTATCGCGGCATGATGTTCACCGGCGTGCCCAACATGGTCTGGGTGTTCGGTTATTTCCGCGCGAGCTGGACGCTCCGCGTCGACCTCATGGGCGATTTCGTCTGCCGTCTCCTCAACCACATGGGCAGCCACCAGGCGAAATCCGTGACGGTCGAAATTCCGGAGAAGGACAAGGACATGAAGCTCCTGCCCTGGATCGATCCGGAAAACTTCAACCCGGGCTATCTGATGCGCAGCATGCATCTCCTGCCGAAGCGCGGCGACAAGTACGAGTGGCAGCACACGCAGGATTACTGGCGCGAAAAGGACGAGCTCCCCGCGATCGATCTCGACGGCGACGAATTCGTCTACGCCTAGGGCGGTGCCTCACGGCAAGCAAAAAAGGCGGCTCCCCGGAGCCGCCTTTTTCTTTCGGGTTCGCAGGAAGGGTTACGCCGCCTTGCGCTTCATCGAGTAGCGCACGGGGAGCCGCTTCAGGCCGGAAACGAAGCTTGCTTCCACCCAGGCCGGATCGCCCGCGAGTTCGATATGGTCAAGCCGCGCGAGCAGTTCCTTGTAGAGCGCCTTGATCTCCATCTTGGCAAGGTGCTGGCCGAGGCAGAGATGCGCGCCATAGCCGAAGGCGAGGTGCTTGTTGGGCGAGCGCTCGATGTCGAAGGTGAAGGGATCGTCGAAGACGTCCTCGTCGCGGTTCGCCGACCAGTAGCACATCAGCAGATTGTCGCCCTTCCTGATCTTCTGGCCGCGCAGTTCGTAGTCCTCCGCCGCCGTGCGGAAGAAGTGCTTCACCGGCGTCGTCCAGCGGATCATCTCGTCGATGGCGCCCGGCAGGTACCTGTCCGGATCGGATTTCAGCTTCGCGAACTGCTCGGGGTTCTGCATCAGCGCGAGCAGGCCGCCCGCCGCCGTCGAGCTCGTCGTGTCGTGGCCCGCCGTTGCGACGATGATGTAGTAGCCCATCGCCTCGACATGACCGATGGGCTGGCCGTCGATGGTCGCGTTCGCGATCACGCTGGCCACGTCGTCCTTCGGGTTCTTGCGCCGGTCCTCGGTGATCGCGGTGAAGTAGTTGAAGAACTCGGTCACCGTGTTCACGGTGACCGTCGCCTCGTCGCGCTTCATGTCGGGATCGGTGGCGCCGAACAGTTCCTGCGTCAGCTTCAGCATGATCGGCTCGTCCTCTTCCGGCACGCCGAGCACCGTCATGATGACGCGCAGCGGATACCAGACCGCGACGTCCGACACGAAATCGCATTCGCCGCCCTTCTGCTCCAGACGGTCGACATATTTCTCGGCCAGCGCATCGACGCGCGACGCAATCGCCTTCAGGTTTGGCGGCATGAACCAGGCCTGCGTCAGGCCGCGGTAGTTGCGATGGTCGGGATTGTCCATGTCGACCAGCGAGCGGATCAGCTTGTCGTTGCCGCCGGTGAATTCCCTGATCTGTTCTTCCGTCTCGATGGTCTGAAGCGTCAGGCGCGGATCGTTCAGGAACTTGTCGTTCTGGCGTTCCACTTCCATGATGTCGGCATGCTTCGACACGGTCCAGAAGGGGCGGTAGCCGTCCGGCTCCGTCCAGCGCACGGGCTCTTCCCGGCGCAGCTTCGTGAAGAGCTCGTGAAAGCCGTCGACGCTCGCATAGACCTTGGGGTCGACGATCGCATTGTCGATGGATTTATCCGTCATGGCCGTGGTCTCCTCCGCCCGGTTCCCGGGCTCTGATCGTTTTCTGCACCGCCCGGTCAAATTCCGATCAACTCGACGGTTGATCTATGCCGCCGTGACGTTGCGTAAACCGCTAAATTGTTGCGGCACAAGGCTTTCTCATAACATTGGGCGGAGTTTCGGCGGCTGGCAAGGGGGTGTTTCCGGCTGGACAAGCACCCGCCCTTGTAGAAGATGTGCGCCAGGACGGACGGTCCACTGGCCGTTGAAAAGAACCGTGTATATACATATTAGAAAATGAAACCGGATTTGCCGCGCGGCGCTTCGCGCTCCGGCGGTGTCGAAACCAAGGAGAAATGACATGGCGGAAGCCTATATCGTCGCAACCGCCCGCACGGCGGGCGGCCGCAAGGGCGGCAAGCTGAAGGACTGGCATCCCGCCGATCTCGGCGGCAAGGTGATCGACGATCTCATGAAGCGCACGGGCGCGGATCCCGAGCTCATCGAGGACGTGATCGTCGGCTGCGTCGACCAGGCAGGCGAGCAGGGCATGAACATCGCGCGCAACGCGGTGCTCGCCTCCGGCTTGCCCGAAAGCGTGCCGGCAACCTCTGTCGACCGCCAGTGCGGTTCCTCGCAGCAGGCGCTTCACTTCGGCGCGCAGGCGGTCATGTCGGGCGCGATGGATGTCGTCATCGCGGCGGGCATCGAGAGCATGACGCGCGTGCCGATGGGCATGCCGATCTCGCTTCCCTTCAAGAACGGTTTCGGCATCTACAAGAGCCCGAAGCTCGAAGAGCGTTACCCGAACATCCAGTTCAGCCAGTTCGCGGGCGCCGAGATGATCGCCAAGAAATACGGCCTGACGAAGGACCAGCTCGACGAGTTCGGTTTCGGCAGCCACCAGAAGGCGATCAAGGCGACGCAGGGCGGCCTCTTCGACAATGAGATCGTGCCGCTCGAAATTTCGCTCGAGGATGGCTCGAAGGAGACCCACAAGGTCGACGAAGGCATCCGCTTCGATGCCTCGCTCGAAGCCATCAAGGGCGTGAAGCTGCTCGCCGAGGGCGGCGCGATCACGGCCGCCACTTCCTCGCAGATCTGCGACGGCGCGTCCGGCGTCATGATCGTCAACGAGAAGGGCCTCAAGGCGCTGGGCGTCGAGCCGCTCGCGCGCATCCATCACATGACGGTGGTCGGCGGCGATCCGGTCATCATGCTGGAAGCCCCCATTCCCGGCACCGAGAAGGCGCTGAAGAAGGCCGGCATGAAGATCGACGATATCGACCTCTATGAAGTGAACGAGGCCTTCGCCTCCGTGCCGCTCGCCTGGCTGCAGAAGCTCGGTGCGGACCCGGAACGTCTCAACGTCCATGGCGGGGCCATCGCGCTCGGCCATCCGCTCGGCGCCTCCGGCACCAAGCTCATGACGACGCTCGTCAACGCGCTGAAGGCGAAGAACAAGCGCTACGGCCTCCAGACCATGTGCGAAGGCGGCGGCCTCGCCAACGTCACCATCGTTGAACGGCTCTAAGGTAAGGTCCGCTTTCCGGCGGTTCGGGGCGGGGTGTTCGCACCCCGCCCCTTTTTTTTCCGACTCTGCTAGACTCCGGTCCAGCCGCTATGGCAGGGACGGAACGGGGCCACAAAGAAGAAGCCAAGCGCATGAAGATGAAGGAACTGGAGGCGGCGACCGGCGTCGGCCGCGAGACCATTCGCTACTACATCCGGGAAGGCCTGCTGCCCGAGCCGGTGCGCCCCAAGCGCAACGTCGCGGCCTATGGCAAGGAGCATGTGAAGCGGCTGAACCTCATCCGGCGGCTGCAGCAGGAGCGGCACCTGCCGCTCTCCGTCATCAAGACCATCGTCACCTCGGAAACGGGCGAGCCCGCGGGCGGCTTCGAGGCGCTGATCGGGCTCGAGGTCGCGATGGGGCCGCTTCTGTCGGACGGGCGCAATCTCTCGCCGAAGAAGGTCGGCGACGTCGCGAAGGATACCGGGCTCGACGCCGCGGAAATCCGCAGGTTCGCGGAGATCGGCCTCATTCATATCGATGAGCGCGACGGCGGCGAATGGCTCAACCAGCGCAATGTCCGCATCATGGAAATCATCGCCCAGACGCGGGCCGACGGTTTCACGCCCGACATCGGCTACACGATCGACAGCTACGAGATCTATCCGCAGATGATCGAGCTGCTGGCGCGCCGCGCCGTGGTCGGCTTCTATTCGCGTCTCGGCGACAAGCTCGACCAGCCGGCGGCCGCGAAGCTCGCCGTCAACGGCATCCGCACCTTGAGCGAAATGATCCCGCTCATGCTGATCGACCGGATCGTGCGCGACGTCGAGAAGGTCAGCGCAAGCGGCGAGCTGCCCTCGGAAGAGGACGAGGTCTGAGGCCTCAGTCTCCCAGCACCAGCGTGTCGGCCTTGCGCCAGTAGACCCAGTATTCCTCGCCTGCCGTGAAGGTGAATTCGTCGACGTCCGTGGTCACGTTCGAGATGTCGGCCTGCAAAGGCGTCTCCGTGCCGATGTCGAAGAAGACGTTCGAATAGCTGCCGAAATAGGCGACCTCGCCGACCTTGCCCTTCACAGCGATCACTTTCGGGTCCGTCGGTTCGCTTTCGGCGACGAAGATCTTTTCCGGCCGCACCGCGAGCGAGACCTTGCCCGTATCCTTTCCCGCCAGCGTCACTTCGCCGATCGCGGGCGCCGTTACCTTGACCTGGCCTTCGCCCGCGGCGGTCGCGGTGCCTTCGATCAGGTTGATCTTGCCGATGAAGTCGGCGACGAAGCGGTTGGCGGGCACCTCGTAGAGCGTCGCGGGCGGCGCCACCTGCTGCACGGTCCCGGCATTCATCACCGCGATCCGGTTCGCCATCGACAGCGCTTCCGACTGGTCATGCGTCACGATCACGAAGGTGATGCCGACGGTCTTCTGAAGCCGCACCAGTTCGAGCTGCATCGCCTCGCGCAGTTTCGCATCGAGCGCGGAGAGCGGCTCGTCGAGCAGCAGCACCGACGGGCGCTTCACGAGCGCGCGGGCAAGCGCGACGCGCTGGCGCTGGCCGCCCGACATCTCGTCCGGCATGCGCTTGCCGAGGGACCCGAGCTTCACGAGGTCGAGCGCTTCGGCCACGCGCTCCTTGATTTCCTTGGCGGGGCGCCGGTCCATCTTGAGCCCGTAGGCGACGTTCTGTTCGACCGACATGTGCGGGAACACCGCATAGGACTGGAACACCATGTTGATCGGCCGGTTGTTCGGCGCGACCTTCGACATGTCCTGTCCGTCGATGACGACCCGGCCATGGGTCGGCACCTCGAAGCCCGCCAGCATGCGCAGCAGCGTGGTCTTGCCGCAGCCGGAGGGGCCGAGCAGCGCGAAGAACTCGCCGCGATTGACCTCCAGGTTCACATTGTCGACCGCCTTCACTGTGCCGCCAAAAATCTTGCTGACGTTCTCGATCTTGATAATGGGTTCGTCGGTCATGAGGTCTGTCCGAAACTCGTTGGCGGGTCAGTGCGCGGCGGAGCCGAGCATGTTGTTCCTGTTCTGCATCCGCAGCGCGAAGGCGGTGACGACAAGCGTCAGCAGGATGAGAACGGTCGAGGCGGCATTCACTTCCGGCGTCACCGAGAAGCGAACCATGGAATAGATCTTCACGGGGAAGGTCACGGTATCGGGGCCCGACGTGAAGAAGGTGATGACGAAGTCGTCGAGCGACAGCGTGAAGGCGAGCAGCGCGCCGGCGATCAGCCCCGGCTTCATGTGCGGCACCACAACGTCGCGGAAGACGCGGTATTCGCTCGCACCGAGGTCGCGGGCGCATTCGGCGAGTTCCGGATTGAAGCTCTCGAGCCTCGCCCGGATGACGATGGCCGCGAAGGGGAACGAGAAAGCGATATGCGCGATGGTGATGGCCGAGAGGTTGAACGGCCACATCATGCCCGACGGCCAGCCGATCCGTGCGAAGAAGACCATCATCGCGACACCCATGCAGATCTCGGGAATCACGATCGGCAGCGCCATGCCGCCCTCGTAGACGGCCTTGCCCGGAAAACGGTAGCGCCAGAGTATGTAAGCGGTCAGCGCGCCGAGTACGGTCGAGAACAGCGTCGTGAAGAGCGCGATGGTCAGCGAGTTGCCGAAGGCGAGCATCAGCGAATCGTTGTTGAAGAGCTTCACATAGTAGTCGGTCGTGAAGCCGCGCCAGACGACGTTGCGGCGGCTGTCGTTGAACGAGAAGATGATCAGGCCGATGATCGGCGCATAGAGAAAGAACAGCGTCACCGCCACGGTGAAGCGGAGCGAAAAGCGCCGCGAATAGTCGAGCGGACCCATCGGGTCGGGATTGCGCTTGAACATGCTCATCTTGCGTCTCCCCGGCCTTCCTTCCTCATCAGCACGGCGCGGACCGCCAGCGCGAAGAAGGTCGCATACATCAGAAGGAAGCTCAGCGCCGCGCCGAAGGGCCAGTTGTTCGCTTGCTTGAACTGGCTCGCGATCACATTGGCGATCATCTGGCTGTCCGTGCCGCCAAGCAGGTCGGGAGTGAGGTACGAGCCCATCGCCGGAATGAAGGTGATGACGATGCCGCTCGCGATGCCCGGCAGTGCCAGCGGCACGACGATCGAGAAGAAGGTGCGGATGTGGCCCGCGCCGAGGTCGAGGCTCGCTTCCAGGTAGGAGCGGTCCAGCCTGTCGAGCGCCGCATAGAGCGGCAGCACCATGAAGGGCAGGCTCACATAGACGAGGCCGAAGACGACGGCTGTGTTGTTGTAGAGCAACGACAGCGGCTCGAAGGGGCCGACGATCCTGTTGTCGCCGAGCCCCACGAGCGAAAGCGCCCAGTCGGCGTTCACCACGATCCATTCGAGGCCGTTATTGATGAAGCCGTTGGTCCGGAGCACCGCGATCAGCGCATAGGTGCGGATCAGCAGGTTGGTCCAGAAGGGCAGGATGACGAGCAGCAGCAGCCACATCCGCATGGTGGGCTTGGAAAACACGATGGCGATGGCGACCGGAAAGGCGACCACAAGGCATATCGCCGTCGTCGCCGAGGCCATCAGGATCGATTTCCAGAAGATGCCGAGATAGAGCGGCTCGAGCGCGCGGGCGTACTGGCCGAGATTCCAGTCCAGCGTGATCTCGGTCACGCCGGTCTTGGAGCTGAAGCTGTAAAGCCAGATCAGCGACAGCGGAACGATGAAGAAGGTGACGAGCCAGAAAGTCGGCGGGGTGAAGGCCGCGAAGAAAGCCCGCCCCGATCTTTTCCAGTTTTCCATGAGTAAGCCCCCCGAAGGGCAACAGACAAGTACACGCGACAGTTCGGACGGGTCCGGAGATCCTGTCCCCCATTCTCTCCGGATCGCCCCTTTTCTTTCGCCGGCTCACGGGAGAATCACGGAGACGGTGAAAGAAAAAGGGCGGGCATTTTCATGCCCGCCCGGATTGTGCTTACGCGGCGTTGATCTTGGTGCAGAGCTCTTCGCGCATCTGGACCACGTCCTCGCCGAGATAGGCCGCCGTTTCGGAGGCCTCGATGGCGCTGTCCGGCGGGAAGATCGCCGGGTTCGTCTGATACTCTTCCGGCATCAGCTCGAAGCCTGCCTTGTTCGGCGTCGCATACTGGATGTAGTCCGTGATGAGCATGTTCGGCTCGGGCGCATGGATGTAGTTGATGAAGGCATGCGCGTTTTCCGGGTGCGGTGCGCCGGTCGGGATCGCAAGCGTGTCTTCCCAGAGGATACCGCCCTCCTTCGGCAGCACGAAGCCGATATCGTCGTCTTCGGTCATGAGCTGCGCGATGTCGCCGTTGTACTCCATCGTCACATCGACTTCGCCGGACGCGAGCAGGTCCTGGCCGTTGTCTTCGGCGAAGGACTTGATGTTGCCCTTCTGCTTGATGATCAGCTCGGCCGCCGCCTCGTTCTCGGCCTTGTCGGTCGAGTTGGCGGAATAGCCGAGATACTTCAGCGCGCAGGCGAGCATGGTGCCGCAGTCGGAGAGCAGCGCGATCTTGCCGGCATACTCGTCGCTGTCATAGAGCACCTTCCAGCTGTCCGGCACGGAGGAAACCGCCGACTTGCGGTAGCCGATGCCGATCGTGCCCCACATGTAGGGCAGCGAGTACTTGCGGCCCGGATCGAACGGCTCGTCCATGAAGCGCGGGAAGATGTTCGCAATGTTCGGAATCTTCGAGTGGTCGAGTTCCTGAAGCATGTCGCCCGCGACCATGCGCGGAATCCAGTCGTTCGACGGCACGATCACGTCGTAGCCGGGATTGCCGCCCCGGAGCTTCGCGAAGAGTTCCGAGTTGTCGGCGAAGAGGTCCATCTTCACTTCGATGCCGGTCGCCTCCTGGAAGTCGGCCAGCGTCGTCTCGCCGATATAGGTATCCCAGTTATAGAAATTGAGCTTCTTCTCCTCGGCTGCGGAAGCGAATTTCGGCATCGCGGTGATGCTGAGGCCGACAGCGGCCGCTCCCGTCATGAACTTGCGGCGCGAGATCGCGTCCATCAGTCCGGCCATGCCTCTTTTGCGGTTCATGGATGTCTTCCTCCATCTTGAGATGTCAGTGCCCCGCCCTTGCCGTGAGGTCGAGCGGCCGAGAGATCGTCAGTGTTCAATGGATTTTGAACGAGCGCAAGCGAGGGCGGCGGTTCCCTTCGCAAATGCGTCAAAAATTTTAAACGGGTGCAATGCCATTGTTCCGGAGCCGGTGTCATGCCGTTTGCGCACGCCGCTTCCTTTCCGGAATTTAATGTGCGCTGCAAAATAAAACGGCAGTGTTCTCTTGCCGGGCAGGTGGTGCGGCCCCAGATAGCGCTGGTTCGCCAAGGCATGAACTGGCACCTTGAATGCCAGTAAAAGCGCGATCCGCATTTCAGGGAAGGCAGGGCCCCTCATGATCGATCTCTACACCGCTTCCACCCCCAATGGCTGGAAAGCCTCGATAACGCTTGAAGAACTCGGGCTTCCCTACGAGGTCCATGCGATCGAGCTGCAGAAGAACCAGCAGAAGGAAGCCGCCTTCCTTGCGATCAATCCGAACGGCCGCATCCCCGCGATCGTCGACCGCGACGAAGGCGATTTCGCGGTTTTCGAGTCCGGCGCGATCATGATCTATCTTGCCGAGAAAACGGGCAGGCTGATGCCGGTGGATGCAAAGGGGCGCAGCCGCGTTATCCAGTGGCTCATGTTCCAGATGGGCGGCGTCGGCCCGATGATGGGTCAGGCCAATGTCTTCTTCCGCTACTTTCCCGAAAAAATTCAGCCCGCCATCGACCGTTACCAGAACGAATCGAAGCGTCTCTTCACCGTTCTCGACGGCCACCTGAAGGAGAACGAGTATCTCGCGGGCGACTATTCCATCGCCGACATCGCGAACTGGTCGTGGGTGCGCACCCATAAATGGTCGGGCGTTGAGATCGACGACCTGCCGAACCTCAAGCGCTGGCTCGACCTGATCGCGCAGCGTCCCGCCGCGCAGAAGGGCATCACCGTGCCGGTCGACCTCGCTGCACTCCAGCAGGGCAATGGAGAAGAAGCGAAGAAGTTCGCCGAGGAAGCCCGCAAGATGGTGCAGCGGTAAAACGCTTTCCCTCTCCATCCGGACCACCCTCCCCCTGTGGGAGGGTGAGGACTCGGATCTTTTGGAAAGGCGCGCGCCATCGCATCGCGCTACTCTGCCGCCATGACCGACATCGACATCGCCCTCGCGCGCCCGGAAGAAAAGCCCGTCATCGCGAATCTCATGCAGCTCTACACGCATGACTTCTCCGAACACTGGTCGGGCCGGCCGGAGGGCGAGCTCGGCGATGACGGCCGTTTTGCCGATTACCCTTACCTCGACAGCTATTGGAGCGGGCCAGCCCGCGTGCCGCTGCTGCTCCGCGCGGAAGGCCGTCCGGTCGGCTTTGCCCTTCTCAACGATCACACCCACAGCGGCAGGGCGGCGGATCGTAACATGGCCGAGTTCTTCATCGTGCGTAAGCACAGGCGCGGTGGCATGGGCACCGCAGCGGCTCATGCGGTTTTCAGCCGCTATCCCGGCACATGGGAAGCCGCCGTCGCGCGGCGCAATGTGGCGGCCCTTGCCTTCTGGCGGAAGGCGGTTGCGAGCCATCCCCATGTCCACGATATTGAGGAGAGCGATATCTCCACCGAAGAGTGGGACGGTCCGGTGATCCGTTTCCGCATCGAGGCGCCCCTCCCATGACCGTCACCACCGAAGACGAACTGGAAGGCCTCAAGGCCATCGGCCGCATCGTTGCGCAGGTGCTCGCTGCCATGAGCGCGGCCGCCGAGCCCGGCATGACGACGCGCGAGCTCGACGACATGGGCCGCGCGTTGCTGGACAAGGAAGGCGCTCGCTCCGCGCCCGAAATTTCCTACAAGTTTCCGGGCGCCACCTGCATCAGCATCAATGAAGAGATCGCGCATGGCATTCCGGGCGACCGCGTCATTCGCGCGGGCGATCTCGTCAACATCGATGTGTCGGCGGAGAAGGACGGTCTCTTCGGCGATACCGGCGCGAGCTTCGTCGTGCCGCCGGTCCGGCCCGACCTCGCGCGTCTCTGCCGCGACGGCAAGCGCGCCATGTGGGAAGGCATCCGCGCGGTGAAGTCCGGCGGCCGCCTCAACGCCATCGGCGAGCGCATCGAACGCTTCGCCGACAAGGGCGGCTACACGCTCATCCGCAACCTGTCGAGCCACGGCGTCGGCCGCTCGCTCCACGAGGAGCCGGAAGGCATCTCGACCTGGGCCGATCCCTCCGACCGGCGCGTCATAAAGGAAGGCCAGGTTTTCACCATCGAACCCTTCCTCTCGATGGGCGGCGACTTCGCCGCCGAAGCGGGCGACGGCTGGACGCTGCTCGCCGACCCTTCCGCTCCCACCGTGCAATACGAACACTCCCTCGTCGCAACGAAGAACGGCCCGGTCATCCTGACGCTGGCGTAAAAGGACGAGCTACTGTCTTACCCTTGCTTGTCATTGCCGGGCTTGACCTGGCAGTGGCAATTTATGAGGTGGACGGATGATTGTCGTTACCCCTCCCGTCTCCCGACCCCCTCCAGCGCCTCGACCCTGTCGATCAGCGCCTCGAAGCGCTCCGGCGGCACGGCGTAGAACTCGACCCGGTTGCGGGAGAGGACGGCGAGCGTGTCGCCCATCGCGTCCCTCAGGTGGCGCGACGGGTTCTTGCGGAAGTCGGTCACGGAAAGGGTGCGCCGCGCGCGCATGGTTGCGATCCGGGGCAGGGGCATGAACGGTCTCCTTCGTCTGTGCGAAAGAAAGTGACGGGGCAGGGGCGCGGCGATGCACGACGACGTCCATGCGCATCTTTCCCGTCTCCTCCGCCGTCATTCTCGCCGCCGCTCCGCGACCGGGGATAAACCCCCCGGAAGCCTCCCGGCGTCATTCATGACGTTTTGATGACAGTTCGATGACAGTCACCGCTGCCGACCCCGCCTTTATGCCCGCTCTTGACAAATCCATCCCTTCATTTAAATAAGAATAAGTCGCAAAAGCGGCTTTCAAGGGAACCGGACCCATGCGCGATATCCTGAAGACCATCAGCTACGGCTCGCTCCACTTTACGGTCGGGTTCGGCGTCGTCTATCTGCTGACCGGCGAGGTCGCGATCGCGGCGGGCGTCGCGCTGATCGAGCCGGCCGTGAACACGGTGGTCTTCTACTTCCATGAAAAGGCATGGGCGCGCTTGCCCGCCAGGGCCTTGCAGGGGCTCGGCTTTCGGCGTCCGGGTCATCGCGGGCAGGGCGGGGCGCAACCCGCCTGATCCTCAGCGCCAGGCGAAGACCGGCTGTTCGAGGCCTGCGACCCGCGTGGCCTTGCCCCGCAATCCCACTTCCGCGAACTGGTATAGCACCGCTGCCGTCGGCGCATGCACATGGTCGTCGCCGATCAGGAGCCGGATCACGGGCCGTTCGCTTTCCGGGATCGTGAGAAAGACCGGCGAGTCCGGCCGCATCAGCTCGCCAAGCGCGATCTCGTGGATCGAGGCGACCTCCGCCTCGTTCGGATGCATCGCGCTCTTGTCTTCGGCCCACATCACCACCGGCGTGATGAGATAGCCGGAGCGCGTCGGGTAATCGTCAAGCATGCCAAGCACATGGGCTGGCCCGAGATCGAGCGCCACTTCCTCGCGCAATTCGCGCAGCGCCGCTTCCATCGCGTCCTCGCCCTTGTCGAGCCGTCCGCCGGGCAGTGCCCATTGCCCTCCATGGGCGTTGAGCTTCGGTGCGCGCCGCGTCAGCAGGAAGGCGGCGCCCGCGTCATGCGGAACCACCGTCACGGCCACCGCCGCGCGTTTCAGTCCGTCGCCGTCGAGCGATTGCCGTTCGAAGCGCTTGAGACGCTCGCCAAGCGCCGCGCGCAGATCCGTGCCGAAATCGAGTGTCATGCGGGCCTTCCTTTCCTCCTCTTTAGCATGGGGCCGCGGACCGCTTCGCCCTTTCCGCCGTCTGTTTAAAATAAGGCACGGATCGCGGGTGCTCGCGTTGGCTGCACGGCCCGCACGATGAAAAGTCTTGGCCTTATTGCAGTGGCTCCTTGTTCCCGGCAAGCGGTGCAGCCGATTTCCTCGTGTTCAATATTCTAAACGACTACGCTCGATTGGACCCAAGCCCCTCCTTGGAGGTGGCCCTGTCGCGCGCTACACTTTTCGGCAGTTCTCTCCCCCCTCGCGAGGCATTCCCATGCGCATCGGCGTTCCGAAGGAAATCAAGGTCCACGAATATCGCGTCGGCATGACGCCGGCTGCCGTCCGCGAGGCCGAGCATCACGGCCACGAGGTTCTGGTACAGACGGATGCAGGCCTCGGCATCGGCCTTTACGACGAGGACTACAAGGCAGCGGGTGCCACCATCGTCGACACGGCGGAGGAAGTCTTCGCGCGCGCCGACATGATCGTGAAGGTGAAGGAGCCGCAGCCGAGCGAATGGAAGATGCTGCGCGAGAACCAGATCCTCTTCACCTATCTCCATCTCGCGCCCGATCCCGATCAGGCGCGCGGCCTCATGGAGTCGGGCTGCATCGCCATCGCCTACGAGACGGTGACGGATGCGCGGGGCGGCTTGCCGCTGCTCGCGCCCATGTCGGAAGTCGCGGGCCGCATGTCGATCCAGGCAGGCGCCCACTGTCTCGAGATCGCGCAGGGCGGGCGCGGCCAGCTTCTCGGCGGCGTGCCGGGCGTTCCCGCCGCCAAGGTCGTCATTCTCGGCGGCGGTGTGTCCGGCACCAATGCCGCGCGCATGGCGATGGGCCTCGAAGCCCATGTCACCGTCATCGACCTCAATCTCCACCGCCTCTACGAGCTCGACACGCGCTTCGGACCGAGCCTCAACACGATCTATTCGACGGTCGATGCGATCGAGGAACACGTGCTGGGCGCGGATCTCGTCGTCGGCGCCGTGCTCGTGCCGGGTGCCGCGGCGCCCAAGCTCGTCAGCGAGGCGATGGTCAAGCAGATGAAGAAGGGATCGGTCCTTGTCGACATCGCGATCGACCAGGGCGGCTGCTTCGCGACCTCGCATGCGACGACCCATGCCGAGCCCACCTATGTGAAGCACGACGTCGTCCATTACTGCGTCGCCAACATGCCGGGCGCGGTCGCGCGAACCTCGACCTTCGCGCTCAACAACGCGACGCTGCCCTTCACGCTGGCGCTCGCGGACAAGGGGTACCGGCAGGCCATGCTCGACAATCCGCATCTTCTCGCCGGTCTCAACATCCACAAGGGCGAACTGACCTACCGGGCGGTTTCCGACGCGCTCGGCGTGCCCTGGCGCGATGCGGGCAGCGTTCTGGCTGCCTGATCAAGCTATTGATATCGCTCAATCTTTTTCTGCCCCGGGGATAAATTGTGCCAGTTCGGGGCGATTTAAGTGTGAGTTAACCATATGGCGCGAGTCTCTCATCCGACGCCGCTTCGGCGGACGGAACGGATGGGGGCTACCATGTTCGACAAGGTTCAACGCGATCGCTTCTGGCTGGCGCTGGGTGCCGTCCTGATAGCGCTTTTCGTTGTGCAGAAGGAGCGCGGTCTCACCGTCAGTGAGCCGCAGACAAGGCAGGAAACGAGGGTCTACGACCGTGGCGGTATGACGAGCCTCGTCGAGAAGACCATCGAAATTCCCGTCGAGGCGCCGCTGCCGGCCGCGCGTCCGCGCCAGCAGCCGCCGGCCCAGTTCCAGTATGCCTCCTGGTCGGATCCCCATGCCGATCTCGTGACGGGGTCGATTGCCGCGACAGCGCCGCGTCCGCTCGCCCGTCCCGGCCGTGGTGGCGGGTCCATCGAGGTCGCCTCGCTCGCCGCGCCGTCGGGCCGCTACTACGCGCAGCTCGGTTCCTATTCGACCATCGACCGCGCCAGCCGCCGCTATTTCGACGTTCTCGGCCGCGAACCCGATCTCAAGGGCAGCGAGCGCGTTGCCATCGACACGGCCCGCGTGTCCGGCGAGGAAGTCCATCGTGTCCGCATGGGGCCGTTCGCCAGCGAAAACAGTGCCCGCGCCGCCTGCGCCCGCGCGGCGATCCCGGCGGATGAATGCGCCGTCGTGGCGCTCAACTAGTGTTTTCGGGGCTTCGGCCCCGGTCCTTGTGGACTTTTCGCCCGGTTTCACTGTATAAGGCCCGCCAAAGGCCGTCCGGCGCGTCTTTCAGGCGGCGCCGGTCACGGCCAATATTTTGTTTTCAAAGCCTTTTTCGCGAGGGCAGGCGTCCGCAGATGGCGGGCCGCTCGCGGAGCAATCGGAGCGAAGCCCATGGCCGTCCCAAAGAGGAAAACCACCCCGTCGAAGCGCGGCATGCGCCGCTCGGCCGATGCGCTGAAACAGCCGGCCTATGTCGAGAACCCGGATTCGGGCGAGCTTCACCGCCCGCATCATGTGGACCTGAAGAGCGGCATGTATCGCGGCAAGCAGATCCTGAAGCCGAAGGGCGAGTAAGCCTTTCACGGCCTTGAGAGATTTTGGAGCGCCGTCCTTCGGGGCGGCGTTTTCTTTTGCGCTCAGTCCTGCAGGCCGCGCAGCGCCGCACGGCAGATGTCGCGCGTCTGCGCCGTCACCATCTCCTTCCAGTCGTCGGCATCGACATAGAAGGCATCGCGGATAAGCCGGCCGATCTCGGCCGCGTGCGGGTTTGCCGCGCCGCCGTTCTGGTGCAGCCAGTTGTCCGACTGCAGCGCCACCGTCACCTCGCGGATCGGCACGGTGCCAAATTCGAGGCCGCCCGAGGTCACCTCGCGGCCCTTCAGTTCTTCCGTGAAGCAGACCGGGATCGAGCCCGGGACATGAGATGAAACCGATGCGCCGCCGACCGTGGAATGCACGATGTCGCCCCACCAGCGGCGCATGCGTTCGTAAGCGCCGCTCGTTTCAGGTTCGACGCAGATCATCTCGCCCGCCCCGCGCGCGCCGAGGCCGGTATGGATATCGACGAAGATCACGCGTTCCGCGTTCCCCATTTCCTCGCGGATGATTCGGCGGAGCGTGCGGTTCGACCAGACGGGTTCGCGCCCGCCATACTGGACGCCGTTCGCGTGTGTGTACTGGCCGGCGGAGAGCGCGTGCTGCATCGCTGCCGCGCCGTGTTCGTCGGCATAGGCCTTCAGCCGCGCGCGGCTTGCCGCCATCGTCTCCGGGGAGAGGTCGGGCGGGTTGATCGCGTCGGCGAGTTCCTCGTAGCCGGGGTTTTCCGGATGCGGTTTCGAGTGGTCGAGGAAGTTCCGGTTGAGGTCGACATTGTCCTCGTTGACGCGCCGGTTCCAGGCGAAGCCGTAGGGGTTGATCGCGTGGATGAAGACGACGGCGGTGCCGGCGGGCAAGTCCTTCGCGAAGCCCTCCGTCAGAAAAGCGGTCTGGATGCCCGAGCCGCAATAGCCCTCGACGCCATGCGTGCCCGACCCGATGCCGAGAACCCGTGTCGCATCCCGCGGTCCGAACCGCGCGACATCGGTGGCGAGCGTCTCGCCGGAAGGCCCCGTCAGCGGGTGGACATGATGGTTAACCGTCGCGCCCGCCGCCTTCGCGGCCCCCAGGAAGCGTTGCCGCGCTTCGCCGTAGGACTGTGAGAAATATTGCGCTGCACCGCTCATCTTGCGTTTCCGTCCCCCGTTAACCGTCATCACCATCATGACGGGATTCGTCCGCCAAGGGCGGCCAATGGTGCCGAAATCTGTGCTAGAGTGGCACACAACAGGCGCGTTTCGCGGGGCAAAAAGAGGATTTTGACATGTTCGGTACATTGCCGCTGATGGCGATCGTCATCATTGCCTACAACATCATTGTCTATCTGACCGGTCTGACAATGGATTCGCAGATCACCACCGTCACCCTCATCTCGGGGGCGATATGGACGATCACCATCGGCGATCTCATTCTCTTCTTCGGCTTGATCCTGCTGTTCCTTGAACTCATCAATTCCACACAGACAGGCGCGTCCACCATCGTCAATCACGCCTTGTCGATGCTCGTGCTTCTGATCGCACTGGTTGAGTTCATCGTGCTGCCGCAGTTCGGCACCTCGACATTCTTCGCGCTGGTGATGCTTGCGCTGTTTGATGTTGTCGCCGGATTTACCGTGACGATCACGGCGGCGCGGCGCGACTTCACCGTCGGCGAATAAGGCTCACCCGTCTTTCGCCGCGGCATCGAGCAACAGTTCGTATGCCGCGGCGAGGCGGGCAGTCTTTGGACAGGCCGGAATTTCCCGCCCGTCGATCCGCGAAAGCGGTACGAGCCCCATGAGGCTGTTGGTCAGGAAGGCACCTTCCGCCTTCGCCAGCCGCGCCGGCGTTATCTCTTCCTCGCGCGCCTCGAAGCCGAGATCGGGTACAAGTTCCAGCACGGCCGCGCGCGTGATGCCGGGTAGGATCGCGCCCTTGTCCGGTGGAGTGAGGAGCATGTCCCCTTCCCAGATGAAGACGTTCGCGGCACTCGCGCAGGCGACATGGCCCGATGTGTCGAGCATCAACGCCTCCTCGGCGCTCTTCTCGCGCGCTTCTTCCTTCGCCAGCACATTGTCGAGATAGGGCAACGCCTTCAGTCGCGCCGAGGGAGACCAGGCGTTTCGTCGCGGTGTCACGAGGGCTGCGGAACGCCGCTCGGGCGGGGGGGGCGCGGGGACGGCGCCGATCAGCAGGGTCGGTGCCGGGTTCGGCGGCAGCGCAAGACCGCGGGGGGCGGGGCCACGAGTTAGTGTGAGCCGAAGTGCCGCGCGGTCGACATTCTCAAGGTCGTTCGCCTGCAAAAGCATGCGGCAGGCTTCGGCAATTCCTTCCGGCGTATAGGGGAGGAGAAGACCGATCGCCTCGGCTCCCCGCAGCAGTCTCAGCAGATGCTCCTCGAAGAAGACGATGTGGTCCTTGCGTACGAGCATGGTTTCAAAGAGACCGTCGCCGAGCAGGAAGCCTCGATCTGCGGGATCGATCCGTGCTTCCCGGGCATCGGAAATCGAGCCGTTGAGCCAGACCTTCATGCGCTCAGCTTTGCAGGATGAGGCGCTGCGCCTGCGCGTTTCAGGAAATTCGAGAGCATCTCGTAGCCATGTTCGGTGAGAACGGATTCTGGATGAAACTGCACGCCAAAGATCGGCAGACTTTCATGCGCAAGCGCCATCGGGACGCCGTCTTCGGTCCGCGCGACGAGGTGCAACGGGCCGTCCTGCGGGAGTTCCACTATCAGCGAGTGATAGCGCCCTGCGGTAAAGGGGGAGGGCAGGCCTGCGAATATCTCCTGCCCTTCATGATGGATCTGAGAGGGTTTGCCATGCACGGGTTTCGGCGCGCGTACGATGCGCCCGCCAAAGGCAGACGCAATCGCCTGGTGGCCGAGACAGACACCAAGAAGCGGAATGCCATGTGCGGCTGCTTCCTTCACGAGCGGAACGGAAATCCCCGCCTTGTCGGGTCCGCACGGACCGGGAGACAGGATGATTGCCTGGGGCCGCAGAGCGAGAACCTCCGCGATGGAAATTTCATCGGTGCGAACGGTGCGACGCTCGAACCCCAGCTCGCCGACATATCGGGCGAGGTTGTGCACGAAGCTGTCGAAATTGTCGATGAGGAGAATCATCCGCGCTCCTCTGCAACGAGTTCATCGTTCTCGGTCCCCTCTCCCGACAGTGCGCTGCGCATGTCGCGCGCCTTGGCGAGCGTTTCTTCGTATTCGGCCGCCGGAACGGAATCGGCAACGATGCCGCCCCCGGCCTGGAAGGTGGCGCGCGCTCCCTTCACCACGATGGTACGTATTGCTATCGACGTATCCATGCCGCCATCGGTACCGAGATAGCCAATGGCGCCACAATACGGTCCGCGTACGGTCGGCTCGAGTTCGGCGATGATCTCCATAGCGCGGCGCTTCGGCGCTCCGGTCACGGAACCGCCCGGAAAGCAGGCGGCAAGCAGGTCGACCGCATTCGTGTCCGCTCTCAGTTTTCCGCGTACGGTCGATACGAGGTGATGCACATTGGCGAAACTCTCGAGTTCGCAGAGCTTTTCCACGATCACGGAGTCATCCTCGCAGGTGCGAGAGAGGTCATTTCGCAGCAGATCGACGATCATGATGTTCTCCGCGCGGTCCTTCTCCGACGCCAGCAATTCCTCCGCCAGTCGACGGTCTTCTTCTGGCGTTGCCCCTCTCGGCCGTGTGCCTTTGATGGGTTTCGTTTCGACCTCGCTGGCGCGGCAATGCAGAAAGCGTTCGGGCGACGAGGAGACAACAGCGCCTTCGCCAAAATTGAAGAAGGCGGAGAAGGGCGCGGGGCTCGCCTTGCGCAAGCGCAGGTAGAGTGCGTAGGGATCGTCGCTTTCCGCGAGTTGCGTCTCGAAGCGCTGGGAGAGGTTCGCCTGAAAGATATCGCCAGCATGAATATAATCGACGACACGCGCGACCGCGCGTTCATATCCCTCGCGGGTGAAATTCGAAACGAGAGGATACGGGGCCGCTGGGCTTCGTTCAGGTGGTGCTTGCAGGGATGAAAGACGCTGGCGACATTCCGCTATCCGCCGCTTCGCTCTCTCCGTGCGCGCTGTCGCGTTGCTCTCCGGCAAGCCGGTGGACAGGATGTAGGCGCGCTTTTCCATCATGTCGAAGGCGAGAATTACATCGTAGAAGCCGAGTGCCATGTCGGGCAGTTGCTGATCGTCGATGGCGAAAGGACGTCTTTCAGGTGGCAGGGTTTCCAGCGTACGGCCAAGCCCGTAGCCGAAGAACCCCGCTGCGCCGCCCGGAAAGGGCGGCAGGGCGCCGCATGTTTCAAGCGCGGGCAGGCTTGCGAGCTTCTGTTTCAGGAGGTCGAAGGGTTTCGTGCCGTCTTCGGCGCGCAGGGTCAACCGGTCGAAGGGATCGAAAGCGAGGAAGCTCCAGCGTCCGTGCAGAGAGGCGTTCTTGCCCGGCGCCGCGGTTGCGCTGTCCAGAAACAGGGCGAAAGGTTCCGCCGCCAGCCCGCGGAAGAGTTCGTGCGGCGTATTCCATTCCAGCTCTTCGACGAGCGGTACGTTCACTCGGCGTGCTCTCTTTCTGCCGTCAATTCGCGTCCGGCATTTCCACAACCGACTCGTCCCCGGCCGGGTCATGGCTGCAGCTCCCGCAGCGACGCGATTCCATGCGCACCAAGGGTCCGCGCGGCTTTCCGCCCATGCCAGCCGATGTCACCCGCGCATCCTGTGTTTTCAGGAAATCGGCGATCAGCCCGCTCACGAGGCCGGGATCGGCGAAGGCAATGTTGTGCCCGGTCGCCGGATAGGAGCGAAGCTGCGCCTGCGGAATGAGCGCCATCAGTCGGGTGGCGTTCTCGTAGGGCACCACTTCGTCGGTTTCGCCCCAGATAGCGAGAACCGGGTGCTCCGATGCACCGATCGCAGCGAACGAGGCATCGGCACCGGCGAGAGGATAGTGACGCATGGTCGAAAGCAGCGCATCGCCATAGCCACGATACTCGAGTTGCCGGTTGAAGCCCGCCAGGAAGGCGCCGGGATTGGGCGCACTTTTCGCCTCTCCAGCAGCTGCGCTGTAGAAAATCCTGGTGCCGAAAAGGCGCACGATCCAGTCCCCGATCAATGGGCGCTTCAGCATTTCTGCATTTTCGTTTGCTGCGACGCCGAGGCCTGCGGGTGCCACGAGTGTCACGGAGCGCACGAGATCTGGATGCCGGGCCGTAAAGATCGCCGCGATGGCGCCGCCCATCGAGTAGCCGACCAGATCGATGCGACGATTGATGTTCAATGTTTCGAGCAGGCCGGCGAGCTGGCGGTCGAAAAGATCGGCGTCGTAAACGATGTCTGGCCGGCTGGAGAGACCGCGGCCGAAATTGTCATAGGCGAGGACGCGATATCCGGCCTCGGTCAGGGGGGTAAAGTAGTCGTCCCAGACGATAGAGGGCGTGGAGAAGCCATGCACGAGGACGACGACAGGTCCGCTTTCCGGTCCCTCGAGGCGATAATGCACGACGCCGTCCGGCAGTTCAGCAAAGTTGTGCGCAATGCCTTCGGCAAGAAGCTTTTCTCGTGCTTCGGAGTCCAGCGCATCGCGGGCACGTCCCGCAGCCCAGAAACTCATCAGCATGATAAGAGCCAACGCTGCCGCCAGAATGCCCGCTCCCTTCACGAATGCCATTATGCCTTGCCGCCATCCTTGCGCGTGTTGCCGGACTTCCCTTGCGGAAGGCCGGTGAGAACGCAGTCTAGTGCCTCGGTTGCCGGTCTACAAATGCTCCGGCGGGGTTGCGGGAGCCCCGAAATGCAGGCTTGATGCGGGCCAATGCAGGCGCAACCGGCGCATTGAACAGGGAGAACAAGATGGCGGATGCATTCAGGGAAAAGGTGCTCGCAGGCAAGACCGCTTTCGTGGCTGGCGCTTCGAGCGGCATCAATCTTGGTATCGCGCAGCATTTCGCGCGCGCGGGAGCAAGGATAGCGCTTATCAGCCGCAGCCACGAGAAGATCACCGCTGCCGCAAAGACCATCACGGATGAGGGTTTCGATGCCATCGGCATGGCGGCCGATGTGCGCGACTTCGACTCCGTCGAGCAGTCGATGAAGCGGGCGCAGGAGAGTCTCGGTAATTTCGATATCGTGATATCCGGGGCTGCGGGCAATTTCGTTGCGCCCGCGCTCGGCATGTCGTCGAAGGGTTTCAAGACCGTCGTCGATATCGATCTGATCGGCACGTTCAATGTGCTGCGCGCATCGTTCCAGTATCTGAACCGCCCAGGCGCATCGCTTATATCAATCACCGCGCCGCAGGCGGTGAACCCGAGCGTGTTCCAGTCGCATGTCTGCGCAGCAAAAGCGGGCATCAACATGCTGACCAAGTGTCTCGCCATGGAGTGGGGCCCGGCTGGTGTCCGCGTCAACGCGATCTCGCCGGGCCCGATTTCCGACACGGAAGGTATGGCGCGGTTGGCGCCGACGGCGGAGATGGAGCAGTCGATCAAGTCGCGGATTGCTCTCCGCGACTACGGCGACAAGACCGACATTGCCGACACGGCGCTGTTTCTCTCGACCGACAACGCGAAATACATCACGGGCACCATCGTCGATTGCGATGGCGGATCGAAGCTCGGCGATGCCGGTGCCGACGCGCTTGGTGAATTCGCCTAGATGACATCGCCCGAGCGCGGCACACCGCGATCGCTGAAACAGCTCGAGTCTCTCGAGAGCATGGAAGGGATTGTGCAGGCCGAGCGCAGCGCGCTGTCCTCGCGGTCGCTGTTGCACCGGTTGCCGAAGGGTGCACTCGTTCATGCGGTCTATCCGGGTGTCCTTGTTGCGGTCACGATCGCGCTCGCCTCGTCCTGGCTTTCGCAGCACTACGGCGCGCCGGTCATGCTGTTCGCGCTGCTCTTCGGCATGGCGTTTCACTTTCTGCATGAGGAAGGCCGCTGCGTTGCCGGGATCGAGTTCTCTTCCCGCACCATCCTCAGGATCGGCGTGGCGCTGCTCGGAGTGCGGATTACAGCCGGGGAAATCGCGAGCCTAGGCGTCGTACCGGTGCTCACCGTCGTTGCGGGGGTCGGAACGACGATCCTTGCGGGCGTCCTTCTGTCGCGCTTGCTGGGGCTTGGCCGGATCTTTGGCGTTCTTTCCGGCGGCGCCGTTGCCATCTGCGGGGCGTCGGCCGCGCTCGCCATCGCCTCGGTCCTGCCGCGCCGCGACGAAAACGAGCGTGACACGATCCTGACCGTGGTCGCCATCACAGCGCTGTCGACGCTGGCGATGGTTCTCTATCCGGTCTTTGTCGGCATGATCGGTCTCGACGATACGAAGGCGGGGATATTTCTCGGCGGTACGATCCATGATGTCGCGCAGGTCGTGGGCGCAGGCTACATGGTCTCGGTCGAGACAGGCGATGTGGCCACCTATGTCAAACTGCTGCGTGTCGCAATGTTGCTGCCGGTCGTCTTCTGTATCGCTTTCGTGGTCAGCCGGTCCGGTGGTGCTCGTGCATCGGGCGGAACCAGACTTGTGCCGCTGTTTCTTGTCGGTTTCGCCGCGCTTGTCGTCATCAACAGCCTCGGCTTGCTGACGGCATCCGTGGTTGACGTAGCGACGGACGTCTCCCGCTGGTGTCTCGTCGCCGCCATCGCGGCGCTTGGCATGAAAACCTCCTTCCGCGATCTCGCTTCTGCGGGCTGGCGGCCTGTCGGACTCATGGTTGCCGAGACGGTCTGGATTGCCGGCCTTGTGCTGGTTTCGCTTGAATTCCTTGCCTGAAGTCTTGCTCACGGCCGCGGCACAGCTAGGCTTCGGGGAAAGAATTCGAAAGGGAGGAAGTCATGACACCGCGCATTGCGCCATCGGAGTTCACCTGCGTTCTCTACGACGTGAAGGATCACATCGCCATCGTCACGATCAACCGGCCGGAGCGGCGCAACGCGCTCAACCGCCGCGCCTATGATGAGGTGGAGGCGGCCTTCCGTGCTGCATCGGCCGACCCGGACGTGCGCTGCGTGATCGTCACGGGTTCGGACCCTGCTTTCTGCTCTGGCGAAGATGTGAAGGAGATGATGACCGGTGAGCAGCATGAGCAGAGCATCACGCGGCTCACGAGTGTACGGCCCGAACCGACGCCTGCTGCTGTTGCGGCTCTTGAGTGTGATCGGCCGGTGATCGCGGCGGTGAACGGCGCAGCAGTCGGCTGGGGCATGGAGTTGACGCTCTTCGCCGACATTCGCATTGCTTCCGAACAGGCGAAGTTCGGCGAAATCTTCATCAAGCGCGGCCTCATCACCGATGTGGGCGGACTCTGGCGGCTTCCGGCGATTGTCGGCCCCGCCAAAGCGGCGGAACTTCTCTTTACCGGTGATGTGATCGATGCTGTCGAGGCAGGACGGATCGGGCTCGTCAGCGAGGTCGTGCCGCATGAAGAGCTGATGGACCACGCGATGGCGCTTGCGGGACGGATCGCGGCAAACGCGCCACTCGCGCTTCGCTTCATGAAGGAGGGGCTTCGCCGCACGTCTTACGGCGATTTGCGCGAAATCGGTAGCTGGGTAAGCGGTACGCTGGGTAAACTCTTCCAGACGGAAGATCATCGCGAAGGCGTGCGCAGTTTTCTCGAAAAGCGCGCACCCGTGTTCAAGGGACGCTGAGCAAGGTATGGCGCTTTTCTTCGACCAGGAATGGTTCGACGCGAAACTAAAGGAAGCGGGGCGGACGCGCGACGATGTTGCGGCCGCCCTTCGTCTGTCCCGGGGACAGGTCGACGAGATATGGAAAGACCAACGCGAGCTCGCGCCGCAAGAGGTGGGTGTTATTGCCGCGCTTCTCGGCGCGACGCCTGCTGAAACCGCTAACAAGGCGGGGGTCTCGACCCCTGTGCCCGCACCTCCGAAGAGTGGCGACGCCGCAATCATGGCCAAACTCGATGAGATGGATGCGAGGCTTGTCCGCATCGAGCGCGCGGTCGCCGATCTTCAATCACTCATTCTCGCTACCCGCAACGGTTGAACCTTCATGCGCGATCTGCATCTTCCGGGACGATCGACGGTTCACAGTGTCAATGGCATGTGCGCCACCTCGCAACCCCTTGCCGCGGAAGCGGCGATCTCGATTCTGCGGGCGGGCGGCAATGCGGTCGACGCGGCGATTGCGGCAAGCGCCGTTCTCTGTGTTGTGGAGCCCTACAATACCGGTATCGGCGGCGACTGTTTCGCATTGCTCTCAAAAAGCGGAAGTGGCGACATCGTCGGGCTCAACGGTTCGGGCCGAGCGCCGAAGGCGCTGACACTGGACAAGCTGAAGGCGGTTGGCGGTGACCTCTCGCTCAACAGCGTTCATTCGGTAACGGTGCCTGGTGCTGTCGATGCCTGGGTCCGGCTGCTCGCGGATCATGGAACGATGGAGCCTGGCCGTGTCTTCGAACCAGCGATCCGGCTCGCCGAGGACGGCTTTGCTGTTGCGCCGCGTATCGCGCTCGAATGGCGTTTTCTCGAAGGACATCTAGCGCATGATGCGGATGCATCATCGCAGTACACGAGAAGCGGCAAGGCGCCGAAGGCCGGGGACAAGTTTCGTCTGCCAGTTCTCGCGAAGACGCTTCGTCTCATCGGCGAGAAGGGCCGTGACGCCTTCTACGAGGGAGTGCTGGCCCAAGACATGGTGACGAAGCTCAATTCGCTTGGCGGCTGTCACACGCTCGAGGATTTTGCGGAGACGGCTTGCGATTACGTCACGCCGATCCGGACGAGCTACCGGGGCCGGGAGATATGCGAGATTCCGCCAAACGGGCAGGGCATTACGGCACTTGTGATGCTGAATATTCTTTCGCGCGTGGGGCTCGACGGGCTCGATCCTCATGGCGCTGTCCGGTTCCATCTTGAAATGGAGGCGGCGCGGCTCGCCTACGATCTGCGCGACAGATACGTGGCCGATCCCTCATTTGGCGACGTACCGGTGGAGTGGCTTCTGTCGGAGAAACTTGCGGACGAGCTTGCCGCGCGAATCGATCCCGACCGTCGGATTGACGATCTCTCGACGCTGCGCGATCCGCTGAACCGCGATACAGTTTATCTGACTGTGGTGGATCGGGACCGGAACGCCGTCTCCTTTATCAACTCCCTCTTCTTCGGCTTTGGCTCGGGCATTCTCGCCCCCGAATCCGGTGTCATGTTCCAGAACCGGGGCTCGGGTTTCGTGATGGAGGAGGGACACGCGAACTGCGTCATGGGTGGCAAGCGGCCTCTCCACACGATCATTCCGGCGATGGTGGTGGAAAAGGGCCGTGTCACGATGCCCTTTGGCGTCATGGGGGGCGCCTATCAGGCGGTCGGCCATGCGCATGTCATTTCCAACATGCTCGATTACGACATGGATGTGCAGCAGGCGCTAGACAGCGCGCGCGCCTTTCCGGGGGCGGAGGCGCTCGACCTCGAACGCGGGCTTTCGACGGAAGTGCGCGAAGGGCTCGTTGCCCGGGGGCATGCGATCAAGGACGCCGTGATGCCGCATGGTGGCGGACAGGCGATCTTCATCGATCACGAGCGCGGCACCCTGGTCGGCGGGTCAGACCCGCGCAAGGATGGCGCCGCTGTGGGTTACTAGGCCTCGTTAAAAATCAGAGTTTGCGCTCGCTATGGCCGGGCCTCAGCGTTTCAGACAGCAGGTCGGGCAGCATGTCAGCCTCGATATAGGCGCCCGTCGCGCGACGGCGCTGTTCATTCTTCCGGTCGGGGGAGCGCGGCCAGTTCCAGTGCTGGTCGATATACTGGGCAAGGAAGGCGGCGACCGGGCGGGTTGAAACCAGCTCGGTCCGTCCCAGACCAGCCTTCGAGGCCGTTGCCGTTTCCGCCAGCGGCGCAGGTTCGAGACGCCTGACGCGTGGCGGTTCGTCCCTGCGGCGAGGCGCGGGGAGCGCGCGTTCCAATCCTCGTGTCGGTGTTAATCCCGTCATCTGCCTTTTCCGCCCGGTACGGTCGCGTCCTACGGCTGTCCTCAATCGGGTCTGCCGTGCCCCTGCGACTCAATCGACAGCCCCCGGGTCGCAAGAAACTTGCCATGCGGTTTCCCCCATGTGGAGGCCGTCATTGAGGCAGTAACGTTTCGAAACGGCACAAATGAGTGAATTAACTAGATTTATTAAAGGTTTAGTCGTTACGCCGCTTCTCGAAATTTTAACTGCTTGTGCGCGAATGTAAGCGAAAGGGCGCCAGGAAAGCGTCCCTTCCAGGGCGATTGGCCCGAGTTGAGTAAACGCGGCAGGAGCAGTGTTGTGGACTCGAAGACGCAGGACGCGCGCAGAGTCGGAGAGGCGTACAGCTTCGATATCATGGAAGCGCAAGCAGACGACCTTCTCAAAAGCGCTGTCAAAGCAGTCGGCGATGCGGCCTATCGGTGGGCGATCGACGAAGACACGCTTGCCTGGGGACCGGGAGCGGAGTTTCTTCTTGGCATTTCCGACATTTCGAAACTCGCGACGCATCGTGACTTTGCGGCGCGCCTAGTTGCCGAGGGCCCAAACCGGTACGAGCGCATCTGCCGCTCCCGCGAAAGCGACAAGGGCTCCGGCGTTGCCTACGAACTCGAATATCAGATTCGCGACGATTTCGGCGGTACGCGCTGGGTCGAGGATCGTGGCCGCTGGTTCGGCGGGCCGGACGGGGCTCCCGCTTTTGCAGTCGGTGTGCTGCGGGCCATCGACGAACGCCACAAACGCGAATCCGAACTGGTCCGCCTTTCCACCTATGACGAGCTCACGGGCCTTCTTAACCGCGTACGCCTGAAAGAGGCGCTGACTGAGGCCATGATAGCGTCGCAGCGAGGTCGTCAGAATTCGGCTTTCCTTCTGATCGCGGTAGACAATCTGGCCCTCATCAATGACGCGTTTGGTTTCGACGTTGCCGATGAAGTGATCGTCAGTGTCGGCGAGCGGCTGCGATCTCTCGCGCGGCGCGGGGATTCACTCGGGCGCTACGCGGGCAACAAGTTCGGGCTCGTGCTGCACAACTGCAACGAGGAAAGGCTCGGTGGTGTCTGCGAACGGCTTCTTGCGGAGGTGCGTGACAAGGTTGTGCTGACGGCGCGCGGACCCGTCGCAGTTACTGTGTCGGCCGGCTCGATAGCCCTTCCCGGCCATGCTTCGAGTGTCGATCAGGCGCTCGCGCGAGCGGAAGAAGCTCTCATCGCTGCAAAGCAGCGGCTTCGCGATAGTCACGTCGTCTATGCGCCTTCGCGCGAGCGAGAAAAGACGCGGCTGCGCAACATCAATGTCGCCGACGAACTCATTACGGCCCTGAACGACAAGCGTATCCGTATTGCCTATCAACCGATCGTCGATGCGTGCACCGGCGAAGCCGCGATTTATGAATGTCTTGTGCGCATGGAGCAGCCCGACGGGAGCCTGGTTTCCGCAGGTCATTTCGTGCCGGTGGCGGAAAAGCTCGGAATTATCGGTCTTCTCGACTATCGGGTGATGGAGCTGGCGGTCGAAGCCCTGCGGACGCACCCTGACGTCATACTGTCCCTCAATGTTTCCGGCCGGACGACGGCGGACCGTCTGTGGCGCGAAACACTTGCCTCGCATCTCACCTCTGACAAGAATCTTGCCCGTCGTCTTGTTATCGAAATCACCGAGACGGTCGCCATTCATGAGGTGGTGGAGCTCACGGAATTCGTCGCCAAGTTCCGGGAACTCGGATGCCGGATCGCGATCGACGATTTCGGCGCCGGTTATACCTCGTTCCGCAACTTGAAGACCCTCGACGTCGATCTTGTGAAGATCGACGGATCCTTTGTCATCGATCTCGCGACCAATCCGGACAACCAGTTCTTCGTGCGTACGCTGGTGGACCTCGCCCGGAACTTCAATCTGCCGACGGTTGCGGAGTGGGTGAGCAACGAAGAAGAAGTCGAGATGCTCAGGGATTTCGGCGTGAAGTATCTGCAGGGCTTCTATCTGGGCGAACCCGCCATGTCGCTGCCGTCCTCGTTGCGGACGATCGAAGGTGGCCGGGCGATCGCCTGACCAGCACTCTACTTCTTCGACAAGGCTTCGAGCTGAGCCTGCATCTGGGAAATCTGCTTCTTCAGCTCGTCGAGTTCGTCGTCGCGAGTCTCTTCGCTTTCGGTTTCCGGTTCCTTCCCGGCTTTCACGGGCTCTTTCGCTCCGCGCTCCGGTGTGCTGCCTGATCCGGTGCGGCCGAAGGGCGTGAACATGCGCATCGCGCTATCGAACATTTCAAGATTGTGACGGATCTGGTCCTCGAACTGGCTCAGCCGTTCCCGTCCCCCGAGCGCGCTGGTGACGCGATTGCGAAGTTTCTCCTGTTCCTTCGAGAAGCTGTTCATGCTCATCTCGAGGTAGGAGGGGATGAAGCTCTGGAGACTGTCGCCGTAGAAACGAATAAGTTGCCTGAGGAAGTTGATGGGCAGCAGATTCTGCCCCTTGCCCTCTTCCTCGAAGATGATCTGCGTGAGCACCGAGCGGGTGATGTCCTCGCCCGTCTTGGCGTCCCGAACGACGAACTCCTTGCTCTGCTTCACCATCTCACAGAGATGGTCGAGCGTCACATAGCTCGATGTCGCGGTATTGTAGAGCCGCCGGTTCGCATATTTCTTGATAACGATGACGTCATCGTCCGTGGATGATGTCTTTTTTGCCACGGCTTTCCCAATCTCTCACTAGTGCTGTTGTCGCGCGGGACCGATTTTCCCTTTTTCGGCAATGAAGGTTGCCGCCGGGTCCCTTGCCCCCTGTCATTCGGCATTGTGACGCGGTATTGTTGCGCTGCGCAAGCCCCGCATTGCGATGCACAGAAAACAGCGTTTCCGCGGCGGTCGCCTCCTGGGCGTCGCCCGGCTCGGCGCCTGTCTCCGCCGGGGCTCCACAATCACACGGCCCGCGCGAGGGCCGGTTCCAGGGAGCATACCCATGAGCAAATCCGGTACCGATGTGGTCATTGTCGGCGCGGCGCGTACGCCTGTCGGCGCCTTCAACGGCGCCTTTGCGAGTGTGCCGGCGCATGAACTCGGCCGTACTGCGATTTCGGCGGCCATCGAGCGTGCCGGGATCGACAAGGCCGAGGTCTCCGAGGTCGTCATGGGACAGATCCTGCAGGCGGGCCAAGGCCAGAACCCCGCCCGTCAGGCCTCGGTGAATGCCGGACTTCCGGTCGAGGTGCCGGCCTGGGGCGTCAACCAGCTTTGCGGATCGGGACTCCGCGCCGTTGCACTTGGCTATCAGGCGATCGTCAACGGCGACAGCGAGATCGTGGTTGCAGGCGGTCAGGAAAGCATGAGCATGGCGCCGCACGCCGCACATCTGCGGGCTGGCCAGAAGATGGGCTCGCTCGACTTCGTGGATACCATGATCAAGGACGGTCTCTGGGATGCCTTCAACGGCTACCACATGGGACAGACCGCCGAGAACGTCGCCGCCCGCTGGCAGATCACCCGCGACGAACAGGATACTTTCGCCGTCGCCTCGCAGAACAAGGCGGAAGCGGCGCAGAAGGGTGGCAAGTTCAAGGACGAAATCGCGCCCGTTACAATCAAGACCCGCAAAGGCGAAACGGTTGTCGACAGCGATGAGTTCATCAAGCACGGTGTCACGCTCGACGGCATCAAGGGCCTCAAACCGGCCTTCCAGAGGGAGGGCGGAACGGTTACCGCTGCCAATGCGTCTGGCATCAATGACGGCGCTGCCGCGGTGGTTCTGATGGATGCGGCGCGCGCGGAGAAAGAAGGCCGCAAGGTGCTCGGCCGCATCGTTTCCTGGGCTCACGCCGGTGTCGATCCAGCTGTCATGGGAACAGGGCCGATCCCGGCCTCGCGTCTCGCGCTGAAGCGGGCGGGGTGGTCGGTCGACGACCTTGATCTCGTGGAAGCGAACGAGGCCTTTGCTGCGCAAGCGCTCGCGGTCAACAAGGATCTCGGCTGGAACCCGGACATCGTGAATGTGAATGGCGGTGCCATCGCCATCGGTCATCCAATCGGCGCATCGGGTGCGCGCGTCTTCGTGACGCTGCTCCACGAAATGGAGAAGCGGAATGCGAAAAAGGGTCTCGCGACGCTGTGCATCGGCGGCGGCATGGGCATCGCGCTCTGCGTCGAGCGCTGACGTTTCCAGCGGCTAGAGAAAAATCAGGACAGGGATATCCACAATGACGAAAGTTGCGCTCGTAACGGGCGGCACACGCGGCATCGGTGCCGCTATTTCACTGGCGCTCAAGGAGGCGGGGTACGCGGTCGCCGCGAACTATGCCGGCAATGACGAGGCCGCCGCAGCCTTCTCCAAGGAGCACGGCATCAATGTCTACAAATGGAATGTCGGCGACTACGATTCCTGCGTGAAAGGCATCGCCGCCGTCGAGGGCGAGCTTGGCCCGGTCGACGTGCTTGTCAACAACGCGGGTATCACGCGGGACGGCATGCTGCACAAGATGACGCCGCAGCAATGGCGCGAGGTGATCGCCGTTGATCTCGATTCCATGTTCAACATGTGTCAGCCGATCATCAACGGCATGCGCGAACGCGGTTTCGGACGTATCGTCAACATCTCGTCGATCAACGGTCAGAAGGGCCAGATGGGCCAGACCAATTATTCTGCGGCGAAGGCGGGCGTCATCGGCTTCACGAAAGCGCTGGCGCAGGAAGTCGCGCGGAAAGGCGTAACGGTCAACTGCATCGCACCCGGCTATATCGACACGGACATGGTGGCCGCGGTTCCCGAAAAAGTGCTTGAAGGGATCGTTGCGAGCATCCCTGTCGGGCGTCTTGGCAAGGCGGAAGAAATCGCTCACTGCGTGACCTTCCTCGCCGACGAGAAGGCGAGCTTCGTCACCGGGGCCACCATCACGGCGAACGGCGCGCAGTATATTGCAGGCTAGTTTCGGTCCATTGAAATGAGAATGCCCCGGAGGGTCTCCGGGGCATTTTTCGTTTCAGCCGGCTTTCTGTCTGGCTACGGCCTGCAGCAGGTCGTATTCCTCGTCGCGGGCCGGACGCGGCATGCCCGGATAGACCCAGTCGTCCGGTGGGCCGACATCGACATGGGCATAGGGCGTCTTCGTCGGATAGTAACCCGCGCCGCCTTTCCCGAGCTTCTTCGCGACACGATAGATTTCTTCCGGATCACCAAAATTCTGCGTGATGTCGATTGCCATGCCGCGCATGTGAAAGCTGCCGGGGTCGACACCGTTTCCGCGTGCGTCGAGCCAGGCATTGGTCTTTGGGGAGCGGTAGCCGGACATGGCGTAGATCGGATTCTTCGAGCGCGTGTGGCTGTCGATCTCCCAGAGGAGGTCGAGGAGTTCCGGATGAACGTCGTGAACGTCGCCCGTGCGCAGGTCGCGCATGAACCATGAGACGCGTTTCAATGCTTCCGGGTCGTAGCCTTCGTCCGTCCAATAGGTGACGGTGAGCTTCTCGCCGGAATTGAGGCTCTGCAGCCGCAGCGACTTCTTGTAAGGCGCGTCGGCGCGCAGGATGGAAGGCATGGCAACGAGCCCTGCCGCACCCGCGGCGAGGCTCAGCGCCTCGCGGCGAGTGGGCAGAAAAAGTCTCGATGCGGATTTCCTTGTCATGCGAACAGGCTACTGGAGCGCCGTGGCGGGCTCAAGTGACGGCTTCAAGACCGCGCCCAGCGTTGCAGAGGGTTCCTTCTCCGCCTTGTGGACGGGTCGGATGAGCGGATCTGGCGCCGCGGCGGCAAGATCGCGTGCACCTTCCTGTGGGACGAGTTGCGCGAAGGTATAGCCTTGCTGGCGCAGCGTAATGATGAAGGAAGACAGCATGTCCGCGGTGCGCGGCTTGGTGTCGTGCAGGATCAGGATACCGCGGCCGACATAGGCGATGTTGCGCAGTCCCCGGCGCCGTACTTCGGCCGAGCTGATCGCCCTCCAGTCATCGGCACCGAACTCGCAGGAGAAAGTCGCTATGTTCCGCTTGCCGAGCCAGGAAATCAGATGGCCGCTGTCGTTGAGCCCCGGAAAACGGAAGAAGGGTGCGACACGCGCCCGGCTTTCCACAGGTGCGCTTGCCAGCGCCGATTCCACGGCCGCGAAGCCGCGTCTTATCTGGCTCTGCGCGCTTGCCATCGAGAAATGTCGAAGATTGTTCGGGTGTGACCACGTGTGCGTTCCGATCGTGTGGCCGCGGGCTGCCACTTCGCGCACGATGTCTGGGTGCTTTTCGGCATAGATCCCCACCATGAAGAAAGTCGCTTTCACGCAGTGCCGATCCAGAATGGCGAGAATGCGCCGCGTGTTTTCCGGGTTCGGGCCATCGTCGAAGGTAAGCGCGACTTCTTTCGGTCCGAGGTTCACGGTGCGGGGGTATTGCATGCCGCCATAGGCCGGGCCGCCTTCCGTCGGAACCCGGACCACAGGGGTTTCGGCGGGGGCTGTTGCGTCGGTCGGGCAGGTGGCGGCCTCTTCGGCGCGCGCGGGCAGATATGCGCCGAGAAGCACCGCAAGAATACCCACAACGGCAAGAACGGTTTTCACTCTCAGCCCCCCACGGACCGGTGACGGTCATTAACACTGTTACTCTAACGGTCCGGCTGAATTGGGCCAGCGCAGGGCGGCAACAGAGGAAGGGAAAAGCGCGCAGGGTTAACGGGGCGGGTTCCATCCGGCTTCCGCCATTTCGAAGCCGGAGAACTCGAAGCCTGGTGCGACCGTGCAACCGACGAGAGTCCAGAGCCCGAGCGGTTCCGCTGCCTGCCAGACATTGGCGGGAATGACGACCTGGGGGCGTTCGCCGGCATCGAGGTTCTGGCCCAGTATGCGCGTTTCAGGCGTGCCGCCATCCTTGTAGATCGACAATGCGAGAGGCCCGCCCGCGTACCAGTGCCAGATTTCGGTGGCGTCCACGCGGTGCCAGTGCGAACGCTCGCCTTCCTTCAGCAAATAGTAGATCGCTGTCGAGTGGGCGCGGGACCCCCCGTCGGGGTCGCGGTAGGTCTCCGCGAAATAGCCACCTTCCGGATGCGGCTGCATCTGGAGAAGCTCGATGATGGCGTCGGCGTCCATGCCGGCGTCGAGTGAGGGCATATCAGAAATTATCCTTCCGTTTCCGCGTTTCGGCGAAGACGTCCACGTCCTTCGCCGCTTCGAGCCCTACCGTGCGCCGGAGGTCGATGCTCGCTGCGCGCAGGAAGGGATTGGTCTTTTTTTCAAGGCCTATGGTGGTCGGCACGGTCCATTCGCCGCGTGAACGCTTCTCGTCGATTTCCTTCGCACGGGCGACGAGTGCTTCGTTGTGCGGTTCGACGGAGAGCGCGAAACGGGCATTGGCCTGCGTATACTCGTGCGCGCAGTAGACGATGGTGTCGTCGGGAAGGGTCATGAGCTTGCCGAGTGAGGTCCACATCTGCTGCGGCGTTCCCTCGAAAAGACGCCCGCAACCGAGTGCGAAGAGCGTATCGCCCACGAAAGCGATGTGTTCTTCGTCGAAACTGTACGCGATGTGCCCGCTGGTGTGGCCCGGCACTTCGATGACGCGCGCATGCGCCGCACCAAGTTCCACGATGTCGCCTTCTCCGACGGGCCGGTCGATGCCGGGAATCTTGTCCTTCTCGCCCTTCGGGCCGATCACCGTGCAGCCTGTCTTTTCTTTGATCTCCGCATTGCCTCCCGCATGATCGAAATGGTGATGCGTGTTGAGAATATGGGTGAGCGTCCAGCCCTTCTCCGCAAGGGCGGCAAGGATCGGCTTCACTTCAGGTGTGTCGATCGCCGCCGTCATGCCGCTTGAAGGCTCATGAACCAGATAGCCGTAGTTGTCGTTCAGACAGGGAAACTGGTGGATTTCGAGTTTTGCCATTTGATTTCCTCCGCGCCCCGGCGTTTGCCGTGCGTTAGCGCGTTTTCATGTAGCGTTCCCTCCTAACCTAGTGCGCTTGGGGCGTTCCGTGAACCCGGCGCGCGTCCGCGCTTTTTGCTACACTCGGCCCATGCATATGGATGTGATCGATCTTCGGGATTTTTATGGACGTCCCCTCGGGCGTGTCGCGCGTCACCATATTGCGCGCCGGATCGCGCAGGTCTGGCCCGATCTGCGGGGACTCAGCCTGTTGGGACTCGGTTTTGCGACACCCTACCTCGCGCCCTTTATCGGTCAGGCGGAACGAGTGATAGGTCTCATGCCGGCGCGGCAGGGTGTCATGCAGTGGCCGGCAGAAGGAAAATGTCTGACGGGGCTCGTCGACGAACTGGAGCTGCCGCTAGGCGATGAGAGCATGGACCGCGTGCTCGTCGTTCACGGACTTGAAGCGAGTGAGTCCATGCGCGGCATTCTGCGCCAGATATGGCGTGTTCTTGCGCCTGGTGGGCGAGTCCTCATCGTGGTGCCGAACCGGCGGGGCTTGTGGGCGCGGCGCGAGGCGACGCCGTTCGGTCATGGACAGCCCTTTTCGCGCAGCCAGCTGACGCAACTCCTGCGCGAATCCATGTTTTCGCCTTCGGGATGGGAGGTTGCGTTGTTTGCGCCACCCTTCGACTGGCGGCCTCTGCTGCGTTCGGCTTCGGCCTGGGAACGGGCGGGGCACATGCTCTGGCCGCGCTTTTCCGGCGTCATCATGGTCGAGGCGACAAAACAGATCTACGCGGCAACGCCGCTCCCCACCACGCTGAAGTCCCGTGTCCGGGCAGTTGCGCCGGTTTCTGCACCCCTTCCGGCGCGGCGAGTCTCTTCGTTCGACGAAGGTTGACTGTCAGTCCTGTCGTTTCAGGAGGAACACGGCATCGCTCGCCAGGAGGTTCGAAAGAGGTCCGGGATTCGATATGCGTCGCGATCTGTCGCCCGTCACAATCAGCGCATCCTCGATTTCAAGTCCGAGTTCCTCGCAGAGCGACGCAAAGTCCAGCACCGTGCAAAGATGGATATTCGGCGTGTCATACCAGGAATAGCCGAGCGAGCGCGTCTCCGGCATCCGCCCGCTGAAGAGCAGCTTCAGCCGAACGCGCCAGTTGCCGAAGTTCGGAAACGAGACGATGACATGCCGACCGATGCGTTTCATCTCGCGCAGCACTGCCTTCGGATTGCGCGTCGCCTGAATCGTCTGGCTGAGGATCACATAGTCGAATGCATCGTCAGGATAGGCTGTAAGGTCGGTATCGGCGTCGCCCTGCACCACGGCAAGGCCGCGCGCCACACTTGCGTTCACCCCTTCCTGGCTTAGCTCGACGCCGCGTCCGTCGATGCCTTTCTGCTTGCGCAGGAGCGCCAGCAGGTCGCCGTCGCCGCAGCCGACATCAAGCACCCGGCAGCCGGGCGAAATCATGCCTGCAATGAGTTCGAGGTCTACGCGGCCATCGACCTGGCCAAATCCATTGCTCATCCGCCGATGCCCCGCGTGCGTGCAGCGCTGTCGATGAAGCCGCGGAGCGTCGTGAACATCTCCGGCTCGTCGAGCAGGAAGGCGTCATGGCCCTTGTCGGAATTGATCTCGACGAAACTCACATTCGCCGCGACGGCATTCAGCGCATGCACCACCTGCCGGCTGTCCGTTGTCGGAAAAAGCCAGTCGCTCGTGAAGGAGACGATACAGAAGCGCGATTCCGTCCCCCGAAATGCATTGGCGAGCACGCCGCCGTAGTCGTCCGCGAGATCGAAGTAGTCCATCGCCCGTGTAAGGTAGAGATAGGAGTTTGCGTCGAAGCGGTCGACGAAGGTCGATCCCTGATGGCGCAGATAGCTTTCGATCTGGAAATCGGCATCGAAGCCGTAGGTGATGCTCTCGCGGTCCTGCAGGTTGCGGCCGAATTTCAGGTGCAGTGCCTGCTCCGACAGATAGGTGATGTGCGCGGCCATGCGTGCGACCGCGAGCCCCTTGGCGGGGTTCGTACCGTGCGAAAGATAGGCACCCTGTTTCCATTCCGGGTCCGCCATGATCGCCTGGCGGCCGACCTCATGGAAGGCGATGTTCTGCGCGGAATGGCGCGCGGCGGTCGCGATCGGGATTGCGGAGAAAACGCGGTCGGGATAGGCCGCAGCCCATTGCAGCACCTGCATGCCGCCCATTGAACCGCCGATCACGCAAAAAAGATCGCGAATGCCGAGCCTGTCGAGCAGCATCGCCTGTGCGCGCACCATGTCGCTCACGGTGGTGACCGGGAAGCTGAGGCCATAAGGCTTGCCCGTCTTCGGGTCGATGTCGCGGGGGCCGGTGGTGCCCTGGCAGCCGCCGACCACGTTCTGGCAGATCACGAAAAAGCGGTCGGTATCGATCGGCCGTCCCGGCCCAACCATATGGAGCCACCAGCCGGGTTTGCCGGTCAGCGGATGGGTACTCGCAGGGTACTGGTCCATCGTCAGCGCGTGGCAGATGAGCACCACGTTCGACTTGTCGGCATTCAGTGTGCCGTAGGTCTCGTAGGCGATGGTGAAGGGAGCCAGGCTTTCGCCGGAATCGAGGGCGAGCGGTTCGTCCGGCCCGAAGGTCGCCGTCGCGCGGCAGACCCGGATTCCCCCTTCCTCAAACTCCGAATTGTCCGGGCCGGTAGCCCCCGATGGGCCTCCGGCCTTCTCGATCGTGTTCATAGCGCCTCTGCGCTGTTTTGTGGCTGAGCGGCCTTGAGGTGGGCTCCCGGCCCCCCGCCAGACAGGCTGCATAGCTAGGGATGCACCCCCCAAAATGTCAATGTTTTCTTTGATTTTAATGGGTTGCCCTCGTATGAATACCGCTCCCGCGGGTAGGGGCCAGAGGCCCTGCCGCAGGCTGAAATCCGCGCCCGGTGGACGAGAATGACGACCGAGACGACCACACCCGATAAGGCCCTCGCCGATGTCCGCAAGGAAATCGATGCGATCGACGATGCGCTGCAGGATCTCCTGATGAAGCGCACCGAGCTTGTGGTCGAGGTCGCCGAAGCCAAGGCCCGGGCAGCAAGTGCGGCCGGCCAGGGCAGTTTTGTCGCCTTCCGGCCCGGCCGGGAAGCAGAGGTGTTGCGCCGTCTTGCGGAGCGTCACGAGGGACGTTTGCCGCTTCGTGTGCTGGTTCGCCTCTGGCGTGAAATCATGGCCGCCATGACGCGTATCCAGGGGCCGTTCCGGGTCGATGTCTTCGGCGGATCGGGCAGCGAAGCGCTCGGTTTCTGGGATCTTGCCCGGAACTACTACGGCTCGACGACGCCCATGGATATTCATGACGACGCTCGCGAGGTGCTTCGCCGGGTGGGGCACGACCGTTCCGCCATCGGTATCCTGCCGCAGCCCGGTATGGGCATGGGCGATCAGTGGTGGGTCGCCTTTGCGACAGGCGGCTACTCGGACATACGTATCGTCGCGCGGCTTCCCTTCATCGATGTAGAGAAGGAAGACGACGGCGCACAGGCGCTCGTCCTCGCGCATAGCAACTTCGAAAGCACTGGCGACGACACTGCGCTTCTTGCGCTGTCGACCACAGAAAGCCTGAGCGACTCGCGCGTTGCCACTCTGGTCAAGGCTGCGGGTATCGAAGGCCGCCGGATCGCAAGTGCGAAGATCGAGAATGGCGCCGCGAAGCACATCTACCTCATCGAACTGCCCCATCACCTCGCTGAGGATGACGAGCGGCTTGCCGCGCTCGACGAGGAGCCGGTAGCCGAAGTCAGGCTGCTTGGCGGCTATGCCAACCCGCTGCGCCTTGCGCGGGACGGCGAGTGAGGGCGGGATGAAGCGTCCAGAGCCGCAACGCGGCGTCCTCGAAATCGAGCCTTATGTCGGCGGCCGCGCCCGCGCGGACGGCGCGGGGCCGATCTACAAGCTCTCGGCGAACGAAACGCCACTCGGGCCCAGCAAGGCTGCCATCGAGGCCTTCAAGGATGCTGCCTCCAGCCTTTCGCTTTATCCTGACGGTGGGGCAGCGGAGTTGCGCGAAGCGATAGCGGAACGCTACGGCCTCAATCCCAACCGCATTGTCTGCGGCGCCGGTTCCGACGAATTGCTGCACCTGCTCGCCCAGTGCTATCTCGGCGAAGGCGACGAATCCATCGTTACCGAGCACGGGTTTCTCGTTTACCCGATCGTGACGAGCGCGGCGGGTGCGAAGGCCGTTGTTGCGAAAGAGGTCGGCTACCGCACGGATGTGGACGCGATCCTTTCGGCCGTGACGGAGAAGACCAGGGTTGTCTTCCTCGCCAACCCCAACAATCCGACCGGCACCTACATTCCGGCCGAGGAAGTGCGTCGTCTTCAGCAAGGGCTCCGCCCCGACATTCTGCTCATTCTCGATGCGGCCTATAGTGAGTACGTCAGCAAGAACGACTATGAAGCCGGCATCGAGCTCGTCGCCACCTGCGAGAATGTCGTGATGACGCGCACCTTCTCGAAGATCTACGGGCTTGCGGGTCTGCGCCTCGGCTGGATGTACGCGCCGCAGCACATCGTCGACGTGGTCAACCGCGTGCGCGGGCCGTTCAACGTGTCCATACCCGCGATGAAGGCGGGCGTCGCCGCGATCAGGGATCTGAACCACCTCAAGCTGTCGCGCGAACACAACGACAAATGGCTCGCCTGGCTGACCGGGGAGATTTCCAATCTCGGCCTTGAAGTCACGCCGAGCGTTGCGAACTTCCTCATCATCCATTTCCCGAACGAAAAGGGAAAGACGGCGAAGGATGCCGACGCCTTTCTGATGAAACGCGGTCTCATCCTGCGGGCGGTAACGAGCTACGGCCTGCCCGACTGCCTGCGCCTTACCGTGGGTACGGAAGAGGCGAACCGCCTCGTCGTTGCGGCGCTTGCGGAGTTCATGAACGGTAAGGCGGTCACGTCATGAGCGGCGAGGTTCATTTCGAACGCGTTGCTCTGATCGGTCTCGGCTTGATTGGCGGCTCGCTCGGCCACGCCATGAGGCGCGCCGGTCTGGCGCGTCATGTCGCGGGTTACGCACGCTCCGAGGCGACACGGAAGCGTGCGCTCGAAATCGGTTTCGTCGACAGCGTTCATGCGAGTGCGGCGGACGCTGCTAGGGATGCCGACCTTGTCGTTGTCTGCACGCCGGTCGGCGCCCTCGGCGCGGTGGCCGCAGAGATCGAACCTCATCTCAAGAAGGGCGCAATCCTCACCGATGTCGGGTCGGTCAAGATGGCGGTCATCCGCGACATAGGTCCGCATGTGCCTGAAGGGGTTCACTTCATTCCCGGTCATCCGATTGCTGGCACGGAAGAATCCGGCCCCGATGCAGGCTTTGCGGAGCTCTTTGATGGCCGCTGGTGCATTCTCACCCCGGTTCCCGGCACTGACGAGAAGGCTACCGAAAAACTCAGCGTTTTCTGGACGGCTTGCGGCTCGAAGGTCGATGTGATGGAGCCGAAGCATCACGACATGGTGCTCGCCATCGTCAGTCACCTGCCGCATATCATCGCCTACAACATCGTCGGTACTGCGAGTGACCTCGAAACGGTGACGCAGTCCGAAGTCATCAAGTATTCTGCGTCCGGCTTTCGCGATTTCACGCGTCTTGCGGCGTCCGATCCGACGATGTGGCGTGATGTCTGCCTCAACAACAAGGAGCCGATCCTCGAAATGCTTGCGCGTTTCTCGGAGGATCTGACGGCGCTGCAGCGCGCGATCCGCTGGGGCGATGGCGATGTGCTGTTCGATCTGTTCACGCGCACACGCGCGATCCGCCGTTCCATCGTCGATGCAGGTCAGGATACGGATGCGCCGAACTTCGGGCGCAATCCGACGCATCCGAAGCCTGCGGGCGAGGGCGATCAGTAGAGCGGTTCGAGTTTCGCGATTGCAAGCGGCCCGAGAAAAAGCCGGCCCTCCTGCATGATGACGGGCACGCGCACCTCGTCTGAGCGGTTGCCCTGAAACTGCGAGACGAGTACGAGCCCCGCAAGGGCAATCCGCGCCTCGTTTTCCTTCACGACGCCGTCGCGCACCATCGCCTCCATCAAGCCTTCGAAATCGGTTACCCGCGCATCGAGTTGTCCTTGCGGTCGGTTGAGCGCGTCGAGCGAGAGTTCGCCGCTTGCGGCAAGGTTGAGCGGGCCCCATTTCACGACGAGATCGGAAAGGGCCAGCGTGCCGCCATCCTCGCGCCAGGCCTGGAGCAGTTCGATGGCGCTCACATGGCGTGTTTGCGGCACGTCGCGAAGCCGGGCCTGTATCAGCAGGAGTTCCATGCTGTTGCCGAGCACAGGCATGACTTCCAGGCTGTCGACGGCGACGCCATCGGCCTGCACGGCGATATCGTAGCTCGCAATGATTGGCGAGCCCGTGTCGTCGGTGGCGGGGCGGGTATGGAGCTGCAACCGTTCGGCGGCGATGCTGTCCTCGAGACCGGCGGCGCTCTGGAGGTGAACAGCGTCGAGATTCTCGATGTCGATGGCAAGGCGGCCAAACGGGCTCTCGGGAAGATCGACATAGCTTGCCCGGGCGGTTCCCGTCTTCGCGCGAAGTTCGTTGACCGTGTGCGTCCTCTTTCTCACATCGCGATAGCGCAGCACCTGCTCGCCGCCGAGTGTCAGCACGGCGTGACGTAGATTGTAGGGCAGCAGCGCCACAGCGGCGCGCTCTCCTCGCCATTCCCAGGCTTCGGGTGCGTCTGGCGCGCTCGCCGAGGGGCTCTCGAATCGCGCCTCGATGCGATAAGGATAGCCGCCGACGGAGAAGTCTTCCCATCCGGTGACGAGGCCTCCTTCGCCGCGTACGGAAAAGGCCTCTACGGATTTGCGGACTTCGTCGGCGACCGCAAACCAGTAGACCGAATAGAGCACCACCAGCAGGCCGAGCGCTGCGGCAGGCAGGACAATGCCCCAGTGTTTTCCGCTTTCTTTCGCCGTTGCGTCCGTCATCGTTTCCCGTAATTGCGCCGCGTCAGGCGGTTTTGCGTCCGTCTGCCACGCATGCCTATAGTTTGCGCGTCATGAAAGATAGCAGCATGCAGGATTTGTGGGTTTTTGGATACGGCTCGCTGATGTGGCGTCCCGGTTTCGAACATGAAGAGCGGCATCCCGCGCTGCTGCGCGGCTATCACCGCGCCTTCTGTGTCTATAGTCATGTTCACCGGGGCACACCTGAGAAGCCGGGTCTGGTCTTCGGTCTCGATGCGGGGGGCTCCTGCCGCGGCGTCGCCTTCCGCGTGGCCGCGTCGCGTGCGGAAGAGACGAAGCGCTATCTCCAGGCGCGTGAACAGGTGACGCTGGTCTATCGTGACGTGGTGAAGTCTGTCGAGCTGGTCGAGACGCGCCGCCGCATCAATGCGCTCTGCTTCGTGGTCGACCGCACGCATGAACAATATGCCGGCCGTCTCGACTTCGACGAACAGGTGCGTCTGATCGCGGAAGGCGAAGGCCGGTCGGGGAGGAATCCGGACTATCTCGAAAGCACCGTCCGTCATCTCGACGAGGCGGGCCTGTCCGACGAGGGGCTCAGCCGTCTCTGGCGCGCCGTAGAGCAGCGCCTGCGTCGATGACGGGTGTTTCCGTGAAACCGCCCAGATCCGTCAGTGCCTTGCGGATCCCGCTTTCGCGTTTTCTTGTGAGTTTCACGCCGGGTTCAAGCCAGAGCCCCTTCACCTCCAGCCGGCCCTCGGCACGATGCGCCTTCACATCGGCGCGTCCAGCGAAGCGCTCTCCCTCGATCAACGGCAGCACGTAGTAGCCGTATTGCCGCTTCTTCTCCGGTACGAAAATCTCGATCCGGTAGTCGAAGCCGAACAGACGTCCGGTGCGCTTGCGGTCGCGGATCGCGGGATCGAAGGGTGAGAGGAAGCGCATGGGGGCGGGTGGGGGTGCCGCCGCCGCGATGCGCGCCTCGATGTCGGCAGGCGCCAGGGCTGTCTTCCAGCTTCCATCCGCTCCTTCGACCGAGACCTCCACGACCTCCTTCCTCTTCAGGGCGGCCGCCGCCCATTTCTTCGAAGCGTCGATCGAGACGAGCTGCCAGAAGGCGGCGATTTCCTGAGGTGTCGCCATGCCGAGACGTTCCAGCGCCTCGCGGCAGGCCCAGTTCGTCGAGGCGGTTTCGCTTGGGCGCGCACGGCGGAACTCATCGGGAATGACCCGCTCGGCGAGGTCGTAGACCTTCTCGAAACCCTCGCGCCGCGCGATGGCGAGTTCGCCCGTGCGCCAGAGCGTTTCGAGCGCCGTCTTGGACGGACCCCAGCCCCACCAGCCGCCGGCGCCCTTGTCCTCGAAATCGCGCGCCATCAGCGCGCCTTCGCGTTTCAGGCGGCGGCGCACATTGCGGATCACCTTCTCGCCGTCGGGACCGATACGGTCCTGCCAGCGCGGGTTTGCCTCCATGCGTGCCTTCGCCGCCCGGAAGCGATGCCGCCAGTGCGGATAGAACTCCATCGGGATCAGCGAGGCGTCATGCGTCCAGTGCTCGAAGAGCGCCGGCTCGTCGTGATGGAGCGAGGCGAGATGTTCCCGGCGGTAGCCCGATGCCCGCGAGAAGAGAATCAGGTGATGCGCCCGTTCGACGGCATTGACGGAATCGAGTTGAACGAACCCGAGCCGCCGGATGAGCGACAGCGTGTCGGCGGGGCCGTGCGGGCCGCCGACGTCGCCCGTCAGCGCGTGATGATCGAGGAACAGACGCCGTGCATCGGCGTTCCGGATTTCGAGTTTCGTCATGGACCAAGAATAGACGAATCGCGGTCGGTCCGCTCGCCGGGAGCGGACGCTATTTTCTCGGTTCGTAGACGAATTCGAGCTTGAGGCCGTCCGGGTCCGCGAACATGACGGCATAATAACCTTCGCCATATTCGGGATAGTCGGCCGGCGGGTCGAGCACCGTCGCGCCGATCTCGATCAGGAGCTCGTGCAGCCGGTCCACGTCCTCGCGGTTTTCCGCGATCCAGGCGATATGATGAAGCCCCGGCGAGTAGCGGTCGTGGCCCCGGCCTGCGTTCGGACCCTGCGCCTTGAAGATGCCTATGGATGGCAGGCGATCCTTCGAGGAGCCATGCTCCCAGTCGATGCCGTGGGCGTCCTCATCCCAGCGCTTGTAGCCCATGAAGCCCAGCACCGCGTCGTAGAAGGGAGCGGACGCCCAGGGATCCTTTACCGTCAGGTCGATGTGATGAATGAAGCCGCGCATCGGCGCCCCGCCCGTCAGTTTTCTTCCTGCTTCAGCAAAGCCTCTTTTTCGCGGCCAAGCCAGAGGAAACCTTCGGTCACAAGGGCAGCAAGCTCCTTCATCGTGGCATCGCTCGTAGCCGGTATGCCGGCGAAGCCGAATTCGCCGAGCGCATCCCAGACCTTCTGTTCGGTACGTGCGCAACCCTTGAGAAGCGTTCCCGCCTCGTCGCCGGAAATGGCGGCCTGCGCGCGCAGCGCGATTTCCTTCAGCCATTCCATGTCTTCGTCCGGCGATCCCGGCAGTACTTCTTCGCGCTTAAGCAGTTCGGCGATCCGCCTGCTCATGTCGCGATAGGCGACGCTCCGGTTCGCGGCGAAGTCGCGCCAGTCGTTGTGTGTCACGTTCGATGCAGTTTCGTAATACCGGCTGGCGGACTGGCAGGCGACGCCAAGCGCGCGCAGCGCGGCTTCGGATTGCGTCAACAGAAGCTGGTTCATTTGCCGTTCTCCTTTGGAAGGATCACCATCAGAGCGCGCCGTGCCACACGGAAGCGCACGGGGGTTTCCGTCAGTTCCTCGCCATCGGCGAAGACGTGCCGCCTCGGCACGGTCGCAATCGATATTTCCGCACCTTCGTCGCAAAGCACTTCGGGGGCGAGGTCGGTACGGCCGAAGCGCAGGAAAGGCAGTAGCGCTGCCATGCCGAAAAGCGAACGCGGTACTGCGGCATAGAGATGGAGCAAGCCGTCCGTCAGTGTCGCATCCGCATGTACCGTCATGCCGCCACCATAGAAGCGCCCGTTGCCCACGAGAAGCTGAATGCAGCGCATGTCGCGCGGCTTCCCGCCGCCCTCGAAATGCGCCCGGAAGGAGCGCGCCGTGCGGCCCGCTTCGAAAGCGCTTACCGCATAGCTCAGCACGCCCCATTGGCGCTTGCGCTCCTTGCTCTGCAACCGGCTGATCGTGTTGGTCATGCCGATGCTTGCCGCGTTCAGAAACGGCTTGTCGTTCGCATAACCGACATCGACCGCCGAAATACGGCCATCATGGAGAAGCGCCGCCAGTTCATCAGGCTTTTCCGGCATTTGAAGAGAACGGGCGAAGTCGTTCGCGGTTCCCGCAGGCAATACCAGCAGCGGCAATCGCCGCTCGACAAGACACTGCACAAGCGGGTTCAGCGTACCGTCGCCACCGGCGACCGCAACGGCGTCCACGTTTTCTGCCTCGTTCAGCAGCTCGCAGCAGGCGTCCGGATTGTCCGGCCTTTCGTGGCGGACCTCGATGCCTTGTACGCGCGCCGCTTCGAGAAAGACCTCCGTGTCCCAATGGTCTCCGCCGCCGCTGTTCGGATTTTCGACAAGCAGGAGACGCCGAATCCCCGTCTCCGCGGAAGATTCCGCATCGGCGCCGGGTGCTGCTGTTTCGATGGAAGCCATGACGGCTCCGGTGTCTAGAGCGGCATTACGTCAGGAAAAGGGCGGGGTAAGAGTATAGGTCATTTGTCTACCCCGAGTTCCCTTGTCTTGTCGCGGAGATCAAGAAAACGGTGGCGGAGGACGACGAGGCCGCGGCTCGACAGAAATATGAGTAGGCCGACCAGGACTTGAGCGACGGATGGAATGAGGAAAGTGTGCCAGAGGGTCTCTGATGAAATCACGGGGTGCTCCGGTGTGCTGGACATGACGTACCCCAAGGTTCGTGTTAGCCCGATCAACCCATAGGCCGTGAGATATATGCCTAGGGCGGAAAGCAGAATTTCCTCGGCCTTCCCGAAATGCAGACTGCCAGCGCTGTCGTTTCCTTCACCCGTGAATAGAACCTTGTCGGCGATCAGACGGTCCGACTTGAACAGGAACCAGCCGATGAGGGCGCTTGCAAGGAGTGGAACGAAATAGATCGCCAACACGCTGAATAAGGACGTCTGATTCAGGTATCCCGGCAAATAGGAAATGGCCTGCGTGGCTTGCACCAGCGTCATCGCCAGTATGAATAGTCCCATCAGCTTGATCAGCAGACGCGCAAAATCCCGGGCTGTCATTCGTCGCTCCGTTGAGAGAAGAACGAATTACTCAACTGCACTTCGAATAGCCGCAGGAGGTGCAGGTCTCGCAGCCTTCCTGCCGGACCATGCCGCGTTCGCCGCAGCGCGGGCAGCCTTTCAGCGCCGTCACGGCCGGGCCGTCATGCGGCGGCGGGTCGCCCGCGACCGCGCGCAAGGCTTCCGTCACCGGCTTGCCGTCCTTTGCGGCGATGAAGCCCGTGTCGATCATGTGTTGCTCGATCACCTCGCCGATGGCCGCAAGCAGGCTCGGCACGTAGCGGCCCTTCATCCAGGTGCCGCCGCGCGGATCGAACACGGCTTTCAGTTCCTCCACCACGAAGGTCACATCGCCGCCGCGGCGGAAGACGGCGGAGATCATCCGCGTCAGCGCCACCGTCCAGGCATAGTGCTCCATGTTCTTCGAGTTGATGAAGATCTCGAAGGGGCGCCTTCTGCCGTCCTGCACGATGTCGTTGATCGTGATGTACATCGCATGGTCGCTCTCGGGCCATTGCAGCTTGTAGGTGAAACCCGGCAGCACCGTTTCGCGCTCCAGCGGCTTCGACATGTAGACGACGCCGTCCTTCTCGTAGATGTCGTGTCCGGCCGGTGCCGTGAGCGGCAGCGCGGGCTGTTCCACGGCTTCTTCCGGCGCGGGCGCGGCGTCGAGCGAGAGAACGGAGCCGCGCACCTCGCTCGGGCGATAGGTGGTGCAGCCCTTCAGCCCCTTCTCATAGGCGTCCATGTAGACGCTCTTGAAGTCCTCGAAGGAAATTTCGGCGGGCACGTTGATCGTCTTCGAAATCGAGCTGTCGATGTGATCCTGCACGGCGGCCTGCACCGCGACATGCTCGGCGGGCGAAAGCTCCTGCGCATTGACGAAATAATCCGGCAGGGCCGCTTCCGCGCCGAATATCTCGCGGTAGCGGTCGACGGCGAAGTCGCGCACCTTTTCCTCGCGCCGTGTGCCGTCCGGCATCAGCACTTTCCGCGTATAGGCATAGGCGAAGACGGGTTCGATGCCCGACGAGACATTGCCCGCGAAAAGCGAGATCGTGCCCGTCGGCGCAATCGACGTCACAAGCGCATTGCGGATGCCGTGTTCGGCGATGGCGTCGCGAATGTCCCTGTCGAGTGCCGACACCGTCTCGCCCGCCAGATAGGCATCGGCGACGAAGAGCGGGAAGGGCCCCTTCTCCTTCGCGATTTCGACGGAGGCGAGATAGGCCGCGCGCGACAGCGCCTTCATCCATTTCCGGATCAGTGCAATCGAGGCGTCGGAGCCGTAGCGTGTGCGGCACATGATGAGCGCGTCGGCCAGCCCCGTCACGCCAAGGCCGATGCGCCGCTTCGCCTGCGCCTCATGACGCTGCTCCGGCAGCGGAAAGCGCGACACGTCGATGGTGTTGTCCATCGCGCGCACGGCGATGCGAACGAGGCCGGCGAGTTCTTCCTCGTCGATATGTGCGCCGTCCGAAAAAGGCTCTCTCACCAGCGCGGCGAGATTGATCGAACCGAGCAGGCAGGCGCCGTAAGGCGGCAGAGGCTGCTCGCCGCAGGGATTCGTCGCGTGGATCGTCTCGGCGTAATAGAGATTGTTCCGCTGGTTGATGCGGTCGATGAAGATCACGCCCGGCTCCGCATAGGCGTATGTCGCCGCCATGATGCGGTCCCAGAGCGCGCGCGCCTTCAGCGTCCTGTAGACCTGGCCGCCGAAGGTGAGATCCCAGTCGCCGTCTTGCTTTACCGCTTCCATGAAGGGATCGGTCGCGAGCACCGAGAGGTTGAACATGGTGAGGCGGCCCGGTTCCTGTTTCGCCTCGATGAAGGCCTCGATGTCCGGGTGGTCGCAGCGCATCGTCGCCATCATGGCGCCGCGGCGCGAACCCGCCGACATGATGGTGCGGCACATCGCGTCCCACACATCCATGAAGGAAAGCGGTCCGGATGCGTCCGCGCCCACGCCCTTTACCGGCGCGCCCTTGGGACGCAGCGTCGAGAAGTCGTAGCCGATGCCGCCGCCCTGCTGCATGGTGAGCGCGGCTTCCTTCAGGTTCTGGAAAATGCCTTCCATCGTGTCCGGCACTTCACCCATCACGAAGCAGTTGAAGAGCGTCACGTCCCGGCCCGTGCCCGCGCCGGCGAGAATGCGCCCGGCGGGGAGGAAGCGATAACCCTCCATCGCCTCGCGGAAGCGCGCGCCCCATGCCTCGCGGGTTTCCGGCGCTTCGGCTTGCGCCAGTGCCGTTGCCACGCGGGACCAGGTGTCCGCCACGGTCATGTCGACAGGCGTCCCGTCGGCTCCGTGGAGGCGGTATTTCATATCCCAGATCTGTTCGGCGATCGGATGCATCTTGCCTTTGGTCGTTTTCTGCGGTGGCGGAGCGGCGCAGTCTAGCACGCCCGCGGCCGTCAAAATGTTCTTCTTTCGTACCTGAAAAAGACACAGGCACGAGTGACTCTAAGAACCTGAAATTACAATATAATTACTGTTATCCCCGGTTTCCACGAGGATGCCGCTGCCTATCTGTCCACAGGGTCGGGCGCGAGCGCGGAAGGCCCGCCTGCTTCTCCCACGAGCTTTGCCGTCGCCGTCTCGATACGGGTTTCGAGTTCGCTCATGAAGGCCTTGCGGTCGAGCCCCGCCGGGATCGGCTCCAGGAATTCGAGGACGATGGTGCCGGGCTTCCGCGCGAAGCCCCGCCGTGCCCAGAACAGGCCGGAATTGACCGCCGCAGGCACACACTCGACGCCGAGCTGCCGGTAGAGGGCGGCGATGCCGGGTTTGTATTCGAGCTTGTGGCCCGGCGCGGAACGGGTGCCTTCGGGGAAGATCACGATGGGCCGCCCCCCGGCAATGGCGGCCTTGCCCTGCGCAACAAGGCGGCGGATCGCGCTCGAGCCCGCTCCCCGGTCGATCGCGATCATGCGCGACTTCTGCGCGTACCAGCCATAGAAGGGAATCCAGAGGAGTTCGCGCTTCAGCACCATGGCGGGCCGCTTCAGGATTGCGGTCATCACGATGGTGTCCCACATCGACTGGTGCTTCGAGGCAACCAGTACGCCGCCCTCCGGCAGTTTGCCGCGTATTTCGTAGGTCGTGCCCGCAACGACGCGCAGCAGCCAGAGCGTCGCGCGCGACCACACTTCCATGGCCCAGAAAGTCACCCCGCGCGGCAGCAGGAAGGCCGGTGAGGCGGCGAACACCATCACCACGGACATCGCATAGAAAATCAGGTTGAAGGCGGCGGAACGAAGAAAGAGCAAAGCAGGTTTCCTTCCTCGCTTCAGGTCTGAGCCTGCGGCTGGCCATAGGTCAGCGTCAGCAGATATTTAGTGTATTCGGAAATCAGCAGCCGCGTCGTTCCGGGATAGGCCCACCAGCCGTCCAGATGCAGCGTGTCCTGGAAGACCGGGTAGGGACTGATCTCGACGCCGGGCATGGCGCGACCGAGTTCCAGTTGCGCGCGCGGCAGATGGTAGGTGCTTGTCACGAGAATGATCGAGCGGTAATCGCGCCGCTGAACCCACTCGGCCGTTTCCGCCGCGTTGCCTATGGTGTTCTCGGCCCGGTGACCGACATCCACGCAACAGTCGAATTTCGGTGCCGCACCCGGCACGATCTCCTTCAGCGAGGCGGCCGTCACGTCTGGATGAACGCCGGTAATCAGCAGTCGCGATCCCTTGCCTTCTTCCAGCAGTCTGTAGGCGGCGGTGATGCGATCCGGCCCTCCCGTCAGCGCCACGATGCCGTCGGCGACCGGGACTTCGACGGGCGGTGTGCGCTCAAGCCGGGCCGTGAAAAGAAAGAAGCCGCCGACATAGACAACGGCCAGCAGCGCCGCAAGGCCCACGGCGATGCGGGTCATGCGCTGCCCAATCGTCCGCCGCAGCGTATCTCTGGCCGACATTGCCGTTCTTGCCCTTGCTTGTCCCGGTTCGTCTCCGCCGGGGTCCGGTCACTGCCCTCAGCCTATCACAGCGGGACAAGCGCACATGATAGGTGCGGGCGGCCCCAAGTAAAGCGCTCCGCAACCGGCCTTTAGAGCATGCGCTCCAGCGTGCTGAACACGGTTAACCGTGCGGTCGCAACTGTCACGAGTGCGGCTGCGAAAGGTATGGTGAAAAGAAAAGGATAGTTTTCCGCCGCGAGTCCCGAGGCAGCGATCAGGAACATGTCGCCGCTGCCGCCAGCGAGCCCCAGCGCGAGAAAGGTCAACGCCGCGAGTGCCGTGCCGATCAGTCCGCCGCGAAACCCGAGATGCAGGAAGTGCCGCTGTACTTCCGCAGCAATGAAACTGTCGCGCGCGCCGATCAGATGCAGCACTTCCACGACTTCCCTGTTGGCCGAAAGGCCCGCCCGCGTTGCAAAGACGACGATGGCGATGGTGGTGCCCGCAACGACCGCAAGCACGCCATAGGCGAGCCATTCGGCGGAGCGCGCCGCGCTCATCAGCTCGCTTCGCCACTGCCGGTGCGTGTCGAGCGAGGCACCTGGCGCGGCGGCGGCGATGTCGATGGCGAGCGCCGACATGTCGGGCGGCGTCTCACGGTCGATGCGAATATCGACAAGGCGCGGCAGCGGCAGGTCGTCCGTCACTGCGCCCTGGCCGAGCCAGGGTTCGAGCAGGGCGGCGGTGTCTTCGCGCCGCAGCGGCGTCGCCGAAAGAATGCCCGGCGTTTCGGCGAGCACCGCCATCACCGCGTCGATCTGTTCTTCGGGCTCCATCTCCTTCGAGGGGCGCAACTCGACCGTGAGCGAGCCCGAGATATCCGAGGTCCACTCGCCCGCCTTGTCGCCTACGGAAAGCGCCGCGCCGAGGGCGAGCCCCGCAAGGAAGCACATCGCGGCGACGACCAGGATCAGCGGCAGTCCTGTCGCGCCCGCGGCCGGCATGACGCTTCTTGTCTCGACCAGCAGCGTGGCGAGTGCGCCGCCGAGGCCGCGTTCCTCGTCGGCGTGGGCGGGACCATGTGTTCCGCGCGGGCGCGGTGGCTGGCGGAGTGGATCAGCCACGGACGGTGAGCCCTCCATTGCGGAGCACGAGTTCGGGCGCGCCCGCGCTTTCGACCAGCGCGCGGTCATGCGTCGCGATCAGCACGCAGGTGCCGAGCCGGTTCAACTCGACAAAGAGCCTGAGCAGCCGCTGGCCCATTTCGGGGTCGACATTGCCGGTTGGTTCGTCGGCGAGCAGGAGGTCGGGCTGTGCCACCACGGCGCGGGCGATGGCGGCGCGCTGCTTCTCGCCGCCCGACAGCGTCGGCGGCTTCGCGTTCATGCGCTCGCCGAGCCCCACCCAGGCGAGCAGCTCCTCGACATCGTCGCGATAGCTCTCTTCCTTCCGGCCCTGGATTTTCAGCGGCAGGGCAACGTTTTCATAGGTGGTCAGGTGGTCGAGCATCCGGAATTCCTGAAACACCACGCCGATCCGGCGCCGCAATGGCGGCAGTTCCGTGCGCGGCAGGGTCGCAATGTCCTCGCCGAACATGGTGATGAGGCCACGCGAGGGGCGGTTCGCCAGGAACATCAGCTTCAGAAGGGAGGTCTTGCCCGCACCGGAAGGTCCGGTGAGGAAATGGAACGAGGCCGGCGCGAGGTGAAAACTCACATCACGCAGAACCTCCGGTCCCATGCCGTAGCGCATGCCCACATTCTCGAAGCGAATCATGCAGCGACGGTATCACGGAACTTGAGGCTCCATGCAGCGCCGCCCATTCGGGGAGCCCGGTTTTCTGCCGGATATTGGGGGAATGCGGGCCGATTTTAACCCGGCTTTAACCACGCGCGTTCTTTCAATAGGCTCACTCGGAGCCTGCTCGCGCATAGTCCTGACGGACCCGCGCCGCGAGGCTCCTGTCGGTATCCCGAACGGCTGGAATTGTTGTCTGGATGATTATTACCTGTCCGTCCTGCGCCGCGCGCTACCCCGTGGACGCGGCTTCTTTCGAGCCGTCGGGCCGCAAGGTCCGCTGCGCGAAGTGCGGGAACAGCTGGCATCAGCAGCCACAATCCGCCGAAGCGCCGCCGACGGCGGGCGAAGCATTGCCGCTGACCGGGTCGCCGGTCCGCAAGAAGATCTTCGGCGAGAAGCCAAAGGCGGATGCGCCGGCGAAAGCTGCTCCCGAAGCGGCCAAGGCCGAGGCGGTGCCGGACGATGCCGACGACGTCGTCTTTGCCGACGAGGCGACACCGCCTGCGCCGAAGAAGAGCGTCACCGCCGATATCGGCAACCGGTTCCGGGCCGAGGTTCGCCGCGCCGCCTCCATGCGGAGGGGCCGGGCGCTCATCGCGGCGGGCTGGACGGTGCTGGCGCTTTTCGTCGCGGGAACGCTTGGCGGCGGCTGGGTCTATCGCGACAGGGTGGCCGCCTGGTGGCCGGCGACCACGAAGGTCTATGCGGCGGTCGGCGAGGAGATCAATCTGCGCGGATTCGAATTCCGCAACGTCTCCTATGAACGTCAGACCGAGGAAGGGTTGCCCGTCCTCGCGATCACGGGCGAGGTCGTGAACGTCAGTGGCGAGCGTGCGGTTCTGCCGCGTCTTCGCGTCGGACTGCTCGATGAGGAGCAGAAGGAACTCTACCACTGGACTTTTGCACTTGCCGAGACGGAGCTGCCTCCCAGTGAGGCGACGTCCTTCATCACACGGCTTTCAAGCCCGCCGCCGGAATCGCGCGATATCGAGGTGCGTTTCGTGCAGGAGACCGATGTCGCCGCGGCGGGGGATGTTTCCGGCAGCGAAGACGAACCCGCAACGGATGCCGCGCCCGAAGCGCCGGCAGCCGAGTAGCGGATGAGCCGTCTCGCGCCCGCCGGCGCCCGTATCTCCGTTCTCTATACCGCCGATGAAATCGCCGTTTGCGTCCGCGCGCTCGCCGCGGACATCGCCGCCTCGATGGGGCGCGATCTTCTCGTCATCCCGATCCTCAAGGGCAGTTTCATCTTTGCCGCCGATCTTCTGCGTGCCCTGCATGAAGCGGGTGCCGAACCCGACATGGATTTCATCAGCCTGTCGAGCTACGGCGCTGGCACGCAATCGCTCGGCGAAGTGCGCATCGTTCGTGACACCGAGGCCGCGATTGCCGGGCGCGACGTTCTGATTGTCGACGATATTCTCGAGTCCGGCCGCACGCTTGCCTTCGCCAAGGATCTCATGAGTGCACGTGGCGCTGCCCGTGTGCGAACCTGCGTGCTGCTCAACAAGCCCGGAAAACTTGCCGTCGACGTGAAAGCCGACTTCACGGGCTTCGAATGTCCGGACCGTTTCGTCGTTGGCTATGGCATGGACGTCGCCCATGCCTATCGTCAGCTTCCCTTTGTCGGCTATGTGGAGCGGTGAGATGGCGCGCATTCTGATCGCCGAAGACGAGCCGGACGTTCTGACCTTCGTGGTGCGCGCCCTGCGCGGCGCGGGACATGAAGTCGAAGGCGTCGGCGATGGCAGCGATGCGCTTGCCGCGCTCGCCCGCGCGCGCGAGGCGAACCGGCCGCACGATCTGCTGCTGACCGATATCCTGATGCCGGTAATGGATGGCGTCTCGCTCGCGCTTCTCGCTTCGCGCGATCAATCCGAGCTCAGGATCATGCTGATGACAGGCTACTCCGACCAGCGCGAACGTGCGCACGGGCTCGACGCCATCATCCACGATATTCTGTTGAAGCCCTTCACGCTCGACGAACTCGTCACGCGCGTTCAGACGGTGCTCGACGGCGCCTAGAAACGCCTGAGCAGCCGGTCGAGATAGTCGAGCTCGATCTCGGGACGGCCCAGTTCCCGTGCACGCTCTCTCAGTTCTTCCAGGATCTGCCGCGCGCGCTGCATGTCGATCCTGTCGGGAACGGCCACATCCTCGCCGCTCGGCGTTCCCGATTGCGACATGGGACGGCCGAAGGGGTCGGTCCGCGCCTGACCCCGTCCGCGGCCGCGGCCCGATTTTCCTTCCATCAACTTGTCAGCCATAGCCTGGGCGCCTTCCTGCATGCGTTCGATGGCCTGGCCCTGCGATCCCGCCGCGCGATCGGCCCGGCCGACCGCAAGCCGCTCTTCGGCATCCTCCATGGAATCGCCCGCCCGTCCCAGCGCGTCCGGTGTTTCCGCGCCTGCCTCGCCAAGCTTGCGCATGATCCTGGCCAGTTCCTCGCGCAGCGCTTCCTGCTCCTCGCCCAGCGCGCCAAGCCCCTCGTGGTCGCCGTTCGGCATGCCGGGTTGCGCATCGCTGCCGCCTTCCTGCCGCATTGCTTCCATTTCGCGGAAGGTGCGGTCCATCAGCTCGCGCTGCTTCGCGATCAGCTCACCCATTTCCTGGATGGCGTCCGCCATTGCCTGCTCGCCGGGCGTCATGCGCGCCTGCTCGGTCGGCACCTGCATGTTTTCGAGAATGCTTTCCAGTTGTTCGAGCATCGCCTGCGCCTGGTCGCGCGCGCCGCTCTGTGCCAGTTCGCCGATGGCATCCAGCATGTTCTGCAGCTGCTGCCGGTCCACGGTCTCGACATCGCCGTCGGGAAACTCGCTCGTCATCGGCATGTCGCCGGATTGCATCTGTGCGGCGAGCGCTTCCATGTAGCGGTTGAAGGCTTCCTTCAACTCCTGCATCAGCTGCGCGATTTCCTCCTCGCCCGCGCCGTTCGCCAGCGCATCGGCGAGTGCCTTGCGTGCGTCGCGCAGATCGCGTTCGGCGAGCGACAGGTCGCCGTCCTCGATCCTGAGTGCGATCGACCAGAGAAGATCGTAGATGCCTGTCAGATCCGTATCGCGTTCCGCTTCGGTGAGCCGCCAGTAGGCGGCACGCAGGGACAGATAGACGACCTTGTCCTCGATATAGCGGTCGGCGTCCTGCGTGAAGTTGTCGATGAAGCGCGCAACGCTTGCGCCCGAGCGTGGATCGAGCGCCAGACGGCGGCGCTGTTCCACGATGGCGCGCGCCAGCGGCTTGGTGAACTCGCGCGCGGGCAGCAGCATGTTCACCGGTTCGGCCAGTCCTTCCTGTCCGCGGTCGTCGGTTGCCGCCAGCGTGATCGTCACCGGCAGTCCTGCCCAGGGATGCGCCGTCAGTTCGGCATAGGATTCGCCCTCCGTTTCGCGCGGGCGGAGCGTCGGCAGGTTGAGATTGATGTCCGGCGCACTTACGCGCGGTTGCGGCGTGTCGATGTTCTGTTGAGGTTCCTCGACATGGCTTCTGTCGAGCGCGATACGTGCTTCCGCCGAGGCGACGCCAAAATCGTCGCTTGCCTTGTAGGCGAAGCGCAGTGCGCCCGAGGCCGACTGCGCGATGGGTTCGGCAAGTTCGATGGCGGGCGGTTCGTCGGGCGTGACGTTGATCCGCCAGGCGCGAATCATGCGCCCGCCTTCGGTGAGCGTCACATCGGCGCTTTCGTCGAGGCTCGCGTCGATCGCGTAATTGCCGGTGCTCACCGTCTCCAGTTCCTCCGGCGGTTCGCGTTCGCCGTCATGACGTTCGAGCACGGGAGGATTCTTCAGCCCGTGCACGCGGATCGACAGCGTGCTGCCTTCCGGTGCGGTGACGGGTTTGTCGCTGGCGGATTGCGTGTCCTTTTCCTGCTCGAGATAGAGCGGCGGCTTGCCGGTATAGGCCGGCGGCGTGATCCAGGCTTCGATGTTCGCGGCGCGGGCGCCTGCCGCGCCGGGCAGAAGCGCATCGCCGAGGCGCGCGAGGTGCCCGGGTCCCGTGCCTGCGATGGCGATGATGAGCAGCAGCAGCACCGCCGCGCGCAGCGCGTAGGGGTCGCGACCCGCGAGGATCGAGGCGGGCAGGCCGAGACGGAGCCGCGTCAGCCGGTCGGTGATCCAGCGGCGATGCGCGGCCCAGAGCGCCTCGTCGCCTGTGTTCGCGGCGGCGACGTCCTCATAGGCCGAAAGCGGTGAATGCGGCAGGCCGGACGATTTCTCGAGATGGCGGAGCGCCTCCGCCCGGCTCGGCCAGCTGAAGTCGCGAAAGCCCCGCCAGAGCAGCCAGACGAAGAGAGCGCCGAAACCCGCCAGCAAACTCCAGTGGATCGCCGATGGCAGACTCGAGAAGAAACCGAAAAGCGCAAGCGCGACGAACAGTCCGGCAAGTCCCGCAGCGGGCCAGAGCGCGGGCAGCAATGCTTCGAAGACCAGCAGAGCCCGCGAGGCGCGCACGCGGCGTTCGACGCGCGGCGGCAGCTTCGTGCCGCGCGTTTCTTCCTTCCGTTCCGAAGTGCCGTTTCCGGGGCCGGTCAACGCCTCTCGCCCTCGCGCTATTCGTTGCGGCCCGGGCGCAAAAAGCGCCTCAGTCGAGCCAGGAGGGAATAATATCCTGTTTCAGCATTGCGTCATAACTGGGGCGGGCGCGCACTTCCTGGAAGATGTCGCCCCTTACCATCACTTCCGGCACCAGCGGCCGCGTGTTGTAGGTCGAGGCCTGCACCGCGCCATAGGCGCCAGCCGACATGATGGCGACGAGGTCGCCGCTTTGAAGGCGCGGCAGCCTGCGTCCCCTGGCAAGAAAATCCCCGGTTTCGCAGACAGGACCCACCACATCGTAGACCGCCTGTTCCGCGTCGCCTGCCGGCTCCGCAACGGCGCGGATCTCATGGAAGGCGTCGTAGAGCGTCGGCCGGATCAGGTCGTTCATCGCCGCGTCGAGAATGAGAAAGGCGCGGTCGTCGCCCCGCTTCTCGTAGATCACGCGAGAAACGAGAATGCCGGCATTGCCCGCGATCAGACGTCCCGGCTCGAAGGTGAGCGAACAGCCGAGATGGCCGACGGTGCGCTTCACCATCGCGGCGTATTCGTCCGGATGCGGCGGAATATCGTTGTCGCCGCGATAGGGAATGCCGAGGCCGCCGCCGAGATCGATATGCGCGATCTGATGGCCCGCGGCGCGCAGTTCCTCGATCATCCCCGCAACGCGGGCAAAGGCCGCTTCGAAAGGCGCAAGATCGGTCAGCTGGCTGCCGATGTGAACGTCGATGCCGCTCGCCTCGATGCCGGGAAGGTCCTTCGCGCGCGCATAGACGGCGGGGGCGCGCTTCCAGGAGATGCCGAACTTGTTCTCGGCCTTGCCCGTCGCGATCTTCTCATGCGTTTTCGCATCGACATCCGGGTTCACGCGGATCGCGACGCGCGCGGTCAGGCCGCGCGCCGCGGCGAGCGCTGAAAGGAGTTCGAGTTCGGGTTCCGACTCGACGTTGAACTGGTCTATGCCGGTTTCGAGCGCAAAGGCCATTTCGCCTTCCGTCTTGCCGACGCCCGAAAAGACGATCTTCTCCGGCGGGATGCCGACGGCAAGCGCACGGCGCAATTCACCTTCCGACACCACGTCCGCGCCCGCGCCCTGCCGCGCAAGCGTCGCGACGACGGCGAGGTTCGAATTCGTCTTCACCGAATAGCAGATGCGGGCGGGCTGGCCCTTGAAGGCGTCCGCGAAGACGCGGTAATGCCGTTCGAGCGTCGCGCTCGAATAGCAGTAGAAGGGCGTGCCGATGGCAGCGGCAATGTCGGGGATCGCGACGTCCTCGGCGTGGAGAACGCCGCCGCGATAGTCGAAATGGTGCATTTCAGAATCCGGGGCCGGCGTCTTCCGCGGTGGAAGGCGCGCTCAGTAGTAGTAGTTTTCCACGCGGCGGCGGGGCGCGATGTCGTCCAGTTCCTCGTCCAGCGGTTCGGCGTCGATGGGCGCATCCTCGCCCAGCACCTCTTCGAGGGTCGGGCCGGGATCGGCTTTCGCCTGCGGCTCGGCGCCCGGCGGCAGTTCGAGCTCGCCCTTGCGTCCGCAGGCCGAAACCGCCGTCAGCAGCGCAAGGCCCAGAATGGCCGCCATCATCGCTCGTGTGGTCATCCCGCTATCCCTGTTTCCCTGGCCGTTTCCTGGCCCGTTCACTGCCCGGCCTTGCCGAGCCGGTCCCGCCAGCGGCTGGCCGCGTCCCGCACATTGCCGGGCGCCGTGCCGCCGTAGCTCGTCCGGCTCGCCACCGAATTGTCGACGCCGAGCACGGAGTATACCTCATCGGTGATGCCGGGCTCCACCTCGCGCATGTCGTCGAGCGAAAGCCCGTCGAGGTCGCAGCCCTTCCTTTCCGCCATCGCGACCAGAGACCCCGTCACATGATGAGCCTGCCGGAAGGGCAGATTGAGCGACCGGACCAGCCAGTCGGCAAGATCGGTCGCGGTCGAAAAGCCGCGCGAAGCCGCGCCCCGCATCGCCTTTTCGTTGACGGTGAGCGTCTTCACCATGCCGGTCATGGCGGCAAGCGAGAGCGACAGTGCGTCGAGCGCATCGAAGGCCGCCTCCTTGTCTTCCTGCATGTCCTTCGAATAGGCGAGCGGCAGGCCCTTCATCACGACGAGAAGCGAGGTCAGCGCGCCGATCACGCGGCCCGCCTTCGCGCGCACCAGTTCGGCGGCATCGGGATTGCGCTTCTGCGGCATGATCGAGGAGCCGGTGGTGAAGCTGTCCGGCAGCTTGATGAAGTCGAAGCCCGGCGTCGACCAGATCACGATCTCTTCGGCCAGCCGTGTGAGATGCGTTGCCGCGATCGAAGCCGCGGCAAGCGTTTCGAGCACGAAGTCGCGATCGGAGACGCTGTCGAGCGAGTTGCGTGTCGGCGCATCGAAGTCGAGCGCCTTCGCCGTCATCTCCCGGTCGATGGCAAAGGAGGTGCCGGCAAGCGCCGCGCTGCCCAGCGGGCATTCGTTGAGCCGCTTCCTTGCATCGGCAAGCCGCCCCCGGTCGCGGCCCGCCATTTCGACATAGGCGAGGCAGTGATGGCCGAAGGTCACGGGCTGCGCCGTCTGCAGATGTGTGAAGCCCGGCATGATGGTGTCCGCGTGCTCTTCCGCGCGCGCGACGAGCGCGAGCTGGAAGTCGCGGAGCTGCCCGTCCAGGTGATCGATCGTGTCGCGGATATAGAGCTTGAAGTCGGTCGCGACCTGGTCGTTGCGCGAGCGGGCCGTGTGAAGCCTGCCCGCCGCCGCGCCGATCAGGTCGGCAAGACGCGATTCCACGTTCATGTGGATGTCTTCGAGCTCGCGCCGGAATTCGAAATGGCCGCCCTCGATCTCGGCCAGAACCGTGTCGAGACCTGCGACGATTTTGTCGGCATCTTCCCTTGAGATAATTCCCTTTTCGGCCAACATGGCCGCGTGCGCCTTCGAGCCCCTGATGTCCTGGGCGAAGAAGCGCTGGTCGAAGCCGATGGAGGCGTTGATTTCCTCCATGATCCGGTCGGGGCCCTCGCCGAAGCGGCCGCCCCACATCTTGTTGCTCATTGCTGTTCTCCGGGGCGGGTCTGCGGGCTCACCCCAAAAAGAAACCGATAAAGAGTACGGAATGCCCCAGGTAAGCCCCAAACTGATTGCCGTTCTGGCCGGAGCGGCCGCCCTGATCGCTGGGGCGGTATACTTGATCGGGCAGGGGGGCGGCAACCCGGACAGGGCGGCGCGCTCCGGGGCCTTTGCGGCGCTCGATGCGGCCGCGGCGGGCGAAGTCGCCAATTTCACGCCGAAACCGGTCCCCACGGCGCTGCCCGAGGTCCGGTTTCGTGACCGGCAGGGCCGGGAGACGAGCCTCGCCGATTTCCGGGGCAAGCTCGTCCTGCTCAATCTCTGGGCCACCTGGTGTGCGCCCTGCCGCGAGGAAATGCCGGAACTCGACGAACTTCAGGCCGAACTCGGCGGCGAGCGGTTCGAGGTCGTGGCCCTTTCGGTCGACAGTTCGGGTCCGGAGGCGGTCGCCGCCTTCCTGGAGAAGGTGGGAGCAAAAAGCCTCGCGCTCTATCACGACCCCTCGGCGAAGGCGAACTTCACGCTGGGCGCCTTCGGGCTCCCCACCACCATCCTGATTTCGCCCGACGGCGAGGAGCTTGGCCGGATGGCCGGCCCCGCCCCCTGGGCGAGCGAGGACGCGAAGGGCCTCATCGGGGAAGCGCTCAGGCTTTACGCGCCTTCACCGAATAGCTGAGCGGCATGGCGGGGGCACCCTCCGGCGCCATGAAGTAATGCTCGTCCACGCGCACCATGCCCGGCACCGCCGGCCAGGGCAGGCGGTCATGCTCGTGCAGGAACTCGATGCGGAGCCCCGCTTCCGCGAGCGCGCTCACCACTTCGGCCAGCGTGTGCTGCCATTCATTGCTCTTGAAATGGGCGAGCTTGACGTCAGGCTCCGCATAATCGTGCGCGTTCTCCCATTGCTGGGGGCCTTCGAGAAAATAGGAACGGACGATCCGGAAATTGTCTTCTATCCGGTCGCTCTCGTCCTCGAAGGTCCAGGTGATGGGGTGTCCCTCCGCGAGATAGAACATGCCGCCCGGCGCGAGGCAGGCCGCGATGTTCCGTGCCCACACGGCGAGATCGGGCAGCCACATCAGAGCGCCCCAGCTCGAGAAGACGACGTCGTAGCCCGTGCCCGCCTTCGCCCGCGCCTCGTCCACGCGGGCGCAGATGAAACGGGCATTGATCCCGGCATCGCGCGCGAGCGTCTCCGCCGCCGCTATCGCCTTTGGCGAGAAGTCGAGGCCGGTCACCTCCGCGCCCAGCCTTGCGAGGGAAAGCGTGTCGAGACCGAAATGGCATTGCAGATGGAGAAGGCGCCTGCCGCGCACGTCGCCGATCTCGCCGAGGACAATAGGGTCGAGCGAGCTTTCGCCCTCTAGGAATTCCTTCACGCGGTAGAAGTCCGAGCCGACGTGAATGTCGACCTGCTCCTCCCAGCGCGCAAGATTCGCGGCAAGAAGGTCGTCTGACGATTGTGCGGAAGTCATGGTACGGAGCTCCCTTCCGGATGCTCCGCAGCGTCACGAAGCCGGGCAGAATACGCCTCGGGCTTCCTGCGTCAACTGCCGGTCTGCTCCGCCCGGGTCACGAAGAGCGCGCCGATCGTCTGGGCGGGCTCGGTGCCGCCCGCCGTCAGGGGCGTGGAGATGCAGTGGCCGACCAGGTAAAGGCGGCCCGAGGCTGCGAAGGGCACTTTCAAGAAGACCGGTTTCCGGCCGAAAAAGGCTTTCTGCGTGATGTAGGTCCAGCGCCGCTGCACCGCTTCCGGATTCTGGCTTGAAAAGGCATGCGCCTCTTCCGCGAATTCCGAAATCAGCTTGCCTGTCCGCTCCTCGCCGAGCAGTTCGACCAGCGCCGTCCCGAAAAGCCGTGTACGGAAGTCTTCGCCGCCGTTCACTGCCTCGGCGATGATGATGTTCGGCATGAAGCGCGCGATCTCGGAAGGGCGGATGTCGGCGCGATCCGGCATTTCGCGGTCGCCGCGCTTTTCCTCGAGATAGGCGTGGAGCGCCGCGATGGAGGGATGCTCCGGCGCGTCGATGAACTGCGGTTCGTCGGTAATCTTTCTGGCGCGTTCGCCGGTGTCGAAGCTACTGGCCATTCCATACCCCTCCATGCGTTCTTGCGACGCACGGGGACGAGTATCGCCTTGCGGGGTTAATGAATTGGCAGCGTTTCGTTTCTGGCGCGGAACGGATGTCAGCGCGTCGGGACCGGCTTTTCGCCGCGATAGTCGTAGAAGCCGCGCTGCGTCTTGCGGCCGAGCCAGCCAGCCTCGACATATTTCACCAGCAGCGGGCAGGGCCGGTATTTCGAATCCGCCAGCCCGTCATAGAGCACCTGCATGATCGAAAGGCAGGTGTCGAGGCCGATGAAGTCCGCGAGTTGCAGCGGCCCCATCGGGTGGTTCGCGCCGAGCTTCATCGCCTTGTCGATGCTTTCGACCGAGCCGACGCCTTCGTAAAGCGTATAGACCGCTTCGTTGATCATCGGCAGCAGGATGCGGTTCACGATGAAGGCGGGGAAGTCTTCCGCGTTCGCGATCTTCTTGCCGAGCGAGTTCGCGAAGTCCTGCATCGCGTCGAAGGTCGCATCGTCGGTCGCGATGCCGCGCACCAGTTCCACGAGCTCCATCACCGGTACCGGGTTCATGAAGTGAACGCCCATGAAGCGTTCGGGACGGTCCGTCGAGGCCGCGAGGCGGGTGATCGAGATCGAAGACGTATTGGTCGCGATCAGCGCGTCCTCGCGCAGGTGGGGGCAGAGCTCGGCGAAGATCTTGCGTTTGACGTCTTCGCTCTCGGTCGCGGACTCGATCACGATATCGGCGTCCTCGAAACCTTCCATGCTGTCGGCGGCTTTGAGCTTCTCCAGCGCCGCATCGCGCTGTTCGACCGTGATGCGTTCGCTCGAGACCTGCCGGGCCATGTTGCCGTCGATGGTCGCGAGCCCCGCCTCAATGCGCTCGCGCGAGATGTCGTAAAGCGCGACCTCGTAGCCGGCTAGCGCACAGACATGCGCGATCCCGTTGCCCATCTGCCCGGCGCCGATGACGCCCACCTTGCGAAACTTCATTACTCGAAACCCGTGATTTTCCGGCCTCTTGCCGCGGCGCGATCCGGCGGGGAGCGCCCCTTTTTCCAATCTGACCAAGAATGGCGCGGAAGGCCTGCAGCGTAAAGAAAAAGCGCCGCCGGGAGGCCCGGCGGCGCTTCGATTTCTGTTTCTCCGGTCTCGCGAGAGGTCAGAGACCGGCCTTGCCGAGCTCTTCCTCGAGTTCCGGCACCGCCTTGAAGAGGTCCGCCACGAGGCCGTAATCGGCGACCTGGAAGATCGGCGCCTCTTCGTCCTTGTTGATGGCGACGATGACCTTCGAGTCCTTCATGCCGGCGAGATGCTGGATCGCGCCGGAAATGCCGACCGCGATATAGAGTTCCGGGGCGACGACCTTGCCGGTCTGGCCGACCTGGTAGTCGTTCGGCACGAAGCCCGCATCGACCGCCGCGCGCGAAGCGCCGACGCCGGCGCCGAGCTTGTCGGCGATCTTTTCCAGCATGGCGAAGTTCTCGCCGTTCTGCATGCCGCGGCCGCCCGAGATGATGATCTTGGCGGAGGTGAGTTCGGGACGGTCGGATTTCGTCAGCTCTTCGCCCACGAATTCCGAGAGGCCCGGATTGTCGGCCGCGCCGATCTTTTCGACGGAAGCCGAGCCGCCCTGGCTTGCTGCCGGGAAGGCGGTGGTGCGGACGGTGATGACCTTCTTCGCATCGGTCGACTTCACGGTCTGGATCGCGTTGCCGGCATAGATCGGACGCTCGAAGGTGTCGGCGCCCTCGACGGCGGTCACTTCCGAAATCTGCGCCACGTCGAGCAGGGCGGCGACGCGCGGCATGAAGTTCTTGCCGACGGTGGTCGCGGCCGTAACGATCGCGTCATAGTCGCCCGCGAGGCTCACCACGAGGGCGGCAAGCGGTTCGGCGACGGGGTGTTCGTAAAGCGCGTCGTCGGCGACGATCACCTTCTTCACGCCGTCGAGCTTCGAGGCGGCTTCGGCCACCGCATCGCAGCCCTTGCCCGCGACGAGCACGACGATGTCTCCACCGATCTTCGAGGCGGCGGTGACGGTCTTTGCGGTCGCGTCGGCGAGCGCCTTGTTGTTGTGATCTGCAATAACAAGCGTGGTCATCCGATTACTCCCGCTTCCTTGAGCTTCGAGACGAGTTCGGCGGCCGATTCGACCTTGATGCCGGCGGAGCGCTGCGGCGGCTCGCTGACTTTCACGACTTCGAGATGCTGCTTGATCTCGACGCCGAAATCGCCCGGCGCCTTTTCGTCGATGGGCTTCTTCTTCGCCTTCATGATGTTCGGCAGCGACGCGTAGCGCGGCTCGTTGAGGCGAAGGTCGGTGGTCACGACCGCCGGCATCTTCAGCTTCAGCGACTGCAGGCCGCCATCGATTTCGCGGGTGAGCTTCAGGCTCTCGCCTTCGATCTCGACCTTGGAGGCGAAGGTGCCCTGCGCCCAGCCGAGCAGCGCGGAAAGCATCTGGCCGGTCTGGTTGCAGTCGTCGTCGATCGCCTGCTTGCCGAGGATGATGAGGTCCGGCTTTTCCGCTTCCGCCACACCCTTCAGGATCTTGGCGACGTTGAGCGGTTCGACGGTTTCGTCCGTCTTCACCAGGATGCCGCGGTCGGCGCCCATGGCGAGCGCGGTGCGGATGGTTTCGGTGGTCTGCTGAACGCCGATGGAGACGGCGACGACTTCGGTCGCCTTGCCCGCTTCCTTGAGGCGCACCGCTTCTTCAACGGCGATCTCGTCGAACGGGTTCATCGACATCTTCACATTGGCGAGGTCGACGCCGCTGCCATCCGATTTCACGCGGATTTTCACGTTGTAGTCGACCACTCGCTTGATAGCTACGAGGACTTTCATCGAGGCGGACTCCCTGCGCATTGCCTTGGCGGCGAGAAACGGGGATGAAACTGCCCCCGGGCCTCACAAATACCTTGGCGCCGGTCTTGGTATAGGTCTGGGCGGCTGGATGCCTTGAAAACGGCTGTTTCTCGCGCGAAACGAGGCCAAACGCGCCCGCTGCCACAAAGCTGCTGTTGCGGTGCGGGAACCTAGTGGGCCCGCCCGTGCCTGTCAACGAATAGGGATTCGGGGAGGTTCCCGCGGTCAGCGGGTTCCGCCGGGCACCCACATCACGTCGCCGGGGCCTTTTCCGTCTTCGCCGAGATTGGCGAAGCGGGCGGCGACGAAGAGGAAGTCGGACAACCGGTTGAGATATTGCAGCGCCGCCTCGCTGACGCGCTCATGAGGGCCCTCCTTCAACGCCGTCACCTGCCGTTCGGCGCGGCGGCAGACGGTGCGGGCGAGATGGAGATAGGCGGCCGCGGGCGTGCCGCCCGGCAGCACGAAGGAGCGCAGCGGTTCGAGTTCCGCGTTCATCTCGTCGATCTCGTTCTCGAGCCTCGTCACCTGGCTGGCCACGATCCGCAGCGGCTCGTAGTCGAGCTTCTCGTCCTTTTCAGGCGTTGCGAGGTCGGCACCGAGATCGAAAAGCTCGTTCTGGATGCGCGCGAGCATCGCATCGAGCTTCGGCATGCCGCCCGTGTGGAGCCGGGCGATGCCGATCACGGAATTCGTTTCGTCCGTCGTGCCGTAGCTTTCGATCCGGAGCGCGTGTTTCGGTACGCGCTCGCCTGTCGCAAGCGCGGTTGTGCCCTTGTCGCCGCTCTTCGTGTAGATCTTGTTGAGCGTGACCATCTCGTCTCCGTTTATTCCGTCAGGCGCCGCCCGGCAGCATCCGCTTCAGCACGTTGTCCTTCAGGACGAGGTGATGATAGAGCGCCGCGAGGATGTGAAGCGTCACAAGTGCGGTGATGAGGTAGGCATTGACCATGTGGCCGATATGGCCGATCTCGTTGATGAGGTCGTTCTGCACGATCTTCAGCGGAATCACCGTGAAGGCGACGGGTGAGCCCTTCGAGAAGGAAACCATCATCAGGCCGAAGATCGGCTGCAGCGTCAGGCAGGCGTAGAGCCCGTGATGCGTGGCCTTCGCGGTGATCTCCTGCCAGCGCGGCATGTCGGGATAGGCCGGGCGCGGCTTTCCGCTTTTCACGGCGAGCCAGATCACCATCAGCACGAGGATCACGAGGCCGGTGCCGAAGTGATACGTCGCGGTCTCGCGGCTCAGCGTGAAGCCGCCATAGATCATCAGGAGAACGAGAACGGCGATGGCCCAGTGAAGGCTCTTGATGGCGGGCGCGAAAGTCGCGGTGCCGGAAGCGGTGCTGTCTGTCATGGCTCGGGTCCCCCCTGGCTGTGGCGATGACAGAGACTCGCCCGTCCTGCGGCTGGGATCAAGCCAAAGCGTGTCCGGTGGCTGCGTCTTCGGGCATTTTACTTCTTCCAGCGCTTTTACTTCTTCCAGGACTGGCGCCACTTCGCGATCGCCTCGCCGATCTCGTGCGGGCTGTCCTCCTGCAGGAAGTGATTGCCCTTCACAGTCACTTCGGTCTGGTTCTTCCAGCTCCGGCAGAATTCGCGCTGCGCGCCGATCAGGATCGCGCCCGGATCGGCATTGACGAAGAGCTTCGGCAGGTCGTTCTCTGACATCCAGTGCGCGTAGTCCTTCGCGATGTCGATCACGTCTTCCGGTTCGCCGCCGAGCGGGATCTGGCGCGGCCAGGTCAGGGTCGGACGCCGGTCCTCTCCCTCGTTCAGGAAGGGCCGGCGATAGACGGCCATTTCCTCATCGCTCAGCTTGCGCAGGATCGAGCCCGGCAGCACCGCCTCGATGAAGAGGTTCTTGCGCAGGATCATGTCCTCGCCCGCGTCGGAGCGGAAGCCCTTGAATATCTGCGTCGCCGCCTCGCTCCACTCGCTCCACTCGAGCGGGCGCACGATCCCTTCCATATAGGCGATGCCTTCGACCGCGCCGCGGTTCCGGTTCGCCCAGTCGAAACCGAGCGCGGAGCCCCAGTCGTGGATCACCAGCGTCACGTTCTTCGTCACGCCCATCGCCTCGAGAAAGGCGTCGAGAAAGCGGCGATGTTCGCGGAAGGTGTAGCGCGTCGGGCCCGAGGGTTCGAGCTTGTCGCTGTCGCCCATGCCGATCAGGTCGGGCGCGATGCAGCGGCCCTGGCTCTTCAGGTGCGGCATCACGTTGCGCCACAGATAGGAAGATGTCGGATTGCCGTGCAGGAAGACGATGGGATCGCCGTCGCCCATCTCCGAATAGGCCATGCTGCGGCCGGAGATGGTTATGTGGTTCTTCGGCAGTTCGGCGGCGGAAATCGCTTGTTCCGTCATCGCGTGGCCTCCTCTTGGCAGAGCCCAGCTTCTTGTTCGCGGGTTTGCGCAGGGCGGGGCGCATCATAAGCCCCATCCGGCCGCTTCGTCGAAAAAAGAACCTGTCGTCTCTACAGCGTGCTCAGATAGAGCCCGGCCATGATCACGACAATGGCAAGGAACTGCAGCCCCACGCGCCAGCGCATCAGCGTTTGAGAGCGGCTCGCCGAGCCACCGCGCATCATGTTCCAGAGGCCGAGAAACAGCACGAGAAGCACGGCCGCCATCGCGATGGGGCCGAGCCAGGCGAAGAGTTCGTTCATGGCTCAGTTCCCTCCTTCGAGCAGGCGGCGCGCAATCACCTGCGCCTGGATTTCGGCCGCGCCTTCGAAAATGTTGAGAATGCGCGCATCGCAAAGGACGCGGCTCACCGGATATTCGAGTGCGAAGCCGTTGCCGCCGTGGATCTGCAGGGCATTGTCCGCCGCCGCCCAGGCGATGCGGGCGGCCAGCAGCTTCGCCATGCCCGCCTCGAGGTCGCAGCGCCGTCCGCCGTCCTTTTCGCGTGCGGCGAAATAGGTGAGCTGACGTGCCACCATGATTTCCGCCGCCATCATCACGAGCTTCCCGAAGACGCGCGGGAAGCTCATCAGCGGCTTCGAAAACTGGATGCGTTCCTGCGCATAGCGAAGTCCGAGTTCGAGCGCCGACTGCGCGACGCCGACGGCGCGCGCCGCGGTCTGGATGCGCGCGCTTTCGAAGGTCTGCATCAATTGCTTGAAACCCTGGCCTTCCTCGCCGCCAAGCAGGTTCTCCGCCTTCACCTCGAAATCGTCGAAGCCGATCTCGAATTCCTTCATGCCGCGATAGCCAAGCACCTCGATCTCGCCGCCCGACATGCCTTTCGCCGGGAAGGGTTCGTCATCGTCGCCCCGCGGCTTTTCGGCGAGCAGCATGGAGAGGCCCTTGTAGCCGGGCTCGTCATTGGTGCGGCAGAGCAGCGTCATCACGTCCGCGCGCGCCGCATGGGTGATCCAGGTCTTGTTGCCGTTGATCCTGTAGACGTCGCCGTCCTTCTTTCCGCGCGTCTTCAGGCTTGCAAGGTCGGAGCCGGTGTTCGGTTCGGTGAAGACCGCCGTCGGCAGCACCTCGCCGGACGCGATCTTCGGCAGCCACTTTTCCTTCTGCTCTTTCGTGCCGCCGCCGAGGATCAGTTCCGCCGCGATTTCCGAGCGCGTGCCGAGCGAGCCGACGCCGATATAGCCGCGGCTCAGCTCTTCCGAGACGACGCACATCGATTCCTTGCCGAGACCGAGCCCGCCGAATTCTTCCGGGATCGTCAGTCCGAAGACGCCGAGCTCCGACATCTGCGCGATCACATCCATCGGAATGTAGTCGTCCTTCAGGTGCCACTCATGCGCGTGAGGCATCACTTCGGCATCGGCGAATTTCCGCATCTGGTCGCGGATCGCGTCGTAGGTTTCTTCAAGCCCGGTATCGCCGAAGGTCGCCGCGCCTGCATTCGCCCCGATCAGTTCGGCGAGGCGCGCGCGTGTCTCCACTGTGTTGCCGGCGGCGCACAGCGTCTTCACGGCGTCGGTGCGGAAAGCGGCCGCGTCCTCGTCGGTCAGGCCGAGATCCTGCGGGCGCACCGTTTCGCCCTGGCTCATCGGGATGCCGCCGGTCATCTGGGCGAGATACTCGCCGAAAGCCGTCTGCACGATCAGCGCCTCGAACTCGCCGAAGCGGCCCTCGCGGTCCATGCGTGCGGCATAGGCGGCAAGCTGGCGCAGGGCCTCCACATAGGTCGCGGCCCAGGCAAGCCCATGCGCGGCGAATTGCTCCTTTTCCACCAGCGCGGCGGAAACCTTGCCGTCCTTCGCTACCTTCGTGAAAACCGCCGCTTTCGCCTTCGCGAGCAGCGAATCCGCCGCTTCCACGGCTTTCGCGGTCAGCGGCAGGAGATCCGGCAGAAGCACCCCGCCTTGTGTGGCGGCGGGGCTGGCGGCGGCGGGGGCATGGCTCATGAAGGGCAACTCGCTCGTGTGACGGGACAGGTCGGACGGATGGGCCGGACCGGCGGTCCGGCGCAAAAAGAGGCGGAAAGAGCGCCCTTCCTCGGGAATGGCACCCGCTCCTCAATGTCTATATATCTCGAACCCCCGGCTCCGGCCAGCGGAGCGGGGCGATTCGAATTGTGCGACGGGGGTATCGATGGACGGCGCCAGGGCCACGGGAGCGGCCGACAGCACCAAGGTCGTGGGGCTCGTCATCGGGGCGCTGCTTGTCGCGCTCGCGGTGCTCATGCTCGTGCCGGTGCTGGCCGAAATCGTCGCGCGCAGCGGCGACTGGCAGGCCTTTCTGTCGAGCGCGGTGGTCACGGGCTTCGTCGGCGGCGCGCTGATGCTCGCCAACCAGACCGAGAACCGCGATCTCGGCCATCGCGCGACCTTTTTCGTGACGAGCTTCGGCTGGCTTTCGATCGGGGCTTTTTCGGCGCTCCCTTTCGCCTTTTCCCAGCTCGACATGAACTACACGGACGCCTTCTTCGAGGCGATGTCGGGCGTCACCACCACTGGCGGCACGGTCATGGTCGGTCTCGACCGTGCGCCGCCCGGCATTCTGCTCTGGCGGTCGCTGCTGCAATGGGTGGGCGGTATCGGCATCATCGTCACGGCGGTCGCCATTCTGCCGTTCCTGCGCGTCGGCGGCATGCAGCTCTTCCGCACCGAGAGCACGGACAAGACCGAGAAAGTGCTGCCGCGTCCCGGCCAGATCGCGGTCGCGATCGGCGAGGTCTATCTGCTGCTCACGCTTCTTTGCGCGCTTGCCTATATCGTCGGCGGCATGACGCCGTTCGATGCCCTCAACCACGCGATGACCACGGTCGCGACGGCTGGTTTCTCGACGCATGATGCCTCTTTCGGCTATTTCGAAAATTCCTTCATCCACTGGACCGGCACGATCTTCATGATCTCCGGTGCGGTGCCTCTCGCGCTCTATGTGCAGACGCTGAGGGGGGCAGGAGAGAAGATCTGGGACGATCCGCAGGTCAGGGGGTTCATCACCATCCTTGCCGTCGTTTCCGTTGTCATGGCGCTCTGGCTTGCTGCGCGCGGCGACTACGATTTCTTCCAGGCACTCACGCATACCGCCTTCAACGTCACCTCCATCGTCACAACGGCAGGCTTCACCAGCGACGACTATCAGCTCTGGGGGCCGTTCGCCGGCATGGCCTTCTTCCTGCTCATGTTCATCGGCGGCTGCACGGGGTCGACGGCCGGTGGCATGAAGGTCTTCCGCTTGCAGATTCTCGCCATCCTGTTCCGCACGCAGGTGCGTCAGACGCTCTACCCGCATGTCGCGCAGACGCTGCGCTACGGCGAGCGCACGGTGAGCCGCGAGATCGTCTTCTCCGTCGCCCTCTTCGTCTTCGTCTATCTCGCCTCCATGCTCGTCGTCGCTCTGGCGCTTGCCGCCTTCGGGCTCGATTTCATTACCGCTCTTTCCTCCGCCGTTTCCGCCATCGCGAATGTCGGTCCAGGCCTCGGCCCCATCGTCGGCCCCGCGGGCAACTTCGCGACGCTTCCCGACGGCCCGAAACTCATCCTCGCCTTCGCCATGCTGCTCGGCCGCCTCGAACTGCTGACGGTCCTCGTCATGTTCTCGAAGGATTTCTGGGAGCGGTGAGCATCGTTCCCGGGCCGTGCCTCTCGAACTGACCGCGCGTCTATTGCCGCGTCCTCCGGCCTTTGTCACTTTCTCTGCGCGCCTGTCCGGCGCTGTGGGAGGGAGAGATGAAAAGCATGGCTGCTGCAGCGCTCGCGCTGCTTGCGCTTCTGACCTTGCCGGCCGGTATGGGGGCGAGAGCGGAAACGGAAGGGACCGACGGCATGAATCCGAAAACCGAAATCGCGGAGCTCGTGAACAATTGGGGCTTCTGGCGTGACCAGGAGCGGTGGCCGGAACTCTCTTCGGTGTTCCACCCGGGCGGCACCATCTCGATCAGCTGGTATGACGGGCCGCATGAAGGCTTCGTCGACGCCTCGAAGATGATCGCGGCGAACGGCACCGCCCTTCTCAAGCATCAGTTCGGCGTGCCGTCCATTCGTGTCGAGGGGACACGCGCGGTAAGCGAGGTCAATGTCGTCATCATGGTGCGCTCGTCCGCGCCCTTCGGCACCGTCGATACCACCTCGCATGCGCGCTTCATCGACATGCTGGAGAAGCGAGACGGCGCGTGGAAGATTCAGAAACGTGTCGCGGTCTATGAGAAGGACCGTATCGATCCGGTCGACATGCCCGCGCTGCCGCCTGCCGTCTTTGAGGGGCTCGACGAATTTCCCGCCGAACTTCGTTTTCTCGCCGCCAGCATGAAGAAAGCCGGCATCGAACTTTCGAAGACCGTCGTTCTCGACAAGAGCCCGGAGGCGAAGGTGCTCTACGAAGAGGCCGATGCCTGGCTCGCGGACGCCTGAAAACCGGGGACTATTTGTTTGCGCGTACCCTACCGCGCGGGCGAAAGAAAAGACGGGGATTGTTTTTCTGCATTGGTGTTCCGCAGACACGAAAAGGGCCGGGGATAACCCGGCCCTTTGATGTTCGTTTCGTGCGCCAGAACCGTCTGTGACGTTTCAGTGACAGTTCGGTGACAGTCACCCGTTTCAGGCCGCCTTTATCCCCGCTTCGATCGCATCCTCGACCGTCCGGAGCCCCGGCCGCGCCGCCGAAACCAGCACCGCCATGTTGCCCGGCAGGTGTTCGTTCTTCCACATCTTGGTATGGGCGAGCGGAATGTCCGACCACGGAAGGACTTCCGACATGCAGGGGTCGATGCGCCGCTCGATCACGAGCTGGTTCGCGGCGCTCGCCTGTTTCAGGTGCGCGAAATGCGAGCCCTGAATGCGCTTCTGGCGCATCCACACGAAGCGCGCGTCGAAGGTCAGGTTGAAACCCGTGGTGCCGGCGCAGAAGACGACCATGCCGCCGCGCTTCGTCACCATGCAGGAGACGGGGAAGGTCGACTCGCCGGGATGCTCGAACACGATGTCGGGATCGATCCCCTTGCCCGTGATGTCCCAGATCGCCTTGCCGAATTTCCGCGCTTCCTTCATGAAGGCGTTGAACTCCTCCGAGTTCACCTTCGGCAACTGACCCCAGCAGTTGAATTCCTTTCTGTTGATGACGCCCTTCGCGCCCATCGACATGACGAAGTCGTGCTTCGAGTCGTCTGAAATGACGCCTATGGCATGGGCGCCTGCCGTCGCGCAGAGCTGCACCGCGAAGGAACCGAGGCCTCCGCTCGCGCCCCACACCAGCACGTTCTGTCCGGGCGAAAGAATATGCGGCCGGTGACCGAACAGCATGCGATAGGCGGTCGCGAGAGTGAGCGTGTAGCAGGCACTCTCCTCCCATGTCAGGTGTTTCGGTCGCGGCATGAGCTGCTGCGACTGGACGCGGCAGAACTGCGCGAAGGAACCGTCCGGTGTTTCGTAACCCCAGATGCGCTGCGTCGGCGAGAACATCGGGTCGCCACCGTTGCATTCCTCGTCGTCGCCGTCATCCTGGTTGCAGTGAATGACGACCTCGTCGCCGACCTTCCAGCGCTTAACCTTGGCGCCAACCGCGTAGACGATGCCGGACGCATCCGACCCGGCGATGTGATAGGGCACCTTGTGGACGTCGAAGACGGAGACCGGCGTGCCGAGGCCGGCCCAGACGCCGTTGTAGTTGACGCCTGCGGCCATCACGAGGACGAGCACCTCGTTCGAGTCGATCTCCCATGTGGGGACCACCTCGACCTGCATCGCCTGCTGGGGCGGGCCCTCGCGGTCGCGGCGTATCGCCCAGGCATACATGTTTTTCGGGACGTGACCGAGCGGCGGAATTTCTCCGACCTCATAGAGGTCCTTTTTGTCCGTATGCGTCATAAATCTACCTCGTTCGCCGTTCGGTGCCGATTGGCGCGGATCATTGGCATTTGACGCCGCGGACGCAAGGGTCTTTTGCGCTGCAATATAAACCTTTCATGGGTAAACCGCGGGAATCCTGACGTTTCTTCGGGATGGCGTCGCGCTTAATGCGGAGTTATACTCCGTATATTGCTCGGAGGGAGGAGAGACCGATGCAGAAAATCAAGGACACCTACGCGCTCGCGCTCGAGGACAGCCACTGGTCCGTGCCGCAGAATTTCGACGCGATGTTCAACTGGAACTACGACCCCGAACGCACCGCGATGATGGGCCTCTATCGCAAGGGCGTGGAGATGCAGTGGGACGCGAACGAGCGGCTCGACTGGTCCCAGGAACTCGACGAAGACAATCCCGAACAACTTCCCGACGAGATGCTGCCGATCAACGGCATGGATCAGTTCGAGAAGATGTCGCGCAAGGAGAAGGCCAATGTGCGCAAGCACTTTCAGGCCTGGCAGCTTTCGCAGTTCATGCAGGGCGAACAGGGAGCACTGATCTGTACCGCGAAGATCGTGACGCAGGTGCCGGACATGGACTCGAAGTTCTATGCCTCGACGCAGGTGATCGACGAGGCGCGTCATGTGGAAAGCTACAAGCGGCTGCTAGAGAAGTTCCAGCTCGCCTATCCGATGACGAAACCCCTGCAGGACCTGATCGAGCAGACGTTGCGCGACAGCCGCTGGGACATGACCTATCTCGGCATGCAGGTGGTGATCGAAGGCCTCGCGCTCGCTTCCTTCGCGCAGATCCGCGACAACGCGCAGAACCCGCTGGCTGCCGCCGTCAACGCCTATGTGATGCAGGACGAGAGCCGTCACGTCGCCTTCGGGCGCCTGGCGCTCCGCGACTACTATCCGCAACTCAGCGAAAAGGAACGCGACGAACGCGAAGAGTTCCTGCTCGAAGCGAGTTATCTCATGCGAGACCGCTTCGATGCTGTCGAGGTCTGGAAGAATCTCGGTCTCGATCCCGTTGCCTGTGGCGAGCACATGTATAATTCGGGCTTCATGACCAAGTTCCGCTCGTCGCTGTTCCAGCGCATCGTGCCGATCGTCAAGGATGTCGGACTTTGGGGTCCGCGCATCCGCAAGGGTTATGAAGAGATGGGCGTTCTCGATTACGCCGATCAGGATGTGGACAAGCTGCAGTCCGACGACGAAAGCATTGCGCTCGAGTTCGACGCCCGCCGGCGCCACATCGAAAGCATGGCCGCCCGCGCGAATGGCATCAACGCGACGGCTGCCGCGGAGTAGAAAACACCCGCTTCACGATGAGAAAGGCGCCGGAAAAACCGGCGCCTTTTCTTTTTGGCACAGATCTCCGGTTTCGGGGCCCCATTGTTGCCACATGTGAGGGTCTTGCTGGCGATCCGTTTCGCTTCCGAGGAGAGGCCCCGCATGTACACCAGACATATCGCCATTGCCGTTTCGATTGCGCTCCTGCTGCCCGCCGGCGCCGTTCTTGCGAAGAACTACAAGAACGACAATCCGGGCAAGGGGCATGACGGCGGCCCCGGGACAGGGATCGAGATCGAGGCGTCGATTTCCTTCGCACCGGAAGAGACGCGCCTCATACGCGACTACTTCGCGACCAGTCCCGTGGAGACGAAACCGCTGCCGCCCGGCATCGCGAAGAATCTCGCTCGGGGCAAGCCGCTGCCGCCGGGCATTGCCAAGCGGTATCTGCCGGGTGACCTCAACGCCCGCCTGCCGGTTCGCTCGGACTACGAGCGGCTGATCGCGGGTGACGATGTGCTGCTCGTCTCGCTCGCGACCGGTGTCATCGTTGACATCCTGACCGACGCGCTCTGAGCTTTGGCTTCACCGTTCGTGAAAAAGCCGCCACGGAATTTCTCCACGCGGCGGCTTTGAAACCGGTGCGGCGTATACGCAGGTCCTACCAGAGGCCGTGCTTCTGCACCTCGGCTCGCCCGACGACCATGTGGTGGACTTCGTCGGGACCATCGGCAAAACGCAGGTGGCGCATGTCGGTATACATATCGGCAAGCGGGGTCCATTGCGAGATGCCGGCGGCGCCGTGCATCTGGATCGCCTGATCGATGATGAGACACACTTTCTCGGGCACCATTGCCTTCACCGCGCTGACATAGACGCGGGCTTCCTTGTTGCCCAATACGTCCATGGCTCTTGCGGCCTGAAGCACGGCGAGACGCATCGCGTTGATCTCGATGCGCGCGCGCGAAATGATCTCGAGGTTTCCTCCAAGCTTCGCGATCGGCTTGCCGAAGGCCTCGCGCGTGGCCGAGCGCTTCACCATCAGTTCGAGGGCCTTTTCGGCCTTGCCGATCGAACGCATGCAGTGATGGATGCGGCCGGGCCCGAGGCGAACCTGGCTGATTTCGAAGCCGCGGCCTTCGCCAAGCAGGATGTTCTCCTTCGGTACACGCACATTGTTGAAACGGATGTGCATGTGGCCCTGCGGCGCGTGGTCCTTGCCGAAGACCTTCATGCCTTCGAGAATCTCAACACCGGGCGTGTCCTTCGGCACGAGAATCTGCGATTGCTGCCTGCTCGGCGGGGCGTCGGGGCTCGTCTTCACCATCACGATCATGATCTTGCAGCGCGGGTCGCCGGCGCCGGAGATATAGAACTTCTCGCCGTTGATGACCCACTCGTCACCGTCGAGAACGGCACTGGTGCGCACGTTCTTGGCGTCGGAGCTCGGGATGTCGGGCTCCGTCATCGCGTAGGCCGAGCGGATTTCGCCGTTGAGGAGCGGCTCCAGCCACTTCTTTTTCTGCTCCGGCGTGCCGACACGCTCCAGCACCTCCATGTTGCCGGTATCCGGTGCGCTGCAATTGAGGGATTCCGAGGCGAGCGGCGATTTGCCGAGCTCGGCGGCAATATAGGCATAGTCGAGATTGGTCAGCCCCGAGCCGATTTCGGACTCCGGCAGGAAGAAGTTCCAGAGACCCGATTGCTTGGCCTTGTTCTTGGCTCCTTCCAGCAGCTCGAGCTGGCGCGGGTGCCAGCTCCAGCGGTCGGTCTTCTCGTCGTGAAGGCGGAAAAACTCTTCCGTGATGGGATCTACATTTTCGGCAATGTGTTTCTGCACGGCGGCCATGAGAGGCCGTGCCTCCTCCGACATGGCGAGTTGAAAGAGGTCCTGATTCTGGTCTGACATGAATTTCGTCCATCCCTGGTGTTTTGAGTTTTGATTTGCGCAGGGTAGCGCTTCGGGACCCCGTCGCGAAATCTATTGCGATGCGCCTATGTCATTTGCCGGACGGCGGCCTCGGATCTTTTGCAGCGCAGCAAAGCCTGTGATAATGGCATGACAAGGGTTTGTTGACGCGAGGTCAGGCGATGAGCGGGAACGGTGAAGAGGGCAAGGTCGGTCCGGTCAAGGACAAGCCGTGGATTTTCCGTACCTATGCTGGCCACTCGACGGCGCGGGCTTCGAACGAGCTTTACCGGACGAACCTTTCGCGCGGGCAGACGGGGCTTTCCATCGCCTTCGACCTGCCGACCCAGACGGGCTACGACAGCGATCATGTGCTGGCGAAAGGCGAGGTCGGCAAGGTCGGCGTGCCGGTTTCTCATATTGGCGACATGCGCGCGCTGTTCGACGGCATCCCCATGGAGCAGATGAACACCTCCATGACGATCAACGCGACGGCGGCCTGGCTGCTGGCGCTCTATATTGCGGTTGCCGATGAGCATGGGGCGGACCGCGCGAAACTTCAGGGCACGGTTCAGAACGACATCATCAAGGAGTATTTGTCGCGCGGGACTTACGTCTTTCCGCCCGCACCGTCGATGCGGCTGCTGACGGATGTCGTTTCCTACACTTATACCGAAGTGCCGAAGTGGAATCCGACGAATGTCTGCTCCTATCACCTGCAGGAAGCGGGGGCGACGCCGGTGCAGGAACTCGCCTTTGCGCTTGCGACCGCGCAAGCTGTGCTCGATCGGGTAAAGGAAGGCGGACAGGTGCCCGAGAAGGACTTCCCGCAAGTCGTCGGCCGCATCAGCTTCTTCGTCAATGCAGGCGTGCGCTTCATCACCGAGATCGCGAAGATGCGCGCCTTTGTCGATCTCTGGGACGAAATCTGCAGGACACGCTACGGCGTCGAGGATGCGAAGCTCCGCCGCTTCCGTTATGGCGTGCAGGTGAACTCGCTCGGCCTCACCGAGCAGCAGCCGGAAAACAACGTCTATCGGATACTGCTCGAGATGCTCGCCGTGACGCTCTCGAAGAACGCACGGGCGCGTGCCGTGCAGTTGCCTGCGTGGAACGAGGCGCTTGGCCTTCCGCGTCCCTGGGATCAGCAATGGTCGCTCCGCGCGCAGCAAATCCTCGCTTACGAAAGCGACCTGCTCGAATATGCGGACATCTTCGACGGGTCGAAGGTAATGGAGGCGAAGGTCGAGGCGCTGAAGGCCGAAGCGCGCGAAGAACTTGCCCGCATCGAGGAGATGGGCGGGGCGGTCGCCGCCGTCGAGAGCGCCTACATGAAGGAGCGTCTCGTCGAATCCAACTCCGCGCGTCTTGAGGAGATCGAAGCCGGGCGGCAAGTCGTCGTCGGCGTTAACAAATACGAAGAGACTTCGCCCTCGCCGCTCTCGACGGGTGCCGGCTCGATTCACGTCGTCGACGAAGGCGTCGAGGCGGAGCAGGTGGCAGCCCTGAAGAAGTGGCGCGAAACACGGGACAATGACGCCGTTGCAGCGGCGCTTGCCGATCTACGCGCGGCGGCCAAGGAAGGCCGCAACATCATGGAGCCCTCCATCGCCTGCGCGAAGGCGGGTGTCACGACCGGCGAATGGGGTACGGCGCTGCGCGAAACCTTCGGCGAATATCGCGCGCCGACGGGCGTTTCAAGCGCTGCGCGCAATGCGCCGGGCGATCTCGACCGGGTGCGCGAGATGGTCAACGCCGTTTCCTCGAAACTCGGCCGCAAGCTCAAGTTCCTTGTCGGCAAGCCGGGCCTCGACGGTCATTCGAACGGCGCAGAGCAGATCGCTGTGCGCGCGCGCGACAGCGGCATGGATGTGGTCTATGAGGGCATCCGGCTCACGCCCGAGCAGATCGTGAAGGCGGCTCAGGATGGCGAGGTCCACGTGATCGGCCTCTCGATCCTGTCCGGCAGCCATGTTCTGCTGGTGGAGGATGTGATGACACGGCTCAGGGAAGCGGGGCTGGACGCGATTCCCGTCGTGGTCGGTGGCATCATTCCGGCCGACGATGAAGAGAAGCTTCGCGCCGCCGGTGTCTCGGCGATCTACACGCCCAAGGATTTCCAGATCAACGACATCATGGCCGAAGTGGTTCGCCTCGTGGACTACAATACCGAAGAGGCGGCCTGACCCTCAGGGCGCCCGCGCCACAATGAAGGGGCGTGTATCCTTGCGTTCCGAGCCGTGGCGTTCGTTTTCAAGAATCTCGAATCCTGCGGTCCGGATTTCGCGCACCAGCGATGCCGAGGAAAAGCTCGTCACCGACCCAGGCGCCATGCCTGCGATGCGCATGAGGGGGATTGCAAGCCGGATGACCGGGTTCATGTCGCCAACGCAGGGCGTCTTCGAGATGAAGAGTCCCTTCGGTTTCAACAAGGTGCGGATGTTCTTCAGAACGGTGGATGGATCTCCCGCCAGGTGAAGATAACTGAATCCCAGGACCGCATCATATCTGGCGGGCTCCATGGCTAACTGGCAGGCGGTTGCCTTCCGGAACTCCAGCCGGTTCTTCAGGTGATCGCAATCCGTGCCGGCCAGTTTTTCCTCTGCAATGGAGATCATTTGAGAGGAAATATCCGTCGCGAGATAGCTTCCCGCGGCGGCGGCGAGCCGGAGCGCGATCGTCCCGGTGCCGCAACCGAGTTCCAGCACATCGTGAGAGGGAACAAGCATCTCGCCCGTGCGTGCCAGCGTACGCTCAAGACCAGCCAGATCAGCTACCGGAGAGGCGGCATATTTTCGAGCGGACTTGTCCCAGAATATTTCGTCTCTCTTGCTCACCCAGCCTCCGATCCGTGATTGTGTCTGCGCCTGCGAAATAGTGTGTGAAGCGGTCGGCTGCACGGGTCAAATGTCGAACGGATCACATTCTTGCCTTATTCCCATAATGTTTCTGCCGCATTGAAGTCCTTCAATGGCACAATCGAGTTTGGGCTCATGAAGTCCTTGGGGCTGCATCTATTTCGATCTCTTTCGACTTTTCAGGACTCCGCGCCGGCCGCCCAGAATGTTACAGTTAAAAGAGTGTTAAAGCGGGGTGCGTGAGGAAAGGACCGGCTGATGAGCGACGGTTTCGACACCACTGGCGGGCAGGGCGGACAGGACAAGGGTCAGACGGCCTGGCATTACGGCAGAAATGCCGAACCCCTTCCCGAACTTCATGTTTTTTCGCGGCTCTCAGAGCTCGACGCGGCCTATGCCGCGGAACTTGCTCGCCGCCGCGCGCGGCAGGAAACGCTTGAGCGCGAAATCAGCGAACTCGCGAAACGTGTGGCTGCGCCGCTCGAGGGCGTCAAGGAAGAGAAGCCCAGGAAGAAGGGCTTCTTCAGCCGGATGGTGAAGTCATGAGCAATGGCGTTTCCCTGATTTCCGACGACATGCGCGCCGAGATGACGCGCAATTACGTGGCAAGCGAGCGTCAGGCTCGGTTTGCGAGCTTCTATTTCATGACATTCGTGCTGGTCGGCCTTGTCGCCTTCGGCGCGCTTGTCGTCGACTACATGATCGTCAGCGAATTCTGGACACGGGCGCTTGCCAATGAGTTCCTGGAGTTGCCGGGTGCTCTTGGCTCCTCCGTCGCCTTCAAGTCGATGCAGGTTCTGTTTGCGACCGTTGCGGCGCATATCCTTTACGAGCAGCTCGGACCCTTCGGCAAGGCGGTCTTCGTCCGCATCGTCTTCGTTCTGGCGCTGACCATGCTGCTGGGTGTAGGCGTTCTTCTTGCGCTCATGTCGTTGCCGAACGGCATTGCCGCTTCCAGCGATGGCAGCGTCGGTTCCTCGCTCGGCAATGCGCTTGCGGGGCTCGGTATCTCGACCGAAGCGACGCAGGAAACAACGCGGACTGCCACCGAGATCGACCAGATGCGTGGTTGGCAGCCGATGGCATGGCTTGCCTCACTCGGCATCGTCTTCCTTGTGGTCACGGGCGTGGCAGCACTTTGTATTCATTATGCAGTCGAGTCGCTGCGCAAGGTCTTTCTCGCGCGCGACTTCAAGCATCGCCGGGCGGCGATGGAGCGCCTCGCTTCCCTCGAAGCGGAATATGACAGCAATCGGCATTCGCTTTCCGAGATGGAAGGCCCGGAAAACCGGCGTCATCTTCTCTGGACCGGCCTCATGCGCGAGTGCCGCTCCTATGAGCAGGGGCTCGACGAGGCGCGCCGCAAGGGCGACACGGCAAAGCCTTTGCAGGTCTCAAACGGCCGCGGGCTGCTCGGGCGTCGCAAGGGCACACCGGCGCTCGCCAACGGATCGGGACATTCCTTTTCCGACCGGCTCAAGTCTTGCGAAGATTCGCGTCATCTCGGTCGCTACGAGAAGCTCTTCGACGATTGGTGGGAACGCCGTTCGCGCAATGCGATGAAGGCGGGCCCGGCGCGTCTTGAATCGATCCGTGAACCAATCGGTGAGGTGTTGCCGCCGCGGCAGTCGCGCCGCATCCCAATCGGCTCGGCAGGCGAATGAAGATCGTTCAGGTACGGCGGCTCTTATCTTTTGCCTTGCTCTGTGTGGTGGCGCTTTCCGGCCCGGCTGCGTGGGCGGTCGATGCACCGTCCCGCCCGCGCACGGTGGTGATCGGTCTCGACATGTCGAAGAGCAACCCACTGGTCGAAGACGCCGCTTACGCGGCGCGCGTCGGTCAGCGCACGGCTTCCGAACTCGAAGCTCTGCCGCTTCGCTCGCACGTGATGCTTCGGACCTTCGGCTCTTACGACATCAGCGCCAATGCGCTCAAGATCGACGAAGTCATCTCAACGCGCGCGAAGCCCGAGGCTGTCGCAGACGGTATCGGTGCGTTGATCTCGGCCGTTCCCGAACTCGTCGCGCAGGGAAAGCTACAGGCGCAAGGCTATACGAACGTCATATCCTTCCTTGAAAACACTTCGCAGCTCATCGACTGCAATGCGTCGGATGTCACGATCATTCTTCTGACGGACGGCTTCGAAGATTCGGAGTATGCGAAACTCACGAGAGGCGGATCGCTACCGCACCCCGAGGCCCTTTATCGAGGTTGTACGGAGCTCATGATGCTCGGCGTGGGTCAGGGAGGCGGAAGCCCAACGGTTACCAAGCGCGTCCGCGAACAGTGGGCGGCGTGGGCAGAGGCGGCCGGCTTCCAGAAATATACCGGTCTCTACGACTGGTAAGTCCTGTTTTTGACGGGGCGTTGGCTGAGAGCTAGTGTCCGCGCGCCTTCCACAAGCCGCCGGACATCGCATGCCTGTCGCCCTCACGCTCGTTCTGCCGATCTTTGGCGTGATTGCTCTCGGTTATGCCGGTGCGCGCTCGAAGCTCATCAGCCATTCTGGCGTCGACGGGCTCGATACCTATGTGTTCACCTTCGCGATGCCGGCGCTTCTGTTCCGGAATCTTGCCGATACGGAATTTCCGGCGACGCTGCCCTGGGGTCTCTGGTTTTCCTATTACGGTGCGATGCTCGCGGTCTGGGCGGTGGGATCGCTCATCGCGCTTTACGTGCTGCGCCGTCCTTCTTCCGACGCGGTCATCCTTGGATTTGGGTGCGGGCAGGGCAACACGATCATGCTCGGCCTGCCCATCATCCTGACGGGCTTCGGGCCGGAAGCGGGAACGCCCGTTTTCCTGATCCTCGCTTTCCACGGGATCATCCTCTTCACGATTGCAATGTTCCTGCTGGAACTCACCAGGCCCCGGGGAGACGAGGAACCGCCGAGCTTTGGCGCCATCCTCAGGGAAGGGCTGACCAATACGGCGAAAAACCCGGTCATCATAGGCATCGCGTCTGGCGTCATCTACGGGCAGATGGGTGTGCCGCTCCCGGGCATCGTGGACTCGGCGCTCGAGATGGTCGCGCGCTCGGCTATTCCCTGCGCGCTTTTCGTGCTGGGAGCCATGCTCACGCGCTACAGCATTCGCCGGTCTGTGGGTGCTGCTTCGGTCACGACTTTCTTCAAGCTCATTGTGCACCCGGCGCTCGTCTTCATCATGGCGCAGTATGTATTCGAGTTGGAACCGCTGTGGGTGACCGCAGCCACATTGCTCGCTGCGATGCCGACCGGCGTCTATTCCTCGATCCTTGCGAACCGCTACCAGGCAGCACCAGGAGCAGCGTCGAGCACGGTGGTTCTGTCGACCGGCGTCAGCATCGTGACGCTGACAATCCTCATCGGCTTGTTTCTCTGATCTCAGTCGCCGCCTGCCGCCATGACGACGTTCGGCTTGAAGTTTCGGGGTGCCGTCAGGCGGAACATGTCGGGCCGGATGTAGAGGAAGTTGAGCGGCGTTTTCTCCAGGATCCTGAAGCCGATGATCGGCGAGACGACGGCGATGGTTAGGGCGACAAGCGTGACTAGGTCGCCGTTCTCGAAGCCCAGTTTCACCATCGCGATGCGTGTTGTCGCCATGGGTAGGAAGAAGGAAAGAAAGACATACAGCGAATGCTTGCCGACAAAGGTGAGCGGAAAAGCAAGTCCGTTCGACGCCGCGATGCTGACGAGCATGACGGCGGCGCCGGCGCCGGCGAAGCCCATGAGGAGCTCCAGTCCGCGAATGTCGATCAGGTGCGAGAAGACGACGGTGCCGACGCTTGCGAGGAGCGTTGCGGCGAGAAGGAGCCCGCTTGCCGGCCGTGCACGCGCCCAGTCGGCGATCTCGAATACGTGCTTTGCGCCATAGACGCCCGAGACGAACCAGATGAAGCGCCAGGCGAATTCGTCGATCAGCATCCAGCCCGTGTCGAGGCGCATGAAATAGAGGGCGATGGCGAAGAAGAAGACATAGACGGGCCTTGCGCTGCGCAGGAGACGCATCGCCGCGAAGAACATCGCCAGCGAATAGATGAACCACAGCACCGCGAAAGGCTGGATCGGGATCATGAGGAGGTCGACATAGGTCACCTGCCAGCCGCCATCATGCGGCACGACGATCTTGATGCCGATCTGGATGACGGACCAGAGAACGTAGAAATAGGCGAAGTGAACGATCTTGCCGTCCACGAATTTCCGGAGATCGCCGTAGAGGGCCTTGTAGGCGAAAAGTCCCGCGACCAGAAAGAAGAGCGGCATGCGGAAGGGTTTGGCGAACTCGGCAATGGCACCGAAAACGGGCGGCAGGTGACCCAAAGCGCCCTGTACACCAAAGGTGGTGTGTTCCATCACGACCAGAATGATGGTCAGGCCCTTTACGGCGTCGATCCAGTCGATGCGCGATTTCGAAACAGCGGTTGTTTCAGTTGCGGCCATTGGGGGGCTCCTCGGGTTCGAAAAGGCACGGTTTCGTGCCTTTTCGGGAACGAACCGCTTGTTCAACACCTTCGAAGCAGTTTCTGCGCCAACCCCGGGCGTCTCGAGGCTATGGTTAAAGCCCGACCATCCGGCGGATGTCGGCAGACGATCTGCCGGCGCTACGGAGTTCCCTCAGCCCCATGTCTTCGGCGCTCTTCGACAAGCGCCGTCCGGCTTCGTCGCGGACGAGCCCGTGATGGTGGTAGCGGGGTTCGGGAAGGCCGAGTAGCACCTGCAGGATGCGGTGGATATAGGTTGCGGGGAAGAGATCCTGTCCGCGCGTCACCAGCGTCACGCCCTGCAGAGCATCGTCCATCGTGACGGCGAGGTGGTAGCTTGTCGGTACGTCCTTTCGTGCGATGACTACGTCACCGAAAAGTTGAGGCTCGACCGGAAGCAGGCCATGGTCCCCGCGTGTGCTCTCCCCTTCTTCCACAAATGTGACCGGTCCGCCGTTGATGCGTTCGGCTTCCTGCTTCGCCTTCTCCATGTCGAGCCGCCACGCATAGGTTCGGCCTTCCCACATCAGCTCGTTCAGCCGTTCCTTCGGCATATCCTTGCAGATGCCGGGATAGAGCGGCGCGCCATCGGGGTCGGTCGGCCAGTTCTGAAGCGGGATCCCGCTCGCGACGATGGCATCCTGGATTTCCTTGCGCGTCGCAAAGCAGGGATAGACAAGGTCCATCTCGCGCAGGCGTTTCAAGCCCCTTTCATACTCAGCGAAATGCTCGGACTGGCGGCGTACGGGGTCCTCCCATTCGAGGCCGAGCCAGGCGAGGTCTTCATAAATCGCTTCTTCGTATTCGGAACGGCACCGCCCCTTGTCGATATCCTCTATCCGCAGCAGGAAGCGACCGCCGATGCGCTTTGCCATCTCGAAGGCGAAAAGTGCGGAATAGGCGTGGCCAAGATGGAGCCAGCCGTTCGGGCTCGGGGCGAAGCGGAGCACGTCCCCTCCGCTTTGATCATCCTGCATTGAAACGGCAACTCCGGGCAGCATAGTGTGGCAGGCATTGTTAGCCTGCGTGACCACGGGATGAAAGGGGAGACGGAACATGACATTGACGGGACCGAGTGTCGCGCCGGCGAGCGGGAAGGCGAAACAGCTTGTGGTCCTGTGCCACGGCTATGGCTCCGACGGCAACGATCTGATCTCGCTTGCCCCTTATTGGCAGAAGCTTCTCCCCGATGCAGCCTTCATCGCACCCAACGCTCCGCAGCGGTGCGAAGGCAACCCGATGGGTTATCAGTGGTTTCCAATTTCTCGGCTCGATCCATCGGAAATCGCGCTTGGGGTGACGGCAGCGGCGCCGCTACTCGACCGGTTTATCGACGAGCAATTGACGCTGCGGGGCCTGGACGGCTCGCAACTCGCTCTTGTGGGCTTCAGTCAGGGCACCATGATGTCCTTGCATGTCGGGCTTCGCCGTGCTGTTGCGCCCGCCTGCATCCTTGGCTATTCCGGCGCGCTTGCCGTCCCCGAGCGTCTTGCCGATGAAATGAGCTGTCGGCCGCCAGTGCTGATGCTGCATGGCGATGCCGATGACATGCTGCCCGTCTCGCGTATGCATCAGGCGGTGCAGGCGTTGGGCGAGGCGGGGCTTCCGGTCCAGTGGCATGTCTCGCACGGGCTCGGTCATGGCATAGACCAGACCGGTCTTGAGCTGGGCGGGCGTTTTATCGAGGATGCCTTTGCTGGCAGGCTGCAAGGTGCCTTTGCCGGAGGGTGAGACGCCGATCCAGCACTGGCAGCTTCACAAAGGCGTCGCACCATATATAGTAATATGAGGTCATAGAGGGGTCGGCCGCATGTGGTGGCCCCGGCCTCAGGAGGGTGGCGTGCACGGATCGTTTGCCACGCCGGAAGCTTGTCCGGCTCTTGTGTTGAACGCGGATTACAGGCCGCTCAGCTATTATCCCCTTTCGCTCTGGTCATGGCAGGACGCGATCAAGGCGGTCTTTCTCGATCGCGTGAACATCGTCTCGTCTTACGACACGCAGGTGCGTTCACCCAATTTCGAGATGCGACTGCCGAGCGTCGTGTCGCTCAAGTCCTATGTGAAGCCTGCGCGCTTCCCTGCCTTCACACGATTCAACCTGTTTCTGCGCGATCGCTTCACCTGCCAGTATTGTGGTGCGAGGCACGAACTCACCTTTGACCATGTTGTCCCGCGCTCGCGTGGCGGACAGACGACATGGGACAACGTCATCACCGCTTGTGCGCCATGTAACCTGAAGAAAGGTGGCAAGATGCCGGCGCAGGCGGAAATGTTTCCGATGCAGCCGCCGTTCCGCCCTTCGGTCAGCGATCTGCATAAGAACGGCCGTGCATTCCCGCCGAACTACCTGCATGAAAGCTGGCAGGACTATCTATATTGGGATAGCGAACTGGAACCGTAGGCTTACGCCTTCTCGGAAACCTTGATGGCGAGGCGGCAAGCCGCCTTGATGGCTCCGGAGAGGAGTGGATAGACCGGTGCTTCTCTTGCGCCGGACGCCAGAGCCTCGTCGCGATGCTCTACTTCCTCCAGCCGAAACTTCTCGATCGTGTCGCGAAGCGGCTTTTCCTCCTCGCCCATCTGGTCGAGGCGATTCACCTGCGACTTGTAGTGCTCGTCGATTACTTCTTCGACGGCAGCCGTGCAGGCATGCGCCGCTTTCTCGCCGAGAAGCGCCGTCGCCGCACCGAGCGCGAAACCTGCGATGTGCCAGACGGGCGCAAAGGCTGTCGGGCGCACGCCGCGTTCGTTGACGATTTCGTTGAAGCGCGCGAGATGGATTTCCTCATCCTTTGCCATGCGTTCCAGTGCATCCGCGATTTCCTGCTTATGTGGCAGGTTACGGAAGACGGCGCGCTGGCCCTCATAGATGCGCACGGCGCCGTACTCTCCGGCGTGATCGACCCGGATCATCTCCTCAATCGCGGCCTTTCGTGCGCGGCCGGGCTGTGTGGAGACGCTCGGCGATCTGGGCCTGGACCTGTCGTTGCGGATCGTCATCAGGCTTCTCCCCTGCTTTCGCGGAAGTAGCGCAGGAGCGGCAGCGCGGAAAGAGCTGCGAGGGCGAGCGTGATCACGAAATTGAACCCGGCCAGCGAAATCCCGAAGAGCGTCCATGCCGCTTCGTCGCAGCGCGGTGCCTTCGCTCCGCCCTGCAGCGCAGCTTGAAGGTCCTCCAGGGAGTTTGCGACGAGGTTGCCGCCGCCGCACGTCTCCGGCCCTTCCCACCAGTGATACTCGACGCCAAGGTGATAGAAGGAGATGCCCGCGCCCGTAAGATAAGCGAATACGCAAAGGCCGAGAAAGATCAGGGCACCGATGCCGATATTCGCTTCGCGCGAAAGGATGCCCGCAATCAGAGCCGCAGCCATTGCGAAGTAGTGGGGTTGCCTGCCGTCGAGGCAGAGAGAGCAGGGCACATAACCGAGTACGTGTTCGAAGAAGAGTGCGCCGCCGATGGTCGCCGCGCTCACGGCGAGCAGTATCCAGGGGATGGCAATTGATGGCAGGCGATCCAGCATGGCGCGCATTGAAGCATGGGGCACTTGCCCTTGTCCCGCGCCTTCTCGCCGCATTCCCGGTCGAGGTCCGCCCTCTTTTCCATTGAAGGCAAGCCTCAGCCGATTATGATGCGCGCCCAGCGCTTCAGGGCCCCTGTGGCGGAATGGTAGACGCGGCAGACTCAAAATCTGTTGTTGGCAACAACGTGCTGGTTCGAGTCCGGCCAGGGGCACCAGCCTGCGCACTTCGCGCTTCCGGCCGGCAGGCCGTATTCAGCCGATCATCCTGCGCATCAGGAAAGGGTTGAGCGGGCGGCCGAATTTCGTGCCGTCTTCCGGCGTAGCGCGGCTTCTTGGGAGCCGAAGCGCAGGGAAGCCGCGTCCTTGTCTCTCCTGCCATCAGTTCCGACGTCCTTCGAGGTTCGATTTCGTTTCGTTCCCGATCAGCGCCCGCGCCGTTGTAGCGCTGGATGATGCCGGTGCGGCCTGGTTTGGCTGCGCAGGTCGTCAAGAGGGGGCGGTGTGTCCGGGTGCCCTGCGGAAAGGAGGCATCATCACAACTCGTGAGCTTCCTTCGCTGTTTTGTAAATAATTAATTTAATTGACCGATCAATTAAAACGTGAGACTCCTTTCCTGTTCCTCTGGTGGAGTTGCTCATGCGTGCTCTCGTCCTCAGTTCAAGCCCGCGCCGGAACGGCAATTCGGCGGCGCTTGCCGAGGCGGCCCTCAAAGGCCTCAGGAGCGCGGGCCACGAGGCCGAGCTTCTCTTCGCCGACGATGTCCTTTCCGGGTTTCTCCGCGATTGCAGGCAGTGCCGGCGGCCGGACGGCGAATGCGGCATCGATGACGGCTTTCGAGACGCCTTCTTCGACAGTTTCCTTCCCGCCGACGGCTTCATCGCCGCGACACCCGTCTACTGGTACGGCATGTCGGCGCAGCTCAAGGCCTTCTTCGACCGCATGTTCTGCTACGTGGCGGCATCGCACCCCCTGTCAGATACGACCGTTCCCAGCATGACGGGGAAGAGGCTCGGACTTCTGCTTTCATCCGAGGAGACGTTCCCGGGTGTCGGCGCGGGCATCGTGCACCAGTTGCAGGAATATGCGCGCTACACGAACTCGACCTTCGTCGGCACCGTGCATGCCTATGGCAACGCGCGCGGCGACGTGATCCGCGATCCAGGCGAGCCGCTCCCGTGCGCTGAGGCGTTCGGGCGGGACTTCTTCACCAGACATGCAAGCGACTACCGGATCGATACGCCCCGGCCCGGGCGGGTCTGGCCGGAAAACATCACAGCGTAACTTCAGCAGGGAAGCGAAGATGACCGACAAGGAACAGGCGAAGGAGCTTCAGAAGAAGCTGGCGAGCGAAGGCGTCGAATATTGCTACGCCACCTATGTGGACGTGCACGGCGTCTCGAAGACGAAATGCGTTCCGATCAGCCATCTCGCTCACATGATCGGCGGTTCGGAGCTTTTCACTGTCGGCGCACTCGAAGGCATGGGGCTCGTCGGTCCGCATTTCGACGAGTGTGCGGCGGTACCTGATCTTGCGAGCGCGACGATCCTTCCCTGGGACCGGCGCTATTGCTGGTTCGCTTCCGATCTTCATTTTCATGGAGAGCCTTACGAGAACTGCAGCCGTGTCATCCTGAAGAAGGCGGCGGCGAAGGCGGCGCAGAAGAACCTCGTCTTCAATCTTGGCATCGAGCCCGAATTCTACGTGCTTCGCCGTTCCGCCGACGGGCTCGCACCGTTCCAGACGGAAACTTTTCACGGGCCGACGCCTGCCTACGACCTTCACCAGATCTCTCTTGCAGGTCCCTTCCTCGAGGAACTCACGCGCTACGTCGAGGAGCTTGGTTGGGGGCTCTATTCCTTCGATCAGGAAGGGGGTCACGGCCAGTTCGAAATCGATTTCGGCTATGCCGATGTGTTGACGACGGCCGACCGCCTTACCTTCTTCCGCTTCATGGTGAAGTCCATCGCGCGGAAACATGGCGCGGTCGCGAGTTTCATGCCGAAGCCCTTCAGCAACGATTTCCGTTCGGGCGCGCATCACAACATGTCGCTGATGGACACGGCATCGAAAGAAAACATCTTCGACGCGTCCGTGCGGCCGGTCGGGGACCTCGCGCGAAACTACGGACTGGGGGCGACCGACGATACGCTTCATTTCGCGGGAGGCCTTCTCGAACATGCGCAGGCGCTCTGTGCCTTCACCTGCCCGAGCTACAATTCCTACAAGGGGCTCATCGCGCAGGGCGACATGCCCGACATGTCCTGGGCGCCGGTGCTGCAGGCCTATGGCCGCAACAACCGCTCGGCCATGCTTCGTCTGCCGATGAACCGGCCGTGTATCGAGAACCGTGCGCCCGACATGAGCGCGAATTTCTACCTCTCTTCCGCCTTCAGCCTTTATGCGGGTCTCGATGGACTGGAACGCAAGGTCGATCCGGGGCAGCCGCTCAACGACAATCTCTATCTCGCGCGCGACATCCGCTCACAGGGACGCAATGTGCGGCGGCTACCGCGGACGCTGCTCGAAGCGTCGGACGCTCTCGATGAAAGCAGTTTCGCTCGCAGCGTTCTCGGCGAGGAGTTCATCGACATCTATGTGGCGCAGAAGCGCAAGGAGTGGGACGCGCAGTTCTATACGGTGACGCCCGTCGAGCGCGACAAATACCTCACCTTCGTCTGATACAGGGAGCGGCTACATGACTTCATGGGCGCGAGCGACCGGTCCGCAGGTCGGTGAGGCGATTGCCGGAAAGGGGCGCACCATCGCGGTCCTCCCCATCGGTGCGACGGAGCAGCACGGGCCGCATCTCGCGACCGGCACGGACACGCTGTTGGCAGGTGAAATCTGCGCCGAAGCCTGCCGGCGGCGGAACGTGCTGATGCTGCCGCCCATTCCCTATGGCTGTTCCTTCGGTCATTCGGATGCCTGGCCCGGAACGGTTTCGCTGTCGCCGGAAACGCTGACGGCGGTTCTCTGCGAAATCGCGTCCTGGGCCATCGAGGCGAACGGCATCGACCGCCTCTTCTTCATCTCCGGTCACGCGACGAATGGCCCTTCCATCGAAAGTGCAATCCTGAAGCTTCGCTACAAGTATCCCAAGGCGCGTTTCGCGACACGCGGCCTCTGGGAAATCTCCGACGAGGCACTCAGGCTTTACACGCTCGATGCTGCCGACATCCACGCGAATGTGGCGGAAACCTCGATGGTGCTCGCGCTCGACCCCGAGAGTGTCGAGATGGACAAGGCTGAGGATGTCGAAGATGTCACCATCGGGAAGGTCTGGCGCTACGCCATGCCGGCGGTGACGCGGAACGGTGTCGTCGGGCGGCCGAGCGAATCCTCTGCTAGTCTTGGCCGGGAGATGCTCGATACGATCATCGCGGATTTCGAAAAGCTGCTGGAACAGGCCGAACACGAAGACTGGCCCGAGATTCCCGAACCCGTGAAAGGCGGCAAGGCGTGACGGCAAAAGGTGGGCGGCAGGACACGAAGAAGCCTGCGCGCAAGGTGGGGAGACCGGCGACTGAAGCGCCGAACGAGGCGAAGCGCGACGCGATCGCGGCGGCGGCGCTCGAACTTTTCTCCCGCTCCGGTGTCGCGGCTGTGTCGAACAAGGAGCTCGGTGAGGCGGCCGGCATCAACCCCGCGCTCATCTACTACTATTTCGAGGACAAGGAAGATCTCTTCCAGTTCGTCGTCCGCAAGGCGCTGTCGGACGCGCTCGGCGCCTATGACGACATCAAGCGAGAGCAGGGCGGTGTCGGCGATCTCGATGCCTGGCTCTCGAGCAACCTTCTCCTCTTTGGCGAGATCACGCGCTTCCTGAAAGTGATCCTCGACTATGCGCATTCCGGCCAGAGATCGGCCGAGACGGACGCCGTGATCGCGCGTTTCTACGACACGGAGACCGAACTCATCGGCCATGCGCTGCGCGAGGAAGGCGTGGACGAGAGCGAGGCCGAAGACCTTGCCAATCTCGTGTCGGTTTTTCTCGACGGGGTAATGGTCGCGCGCGTCGTGCGGCCGGATATTTCCTCCGAGCGGCTCGTTCGGCTGATGCGCGATCTCCTGCGGCGAAAGGCCGACTAGCCTTCACGTTCGAGGTGATCGTTCAGCACCTTCGCGAACCACTTGCGGAAGCGCTTGATGCCGTCCTGGTCGAGGCCGGCAGCCTCAGCGAGCTGGCGGCCGACGATTGCCTCGCCGAAAGCCGCATTCGCCGTCAGCATGGCGATGAAGAGCGTGTCTTCCTTTTCAGGCGCCGGCGTTCCGCGGTCCTTCGCATATTCTTCCCGCTTGGCCTGCAACGCCTCGACGATCTCACCCATGATATTGTGCGCATCGGATTCTTCGGTCGCGCGGCCGGTAAGCAGGAGCCATGACAGGAGACGGGCGGTTCCCCGGTCGCTCAAAGCCTCGAAGACATGGCCGATATGGTCGGCCGCGTCCTGGTTCGCGGCATCGCTGCCGAGCGCGCCCAGCAGCGAGTCGCGGAGTTGCGCGTTCGTGCGGGCGATGAGCGCGCGCACCAGGCCTTCCCGGCTTTCGAAGTGATGCAGGATGGCGGGGTGCGAGATGCCCACGTCGCGGGCGATATCCTGAAGTCTCAGCCCCTCGGGGCCCTGCCGGGCGAGGCGTTCTTCCGCCGCATCGAGGATCAGCCGCCGCGCTTCCTCCGCCGTCCGGCGAACCCGCTTGGCGACCGGTTTTTCCGCGGATTTGGCGGCAGGAACGGCCTTGGCGGCCGGATTTTTAGCAACGCTGGACACACGGGGCTCCAATTCGGGGAAATCACATATTGACAAGAATGTCAGTACTTACTATCTTTCAGCCAAGGTTGGTAGCGGTGAACCACTATAGCAGCGGGACATAACCCATGACGATTGCAAGCCCAACAGAGTTTGACGGCAAGGTTGTGGCGAAGCGGAAACGCAAGCGTATCCAGCCCCTGAAGGCGATCCGCGCGATTCGCGCGCTGATCGCCGACAAGGAAGATACCGGTCAGGTCTTCAAGATTATCGATGCTCTCGCGGGCGGTGTCGTGGACCGTCAGTTCCAGCGTTTCATGGCAACGGAAACCGGCCGCCGAATCGTCGCCGAGAAGCGGAATCTCATCGATACACTGAGTGACCGGGCCTATCTCTCAAGCCTGCCGGAAGGCTCGCTTGGACGGACCTATTACGAGTTCATGGCGGGCGAAAACCTGACGGCGGACGGCCTCGTCGCGGCAAGCGAGGAAGTGCGCCGTCGCGATGACCGCACGGAAGCCGAGCGGATTTTCGGTGATCGGCTCCGCGACCAGCACGATCTGTGGCATGTGACGACCGGTTATGGCCGCGATGGGCTCGGTGAACTTGCGCTTCTTTCCTTTACCTATGCGCAGACCCGGAATCGCGGCATCGGTTTCATTGTTCTGGTCGGCGCGCGGATTACCCGCAAGGCTCTCCCGAACGTGAAGGTATGGCGTGTGATTCGCGAGGCATACCGCAATGGCAAGAGCTCGGCCTGGCTGCCCCAGACCGACTGGGAAGCCATGCTTCCGAAGCCGCTGCCGGAAGTCCGCGCGTTGCTCAAGATTGTGACGCCCGAGGCCTATCGTGAGGCGGAACCGTACTCGCTTGCCGCCGAGGCGGAGTTCAAGGCGCTGCGGGCCGAGCAGGAGAAGCTCGCCGCCTGATACGTGCCCCCCCCGGGGGCTCGACCTTCCTCTATGGTCTTGGCACCGGCCTCATCCCCGCTATGCTTTCCTCCATGAAGGCGAAGCTGGGATGGGGCTGGTGCTTACCGTTTATGGACTGAAGAACTGCGATACCTGCCGCAAGGCGCTGAAGTGGCTTGAGAGCGAGGGCATCGCCCATCGTTTCCACGATGTTCGCGCGGACGGTATAGGGGCCGCCGATGTGAAGCGATTTGCCAAGGCTGTCGGCTGGGAGACGCTTCTCAACAAGGCGAGCACCACATGGCGCAGCCTTCCTGACAGCGACAAGCACGAAGTAACCGAAACTTCGGCCGTGAAGCTCATGGCGTCTCATCCCGCACTGATAAAGCGGCCGGTATTCGACATGGGCTCGGCCGGAATCGCGATCGGGTTTCGCGACACGCAGAAAGCACAGTTGAAGAAGGCAGCTCGCAAATGAGACTGCGGCGGAAGAGCGAGCCCGATCCGGCGCTTTTGCTCCCGATCGAGACGCCGCGCCTCCTGCTCCGGGAGTTCGTCTCGCGCGATCTCGATGCCGTTCACTCCTATTCCTCACGCGATGATGTGACCCGGTTTCTCGTCTGGGGGCCGAATACCCTGGTGCAAAGCAAACAGACAATCCGCGGCTTTCTGGACGATCAGAAGGAACGGCCACGTACCAGCTTCGATCTTGCGATCGTGGCAAAGGGGACAGGACACCGAGGCGAACGACGCCGCGTCATCGGTGGTGTCGGTCTGAAACTCGCCGATTGGGAAAACCGCACAGGCGATATCGGCTATGTTCTGCATCCCGATTACTGGGGTCAGGGATATGCTGTGGAAGCCGCGCGGGGGCTGGCGCATGCCGGGTTTCGTGATTTCGGATTGCAGCGCATCGTCGCCACCTGCGATCAGCGCAACAAGGCATCCGCGCGGGTGATGGAGAAGCTCGGCATGAGGCGCGAGGGGGCTTTCCGTCAGAGCAAGTTTATTCAGGGTGAATGGCGGGACGAATATCTCTATGCCGTTCTTGCCGCCGAGTTCGATTTTCCCGCCTAGATATTCCTCACCGGTTTCGAAAGCAGATCGTCTTCGGGTTCGCGAACATCTGCGCCCCGCCGGATCAGAAATTCGATCCAGGTTCCTCGATCCCTGACGTCGATCAATTCATGCCCCGCCTCGGCACAGAAATGCGGCATATCGATCCGTGCGACGGGATCGCTGGCGAAAACCCTGAGCAGCGCCCCGGGGTTAAGGCGAAGCAGGCGTTTTCGCGCTCGCAGCACAGGCAGCGGGCATTGCTGACCGATGACGTCGAGCAGAATTTCTCCAGTTTCCTGTTCGTGCTCGCCGCTCATGCTGTTCCTTGCTCGTTTCCGGTCCAATGGCCCCACTCGGAAAGCGGATAATGCCGATGGCACGCGCGCCTGTCACGTATGCCTGAATGGCCGATTTTACGTATGGAAACGCGGCTTTTCTTGACGCTTCTGCTGCATGGCAGGCATAACTTAAGAAAATATCGTTTACGCGGCGATCATTCGGGAGGATGGACAAAGATGGGTTTCTTCAAGCGGGTCGGCAACGAAATCGTATTCGTGCGGGCGGCCCTCCGTTCGCTGAAGAAGCTCAAGGAGATCAGAGCCGACGCCTCCCACACATTTTCGGACAAGATCGAGGAGCTTGCGCGCACCAAGCCGAACAATGTTGCGATCTACTTCGAGGACCGAACACTTACGTATCGGCAATACAACGAGGAAGCGAACAAGTACGCGCGCTGGATGCAGAAGCAAGGGCTTGGCCGGGGCGATGTCGTCGCGCTGATGATGGAGAACCGGCCCGAATATCTGGTTGCCTGGCTTGGTATTGTGAAGGCGGGTGGAACCGCCGCGCTCATCAATACCAATCTCACCAAGGGCCCGCTCGCCCACTGCCTCAATATTTCGGGTGCGGACCATCTCGTCCTCGGTGCGGAACTCGCCGAAAACTTCTCGACCGCTTCCGACCATCTCGAGCGGCCGATGACGGTCTGGACAACAGGCGGCCAGGTCCAGGGCGCAAACGATCTCGACGCTGCGCTGGCACAGCTTCCCGGCGATCCACTGCCTGCGGATATCCGCAAGGATGTGACGCAGGACGACAACGCTCTCTTCATCTACACGAGCGGAACGACGGGCAATCCAAAGGCAGCGCGTATTCCGCATGTTCGCCTGAACAGCATGATGGGAGCTTTCGCGGCCGGCACCAATGCAAGCGAAAAGGATCGCATGTATGTCGTGTTGCCGCTCTATCATTCGGCGGGCGGCGTCTGTGCTGTCGGTACGACGCTCACCGTAGGGGGCTCGGTGATCCTGCGGCGCAAATTTTCGGCCACGCATTTCTGGGACGACGCGGTCAAGTACAAGGCGACGCTCTTCCAGTATATCGGTGAGCTCTGCCGCTATCTTCTCAACACCGAGAAGCACCCCAAGGAACGCAAGCACAAGCTGCGCATGGCGGTAGGCAATGGTCTCCGCCCGGAAATCTGGAAGGCTTTTCAGCAGCGATTCCGTATTCCTCACGTGCTCGAATTCTATGGTGCGACGGAAGGAAACGTCGCCTTGATGAATTTCGATGGAACGACGGGCGCTATCGGCCGCATTCCTGGCTGGGCAAAAGCAAAATTCAATGTCGAGATCGTGAAGTTCGATATCGAGAACGAGCAGCCCGTGCGCGGTGCAGACGGCTTCTGTATCAAGGCGGAACCCGGCGAGGCCGGTGAGGCGCTTGGCAAGATCACCGACGATCCTGACCAGCCTACCGGCCGCTTCGACGGATATGCCAAGAAGGAAGAAACCGAGAAGAAGATTCTTCGCAACGTGTTCGAGGAGGGTGATGCCTGGTTCCGGACCGGCGACTTGCTGCGCCAGGACAAGCTCGGCTATTTCTACTTCGTCGATCGTATCGGCGACACGTTCCGCTGGAAGGGCGAGAACGTTGCGACATCCGAAGTTGCGGAGGCGATCTCGGTCTTTCCGGGCGTCAAGGAAGCCAATGTCTATGGCGTTCATGTGCCAGGAGCTGACGGTCGCGCTGGCATGGCGTCAATCGTCGCCGAGAACGGCACGCTCGATCTCGACAAGTTCCACGCACAGATGCAGAAGGAACTGCCGGATTATGCGGTGCCGGTCTTCCTGCGCATCCAGCCGGAAATGGAAGTCACCGGCACGTTCAAGCACCGCAAAGTCGAACTTGTGAAGGAAGGTTTCGATCCGTCGGCAATTCCCGAGCCGATCTATTTCAATTGCCCGGTGCAGAAGAAATATGTACCCGTCGATCAGGCCCTCTACGGCCAGATCTGTTCCGGTGAATTCAGGCTCTGAGCGCAGGTTTCAGCGCAACTGAAAAGGGCGGCCCTGGGGCCGCCCTTTTCGTTTCACACAGCACCGGCTTACTGCGCAGCGTCCGGCTTCTTGCCGAGGCCCATCGCCTCGAGGATTTCGGGGCGAATGTTCTCCGTGCCCTTCTTTTCCACGTGCTGAGCCACGCGGCTGCCGACGGCCATCATGGCTTCCCCCATGAAGGTCGGGCGGTTGTCGCGCGCCCAGGCAAGCGACGCATCGCGGTTGTCGTTCAGCTGCTGGAACTTCGGGAAGACATAGCGTGCCATCAGTTCGTAAGAGCGCTTTGTCTGCTCGAAATCGGCCCAGTTATGCGCCATCTGAAGGAAGGCGCCGAAGCCGCCCGACTGTTCCTGCAAGCGTTCGATCTGCGCGATCGCGTCATCCGGCGTGCCAATCACGGCCATGCCGGAGGCGATGAGTGCGTCCACCGGATCGGAGCCGTCAGTCGGCGCGAGCGGCAATGCCGCGACCTCGCGGAAGTAGTAGAGCCATTTTTCAAGGCCGAAGCGCACATTCTCGCGCGCCTTCTCCCGGGTCTCGGCGATATGCACGGGCCCGACGAGGCGCCACTGGCTGCGGTCCATGGTGTTGCCGCTCTCCTTCGCCGTTTCCTCGGCGATGGCCCAGTTGGTGGCGAGCGCATTGAATCCGCCCGCGGACGTTGCGCCGATCGAGAGGAGGCCGAGGCCATGGCGGCCGGCTGCGGTGGCGCCGGTCGGCGACACCTGGCTCGCGACGGATATCTCGACGCTCGGGCGCGACCAGGGCGTCATCTGCAGCCGCGCTTCATTCAGTTCGAACCAGTCCGTCTTCGCGGTCACCGTCTCGCCACGGAGCAGCGGTACGAGAACGTCCAGCGCTTCGTCCATCATGTCGCGCTGCTTGGCGACCTTGATCCCCATCATGAAAGCATCGGAGGGAAGTGCACCCGGACCGACGCCGAACATGACGCGGCCGCGTGTCAGATGGTCGAGCTGGTTGATGCGGTCGGCCAGCATCAACGGCTGGTGATAGGGGAGGGAGGAAACGCCAGTACCGAGGCGGATATGTTTCGTGCGCTGCGCTGCGGCGGCGATGAAGAGTTCGGGGCTTGCGATCAGTTCGTAGCCCGCCGAGTGATGTTCGCCGATCCAGGCTTCGTCATAGCCGAGCTTGTCCATCCATTCGACGAGTTCAAAGTCGCGTTCCACCGCAAGTGTCGGGTTCTCATCAAGCGGGTGAAAAGGGGCGATGAAGGCGCCGAAGCGCATTTTTGTTCCAGGCATATTTCCGTTTCCTCGGTTTCAAATTCTTGTGGCCCCATCGGACATCCCGGAGGGCCGCTTGTCCACAGATTCCTGCAACGCCGGGCTTCAGTCTGCCGCGCCGCGTGATTTCGTCTTCGCCTCTTCTTCGGCCTGATGTTTGGCTATCGTCTGCATCGCGGCGTTCATGGCCGCACCGATGAACTCGCCGGAATTCTCGGTCGCCCAGGCGAGGCTCTCCTCGCGGGCTGTGTTTGCGCCATGGAATTTCGGCTTCACGTGCCGGGCGAAAAGTTCATAGGAGCGCTTGGTGTTCTCGAAATTCGCCCAGTTGTGCGCGAGCATGAGGAAAGCACCGAAGCCCGGGATCTTTTCCTGCAGCCGCTCAATCTGGGCGATGGCGTCGTCGGGTGTGCCGACGATGGCCTGGCCGCTCTCGATCATGGCGTCGAGAGGATCCTTGCCCTCCTGTGTATCGATGCCCATCGGGTTGATGGAGCCGAAATAGTAACGCCACTTGTCGAAGCCGTACTTGATCTGCTGGCGTGCTTCCTCGCGCGTTTCGGCGAGATGCATCGGCCCAACGAGGCGGAGCTTCGAGGGGTTCATGGTCGTGCCGTTCTCGGCGGCCACCTTGTTCGCCACTTCCCAGTTGATGCCCAGTGCGTCGTAACCGGCGGTGTTGGTGGCGGCGACGCAGAGCATGCCGAGACCGTGCTTGCCCGCAAGCTTGCCTCCCGACGGCGTCACCGAACTTGCGACAGCGACTTCCGGATAGGGATCGGTGAAAGGGCGAAGCTGCAACTTCGCCTTGTTGAGCTGGAACCACTCGGTTTCGGCGGTCACGGTCTCACCCTTGAAAAGCCGCAGGATCACTTCGAGCGCTTCCACCATCCGGTCACGCTGTTTCGCTACTTCGATGCCGAGCATGTAGGCGTCCGATGGCAGCAGACCCGGACCGACACCGAACATCACGCGGCCCTGCGTCATGTGGTCAAGCTGGATGATGCGGTTCGCAGCCATCAGAGGGTTGTGATAGGGCAAGGAGACGACGCCGGTGCCGAGCTTGATGCGGTTCGTGCGTTCGGCGGCGGCGGCGATGAAGAGTTCGGGGCTTGCAATGATCTCGTAGCCTGCGGAGTGGTGCTCGCCAATCCAGGCTTCCTCGAAGCCGAGCTTGTCGAGCCACTCGATGAGCTCGATGTCGCGCCGGATTGCCCGCGTTGGATCCTCGTCCACCGGATGGAACGGTGCCAGAAAAATGCCGCTGCGCAGCTTGCTCATGATGTCTCTCCCTGCAGTGCTTGAGTGGCGGTCGCTCAGGCCTTCTTCTTGAGACCGTTGAGCTGGAATTCCAGAAGACCCATGTTGATGTCGTCATTGTCGACGTCGGGGTTTTGTGTCCACCAGGCGGTGAAGGCGCTCCAGGCGGAGACAAGAGCGACCGCCGCCACTTCGGGCGGGCAGATGTCCGTGAATTCGCCGCGTTCCTGTCCCCGCGCGACAATACGCGTCACGAGGTCGAGGACGCTTTCATTGGCCGCTGCCGCCTTGGCAAGAAGAGCGGGCTGATCGAGAAATTCGCTCAGCATCTTCTGCATGACAGGAGCGTTTGCTTCCCAGGCCTCACGGAGAACGGAAACGAGCAGCAGCAATTCCTCCTCGGCGCTGCCCGAGTATCCGGCGAGCCTCTCCGTCAGCGACCGGGTGATTTCCTCGTTGAAGGCGGTGATCAGTGCGGACTTGCCGGCGAAATGAAGGAAGAATGTCGCCTTGGCGATGCCGGCGGCCGCACAGATGTCCTCGATGGTCACCTTGTCGTAGTCGCGTTCGGCAAAGAGCGTCATCGCGGCCCGGTAGATTTCCTGTCGCGTGCGCTCTTTCTTCCCGGCGCGCGGCGGTCGCGGGTTTTCTCCGGTTTGCACCTTGTCAGCGGATTTCAACAATTTGGTCATGCGGGCGATTGTCTCCTCCCCCAAAAAATAGACCTTGGTATATTTTTTCTCAAGCCCGCATTTCTTGCAGCCCCTCCCGCGGGTGGGGCGTTGCGGGCCTAGGGCTCTTACCCTAAGACTTTGACGACAAACCATAAGAAGATTCCGGGAGAAAATCATGGGACGGGTAAGCGGCAAGGTGGCGCTCGTTACGGGCGCGGCAAGCGGTATCGGGCGTGGTGCGGCTGTCGCTCTCGCAGCCGAGGGGGCGAAGGTCGCCGTCACGGATGTGGACGAGGCTGGCCTCAAGGAAACGGTAGAGATCATCCGGAAGGCGGGCGGCACGGCCAGTTCGCACAAGCATGATGTGACGAGTGAAGAGCGCTGGCAGGAGGTCGTGGCCGCGGTGAAGAACGAGTTCGGCGGGCTCCACATACTCGTCAACAATGCCGGAATCGGCATTGGCGCCTCGATCTTCGAAATGTCCTATGAGGACTGGAGCCGGCAGCAGGCGATCAATGTCGATGGCGTTTTCTTCGGCGTGAAGCACGGCATTCCGGTCATCGCCGCCTCGGGTGGCGGTTCGGTCATCAATATATCTTCCGTGGCGGGTCTCCAGGGCGCGCCGGGCCTTGCAGGCTACTGCGCTACCAAGGGAGCCGTTCGCCTCTTCACGAAGGCTGTCGCGCTCGAATGCGCGCAGGCGCAGATGAACGTGCGCGTAAACTCCGTTCATCCCGGCATCATCGACACGGCAATCTGGCAGAAAATTCCACAGGGCGGGGGCGGTGTTGGAGCCGTCGCCTCCAGCGTGCTGCAATTGCCGGAAGGGGCCAACACGATCGACCCGAACGCCATCGCCACGGTTGGCGCACCGCTCGGTTATGCGGGGCTTCCGGCCGACATCGCGGCGGGCATCGTGTTTCTTGCCTCCGACGAGTCGCGCTACATGACGGGCTCGGAACTCGTCATCGATGGCGGTATGACGGCGCGCTGACGCGCTACTGCGTCAACACGGTTTCGTTTGTGATGCGCCAGTGGCCGTCGAGCCACTGGACGATCTCGCGAGCACAAGGATGATCGGCGGCGGCGTAGCGGTTTCGCAGCGCCGCCGTTTCCTTTTCGCTCAGGCCATCGAGCCCCTTGTCCTGCAGCCGTTCCAGATCGGTCTCGATCATGCGCGCGAGTTCCAGTCCGGCGACGGCCACTGCCGCCGCACGGAAGGCGGCCTCTGTGTCATAGCCAGCGTTTTCCGTGTAGACAGCTTCGAGTGTGAGCATCGGGATCCGGCTCAGCCAGGGTTGCGAGGCGGGGTTCACGCCATGTGCCGAAACATGATCGCCGATTTCCGGCTCGCGCCCCGTGAAGCCGCGCAGATGCAGGAAGGGCGACATCCGTTGCCCGTCATTCACCGGATAATTGTCCCAGATGAAGGGCTTCCGCTTCAGCGTCTCGCCGACGCGGAGAAGGTGCTCTGCGCCGATTTCTTTCGAACAGACGCGCGGGCCCGTCCAGAATATCTCGATGACGGGATCGAGCGCCGCACCCAGCGTTTCGAGATAATTCGCGGGCCGCTCGCCGAAGACGCGGTCGAGGATCGGATCGTCCGTGTAGTAGCTCGGGCAGACGATGAGGCGTCCGGCTTTCGTCCGTTCCGCCGCGAAGTCGACGATCTCGATCTGCTTCTCGGCGAGGCCCGGCAAGTCGCCCCGCATGTCGTCGAAGAGAATGGCGAGGTCGTCGATGCCGATCTCGTCGAGTTCATGGAGCTTTCGCGCCAGCGCCTCGCGGGCTGCATCGTCGAAGCCGAGATAGAGTTCGTAGGGGCTCAACCCCACGCCGAAGCGCACGCCTGCCTCACGGCAATGTGCGGCAAGCGCCGTCAGGTGCTCGAAATCGTCCTTTGGGTGCGGCTCGCTCCAGCGGCGCCTCAGGAAGGCATCCGCCTTCGGCGCGTAGAGATAGAAGCGGTAGCCATGCGGCGCGAGCGCGGTCACGTGGTCGGCGCGTGCCGCCCAGTCCCAGGGCCGTCCGTAGAAACCTTCGATGGTGCCGAGCTCGGGCGTCATGCGCCGGAGACTATCACGACTTCATCACGAAGAAGCCTGCCCGCGGGAAGTGGACGACCACATCGCCGACGCGCGGATCGTTCCGCTTGATCGCGATGTGCTGTGCCGAGGAGGAGACGAGTTCGCCGGTAATGGCGTCGCGCCCGTAATCGTCTGCCATCACGCTCACGCGGTCGCCCGGTTTGAGGCCGTTCGGTTCGCCCGGGTCCGCCTTCACTGCCTCGGTGCTCGTTGCAGCCTTCGCAATGTCGAGCGCGTCCTCGCGGGAAACCTCCTGCCGGTTGCCATGGCCGATCCCGGCGACGCGCTTTTCCCAGGCAGCGACGCCCGGGAAGCTCTCGATGAGCTTCACGCCGTTAGGGCTTGTCCAGCGTACGAAGGCGAGATTGTAGAAGGCGCTCGCGTCGGCAAGGCTCGGCTTTTCGCCGAGAACGAAGCTGCGCCCGTCGCCAAGCTGTTCCTCGATCCAGCCGAGCTGCGCGCGGAACTGCTCGGCCATCAGCGGTGCCGCCGCCTTCATGGCCTCGATATCGAAGGGGCGCCCGGTCAGCTTCTCGCGGTCCTTGATGAAGGCCTCGTCGGCAAGCGCCGTGCCGCCGCCGAAGATGATCGCGACGGCGGCCTGAAAGAAGACGCGGTCCGACCACATGCCGGCCGTCCAGCCTGCGCCGGCACCGCCCACATGGATCGAGGGCGAGGGGAAGCGGCGTTCCAGTTCGCGGATGATGCTCTGCGAGTCGCAATAGATGTCGGCGCCGATCTGCATGACCGGGATCTTGCGGTAGCCGCCCGTCAGTGCGACGAGTTCCGGCTTTGGCATGATGATGGGCTCGTCGCAGGCGAACCAGTCGAGCCCCTTGATGCCGAGCACCACGCGAACCTTTTCGGAGAAAGGGGAAATATCGTACTGGTGAAGAATGATCGATTGGGCGTTCGCGGCCATGGCGTTTCCTATTCGAAGTCGTAGCTGAAGCGGATGTTGTCCTTTTCGAGTCCGTTCAGAACGATCTCGACGCCGTCGGTCTTCATCATCCATTCGAGCCTGTGGTCGCGGTATTCGCGCTTGAAGAGGCCCTGTTCGAGAATGTTCGCGACCTGCTGCATCCCGGTGATGCTGTCGACCGCTTCCTTCGCGGTCTTTGCGACGCTCGGCCGGGCATTGACGCGCGCGAGCCACTTGCCGAGCGGCGAACCCTCGTCCGGGGCGTTCCCGAAACCGGCGGAGCCGTTAACATAAGGGACAACGGAAAGGTCGCCCCAGCCGAAATCGCCGCCGTTGAACCAGTCGCCCTTACCGAGTTGCTTCGTCAGCCAGGTATGGATCTTCGCGGTCTGGCGGGAAGCCGCCTCCTGCATCTCCTTCGCCTTCGAGCCGGTCGCGCGCCGGAAATAGGCGATTTCGCCGAGACCCCAGTTGATCGCCTCGTAATGCGTGTCGCAGACCTCCTCGATCATGCGCACCCTCGCGCGTGCAGCGGGCGTCGCGGGCAGCATGGCGGGTTCGGGCCACTTGTCTTCGAGATATTCGAGGATGATCGTCGAATCGAAGACGTACACGTCTCCGTCGATCAATGCCGGGACTTCGGCGCGCGGATTGGCGGAAGCGAACTCGCCCTGCGCATTACCCGCGCCGATCCCGTCCGGCGTCCTCAGTTCAAGTTCCACGCCTTTTTCGCGCGCGGAAATCTTCACCTTCTGCGCGTAAGGCGAAAGCGGATGCTCATACAGCGTGACCATGGTTCCTCCCCGATGTCCGTTGGCGCGGATCATCGGGTGCGTTGGCTTGCCTGTCCACCGGCTTCGCGATCACGGATGTGTGACGTCCGTCTGGTGCGGCGGATACCTTGCGTCAGGCGCGCAGCCGTCCCTGCCGTTTCGTGAGTTCCGCCATCTGGCCGAAGATCGTCGGCACGTCGTTTGGCGTGTCGTCGCCGGAGAATTCCTTATAGAGCGTCGACACGTTGACCACGATCCGCTCGCCGTCGCCCCAGCTGTCGTAATCCGTCATGTCGATGTCGAGCGCCGCGTCGAAGGCGGAGAGCCCGGCGTCGTAGCGCTTCCTCGCTTCGTCGCGGATATAGACGAGGTACTCGCGCACGGCCTTCACACCGTTCTTGCCGGTGATAGGTCCATGTCCGGGGACGACTGTTTCGACATCCATTGCAATGATCTTGTCGCAGGCATCGATCCAGTTGCCGACCGGACCTTCCCACATGATCGGATGACCCTCGATGAAGAGGATGTCGCCGGTGAAGACTGTCCTGTCGGCCGGCACGTAGACGAGCGCGTCGCCCGGTGTATGTGCGGGACCGACATGCATGATGCGGATTTCCTTCGAGCCCACATGTCGCGTCAGTTCCGTCTCGAAGGTGGTCGTCGGCAGCGTCTGCGTCACGCCCTTGAAGTCGAAGGGGCCGAAACACTGCGTCACATATTTTCCGAGGTCGCCCATCTGCGGCGCCATGTCGAGAAAGCCGGCGAGCAAGGCCGGCGGTTCGTGTTTCATACCTTCGACGGCGAGCTTGTGCGCGATGATTTCCGCGCCCTTGCAGCACTCGTTGCCGTTGCAGTGGTCGCCATTGTGATGCGTGTTGACGACCGTGCCGATTTTCGCGGCTGCTTTCGGTTCGGCCTTCTTCATCGCGCCGAGCATCTCGCGCGTCAGCGGTACGTCGAAGAGCGTGTCGATCAGGAAGCTTTCGCCGCTGTCGACGACAAGCCCGGCATTGGACCAGCCCCAGCCGCCATCCGGTTGCAGCCAGGCATAGCCGCCATTGCCGAGGTCGTGCAGACCCTTCTTGTATTGAAAGCGGCTCAGTCCCAGACCCATGTCATCCTCCCCTGGACGAATTTGTTGCCCCAGTGTCGGGCGGTGTGCGGTGTGCTTCAAGCGCTCATTCAAGATGCGGCATGATCGGCCGTGTCGCTTCCGCCGTCGCGGTAATGTCGACCGTCCTGAAACCTTCCATTATGCGGTTCGCCGAGGCCGCGAAGCGGCTTCGGAGCGCCGGCCAGTCGACGCCGGTGAGCTTGCCGTCGCGCTTCACGACCTTGCCGTTGACCAGTACGGTCGAGATGTCGCTTGGCCGCGCGTTCATCACGAGCGCGCCGACAGGGTCGAAAGAGGGCGTCATGTGGATCGCGTCGGTCGAGATGATGGCGATGTCCGCGCTCTTGCCCTTTTCGAGCGTGCCGATTTCCTTCTGCATGTTGATTGCTTCGGCGCCGCCGATCGTCGCCATGCGGAGAACGCTTTCCGCCTTCGGTTCGATGACGGCAGGCGCGCGCTTTCGTGCCTCGAATTCGGCATTGTGGAGGGCACGCGTCGATTGCAGTGCGAGGCGCATCGGCAGGAACATGTCGCCCGAATAATTCGAGACGATGTCGATGCCGAGGCCGGTCCTCACGCCATGCGCGTGAGCGCGATGTGCGACCGGAAAGCCCATGCCCATCTGCAGCTCGGTTTCGGGCGTCGCCGAGATGCCCGCCCCGGTCTCCCGGATGAGGTCGAGTTCGAGGTCGGTGAAGGCCGACCCGTGCACGAAGAGAAGGTCGGGGCCGAGCAGTCCTTCCTTCTTGAGATTTTCCACGATATGCGCGTCGAAGGCATAGGAGCCCATCGCCGCGTGAAGCGAGATCGCGCCCGCGTCCAGTTCCCGCGCGAGTTTGATCTCTGCGGCAAGCTCCTCGAAGGGCATGGCCTCCGCTTCCGACGGGGCGAAGCCGAAGCGCACGAGGCCCCGGCTGTCCGACAGGCGATGCGCCCTCAACTCCCGCGCCGTCTTGTGGCGCCAGCCCGGATCGTCCGGCACTTCCATAGGCACACGCGGCTCGTTCGGAAAGGTGCCGTAGCAGAAGATCGCCCGCATGCCCGAATCCTGCAGGCCGCGCGCTGCTTCTTCCGCGTGTTCCGGCGTGTTCAGGATGTGGCAGTGATCGACCAGCGTGGTGATGCCCGCATCAAGCGCCTCCAGCGCACCGACATAGTTGCCGAGATAGGCGTCTTCCGCCGTGTAGAAGGTCGAATAGGAGAGCCGCATCTCGACGAAATAGTCGAAGAGGCTCCAGTCGGTCGCGACGGTGCGGAGCTGCGTCTGCCAGACATGGCGATGCGTGTCGACGAAGCCCGGGATCACGATGTCATCGGTCGCGTCGATCACCTCCGCATCCGCCGTAATGTCGGGCGCGATGTCGGCGATCCTGCCATTCTCGATGAGGATATCGGCGCGCTTCTCCTTCGCGCCGTCGGTCATGGTCAGCACTCGGCCGCCCTTGATGATGGTCTTCGTCATCGGTCTCCTCCCTCAGGCCGCCTTCACGATGCGGTTCCGCAACGTGCCGAGCTTTTCCACTTCGAATTCGATGGTGTCGCCGGGCGCGAGGAAGCGCCCGTGTTCCAGCAGGCAGCAATCGCCGATGGTGCCGAGCCCGATCACCTCGCCGGGATAAAGCGTCTCGCTCGCAGACATATGCGCGAGGATCGCGCCGACATCGTGCTGCATCTCTGCCGCCGTCGTGTCGGCCACCGTTTCGCCATTCACGTTCACGCGGACATGGAGCTTCCTGATGTCGCCCACTTCGTCGGCCGTCACGAGCCATGGGCCGAGCACGTTGCCGGTATCGAAATCCTTGCCCTTGGCAGGTCCGAGCATGCCCTGCATCTCGGCCATCTGCGCGTCGCGTGCGCTCATGTCGTTGAAGATCATGTAGCCGAAGATGTGATCTCCTGCCTTTTCCGGCGCAATGTCGGTTCCCTTGCGGCCGATCACGAGCGAAAGCTCGAGTTCGAAATCCATCGCCTGTGCATAGGCGGGCCAGCGGATGTCGGCGCCGGTGCCCACCACCGAGAAGCGGTTGCCCTTGTAGTAGATCGGCTGCCGGTACCAGACGGGCGGGATCGTCGCCTCCGGGTTCTCGACACCCATCAGCTTCTGGCCCTGCACGCTCGCCTGCTTGAGGTGTTTTTCATAGACCATGCAGTCGCGGAGCTGGCGGGGTTCGGGGAGTGGCGCAAGCAGGCGGAGCCCGGCGAGCGCCACCGGCTTGGTTGGGCCGTCCGTTTCCATGCGTGCGGCGGCAAGACCCGCCTCCCCCGCGTCGATGAGGGCCAGCAAAGATGGATAGAGGTGGCCGAGATCGGCGACGGTCTTCCCGTCTTCCAGGATCAAGCCGGGCCGGGCGGTGTCTCCCGCGGCATAGGTGATGAAACGCATGGCGGGTCCTCCCCAGACCTTCTTGGCAACGGCCCCAAAGCTAGGTAGGTTTAATTTCGATGTCGACTCAAAATTTCGAAATTATGGACTCCGACCCCGAAACCCGCACCCTGTCGGGCGGGGTGGCCGCGCGCCTGCGTTCGGAAATCCTGAACGGTGCGCTGGAGCCAGGGCGACGGCTCGGCATGGCGGAGCTCACCGAGCGCTATGGCGCTGGCATGAGCCCCGTCCGGGAGGCGCTTTCGCGTCTCGCCGGCGAGGGGCTCGTCCAGTCAGAGGGCCAGCGCGGCTTTCGCGTCGCCGCGATGAGCCGGGAGGATTTCAACGAGATCGTCATGCTCCGTCAGATGGTGGAGGAAGCGGGGGTGCGCGCCGCCATCGAGAAGGGCGACGAGACATGGGAAGCCTCGCTCGTCGCCGCCTTCCATGTGCTGGAGCGCCGCCTCGCCGCGTTACTCGGCAAGGCGAGCGAAAGCAACTTGGCGGCCTACGAAGATGCGCATCGCGCCTTTCACTTCGCGATCATCGCAGGTGCGGGTTCGAAGCGTCTCTCGCGCATGCAGCAACGTCTCTACGAAGAGGCGCGCCGCTACCGGCTACTCTTCTACCGGAAGCAGTTCGCGGGCAGCGCCATCGATTTCAGCGAAGCGGCGGCGGCCCACCGCGAGATTCTCGATGCCGTGCTCGCGCGCGACGCCGATCTCGCGGCGAAAATTCTCCGCAGCCACGTCACGCTCATCAACGATTTCGATCTCGAGGACTGAGCGCCCTCAGGAGATGCCGGTCATGCCGCTGTCGACCGCAAGCGTCTGGCCGGTCACATAGACGCTTTCGTCGGAGACGAGGAAGAGCGCCGCATAGGCGATTTCCCATCCCGTTGCCTGCCGCCCGAAAGGGACGGGCGTACGCCCGCGCGAAGGGCGGCCCTGCGTCGCGACGCGGCCGAGTGGCGTATCGACCAGCCCTGGAGCGACAATGTTCGCGCGGATGCCGCGACGCGATCCTTCAAGCGCGACATGGCGCATGAGCCCGCCGAGTGCGGCTTTGGAAGCGTCATAGGCGGGAAGCCGTGATCCGGCGACGAGGCCTGCGATCGAGGAAATGAAGACAATGGGCGAGCCGTCGGCGAGCCGCGGCAGCGCCGCCTTGCAGCAAAGCATCGGACCGCGCAGGTTCACGGCGAGCACCTTGTCCCAGTCGCCGGGCTCCGCGCCCTGAAGACCGAGTCCGCCGACGCCGATCCCGACATTGAGGACGAGGCCGTCGAGCCCGCCGAGCGCCCTTTCCGCCTCCGCGATCATCCGGGTGATGTCGTCCGGCTTCGAAATGTCGGCCTCGATTGCCTCCGCACTGCCGCCTTCCTTCGCGATCTGCGCGGCGGTTTCCTTCGCCGAGGCGAGGTTCATGTCGGCGACGGCGACCGCCGCGCCTTCCCGCGCGAAGAGGAGCGACATGGCGCGGCCGTTCCCCACCGGGTCGGTCGCGGCGTCGAGCACGCGCTGGCCGCCGCCCACCACGAGGATGCGTCGGCCCTTGAGCCGCCCGCGTCCCGGTGCCTCGCCCTTGGACTCCGCCGGGAGCGGGCGCACATAGCCTTCCTTGTTCGGAGTTTCGCTATCCGTCATGGGTCGCCATGCTCCGTCTGATTTCGTCGAGGCCGCTCGTCGGAATATCCGTTTCCTCGAGATCGATCTCGAGCGTCTCCAGATAGCGGCAGACGAGAAGATAGATGCCGATGATGATAACGAGTTCCTGCATGCCCGCATCGCCGAGATGCTTGTGCGCGGCGGCGAAGAGGGTGCCATCCGCTTTCACATTCGCCACCTGGTCGTCGGTGAAGGCGAGAACCGCGTTTTCCGTGTCGTTGAGGAGAGGTGAGGGAAGCGTGCCCGCCGCCGCCTCGATCCGCTCTGCGCTCATGCCGATCATCCGCGAAACGCGGCGATGCTGGTGCTGCTCGTAGTTCGAGCCGCAGAGATGTCCGACGCGCAGGATCACGAGTTCGCGCAGCTCCGTGTCGAGCAGTCCCTCGTTCAGATAGGCGTTGATGAGGGCCATGAAGGGTACGAAGGACGGTCCGCTTCCGGCCAGCATTCGGAAGATGTTGAGTTGCGGCAGGCCTTCGAGCAGATCGCGGCTTGCCTTCGGCAGGTCTGCCGGATCGGGGTAGGGGAGGCGCGCCATGGTCAGCCCTTCATGCCAGGCAGTTTCACGCCTGATTTGTGGCCTGCATCCTCGATATCCACGTCGAAGGTTTCGAGGAAGTTCGAGACCAGTGTGTAGAAGCCGATGGTGATGACGAGCTCCTGCAGTTGCTTGTAGCCGAGCTTCTCGGCAAGCGGGTTGAAGGTCGCGTCCGAAGCGCGCGTGTTCTTCACCACGTCGTCTGTGAAGCGCATGACCTGGCGCTGCGTCTCGTCGAACACCTTGGCGTCCGGGCCTTCGTGAATAGCCTTGATGAGTTCATCCGACATGCCGATCTTCCGCGAGATCTCCTCGTGTTGGTAGACCTCGTAGGAGGACCCGCGCAGCACGCCCGTCCGTACAATGGCGATCTCGCGCAGCACGGGGTCGAGCTCGCCATGGATCAGGATTTCGTTTCCGAGCTTGATGAAGCCGTCGATCATGTCGCCGGAATGGCCGAGCATCCGGAAGATGTTCAGATTCGGCAGCTTCTCGTAGACCTTCGCGGCGCGGCCGGTTGCGCTCTCGCGGTCGAAATAGGGGATGCGGGCCATGGGCGTGAGTTCCTTCCCTGAACGTTGTTTCTGGTTGAAGGCAGTCTACCCCGCGCCGACGCTGCGTCCAGCCGCACGCGTGCCGCCGGCGGCCTTTCAACAAGCCGTGTTCGCCTCCGGCTTCCCTTGCTCCGCCCGTGCGGGTGGCTACACTGCCCGCAAGAGGGCCGGGGAGGCCGCACGCGCCGGGACATCGAATTGCCAGCGCGGGACACGGGCATGAATGCCAGCACGGGGAGGAAAGACGTCATGTATGACGCCGAACGAGTGAAATGTGTGGCCGACATCACACGCGCGCAGGCCGCCACGCGGCCGGACGCCGTCGCTCAGGTTTTCGAGGGCCGGGAGACCACCTATGGCGAGCTCGACCGCCGCGCGAGCCAGGTCGCACAGGCGCTGATCGCGGACGGCTGCAAGCCCGATGCCCGCATCGGCTTCATGGGAAAGGGGTCGGACCGTTACTTCGAGATGCTCTATGGCGCCTTCAAGGCGAAAGCGGTCGTGGTCGGCGTCAACTGGCGCCTCGCCGCTCCGGAAGTCGCCTATGTGCTGAACGACTCCAGGACGGAAATCCTCTTCGTCGGTGCCGAATTCTACGATCTCGTGGAAAAGGTGCTGCCGGAGTGCCCCACGGTCCGAAAGGTGATCGCGCTCGATGGCGGGCGCAACGACTGGCAATCCTTCGACGACTGGCGCGATGCGGCAAAAGCCGAAGACCCCATGCTCCCCGCGGCGCCGGATGATGACGTGATCCAGCTCTATACGAGCGGCACGACCGGCCATCCGAAGGGTGTGCAGCTCACCAACGAGAACTACATTTCGGTCTTCAAGCAGGGAACGGACTGGGCGAACTGGAGCCCGGACGATGTCGTTCTTGTCTGCATGCCGCTTTTTCATGTCGCCGGCGTCAATATCGGCGTGCTCGGCAATCTTTACGGCTGCAGAAACGTGATCCTGAAGGACGTCGATCCGCTTGTGATCCTGAAGCTCATCGAGACGGAGAAGCTCACCGTTGCCTTCATGGTTCCTGCGGTCATTCTCTTCCTGTTGCAGCAACCGAGCCTTTCGTCGACCGATGTCTCGAGTCTGCGCCAGATTCTCTACGGTGCTTCACCGATTGCAGAGGATGTCCTGCTTCGTGCGCAGGAAACATTCAAGCGCGCAGGCTTCGTACAGCTTTACGGCCTCACCGAAACCAGCGGCGGTGCAACCCATTTGCCGCCGGATGCGCATGATCCGGCCAAGGGAAAGCTTCGCTCCTGCGGCATCCCCAACCCCGGCATGGATATCCGCGTCGTCGACGACAAGGGTGAAGACGTGCCGACGGGCGAGGTCGGCGAAATCGTCATCAGGGGCGGCTCGGTCATGAAGGGCTACTGGAACAAACCGGACGCAACGAAAGATTCGATCCGTGACGGCTGGTTCTATTCCGGCGATGCCGGTTTCTTCGACGCCGACGGCTATCTCTTCATCCATGACCGAGTGAAGGACATGATCGTCTCCGGTGGTGAGAACATCTATCCCGCCGAAGTCGAGAATGCACTGTTCGGCCACCCGGCCATCGCGGATGCCGCCGTGGTCGGCGTGCCGCATGAAAAATGGGGTGAGGCGGTGAAGGCCATCGTGGTCCTGAAGCCCGGCGAACAGGCGACGCCGGACGAGATCATCGCCTTCGCGAAGACGCGCATCGCGAGCTACAAGGTGCCGAAATCGGTCGACTTCATCGAAGCGCTGCCGCGCAATCCTTCGGGGAAGATTCTGCGCCGCGAGTTGCGCGCGCCCTACTGGGAAGGCCGCGAACGCATGGTCAACTGACCGGCGATACGGCGCATTCTAAATCGGAATCCGGGGCACCGCGCGCGAGAGAAGGCGCGGGCCCCGACACCTATTGAAACCGGAGGAAATCCATGAGCCTTGCAGAAGAGACGGGCGGCCCCGCGCCGTTCAAGCCGCTGAAGCAGAAGCCGCCGAAAATCACGGTGAAGCGAAACGAGGCGGGGGCGATCTATATTTCGTCGGACCATCCCCTGCCCGAGATGAAGCGGAGCGTGCCACATATCCTAGAGGAGCGCGCAGGTCTTCATCCCGATCGCAACTTCATCGCCGAGCGCGGGCCGGACGGCGCGTGGCGCTTCATCACCTATGGCGAAGCCAACGCGAAGGCGGATGCGATTGCGAGCGCGCTCATCAAGCGCGGGCTCGATCAGTCGACGCCGCTCATGATCCTTTCCGGCAATTCAATCGCGCATGCCGTCATGGCGCTGGGTGCGATGAAAGCGGGCGTACCGGTCGCGCCGGTCAGCGTACCCTATTCGCTGATGAGTTCCGACTTCTCGAAGCTTCGCCACGTCGTCTCGCTTGCGCAGCCGAAGATGATCTTCGCCGATCACGGCGATCTTTTCGCGAAGGCGCTCGACACGGTCGCGGGCGATGCGGAAATCGTCACGCAGACGGGCAGCGTCGCGGGCGCGACCTCCTATGACGCTCTGCTGCGCACCAATGCGGGGCCGGAAGTCCGCGCCTCGATGGAGAAGATCGGTCACGACACGGTTGCGAAATATCTCTTCACATCCGGCTCCACAGGCATGCCGAAAGGCGCCATCCAGACACACCGCATGATGATGGCGCAGATTGCAGCGGCTGAAGCGCTTCGCACCGAGGAGCCCGATCCGGACGAGATTCCGCAGAGCCTCGAATGGATGCCGTGGAACCACATCTCCGCCGGCAATATCGGCTTCAACGGCAACATGAATGCGGGCGGCACCGTCTATCTCGACGCGGGCAAGCCCATTCCCGGCATGTTCGACCAGACCATTGCCAATCTGCGCGAAGTCTCCCCGCGCGTGTTCGGTTCGGCGCCGGTCGCCTTCGCAATGCTCGCCGATGCGATGGAGCGCGACGACACGCTCCGCGCGAGCTTCTTCCGCAATCTCGAATATATGGGCTATGGCGGCGCGACGCTGTCGAGCGACCTTTATGACCGCATGCAGGCGCTCGCCGTTGCCGAGACGGGCATGCGCATTCCGCTCACCACCATGTATGGCGCGACGGAGACACAGGGCATCACCGTCGTCCACTGGGTGACGGAGCGCGTCGGTCTCGTCGGCCTGCCTGTGCCCGGCATCACGCTGAAGCTCGTGCCGAACGGCGCCAAGCTCGAAGTGCGTGTGAAGGGCCCGACGGTGACCCCCGGCTATCTGAACGATCCGAAGAAGACGGCGGAAGTCTTCGACGAGGAAGGCTTCTACAGCCTCGGCGACGCAGCGAAGTTCCTCGACGAAACGAAGCCCGAACTCGGTCTCGTTTTCGACGGCCGCGTGACCGAAGACTTCAAGCTCTCGTCCGGCACCTGGGTTTCGACGGGCACGCTTCGTGCCGATGTCGTCGCTGCCTGCTCGCCCGTCGTGCAGGATGCCGTCGTCTGTGGCCTTGACCGACCCTATATCGCGCTTCTCGCCTGGCCGAACATCGCGGCCGCGCGGAAGGTGGCGGGACTGCCCGACGAAGCCGATCCGCAATCCGTCATCGCGCATCCGAAGGTTGTCGAGCATCTGCGCACCGCGCTCGGCAAGCACAACAAGGCGGGCGGGGGATCGTCCACCCGCATCGCACGCATTCATCTCATGCTCGAGCCGCCTTCCATCGACGGTCACGAGATCACCGACAAGGGCTATGTGAACCAGGCCGCGACGGCATCCCGCCGCGCGCCTCTCGTCGAGCGGCTCTATCAGGAGCCGGCGCCCGAAGATGTGATCGTCGTTTGAATCCATGACGAAGAGAGAGCGATGACCATCCGTCCCCGCGACATTCTCGACTTCTGGTTCGCTGCCGGACCCGAAAAATGGTTCAAGAAGAGCGATACGTTCGATGCCGAAATCAGCCGCCGTTTCGGCGAGACGCATGTCGGTGCCGCGGCGGGCAAGCTCGACGAATGGGCGTCGGACGCGCAGGGCGCGCTCGCGCTCATTCTCGTGCTCGACCAGTTCTCCCGCAATCTCTGGCGGAACGATCACCGCGCCTTCGCGCAGGATGCGAAGGCGCTCGCCCTCGCCGACGAGGCGGTCCGCCGCCGCCACGATGTCGAGGTGCCGGTCACCGCGCGAAAGTGGTTCTACATGCCCTACATGCATGCCGAGGATCTGAAGGCGCAGGAGCGCGGCCTCGTCTACTTCGCGGAGCGGCTCGACGATCCGGAGACGATGAAATTCGCCGAGGAACATGCGGACATCATTCGCCGCTTCGGCCGTTTCCCCCATCGCAATGCCGTGCTCGGGCGCGCGACGACGCCGGAGGAACAATCCTTTCTCGATGAAGGCGGCTTCGCCGGCTAGCGCATTTTCTTCTTGGTTCTCTTTCCGAACTGACTATATGTCCCTCAGCTTGGAACCGGAGCGGAGGGCATTCCCATGGTCGAGACGGCAATCGTGGCGGGCGTCGGTCCGGCACAGGGGCTTGGCGCGGTGCTCGCGCGGCGGATCGCGCGGGACGGGCTTCACGTCATTGTCGCGGGCCGTACGATGGAGAAGCTCGACGCTGTGGCGGCCTCGATCAAGGCTGACGGCGGCGCGGCAACGCCTGTTGTCTGCGATGTGACGGACGAGCAGCAGGTGGTCTCGCTCTGGAATACGGCCGAGGCCGTCGGCCCTGTTGCGCTTGCCATCTACAACGCGGGCAACAACATGCCGGGCAAGGTCTCAGGCATGACCTCCGACTTCTTCGAGCGCTGCTGGCGTGTCTGCACCTTCGGCGCCTTCGTCTTTGCGCGCGAGGCATCCGATCACATGAGCCCGCGGGGCGCGGGCACGCTCATCTTCACCGGGGCCTCTGCCAGCATGCGGGGCAAGGAAGGTTTCGCCGCCTTTGCCTCCGCCAAGGGGGGCTTGCGCAATTTCGCGCAGAGCGTCGCCAAGGAGTTCGGGCCGCTCGGCATCCATGTCGGCCATGTCGTGATCGACGGTGCCATCGACGGCGAGAAGATCCACACCCTGCTGCCGCAATATGCCGCCCAGCGCTCGGGTGAGGGCCGCCTGATCGACCTGTCGGGCATTGCCGAGATCTATCTCCAGATGCATGGCCAGCCCCGCGCCGCCTGGACTTTCGAGGCGGATGTGCGCACCAGCGCCGAGCCCTGGTAGGGCATCGGGCGCCACGAGGCAAAAATCGCCGCGTTCGGCCATCGGCGCTCCGGCAAAGCTTGCCGGGAGTCGCCGCCCGGCCTTTCAGAACGAGCTTAAGTTGTTGATTTTGTTGTGTCCCCTGGTCTGGTCCGGCGGTTGCAACCGGTTGTGCAAACGCAAGCCAACCGGAGACCAGACAATGATAACCGACAGGGAAATCAACCTTCTCGCGGCCTATATGGTCGATACGCATGGCCGCAAGGCGCTTTCCTATGCCGATACGGCGGTCTGCGAACTCGAGGAGATCGGCGAGAAGATGCGGGCCGACGCCTGGCGGGCGCTCCGCGTCGTTGTCGAGGACATGGTGGAGGGCCGCCGCAGCCGCGACGGACACGTTCTCCACTAGAGTTGCCCGAATTTGCCGCTTGGCGCTTGCCGCACCCGGCGGATAAAAGGGTCCTTCGCGAAAATAAGAAGGCGGGGAGGGCCACCTACATGTCACTCGATCCACAGGCGAAGGCGCTGCTCGATCAGCTTGCCGCCGATCCCGACGCACCGCGTCTGATCGACCTGCCGCCGGAGGGCGGGCGCGAGATGTATCGCGCCATGGCCAACATGCTCGATCTGCAGGGCGTGCCCATCGGCAAGACCGAGGACCGCGCCATTCCGGGCCCGGCAAGCGACATCCCCGTCCGCATCTATACGCCGGTCGCGGGCGGCGGAACCGGCCCCGCGCTCGTCTATTATCATGGCGGCGGCTGGGTCATCGGCGACCTCGATACGCATGACGCGCTTTGCCGTACGCTCGCCAACGAGGCGGGCTGCAAGGTGATCGCCGTCGACTACCGGCTTGCGCCGGAGCACCCCTTTCCCGCCGCGATCGATGACGCTTTTGCCGCCGTCAAATGGGTCGAGGCGAATTCGTCGGAAATCGGTATCGATCCGAACGGCATCGCGGTTGCCGGCGACAGCGCGGGCGGCAATCTCGCCGCCGCCGTCTGCCTCCGCGCCAAGGCCGAAAAGGGGCCGGAGATCGCCTTCCAGCTTCTCATCTATCCGGTGACGGATGCGCCGCGCGGCACGCAGTCCTACAAGAATTTCGCGGAAGGCTATTTTCTCGAAGCGGAAGGCATGGACTGGTTCTGGAACCACTATGTCCTCGCTGCGGGCGCCGATCCGAAGAACCCCTACGCCGCGCCGCTCCGTGCGGAATCGCTTTCGGGCCTGCCGCCGGCCTATATCGTCACCGCGGGCTTCGACGTGCTGCGCGACGAGGGCAAGGCCTATGCCGAGGCGCTCAAGAAGGCGGGCGTCGAGGTCGAGTATGTGAACTATGAAGGCATGATCCACGGCTTCTTCAACCTGCAGGGCGCGCTTGACGTATCGCGCGAAGCCGTGAAGGCGGCGGCGAAGGCGCTCAAGGAAGCGCTCGCCTGATCTCGTTTCGGAAGTTGAATCAGGCCTGCGGATGTCACGTGGCATCCGCAGGCCTTCGCTCATGAACTCATGAAGACGAGTTCGTGTCGTTGAACAGGACCGTGATGCTGTTCGCCTTCAGCTGCCTGTTCTCGAAAAGGCCGGCTTCCATCTGGCCGTTTGCCTGGATGAGATCGCCTTCATCGACCTTCGGGATGCCCACATCATCGACAGGATTGTAGTAGAGCGCCGAAGTATCGACGGTAAGGTTTGCGCCTCCGGCGTCGACGGTCACGTTGCGGCCATTGACGTCCGTAACCGTCCCCGAGACCGTCACGGATGTGCCCGGGTAGTCGATTGCTGGCGTGCCCACCCAGACGGGTGACGCTATTACGGGCGTTTCCTCGTCGGCGGCGTTCGCATAATAGTAGGTGTTGCGGTTGGAGACGTAGACGCTTGAGGCTTCGATCGTCGCTTGCTCGAAAAGGTCATTGTCGACCTCGCCATAGACGACCACCGACTCGCCCGGCATCAGAGAGCCGGTTTCGTCGTACCAGTCCCAGTCGTCCATCTCCACCGTCACGAGGCCTTCGCCGTAGTCGAGCGTGAAGATGCTTCCCTCGACATCGACGACATTGCCGCTCAACGACAGCCACTTGTCGTCCTGCTGCAGATTTGGCGCTGCCATTGCCGATACCGGTGCAACAATGAGCGCAGCTGCCGCCGTGCCCGCTAGCAGACTTCTCTTGGGGGTGCGCATGAATGCTCTCCTTTCCTTTGCTGCAGACGGGAGATTTTCCCGCGCTTGCGAGAAACATCGTCGGCCACGCACCTGTTTCAAGAACGATTAAGAGATCGTAACGAGGCGTTCACGAGGTTCCATGGAACCGGGAAGCGGGCAGTCCGTCCACGAACGCAGCGAGAGAGGCGGCGACGTGTGCGCCGCCTTTTCTTGCACGGGCCGCGTCGCCGTCGCGGAACTTGCCGGTTCGCACCAGTGTGGCCTGCAGCCCGGCGGCGATGGCGCCCTCGACATCGCTTTCGAGATCGTCGCCCACCATGACAACGTTTCCCGGCGCGATGCCGAGTTCCCGTGCTGCCGTCAGGAAGAAGTCCTTCGAGGGCTTGCCGATCAGCAGAGCTTCCGTCTCCGCTGCATATTCGAGGGCGGCGACGAAGGGCCCGGCGTCGAGTTCGAAGCCATCCCTTCCCCGGAAGAAACGATTCCTGCCCAGCGCATAGAGTTTCCCGCCGTCGATCAGCACGTTGAAGGCGCGGTTCATGTTTTCGAATGTGAAGTGTTCGCCCGCATCGCCCATGAGCACAGCGTCGGGCGTCTCCGCTTCCGCGGGGCAGTCGGGCAGCAGGTCTGGATGAACGAAGAGATGCGGGCGCGCGCCGTCGCGGTTGAGGATCGCGCCCGCGGCGCTTGCGGGCGTCACGATCTCCGTTTCGTCCACATCGAAGCCGAAGCCTTTGAGCTTCCTGGCGAGCGAGGCGCGCGTCGTCCGCGTCGTGTTGGTCAGCAGGCGAAAGGGAATCTTCCTCTCGCGGAGCCGGGCGATGGCGGCGGCGGAGCCTTCGATCGCCGCATCGCCCTGATAGAGAACGCCGCCCACATCGAGCAGCAATCCCTGGATTTCTCCGAGCGGTCTCGGTTCCGGTGCCATGCGCAAGCCTCCGCGTTGCCTCGGATCCCTCCCCTCGACTGACCTCCGGTCAAAAGTCTATGGCGGGAATGGAACCGGGCACAAGCATGGGATATATGACGGGAAAGCCGACAAGAAACCTCCCGGGGAGAGAGACATGCCAGCGCTGCGTTCGCCGCTCATCCATCCGTTCTCGAATTTCGACGTGCCGCATCTCCTTGCCGTGCACGCCGCCGCGCGGCCGGATCATCCCTTCCTGATCTGGGAGCCCTTCGAGGGGACACCGAAGACATGGTCCTATGCGCGCTTCGAGCATGAGGCGAAACAGGTCGCGGCGGGCCTCAAGAAGCGCGGCGCGAAGGTCGGAGACCGCGTTCTCATCCATCTCGACAATTGTCCCGAAAGCCTCATCGCCTGGTATGCCTGCGCCCATCTCGGTGCGGTCGCCGTCACAACCAATGCGCGCTCGGTCGAGGACGACCTCATCTATTTCAGTGAACACGCAGGCGTCGTCGGCGCGATCACGCAGCCGCGCTTCGCCGCGCTCGTCGCGGCCTCGTGCCGCAACATCAAATGGCTCGCCGTCACCGAAACGGACAATGGCGCGGAACCGGAAGAAAAGAACCGTCCGCCGAAGTCGGAAAGTTTCGCCGCGCTCTACGGTGACGTCGTCGATGTGCCGATGCGCACGCCCGATCCGATGCTTCCTGTCGGCATCCAGTACACGTCGGGCACAACCTCGCGGCCGAAAGGCGTTGTGTGGACGCACGCGAACGCCCTCTGGGGGGCGAAGCTCTGCGCGATGCACGAAGACCTGCGCGGCAGCGACGTCCATCTCACCTATCTGCCGCTCTTCCACACCAACGCGCAGTCCTATTCCGTTCTGGCTGCGCTCTGGGTGGGCGCGACGGTCGTCTTGCAGCCGCGCTTCTCCGCCTCGCGTTTCTGGAGCGTGTCGGAACGTCATGGCTGCACCTGGACCTCGATGGTGCCGTTCTGCGTACGCGCACTGATGGGGCAGGAGAAACCGAAGTCGCATTCCTACCGCTACTGGGGCAACGGCATTTCCGCGCCGCCGACGGACGAGTATTTCGGCGTCAAGACCATCGGCTGGTGGGGCATGACGGAAACGATCACGCATGGCATCGTCGGCGACATCCATCTGCCGAACCGGCCCCTGTCCATCGGCAAGCCCGCGACCTCCTACGAAATCGCGATCCTGCGCGACGACAACACCCCGGTCGATCCAGGCGAGACGGGCAATCTTCTCGTGCGCGGCGTGCCCGGCCTCTCTCTCTTCCTCGAATATCTGAACAATCCGGAAGCGACAGCGAAGACCTATGACGATCAGGGCTACTTCATCACCGGCGACCGCGTGACGCTCGGCGAAGATGGCTTCATCTCCTTCGCCGACCGCGACAAGGACATGCTGAAAGTCGGCGGCGAGAATGTTGCCGCGTCCGAAATCGAGCGCGTGGTAATGACCGTGCCCGGCATCCAGGAATGTGCCGTCGTCGCGAAGCGCGATCCGATGCTCGACGAGGTGCCCGTCGCCTTCGTGCTCGTGCCGGGCGGCGAGGCTGCTGCGCCGAAGGATCTCGCCGCGCAGATCGACGCAGCCTGCGCCAAGGGCCTTGCGGACTTCAAGCGGCCGCGCGACATTCGGATTGTCGACGCGCTGCCGCGCTCGACCCTCGAAAAGATCGCGAAGGCCGAACTTCGCAAGATTGTCGACGGGGAATAGGGCGCAAGAAGGGGGCCGGGGCCACGAACGGGAAGACATCACCGTCTGAGCTTTTCCTGCCGAAGCTCGTCACTGTGCTTCGGGAAGGTTATGCGTTCGCCGATTTTCGGCGGGATCTCGTCGCTGGTCTCACCGTTGCCATCGTCGCGCTGCCGCTTTCCATGGCGCTCGCCATCGCAAGCGGCACGACGCCCGACAAGGGCCTCATCACGGCCGTCGTCGCCGGCTTCCTGATCTCCGCGCTTGGCGGCAGCCGCTTCCAGATTGGCGGGCCGACCGGCGCTTTCGTCGTCGTCGTTTTCAATGTCATCGCGGTTCACGGCTATGACGGGCTCGTCATTGCAAGCGCAATGGCCGGTCTGATGCTGATCGGCGCGGGGCTCATGCGCGTCGGTACCTTCATCAAGTACATTCCCGAACCTGTCGTTACCGGCTTCACGGCGGGTATCGCCGTCATCATCGCGACAAGTCAGATCAAGGATTTCCTCGGTCTCTCCCTCGCGCATGAGCCTGCCGAATTCATCGAGAAGGTGGGCGCGCTTGCGGGTGCCGTTCCCGGCGTCTCGCCGCAAACCTTCGTGGTCGGCCTTGCCTCGCTCGCGCTCATCGTCTGGCTGCGCGGCAAGCGGCCGAACTGGCCGGGCTTCCTCATCGCGGTCGTGCTCGCCTCGTTCTTTGTCTGGCTCTTCGCTCTGCCGGCCGACACGATCGGCTCGCGTTTCGCGGGCCTCGAGCCCTCCTTCGCGATCCCCGCCTTTCCGGATGTCTCGATGGAGCGCATCGTTACGCTCTTCCCGAGCGCCTTCACCATCGCTTTCCTCGCGGGTGTCGAGTCGCTCCTGTCGGCGATGGTCGCCGACAGCATGACGGGCCGCCGCCATCGCTCGAATTGCGAGCTCGTGGCGCAGGGCGTCGCGAATTGCGCGTCCGCCGCTGTTGGCGGATTGCCGGCCACCGGCGCCATCGCGCGCACCGCGACCAATATCCGCGCCGGCGCGCGCGGGCCCGTCGCCGGCATGCTGCACGCGGTCTTCCTGCTCGGCTTCATGGCGGTCGCCTGGCCGGTTACGGCCTATATCCCGCTTGCCGCGCTTGCCGCCGTGCTTCTCGTCGTCGCCTGGAACATGTCGGAGATCGACAAGTTCCGCCACATGATGCGCGCGCCGCTTGGCGACCGTGCGGTCCTTCTCATCACCTTCGCGCTCACCGTGCTGGTCGACCTCACCGTCGCCATCGAGGTCGGCGTGGTGCTCGCCGCCGTTCTCTTCATGCACCGCATGTCGGAAGCGGTCGAGGTGCAGGCGGACCTCCATCTGGTGGAAGAGGATGTCAGCGACAGCGCACCCCGCGACTTCGTACCGATGCAGGAATACGAACTGCCGCCCGGCGTCGCGGCGAGTCTCATTCGCGGACCCTTCTTCTTCGGCGTCGCCATGCGGCTCGGCGAGACGCTCGACCGGATTGGCGCCACGCCGAAGGTGCTGATCGTCCGCATGCGCGCTGTGCCGATCATCGACGCGACGGGCGTCTCCGCGCTTGAAACCATGCTCGACCGCTGCGAGCGCAACGGCACGAAGGTCATCGTCACCGCGCTCCAGCCGCAGCCAGCGCGCATCCTCGAAGACATGGGCGTCCTCGCCCGCGTCACCCGCGCGCCGGATTTCCCGTCCGCCATAGAGATGGCGCGGGAAATGGTGAAAACCACGTGAGGCGCGTTGCGCTTACAAGGGAGGAAATGGGATGACAAATTCGAACCGGGCTGACAGCGCCGGTGCGCGCGAGCGTCTTTTCAAGGCGGGGCTTGTTCTGATTGCTGCGGGCTTTGCGGTTTTCTTTTTTGTTTACGTTCTGCCGCCTGTCGTGGCCAATCCCGACATGGGCTGGTTGCTTGGCGCCGGTTTCGTTAACCCGGTTGCCGCGGGTTACTCCACCGACACGATCATGTGCTGGTTCGTTCTTGCCACCTGGGTTGTTTATGAGCGGGTGCAACTTGGCGTGAAGCACGGATGGGTCGCGTTGCTTCTCGGCCTCGTGCCCGGCGTCGCTACGGGGTTTGCGCTCTATCTTCTCATCAGAATGCGGCAGAGGCTTGCCGCCGCCTGATATTCAACCGAGCACCTTTCCCGGGTTCATCACGCCCTTGGGGTCCATCTCTCGCTTCGTCGCCTTCAGGAGCGCCATGCCGATCTCGCCCTTTTCCTCGGCGAGCCAGGGCACGTGATCCGCGCCGACGCCGTGGTGATGGCTGATCGTGCCGCCATTCATCAGAATCGCGTCGGAGGCGGCGCGCTTGATCGCCTGCCACTGCTCCACCTCGCGGTCGAGCTGGCGCGGGAAGATGAAGGTGAAGTAGAGGCTCGCGCCGTCGGGATAGGAGTGGCTCACATGCGCCATCACGATGCCGCGCGCATGCTGCTCCGGCATGTTCGCCGCCATGGCGGTGTCGATCGCGTCCACGACCTTGTCGTGCAGCTTCGTGATGTTCGACCAGCGTGTCGAGGTTTCGAGCGTGTCGATGCCGATGCCGCGATCCATCATCGGGTCGCGCACGGCGGGTGAGTCGAAGCGGCCGTGATACCAGCGCTTGCCGGGTCCGGTGCCGAGTGCGAGTGCGCCCTGCCGTTTGCAGATTTCCTCTGTCTGTTCCTGCGCCCAGATCACGGTGTCCTTCGGTCCCTCGTGGCCGATCAGCATGAGGCAGGGCGCTTCATCGAACCCTTTCATCTTCAGATAGGCGCGCTGCAGCTTCGACTTGAGGCCGCCCGACGACGAAGACGAGAAGGTCTGGAAGAAATAGGTTTCCGGTGCGTCCGACAGGCGCACCATCGCGACCGGGATTTCCGCATGGTTGATGCGGCGCGCCGCTTCGACGCCTGCCGCGAATGTCTTGAAGAGATAGCCGCGATAGTCCTTGCGCTCCGGCAGGTCGTGGATCTTCACCGTCGCTTCCACGATCACGCCGAGCGTGCCTTCCGATCCCGCGACGAGTTGGTTGAGGTTCGGCCCCGCAGCGGAAGCGGGCGTTGCTTCCGTCGTCCAGAAGCCCTTTGGCGTCGCGAGCTTCGCCGAGACAAGCCATTTCTCCGCCTTGCCGTAACGGTTCGACTGCTGGCCCGCGCCGCGTGCCGCGATCCAGCCGCCCAGTGTCGAATAGTTGAAGCTCTGCGGATAATGACCGAGCGTCACGCCGTGGGTTTGCAACTGTTCCTCGAGTTGCGGCCCGTAGATGCCCGCCTCGATCCGCGCCGTCATCGACACCTTGTCGATCTGGATGATGCGCGTCAGCAGCGTCGTGTCGAGGGTGAGGATGGCGCCGCCGAGCGATTTCGAGATGGCGTTGATGCCGCCAACGACCGACGAGCCGCCGCCATAGGGAATGAGCGCGATCTCCTCGTCGGCGCAGAGCTTCACGACCGCGAGCACCTCGTCCGCGCTCCTCGGATAGACGACGGCGTCGGGTGCCATGTCGAGCTTGCCCGCGCGCACATAGAGAAGGTCGTGATAGGACTTGCCGCGCGCATGAAAGGCGCGTTCGTAGTCGTCGGTGCGAAGCTGGTTCTCGCCCACGATCTCGCGCAGCCTGCCGAGCTGCGCGTCGGTGAGCCGGCAATGCGGCAGGCGGATATCGTGCAGCATGACAGCGGGCGTCGAAGGCAGGCGCGACACGCCAAGCGTCTCCTCGATCCAGCCCCATTGCGGCGCATCGCCCGGCAGCGGGTTCTCCTGTTTCACGGGCCCCCAGCCGTTCCAGCGCAGCGTGCCGCGGTCGATGGTCATGCTCGTTTCTCCCGTTCCTTGTCTTCTTGTCAGCACCGGAGCGTCAGCGCGCCGGGCAGGATTTCAAACCGTGCGGGAAGCCGCCCGGGCCCCTCGCCGTCGACATCGATCAGCACCGGCTCCGGGCCCATCGGTGTTGCGGTCACGCTCCGCGCGCGCACCACCTTCACCTTCGGCCCATTGACATGCGTACCCTCGCGCAGGTCCTTGCCGCCCTTCAGCAGGTCCATGAAGGAGAGATCGCGCATCATCACGAGATCGAACAGCCCATCATCGGGCTCCGCGTCCGGCGCGACTTTCAGGCCGCTGCCGAAGAAGCGCCCGTTGGCGACGGCGGCAAGGCCGATATTCATGGTCTCGTCGAAGCCCTGATCCGTCTCGATGCGCACGGCCCGCGGCTTGTGGCGCCAGGCCGTCATCAGCGTCGCCCAGGTGAAGGTGAAGTTGCCGCCGAACGATTTCTGCCAGGTCGCGTCGTTCACTGCGCGCACGGTTTCGCCGGAAAGGCCGAAGCTCGCGATGTTGTTGAAATAGCGGTCCGTCTCCTGTCCGTCCTCGGCGATGAAAGTGAGCTTGCCGATGTCGATCCGGCGCGTATTGCCGCTCGCGATATGGGCGACGCAGTCCGCTGTCTCCTCGGGCAGGTCGAAGGTGCGGCGGAAGTCGCCGCCGGTGCCCGCGTTGAGGATCGCGAGATGCGCTTCCGGGTTGATCGGGGCGCCCGCCTCGAAGAAGCCGTTCACCACCTCGTCGATGGTGCCGTCGCCGCCCACCGCGATCACGAGTTGCGCGCCCTCCTTCAGAGCATTGCGCGTCAGGTCGGCGGCGGGCAGGAAATGCGGGGTCGAGGGCGCGGCGGTGAAATGCGTGCGCACGGGCCCGAGTTTCTTTTCCAGCGTTTCGGAAATCACGCGCCAGGCGCGGCCGGTCCGGCCGCCGCCCGAGCGCGGGTTTACCACCGCCGCGACATGCGGTCTTCCTCCCCCGCTCATCCCTTTCCCTCCCTCACTTCGCCGGTATCGTCTCGAAGAGGCGCACCGTGCCGGAAATCTCGTTCGCGAGTTCCGTTTCGTCCCAGCCGAGTTCACCGCGCATCAGTTCGGCGGCCTGCTTGATCGCGGGCACGCCGGGATGGCCGAGTGTGCCGAGCCCCGTGCGCCGGAAGACGACATCGTCCAGATGCAGCGCCATTTCGTGCCGCACGGCATGCACCACCTGCACGCCGATGGTCGTCGTCTCGGGCGAGAGCCGCTTCAGCAGCACCTCGCGCTCGCCCTGCCGTTCGTCTGCCGTCGCCAGAACCTCGTCGATGCGGCTGCCGTAGAAATTGACGAGGTTCTCCACCACGTCCGGCGCAAGATGGCTGTGGCGCTTCTGCGCACGCTCGACATAGGTCTTCAGCCGCGCCATGTCGCCGCCATAGACCGGCGTGCATTGCGTTTCGCAGTTTGCACTCTTCCCGAGCTTCTTCAGCGCGAGGTCCACCACCTGTTCGGCGAGGTGGCGCGACGTCGTCCACTTGCCGCCGATGGCGGAGATCAGTCCGTCGATCGCTTCCTCCGGCGCATGGTCGTAGACCTCCGCCGCGCGGCTCGCATTGTAGCTGTCCTTCTTCTCTGCCTCTTTCGTGCTCTCGCCCGCCGTCTCCGCGCCGGGCACTTCCTCGGGCGTCGTGTCGACCAGCGGGCGGATGCCGGCATAGAAGTGGATCACGTCCTCTCGGCGGAGGTTCAGACCGGGCAAGCCGTCGTTCACCACGGTGAGGAAATCCGCGATGTCCTTTTCCGTCACGCCGAGTTCGTCCGGGTCGTCCTCGAACACGGTGTCGGTCGTGCCGATGATCGTGTGGCCGCGCCAGGGGATCACGAAGAAGTGCCCGCCGATGCTCGACTGCACGGCGAGCGCGTTCTCGCCGGAAAGATCGCGCGTGATGATGTGGATGCCTTTGGAGCGGATCAGGCGGCGCGCAGGCGTGTCGTCGGCAAGCGCCATGGTCTTGTCGGCCCAGGGGCCGGCCGCGTTCACCACCACCTGGCCGCGGATCGTGTGGAGCTTGCCGGTGAGCTTGTCCATCACCGTCACGCCCGTCACCTTCACGCCGCGTTTGATCGAGGCTTCGCTCGTGAACCCCGTCACCTCGGCATAATTCGCGGCATCGGCGCCGTACTCCACCGCGCCCTCGATGCATTCGAGGCAGAGCCGTTCCGGCGCGAACATCTGGCAGTCGTAATAGATCATCGCGCCCGTCAGTCCCTCGCGTTTCAGCGACGGCATCAGGTCGAGCGCCTTTCCCTTCGAGATGCGGCGGAAGCCCGGCAGCTTCTTGTCGTCGTCGGAGAGCCAGTTGCGGTCGAAGGCGAGAAGGTCGTAGAGCGCCAGCCCTAGCCCAAGCACGATCGGCCCCTTCATGCCCCAGCCATAGGTCGGCAGCACGAAGGGAAGCGGATGCACCATGTGCGGTGCGACGTTCTCCCAGATGCGCCGCTCGCGGAGCGACTCGCGCACGAGCTTGAGCTCGCCATTCACGAGGTAGCGTAAGCCCCCATGCACGAGCTTCGAGGAGCCCGACGTCGTCGCATGGGCGAAGTCGTCCTTTTCGAGCAGCGCCACCTTCAGCCCGCGCAGGCTCGCGTCCCAGGCCGTGCTCGCGCCCGTGATGCCGCCCCCCACGATCACGAGGTCGTAGTCGGTGGCGCTCATGGCTTCGAGATCGCGCTGCATGCCTGGGGGTCCGTTCTGGCCTCGGGTCGGGATGGCGAGGCTAGCCCTCCCTTTACTCAGGGTCCAGCAGCTGAACTTCGCCTTTCCGTTCTGCAATATCGGATATAAAACTCCTCGCGTCCCCTCGAAAACTGCAGGGTCCGAAAATGGCGGTCGCGCGGGCAAGGAACAGGCGGCGGGGCAGGGCGGCGGTCGATGCCGCGGCGCTGCAATCGGCGGTCCTCGCGCTTGCCGGGGCGAGGCAGCTTGGTCCCGCCGAGGCGGCGCTCGGGGAGCTCTCCGCCCTTATCGCCATGCCCCGCGCGATCTGGACGGGCGATGTCGCCTCGCCGCTGCGGGAGCCCGCCGCCGAGGCCTTTCTCCGCCGCCAGGGCTGGCCGGCGGAGATCGTCGCCGCGCTCTGGGAGGGCGGCGTCGCGCTCCGCATGCCGCTCAACATTCGCTGCCGCTTCGAGCATCTTCCCTTCGCGATCAGCCTCTATGACGATCACCGCCGTCACCGCCGGCCCTATAGCGGCGAGCAGAAGGAGGTTGCGGAGATGATGCGGGCGCAAGGCTTCAACGCCGTTCTCGTCGTGCCGGTGCGGCTGCCGCACGCCCGCACGGCCATGCTCGGCTTTGCGGGTCCGCAGCCGCTCGACGAGGTGGAGGCGATCATCGAGGCGGCCGCACCGCACCTCCTTTTCGCGGGCCATGTCTTTACCGCGCTGCAGGACCGGCTTGCGAAGCGCGGGACCGCGCGCGAGGAGGATCGCGCCGCGCTCACGCCGCGCGAGCATGACTGCCTGCAGCTCGCCGCGCAGGGGTTCCGCGAGGCCGAGATCGCGGCGCGGAACGGCATCCGGCCGACGACGGTGCGCTATCATCTCGACAATGTGGTTACGAAGCTGGGCGCACGCACGCGGGCGCATGCCGTCGCCATCGCCGCGCAGCTCGGGCTGGTGAGTACGCGCTAGCCGCGCTTCTTCAGGCCTTTCTTCTCCAGCCGCCATTTCAGGTGGCTGAAGCGGTCCTGCCCGAAGAAGGGTTCGCCCTCGAAGACCATCAGCGGCACGCCCCAGTGGCCGGCCGCCTTCTGCGCCGCTTCGTTCTCCGCGATTTTCGCTTCGAGCCGGTCCTTTTCCTTCTCCGCCGTGGCGTCGAGGTCGTCCATGTCGAGGCCCGCGCGCTTCGCGGCGTCACGCAGATGCTCGCCCTCGTGCCAGTTCTTCACGCCGCCGAAGATGATGCTCGACACCTCGTAGAGGAAGGGCAGGCCCTTGCCGCGCTCCGCCGCCAGCACGCCCGCGCGCGTGAGCCGCGAAATATAGGGCTGCTCCGCCGGTACCTCGCCGGACTTGATGTCCATGACGATGGGGTCGGGCGAGGGCCAGGCGTAGGGCAGGCCCTCTATCTCGGCGATCCTGACCGTGTCCTTCAGCAGGTAGGGCGGCCATAGCGGGTTCACCTGTTTGAAGAAGCCGGGAATCCGGACCGCGATCGGATAGACCGGCCGCACATTCGCCTTCACGTCGTAGTCGCGCTCGAATTCGAGGAGCCGCTTCGTCACGAGGTAGGAATAGGGCGAGCGGAACGACCAGAAGAGATCGTAGTCGAGCGTCATGGGCGGTGTCCTCCGTGCGCGGCTCTCTTGCATGCCTTGCGGCCCGCCGCTTTAATGTCCCGCATTAGTATCGTTTGAGGTGCGGCAGGCGCAAGAGTGCTGCTAGGCTTTCCGCAAAACAACGCAATAACCAGAGACATTCAGGGAGGGACGGCCCATGCCGCAGGTCAAGGCGAACGGCATCGATATCGAATATGAAAGCTTCGGCCCGGAGGACCGCGAAACGGTCCTCCTCATCATGGGGCTCGGTGCGCAGCTCACCATGTGGCCGGTCGAGCTCTGCGACGAACTCGTGAAGCGCGGCTACCGCGTGATCCGTTTCGACAATCGCGATGTCGGTCTCTCCCACAAGTTCGACGATCTCGGCATGCCCGACATGACGGAAATCTTCGGCGCGCTGATGGCGGGCAAGCCCGCGACCTCGCCCTATTCGCTCGACGAGATGGCGAAGGACGCGGTCGGTGTGCTCGATGCCGCCGGCGTGAAGAAGGCCCATATCGTCGGCGCGTCCATGGGCGGCATGATCGCGCAGCTCGTCGCGACGAACCATCCAGACCGCACGCTCTCCCTCGTCTCCATCATGTCGACCACCGGCAACCCGGAAGTGCCACAGGGCAAACCGGAAGCCATGGCCGTCCTCATGACGCCCGCGCCTGAAGGCGACATTCCCGCCGCGATCGAGCGCGGCATCCTCGCCTGGAACACGATCGGCAGCCCCGGCTACAAGACCGACGACGAGACGCTCCGCAAGTGGGTCACGCGCGACGTCAACCGCTCGCTCTATCCGGTCGGCGTCGCCCGCCAGATGGCGGCTATCGTCGCCAATGGCGACCGCCGCGAGAAGCTGAAGAAGATCAAGGTGCCGACCGTCGTGCTGCACGGTGTCGACGACCCGCTCGTCCCCGTCGAGGGCGGCCGCGACACGGCGGCGAGCATTCCGGGTGCGGAGCTTCGTGAAATCCCCGGCATGGGCCACGACTTCCCGCTCGCGCTGGTGGACACCTTCGCGGACGCCATCGAGGCGGCGGCAAAGCGCGCCTCGCGCGCCCAGGCCGCGGAGTAAGCGCATGGCCGTGAACATGAAGACGGTGAAGGCGAACGGCATCACCCTCAACTACGAGGATCGCGGGCCCGAAGGGGCGACGCCCCTCCTTCTCGTCAACGGCTATACCTCGACCATGCTGAGCTGGCCGGAAGAACTGATGGAGGGCCTCCGCGCCGAAGGCTTCCGCGTCATCCGCTACGACAACCGCGATGTCGGCAAGACGGAGAAGCTCAAGGGCCTGCCGAATGTGTCGGACGTCGCGAAGGCGGTCCGCGAGGGCCGTGCGCCCGACATTCCCTACAAGGTTCGCGACATGGCGGCGGACGGGATCGGCCTCATGGATGCGCTTGGGCTGGACCGCGCGCATGTCATGGGCATTTCCATGGGCGGCATGATCGTGCAGCGCATGGCGATCCATTTCCCGGAGCGGCTTCTCTCCGTCACCTCGATCATGTCGACCACCGGCAATCCCGATCTGCCGAAAGCGAGCGACGAGGCGATGAAGGCGCTGCAGGCGCAGCCCGCCTCCGAGGAACGCGAGGACGTGATCCGTCACCGCATGAAGGGCCGCCGCGTCTATCAGAGCCCGGCCTATCCGATGTCGGACGAGGCGCTTTACGAGCGCTGCGCGCGCGAGTTCGATCACATGTACTACCCGGAAGGCGCCGTCCGGCAATATGCTGCCATCGTCGGCGACGGCAGCCGCGTCGAGGAACTGAAGCAGGTGCGCGTGCCCTTCCTCGTCGTGCATGGCGATTCCGATCCGCTGGTGCCGCCGTCGGGCGGCGAGGACACGGCGAAGTCCGTTCCCGGCGCGAAGCATGTCGTGATCGAGGGCATGGGCCACGACCTGCCGGTCGAGCTCTGCCCGCGTTACGTCGAACTCATCGCGGGTCACGCCCGCGCGGCGGAACGCAAGGCCGCGGCGGAGTAACCCTTCCTCCTGCCTGCCTTTCATTTCAGGTGTCACCCCGGCGAAAGCCGGGGTCCATCTGAGGTGCGTCATATGTAGCGTCGCCCATGGATCCCGGCTTTCGCCGGGATGACACGTTACAGGTACGTGGGCAGGCATTATGCGAAACATCCTCCCATCGCGGCGCCACGGGTTTTCACGGGCCTCGCGAGACCTATCTCCTTTCTCAAGGGGGCGCCGCGTTTCGCGGTCAGCCGCGAGACGCTTTCCGGAATGAGAAAGGAGAGCGAGAGATGGCGAAGTCACGCATTGCAATCGTCCTCACCTCCCATGGCGAACTCGGCGACACCGGCGAGAAGACCGGTTTCCACTACGAGGAGATGACGACGCCTTATTACGAATTTCTGGACGACGGCGCCGAGGTGACGCTCGGTTCCATCGAGGGCGGCGAGCCGCCCGCCGATCCCGGCAGCCTGCCGGACGACAAGGAAAAGCGCGCCGCCTCCGTCCGCCGCTTTCTCGACGACGCGGACGCCGTGAAGGCGCTCAACAACACGAAGCCCGTCAGCGACCTCAACGCCAAGGATTTCGACGCGGTCTATCTCCCCGGCGGCCATGGCTGCATGTGGGACATGCCGGAGAACGACGCGCTTATCCGTCTCATCGCGGAAGTCTACGAGAAGGGCGGCGTCATCGGCGCGGTCTGCCACGGACCCGCCGGCCTTGTCGGCGTGCGCCTGTCCGACGGCACGCCCTTCGTGAAGGACCGGCTCATCAATTCCTTCACCGACGAGGAGGAAAGAAAGGCCGGCAAGGACAAGATCGTACCCTTCCTGCTCGAGACGGAACTTCGCGGTCTCGGCGCGCGCTTCGAGGGCGGCAAGCCCTTCGAGCGCCATGTCTGCCGCGAGGGCCGCGTCGTCACCGGGCAGAACCCCGCTTCCGCCGAGGGCGTCGCCCACGGCATGCTGATGGCGCTTCACGCGCTGCAGAGCAAGGCAGCGGAGTAAGGGCCGGACGCTGAATCGAACGCCCACCCGCCCTTGGGGGCGGGTCGAGAAATTCGAGCGGCGCGAAGAATTTCTCGGGGCGGGGGTGCGGCAATGTTTGCCCCCGCCCCGAAATTCGTTTCGTTCCACTTCACGAATTTCGACCCTCCCCAAGGGGAGGGTGGCGGCAATGTCTGTGCTCGACCACCTTGGCACCGCCGTTGCGAATCCCCATACTTGAAGAGGGGAGGATGCGCGACAGCGGAGCATCCTGCGCATGCCGAAGGTTCACGCCAACGGAATCGAGATCGAGTACGAGAGTTTCGGTTCCGAGAGGGACGAAACCGTGCTCCTCATCATGGGGCTCGGGGCGCAGCTCACCCAGTGGCCGGACGCGTTGTGCGACGAACTCGTGACGCGCGGCTACCGTGTCATCCGTTTCGACAATCGCGATGTCGGCCTTTCCTCCCGCATCGAGCGCGACCGCGCCCTTGTCTGGTCCGACGCGCTCTTCTCGCTCTTCGAGGGCAAGTCCGCCTTCGCGCCCTATTCGCTGGCCGACATGGCGGCGGATGCCGACGGGCTTCTCGACGCGCTCGGCGTGAAACACGCGCATATCGTCGGCGCTTCCATGGGCGGCATGATCGCGCAGCATGTCGCCGCCGATTTCCCGGAGCGCACGCTCTCCCTCACTTCCATCATGTCGAGCTCCGGCAATCCGCTGCTGCCGCCGGGCAAGCCCCGCGTCTACAGCCTGTTTCTCTCGCCCGCGCCGCAGCCGAACGACCGCAGCGCCATTATTGCGCGCGGCGTGAAGACCTATGAGACGCTGGGCAGTCCAGGTTTCCCGACCGATGCGGAAACCTTGCGCGAATGGGTCGAGCGCGATGCGGCGCGCGCCTATTACCCCGCCGGCGTCGTCCGCCAGATGGCCGCCGTGATGACGGATGGCGACCGGCGCCAGAAGCTTCGCTCCATTTCCTGCCCCGCGACCGTGCTGCACGGCGCCGACGATCCGCTGGTGCCGGTCGCGGCCGGGCTCGACACGGCGGCGAATATCGAGGGCGCGGAAATGCGCATCGTCGAGGGCATGGGCCACGACATGCCGCTCGCGCTCGTGCCCGCCATCGCGGATGCGATCGTCTCCGCCGCGGTGCGCGCGACGGGGCCGCGGCGCGACGTTCGTCCCGCGCCCGAGCGTCCCTTCACGGAGCCCGCTGTTTCCGAGGCGCTCCCCGAAATGCTCGCGCAGGATGCGGAAGCGCCGGTCTTCGATGCGCCCGCAAAGCAAACGCGCCTCCGCCGCTGGTGGGCGAAGGCGCGCGCGTGGTGGGCTGTCCGTTTCAAAAAGTAGATGTCATTGCCGGGCTTGACCCGGCAATCCAGTAGCCGCGCGAGCGGCGTCCTTCTTCACAAAGACTCTTCGGTGTAGCGGCAGCCGCCTTCACCTGTCGCCCTGGACCCCCGGGTCAAGCCCGGGGGTGACATGTTGTTTTGAGGGTTCCTCAAACCTCCGCCGAACCGCCATCGACGGGGATGGTCGCGCCGGTCGTGTAGGCGGAAGCCCGCGAGGCGAGGAAGATCGCGACGCCCGCCGCGTCTTCCGGCGTGCCGATGCGGCCGAGCGGATTGCCCGCCTTGATCGCGTCGCCGAAGCTCTCCAGCGTCGCCTTCATCATCTGGCTCGGGAAGGGGCCGGGCGCGATGGCGTTGACGAGGATGTGCTCGCGCGCGAGGCGCTTCGCGAGATGCCGCGTCAGCATGATGACGCCCGCCTTCGACGACGAATAGGCATAGGTCTCGAGCTCCGGCGGCTCGATGCCGTTGACGCTCGCCGTGTTGATGACGCGGGCCGGATTGTCGGCGCTCGCGGATTTCCTGAGCATCGGCAGCAGCGCCTGCGTCAGGAAGAACACGCCCTTCAGGTTGATGTTCTGCACCTTGTCCCAGCCGCTTTCCGAATACTCGTCGATCGGCTCGCCCCAGGCCGCGCCCGCATTGTTGATGAGGACGTCGAGCTTCGGTTCGCGCTTGCCGAGTTCGGCGGTGATGCCCTTGATGCCGTCCTGCGTGCCGAGATCGAAGGGCAGCGAGATGCAGGTGCCCTTCTTCGACAGTTCCTCCGCGAGTTCGTTGCAGGCCTGCGCCTTGCGCGCGGTGATGTAGACCTTCGCGCCGTTCTCCACGAAGCCTGTCGCGATCATCTCGCCGATGCCGCGCGAGCCGCCGGTGATGAGGACGGTCTTGCCCTCGACGCTGAAGAGATTTTTCATGTTTGCGTTCCCCCTGAAGGACTGATTTCGATGGCGCGCAAGCTATCCGACGCAGGGGAAATGGGCAAACCGGCGGGCAGTGCTGACTCTCTTTCCACCCTCCCCTCGGGGAGAGTCAAACGGGCGCAGCCCGTTTGGGGCGGGGGCTCGATATCGCCGCTTTCCCCCGCCCCGAAAAATTCTTCGCGCGCTCGAATTTTTCGACCCGCCCCCGAGGGCGGGTGGGTGGTTGGCGCTTTCGCCGGGATGACACCTGTGGGTGTGGTGACGCGAAGTCTCTTTCGGCGCGAAGCGCCATTCCCTTTCTTTCCTTCTCTTCTCCGCGCCTCCGTGCCTCCGTGTGCCAAACCTACTCTGCGGCTCTGCGCCTCTGCGTGCCGCCTTCTTCCTCACTCCACCAGCCGCTTCGACATCAGCGTGCGCTCGGAATCGACATAGCCCCGCCCGTCATAGAGCCGCCGCGCGCGGGCGTTGTGGATTTCCACCTCGAGATGGAGGTAGCGGATGCCCGCTTGCCGTCCGGCCTTCTCCGCGAAGTCCATGACGTGTGCCCCGAGGCCCCGCCCGCGGAATGCCTCCACGAGATGCAGCTCGTCGATGAAGCCGTCGGTGCCGCCATATTCGACCGAGAAGCCGGTGGTGAGGATCAGATAGCCCGCGAGTTCGCCCCCGCCATGGATCAGCCAGGCGAGCGAATTCGCGGCGCCCTGGCAGACGAGGTCCAGCGCCGGGCCCTGCTCGGCCTCCACATAGTCGTGGCCGTCATAGGCGTAATAGTCGCGCACCAGCCCTTCCAGCGTTTCGCGGTCGGCCGGTGTCACGCGCGTGAATGTGAGTTCGCTCGTCATGCGCGCTTTGTCGCGCCGGAAGCATCGTCCGTCAACTGAGAAGAAAGTGAAGGGGTTCACGCAAAGCCGCAGGGAAGGTTGGGCACGCGAAGACGCGGAGGCGCGAAGAAGAAGCAATTGGCACGCAGAGGCGCAGAGGAGGGAAGATGATTTCACACGGAGGCACGGAGACACGGAGAGGGAAAGAAGGGGTTGCGCCCGCGGCGCGAAGTCTCTTTCGGCGCGAAGCGCCATTCCCTTTCTTTCCTTCTCTTCTCCGCGCCTCCGCGTCTTCGCGTGCCAAACCTTCTCTTCGGCTCTGCGCCTCTGCGTGCCCAAACAAAAAAGGCGCTCCGAAGAGCGCCCTTCCTGCAATACATCAAGCGAAGCCTCAGAAGGCGGCCGCGTCGAGCTCCATGTAGCCGTCGGCGCCCTGCTTGGCGCGTTCGAGCCAGCCCGACGTCATCGGCATTTCGCGCTCCATCCAGTAGCGCGCCAGCGTGAGCTTGCGCTTGTAGAATTCCTGGTTGCCTTCGCCGCTCTTCACCTTCGCGAGGCTGACCTTCGCCATCCGCGCCCACATCCAGCCGAGCGCGACCGTGCCGAAGATGTTCAGCATGTCGTAGGAGGCGGCGCCCGCATGGTCGTAGTTCTTCTGCGCGTTCTCCATCAGCCAGCCGGCCGCCTCGCCGAGGCGCTTGTAGCCGGCGCGGAGCGGCTCCACGAAGGGCTTCATCTCGGCGTCGTTCTCGTTCTCCTTGATGAACTCCTCGATCTTCGCGAAGAAGGTCATGGTCGCGCGGCCGCCCTTCGCGGTCATCTTGCGGCCGACAAGGTCGAGCGCCTGGATGCCGTTCGCGCCCTCATAGACCTGGTTGATGCGCGCGTCGCGCACGAACTGCTCCATGCCGTGGTCGCGCACATAGCCGTGCCCGCCGAACACCTGCATCGAGTCGTTCGCCGCCTGGAAGCCCTTGTCCGTGAAGAAGGCCTTGATGATCGGCGTCATGAGCTGCGCCATGTCGGCCGCTTCCTCGCGCTCCTTCTCGTCCTTGCCGAAGATCTGGAGCGAGAACAGCATCGAGACATACATGGCGAGCGCGCGCGCACCTTCCACGAAAGAGCGCGACGAAATGAGGAGCCGCCGCACATCCGGGAACACCATGATCGGGTCCGCCGGTCCGTCGGGGTTCTTCGCGCCCGTGAGCGCGCGGCCCGCGAGGCGTTCGTTCGCGTAGGTCACGCCGTTCTGATAGGCGACCTCGCCGATCGCGATGCCCTGGATGCCGACGCCCATGCGCGCGCCGTTCATCATGCCGAACATGCCGGCCATGCCGGCGGACTTCGACTTCTTCACCTCGCCGGTTTCCGTCTTTTTTTCCGGCGGGCGTCCGCCGAGGCGATAGGCCACCGCCTCGTCGAAATTCAGCACCGCGGTCGCGTTGCCCTTGATGCCCATCTTCTTCTCGATGGAGCCGCAGGAGACGCCGTTCCGTCCGGTGATCTCGCCGGTCTCCTTGTCGACCAGCATCTTCGGCACCATGAAGAAGTTGACGGTCGAGAGGTCGTTCGCGAGCTTGCCGTCCTCGTCCGGCACCTTCGCGATCACCATGTGGATGATGTTGTCCGTCATGTCGTGATCGCCGCCCGAGATGAAGATCTTCGTGCCGGTGATGCGGTAGGTGCCGTCTTCCTGCTCCACGGCCTTGGTCTTCATCAGCTTCAGGTCCGTGCCGCAATGCGGCTCGGTGAGGCACATGGTGCCGGTCCATTCGCCGGAGATCATCTTCTTCGCGACATGTTCCTTCATCCAGGGTTCGCCCGTCGCCCAGAGCGCCGAGTAAGCCGCCGTCGTCAGGCCCGGATACATGGAGAAGGCCTGGTTCGCCGACATGCCCATTTCCGTGAAGGCGAAGGTGATGACGGAGGGAAGCCCCGCGCCGCCCGCGTCCACGGGCGCGCCGAGGCGGTTCCAGCCGTCCTCGCAATATTTCTGGAAGGCTTCCTTGAAGCCGGGAGGCGTGCGCACGACGCCGTTCTCGATCGTGCAGCCATGCTCGTCGCCCACCTGGTTCAGCGGCTGCAGCACTTCCTCGCAGAACTTCGCGCCGCCCTCCAGGATCGCCTGCGTCATGTCGGGCGTCAGCTCCTCGAAGCCCGGCACTTCCTTGCGCTTGTCGATTTCCAGCAGCTCGTGAAACAGGAAGAGAAAGTCTTCCACGGGGGCCTTGTAGCTCGGCATGGGCGCGCTCCTTCGGTCGAGGCTTTGTTTCTGTACGTCGAGGTGTCTCTAAAAACTCGGGTCGTTCCGGAAAATACTCAGTGTCATCCCGGCACTTGTTGCCGGGACCCAATCCACCTCGCCGCAAGCGGCTTGGGCGGGCTCCGGCACAGCTTCTCAACTCACCGTCATGGCCCGGTTTATCCGGGCCATCCACGTCTTTCTTCGATGGATGTCCGGCAGGCCCGGCATGGGCCGGACGCCACAGGGAAAGGGCTTAAGCCCCCGCCGCCGCAGCGTCAATCTTGCCCGCGTCATGGGCCGCAAGACGCTTACCCGGGCCGCTTCCCGCTGCCTTCAATTTTGTCAGTAAGCGGCGCGGAATATGGAGGAAAACGGGGAGGATGTCGAGGGGGAAGGGTCACTGGCAGGTTCAGAACATCTAAAAGGGGTCGTCCTCATCGTCGAAGTCGTCCTCATCATCCTCATCGTCGAAGTCGTAATCAGAGGTATAGTCTTCGATTGCATGAAGAGGGGCATCATTGCCTTCCTCCTCTTCAAATACCTTCGGTGCGGCGTCCCAATCTACTAGTGACGCGCCGGTTCCCTTTAAAATAGTAGTTGCCGGGGAGTCTTCTTGGCGAAGTGCATCAATTCGACGACCTATTTCCAAGTGCTCCATCTCCAATATCAGCGGCCAATGAACCCCAGAAATTTTTGAAGTGTTTGCCACGTTTTCTAACTTATCTCGAAGATCGCCATCGCGTGTGAGTCCGTTCGCATACAGATGAGCTAAATAGCCCAACACCAACGAATTGTTATTTCTGACTATTAAATCAGAGATTCTTTTTGGAATTTTGACCTTCAGTTCTTTCAATAACCATAGCGCCCATAGAACTTCAGAGTCCCGACCTAGCCCGCTGCCCTGCATCGCGACTGACTGAGCAACGTCGCTCCACAGACGTGAATCAAAAGACGCATCGATACGAATTCGCCACGCAACTACCCGTGCCGAGTAGTCAAACGAATGAGTAAATTGAACTGCATTTTGGGCTAAGAAGTGTTCGAGAATTTCCCAATTTCGACCCCATAGCCGGTGTTCGTCTAACTTCCTAATCGCATGTTTAATCATTCCGTCGTCATTTTCTCTGATCGACGTATCAATGATCTTACCCAACACAGCAACGGGATCTCTTCGTCTTCCAAAATGAGCGTCCCCGAAGGCGCTAACCAATTCCTCTTCGAATTCAGACGGCCAAGAGTCTCCGAACACATGATTTGTAGGCACGATCTTTGTCTTAAGCTCGTTTATGTCCAGTTCGTACTCCTTGAGTGATGCACGCAAATCTCTTAGGTGTCTTTCGCATTCATCGATTGAGTTCCCGCCGATCCAGTAATCGTCTACGTGCCGAAGATAGACAGTCTTCTTTCCCGATTTTTCGAGAAACTTTCGATCTACTGCACTCAATATGAGTTCTGATGTGGCGCGTGATGTATCAGGGCCTACTGGAATTCCGACAGTCTGGCGATCTTGTGCTTGGCGAAACGCGAAATCCAATCGATTCCCAAAAACTTCTGCTGAGTTGTACTTCGGATCTTTCTTGGACTCCGTTTTCCCATTGATCGCCCAGGGGATGCTGTGGGTGTAAACAGATGGGAAAAAACGCGCTACGTCCGTCACCAGACAAAACTTGAATCGCGAAAGAGCCTTTAGTCGGAGCTTGGGAAGTTCTGAGTGCGGAGTAATTCTGAGTGCGCGAGGTCCTCCGACCGGAGATTGGGGAACAGAGAGGGAGCCGGGTGAGGTTTCCATCAACGTTTTCAGCACATCCCAGTTTCGTTCAAAAAAGAGCGATTGATCAAAGAAAAAGGAAGGGTGGGGGAGAGAGAAGAGGCGCCGTTGGTTGCCACGTTTGCTGGCGTTGTAAGGTGACAAGGCTCCGGTAGCCTTCTGTGTAGTCAGGTATCCTCCGGCGTGGTCTTGGAAGAATGGCCAAAGGGCAACGGAAGAGATGGCAGGGGGTAGATTCTCCGGTAAGAAGCCCTGCTTGATCATGCGTTCCGGTGAGGGGGCGGTCATGTAGCCTTCTCTCAACTATTGCTTTGTGTTTGCAGGTTAGCGTCCTGAGTGCCGTTTGGCACACAAAACTGCGGAATCGGGTCGGCAGCATAGGTGTTTGCCTGCTGATATGGAGTCTCGAGACGGCTAGTTTCGTTCGCCTCCGAGATGATCTGCTCTTTTCCCGTTCAACTCCTCCGTCTCCGGACTAACCTGCTTTCTTTGTCGTTTCGTCATCTCCGCCGTAACCCCCCGTTAAGCCCTCCCGGGCAAAACTGCCTTTTCCCGGGGGTGGGCGAGGGGGGCGACCATGGACAAAGAGCAGCAATCCGCGCTGGCGGAGTCCGCGCAGACGGGCGCACCGCCTTTGCCGGCCGTTCTTTCGCAATATTGGGGTCCGCCGGAGACGATCCGCGCGCATCTCCATGCCGAGGCGCCGCTCGCCGTGCTCGACTACTGGGAGCGCCTGCGGGGCCCGCGCCGCTTTCCCTCCCGCGCGGATTTCAACCCGATGGAGGTCCGCAGGCACCTCCCCCTCATCTTCATGCTCGACGTGGCTCCGAACGAGACCTGGCGCTACCGCGTCGTCGGCTCGGTGATCGCCGACTTCTTCGGCGTGGGCAATCCCTCCGGCATGACGCCGCAGGACATATTCGGCGCCAATGCGGAAGTCGCGCTCACGCCGCTCCGCATCTGCACCAACGAGCGCGCGCTCTACATGCATACGGCATCCGCGAGCTGGCTCTACCGCGACCGCAATTTCGTCCACTACACGGTGCTGCTGCTTCCCTTCGGCGAGAGCGACGACAAGATCGAGAAGATTCTCTGCGTCGCCGAATTCGTCAGCGAGGAAGACGCGGCGCGGTCGTGACTAGGGCGTGACGCCGCCCTTTGCGGTTCGCAGGCTGACATTCATGACCCCCACCGGCGTTCCGTGCAGCTCGATGAGCTGGTACGGCACGGTGATGAAGAAGCCGCCACCCGCCGCCATGGTCGGTCCGCCATACTTGAACCACTCATCCTTGTTCGCATCCGCCGTCGTCGTGTAGACGACCGCGTAGCGCACGTCGCTCTCGGGCGATACGACAGCGGAAAGATGTCGTCTGATAGGCTCTTCCGGCTTGTCCAGTATTTCCGGCCCGATCATCGTGGGCGGTGCAACCGGCTGTTTGTCGGCATCGAGAAACTGGATATGGGCATAGAAGAAGCCCGTGCTGCAAGGATAGCAGTCGTAGTGATACCAGTCGGATATTGTCTCGAAGATGTAAGTCTCGTGATGCACAGGCAATTCGAAAGCCTTGAAGTAGCTGATATTGCCGCTGCCGAAGTCGAAGACGGGATCGGCGGCCGTGACATCGGCGGTGTAGTGCCCCGGCAAAGCCAGCGGCGTGAATGTCATGTCCGAGAAACTCATGACGGTGGGGCGAATGTTGCGAGCAGCCTCATCTGCGGCATTCATGTCCTTCCTGCCGCCTGTTCCGCAACTCGCCACGAGCGGCAGCAGCAAAAGAAGAAAAAGTGCGCGAAGTGTCATGGATCGTCCCCCCAAAAATCATCTCGTCAGCGAGTATGCTCGGTAAAGGCGCGAGCAGGCAATCCGCGCGCCTTCCGCGACCAGGCCGTCCACAAGTCCTGAAGCGGGTCCTCGATCGCGCCCGCCCGTTCGATCACGTCGCGCGCGCGTTCGCGCTCCGGCGTCACCAGTCCCCGTGCCCCGATCCGGTCCCGCTGCGCGGCGGCTGTCATCAGCCTGCGGAGCATGTCAAGCCGCAAGCCCAGATCGTCTCTCCGCGCCTCCGCGGCTTCGCGTGCAACCTCTTCCCCGAGCGCCGCTTCCGCCTCCGCCATGACGGACTTGGTGCCCTCGATGAAGGCGAGCGCCTCGCGGTACTCGCCCTCGCTCATGACGGTGCCCGTATCCGCCGCCGCGGCGTTTATCCCCGGTCCCGCCAAAAAGAGGGCGGGGACAAGAAAAAGCGCCCTCAGGCTCAAATAAGGATATCCCCGCCGCACTTGTCCTCCCCTCGCTCTCTGGGCGCCCTCCCGCCGGGGCCCGGGGACAAGTCTCCCGCGGGGCGCCGCGCCCGTCCAGCAGGACCGCCCGAAACCGGGGACAAGTTTCCAGCCGCCGCGCTCCCGCGCCCTTTGTAACGTTTTCATGACAGTTCGGTGACAGTCGCCCGTTTCGAGGCCGTCTTATCCCCGCCCCTGTTCAGCGGCGGACAGCACGCGGCCCGTCACTGAACCGGAATTGGCTCGCGGCGCGGGGCCGAAAAAGCCTAAACTCGCGCCACCGAAATCCACGAAAGCAGAGTAGATGTCCGACACGATTGCCCCCGAAAAGCGCTTCGATGACGACCCCAACGAGAAGGACGGTCTCGGCCGCTCCCTCGGGATCGTCCGTACCCTGTATATGGACGGCGAGGCCGGCCGCGCCGCCATCGAGTGCCAGGCGGAAATGCGCATGTGCCATTCGGGCGGCGTGGTGCAGGGCGGTTTCGTCACCGGCTGGATCGATGCGGCGATGGCGCGCGCCGCCATGGCCGCCACCAATTTCGAGATGACGCCCATGTCGCTCGAAATCAAGGTGAGCTTCTTCGCGCCCGCCATGCCGGGACTTCTCGTCGCCGAAGCCTGGATCGAGCGCAAGGGCCGCTCCACCATCTTCCTCGAAGGAAACCTGAAGAACGCCGAAGGCACCGTCGTCGCCAAGGCGACGTCCACCGTTCGCATGATGCCGCTCATCGACATGAGCAGCGGCAAGATGGAGCGGCGGAAACCTGCCTGAGTTCCGTTCACGGAACTTTCGCGTTTCGATTCTCTCCCGCGTTACGTCTTCACGCTGACTCACACAACCTGTTGCGCGGCGGTCACGCTTTCGCCCGAAAGAGAAGGCGCGCGCGCTCTCCATAATTTTGCATGACGCGAAAAAGCCTTGTGCTGCAACGGTTTTTCGCGAATTGCGGCGGAAATCTGGCATGGCCGTCATGCAACGGCCTCTTGCGCGGCCGGGCAACGGCGGTCAATCTCCGCGCGGGCTTGCGGGGGTTTCGTGAATGATACGAGGCTCTGAGAAATGAAAAACTTCACACGCATCCTCTGCGCCGCAGGCGTCGCTGTGGGTCTCGCCGGTTTCGCCAACGGCGCGGCGGCCCAGGATACGATGAACGACACCAACCAGTTCAACACCACGGCCTTCCAGCGCGGTCTCTATGTCGGTGGCGGTCTCGGCTGGGGCTGGTCCGACAATGACGACGACTGGACGTGGCGCGGCTTCGGCGGCTATCGCCTCAACCAGTATCTCGCCGTGCAGATGTTCTATGCCGATCTCGCCGACATCACGGTCGCCGGCGTGAGCAGCGACGTCGACAGTGTCGGTGCCGAATTCCTTGTCGGTATGCCGCTCAACGACAGCGTCGCCATCTACGCCAAGGCCGGCGGTCACAATTACGACGAGCCCGGCAGCAGCCGCGAGACAAGCTGGCTTGGCGGCGCGGGTGCCGAATTCGCCGTGGCCGAGCACATGTCGGTCCGCACCGAATGGACGCATTACGACATGGATACCGACGACGTGGACGACCTCACGGCGTCCCTCGTGTTCAGCTTCTAGGCACGCATTCCACCCTGCGGGGGAGACCTGGGTGGACGAGCGGCCGCTTCGCGGGGCAGCGAAGCGCCCGTTTTCGTTCGCGCGGCAAGCGACTGCAGCGCAGTCACTTCTTCGTCTCTCCGAAAATCGTCAGCTGTTCGTGTATTCCGGTCTCCGCTTTTCGAGGAAGGCGGAAATGCCTTCGCGAAAGTCCTGCGTCTGCGCGCAGAGGATCTGGTTCCGGTCTTCCATCGCGACTGCCGCCTCGAGGCTTCCCGCATCGACCGACATGTTGAGGCATTCCTTCGTCAGGCGCAGGCCGAGCGGCGAGGTCGTCAGCATTTCCTCGATGTAGGGCTTCGCCGCTTCTTCCAGCCTGTCATCCTCCACCACTTCCGAGACGAGGCCGACGCGCTCGGCGCGGTCCGCATTGATGAAGCGGCCCGTCATCATCAGTTCCGACGCGATGGTGACGCCGACGAGGCGCGGCAGGAAGTAGCTCACACCGATATCGCAGGCCGACAGTCCGATGCGGATGAAGGCGGCGTTCATGCGCGCGCTCTTGCCTGCGATCCTTATGTCGGATGCGAGCGCCAGCGCGAAGCCGCCGCCGCAGGCCGGTCCGTGCACAAGGCTGATGATCGCCTGCGGGCAGCGGCGCATGCGCATCACGATCTCGCTGATGCGGCGCTGGGAGACGAGCCCTGCCTGCGGGCTGCCGCTCGCGCCGCTGTCGTCACGGTTCGAGCGGTCCTTCAGGTCGAGTCCGGCGCAGAAGGCGCGGCCCGCGCCCTTGATGACGACGATGCGCACCGAATGATCCGTGTAGAGCTTTCCGAAATAGTCCTGCAACTCGTCCACGAGTTCCGGGTTCATCGCGTTCAGCGCGTCCGGGCGGTTCAGCGTCAGCCAGTCGACTGCGCCTTCCTTCTCCACGATGAGCGTCTTGTAGTCCGTCATGGCGTTCTCCCTCGGTTTCGTTTGGGGAGAGCCTAGCGTCTGGGGGAGCTTCCGCAACTGACGCAGCGGCGGGCTCAGCCGATCTGCGCTTCCATTTCCTGCTGGATCGCGAGCGGCAGGTCGAGCCACCGGAGCGCCAGCGCGCCGCCCGGATCGAGCCGCATCACTTCGGCCGCGAAGCCGAGGCGGCGCCTGTCGTCCGCCCAGTAGAGATGCCCGCTCAGGATGTTTCCGATCGCCACCGCTTCCGCGAACCCCTCGATGCAGGCGCCGCCCGCCGACCAGTCGCGCGCCTTGTGCGCATAGCCGCCGATCTCGACCATGAGGACGGGGCTCGATGCGCGCGCGGCATGGCGCTCCTCGGGCATGTCGCTCGAGCGCAAATGGTCCAGCAGTCTGGAAATCAGGGACATCGGCCTCGCATTCGATGGCTTCGGTCAGGGCGCGATCTTCAGGGGGCGGCCGCGCCTGCGCAAGCGTTTCTTCCAAACGGCGTTAACGAATTGCGCGAGATGACACGGGCGCTCCCTTTGCGCTATAGGGAGCGGGTTCAGAACCGCCACGCCGGAGCCTCCATGTCACAGAAGCAAGACGCCAAGCCCGTCATGATCGAGGTCGGCCCCGGCGAGCTGATCGACAAGATCACCATTCTGCGCATCAAGTCGGAACGGATGTCGGATGCCGCGAAGCTTGCAAATGTCCGTCACGAGCTTGCCGTTCTGGAAGACGCGCGGAAGGCGAATCTCGAAGACAGCGCGGAGATGCGCCGCCTCGAAGGCGAGCTCAAATCCGTCAACGAAGCACTCTGGGTGATCGAGGACGACATCCGCCAGTGCGAGGCGGACAAGGATTTCGGTTCCAGGTTCGTCGAGCTTGCGCGCTCCGTCTACAAGCAGAACGACAAGCGCGCCGCGCTCAAGAAGGAGATCAATCTCCTCACGGGTTCGGCCATCGTCGAAGAGAAGTCCTACACCGAATTCGAGTGAGCCTCGATCCGCCGCGTCACTTCGTCGAAGACGCGCTCGACGGGAAGGGCGGCGAGGTCTTCCACCTCGATCACGCCGAAGTTCTCGCGGATGATGCCGGTGCGCTCTGCGGGCGAGTAGTTTCCGAAGAGGGCGAGACCTTGCGTGCCGATATGCGCGGCGAGGTGGCTGGGGCCCGTGTCGTTGCCCACGACGAAGAGCGCGCGCTTGAAGACGCCCGCCAGTTCGTACCAGCTGAGAAGTCCGTGCGTGTCGGTCAGGCGGATGCCGGGGATCGTGCGCGCAAGCTCCATCTCGTCCGGTCCCGGCGCCATGACGATGGTGTATCCCGCGTCGATCAGTTTCTCCGCGAGTGCGCCGTAGTGCGGCCAGCGCTTCTGCGGGTGGCGTGCGGAGCAGCCCGGCACCAGCACGATATAGGGGCGCATCACATGGGCCTTTTCGAGCAGCGCCGTCACGTCGTCCGCGAGCCATGAGACGTCGGGCTTTCGCGTGTGCCGTATCGTGAGGCCCGCATCCTCGAGCTGCCCGGCGAGGCGGTCGAGCGTCCGGATCTTCTTCGGGTTCTCGGCGCGGTGCGGATGGCTGCATCCTCTCGCCGTGCCGGACCAGCGCCGGTCGTTCAGCATCCACCGGTAGTAGAAGGCGGTGCGCTTCGAGTTCTGCAGGTCGTAGACCATGTCGAACCGCTGATCGCGGAGCTGCTTGCGGAGTGCTGCCATCCTGTCGAGGCGCCAGCGCGGTGCGCGCTCGTCCACGATCACCTCGTCCAGATAAGGGCAGCGTGCGAGCAGCGCGCGATAGGCTGGCATGGTCAGCACCGCGATATGGGCATCCGGATGGTTCTCGCGGATGTCGTGCAATGCGCCTTCCGCCTGGATCACGTCGCCGAAGGCGCCATGCTTGATGACGAGGATGCGTTTCGCGTCGGCGGCGAAGGGGGCGGGGCTGGTCATTGCGGCGCGGGTTCCGGTTTCGTCAGAGGCGTCCGCCGCGCCAGATCACGCGGCCGACGATCTTTACCCTGTCGAGCGCGTCGCGCTCAATCTCTTCGGGCGGGTAGCGTTCGGCATTGTCGCTTGAAACGGTCACGCCGCCGTCGAGTTTCATCTGCAGCCGCTTCACCATCAGCGCGCCGCCGCTCGCGAAGACATAGACGCCGCTGCCGCGCAGGTGCGGTTCCGAGGTGTCGGCGAGGAGGAGGTCGCCCGGATTGAAGGTCGGCTGCATCGAGTCGTCCGGCATTTCGACCGCGACGAGGTTCCCGGTCCCGGCCTTCAGTTCCCGCTCGATGAAGTCGCGGCGAAACGAAATCGCGTCGAGCATGGTTTGCTCCTCGACCGTCATTCGTTCGCCCGTCTCGCCTTCGATCGTCCGGAGCGTCAGCCGCGGCACCAGTACGTGCCGGCCCGCGCCGCCCATCTCGTCACGCGCGAGTTCGCGCGGTCCGAGTTCGGAGAAGCCGGCCTCCTTCGTTTCCAGCTTCGGCGCGCCGCCCCTCATGTCGCCCTGGCCGGTCAGCACCCAGTTCATGTCGAAGCCCTCGCCCGACAGATGCGCGAGCACATGCGCATTGGGCGATGCGTTCTCGAGTTCATAATTCTGCCAGGTCGTGCCCGAGACGCCGACTCGCTTGCCCATGTCCTTTTGTGAAAGACCAAGAAATCGGCGTATCTGAGTCAGGCGTGCCGCGACCGTCACGGGATTTCACTCGCGCCGAGACACGATCCTGGCACTGACCGGTTCTTCAATCTGACGATTTCCGGCAAATTTCGGCAGATTTTCCGATGGAACAAGGCGCTCACTGTGGCCACGTCCGAATACCAAGATTTCTTGTTGACATATGCAAAGATATCTTTGTATATTGGGTTTAGCAGGTACCAACAAAGTTATACCAGTGGAGCATCCCTTGCGCCATTTGCGACATCCAGTTGGTGAGCGCGCCCTGCTCCGATTTGAGCGCGATAAGCCGGCTCTCCGCCAATGCCTGTCTGATCGGGCAGAGGCTTCGGACACAGCGATTGCCGTTTGTCGGTTGACGGCGCGGGGGCATGCGCTCCGTGCGCGCGAAGAGGGCCTCGGCCGCGTTGAACATGTGAGTGGTGACCCCGGCGCGATTCGAACGCGCGACCCTCAGATTAGGAATCTGATGCTCTATCCTGCTGAGCTACGGGGTCACAAGACGCAATGGCAATGGTGCGGCCTACCAGAAAGCGCGCCGCGCCGCGAAACCTACGTCAGCCGCCGCGCGCCTGCAATCTCCAGAGAGCGCCGTTTTTCCCGGCGGCCTTTGCCCCACCACGCAATTGGCTCTAAACATTTAGCGGTACGCTCAAAGGTTGATATCGATCCTGTCCATCGAAACTGGAGCTGTCCGGCTCATGGGATATCTGGTCCGGCGGTGATCGGCGGCGCGCTGTTCGTGCGGGGGAGGGGTAAATGCGTGTACTCGTGACCGGAGAGCAGTCGATCTTTTGCGAGGGGCTGTCGTCAATCGCGAACCGGCTCTATCCGGCCGGGAGTGTGCGTGTCGTCTGTCCGCCGCGCACCGGCAACGGGGCCGACCAGAGCGCTTCGGACTTGATTCTGATCGATATTGGCAGTCCGACCGCGCCTGCGGATATCGCTTTGCTCGAGGATGTTCTCTCCGCGACGGAAGCCAGGGTGGTTGTCTTCAGTGATCGTGTGTCGTCCGGTTTCATTCGAGATGTCATGGATCTCGGGGCTGCGGCTTTCATTCCGAAAAATATCGGCATCAATCTCGTAGAGAGTGCCCTCCGGCTCGTGGAAATGGGCGGGCGGTATGTGCCCGACATACTGCTGACGGCGCAGGCGGACGGCCTTGCGGACGCCTCTCAGTCCTTCACTGCGGCAAGCCACCAGAAGCTGACGCCCCGCCAAAAGGAAGTGCTTGCCGAGATCGGGAAGGGCCGCTCCAATCAGGAGATCGCGCGGGTTCTCGGAATTTCGATTGCGACCGTCAAGCTCCATGTCAATGCGATCCTGCAAACGCTTGGCGTGCGCAATCGTACCGAGGCGGCGATCATCGCGCTGAGAACCGAGGCTTCACGATCCGGAGGGACGGCCTGAGCGATCCGCACACAGTGAATGGTCTGACTTTGGTTGCTGCCACGCGTCGGCGTGCGTCAGTAACGCGATGCCTTGCGACTGCGGCGTGGTTCTGTCTGCTTCTGCTGCCAATGCTCTCCCCAGCGACAGGGCGCGCGGCGGAATGCGATCTCGAGACCGGGGAGGAAGGTCTGCAGGTCGAAGATGTCATCGACGGGGACACGCTTCTGCTGGACGACGGCCGGGAAGTTCGTCTGACCGGCATTCAGGCCCCGAAGCTGCCACTTGGGCGCGCGGGTTTCGAGCCATGGCCGAAAGCGGAGGAGGCACAGCAAGCTCTTGCCGTCTTCGTGGCCGACAAGACGATTACCTTGAAATATGGCGGGGCCCGCATCGACAGGCATGGCCGCATTCTCGCCCATGTCTATGCGGGGCAGGGACAAGAAGCATTGTGGCTGCAGCGGGAAATGCTGCGAGTCGGATTTGCCCGCGTTTACACATTCCGGGACAACAGGGCATGTGCCCTGGAACTTCTGGAAGCGGAGCAAAGTGCGCGAAGGGCCGGTCTCGAGATCTGGCAGGACCCCTTCTACGATATTCGCGATGCTTCGAATGAAGCGCTTCTTGGCGAACGTGTCGGCCGGTTCGAACTGGTTGAAGGGGAGATTTCTTCCGCAGCGTTGGTGCGTGGGCGCATCTATCTCAACTTCGGCGACGATTATCGAGAGGACTTCACGGTGACAGTAAACGACAAGAACGCTAGGCTCTTTCTGGAGCATGAGCCGTGGTCATCTCTCCTTTCCACGGACGACGAGGCGGCGTCTGTCCTTTTGGGGCGGAAGATTCGTGTGCGCGGCTGGGTGGACCGGTACAACGGACCGGAGATTGCCGTGACCCATCCGGAGGAGATCGAGTTCCTGGAACGGGAGAACTAGTTCGTCCATTCCGGGTAGCCGGACGTAACGGAACGAAGTCGAGGGACCTGGTGTCAGTTTCCGTGTTCTTGAAGAAGATGTTTTCGTCAGCCTTGCCGCTTGTCTCCGCGGGGCTGGTGCTCGCCGCCTGTACGACCAATCCGGCGACCGGCGAAAGACAAATCGCGCCGTTGATGTCTTCCGCGCAGGAGGCCAAGGCGGGCGCCGAGGCGCATCCGAAAATTCTCAAAGCCTATGGCGGCGCATATGAGGATGAGAAGCTCGGCGCCTACGTCGCCGGGGTAACGGCGCGCATCGTCCGGGCGACAAACCAGCCGAGCAGTCCCTACCGCGTTACGGTGCTCGACAGCCCGATCGTCAACGCGTTCGCGCTGCCTGGCGGCTATGTCTATGTGACGCGCGGACTGATGGCGCTGGTCAATGATGAAGCGGAACTCGCGGGCGTCATCGGTCACGAAATCGGCCATGTCGCTGCGCGGCACTCCGCGCAACGGCAGACGGCAGCCATCGGAACATCGGTCCTTGGCGCCGTTCTCGGCGCGGTTGTCGGCAGCAACGCCGTCAACCAGGTCGTCGGGCTTGGCGGCCAGGGGTTCCTCGCCAGCTATTCGCGAGATCAGGAATACGAAGCGGACATGCTGGGCGTCCGGTATCTCGCAAACGCCGGATACGATCCGTATGCCGCAGCCGATTTCCTGAACTCAATGAACGCCCAGGATCAGCTCGAATCGAAGATGGCCGGTGCTGCGCATGACGCTTCGCAGAGCAACTGGCTTTCAAGCCATCCGGCTACGCCCGAAAGGGTTGCCGCGGCGAGGCGGCACGCGCAGGAGGCGGGCGCCCCGCCGGCCGGGCTGACCCGTTCCCGCGATGTGTATCTCTCGGCGATCGACGGCATGCTCTATGGGGACGATCCTTCCGAGGGCGTTGTTCGTGACCGCACCTTCATCCACCCCGTGCTCCGTTTCTCCTTCGAAGCGCCGCCGGGTTTCACGGTGACAAATGCGCCGTCTGAGGTGGCAATCCAGGGACCCCAACGCAGTGTCGCGAAATTCGATGCTGGCAGGAAAGCCGCCGGTACGGAGATCGGTCAATACCTGGCGAACGAGTGGGCGCAGGGAATCCGGATTGGTGGCCTCGAGAGGTTCACCGTGAATGGTATGAGAGCCGCGACTGCTACAACGAAGATCGGTGACTACAATGCGCGGCTTGTCGCCATCGAGTTCTCGGAGGATCGCGTATACCGTTTCCTGACGGGGACGCTGCCGCAGTCGAGGCAGCAGTACGATTCAGCGATGCGTCAGATGGTGATGAGTTTCCGGAAGATTTCTGCGGCCGAAGCGCGTGCCGTAAAACCCTTGCGGATACGGATCGTCACCGCAAGGGCCGGCGACAATATAGGCACCCTCGCATCACGCATGGTTCACTCGGAGTTTCAGGCTGACCGGTTTCGCGTGTTGAACGGGCTGGAGCCCGGTCAGCGAGTGGTGGCCGGCGAGCGTTTCAAGATCGTGGCGGACTAGGCGCTCTTCAGGCGAGGAGGCCTGCCTCTTCGGGGTCGGGAACCTTGTCCAGCAATGCGTCACGCAGCTTCCTCAGCGCAGCATGCTCGATCTGCCTCACGCGTTCCTTCGAAATGCCAAGGCGGGCTCCAAGCGTTTCGAGCGTTACTGCATTGTCCTGCAGCCGCCGCTCCCGGATGATCGTCAATTCGCGCTCATTGAGGCTCTCGAGAGCATCCTCGATCCACTGTGATCTCTGTTCTCTGTCGTGCGTTTCCATCACTTCTTCATCGGGAAGCGGGCGCTCGCAAGTCAGAAGGTCCTGCCATTCCACCGTGCTTTCGTTGGATGCATCGCCGACGGGAGTGTTGAGAGAGCGATCTCCGGCCATCAGACGCGCGTCGATTGCTGCCACGTCGACGGTTCCGACGCCGAGCCGTTTTGCGATGAAGATGCGATCTTCCTCGGTCAGATTTTGACGGGTGCCGTTCGCGATCAGCGCCCGCAATCTGCGGAGATTGAAGAAGAGCGACTTGTGCGCGGCGGTGGTGCCGGTACGTACAATCGACCAATTACGCAGGATGTAGTCCTGTATCGCCGCGCGGATCCACCAACTCGCATAGGTCGAGAAGCGGACGCCCCGTTCCGGTTCGAAGCGAGCGGCCGCCTGCATGAGGCCAACATTCCCCTCCTGCATGAGGTCACCATAGGGCAGACCGTAGTTGCGGAAGCGGGTCGCAAGAGAAATGACGAGACGCATATAGGCCTGGGTCAGCTCGTGCAGGGCCTGTTCGTCACGGTTTTCCTTCCAGCGGCGAGCGAGCTCAAATTCCCTGTCCTCGTCGAGCAGCGGAACCGTCATCGCCTGTTTCATGAAGCGGCGGTTTGCCCGCTGTGTTTCTGGAGTGTCCATGTAAGCCATCTGTTCACCCCGCTTGTTCAGAAAAGCGCCTGATTTACCGCTTTGGCGCGACATCGCGTTTGTTTTATCTCCCTCCAAAATCAACTCTGAGTGGGAGAAAACGTTCCGTTTTGTCGGCAGGTGCCGTTTCGGAACAAAAAAGCCCGGCTCGAGAGCCGGGCTTCCATTGCTGTCGTTCCGTCAAGGCAATCAGGCTGCTTCGCTGGCCTCGTCGTCGGATTTCGGGGTCTTCTCTCCGCGCTTGCCGGTGTCCTGCAGTGCCTGTTCGACCCGCTCTATCGCCGCATCCTCGCCGATCCGTTCGACGGCGGCCACTTCGCGGGCCATGCGGTCAAGGGCTGCTTCGTAGAGCTGGCGCTCGGAATAGGACTGCTCCGGCTGGCGCTCCGAACGATAGAGATCGCGAACAACTTCAGCGATCGAGATAAGGTCGCCGGAGTTTATCTTGGCTTCATATTCCTGCGCCCGACGGCTCCACATGGTGCGCTTGATGCGCGCGCGGCCTCGCAGCGTCTCCAGAGCGGAATCCACGACGTTGGCATCGGACAGCTTTCGCATGCCGACCGCGCCTGCCTTGTTGGTCGGAACACGCAGCGTCATTTTCTCCTTGTCAAAGTTGATGACGAAAAGCTCGAGCCTGTGGCCCGCCACTTCCTGTTCCTCGATCTCCAGGATCTGACCGACGCCGTGAGCCGGGTAAACCACGAATTCCTTTGCCTTGAAGTTGGGTCGCGGCGCGGCGGGTTTCGCCGGCTCGCTTTTCGCCTTCGGGGCTTCGGCCTTGGCCGCCTTTGCAGGAGCAGCCCGTTTGGCGGTTTTTGCTTCTGCGGTCGTCCGCGCCTGTTCGGCCCGGCTCTTTGCAGCGGCCATCAGCTTGCTGGCTGCGTTGCTTGGCTTCGTTCCAGCCGTCTTCGAAGCAGGTTTCGGCGCAACTTTCTTCTCGGGCGCCTTCTTCTTTGCCGCGGGCTTGGCCGGGGCGGTCTTGGCTTTCGGCTTCGGAGCCGCCTTGGCGGCAGGTTTTGTGGCCGCCTTTGTCTTCGCGGGCTTGGCCGGAGCCTTGGCCTTCTTCGCCGCCGGCTTTGCAGCGGCCTTGCTCTTCGGAGCCGACTTCGTGGCCTTGGTCTTGGCAGTTGCCGCTTTTGCGCGCGTCGTCTTCGCAGCCGGCTTTGCCGTTTTGGCCTTCGACTTCGAGGACTTCGAGGTTGCCGGTTTGGACTTGGGTGTCTTCGTCGTTTTGCTCGCCATCGTCTTTCCTGTACCCAGCCTTTCTAAGTTCCAAAGGCCGAAAGAAGGCTCCATGCCTTCCTCACCGGCTTCGCATTGCACGCCCGCGACTGTTCCTGGCCTGTCTATCGCCGGGCCGTCGAGTAACGTCACCGGAGCCGCTAGCAGCCCCGACACTCAGTCATCGACAACGAAGACCGGCCTTTGCTGATGACGCCGAACTTGGCATGTCGAACGCGGTCACCGGCTTATACGCTCCGGAACACCAAGCCGATCTCTGTCCAGGGCTCCTGGCACCATCAGATTTTCGGCCAGCACCCCGATTTTCGAGCCACAGGCCGGAGACAGGTTAAACACCCTTTGCGCATTTGGACGAGAGATACATCTTTCGGTTAGGTGCGCTTGGTATTCGCGGAATTTGTCTATGCGACATATATAGCACAAAAACCCCGTCTTTGGAAGGCGGGGTACGAAAAGGACAGTTATCACAGGGGGATAGGTAGGTTTCTTCGCAGATTCCTGCGTCTTTTTCCGGTTAACCGCTATACGGCGAGCCCGCTCGAGGCGTCAATCTCCCTCGCCAGCTTCCGGGCTGAAGTGCTCTTCAAACTTGCCGCTTACGCCTTGCCAGTCATCCGCATCGGCGGGCGGATCGCGCTTGATCGTAATGTTCGGCCATTTGCTGGCGTATTCGGTGTTCAACTCCAGCCACTTCTCGAGCCCCGGCTCGGTATCGGGCTTGATTGCTTCGGCCGGGCATTCGGGTTCGCAAACGCCGCAATCGATGCACTCGTCGGGGTGGATGACCAGCATGTTGTCGCCCTCATAGAAGCAGTCGACGGGGCAAACTTCGACACAATCCATGTATTTGCAGCGAATACAGGCTTCGGTCACGACATATGTCATCGCACTCTCCAGTCGTGCGGCGCGAGAACGGTCCGCACTTCAATCGGGGGCCCCGAACGCAAGTCAGTCCTTTCGGGGCGATATTCCAAGCCGGTTGATCACGCGCTGGCGCGCTTCTCCGGATTGGCGGTCGGGAACGTATATCAGGCCCGCGACGCGCCGCAACAAGTTGGCTTCGTAGTCGTCGAGAACACCATCCGCATAGACGACTTCCCACATCTTCTCGATGAGGCCGACACGTTCTTCTTCGCTGTAAGCTTGCTTGATCGACTGAGTCCAGCGGTGCAGATCCAGGGTTTCGGCTTCTTCTCCCTCGGCGGCCGCGACGAGAGACGATACTTCATCGGCAGAAAGCCCGAAGTGCTCCGCTGCGATCCCGCGGATCGCATCTCGTTCCTCATTGCCGAAGTCGGCGTCGGATGTGGCTGCCCGGATCAGCAGTGCTACCACTGCAACCTGCAGATCGTCCGCTTCTTCGAGCTGCTCTTCGGGAGTGCCGAGCAGGAAGGATTTGAGTGTGGTCAACATGTTAATTTTACCTACACGATACGGGAGACGGATTCAACTACAAGAAAAATTGTGAATTATTGTCTGTGTTTCAGCGCCACAATTGCCCTGCGTTCCTTCTTGGTGGGTCTGCCGGTATCGGTACCCGGGTTCCGCTGCACTTCTGCTTCCCGCCGTTCGGCCGGAGGGTCAAGATCCTCATAAAGTTGCTGCGCCTCCGGCGCGGGGCCCCGGCGGGTGCCCGCCGCAATGACTTTGATGACCCTGATATGGGGACCGAGAGGGAAAGTGAGAACATCGCCCGGCCGTACGAGGCGGCTCGCCCGGGAGATTCGTTCGCCGTTGACCCTGATCCGGCCTGTCTGCACGAAGGTACCGGCGAGGGAGCGGCTTTTCAGAAAGCGCGCGTACCAAAGCCAGCGGTCGATCCGCTGGCCTGGCTGTCCGGCGACATCGTTCACGGGAGTCAGTTGCCGCGGCCGCGCTCTTTGAGCACGGCCAGGGCCGCGAAGGGCGAGTCCGGATCCGGCTTTCGTTCCTGCGGCTTTCGCTTGGCGTCGTTTCGTTGCTCGGAGCGGCTATTTCCGCGCGGTGCCTTGTCGTCCTTGCGGTTCCGCGGGCCACCGTCCTCTTTCCGCTTCTCGCGGCGGGGTTTGCGTTCGGCATGCTTGCCGGTGCCGTGCCGCCGTCGGGTCGGTCGCCAGACTTCCGTTTCTACCGCTTCACCTGTTGTGGGGGCAGCTTCCACTGATGTTTCGTCCCCGGCGTGCGTTGCCGGGACCGCTTGTTCCTCAACCGATACTTGTTCGGCAGGTTGCCCGGCAGCCGTTGCCTCATCGGCGACAACCGCTTCGGCGGAGACTGAGCCGGCATCACTTGTCTCCGCTTCCGCTTCCGCTGGTGCATCGGCGGCGGGAGAGGCGGGGGGTTCTGTCGCGGCTGACGATGTTTCCGTGGATTCAACCGCGACGGGTCTGGGCGGTACGATCTTCTCGATCTGCTGGCGGTAACCGAGCCCACGCAGCAGTCCGGCGAATTCCTCTCCCGAACAACCGACAAGCGACATCATGTCCGGTGTGACGATGAAGCCACCATTGTATGTGCGGGCGGCGATGACGGGCCGGATCATGTCAGCAACACGCTCCAGCATGTCGAGACGAACCGCACGTGTTCCGCAAACACGAAAACCAAGGGCCCCATAGAACTCTTCCGGTGCGTCCGGATCGGCAGGAACCGACGTCAGACCGGGAGCCGGGGCGGGAGGAAGATCGGCGAAGGGGTCGTTCGTTTTCTTTCTCGACAAGGCCCAGAGGATGAGCTTCAGCCGCGCCGGCGCCGGCTTCAGCAGGGCCGGCATGAAAACGGAATAAGCGCCAAACCGTACTCCGTGCTTGCGAAGCTGACCGCGTGCTGCCTGATCAAGAGTGCGAATGTCCTCTGCGACCTGTTCGCGTCGGAGCGCCCCGAGATTTTCGACCAGCTGAAAGGCAACGCCGCGGGCCAGTCCTTCGATATCGGCGGCATCGCGCAACGAAACGAGAGGTCCGAGTGCATTTGCTACATGCATCTTGAGCCAGGCGTCGAGGCGAGTCTGTACGCCTTCGCGCGCCGGACCGTTCAATTCCTCGCCGGCGATGAGTTCCACGCGCGGCTGCAGAATATTCTCGCTGCCCTTCAGTTCAGCGACCGGATGGCCCGCCCAAACGACCCGTCCATGTTCGGAGAGGGAGATGTCGGCATCGGGCGCGGTCACAAGCTTCTGGGCCCGCGCGGCTATCTCCGGCACGAGCGCCTGGTCAGCCGCCGATCTCAGAATACGGCCTTGTTCACCTTCGGCCCTCGGATCGGGCACGAAAACAAAGCCTTCCAGCCGGCCGACATACTCGCCTTCGACCAGAACCTCACCATCGCCATTTACAGCCGCCATAAAATCCTCGTTCTGGCGCAGACGTTTCATCAATACGCTGGTGCGCCGGTCGACGAACCGTTGCGTCAATCGCTCATGGAGCGCGTCAGACAGTTTATCCTCTATCGCACGCGCGCGCTCCTGCCAATGCGCGGGATTGTGGAGCCAGTCGGCACGGTTCGCCACATAGGTCCAGGTGCGCATGTGTGCCAGACGGGTGGCCAGCACGTCGATGTCGCCATCTGAACGGTCCAGCATCCCGATTTGCCGGCTGATCCAGTCGTCGGGAATACGGGACGGGCTGTCACTGCCCCTTCCCATGAGGAAAAGATACAGTCTGCCCAGCAGCGTTGCATGTTCGCTGGCAAGCGTTTTGCGGAAGTCAGGGACTTGCGCGACTTCCCACAGTTTCCGGATCGCATGGGGGTTGCGTGCGAGGGCTTCGACCTCGGGGTCGCGCACCATGCGCGTCAGGGCCTCGAGATCGTCTGCCGCGGGCGCACGCGCGAGGCCCGCCCGCTCTGGCGGTGTCTCGAGGCTTCGCATCAGCCTGCCGATGCTGCCGAACTCCAGATGCGGGTTGCGCCACTGGAACACGCGTTCGGGCTCGAAACGGTGGTTCTCTATGGACGACACGGTTTCCTCGGAGAGGGCCGCCGCGTCGCCGGTGATACCGAATGTGCCGTTGTTCATATGCCGTCCTGCGCGTCCGGCGATCTGGGCGAGCTCAGAGACGCGTAGCGAACGGTGCTGTCTGCCATCGAACTTCTGAGTTGAAGCAAAGGCGACGTGGTCGACGTCCATGTTGAGACCCATGCCGATGGCATCGGTTGCAACCAGAAAATCGACATCGCCCGATTGGTACAAAGCCACCTGGGCATTGCGGGTGCGAGGGCTCAGCGCCCCCATGACTACTGCTGCTCCGCCTCGTTGGCGGCGGATGAGTTCAGCAATGGCATAAACCTGGTCGGCGGAAAAAGCGACGATGGCAGAGCGGCGCGGCAATCGCGTGATCTTCTTCGAGCCCGTCCATGTCAACTCGGAAAAGCGTGGACGATTGACGAAGTGCGTGCCGGGCAGCAGCTTCTGAATGAGGCCGCGCGCGGTTTCGGAGCCGAGCATCATGGTTTCCGAATGACCGCGAGCGCGGAGGAGGCGGTCGGTGAATGTGTGTCCGCGTTCCCGATCGGCGGCGAGCTGGATCTCATCGACGGCGAGGAAGTCGACCTCGCGTTCGAGTGGCATCGCCTCGACCGTGCACACGAAATAGCGGGCGGCGGCGGGCAGGATCTTTTCCTCGCCCGTGATGAGAGCCACTGCGCGGCTACCCTTGACCTTCACGACCCTGTCATAGACTTCGCGGGCAAGGAGCCGGAGCGGCAAGCCGATCATTCCGGTCTCGTGTCCCATCATCCGCTCTATGGCGAGGTGGGTCTTGCCGGTATTGGTCGGACCGAGAACGGCGGTGATGCGGCGACGTTCGGCGATCCCGTCGCGGGTGTGGCCAGCGGTCTTCTGAGGGGGTGGGGTACTCATGTTCCGGAACGCACCTTCGGCGCAAAACCGGACCGAAGCAAGGCCCGGGTACCGTTAACCGGCGTGGAATTAAGGAATGGAATATTGGGCGAACGAACCGGGTCCGAATCGGTGACCGTCCTGTTTTCCGGCTTCGTTCACGGCTAAATGTTGTGTCTGCTCAACGGCTTAAGCGGACAAACCGTTAACGAAAGTTTTTTGTTCGGCCTTCCCCAACGTCACGGCGGACGTCTTCGGGATGGGTCGTTTCGCGCTCTTTCCGAGACTGGACCGGGGTCTATAGTGTCGGGCATCGACATCGCAAAAATCTCCCCGGGCAATAGACGGGCCTGAGGGCGAAGCAGGGAGGCACCGTCATGGATTTCAGAATTCCAAAGGAAATTACCGACTATCTCGCAGTGCTCGACGACTTCATCGAGAAGGAAATCAAGCCGCTCCAGGCGCGGGACGATAATGAGCGCTTCTTCGATCATCGCCGGGAGCATGCGAGGACAGACTGGGACAATCAGGGCCTGCCGCGCCATGACTGGGAGGTCTTGCTTGGCGAGATGCGCAAGCTTGCCGACAAGGCAGGGCACTTGCGCTACGCGCTACCCAAGGAGTATGGCGGCAAGGATGGCACCAATCTGGGTATGGCGGTCATTCGGGACCACCTCGCGGCGAAGGGCCTCGGTCTTCACAACGATCTTCAGAACGAGACGTCTGTGGTCGGAAATTTTCCGACTGTTCTCATGTTTCGCGACTTTGGGACGGACGAGCAGAAAAAGAAATTCATTCCGGGATCTCTCGATGGTTCGGTACGTGTCGCTTTCGGCCTTACCGAACCGGATCACGGGTCCGACGCCACCTGGATGGAAACGACGGCGAAGCGCGAAAAGCGCGATGGGGTCGATGGCTGGGTCATCAACGGCGCCAAGATGTGGAACACGGGCATGCATGTGGCGACGCATGACTTTGTCTTTGCGCGGACAAGCGGGAAAGGTGGTGACGCGCTCGGCATCACCTGCTTCATCGTCCCTGTCGAGACGCCCGGCGTGAAGATTGAAGAATATCTCTGGACCTTCAATATGCCGACCGATCATCCGCGCGTGTCCTTCACCAATGTGTGGGTGCCGGAAGGCTCCTATCTCGGCGATCCGGAGCGCGGGCTCGAACTAGCGCAGCACTTCGTTCACGAGAACCGGATCCGGCAGGCAGCTTCCGGCGTCGGTGCCGCACAATTCTGCATCGATGAAAGCGTTGCTTATGCCAAGCAGAGAAAGCCGTTCGGCAAGCCCCTTGCCTCAAACCAGGCGATACAGTTTCCGCTGATCGAAGCGCATACCGAGTGCGAGATGATCCGCAACTTCATCTACAAGACGGCCTGGGAGATGGACCAGATGTCGAAACCTGATGTTGCGAAGTATCTTTCGGACAAGGTTTCAATGTGCAACTACAGAGCGAACAGGCTCGTCTGCCAGGCTGCAGATCTTGCGATACAGGTGCATGGCGCAATCGGATATTCGCGGCACAAGCCCTTCGAGCACATCTATCGGCATCACAGGCGCTACCGCATTACCGAAGGTTCGGAAGAAATCCAGATGCGGAAGGTGGGCGGGCATCTTTTCGGTTTCATCGGCGCCAACCGCCCGGCCAAGGCCGCGGAATAGTATCGCGCTTGCGATAGCGAAAGGCCGCTCGCAGTTCAACCTGCGGCGGTCTTCTCGTTTCCGTCCTTCCACGTTAGACGCCAGCCCGGCAGCGTCATGATTGCTGTGGTGCCTTCGCCCAGCGTACTTTCGATGCGGAAGCTGCCGCCATGCATTTCAATGAGCGATTTCGTGATCGGCAAGCCGAGTCCTGTGCCCCCATGCTGGCGCGCGTTGGTGTCGTCAACCTGGCCGAAGGGCTCAAGCACTTCTTCGAGCTTGTCGGGCGGGATGCCGATGCCGTCGTCGCTGACGGAAATGCATATGTCGCCTTTCTCCGTTATCGTCGAGGAAAGCTCAATCTTGCCGTCGACCGGCGTGAACTTTGCGGCATTGGAGAGCAGATTCAGCATTATCTGGCGCATGGCGCGTTGATCGGCTCTCAGGTGCGGTATTTCATCGGGTAGCTGAAGCGAAACGATCTGGCGCTTGTCGAGAGTGCGGGCCCGCATCATTTCCACCGACCAGTGCAGCACCGACCCGAGATCGATTTCCTCATCTTCCAGTGCATAGCGGCCGGCCTCGATCTTGGAAATATCAAGAATGTCGTCGATGACGTTCAGCAGGTGTCGACCACTGTCATGGATGTCGTTTGTGTACTCGCGGTAGCGGTCGGCTCCGAGCGGACCGAACATCTGCTGCCGCATGATTTCGGAAAAGCCGATGATGGCGTTCAAGGGTGTTCGCAGTTCGTGGCTCATATTGGCGAGAAACTTTGTCTTAGCCCGGTTTGCCAGTTCAGCCGCTTCCGTTGCCTGTCGCAGGTTCTCTTCCGAGCGGCGCCGTTCGATGGCGATGCTGGAAAGATGCGCGATGCCAAGTAGGTATTCGTCCTCCCATTTGCCGGGTTCGTTGGGGAAGGAGAAGTAGAGCGCAAATGCTCCGATCACCCTGTCGTTGTGGGAAACGATAGGTTGAAACCAGAGCGTCTGAATGTCCGCTTTGCGCATATAGTCAGAAAAGTCCTTTCCGTGACGTTCATCCTGAAGGTCAGTCGTAACGACTTTCTTGCCCGAGAGTGCCAGCTTGCCGAAGCCGCGGCCCCGGTGCTCGACCCAGAAACCGGATACCCAAGAGTTGAAACCGTCCGGAAGGTGAGGTGCGGCGCAGATTACGAGGTCATTTTCGCTGTCCAACAGGAACACGGCCGCGCGGGCGCCAGGGTTCGCTTCCTCCGCACCGAGAGCAAGCCGGGACATGACTTCCGTGAGAGATTCACCGGTGGCAAGTGCCTGTAGAACCTGAAACTGATTGCGTTGTTCTGTCTCGGCACGCTTGCGTTCGGTTATGTCGCGCAGGTTGATCACATAACCACGCACGTTTTCATCGTCGAGCAGGTTCGTGAGTGTCGCCTCGATCCAGATTGTGCGGCCTTCATATCTCGGCACGACAAGTTCGTAGCTGCGCGCCGGCAGTTTCCTTTCGGGACTGTTTGCATCGCCCACGATTTCGTCCCGCTGTTCTTCGGTCAGGAAATCTAGGCTGTTCATGCCAATCAGTGCGTCCGGCGACAGGCCGAGCTTACTCGCGGCGGGAGAGGCATACTGTATGATTGCCTTCTCGTCGGTTACGAGCACAACGTCGAATGCGTTTTCAACCAGAGCCCGAAAGTGATGCTCGCGGCGGCGGAGCTGGTCGTTGGCTTCCTCAACTCGTTGGCGTGCCGCTTCCGAGAGATCTCGTGCATGGCCGAGATCGCGAATTAGGTCCGCGTTGTGAAATCGAAGGCCAAGCGTTTCGATGGCGGCCTTACGCTGATGCTGAGCGATCCGCAGCAAATAGAGGTAGGTCGGGATACATCCGAGGCCGAGTGCCACGTAAGCTGGTTCAGAGTTTGTTACGCATACGGCAATGACGGCCGTCATGATTGGAAAGGTTACCGAAACGAGGATCGAGACGATGTAGAATGCCGTCTGGGAAGACATGACCACATGGACGACGAAAATCATGAGAATGGCGAAATTCTGCATTTCGCCGCCCGCGTTCCAAAAGAGTGGGAACATGCCGAGCCAGATTAGGTTCATCAGCCAGTAGCGGATCGCGGTCGATCTTATCCACGCCTCGGCGTCGATCGACTCCGTATCTACGGCGAAGAAGCGCCGTTGAAAGATCGCGTATTCGATGTGGATGGCGACGATTGTCAGCCACCAGATAGCTATGACGATTGCGGGGTATGCCGATATGAAGGAGAAGGCTATCGCTGCGGAGACCACCGGAAAGAATACCGGCAGCGCGCGATAGGAGTGCATGATGGTGCGGTAGAACTCGCGGCGAACAGCCGAGTTATGCCCGGCGACGGGCTCGGGTCTGTCGCCCCGCGGCATGTCTCCCGGGCTTTCATGCCACTCTTCGGTGTTGATGCTCGTTCCGGGCATCGCGATGGGGTCTCCTCCCCCAGGTTAGAAGCCCACCCGGTATCGGGTTTACAGTGGGGAGGTAAAGTTTCCCTGAACGGAGATTTCAGGCATTAAGTCAAAATGGCCCCGCCCGGCGGACCGGGCAGGGCCTCGAATGGCTATTTTCCGCCCTCTAGTAGGGGTTGGGCATCGTCGCGAGCGGCAAATCCTTGCGGCTGGGCGGCGGGCGGCGGCCATCCACGTCACAACTGCGCTTTACATTGCGGTCAACTTCCGTGGTGGGAGTCCAGTATTTGGGCACCCAGGATTGAGCGCGCCGGTCAGCAAGCGCGATCTGTTCACTCGTTAACGACCCACGAAACTCCTCCACGATCGATGTGTCGGGCTGTACGCCAAGAGAAAGAAGGCTCGGATTGCGTGTGTAGAGTTTTGCCCATTTTGCCCCCTCCACGGCATCCTGGTCGACCGCTTCACCACGGACGTAAAGCTGGGCCAGGACTTTCTGCGCCTCAGGCCAGCCACTGTTTGCCGCCCGCCTTATCCATTCGACACCCTCAGATGAATTGCCAAGTGCGATTTCGCATTGTCCGAGCGCTGTCTGCGCGCCTTCGTATCCATGGCCCCGATATGCAAAGCAAGTCAGCACGTTCATCGTTTCATCGTCGCAATCGCCCTTCGCGGCCATGCTCACGGATTTCGCATACAGCGTTCCCGATGGGTCCTGCTCCGCGAGCGTCGGTAAGACACGCCCGTCCGCGTCCCGCTTGCGAGCGGCTCCGCCTCCGCTACAAGCGGTCAGCGCCAACGCTGCGGCACAGACGATAGAGATAGCGAGACGTGGAAATTCCGCCTGAATCTTGCTTAAAGACATGCATCCCTCTGAATTTTCTTCCCGGCCGTCGGCCGGTGGCCGTTCCCCCTACATGTGGCCCACGCATTTCGCGCGGCCACAATCCTTGAAGCGCCGATACCGTAGGATATGCGACGAGCGGCGGCCAGCATAAGCGGCAAGATACTGACGCAAGGGAAGAAAGGGCTTTGAGCCCCACCCATCCGGAGGTTTGACCACACTGTCGCCTTCCCGGATACTCCGCGCGGTTTTTTGGGCCGGAAGCGCGGCGTGCTATGCTCGACGCTTGAACTTGCCGGCAATTCCGCGAGTTAGAGGCGAAATGACGGACAGGAAGACGCTCAAGGACTGGGAAGCGGCAGTTGCCAAGCAGACGAAAGGGGAGGGCTCCTCTTCGCTGGTTTGGCACACGCCAGAGGGAATCGACGTCAAGCCGCTTTATACAGCGGAAGACCTAGACCGGATTGCGCGCGAAGGGTTCGGTGTCGATACGCTGCCCGGGTTTGCGCCCTATACGCGCGGTCCGCAGGCGACGATGTATGCCGGTCGCCCCTGGACCATCCGTCAGTATGCGGGGTTCTCCACCGCTGAAGAATCCAATGCCTTCTACCGCCGCAATCTTGCCGCTGGACAAAAAGGCCTGTCCGTTGCCTTCGACCTTGCGACGCACCGCGGCTACGACAGCGATCATCCACGTGTCGTGGGTGACGTCGGCAAGGCAGGCGTCGCGATCGACAGCGTCGAGGATATGAAAATCCTCTTCGACCAGATCCCGCTGAACGAGATGTCGGTCTCCATGACGATGAATGGTGCCGTCATACCGATCCTCGCAAACTATGTCGTGGCGGCGGAAGAGCAGGGTGTCAAACCAGAAGAGCTTTCAGGAACGATCCAGAACGACATCCTGAAGGAGTTCATGGTCCGCAACACCTATATCTATCCGCCCGAGCCGTCGATGCGGATTATCGCCGATATAATCGGCTTCTGTTCGAAGAACATGCCGAGGTTCAACACGATCTCCATTTCCGGCTATCACATGCAGGAAGCGGGGGCGACACAGGTTCAGGAGCTTGCCTTTACGCTGGCAGACGGCCGAGAGTATGTTCGCGCCGCGCTTTCCACGGGGCTGGATGTCGACGAATTTGCTCCGCGTCTTTCCTTCTTCTTCGCCATCGGTATGAACTTCTTCATGGAGATCGCGAAGCTTCGTGCCGCCCGTTTCCTCTGGGCGCGGATCATGTCGGAGTTCAATCCGAAAGATGCGAAGTCGTCCATGCTGCGGACGCATTGTCAGACATCTGGTGTTTCTCTCACCGAGCAGGATCCTTATAACAACGTGATCCGCACCACGATCGAGGCGATGGCGGCCGTTCTCGGCGGTACACAGTCGCTGCATACGAATGCGCTCGACGAAGCGATCGCGCTGCCGACGGATTTTTCCGCCCGCATCGCGCGCAACACGCAGCTCGTGATCCAGCATGAGACCGGCATCACGAACGTCATCGATCCGATGGGAGGCTCCTATTACATCGAGAGCCTGACCCACTCGCTAGCCAGCGAGGCATGGAAGCTGATCGAGGAAGTGGAAGAACTCGGCGGCATGACCAAGGCGGTCGGTACAGGTATGCCGAAGCTGAAGATCGAAGAGGCGGCCGCCCGGCGTCAGGCGAAAATTGACCGCGGCGAAGAAGTGATCGTCGGTGTCAACAAGTACCGCCCGGCGAATGCCGATCCCATCGAGATTCTCGATATCGACAACGCAAAGGTGCTTGCCTCGCAGGTTGAGCGTCTGAAAGCCGTCCGGGCTTCCCGCGACGAGGCGAAGTGCAGGGCGACTCTCGCCGCGCTTACCGAAGGGGCCCGCGGTAACGGCAATCTCCTGGCGCTCGCGATCGATGCTGCCCGGGCACGTGCGACAGTGGGTGAAATTTCCGATGCTATGGAAGAAGTATTCGGCCGCCACCGCGCCGAGATCAAATCCATCTCGGGTGTCTATGCGCAGGCCTATGAAGGCGATGAGGGCTTCATGAAGATTTCAAAGGAAATCGAGGCATTTGCGGAAGCTGAGGGCCGTCGTCCCCGCATGCTTGTTGTGAAGATGGGTCAGGATGGACATGACCGCGGTGCGAAAGTCATTGCGACGGCTTTTGCAGATCTTGGCTTCGATGTCGACGTCGGACCGCTTTTTCAGACGCCGGAGGAAGCGGCGCGCGATGCCATCGAGAACGATGTGCATGTGATAGGTATCTCGAGCCTTGCCGCGGGACACAAGACGCTTGTTCCAGCGCTTGCACAAGCGTTGAAGGAAGAGGGCGCCGACGACATTCTCATTGTTTGCGGGGGGGTGATTCCCCAGCAGGATTACGATTTCCTGAAAAAGGCCGGCGCCTCTGCCATCTTTGGTCCGGGTACGAATATTCCCACAGCGGCGAGCGAAATTCTGGCGCTTATCCGGGAAAAACGACGGCAGGCCGCTTGATCTGCCTGACAAATCGGCAGACATAGAAACTGCACAGATTTCGGTCTTTGTGTGCGTCAAAAGCGCGCTGAAGGCGCTCTGCTATTGCAAGCACGCGCACGCCGGACTATTTCACCGCGCAAGCATTCGGCCATAGAGCCGATGGGCATTGCACGCGTGCCGCTCAACGATCTCCGAGCGCCGCCTATGGGCTCTGTCCGGCAAGTCGTGCCCTCCCGTCAGGAAACCGGGAAAACGCGGCTGCCCTACATGGATTCAACATGAGCGAGATCTGCGGAGGTGCCATGAGCACCGAGGAAGATTTGTTGCGCCCGAAGCGCAGCCGCATGGCGGATGCCGTCAAGGTAGACGACGAGAACATGGATGGCAGGCAGAAGGCCTATTACGGCATGCTGGCGGCGCGTCTCGAGAGCCTGTTGCAGGAGATCGAAACCGCGGGAACGGCGCAGGAAGACGATCTGGTGAAACGCTTGCGTGCTCTCCATAGTGAAGTCAGCCGACAGGTCGGGCGCAAGTAACGCGCTCTTATTCTGCCGCCGTGGCTGCGGCGGAAATATCCTTCGCTGCGTACCGGCGAAGTTTCACGACATCGAGAACGGCACCGCCAACTGGCGTCCGCATCTGAACGCGAACGGGGATGTATAATCTCCCGCCGCTGACAGGCGCGAGCCATATGAAAGTGTCGTCCCGGCGCTGCAGCATGGTGGTCAGCTTTGCACGGTCAAGACCGGTTCTTGGCTGGACGCGAACCTTGCAGCGGATTGCCTCGCCGCTATAGCCGCCATCTCGAGTCGTCAACTCTTCCTCCTTGTCGAAGACAAGATGCAGGTCGTAGCGGCGCTTGCCGTCGAAGACGGGAATGCTCCTGTCGCAAGGATTCCCGTCTGCGACTACGGGAAGCAGGAAAGCGCTGACCGGATCAAGGGTATTTCGGCGCTCTCCCGGAGGTGTCTTCCCGATTTCCGCTTCAGGTAACGGCGGGTCGAAGGAAAGTGTTGGCACGCCGTGATCGTCGTAAAGAATCTCGCGTTTCTTGGTTTCGTTCTTTTCCCAAGCGCTGAAAGCGAACCGGCTTGGGCGTAGTGCATCTTCCACGATGCGGCCTTCGCTCGTCATCGTCCATCGCGCGTTCCAGAACTTGCCGGGAAGACCAGCAGAGCCGAGTTCATTCTTCAGAAAGTAATCCTCGCCCTCCAGCGTGGCGCTCATTGAGCCTTCGGCGACGATCAGGCCGCCGACATACACGGTATAGTCGGCTCGAAGATCGGGCGAAGCTTCGGTGCGCTCCAAGGGAACGGGCGTAGCCACGCTCGGCGTGGAAGCTCCGGCGGCGAGCACGAGGCACGCGACCAGCGCGGCCGCTGTCCGGTATCCAGTGCGGCCCTTGAATGTCGAAGGCATAGCCACCGCTCCCGTCATTTCCACAGAAATCCAGCGACTTTCACGCCTGCAAACTGAACCGGGGCTGAACGCCGCCATGCCATGGTTCCCGTCTTCCGCGCGAGGGCTGGACGGGGCAGGTCCAGCCAAGTATGCAACTGGGAGGATGAGCGGAACAGAGAAAAAGCACGCCCAGCGCCGAGCCCTCAACAGAGGGCTCCCGGATGCAAGGCAACTGGCGGATGGCATTCGCGACAGAAGCCGAACGGCGCTGGCGCGCGCCATAACCCTTGTCGAATCGTCCCGTGCGGACCACCAGGAGATAGCGCAGGCGCTTCTGGCCGAACTGCTTCCGGAGACCGGCAAGGCCGTCCGGCTTGGGCTCTCCGGCGCACCGGGGGTCGGTAAATCGACTTTTACCGAGGCCTTTGGCCAGTACCTGACCGGCGCGGGGCACAAGGTCGCAGTATTGGCAATCGATCCTTCGTCGGCCCGTACCGGAGGATCGATTCTTGGCGACAAGACGCGCATGGAACTGCTTGCGCGCAATCCGAACGCTTTTATACGCCCCTCCCCCTCGGGCGGCACCCTTGGTGGCGTTGCGCGCCGGACACGCGAGGCGATGCTGCTTACCGAAGCCGCCGGCTACGATGTCGTGATCATCGAAACTGTGGGTGTCGGCCAATCCGAGACGGCGGTCGCCGATATGGTCGACATGTTTATCCTGCTGCTGTCCCCCGGTGGCGGCGACGAATTACAAGGTATCAAGCGTGGCATCATGGAGCTTGCTGACCTCATTGTGGTCAACAAGGCCGATGGAGACCTCATTCCCGCTGCCCGCCGCGCTCAGTTGGAGTACAAGACGGCGCTCCATCTGATGCGGCCGAAAAATGCCTCCTGGACACCTAGCGTGCTGCTTGCCTCCGCCCTCAAAGGAGAGGGGCTCGCCGCCATATGGAAAGCCGCCTGCGAGCATCACGATGCCCTGTCCGAGGCTGGCGAGCTGACCCGTCTGCGCGCCGCGCAGGCCCGGGCATGGATGTGGACCGAGATCCGCGAGGGGCTCTTTGCGGCTCTCAAGGCAGACGTCAGGGCAGCCAAGCTTATCCCGGAACTGGAGGGAGACGTTGCGGAAGGTCGGGCCACGCCCACGGCGGCGGCCCGCCGGCTTCTCGGCCTCGTTCTCGGCGACGCGAAAGGTGGCTAAAGCAGTATTTTCGGGCCTTGACGGGCCGTGCGGGGCCTTTTATACGTGCCCGCCTGTCCGGGCTGCGCGGTTCTCTGCGGCGGTCCCCTCGTATTTCGAAGGAAAATCCTATGTCCCGCCGCTGCGAACTCTCCGGCAAAGCCGTGATGTCCGGCAACAATGTGAGCCACGCGAACCGCAAAACGCGTCGCCGGTTCCTCCCGAATCTCTGCCAGGTGACGCTGATCAGCGACGCGCTCGGCCGACAGGTAAGCCTTCGCATTTCCGCGCATGCGCTCCGGTCCGTCGAACACAATGGCGGACTCGATCCCTTTCTGCTGAAAGCGTCTGATGCACAGCTCTCGTCGCGCGCGTTGAAGCTGAAGCGTGAGATTGCCAAAGTGCAGGCGGCGGCTGCCTGAGGAATTTCAGATCTTCCGAAAAAGGCGGCCCGTCGGCCGCCTTTTTTGTTGGCATTTACCCATATTTCCGAAAATCGAGGGGCGGGCTTTCGACCGATGCACGGCCTCGCTAGACTTCAGTCCAGTGGGTAACTGGGGGCGTGTACATGCTTGATAGGGGGATTGACCGAGTGCCGGTAAGCCGGCCGGGGATCGTTTCCCGGTTCGTCACGGCGCTTGTCAGACTGATTCTGCCGGTTGTGGCGCTCTGCCTGGCGTTTCTGGCAGCATTCTGTCTGAGAGACGAGCCCGCGCCTGAATTTGGTTTTCTTGCCTCCATCGATCCGCTGCTCGATCCGTCGGACTGGCTGAATTGGGGCTTTCTTCTGCTTCCGCTGGTTTTCTTTATCCTGAATCTGACCAGTCGCCGCTATGGCGCCGCGCTTGCCCTGACGGCGGCCCTGCTTGCCTGGCTGTTCATCGGCGGCGCCATCGCATGGGCCCTTCGGGAAGGCCTCATCGCGGATTTCGAACAAGAAATCGCACCCTATGCGCTTGCGGCTTCTTTTGTGGGCGCAATGGCCGTCGGCCAGCTTGTGAACATTCTGTTCTTTGACCGGCTGCGCGGTATTCCCTGGTGGAAGGCACCGCTCCTTGCGGCGTTCCTCGGGGGGACGGCATTTGCGGTCGCTTTCAACACGCGGCCGGCGCTGGTTTGGGATGCACAGCTTGGCGGGCGACTACTGGTGGAGGCGGCGATCCAGCTCAGCTGGGCTCTTGCCCAACTTCTTCCAACTTATCTGCTTCGCCGAACGGTGCGCCCGCTTCCGGGATTTGGGGGAGCGTAGACGATCGGCCGGGTAGCGCCGGTTTCGTGTCATCGCCCGGTAAACGGAACATCAGCAGCAACGTCCGCTGCAGGGCGTTGAAGTTATTGTCCGAGATCATGTAGACGAGCAGGTCACCATTCTCGTCTTCGCGGACGGCAAGCCCTTCCATGTTGTCGATCGAATAGCGCTGGCCGACATCTACCAGCACCTCGCCATCCACGATGGCGTCCGGCTTGATGTCGTCAGCGGCGATGCGACGAAGCTGCATACCGACGCCTGCCAACATCGAGAAGCGGCGTTCGAGCAGCAGAATGTCGCCGTTCGGGAGACGCGCCACGTCGGTCGGCTTGTAAGGTTCGCGTGGTTCTATTGCGAACCAGGATATGTCATGACCATCCGCAATGAATGCCTTGATGTTTCCGCGCGGATCGAGCGTCTCTTCGGTGATGGCCAGGAGCCGCGGTTCGTCGCTTTCGTTGGAGGGCGGCAGAAGTTCGAGAGATTCGATACCTGCGTTCAGGTTCAAGCGGCCGAAATGCCGCTGGGTCAGCAATTGTTCGGGCTTTGCGCCGGCTCCCGATTTTTCGAGGTCGTAGCGCCATATTCTGTGCGCTCGTTCGAAGCCGACATAGGCATTGCCTATCAGTGTTTCCGCGCTTCCGGAATCGATGACAAGGCTTTCCGCGTCGCCCAGCGACTTGCCCGAGATCGGTTGACCGTCCAGACCGAGCATGGGTGAGATTCTCGCTTCGGCCAGTCCCGACAATCGTCCCCGTTCATCGTAAAGGAGGATGGCGGTAAGCCATCGGCCTTCGTCCGAGACGGCAAGCAATGCCGATCCGTCTGGACTGATTGCCAACCCCGACCAGCCGCCAAATTCCGCATCGGGCGACGAGATTTCGATGCCCCCTTCCCAGGTCAGAGCGCCTGTCTTCGTTTCAGTCCGGTCCTCGGGATTCCAGATGAGTTGTGATGCGGTGAACTCGAGGCCGTCGGCCGCGAGGGCAGGAAATGCGGCAAGCTGAATGGCCGCGATCGCGACGATGCAGGACATGAACACGCCAGTTGCGCGGTACACGATACTCAATTCGGAGACCCCTCTTTACCGGCTCGTGACACCGCGCTTCGACGGCGGCTTACGCGGATGCCGGCATCATATCGGGGTGTGCATGCGGCACAAGGGAGCCTTGCTGCTCGCCCGTGCCTCAGGTTCTTTCCTGCCAAAGAGGCCGGTCGAGGCCAAGCCTTTCCCGACGCTGCCAGCGGAAAATCATCAACACGGAGACGGCGGCGAGCCCTGTTGCAAGACCCAGCCAGATGCCGACGCCCTCCATTTCATATGGAAATGCGAGGAGAATGCCGGAGCTCAAGCCGATGATCCAGTAGCCGATACCGGCATAGATCATCGGCATGCGCGTGTCTTGCAGGCCCCGCAGCATGCCCGCGGCGATTGCCTGCGCGCCATCGAACACCTGGAAGAGGGCAGCTATGGCGAGAAACGATACAGCCAGACGAATGACTTCCGCATTTTCCGGAACGGTGCGGTCGAGAAAGATTCCGATCAGCGTATGAGGAAAGAGGATCATCAAAAGGCCCATCGTCGCCATGAAGGTCACACCCATTGCGAGCGGCGTCCAGCCCGCCCTGGTAATGGCGTCGCGATCACCTGCCCCCAATGCGCGACCGACGCGCACTGTCACCGCCTGCGAGAAGCCGAGCGGCACCATGAAGGAGATTGCGGCGATCTGGAGAGCGATCGAATGCGCGGCAAGCGCCGTCGCACCGAAAAGCCCCATCAGCAGAACGGCGGCGTTGAATACAAGTACCTCGAAAGCGAGCGTCATACCGATCGGCAGGCCGAGACGCCAGAGTTCGCGGTAGCGCGACCAGTCGGCGCGCCAGAAGCGTCCGAACAGATGATAGCGCCGGAAGCGACGGTCGGTAACGACGACAAGCGCCATGGCTCCCAGCATGAAGAAACCTGTGAGCACGCTGCCGACGCCCGCTCCCTGAAGGCCGAGTGCGGGCATGCCGAGGTTGCCGAACATAAGGCACCAATTTGCAAAGGCATTGAAGGGGATTGCCAGACTGCCGATCATCAGGGCCCAGCGCGGACGTTCCAGTGCAGAGATGAAGATGCGCAGCACGACATAGAGGAATGTCGGCAGCAAAGCCCATTGCATTGCGCGTGTGTAGGAGGCCGCACGTGCGGCGAGCGCCGTTTCCTGACCGAGTAAAATCAGGATAGATTCCGTTTGCCAGAGCACGAGCCAGAAGGGCAGGCAAAGCGTCGCCGCCGCCCAGAAAGCCTGCCGGATGGTGCGGCGTACGTCGCGGACGGAATGGCTGCGGCGTCCAAGCTCGGCTGATGCCATCGGTGCCGCCGCTGTCACTACGCCGATACCGAAGATCATCACCGCAAAGTAGAGGTTCGAGCCGAGCGCTCCGGAGGCGAGAGCCTCGGGACCGAGCCATCCCATCATGACGACGTCAGTTGCGTTTATCGCGACCTGAGCAAGGTTTGTTGCGATCAGGGGCCAGGCGAGCGCCAGCGTTGCCCTGGCTTCTGCCATCCAGAGGTGATGGTTCGTTCCGATAGATGGGTGCCTTGCGGACATTTGCGGTCATTGCCGTTGGCAAAAGAAAAGCCGCGCAGAATATTCCCGCTGCCGCGAAGCTCAAGACTTCTTTTTATTGTTCCGCATCCGATTTCCTCGCGCGGATGCGGGCGAAAATTGGGAAAGGAAGATAGGCGAAGAATATCAACACCACGGCGGCGATAAGACCATGCGGATCCCATGCCTGCATGGCGATGCCGGAAAGCGGCGCACCGATCAACGCGCCGGTACCCCACATGGCGGTGGTGAACGCGCTTGCGCCCGCAAGCTCCGCGCCGCGAAAGCGTTCGCCCACCAGCACCATGGCGAGCGTGAATATCCCGTTTGCGAGACCCACAACGAGAAAGAGAGTGAAGCCAGTTGCGATGGCTGCGGGCATGACGAACGGCAGGAGAAGATAGCCGCCAAGCGTCGCAACAACGAGACCGATCAGGAGATCGAGACGATTCATCTTGTCGGCGACGATGCCGATAAGCGGCTGTGTTACGATGGCGCCTAGAGCAGCTATCGTCAGAAGGACGAGGCTCGAATCTTCCGACATGCCGGTGCGTATGGCGTAGAGCGGAAAGAAGGTAACGAGCGAGTCTTCGGCGGCGGCAAAGAAGAAGTTTGCGAGCAATGCTGCCGGTGCGATGAAAACCAGTTTCCACATGGCTGAAGTTGTGGAGCCGCCTTCTCCGAAATAGGTGCGGCTGCGATCTGCCGTTGCGACCACCGCTGCGGCGGCGAAAAGAAGAGCAGCGCCGAAATGGAACGGGGTGAGGTCCGTGCCGATGAGGACAAGAAGCATAGGGCCGGAAGCGAAGCCTGCGGCGGCCGCGGCGCTATAGATGCCGATAACACGTCCGCGCCTTTCGTCTTCCGCGAGAGAATTGATCCAAGCCTCGCTCGTCGCCCAGAGAAGCGTTGCCGCCGATCCGAGGAGAAAGCGGAGGGGAAACCAGGCGAGAAGGTTTGGATAGAGCGCCATCAGCACGAAAGAGACACCGGCGAGCAGCAAGCCGAATATCATCACGTCTGCCGGACCGAAACGGCGCATGATCCGAGCCGCAAACGGCGAGATCACAAAGACCGGAGCCGCCTGGGCGGCGGTCGAAAGTCCAATCATTCCCGGCTCGACGCCCTGCCGCGCGAGAATGAGAGCCGTCAACGGAAAGGCAATCCCCATGGCGAGGTTCACCATGCCCATCGAAACGATGGCGGCGGCAAGGCTTCGCTTATGGCGAGAGGGTAGGGCCGGAAAAGAGGGGGCAGGTTCGGACATGGTGGCTCATCCTGTGATGCGCCTCATAAATAATCTATATTGTTTATAAAAAGGATCGTCTCTTGATTCTTCGTGTAACTGTATGATTTTAATCATCTAATTTATAATCCAAGAAGTTTGTAAATTAGGACGGTGTGGCAGAATAAGCGCATGCACAAGACAGCGGATCAAATTCTTCATCTGCTCAAGCGCAATGGTGCTCAAACGGCAGACATGCTCGGCGCGTCGCTTTCGATGACGGGTATGGGTGCACGCCGTCATCTCGACATGCTTGTCCGGGAGGGGTTTGTCGAAAAATATGATCGTATCGAGGGGGTCGGCCGTCCGCGGAAGTTTTGGCGGCTTACCGAGAGGGGGCATGCGCAGTTTCCGGATGCGCATGCCGAGCTGACTGTGAAGATGATCGGCGACATCCGTCGCGTCTTTGGCGAAGAAGGACTCGACAGGCTCATCGCCGAACGCGAGCGCGACATGCGGCTTGCCTATGAAAGGGCGGTGGAGGGTAAAGCGCGGCTGCTCGAACGTATCGAAGCACTTGCATCGATACGCACCTCGGAGGGCTACATGGCGCGGGTCGAGCGCGAGGGAGAGAGCTTTCTGCTAATCGAGGACCATTGTCCGGTCTGTACAGCCGCTGCCGTCTGTCAGGGCTTCTGCCGCTCGGAACTCTTCACATTCCGAATGGTGCTCGGACCGGATGTGGAGATCGAACGGGTGGACTATCTGCTCAATGGCGGTCGCCGCTGCTCTTACCGGATCGTTCCGAAAGCTGCCTAGCGAATGGCTTTTGCCGCACCGCGCGGTGACATCGGCTGCCGTGCCTGCATTTCCTGGCCACGCGCCTTGATCTGCCCACGCCGCATCGTCGTCTCGTCGTCGAAGAGTTCGGCGAGTTTCTCGGTCATTGCGCCACCAAGCTGCTCCGCATCCACAATCGTGACGGCACGGCGATAGTAGCGGGTCACGTCATGGCCAATGCCGATTGCGATCAGCTCCACGGGTGAGCGCGTCTCGATTTGCTCGATGACGCTCCGCAGATGCTTTTCGAGGTAGTTGCCTGCGTTCACGGAGAGCGTCGAGTCGTCGACGGGAGCGCCATCCGAAATGACCATCAGGATGCGGCGCTGCTCCGGCCGGCCAAGCAGCCGGTTATGCGCCCAGATCAATGCCTCGCCGTCGATGTTCTCCTTCAACAGGCCTTCGCGCATCATCAGCCCTAGGTTGCGTCGCGCGCGTCGCCAGGGGCTGTCGGCTGACTTGTAGATGATGTGGCGAAGGTCGTTCAGGCGCCCGGGCTGTGCCGGCTTGCCGTCCGCGAGCCAGCGTTCGCGCGATTGTCCGCCCTTCCAGGCTCTTGTCGTGAAGCCCAGGATTTCCACCTTCACCGCGCAGCGTTCCAGCGTTCGCGCGAGAATGTCCGCGCACATGGCGGCGACCGTGATCGGCCGGCCGCGCATCGAACCGGAGTTGTCGAGCAGCAGTGTCACGACTGTGTCGCGGAAATCCATCTCGTGCTCGACCTTGTAGGCGAGGGGCTGCGTCGGGTCGACAACGGCGCGAGTGAGCCGCGCTGCGTCGAGGATGCCCTCCTCCAGGTCGAATTCCCACGTCCTGTTCTGCTGCGCCAGGAGGCGGCGCTGCAGCTTGTTCGCAAGTCGCGAGACGACACCCTGCATCTGCTGCAGCTGTTGATCGAGATACTGTCGCAGCCGCGCCAGTTCCTCGGTGTCGCAGAGGTCTTCGGCAGCAATCGTTTCGTCAAACTGCGGCGTGAAAATCTTGTAGGAGGGCGGCTTGTTCCGGTCGTCACCTTGCTGGTTCGGCCGCCAGGGCTGGTTGCCCTCGCTGGTCTCGTCCGCATCGCCATCCATCGGCATGTCGTCGGCTTCGACCTCGACCGTTTGCTCGTCGCCTTCCTCGCCTTCGCCTTCCGAATACTCGACCTGCTCGGCGGACGCGCCGTCAGGCTGCTCGGCCTCGCCGGATTGGCTCTCGTCGGAATTCTGTTCGCTGTCGCCTTCCTGCTCGTCGGCATCTTCCGACGACTGGTCCGGCGCTTCGCCAAGTTCATCGCCCATGTCAAGATCGACAAGTATGTCGCGGGTCGCTCGCGCGAAGGCGGCCTGGTCTTCGATGACGTCCTGAAGGCGCTCGATGTCCGGACCGGCCTTTTCCTCGATCCAGGAGCGCCATTGATCGACGAGCTTCCGGGCTGATGGTGGCGGAGCCTTGCCGGTCAGCTTCTCGCGGACCATCATCGCGACGGCTTCCGAGAGCGGTGCCTCTTCGCGGGAGGTGATACGGTCGTATCCGCGCGCTGCGCAACGCTGCTCAAGTGCGGCAGCGAGATTTTGAGACATGCCTTCCATCTGGTTGGCACCGATCGCCTCGCAGCGTGCCTGCTCTACCGCGTCGAAAACGGCGAGGGCATTGCCACCTTCCGGCTGCAGGTTTGCGTTCAGCTTTTCGTCGTGGTGGGCGAGGCGCAGGGCGTAGGCATCCGAGACACCACGTACCTGGGCTGCCTCTTCGGGTGGCAGCGTGCGGCTCGGCATCGGCAAGCGGGCGCGCAGGCCACGAAGGCCTGGTGCTTCCGTTCCGAAGGTGACGTTCAGCTCCGGTTGCTCGGCAATCGTGCGCATGGTCATGCTGAGCGCGCGCTTGAACGGTTCGACGGGGCTTTCCTTGGACTTCATGCCTTGTTCAATCGTCCGTTATTCACCGGTTTCCCGGTTCAATGCCCGCTGGAGCGGTCGTGTGTGCCCTCTCAAGCGACTTTGATGTTTGCAGCCGAGTCCGGCAGATCTTCACCAAAGCAGCGCTGATAGAATTCGGCAACCGTCGCGCGCTCCAGTTCGTCGCACTTGTTGAGGAAGGTGACGCGAAAGGCAAAACCGACATCGCCGCCAAAAATGCGCGCATTTTCTGCCCATGTGAGCACGGTGCGCGGGCTCATCACGGTCGAAATGTCGCCATTGATGAAGGCAGACCGGGTGAGGTCGGCAACGCGGACCATCGCGGCGATCTGCTTGCGGCCATCTTCCGTGTCGAAGCTCTTCATCTTCGAGAGCATGATGTTCACTTCCTCCGCATGCGGGAGGTAGTTCAGGGTGGTCACGATGTTCCAGCGGTCCATCTGGCCCTGGTTGATCTGCTGCGTACCGTGATAGAGGCCCGAGGTGTCGCCGAGACCGACCGTGTTCGCCGTCGCGAACAGACGGAATGCCGGATGCGGACGGATAACGCGGTTCTGGTCGAGCAGGGTCAGCTTGCCCGAGGCTTCGAGCACGCGCTGGATCACGAACATGACGTCCGGGCGGCCGGCGTCGTATTCGTCGAAGACGAGCGCGACCGGGTGCTGCAGCGCCCAGGGAAGGATGCCTTCGCGGAATTCGGTTACCTGCTTGCCTTCCTTCAGCACGATTGCGTCCTTGCCGACGAGATCGATACGGCTGATATGGCTGTCGAGGTTGATGCGGATGCAGGGCCAGTTGAGGCGGGCAGCGACCTGTTCGATATGGGTTGACTTACCGGTCCCGTGATAGCCCTGAACGATAACGCGACGATTGAAGGCGAAGCCTGCAAGCAGCGCGAGTGTCGTGTCCTTGTCGAACAGATAGTCGGGGTCAAAGTCGGGCACGTACTCGTTCGGCTCCGAAAATGCCGGAACTTCCATGTCCATATCGATCTTGAACGTCTCGCGGACGGACACTTTCTTGTCCGGGAGGTTCTCCGACATGCCGTTTCTCGCTTCGAAGCTCATCCTTGGCCTACTTCCGTACTTAAGAGGTTCCGTACCGACCTTTGACGGCCGGCTTCGTGAATGTGAACGCGACGCACGTTTCCGGGCTGCGTATCGCCCGGATGGACGATCTTCCTAGCCTGCCTTTGCCGCCGCCGCCTATGAGCAGAAGCCGCTTTTCCGGAGGTAATCGTAGGCCTGAATGACCTTGCGCAGACGCTCCTCGGCAGACCTGTCCCCGCCATTTGCGTCCGGGTGGTGCCTTTTTACCAGTTCCTTATACCGTGCCTTGATCTCATTCAAGGACGCGGAGGCGGGCAGATCGAGCGTATCGAGTGCCTGTTGCTCCAATGCACGAGGCTTCCGCCGCGTTTCCGCCCGTTCACGGGTGTCCGGGTCGGGGCCTTCGTCAAAAAAGCCAAAGGCATCGCGAAAAGGCGAATTCTGCCTCATCCGGGACGCGAAGGGGGCGCCAAAGGCGGCCTTGGCGGCGTTGACCCCCAGATTCCATGTCGGCCGGTGGCCCGTCAGGGCCTCGCGCTGGAAGGCGGCCACGTCTGCGTCGCTCATCCCCTTGAAAAAATCGTAGCTCCGGTTGAACTCCCGGATATGGACCTCACAGAACCACACATATTGTCCGTTGGCGCCGACATCGAGCGGGCCTCCACCGCTTGAGGCATTTGCGCGCGGCGCCCGGAACGTGCCGGTCTCACGGCAACCTGCCCACTCGCAAGTCTTCGGCTTCTCCTCGCGCTTCATGCGCCGGACGTGCGGAGGCTGCTCCACGCCACGCTGCTTGCGCGGGGCGATCCGGATCGAATCGAAATATTTCGAACTCAGTTTCACGGTCAAATTATGGGTTGGCTCGGCGTGCAAAACAAGGAAGCATGGCGTCGCCCGGGTTAACGAATAGCGCAACGGAACCATTATGTCGGTCGCGGATACCATTCGTCGCAAACTCGAAGACGCTCTCTCTCCCGAGAGGCTGGAGGTTGTGGATGAATCGCATCTTCACAAGGGCCACGCCGGACATCGCCCGGAAGGAGAAACCCATTTCCGGGTCACTGTCGTGGCTGGCCGGTTCGCCGGCCGTTCACGTGTCGAGCGGCAACGGCTCATCACGTCCGCCCTCAAGGAAGAGATGGGCCATCCGATACATGCGCTTTCGATGAAAGCCCTGGCCCCCGACGAAGCAGATGGCAGCTCCGCCTGAGTTCTACTCCGCAGCGCCCGCTTTCGTGCTGCGAACGGTGCTGATCCGAATCTGGGATATCTGGTTGCGGTGCCGGCGCAGGATTTCGAAACGAAAATCGTGAAACGTGAAGGCCTGCCCGATTTCGGGAATCGTACGAGCCTCGTGGATGACAAGCCCGGCGATGGTAGTCGCTTCGTCGTCGGGTAGCGACCAGTCGAAGGCGCGGTTCAGGTCGCGAATGGGAACGGAGCCGCTCACGACGACCGAACCGTCGGGCTGCATGCGTACACCCGCCACCTCGATGTCGTGTTCGTCTGAAATGTCGCCAACGATTTCCTCGAGAATATCCTCAAGCGTGATGAGACCCATCAAAGCTCCGTATTCGTCGACGACGAGCGCGAAATGCGTCTTCTGACGCAGGAAGGCGTTCAGCTGGTCCTGCAATGTGGTGGTGTCGGGCACAAACCAGGGTTTGATCGCGATTGACAGGATGTCGATTGTGTCCGGTTGCCAGTTTGCACCGGAAAGCGCGCGCAGCAGATCCTTTGCGTGCAGGATACCGACGATATTCTCCTGCTCGTCGCGCCACAAAGGTATGCGCGTGTGAGGGCTTGCGAGTGCCTGCGAGATGATCTCGCTGTTCTTCTGGCCGGCGTCGATCATGACGATGTTCTTGCGGTGGACCATGATGTCGCTGACCTCAAGGTCGCGCAGGTCGAGAATGCCGCCGAGCATGTCCCGGTCGATCTTCACCACGCTTCCTTCGTGATGGTGAAGATTGATCGCGCCGCGTAGTTCCTCGTGCGCGGACAGAACCTGCTGCGAATCGTCGACATTCAGTCCGAATACGCGAAACGTATGACGGACGATGAACTGGACGGCCGCTGTCACCGGACCGAACAGAACCGTGATGAGCCGCAAAGGCCCCGATACGGCGAGCGCCACCCGGTCCGTATTGGTGATCGCGAAAGTCTTCGGCGCAACTTCTGCGAAGATCAGCACAACGGCCGTCATCACCAGCGTTGCGTAAACGACGCCCGCATCGCCGAAGAGTGCAAGAAAGAGGCTTGTTGCAAGCGCGGAAGCGAGAATGTTGACGAGATTGTTGCCGAGCAGGATTGCTCCGATGAGACGTTCCCGGTCTTCCGTGAGACCCAATACGGTGCGTGCCCGCTTGTTTCCGTCTTCCGCGAGGTGGTGCATGCGGGCGCGCGATGCCGCTGTCAACGCCGTCTCCGAGCCGGAGAAGAAAGCCGAGAATAGCAACAGGAGAACGATTGCACCGAGAATGACGCCAAGGCCAAAGGACAGCATGTCAGGCGGGCTCCCTCTCCCGCAGTAGTGCGCGCAGCGCGTCGGTACCGACGTCGCGGGTAATGAATGCCTCGCCGATGCCGCGCGCGAGAATGAAGGTCAGCTTGCCGTCGACCACCTTCTTGTCCTGTCCCATCAGTGCGATCAGGCCATCAGCGTCGGGCAACGTGCCCGGAACGTCGGCAAGGCGTGAGGGCAGGCCTGCGCGCGCGAGATGGTTGCGGACGCGCTCGGCATCCTGTCCGGGACAGAGGCCGAGCCGTACTGACAGGTCGAAGGCGAGTGCCATGCCGACGGCAACGCCCTCGCCATGAACGAGTCGACTGGAGAAACCCGTTGCCGCCTCAAGCGCGTGGCCGAAAGTGTGTCCGAGGTTGAGCAGCGCGCGCACGCCGCCCTCTCTTTCGTCTGCGGCGACGGTTGCGGCCTTTGCCTCGCAGCTTTTCACGATGGCATGGGTGCGAGCTTCGACATCGCCTTCCTTCAGGCGGTCGAGATTGGCCTCGAGCCAGTCGAAAAAGTCGCGGTCGCCGATCAGCCCGTATTTCACAACTTCGGCATAGCCTGCGAGGAATTCGCGCATGGGAAGCGTCGCAAGCGCTTCCGTATCGGCCAGCACCAGACGAGGCTGGTGGAAGGCGCCCGCAAGGTTCTTGCCCAGCTTCGTGTTGATGCCGGTCTTGCCGCCGACGGAGCTGTCGACCTGAGACAGCAGGGTCGTCGGTATCTGTGCGAAATCGACGCCGCGACGCAGGATCGCTGCCGCGAAGCCGGTCAGGTCGCCGATGACTCCGCCGCCGAGCGCAACGACGAGGTCACCCCGCTCGATACCTTCGCCGAGAAGCCATTCCGTAAGTTTCTCGAGTTCGGCAAAAGACTTCGTGCTTTCGCCGGGCGCGAGGCGGATTGCCGAATGGCGAATGCCGGCGCCGTCGAGACTTCTTTCGAGCTGGGGCAGGTGAAGCCCGGCGACGATCTCATCGGTCACGATGGCGACCCGCTGTCGCCGCAGAAGCGGTTTGAGATGATTACCAGCGTTTGCGATCAGTCCCGGTCCGACGAGAATATCGTAGGCGCGATCACCGAGCTCGACGGTCACCTTGCGTGTCGTGTCAGTCATGATCCTGCCCGGCGTGATTCTGCATGGCGTCGGCAGTGCGGAACTCCTTCAGCTTTTCGACAATGGTTTCGACGATTGCGTCGTGCGGTCCTTCGAGACTTTCGATCGTAATGTCCGCCTCGGCATATACCGGATAGCGTTCTTCCATCAGTCGCTGCATCGTCGCGCGCGGATCGCCGTTCTGAAGCAGAGGGCGGTCGCCGCGTTTGCCAACACGTTTCATCAGGATGTCTAGATCCGCTTTCAGCCATATCGATATGCCGCGCGCGGCGATATTTGCGCGTGTAACGGGATCCATATAGGCACCCCCGCCGGTTGCGAGAACCTGCGGCGGCCCCGAGAGAAGCCGTGCGATAACACGCTGCTCGCCCGCACGAAAAGCCGCTTCGCCCCGACGCTCGAAGATCTCCGGAATGGTTTCGCCCGCCGCTTCCTCTATTTCGGCATCGGCGTCCACAAAGGCAAGGTCGAGGCGGCGTGCCAGGCGGCGGCCCACGGTCGTCTTGCCAGCCCCCATCAGTCCCACAAGCACGATGGAGCGTTCAGCCGCGGGCACGGGGGCGAGTCGTTCGCCTGCTTCCGGTTCCGCTATCATCGATCCGCTCTCTCTCCTCGCAGGGTCCGGCCGTTCCGACCGGTTCTGGTGGCATTAACCTTGTTGGCCTAGTCTTGCCACCCGATATCCACCGCAGATGCAGCATCGTAAACGATTGTTAACATGGTTGCAGCCTGGCTGGACCTGTAGATAAGCCTTTCGGGGCGCGGCGTCGCGCCCAAATTTCGCCGCAACCGGGGCCTAATGCTGGTGAAATGTCCCGGCGGCATGAACCGAAGGGTCCCGCGAAGACCCAGAAGAAGGAAGAATCATGAGCCGTGCTACCAGCTTTCTCGCCGTCGCCGTCATTCTCGTGGCTGCATTTGCGGGTGGGCTTTTTTATCTGGACCAGTCGGTCGTGCCGCAGGCCCAGACAGTGGAGAAGGTTCTCCCAGATGACCAGTTTCCGCGTTAAGTCGGAAGGGCGGTTCGTCGCCGCCGGCTGCGCGCTCATCGCCTTGTTTGCCCTGATCGGTGCGCCGGTTATCGCTCAGGAAGCGAATATGCTTCAGGCGCCTGCCGGCATGAAGCCGTCCGGGTCTGTGCCGGAGAGCCTGAAGTCCGATTCGTCGTCTGCCACTCTCGCCCCCGCGGACGAGACCGGTCCGCGCCGTATCGTGCCGCCGGGCTATGGAGCGACAACGCCTTCGTCCGGCATGCCGCAGGCGGAAGAGCCTGCAGGGCCTTCGCAGTTCTTTCCCGCGGGCAAGCGAGCGAGCGAGCCCAGCGTCCGTATGTTGAGTGCGGTGCCGGGGCAGGACAACAGCGGCATACAGATCGGAACGCTTACCGGTGTCGACGCGTCCACGGCGGGGCTTATCAGCGAGCAGCAAGGTGGCCTCGGTGCAGACATGTGGCAGGGAGCGTCTCGCGCCGATATCGACCGCTATCTCTCACGTCTTCCGGTTCCCGTTCGCTCGCCCGTCATGAACGATCTCGCCCGGCGTCTTCTCCTCACAGGCGCGCAGCCGCCGGAAGGGGCGAGCGGCGGCGTATCGCTGCTTGCCATACGCCTCAATCGGTTGATTGCTGCCGGACAAACGCAAGCTGCGCTCGATCTCGGTGCAGCGGCTGGCAATGAGCGGAGTCCGGCTGTCGCCGCCGGTATCGCGCGGGCCGCCCTGGCACAGGGCGACGACCGGCTCGCTTGCGATGCGCTTAAGGACATACCGCCCGGCAACGATCCCGCTCATGACGCGATGGCGGCGTTCTCCGTCAAGCTCAGTGCCTATTGCCAGATTGCGGCGGGCAATACGGAGATTGCGAGCCTGACGCTCGACCTCGCTCGGGAAGAAGGTATGGACGATGCCTTGTTCTACTCGCTTGCAAGCGAAGCAGCGGCCGGCATAACGCTCAGGGCGCCCGAGCCGAACAAGCTCACTATCGTCGACACCGCCTTCTACCGGCTTGCAGATCGCGAATTGCCGGAAAATGCGGTGGAGATTGTCGAGCCTGCGCTGCTGCAATCGATGCTTGCCGATCCGTCGGTCTCGGATGAGATGAAAGTTGCTGCCGCCGAGCGTGCCGCGGCCTACGGCCTTCTCGATGGCCGCGACCTTGCGGCTTACTACCGGAAGCCGAGCTTTACGCCGGAACAGATGGCCGGGCTTCTCACTTCGGATATTCCGGAGTCGTCCTCGTTGCGCCGCGCAATGATCTTTCAATCGATCGGTATGGCGGCCGCTGCTGACGAACGCATTCATCTCTTCAAACTCGCCTTTGCGACGGCGGAGTCCGCAGGCCTGTATTATCCGACAGTGGAAGCGCTCTATCCCGAGCTCGACCGCATGGTGCCGTCCGATGCGCTGAGGCCTCTCGCCCCCGCAGCCGTCCGCGCCTTCATTGCGATTGGCGAGCGTTCGCGCGCGCAGGACTGGTTGTCACTGATTTCTTCCGGCGGGCAGATGCTGGGCCGTGACGCGAGGGAACTGACGGGGCTCATGCGCGTTTCCGGCGGATCGCCGCAATCCTTCGATAGCGAGAAAGCGTCAGCGGAAATCGTTTCCGATCTCAAATCTGGCGTGAGGGCGACACAGCTCTATGCGGCGAGCGAAGCCATGATGCTCGAAGCGCTCGGGTTTCAGCTCACGCCTGCCGTATGGGACGCGCTGCTCGACGCACGCGGAGCCCTGACGGGCGATGTGCCTCCGGAAGCATTGCTGAACCGCCTTCAGGCATCAGGCCAGAAGAATGCGATCGGTGAGACGGTTCTTCTTTCGCTCGATGCCATCGGACAGAAAGGACCGGGTGCGGTTCATCCGCGGGCTTCGGCCCAAGCGGTTGCAAGCCTCAAAGCGGTCAATCTCGAAAGCGAGGCCCGGCGTCTCGCACTTGAAGCGCTCATGGCGCGAAGCAACGCCGGACGTGGTTGAGTTCAAACGGGTGAGTTATATGTCGAAAAAGTCTCAGGAGCGCGGGCATCATCTCGAAGCCTTTCTCGAAATGCTGAGCGCCGAGCGCGGTGCGGCGCGTAACACGCTCGATGCCTATGAGCGCGACCTGAAAGACTTTTCTGCCTTTCTGGCGACGCGGGATCGGGATCAGAGCGGTGCGACGACGCGTGACGTTCGCGACTATCTCGAAGGTCTCTCCGAACAAGGACTCTCAGCCTCGACCGCTGCCCGCAGGCTTTCCGCCATTCGGCAGTTTCACGGTTTCCTTTTCGCGGAAGGCGTTCGTGCGGACGATCCGTGTGGATCTATCGAGGGGCCGCGCCGTGCACGCCCGTTGCCGAAGACGCTCACGGTCGAGGAAGTTGATGCGCTTCTTGCCGCCGCGCAGCGCGCGGAAGACGGGCGCACTCAGGAAGAAGCGGTGCTTGCCTACAAGCGGGCCCGCCTCGTCTGTCTGATGGAAGTGCTTTATGCGACTGGCCTTCGCGTTTCGGAGCTCGTCGGCCTGCCGCTTTCGGCTGTGCGGGGCGAGGAACGGTTCCTTGCAGTGAGTGGCAAGGGTGGCCGCGAGCGGCTTGTGCCCTTGTCGGAAACGGCACGCGCCGCGATCGACGCTTATCTGCCGCTGCGCTCGATGCGGCTTGGGGACCATGTTTCACCCTGGTTGTTCCCCTCGCGCGGCCGGCAGGGCCATCTTACGCGGCATCGTTTCGCCCAGCTTCTGAAGGATCTTGCGGTTGCAGCGGGTCTCGACCCGACGCGCGTCTCACCGCACACTCTGCGTCATGCGTTTGCGAGCCATCTTCTCGCCAACGGTGCCGATCTGCGCGCCGTACAGCAGATGCTGGGCCATGCCGACATCTCGACGACGCAGATCTATACACATGTGCTCGACGAGCGGCTGAAGGAGCTGGTGCAGACGCATCATCCCCTCGCAAAGAAGGGCAAGGCGTCCTAAAGCCGGTCCGTGTGCTGCAGCTTGTCCGGATTGCGGATCATGTAGAGTGCGGAGATGCGGCCGTCACTGACGCCGAAGCTCAGGGCCGAATGAATTCGGCCTCCTCCTTCTGTCATCAGAAAACCCGGAAGCCCGTTCACGATTGCAGGCCGCACGGAAAAGTTTTCCGGCCGCTTCTTCAGGATGCCTATCAGGAAACGTGTCACGTGATCTGGACCGTAGAGCGGGTTCAGCGCGGCAATCGCCTTGCCGCCGCCGTCTGAATAGAACACCACGTCGTCGCTGAAACACTCGATCAGGGCCTTGGGGTCGGCAGCCGAGATCGCGCTGCTGAAGGCCGCCGCAAGACGGCGATGCTCGGTTGCACTGGTATCGAAACGCGGATGAGCGTCTCTAACGCGCTTGCGGGCGCGGCTCACCGTCTGGCGGCAGGCGGCTTCCGATTTGCCGAGAAGCGCTGCCAGCTCACCATAGCCATAGTCGAAGGCATCGTGCAGCAGGAAGGCCGCGCGCTCTTCCGGCGCGAGGCGCTCCAGCATGTGGAGCAGCGCCATCGAGATATCATCGGCAAGCGACAGGCGCTCTTCGGGGGTCGTCTCGCTCTCGCTCGCAAGCTCAACGATCGGTTCCGGCAGCCATGGGCCGACATAGGTTTCCCGTCTGGCGCGGGCACTGCGCAACTGGTCGATGGCAAGCCGCGCGACGGTCGTCACAAGCCACGCTTCGGGGTTCTGGATGCCGGATGTTTCGGTGTTCCGCCAGCGCAGCCAGGCGTCCTGCACGACATCCTCGGCATCCGCTACCGAACCAAGGATGCGATAGGCGACGGAAAAGACACGGGCGCGGTGGTGCTCGAAAACCTTGTCCTTTCCCTCTGGTTCCACCGTCGCTTTCATGCCGCTGCCTCTCTGGGGCCTGCGTCAGCCACCTCGCCTTCGATGACGACGCGCTGACAGGATTGACCATATCCCAAAGCGCGCTTCATCGCCGGATAGGCCCGCACGCTCGCAATCTCGAGCGCCAGTTCGGCCAGCCCGGCCTTGCCCCAGTTTCTCTCGATCATGGGGCGTAACTCTTCGGCGCGAAAGTCACGCGTCGCGACCGCGCGGGCAAATTCGAAGGCCAAACGATTCTCTTCACTGAGCGATTCGATATCGCCTGTTGCGGCTGCGCGCACGACAGTCGGCGAGATGCCTTGTGCGAGTGCGAGGTTGACGCCGATCTGGACACAGGGGCCACAATCCTCCGACCGCAAAGCGGCAAGGCCAGCGACACAATAGACTTCGGGAGGCAGTCTCTTCACGTAGCGGGAGGACATCATGGAGATCGTGAAGCGCCAGAAGGCGGCGGGCGAGCCTGCATGGAGGTCGCGCGCATAATCCGCGCTCGACCCGGTAATCCGCTCCTGCATGTCGATGAGACGGCGAGCGAGAAATCCGAACATGATTGTCTCCTGTGCTGAGGATCAGAAGCGGGTGGGCTTTGCCCACCAGGTAAGCGCCGCCGAAATGAAGGGAGGCGCAAAGACGCCCGGCAGATCCACAAGGAGATGTTCGGCGGGAAGACGCGCCGCCGCGATGTCCCAGATATGCAGCAAGGCATGCAGGGTGAGATAAATTGTGACGGCGGAGAGCAACGGAACTGCCGCGCCCGGCCAGCGGATCGCACCCACGACAAGTAGCGCGAGGGTCAGGTAGGCGACACCGATATCGCGCACGAAATGATGGTTGTAGGGGCCGGTGTTGGGAACTCCGTCGATGCTGGCGTACCAGCCGGCCGGATCCGCCAGCATCCAGAGTGCATTTCCGAGCCAGAGCAGGCCCCAGATGATGAGAGCCGCGGTTCTCAGCGGAGGGCTTTTGTATTTAGGTAGCACGAGATCCGTCATCGGAACCTCCTGTCGGTGTGAACAAGGACTTCCCCTTCAAGACGAGGCAGGTTCCGGTTTTGTGACACCGGCTCGAGAAGCGCAGGATTCCGCCATTTACCTTTGGGGGCGGCGCCGGTTGACAAGGAGGCGGGGGCGGGTCAGTGTGCCGCGCACTTGCCAATAACGGACCCCAAAAAGAGGTTCGTTCGCCGGGTCCGCTTTCGCGGCCGTGCGGGAGCTGCCGGAGCGCGATGCACACCTATCTCGATTTCGAGAAACCGATAGCGGAACTGGAGGGTAAGGTGCAGGAGCTGAAGCTCCTCGCACAGGAAGACCCGTCGGTCAGCATTGGCGATGAAGTCTCCAAACTCGAGCTCAAGGCGTCGCAGCTTCTGCAGGAAACCTACGCCTCGCTTACGCCTTGGCAGAAGGTGCAGGTAGCGCGTCATCCGGCACGGCCCCATTTCCTCGATTACGTGGAGCGACTGGCGGAAGACTTCACGCCGCTTGCCGGTGACCGGCTTTATGGTGAAGATTCGGCGATTGTCGGCGGGCTCGGACGTTTTCGCGGCCGGTCGGTCATGTTTATCGGGCATGAGAAGGGCTCGGACACGCAGGGGCGCATCAAGCACAATTTCGGCATGGCTCGTCCCGAAGGCTATCGCAAGGCGATCCGATTGATGACACTTGCCGAGCGCTTCGGCATTCCGGTCGTCACGCTTGCCGATACCTCCGGCGCCTATCCTGGCATGGAAAGCGAAGAACGCAGCGTCGCCGAAGCGATTGCGCGCTCGACGGATCGCTGCCTATCGCTGGGTGTGCCGCTCATTTCGGTCATCATCGGCGAGGGTATGTCCGGCGGCGCCATCGGCATTGCCTGCGGCAACCGTGTGCTGATGCTCGAGCATTCGATCTACAGCGTGATCTCGCCGGAAGGAGCGTCTTCCATTCTCTGGCGCAGTTCCGACAAGGCGAAGGAAGCTGCGACTGCGATGAAGATCACCGCGCAGCATCTCAAGGAACTTGGTGTAATCGACCGCATCCTGCCGGAGCCAACGGGCGGCGCCCATCGCGAACGGCAGCAGATGATCAAGGAAACCGGCGACGCGATTGCGGAAGAGCTCAAGGGGCTCGAAAAGCTCGATGCGGATTCCATTCGCCGGGTTCGTCGCGAGAAGTTTCTCGCAATGGGGCGACTCGGCCTTTCCTGAACAATATTTTCCGGAAAACCGGGATTCATCGAACATTAAGCATGCCCGCCTAGAACTAAGACGAGTATCTCGTTTTCGTACCTGGCGGGAATAATCCGATGCTTGCCGAACCTGACGTGCTGCAAACCGCCGGTGCCAAAACGTTTCTTGGCTACTGGAGCAGCCTGCCCAAAACCGGTGTCGTGCCGGACCGGAGCGAATTCAGTCCGGCGCGTATCGCCGCCCTGATGCCGGCCGTGACGATCCTCGAAGTGATTTCCGAAGATCTCATTCTGCAGCGCCTTACCGGCACCGCCGTTTGCCGGGCGATGGGTTTCGACCCGACCGGCAAGAACGCGCTCGATCTGATCCTGCCGCAGGTCCGGCCGGACTACATCAAGCTCATCCAGACCCAGATTTCATACCCCTGCGGTCGTTGGAATATCATCCGCAGCCGCCGCGACAACATGGTCGACAGGGCAGAAGTCCTGACACTGCCGATGTTTCATCGCCATTCCGGGCACTGGATGATCCTCTCCTATTTCGGCGCGCTTGAGCCCGTTGCCTATGACCCGGGGCCATACGAGATTCTCGGATACGAAGACACGACATGGATCGACATCGGTGCGGGTACGCCGGACTGAGAGTCTGCTTTCAGCCCCAGAAGAACAGGATTGCCGGCACCGAGACTAGTGTCACCACAATCTCGAGCGGCAGGCCTAGCCTCCAGTAGTCCGAAAATCTGTAGCCCCCCGGGCCCATGACCAGTGTATTCGACTGATGCCCGATGGGCGTCAGGAACGAGCAACTCGCACCGATGGCGACCGTCATCAGGAACGCGTCCGGATTGGCGCCCAGCGCCTGGGCGATGGCAATCGAGATCGGCGCCATGATGAGCGCCGTCGCCGCGTTGTTGATGACGTCGGTCAGGACCATGGTGACGACGAGCAACACCGCGATGAGCGCCCAGAGCGGTAGTGTCTCAGCCAAGCCTGCGATGCTTTCGGCGATCAGCGTGTCGGAGCCCGTGTTCTGCAGGGCCTGGCCGACGGGGATCATTGCGCCGAGCAGCACGATGACCGGCCAGTCGATGTGGCGGTAGAGATCGCGGAGCGGCAGGATGCCGGTAATCACGTAGAGAACGATTGCGGCAAGAAAGGCGACGCCAATCGGCATCACGCCGGTCATCGAAAGCGCAATAGCGCCGCCGAAGATGGTGAAGGCGGTGCCGAGACGCCTCGCGCCTCCGAGCTTCAATCCGCGTTCGGGGAGAGGCAGCAGCCCGAGATCCGCGGGCAGTTGCAGGTCCGACCCTTCGCGCGTCTGCAACAGCAAGACGTCGCCTGTCTGGAAGCGGACATTATGCAGCCGTCCGCCAATGGGCTCGCCGCGCCGTGCGACCGCAAAGAGATGGAACTCATCCCCCGCCAGTCGCGTCAGCGTACGCGGGCCGAAGCCAATCAGCGGTGAATTCGGGCCGATGATCGCTTCCATCAGCTTCAGGTCCGTACTCGTGATGTCGGCCCGGCTTTTGCCGTCCGAGCCCACGAGCTCCAGTCCCTGATTGTTGAGGAACTCGGTCAGATCGGCCGGATCCGCACGCAGGATGAAGAGATCGTTCGCTTCCACAGGTTGCCAGCTTTCCGGCTCGTAGAGCTGGCCATCCTCGCGCACGCGTGCGGCGATCACGATGTCTTCGCCTGCAGCTTCTTCCATATGCGCGATGCGCCTGCCGATCAGCGGGCTCTTTTCGCCGACGCGCACTTCGATCACATATTCTTCAAGGCTGAACATGTCCTCGGGCGAGACGCCGCCCTTTCTCTCGCGCGGAATGAGGCGCCAGGCACCGAGCGCGATGAAGAGAATGCCGATCACGGCAACGGGAAGCCCAACCCAGGCGAAATCGAACATGCCGAACGGTTGATCGGTGTAGGAGCGGCGAAAACTTGCGATGATGATGTTCGGCGGCGTGCCGATCATCGTCATCATGCCTCCGAGCATCGAACCGAACGCAATCGGCATGAGCAGCATGGCGGGCGGACGTCCGCGTTCGGCTGCTGTCGCAAGCACAACGGGCAGCATGATCGCGAGAGCACCGACATTGTTCATGAAAGAGGAAGCTACGGCGACGACACCCGTCAGGATGCCGATATGGCCGGTTGTCGTCTTTGTCAGGGGCAGGATGCGCCGCACAACGACATCGACGAGCCCTGAGCTGCGCAGCGCTTCCGAAACGACCAGAACCGCGGCTACCGTTATTACCGCTGGATGGCCAAAGCCCGAGAGGATTTCCGTCGGTTTGACGAGGCCTGCCAGCGATACGGCGACGAGCGAAATCAGGGCAACGATGTCATGGCGGAGCTTGCCCGATGCGAAAAGCACCAGCGCCATGAACAGGATGCCGAAGGCAAGCCCCTGATCGAGGGTCATTCGGCTTTGGTTCCTTCCGTGATGCCCATTTCACGAAATGCATCGCGTACGTCGTCGGCGAAGAGTTCAGGCTCTTCCATAGCTGCGAAATGCCCGCCGCGGTCCATCATGCGCCAACGCACGATATTGTATCCGCGTTCCGCCCAGGAGCGCGGCGTATCCGGCAGCACATCGATCGGATATTCGGAATAGGATGTCGGCACTGTCACCCTCTCTCCCGGTTTCAGAAGCGCCGTTCCCTCGGCTGGACCTGCCTTGTAGAGCGTGTTCGCCGAATTGATTGTTCCGGTAAACCAGTAGATCGAAAACTGGGTCAGAATGTGATCGAACGGAAAGCGCGCGATCATGCCTTCCATCGTCTCGGTCTTGTCGGTGTCGCCGAGACGGTAGTACTTGTCGGCGAGCCAGCCGGCGAGCCCGGCAGGACTGTCCATCACCGCAAACGCGAGCGCCATCGGTTTCGTCGACTGGATCGAACGGTAGCCTTCTTCCTGCCGCCACCATTTCTGCATTTTCGCGATCCAGTGGCCTTCCTCTTCCGTTACCGGCGGCTGGCTCTCGTGTTTGAGATGTGGCCGGAGCGGCAGCATCGTCAGATGGATACCCATCACGGCTTCCGAATGCTGAAGCGCGAGGCGCGATGTGACGAAACTTCCCCAGTCGCCCGCTTCCGCCGCATAGCGGTCGTAGCCGAGCACTTCCGTCATCAGCCGGTGCCAGAGGTCGGCAATGGCGCCGGGCCCGATGGGCTTCCTCGGCAGCGAGGAAAAGCCGTAGCCGATCAGCGACGGTACGATCACGTCGAATGCCGGTCCGGGTTTCCCGTATTTCTCCGGATGCGCGAGCGGATCGACGACGTCGAGAAATTCCCGGAAGGTCGACGGCCAGCCGTGGGTGAGGATCAGCGGCACGGGATTGTCGCCCGAGCCGCGCTCGTAGATGAAGTGGATCGTGTGATCCTCGCCCTCGTCGTCGGTCAGCGTCGCGCGGTATTGCGGAAAGCGGTTGAGGCTCGCTTCGGCGGTGCGCCAGTCGAAATCATCACGCCAGTATTCGACGAGCCGCTCCATATAGGGAAGACTTGTGCCGTACTCCCACTGCTCGTTGCCGAGCGGTTCGTTCGGAAAGCGGGTGCGTTGCAGTCTTCGCTTCAGGTCCTCGATCTCCGCGTCGGGAACATGGATCGAAAACGGATCTGCGGGCACGATGCGATGGGTCATGGCCTTCAGCCCTTCACCTGGTTGACGAAAGCGCGGACGTCGTCCGCGAAGACGTCACCGGTTTCAAGTGCCGCGAAATGACCGCCATGCTCGAAGTCGCTCCAGCGCACGATGTTGTATCCCTTCTCCACCATGCTGCGCGGGGGGAAGACGAGAAACTCCTTCGGAAAATTTGCGATGCCGGTCGGGACGTCGACCTTGGTTCCCGGTGCCATGCTGGTGCCGCCTTCCTCGAACATGCCCCGGTAGAACCAGGTTGCGGTGTTGAAGGTTTCCGTGACGAGATAAATCATCACATTGGTCAGCAACTGGTCCTTGGTATAGGCGTTCTCGATGTGCTCCTTGCCGTCGGGACCGCGCCGGTCCGACCAGCCGTTGAACTTTTCGACGATCCATGCGGCTGCCCCCACGGGACTATCCATCATGCCGTAGGAAAGCGTTTGCGGTTTTGTCATCTGAAGCCGGAGATAGGCGCTTTCCAGTTCGAAAGTCATGGCGGCACCCGCTGCCCATTGCTTTTCCTCTTCGGTTTCCGGAAGGGCGGCGGGTCTCACGCCATACATGTTGAGATGCACGGCCTTGCAGCCGCCGCCTTTCGTCACGGAATGGTCGTAGGCGAGCCAGCCCGAGACGACCGAACCCCAGTCGCCGCCCTGCGCGATATAGGTGTCGTAGCCGAGCACGTCCCGCATCAGCCTGTCCCAGAGCGCCGCGGTTCCCTTGGGCCCGATGGGCTTCTTCGGCTTGCCGGAGAAGCCGTAGCCGGGCAGGGATGGAACGACCAGATTGACGCCTTCTTCGGCATTGCCGCCGAACTTCTCCGGATGCGCCAGCGGCTCGATCACGGCATTGAACTCGAACACCGAGCCCGGCCAGCCATGTGTCATGAGGACGGTCTCGGGATTCGAGCCCGATCCTTTCACGTGGATGAAATGGACCTTCTGGCCGTCAATCTCGGCGTGAAACTGCGGGAACGCGTTGAGCTTCCTCTCCGCCGCGCGCCAGTCAAACTCCGTCGTCCAATAGGTGCAAAGTTCACGCATGTATTCCATGTCGGTGCCATAGGCCCAGCGGTCGGCGCCCGGGTCTATCTCCGGCATCTCGTGCCACTCATAGGCGCTGACCTTGGCGTTGATCGCGTCGAGTTTCCCTTGCGGAATGTCGACCGTGAAGGGAACGGGTCTGGTTGCGGACATCTGGGCGTCTCCGGGTGAATGAGCGTTTCTGGTTGCGGGGATTATGGCAGGGGAGCGGGGCATCGCAAGGAGCGCCGATTGCGGTGCCCTGCAAGCGCCAGTAGAGTTACCTCACCAAAGAAAAAGATATTCGGGGGAAGAGGGAATGGCCGAAGCCACAATGGCGAAAGCTGCGACGCCTGCCACGCTGTCGCCGGGATACAGGCGCTATGCGCTGATGGTCCTCGTGCTCGGCTATACGTCGAGCCATGTCGACCGAAACATCATGGGAATCCTTCTTGAACCCATCAAGGAGGATCTCCTTCTTTCCGACACGCAGCTCGGCTTTCTCTCAGGCATCGCCTTCGCAATCTTCTACGCGACGCTCGGCATTCCGATCGCACTCATCGCCGACCGCGGCAACCGGCGCAACATCATCGCCTGGGCGATCGCGATCTGGAGCGGCATGACGGCGCTTTGCGGTCTTGCGCAGAACTTCTGGCAGCTCGGGCTGGCGCGCATCGGCGTCGGTATTGGCGAGGCCGGATCGAGCCCGCCTTCCCATTCGATGATCGCCGACATGTATGCTCCGAACGAACGCGCCAGTGCGATGGCTGTCTATTCGCTCGGCGTCTATTTCGGCGTGATGATCGGCTTTCTGGTCGGCGGCTGGGTCGCGGTCTGGTATGGCTGGCGTGCGGCGTTTTTCGTCGTCGGCTTGCCGGGCCTCCTGCTCGCGCTCCTTGTCCGCTTCACGTTGAGAGAACCGGAGCGTGGCGGTGCCGATGGCATGGCGCCGGAGAAGTCCGATGCGCCGCTCAACTTCAAGACGGGTTTGGTGATCGTCAGGGAAGGGTTCCATCATCTCTGGCATACGGCGGCGGCGCGTCATGTCGTCTGCGGCGTCACGATCACGTCCTTTGTCGGCTATGGCGGCGTCATGTGGGGCCCGGCCTTTCTCATTCGCACCCATGGCATGTCGATTGGCGAAGTCTCCACCTTTCTCGCCCTGATGGTCGGTATCGTCGGCGGCTTCGGCGCCTATTTCGGCGGGCGGCTGACCGACAGGCTGGCCGCGAAGGACGTGCGCTGGAACACCTGGGTCGTCGCCTGGGCGAAGATTCTGGTGGTGCCGTTCATTGTCGCCTTCTATCTCATGGACAACTGGCCGGCCTTCCATGTGGCGGGGTACCCGGTTTCGATCCTCTGGGTCCTCTACGTGCCGATCTCGTTCCTCGGCGCGTTCTATCTGGGACCGTCCTTCGCGATGATCCAGACGCTGACGCCGCCCGCCAAACGTGCGCTTGCTTCCGCCGTGATGCTCTTCATCATCAACATCATCGGCCTGGGCTTCGGCCCGCAATTCGTCGGCATCCTGTCGGACTTCTTCAATTTCACGATGGGCATGGGCAACCAGTCGCTGCGCTGGGCACTGTTCGGTACGGCGATGCTGAACATCTGGGCGGCGGCGCATTACTTTCTTGCCGGCCACCACCTCAAGAAGGCGGCGTCGGGCGGCCATCGCGCCTGACATCGAGAAGATGAAACAGAAAGAGCCGCACCCGAGGGTGCGGCTCTTTTTTTTGTTTTTGCCGGGTTGCCCTTCCTAGAGCGCGCCGTGGCAATGCTTGTATTTCTTGCCTGAGCCGCAGGGGCAGGGTGCGTTGCGCGCGGTCTTGCCCCAGGTGGCCGGATCGTTCGGGTCCGCGGCGACGCCCGGATCGTTGCGCACGGTGCGCGTGAGCGTCGCGGTGTCGCCGTCGGCGATCTCGTCCTCGCCGGTCCGTGGATCGGCGTGATGCGCATGCATTTCGGGAAGCTGTTCTTCCTCGATTCTCGGCATCTGTTCCTGCGTCACGAATTGCGCAACGGCGAGTTGCCGCGTCACGTCCTCGCGGAGCCGGGACAGCAGGCTTTCGAAGAGTTCGAAGGCTTCCGACTTGTATTCGTTCAGCGGGTCACGCTGCGCATAGCCTCTGAGGCCCACAGCCTGACGCAGATGATCGAGCATCATCAGATGGTCGCGCCAGTGCTGGTCGAGCGTCTGCAGCAACACGGCCTTCTCTACCTGCCGCATGAGGTCGGGGCCGACCTGCGCCGTCTTCGAGGCCATCAGCCGGTCCGAGGCGGCGTGGATGCGTTCGCGGATTTCCTCTTCCGCGATGCCTTCCTCTTCCGCCCATTGCTCCACCGGCAGGTCGAGGTCGAGCGTCTTCTTCGCATCTTCCTTCAGGCCTTCGAGGTTCCACTGTTCGGCATAGGCCTTTTCAGGCACATGCAGCGCCACCATGTCGTCGACCACCTGGCGGCGCATGTCGTCCACCGTGTCGGACACGTCGTCGGCGCGCATCAGCTCGATGCGCTGCTCGAAGATCGCCTTGCGCTGATCGTTCATCACATTGTCGAACTTCAGCAGGTTCTTGCGGATGTCGAAGTTGCGCGCCTCGACCTTCTGCTGCGCCTTTTCGAGCGCCTTGTTGATCCAGGGATGGACGATGGCCTCGCCTTCCTGGAGCCCGAGCTTCTGCAGCATCCCGTCCATGCGGTCGGTGCCGAAGATGCGCATCAGGTCGTCTTCGAGCGACAGGTAGAATTTGGAGCGCCCGGGGTCGCCCTGACGGCCCGAGCGGCCGCGAAGCTGGTTGTCGATGCGGCGGCTTTCGTGCCGCTCCGTGCCGATGACGTAGAGGCCGCCGGCGTCGAGCGCCGCGCGCTTCTTCGCCTCGATATCGGCCTTCACCTCTTCTGTCTTGCGCTTGAGCGCCACCTCGTCCTCGATGCCTGCCGTCTCGTCGGCCAGCCGCATCTCGAGGTTGCCGCCGAGCTGGATGTCGGTGCCGCGGCCGGCCATGTTGGTTGCGATGGTGACGGCGCCCGGCACGCCCGCCTGCGCCACGATATGCGCTTCCTGCTCGTGGTAGCGCGCGTTCAGCACCTTGTGCTTCACCTTCTTCTTCTTCAGGAACTCCGAGAGTGTTTCGGATTTCTCGATCGAGGTCGTGCCGACGAGCACCGGCTGGCCGCGCTTCGCGCAGTCCTCGATCTCCTCGATCATCGCCTCGTATTTCTCGCGCGCGGAACGGTAGACCTCATCGTCCTCGTCCAGGCGGGCAATCGGTTTGTTGGTCGGGATTTCGACCACTTCGAGGCCGTAGATGTCGGCGAACTCGTTCGCTTCCGTCATCGCCGTGCCGGTCATGCCCGAAAGCTTGCCGTACATGCGGAAATAATTCTGGAAGGTGATGGAGGCGAGCGTCTGGTTCTCCGGCTGGATCGGCACGCGCTCCTTCGCTTCGAGCGCCTGGTGCAGACCGTCGGAGTAGCGCCGGCCTTCCATCATGCGGCCGGTGAATTCGTCGATGATGACGACCTTGCCTGCCTTGACGATGTAGTCCTTGTCCTTCTGGAAGAGCTTGTGGGCGCGCAGCGCATTGTTCACGTGATGAACGATCGAGATGTTCTCGATGTCGTACAGGCTGCCTTCCTCGAGAATGCCACGCTCCTTCAGGAGTTCCTCGATGCGCTCATTGCCGTCCTCGGTGAGGTTCACGGTGCGCTGTTTCTCGTCCAGCTCGTAATCGTCGTCGCCGATCGAGGGGATGACCTCGTCGATGGAGAGATAGAGGTCCGACTTGTCGTCCAGCGGGCCCGAGATGATGAGCGGCGTGCGCGCTTCGTCGATCAGGATCGAGTCCACTTCGTCGACGATGGCGAAGCCATGCGCGCGCTGCACCATGGAGGTGAGCTGGTACTTCATGTTGTCGCGCAGGTAGTCGAAGCCGTATTCGTTGTTCGTGCCGTAGGTGATGTCGGCGGCATAGGCTTCGCGGCGCTGGTCGTCGCTGAGGCCGTGCAGGATCACGCCGACCTCGAGTCCCATGAAGCGATGGATCTGGCCCATCCATTCGGCGTCGCGCCTGGCGAGATAGTCGTTGACGGTGACGATATGGACGCCGTTGCCGGGCAGCGCGTTCAGGTAGGCCGCCAGGGTCGAGACCAGTGTCTTGCCTTCGCCCGTCTTCATTTCGGCGATGTTGCCGTCGTTCAGCACCATGCCGCCGATCAGCTGCACGTCGTAATGGCGCTGGCCGAGGGTCCGTTTTGCGGCCTCGCGCACGGCGGCGAAGGCCTCGGGCAGAATGTCTTCAAGCGTTGCGCCATCCGCGAGACGGGCGCGGAATTCGCCGGTCTTGGCCTTCAGGGCCTCGTCGCTCAGGGCAGCCATCTCCGGTTCGAGGGCGTTGATCGCCTCGACGCGGGCTTTGTAAGCCTTGATCTTCCGGTCTTTGGAGGAGCCGAAAAGACGCTTGGCGAAGGCGCCAAAGCTTGCCATCAGGTCACATTCCTCTTGCGGTGCGCTCCCGATGTAAGGGGGCGTCCCATCCTTGTCAATCGAACGCGGACCGGGCGGAAAGCCGTCGCAGCACCGCGAATCCGCCGGATTCGCTCCATTTGCGTCCCGATCTAGGTCCGGTGTGTGGCGCTTGTGTGGCCGGGACCCTGCCGTCATTATGGCCCGCCAAAATTCCGCCTTTTCACCCGGCCTATCCTTGATGTGGCCCCGCAGAAGGCCATTTACCGCCTCCATAGCCCGGCTCGGGGCTCCGAAGTCACAAGGAAGGTCCTTTCATGTCCGTTTTCCGCCATGTCCTTGCCGCCCTGGTGTTCTCGTTTCTCGCCGGGACGGGCGCTTTCGCGCAGGAGGAAAGCGCCCCGGCCGACGAAACCGTGGCCAGGGTCAACGGCACGCCGATCAACTATTCGGACATTGCGTTGGCGGACGAGGAAATGGGAGCGGCACTGGCGCGGCTCGAGCCGGAAATGCGGTTCCAGTACCTCCTAGGCATGCTGATCGACCGCCGTGTCGTCGCGCTCGCCGCGGAGGAAAAGCATGTCGACGACGATCCGGCCGTGAAGCGCCGTCAGGACTATTTCAACGAGAAGGCACTGCGCGACGTCTACTGGGTTCAGCTCATGCAGGACAAGGTGACCGACGAGGCGGTCCGTGCCTTCTATGACGAGAATGTGAAGAACGCACCAGCCGAGCAGGAAGCGAACGCGAAACACATCCTCGTCGAAACGAAGGAAGAGGCGGACAAGATCGCCGCGGAGATTGCGGATGGAAAGAGCTTCGAGGATGCCGCGAAGGAGCATTCGCGCGACGGTAGCTCCGCCGATGGGGACGATCTCGGCTGGTTCCGCAAGGAGGACATGGGGCCGCAGTTCGGCGATGCCGTCTTCAGCCTCGAACCCGGCGAGGTTTCGGCGCCTGTCGAGACCCAGTTCGGCTGGCATGTGATCAAGCTGGTCGAATTCCGCGATATACCCAAGCCGCCCTTCGAGGAAGCGCGCGAGGACATCATTCGCCAGATCGCGCGGCAGGAAGGACAGAAACTCATGGAAGGTTTGCGTGCCGATGCAAAGATCGAGATTATCGGTGTAGACGAAGCAGCACCTTCAGGCGGACGCCCGCAGATCGTGCCGCAGGAGTAGTTCCCGGAAACAGCTGGCAGGCGGAGCGGCGGATGGCGGTCAAGAAGAGCGTGAAGGCTTCGGTGAAACCGAAGCGCAAGACAAGTGGCAAGGCGAAGGCAAAGCCGCGCAGCAAGGCGAAGCCCTCGCGCGCCCAGCGCAAGACCGCGAAGCCGAAAAAGCCCGTCCGCGCCAAGGCGAAAGCATCGGCAACGCCTGCCAAGAAGGCTGCCCGCAAGCCTGCAAAGAAACCCGCGAAGAAGAAAGTAGCCACCAAGGTTTCGCCGCTCGCACCGAAGACCTATGCGAAGCTTCCGCCCATCGGAGGTGTCGAGCTCGGCACTGTGGCGGCCGGCATCAAGTACAAGGGCCGTACCGATCTTCTCGTTGTCCGCATGGCGGAAGGCACGCAGGCAGCCGGCGTCTTCACCACCTCGAAAACGGCTTCCGCGCCGGTCGAGTGGTGCCGCAACAATGTCGGCGACAATGGCGAAGGGCGCATGCTTGTCGTCAATTCCGGCAATTCCAATGCCTTCACCGGCAAGGCGGGTGTCGCCACCGTCAAGGCGACGGCCGCCGCCGCCGCTCAGGCCGGCAATTGCCGCCAGAAAGATGTCTTCATCGCGTCGACCGGCGTTATCGGCCAGCCTATGGACCCGGAACCGGTGATCAAGGGTATTGATGCCGCGCTTGCGTCCGCCTCCGACGACAGGTGGGACGAAGCCGCCCGCGCCATCATGACGACAGACACCTACCCGAAGCTTGCGACCCGGAAGGTGAGGATCGGTGCCGCCGAAGTCACGATCAACGGCATCGCCAAGGGCTCGGGCATGATCGCGCCTGATCTTGCCACCATGCTCGTCTTCATCTTCACGGATGCCGCGATCCCGTCGAAGATCCTGCAGACGCTGCTGCTGCTCGGCGTGCGCGACAGCTTCAACGCCATCACGGTCGACAGCGATACCTCGACGTCCGACAGCGTGCTGGTTTTTGCAACGGGTGCGGCCATGAAGGATGAGCCGCCCATCGTGCGCGCCGGCGATCCGCGCCTGCGCGAATTTCGCGCTGCACTCGACGATCTCATGCTCGACCTCGCGCATCAGGTGGTGAAGGACGGGGAGGGCGCGACCAAGTTCATCCGCATTGCGGTCACCGGTGCACAGAGCCATCAGGCCGCGCGGCGGATCGGCATGACCATCGCCAACTCGCCGCTGGTGAAAACCGCGATCGCTGGCGAGGATGCCAATTGGGGCCGTATCGTCATGGCGGTTGGCAAGTCCGGCGAGGCGGCGGATCGGGACAAGCTCACCATTCGCATCGGCGGCGTCGACGTCGCGAAGAACGGCATGGCGGTTCCCGGCTACGACGAAACGCCGGTTGCTCGCCACATGAAGGGCTCGGATATCGGCATCGATGTCGATGTGGGCGTCGGCAAGTCGTCCGCCACGGTCTGGACCTGCGACCTCACCTACGACTACATCCGTATCAATGCGGACTACCGAAGCTGATCCCGGTTTCCGTATTTTTAACTAAAATCCGAAGAACCGGCGCGTTCGGGGACTTTTCAGGTCCTGGCGGGTGAGACCCTTAACCAGAAGGCACGACTATGGCAGACGAGCGCGAAGGCGGAACGGGCGGGCCGAAACGGCTCCTTCTCGTCGCTGCCTGCGCGCTTGTCGATGCCGATGGCCGGGTGCTGATCGCCCGTCGTCCCGAGGGCAAGCCGCTGGCAGGCCTGTGGGAATTTCCAGGTGGCAAGGTCGAAGAGGGGGAGGTCCCCGAGGCCTGCCTGATCCGGGAATTGAAGGAAGAACTCGGTATCGACGTCGCGAAGGCGTGCCTTGCGCCGCTCACCTTCGCGAGCCACGACTATGAGGGGTTCCACCTCCTGATGCCGCTTTATGTCTGCCGGCGCTGGGAGGGGGAGGTCAGGCCCCTGGAAGACCAGGCGCTGACGTGGGTGCCGCCGGCCAGGCTTCGGGATTATCCGATGCCGCCTGCGGATGAGCCGCTGATAGCGGTGCTGCGCGACCTTCTCTGAAGAAGGAGGCCGCGCGAAAAGCGAGAGGGTGGCATGAGGGGTACCGGTAAACTGGCGCGAGCTTTCCGTTCCGAGGAAAGCGGCGCGACGGCGGTCGAATATGCGCTGATCGTGGCCGGCATCTCCGCCGTCATCATCGTCATCGTCGGCACCACCGGCACGGCGCTCAACGACTCCCTTTTCAACAAGGTGGCGACGGCGCTCGTCGGCTGATCTTCATCTTCCGGTCTTGTCGCCGGCCGGACGCTCGACGGTGCCGAGCGCATCGGCGAGCCGCGCCTCCGCGCTTCCCGGACGAAGCGGCTTCTGCTGGCTCTCATGCGGTGCCCAGCCCGTCACGATGACGATGTCGAATGTCGCGGGCACGCGCCCGTCCGGAAGTGCGAATTTCTCACGATAGATTTCGCCCGCGCGCATCAGCGTTGCGCGCCGTATCGGTGTGCGACGCCGTTCGATGAGTGTGTTCGTCTCACCCATGCCGCGCAAATCCGCCATCAGCCGCAGCGGATCGGCATAGCGCACCGTCACCCGATCGGTGTCGGCGACGGGAAGCGCGAAACCCGCGCGCTGCAGGAGGCTCCCCATGTCGCGAAGATCGGCGAAGGGCGAGATGCGGGGCGACAAACCTCCCTCCAGTTCGATTTCAGCTTCAGCGAGCGACTGGCGCAGTTCTGTCAGTGTCTCGCCACCAAAAAGGGCGCTGAGGAAGAGCCCGTCGGGCTTGAGCGCCCGGCGGATCTGGATCAGCGTGCCTGGCAGGTCGTTCGCCCAGTGCAGCGACAGGATGCTTGTCGCGAGGTTCAGGCTTCCATTCGCGAAAGGAAGCGCTTCTTCGTCTGCAATCACGCGCGGGGCCGGCGCAGCCGTGAGCATCGGTATCGACATGTCCGACGAAACGAGCATCCCGATCTTGCCTTGTGGCAGTCCGCCTTCGGCAATTGCCTGCGCGAGCGTTCCCCGGTGACAGCCAAGATCGGCCGCGACCTCGAAGTCGCGATTGGCGGCGGCGATCCGTTCCACGATATCTTCGCCCGCCCGGCGCAGCAGGAAGTCATAGTCGCCGAACGACGCGGCAGCGCGGTCCCGGCGGCGGCGCAGCAGGGTGCGGTCGAAGATGCGCATCTTGGGATCGGGGCTGGCTTCGGGCATGGCGCGCATCATGGTGGCGGCGAGGCATGCCCGCAAGTGCCGCCTTGTCGTGCTAGAATTCGATTTTGGGCAACGAAGGCGCAATGGAGCTTCGAGGCATGGGAAACTGGATCGGCATGACGCTGGCCGGGTTCGCCCGTGCTGCCGATATCGCGTTGCCCCCGCTCTGTCTGGGGTGTGGCCGCGGCGTCTCCGCGCATGGGGCGCTTTGCGGTTCCTGTTGGGCGCAGGTCGACTTCATAGAGCGGCCCTGGTGCGCCGTCACGGGCATCCCCTTTCCCTACGAGACAGGGGAAGATGCGGTCAGCGCGGCGGCGCTGGTAAACCCGCCCTCTTATGCTCGTGCCCGTGCCGTCATGCGCTACAGCGACCGGAGCGCCAGGCTCGTTCACCGTTTCAAATATTCCGACCGCATGGAGGCCGCGCCTGCCTTTGCCCGCTGGCTTCTGCGCATCGGGGCCGACATTGCCGCCGATGCCGATATCGTTGCCCCGGTGCCGTTGCACAAGCGCCGCCTGTTTTCCCGCCGTTTCAATCAGTCGGCGGAGCTTTCCCGGGCGTTTGCGGGGCTTTCGGGTCTTTCCAACATGCCCGACCTGCTGGTCCGCGTCCGGGCGACGCGTCCGCAGGTCGGCCTTTCGGGCGACCAGCGGCGGCGCAACGTCGCGGGTGCCTTCCGGCTGGGCCCCGGTGGCGAAACCCTTGTGCGGAACCGCCATGTCGTTCTCATCGATGATGTGATGACGACCGGCGCCACCGCGGAATCCTGCGCGCGGGTGCTCGTAGCGGCGGGCGCGCGCGAGGTTTCCGTGCTCTGCCTCGCCCGGGTTGTTCCGCCGGGCGGGGCTTCTATATGATATAGAGCCTTTTGCTTTCGGGCCGGGGCTCTATCCGTCCCGCCGTTCAACCTCTGGAGTAGCCGCCATGGCGGATGTCACGATCTATACGACCATGCTTTGCCCCTATTGTTACCGGGCGAAGGGTCTGCTCCAGAAGAAGGGCGTCTCCTTTACCGAGATCGATGTCGGTATGGATGCGGACAAGCGCCGGGAGATGATGAACCGCGCGCATGGCCGGCACACCGTGCCGCAGATATTCATCGGCGATGACCATGTCGGCGGTTGCGATGACCTCTACGCGCTCGATGCCTCCGGCAAGCTTGACCCGATGCTCGCCGCCTGACCTCATGAGCGCTTCATCGACATCCTTTACAGCCGCCTGCGTGCAGATGCGCAGTAGCTGCACCGTGGCGGAGAATGTTTCGGCCGCCTCCGCCCTCATCGCGGAAGCGGCGGCGAAGGGAGCGTCTTTCATTGCGACGCCGGAAATGACGTCGCTTCTCGTCACCAGGACGGCGGACCTCTTCGACAAGGCGCGCGAGGAGAAGGACGATGAAGCTCTGCCCGCTTTTCGTTCGCTTGCGGCGGAGAAGAATATCTGGCTGCTGATCGGTTCGTTGCCGATCCGGCTTTCGGACGAAAAGGTTGCGAACCGCTCCTTTCTGATTTCGCCGGAAGGCGAGGTTGCGGCGCGCTACGACAAGATCCACATGTTCGATGTCGATCTCGCGGGCGGCGAATCCTATCGCGAAAGCAAGAACTATGAACCGGGCCGCGAGGCGATCCTCGCGCGGGTTCCCTGGGGACGTCTCGGTCTCACCATCTGCTACGATGTCCGTTTCCCGCAGCTCTACCGGACGCTCGCGCAAGCGGGTGCCGACTTCCTCACCGTGCCCGCCGCCTTCACGCGGCAGACGGGCGAGGCGCATTGGCACACGCTTCTGAAGGCGCGTGCCATCGAGACAGGTTGTTTCGTCCTCGCGCCCGCGCAGGGCGGACGCCATGAATGCGGCCGCGAGACCTATGGTCACAGCCTCATCGTCGCGCCCTGGGGCGAGGTGATCGCGGAAGCGGATCACGACGAGCCGGGCGTGATCCTCGCCGAAATCGACACAGGGAAGATTGCTGAAGCGCGCAAGCGCGTGCCGAGCCTTGGTCACGATCGCGGTTTCGGGCTCCCGGCCTCTCCCTCCGTGAGGCAGGTATCATGATCCGTTATGCGCTCGCCTGCGAGCACGACCACGAGTTTGATGGCTGGTTTCCATCCTCCGACGGCTTCGACGCACAGGTCGAGGCCGGCGAGGTTCTCTGTCCGCATTGCGGCAGCGCTTCCGTCCGCAAGGCCCTGATGGCGCCGAGCATTGGAAAGAGTATCGGCAAGAGTGCGCCGCAGGGCGAAGCGTCTTCCACGCCCGCCGCCATGGCGCAGAAGATGAGCATGATGATGCTCGCCCTGAGGAAACACGTCGAAGAGAATTGCGACTATGTGGGCGACGCCTTCGCAGAAGAGGCGCGCCGCATTCACTACGGCGAGACCGAGCATCGCGACATCTATGGCGAGGCGACGCCCGACGAGGCGCGCGAGCTGATCGAGGAGGGTGTCGAGGTTGCGCCACTGCCGATCGTGCCGAGGCGCAGCGCGAATTAGGCGCCGACCCCGAACACTTCCCGCAGATAAGGATTGAGGAACCGGCCTTCGGGATCGAGTTCCGCGCGCACTTCCAGAAAATCGTTCCACTTCGGGTAAAGCGCCGCGAAGTCGTCCGCGTTCAGCGTGTTGAGCTTGCCCCAGTGCGGGCGGCCCTCATGCTTGCGGAAGATCGGCTCGATCAGGCTGAAATAGGGCGTGTAGTCCTCTTCATGATAGCGGTGGACCGCGATCGAGCAGCTTTCGCGGCCGTAGAAGGGGCTCAGCCATGCCTCGTCCGGCGCCGTGGTGCGGAACTCGATCGGGAAGAAGACCTCGACATTGTTCATCTCGATGGTGTCGATGATCTCGCGCAGCGCTTCCGGCCCGGCCTCGCGCGGCAGGTGATATTCCATCTCGTTGAAGCGCACGTTGCGCTCCGCCGAGAGCGTCTTGTGCGAATAGTCGACGCGTTCCTCGGGGTCCATGCCGCCCATGAGGGTCTGGATAAGCCAGCGCCTTGTCGCGGGTGACCAGCCCAGCCATTCCTGCAATTGCTGGAGCTGGCGCAGTCCCTCGTCGTCCTCGTTCACGGGTTCAGGCGTTTCCGCCTCGTCGGTCTCGTCGTTGGTGATGCCGATCGCCATGCCGGAATAAGGCACGTAGTAGAATTCGAAGTTGCGATGCTTTTTCCAGAGTTCAGGGGCGGCTTCCAGCATCTCCTCGACCGGCACGATCCATGTCCGCCGCTTCAGCTTGTAGAGCGGGCGCGCCTGCATCGTCACCTGCGTCACGATGCCGAGCGAGCCGACTGACACGCGTGCTGCGTCGAAGATCTCCGCATTCGACCGCGCATTGCAGTCGATGACTTCGCCCTTTGCCGTCATGAGGCGCAGCTCCGTCACGAAGCTCGACAGCGAGCCGAGGTCCGCGCCGGTCCCGTGGGTCGCGGTCGAGATCGCGCCCGCAACCGTCTGCTTGTTGATGTCGGGCATGTTGTCGAGGGCAAGGCCGCGCTCCGCCAGTTCCGCCGCCATTGCGCCGAGACGCGTGCCCGCTTTGATGGTCGCGCGATGCGTCGCTTCGTCATGGGAGACGATACCGCTCATGCGGTCGAGCGAGAGGAGCGTCCCTTCCGTCGGCACAAGTGGCGAGAAGGAGTGTCCCGCGCCCACTGCGCGGATTGGCGCTGTGCCGTTCGTCACGATGCCAGCCAGCTCCGCCTCGCTTGCCGGCGCGGCGCGCAGTGCAGGCGTGCAGCTCTGCCCGCCCGACCAGTTCTTCCAGGGGATGACGCGTTTCTCTTCCTCTCCGAAGGCCGTCGCGACATAGCCTGGAATGATGCCCGTCGCGGCAAGCGCGGAGGCGGAGGCGGCGTATTGCAGCAGGCGGCGGCGCGAAAGCATCATTGGGAGTCTCCCGTTTCGTTGTGCGCAGGCGCGGCCATGAACATGGTCAGCGAAATGAAGTCGTCTGCATCGCATTCGATGCACTGGCCGAGCGGCGGCATGCCGTTGAAGCCGTTGACGATGTTGTCGAGAAGCACGTCCTCGCCCTTGGCGATGCGCGGGGCCCAGGCCGCCGTGTCGTGCGTCTGCGGCGCGCCCGTCGCGGGGTCCTCGTGGCAGGTCTTGCAGGCATGTTCGTAGAGCGTTGCCTGCCGCTCGTCGAGGGTGACGGCCGCGGCCTCGTTCTTCGCTTCGTCGCAGCCTGCAAACGCCACCGCCAGACAGGCAAGGGCAAGGCCGCGCCGGGCGGCGCGCTGCCACTTCGTCTTCTTCGTCATCCGGAATCCCCCGCCGTTCAGTTCTCCGCGCCGGGCCTTGCCGCGAGCGCCATGTAGTTCACATCCGTGTCGTTCGAGAGCGACCACTTGTCCGTCAGCGGGTTGTAACTCACACCTTTCAGTTCCTTGAGGTCGAGTCCTGCCGCCGCGATTCCCTCTTCCATCTCGCGCGTCGTGATGAACTTCTTCCAGTCATGCGTACCGCGCGGCAGCCAGCCGAGCACATATTCCGCGCCGACGATGGCAAACGCATGCGCCTTGAGCGTGCGGTTCAGCGTCGCGATGAACATGAGCCCGCCGGGCTTCAGCATGCCGGCGCAATTCGCCAGGAACGGCATGGGATCGGCGACATGCTCGATCACTTCCATGTTGAGGATGACGTCGAACGTTTCGCCGGCCGCCGCAAGGTCTTCCGCCGTCGTGCAGCGGTAGTCGATATCGAGGCCCTGTTCGGCGGCGTGGACGCTCGCGGTGGCGATGTTCTGCTCGGAGGCATCCGCGCTCACCATCGCTGCGCCGAGCCGGGCCATGGGTTCGGAAAGGAGACCGCCGCCGCAGCCGATATCGAGGAAGCGCAGGCCCTCGAAGGGCCGCATGGATTTCGGGTCGCGGCCGAAATGGCGCGCCGCCGCGTCCCGGATATAGGCGAGCCTCGTCGGGTTGAACTTGTGGAGCGGGCGGAACTTTCCCGCCGGGTCCCACCATTCGGCGGCCATGGCGGAAAAGCGGGCGATCTCCCCCGGATCGATGCTGGAGGTCCCGCCCATGCTCGCGCTTTTGTTTGTCATGCCCGCCATTATGCGAGGTTTTCCCTGCGTCTTCGAGGGGTTTTGCCGCCTTTTCCGCCGGTTGCGGCTCCGCCCGGGGGCCTGTATGTATGGCCGCGCCCGGCGGCGCGGGTCTACCTCTCACCAGGTCATGATACAGGGCGCCATATAAAAGGTCAGGCCCGGTCTGGTCCAGCGCGCCGGTTGGTGTGAGGTCTTGGCCGCGGCGGCAGGAAGAGTGGAAGAGACGATGGCCAGACTGGTCATGAAATTCGGGGGAACGTCGGTCGCGGATGTCGAGCGCATCCGGAACGTTGCCGCCCATGTGAAGCGCGAAGTCGATGCGGGCCACGAGGTCGCGGTCGTCGTCTCCGCGATGGCGGGTACGACCAATCAGCTCGTTTCCTGGGCGCGCGAAACGGCGCCGCTCCACGATGCGCGCGAATACGACACCATCGTCGCGAGCGGCGAACAGGTGACGATCGCGCTCCTCTCGATCGAGTTGCAGCGCATCGGCATCCCCGCGCGCTCCTGGCTCGGCTGGCAGATTCCGATTCGCACGGACGGTGCGCATGGCGCCGCCCGCATTCGCGAGATTGACGGCAGCGAACTCGTGACGCGCCTGTCGCGCGGCGAGGTGGCGGTCATCGCCGGTTTCCAGGGGCTCGGCCCCGACAACAGAATCACGACGCTCGGGCGTGGTGGCTCCGACACGAGCGCAGTCGCCGTCGCGGCGGCCATCGGCGCGGATCTCTGCGACATCTATACCGATGTCGACGGCGTCTATACGACGGACCCGCGCATCGTTGCGAAGGCCCGAAAGCTTGATAAGATCAGCTACGAGGAGATGCTGGAGATGGCATCGCTCGGTGCCAAAGTTCTCCAGACCCGTTCCGTCGAGCTCGCCATGGTTCACCGGGTGCGCCTGCAGGTCCGCTCGAGCTTCGATACGCCCGACGCGCCGCATGCCGCCTATGGCGCAGGTGGCAACGGTCCCGGTACTCTTGTATGCGACGAGGAAGAAATCGTGGAACAGCAGGTCGTGAGCGGCATCGCCTATTCCAAGGACGAGGCCAAGGTGACGCTCGTCAAGGTCGAGGACAAGCCCGGCGTCGCCGCTCGTATTTTCGGCCCGCTCGCCGACAACTCGATCAATGTCGACATGATCATCCAGAACGTGTCGGACGACGGCAAGAGCACGGACATGACCTTCACGGTGCCGCAGGCTGAACTCGCCCGCGCCGAGGACGTGATCCGCAAGGCACAGGCCGAGATCGGCTGCAAGGAAGTGAAGACCGACACGAATGTCATCAAGGTGTCCGTCATCGGCATCGGGATGCGCAGCCATGCAGGCGTCGCGCAGACCATGTTCCGCACGCTCGCCGAGAAAGGCATCAATATCCTCGCGATCACGACGTCCGAGATCAAGGTCAGTGTGCTGATCTCCTCGGATTATACGGAACTGGCCGTGCGCGCCCTGCACACGGCCTACGGTCTCGACGCCGAGTAACGGGAGCCGGCCGCTTGAATCTCTTCCGCCCACAATTCCGCTCCAAACGGGATCGCAGCTGATGCCGGGCTCCGTCGGTGGTCCGCGCATTCTGCTCCGTCGGCTGCGCGAGGTCATGGCGGAGCCGGAGAGCGCTCAGAAGCGGCTCGACAAGATCGTCGTGCTGATCGCTTCCAACATGGTCGCGGAAGTGTGTTCCGTCTATCTCATGAACGGGACGAAGGAACTCGAGCTTTCCGCCACCGAAGGTCTGAAGCCGACGGCCGTCCATGCAACGAGGCTCCGCGTCGGCGAAGGCCTTGTCGGCGACATCGCCGCTCACGCCCGGCCGCTCAATCTTGCCGATGCGCAGTCCCATCCGGGCTTCGCCTACCGGCCGGAAACGGGCGAGGAAATCTACAAGTCGCTGATGGGTGTGCCGATCCTCAGGTCCGGCAAGGTCGTCGGCGTCCTCGTCGTGCAGAACCGGACCAAGCGCCACTACACCGAAGAGGAAGTCGAGGCGCTGCAGACGGTCGCGATGGTGCTTGCGGAAGTCGTCGCCGCGGCCGACCTCATCGGCGCCGAGCCCGACGAGCCCAATCTTTCCCGCCAGATGCCCTATCACATCGCGGGCACTTCCTTCTCGGAAAGCATCGCGCTCGGCCATGCCGTTCTTCACGAGCCGCGCGTCCATGTGACGAAGCTCATCGCCGAGGACACCGATGTCGAGCTGAAACGCCTCGAGCAGGCGGTCTATGCGCTCCGGGGTTCCATCGACGACATGCTGGAAACGGAAGACCTCTCCCATGCGGGCGAGCATCGCGAGGTGCTGCAGGCCTACCGCATGTTCGCGAACGACCGCGGCTGGCTGCAGCGGATGCTCGAAGCCGTGAAGACCGGCCTCACCGCCGAGGCCGCCGTCGAGCGTGTGCAGAACGACACCCGCGCCCGGCTCCAGCGGGCCGCCGACCCCTACATCCGCGACCGGCTTCACGATTTCGACGATCTCGCGAACCGGCTGCTCCGCCAGCTCACGGGCGTCACGCTCGCCTCGCTGTCCGCGAACCTGCCGAACGATGCCATCATCATCGCGCGCAACATGGGGCCGGCCGAACTCCTCGACTACGACAAGGAGCGGCTTCGGGGCCTCGTGCTGGAGGAGGGCGCGCCCAACGCCCATGTCTCCATCGTCGCGCGCGCCTTCGGCATCGCGACCGTCGGCCGCGCCGAGGACATTCTCGAACATGTCGAGCCGGGCGATGCCATCATCGTCGACGGCGACACGGGCGAGGTCTATCTGCGCCCCTCGCAGGAAGTGATCGCTTCCTACTCCGAGAAAGCCCGTTTCCGCGCGCGCAAGCAGGAGCAGTACAAGGCGATCCGGGGCGAGCCCTCCGTCACGCTCGACGGCGAGAAGGTCGCTCTCTACGTCAATGCCGGCCTTCAGGTCGACCTGCCGCATCTCGATGAGGCGGGCGCGGAGGGCATCGGCCTCTTCCGCACCGAACTCCAGTTCATGATCGCCTCGACGCTGCCGAGCCTGCGCGAGCAGATCGAGCTCTATCGCGCCGTGCTCGACGAGGCGGGCGACAAGCCCGCCGTCTTCCGCACGCTCGATATCGGCGGCGACAAGATGCTGCCCTACATGAACCTCTCGGCGCTGAAGGAAGAGAACCCGGCGCTTGGCTGGCGGGCGATCCGCATCAGCCTCGATCGCCCGGCATTGCTCCGTCATCAGATCCGCGCGCTGCTCACGGCGGCGGCGGGCCGCTCGCTCAGGATCATGTTCCCGATGGTCGCCGAGGTCGCCGAGTACAGCCGCGCCCGCGCGCTCGTCGACAAGGAACTCGCCCGGCTCAAGAAGTTCGACAAGGAATGCCCGGCGCATCTCGAAGTCGGCACGATGCTCGAAGTGCCCTCGCTCGCCTGGCAGCTCGACACGCTGCTGCCGCTGGTCGATTTCGTCTCGATCGGCTCCAACGATCTCCTGCAATTTCTCTTCGCCTCCGACCGGGGCAATCCCCGGGTGGCGACCCGCTACGATTTCCTGAGCCCGGCGGTGCTGAGCTTCCTCCGCCACATCGTCGTCAAGTGCCGCGAGCACGGCACCCCGCTCACCCTTTGCGGCGAGATGTCGGGCCGGCCGCTCGAAGCCATGGCGCTGGCGGGGGTCGGGCTCCGGCGCATCTCGATGTCGCCCGCCGCCATCGGCCCCGTGAAGATGATGGTTCGCTCCCTCGACGTCTCCAAACTCGAGACCTTCATGGAGGGCCTTTACGGGCTTCCGGACCGGAGCGTGCGCGCGCAACTCGCCTCTTTCGCCGAGGCTCACGGGGTCGCCGTCTGAGTCAGCACCAGAATCTGCGTTTCGACGGTCCGCAGGACGAAAAATGCAGCCGGAATAATGGGGTTGGAGCAGTCCGTGGTTGCAGTTTGTCAACAGATTTGTTCTATTCTTGGGTCTCAGATGCTTTTGGGCGCTATGCGAAGGCCGTCTCTTGGGGGTGCGGCGTGTCGCATTTTGAAACGTCCATGGCAATTCGTGGAGCCTTTGGCAGAATTCGCGGATTGAGATGGCTCAGCTCGGGAAGAGCCCGGATAGATGAACAAGATCACCATGCTTCCGACCGGGGATAACGGGTCGGAACCTCGTCGGCGGTTGCATCTGCGCGACATCACAAACGAAGTTCCGGTCGAGGCCGAATCCGTTGGTGCCGACCTGCGCGCCGCGCGCTTGCGCCGGAGCGAGGATCTGCGTTCCATCGCGCAGTGTCTCCGCATTCGCCGGGACCAGCTCGAAGCGCTGGAAGAAAGCCGCTACGACGCGCTTCCCGCGCGGGCCTATGCCGTCGGTTTCGTTCGTTCCTATGCGGAATATCTCGGTCTCGACAGCCGCCATGTCTGCGAGCGCTACAAGGCCGAGCTCGATCGCAACGAGGCTGAAACCGCTGCCAGTCTGAATTTTCCGGATGCCTCCGAAGAGAAGCGCCTGCCCCGGGGCACGGCGCTCATCGTCGCGCTGGTCGTCGCTGCCGGTGCCTATGGCGGCTGGCTTCTCACGAAATCGACCGACGAGATGATGGCGACGCGCATGGCGGATGAAGCGCCTGCGGCCGCGCCGGCGGCGTCCAGCTTTGTTTCCGGCTCGCGGGGCGACAGCGCGTCTGCGGCCACGCCGAGCGCCGGCGCCGTCCCCGTCGTGCGCGGTCCCGGCATCCAGCTTTCGGAAACCGGCATCTCCGGCAGCGCCGGTGTCGCGCCCGAGACGGTTTACGAGCCGGCGCCGGTTGTCGGCGAGGATGCGGCAGAAGCCGCCGCTACCGAGGAAATGGAAGTTGCCGCGCTTGCCGAGGAAGAACCTGTCGGCCTGCCGCCGCTTCCCGAGGGCACGCCTTACGGTGCCGAGAATGTCGACGGCCGCGTGGTCGTCCGTGCCCGCCGCGACGGCGCCTGGGTTCGCGTCGAGGACGCGCAGGGCCAGGTGCTGATCGAGCAGATTCTCAATGCCGGCGACAGTTACCGCGCCCCGAGCCAGCCCGGTGTCATCCTCGTCGCGCGCGATGCCAGCGCCTTCGAGATCATGGTCGATGGCCAGTCGCTCGGTCTTGCCGGTCCGCCCACGCTGGTGCTGACGGGCAAGTCGCTGGTCGTATCCGATCTTCTGGCCTCGATGCCGAAGCCGGCCGCACCGGCGGAAGAAGGTGCGGAGGCAGCGCTTCCGGCGGAAGACGGGGCGGTTTCGGTCGAATAGGCCGCCGTTCGCGGCATTGCCATATTTCTGCTATGAGAAGGCGCGATGGTGCGGAGCGTAGCGCGCCCCGTGCCCCTGGTCCGGCGCCCTTTGGCGCGGCCACGCAGCCCCGTTAACGAGCAACGGTCCGGAATCCCCGCGTGAAGCAATGAGCATCAGACCCTGGCGCGACATCATCCGTAGAGAGAGCCGGAAGATCCATGTGGGATCGGTTCCGGTCGGCGGCGATGCGCCGATTTCCGTCCAGACGATGACGAACACGCTCACCTCCGATGCGAAGGCGACCATCGAACAGATCAGGCGCATCGAGGAGGCGGGCTGCGACATCGTGCGGGTCTCCTGCCCCGACGCGGATTCGACGGCGGCTCTCCACCAGATCGTGCGCGAAACGACCATCCCGATCGTTGCGGACATCCATTTTCACTACAAGCGCGCCATCGAGGCGGCGGAGGCGGGCGCGTCGTGCCTGCGCATCAATCCCGGCAATATCGGATCGGAAGCCCGCGTTCGCGAGGTCGTGCAGGCGGCGAAGGATCACGGTTGTTCCATGCGCATCGGCGTCAATGCCGGTTCGCTGGAGCGCGATCTTCTCGAGAAATATGGCGAGCCCTGTCCGGAAGCGATGGTTGAAAGCGCGCTCGATCACGCGCGCATCCTGCAGGATCACGATTTCCACGAATTCAAGATCAGCGTGAAGGCGTCCGATCCCTTCCTCACCGTCGCCGCCTATCAGCAACTGGCCGACGCCATCGACTGCCCGCTCCATATCGGCGTCACGGAAGCGGGCGGCCTCATGTCCGGCACCATCAAGTCGTCCGTCGGTCTCGGCATGCTGCTCTGGGGCGGCATCGGCGATACGGTCCGCGTTTCGCTCTCCGCCGATCCGGTGGAGGAAGTGAAAGTCGGCTTCGAACTCCTGAAGTCGCTCAACCTTCGCCATCGCGGCGTCACCATCATTTCCTGCCCGTCCTGCGCGCGGCAGGGCTTCGACGTGATCGGTACGGTGCAGGTGCTGGAAGAACGTCTCGCGCATATCGCGACACCCATGACGCTCTCGGTCATCGGCTGCGTCGTCAACGGACCGGGCGAGGCCGAACAGACCGACATCGGCTTCACGGGCGGCGGCGCCGGGTCCGGCATGGTCTATCTTGCCGGTCTCAGCGACCACAAGATCAGGAACGAGAACATCGTCGATCATCTCGTCGAACTCGTCGAGGCGAAGGCGGCCGAAATCGAGAAGGCGCGCGAGGAAGAAAAGCGCGCCGCCGGGGAAGCCGCGCCGTCGCACGCGCTGGCCGGGGATTAGCGAGGCTGCCTGATTTTTCCGGCGGATCGAATGTCCGCCGGCAGCGTTTCGCTCTTTTCCCAAGGCCTCCGACAGTCCCGAAAGCCCATGATTCCCGAAGAAAAACTCCAGAGCGTCATTGCCCGTTTCGAAGCCGTGCAGTCGGAAATGAACGCCGATATCCCGCGCGAGCGTTTCGTGCAGCTTTCGAAGGAATATGCGGAACTCTCGCCGGTGGCCGAAGCGATCGGCAAGCTCAACGCGGCGAAGCGGGAATATGAGGACGCCGAGCAGCTTCTGCGCGTCAGGGACATGGCGGAGATGGCGCGGGACGAGATCGACCGTCTGAACGAACTGCTGCCGCAGCTCGAACATGACGTACAGCTCATGTTGCTGCCGAAGGACGCCGCCGATGAGCGCAACGTCATTCTCGAAGTGCGCGCGGGTACGGGCGGCGACGAGGCGGCGCTGTTTGCCGGCGATCTCTTCCGCATGTATGAGCGTTATGCCTCGCTGCAGGGCTGGAAGATGGAGCTCATCTCTGCCTCCGAGGGCGAGGTCGGCGGCTACAAGGAGATCATCGCGGGCATTTCCGGCGCGGGTGTCTATGCGAAGCTGAAGTTCGAATCCGGCGTCCATCGCGTCCAGCGCGTGCCGGTGACGGAAGGCGGCGGGCGCATCCATACCTCGGCGGCGACGGTGGCCGTGTTGCCCGAGGCCGAGGAAGTCGATGTCGAGATCGAGGACAAGGACCTTCGGATCGACGTCTTCCGGGCCTCCGGCGCGGGTGGCCAGCACGTCAACAAGACCGAAAGCGCGGTTCGCATCACGCATCTGCCGACCGGTATCGTCGTCTCGCAGCAGGACGAGAAGTCGCAGCACAAGAACAAGGCGCGCGCCATGCAGATCCTGCGCGCCAAACTCTTCGACGCCGAGCGCGAACGGATCGACAGGGAGCGCTCCGCGAACCGCAAGGGCCAGGTCGGCTCCGGCGACCGCTCGGAGCGCATCCGCACCTACAATTTCCCGCAAGGCCGCGTCACCGATCACCGCATCAATCTGACCCTGCACAAGCTCGATCAGGTGCTGGCGGGCGATGCGCTCGGCGAACTCGTCGATTCGCTCATCGCCGAGGACCAGGCGGCCCGCCTTGCCGCGATGGAAGACGAGGCGTGACCTCGCGCGACCATGCGATGCGCATGCTTGGCTGGCGGCTCCGGCAGGCGGGACTTCCCACGCCCGAGCTCGATGCGCGCGTTCTCGTGCAGGCCGTCACCGGTGCTTCCGATATCGAAATGGTGCGCGAGCCCGCCACCCGCATGAGTGCGGCGGAAGAAGAGCTGCTTGCCGGCTACGAGAGCCGCCGCCTCGCGCGCGAACCCGTGTCGCGCATTCTCGGTGTTCGTGAATTCTGGGGCCTTCCCTTCGCCGTCACGCCCGCCACGCTCGATCCGCGGCCCGACAGCGAGACGCTCGTCGAAACCGCGCTCGCGGCTCTCCGCGAGGTTGCGGCGCCCCGGCTTCTCGATCTCGGCACGGGCACCGGCTGTCTTCTGCTCGCGCTTCTTCACGAGCGTCCCGATGCGGTCGGCACCGGCATCGACATATCGGCCGAGGCGCTCGCGGTCGCCGTTTCCAATGCTGCGCGGCTCGGACTTTCCGGCCGGACCGCCTTCCGCACGGGCAACTGGGTGCAGGGTCTCGAAGGGAGTTTCGATCTCGTGATCTCGAACCCGCCCTATATTTCGAGCGGCGAGATTGCCGCTCTCGAGGAAGAGGTGCGCGGGCACGATCCCGTGCTCGCGCTTGATGGCGGCGCCGACGGGCTCGACGCCTATCGGGCGCTGGCGGCGGCCCTCCCGGACGTTTTGACGCAGGGCGGTACCGCCGTCATCGAACTCGGCGCCGGCCAGGCGGAAGACGTGACGGCGATCTTCGAAACCGCGGGACTGGCGGTTCCGCGCGTCGTGCCGGACCTTTCAGGTGTTCCACGGGCCCTCGTTGCAGAGCGGCCACGCGGATGAATTTCCGGTTTTCGAAGGGCAGAAAACGGTTGGAATCTCGGGCCTGGGACGCTACCTTTCTTTTCAGGGAAAATGAGCCGGGCTAAAGATGCCTCGCTCCTCGAACCCCGTCCTCCGAAAAACAGGGACGACAGGCCGAGGCAGATATCTGCCGGTCGGGCCGGGTTCAAAAGGTGCTTGAGGCAGCCCGCAAACTGGAATGAAGCCCTTTGAATGTATCGTCGCGCCGGGGCTGGGCTGCGCGATACGGGGCCAGAACCTCTTGGCATCCGAACCGACCGCTCCTTCAGGAGGACGGCAAGTGTGTGCTGGGGAAGTCCGCCTCGCCGGAACGTCTGTGGACGTGCCCCGCGAAGCCGGGTCGATGGGTATTTGTCCATCCGCCCGCGAGGAGAACGCAACCTTCGTAAGCCGCGTTCGATGGATCTCTTGAGACGAAAACCCGTGAGTTGAACCAGTAGCGAGAAATCAGACGATATGAGGCAGGGGCAGAACAACTCCAAGCGTTCGCGTGGCCGCGGCGGCCGCAAGCCACAGCATTCGGCAAACCGTGCTTTCGACAGCAACGGGCCGGATGTGAAGATTCGCGGTACCGCGGCGCATGTCTGCGAGAAGTACCAGCAGCTTGCGCGCGACGCTATTTCGGCGGGCGACCGCGTGACGGCGGAAAACTACTATCAGCATGCGGAACACTATTACCGCCTCCTGATGGCCGCGCAGCAGGGTCAGGAAGGCCAGCAGCGCCAGCAGAGCAGCCTCGGTTACAGGCCGGACGAGGACGAGGAGAGCGAGACGGAATATGCGGGCGATGGTCCGCAGCCGCGCCATCCCGGCCAGCCATGGCACCAGCAGAGCGGCAACGGTCAGAATGGCGGCGACAACAACAGCCAGCGCAACGGGTCGCAGGGCGGCAGCGGCCGGTCGAATGACCGGGACGAGCAGGCCACGGCCTCTTCCGACGATGAGGGGGAGGAAACGGCGGACGCCAATGCGCAGTCCGGCGGCGAAGGCGAGGGCGGCCAGCCCCGCCGGCGCAACAACCGCCGCCGCCGTCCGCGTGGCGAAGGTGGCGAGCGGAATGACGCCCCACGCGCCGAAGCGGCCGCGCCGGCCGACAGCAGCGCCGACTAGGCTGCCTTTTATTCGAGGGTAATGCGATCGCCGGGCCTCAATGTGCCCGGCGATTCTATTTCGGCATAGAGCCCGAGATCGGCATGGCCCCAGTGGCGCATCAGCGTCTGCGGAATTTCCATGTCGCGCGTGCCCGTCTCCGGGTCCACATTCGTCGCCGCGCAGCGCACCGTCTTGTGGAACCCCTTGAAGGCGACATCGCCCATGCGGAAGCGTTTGCCCACCCAGTCATGATCAGCGAAGGGCTCGAGCCCTTCCAGATAGACATTGCCGCGAAAGCGGAGCGGGTGCACATGCGCGCCCAGCTTTTCTTCCAGCGCCCGCAGGCTCGCCATGTTGATGATCGAGACGAGCTTCGCCGGTGCGTCCGAATGCGAGAATCCCGGCGCATGGACGACGCGGGGTGCGCCCCGGAGTTCCTTTTCCATATAGATGCGCATGAAGTCTTCCAGTGCCGTGCGGCCCGCCGCTGTGGTCAGCTTCGCGGCCAGCACCTCGCTTCCATCCTTCGCGACATGCAGCGTCTCCGTCTCGTCCACGAAACGCGTCTTGAGCTTCGCCAGCCGCTCGTCCCGCATCAGCATCAGGAACTTGATCTTCGGGAAGTGCTTCGGGTTTTCCGGATCGAAATCGTGCTTCCCGTTTTCGATGGCGAAAGCCCGGTCCCAGGGAAACGTGCCGCCCTTTTGAAGTTTCACCTCGGCCAGCGGTTCGGGCGAGAGGCCCTTCACCGGATAGCGATAGAGGCCGACGACCCTTGCGCTCTCTCCCATCGGTACTCTCTCCCGTTTCCCGTTTCTGCGGCAGGTTTCCCGGAGACTATCAGACAACGCCAATCTTTGCCCCGAACCGGCCCGAAGGTCTCGCGGACAGCGCCGGTGGCGGCTATGTTACCGCCCGGTCCCCGCTGCGGTATTTCCTGTGTCAAGACAATGGCGGCGGCCCCGGTGCAAGAGGCGTGACGATGAAGCTAGGTACGATGGGCCATGCCTGCATGGTTCTCGCGGGCGAGGGGGAGAGGCCGATCCTTGCCACCGATCCCTGGCTTCTCGGTTCCTGCTACTGGCGGAGCTGGTGGATGGTCAATCCACCTGGCGAAGAACAGATCCGTCGTATCGAGGCTGCACCCTTCATCTACATTACGCATGAACATCCAGATCATCTGCATCTGCCGAGCCTCAAGACATTGAAGCCGGGTGAGCGGACGATCCTTCTTCCCGCGTTTCTCCGGATGACGATGGAGACTTATCTGCGGGACCAGGGCTTCGAGGTGCGGATCATGCCGCCCCGCCAATGGGTGCCGCTTGAGGAAGGCGTCAGCGCCATGTCCCTTCCGCAGTGGAGCAATGATTCCGTTCTGCTCGTGGACACACCTTCCGCCTTCATCGTCAACCTGAACGATGCGAAGCCGCTCGGCGGGCTGCTCGACGATATCGCCCGCCTGCGGACGGAGATCGGCAAGCCCTGCCTCGTGCTCAGGAGCTATTCTCCGGCGGGTCCCTTCTTCAACTATTTCGAGAAGGGCCGGCGCGTTCCCAGCCGGGACCGTGAAGACTATGTGCGCATGACGCAGGGCGTTTGCGCGCATCTCAAGGCGGATCTCTTCCTTCCCTTCGCCAGCCAGGTCGTCTATCGCCGTTCGGATTCGGAATGGGCGAACGACTACCGCGTCGGCTTCGACCTCATGCGAGCAGGCTGGACCATCCCGACACGGCTCTGTCCTCCCTTCTCGACGGTCGATCTCGACACGCTTTCCGTCACCGCCGAACCGCCGGAGGAATGGCGCGGCGCCCTCCGCGATCGCCAGCGCGGTCTCATCGCGAAGGAAGAGGCGCGGAGCAGCGGGGCGGTGCTGGGCGTCGGAGACATCGCTGCACTCAAGGCGACCTTCGCCCGGCAGCGATGGCTTCTCGCCGCCGTCCTTCCTCGCGGCATCGCGGTCGAGAGCGGCGGACGCCGGTTCCTCTATGCGCCCTGGAGCGGGCGCCTGCGCGAGACCGACAAGGGTGGGGACTGCGCCATCCGCATTCCCGCCGCCGCCCTCAAGGACAGCCTCGCTTCGGGCAATTTCGGCGATCTCTGCATCGGCATGTTCGTTCCGACAGAACTGCGCGAAAGGTCGCTCGCCGAACGGGTCAACCTGTTCTGGATGTTGATGATTCTCGCTGATTACGGTTATGCGGATGGCATCCTTACCCGGCTCAGGTGGCTCCTCTGGGCCTGGCGCGTGGAGCGGCGGCGTCCCATTGCCCAGCCGGGGTGAGCGGTTCCCGCCTGCCGGTTGATGAATTTGGCAGGTTTCTGCGGCAAACTGTCTGGCGATTGCCTCTTGTGTGACTATCAGGCAACACCAATATCTGAACAGGACCGGGGCCTCCAGGAGGGCCGGGCCATTCGGATAAGGCGCAATTTGGCGGTGCGGCGCATGCTGGCTGCCTGAGTAGCGTGCTTGAAAGGAACGAACATGGATCTGGAAAAATATACGGACCGGAGCCGCGGCTTCATCCAGTCCGCGCAGGGGCTTGCGGTCCGCTCGGGGCATCAGCGTTTCACGCCCGAACATCTTCTGAAAGTTCTGCTCGACGACGAGGAAGGCCTCGCTGCGGGCCTCATCCGCGCGGCCGAGGGCCGTCCCGACCAGGCGCTGACCGGCGTCGAAACGGCGCTGGCGAAAATGCCGAAGGTCGAGGGCTCGGGCGCCGGCCAGCTCTATCTTGCGCCGGAAACGGCCAAGGTCTTCGAGCAAGCCGAGCAACTCGCGAAGAAGGCGGGCGACAGCTATGTCACCGCCGAGCGCCTGCTGCTCGCCATGCTGCTCACGCCGGGCACGGAATCGGAAAAAATTCTCAAGACCGCGGGCGTCACCGCGCAGTCGCTCAATGCCGCCATCGAGCGTGTGCGCAAGGGCCGCACCGCCGACAGCGCGAGCGCCGAAGATGCCTATGACGCGCTGAAGAAATATGCGCGCGACCTCACGGCGGATGCGCGCTCCGGCAAACTTGACCCGGTAATCGGCCGCGACGAGGAAATCCGTCGCACCATCCAGGTGCTCTCGCGCCGCACGAAGAACAATCCCGTGCTCATCGGCGAGCCGGGCGTCGGCAAGACCGCGATCACGGAAGGTCTTGCGCTGCGCATCGTGAATGGCGACGTGCCCGAAAGCCTCAAGAACAAGTCGCTGATGGCGCTCGATCTCGGCGCGCTCATCGCCGGTGCGAAATATCGCGGCGAGTTCGAGGAGCGGCTGAAGGCCGTGCTCTCCGAAGTCGCCTCTGCCGATGGCGGCATCATTCTCTTCATCGACGAGATGCATCAGCTTGTCGGCGCCGGCAAGACCGATGGCGCAATGGATGCCTCGAACCTGCTGAAGCCCGCGCTCGCCCGCGGCGATCTTCATTGCGTGGGCGCGACGACGCTCGACGAGTACCGCAAGTATGTCGAGAAGGATGCGGCGCTCGCGCGGCGCTTCCAGCCCGTCTTCGTGGACGAACCGACGGTCGAGGACACGATCTCCATTCTTCGCGGCCTCAAGGAAAAATACGAGCTTCACCACGGCGTCCGCATTTCCGATGCCGCGCTCGTCGCTTCCGCGATGTTGTCGGACCGCTACATCGCCGACCGCTTCCTGCCGGACAAGGCGATCGACCTCATGGACGAGGCCGCCTCGCGGCTGCGTATGCAGGTCGATTCCAAACCGGAAGAACTCGACGAGATCGACAGGCGCGTCATCCAGCTCAAGATCGAGCGTGAGGCGCTGAAGAAGGAAAAGGACGAGGCCTCGAAGGACCGGCTCGAAAAGATCGAGACGGAACTCGCCGAACTCGAAAAGAAATCGGCCGACCTCGCCGCCACATGGTCTGCCGAGAAGTCGAAGCTCGCCAGCGCGCAGAAGCTCAAGGAAGAACTCGACAATGCGCGCAATGAACTGACCCGTGCACAGCGGGGCGGTCAGCTCGAGCGCGCCTCCGAGCTTGCCTATGGCATCATCCCGGACCTCGAGAAGAAGCTCGCCGAGACCGAGAAGCAGGAAGAACAGGCTGGCGCGATGCTCGAAGAGGCTGTCACCGAACAGCACATCGCGCAGGTCGTCTCCCGCTGGACGGGCATTCCCGTCGACAAGATGCTCGAGGGCGAGCGCGAAAAGCTTGTCGGCATGGAAAAGGCGCTTGCCGCCCGCGTTGTCGGGCAGGCGGAAGCCGTCTCGGCCGTTTCCCGCGCCGTGCGCCGCGCGCGGGCTGGGCTTCAGGACCCGAACCGGCCCATCGGGTCGTTCCTGTTCCTCGGCCCCACCGGCGTCGGCAAGACGGAGCTGACGAAGGCGCTCGCCGAATTCCTCTTCGACGACGATCAGGCGATCGTCCGCCTCGACATGTCGGAATATATGGAGAAGCACTCCGTCTCGCGGCTCATCGGTGCGCCGCCCGGCTATGTCGGCTACGAGGAAGGCGGTGCGCTGACCGAAGCCGTCCGCCGCCGGCCCTATCAGGTCGTGCTTTTCGACGAGATCGAGAAGGCGCATCCGGATGTCTTCAACGTCCTTCTGCAGGTGCTCGACGATGGACGCCTCACGGACGGACAGGGCCGTACGGTCGACTTCAAGAACGTCCTCATCATCATGACGTCGAATCTCGGCGCGGAATATCTCGCCGAGCAGAAGGCGGGCGAGGATGTCGAGGGCGTGCGTGAGCAGGTCATGGATGTCGTGCGCTCGCGCTTCCGGCCGGAGTTCCTGAACCGTCTGGACGAGATTCTGCTCTTCCATCGGCTCACCCGCGAGCAGATGGATGTCATCGTCGATATCCAGGTCGCGCGCCTGCGGAAGCTTCTCGAAGGCCGCAAGATCACGGTCGAGCTCGACGAGGCGGCACGCACCTGGCTCGCGGATCAGGGCTACGACCCGATCTATGGCGCGCGGCCGCTCAAACGCGTCATCCAGCGCAATGTGCAGGACCCGCTTGCCGAGCTCCTGCTCTCCGGCGAGATCGCGGACGGCCAGACGGTCACCGTCTCCGCCGGTGCCGAAGGCCTCATCATCGACGGCCACGAAGTCGGCGGCGAAATCGCGGGTCCGAGCCTCGGCCTCGACGACGAGGACGGCGATGAGGGCTTGCGCGTGGTGCACTAGGCTTCGCGCGAAAGCTGAACGAACCGAAAGGCCGCTCTCCGGAGCGGCCTTTTTCTTGTCCGGAAACCTCCACATCGACGCCGCGTCCGGATACGGCCAGACCCACGGCGGGTTCTGCGCGAGTTTCTCCCCGCGTCACCCAGATCGAAACGGAGAAACACATGCGTATGCTCGAAGAGAAGGTTGCGGTCGTCACGGGAGCAAGTTCGGGCATCGGCCGCGCGGCGGCACGGCTCTTTGCGCGAGAGGGGGCAAGGCTTGTCGTGACCGCGCGCCGCGCTTCCGAACTCGACATGCTTGTCGCGGAGATCAATGAAGAGGGCGGCGAGGCCATCGCGTTGCCGGGCGATATCGCGAACGACAACACCGGCTGCGAGCTTGTGGAGACGGCCGTGAAGTCTTTTGGCGGACTCGATATCGCCTTCAACAACGCCGGCACTCTCGGCGAAATGGCGCCCACGGCAGATGTTTCACTGGCGGGCTGGCGCGAGACGATTGATGTCAATCTGACATCGGCCTTTGCCTGCGCCCGTCATCAGCTTCCCGCCATGCTCGAGCGCGGCGGCGGTTCGATCGTCTTCACGTCCACATTCGTCGGTCATGTGCTCGGCTTTCCCGGCATGGCCGCCTATGCGGCGGCGAAGGCCGGCATTGTCGGTCTTGCGCGTGTCATTGCCGCGGAGTACGGGCCGCAGGGCATTCGCGCCAACGCCATGCTTGTCGGCGGCACCGATACGCCGATGGGCCGCATCGTTGCCGATACGCCCGAAACGCAGTCTTTCGTTGCGAGCCTCCACGCCCTCAAGCGAATTGCCCATCCCGACGAAATTGCAGGGGCGGCACTGTTTCTCGCCTCGGAGCAGGCGCGTTTCGTCACCGGTAGCGCCTTCTCCGTGGACGGCGGCGTGACGATCACCCGGACGTAGCTCCCGTTTCCCGTTTTTCTCCGGCGTATCCATGCGCCTTCAGGTTCTCTAGGCTTGGGGCGAGCATGTCCGGACTTCGCCGGGGCGTGCGCAAACAGGGAGGCACAGGCAATGGGATTCTGGATGAAGCTCGTCCTTACCCTCGCGGCCATCATTCTGGTCAGCATTCTTGCGGGGTATCTCTGGAGCTCGATCTTCAATGCGGAAATACCGGGTTTTCTCGGCGGCTTGCTGGGCGGCATCGTGGCCATTCCGGTTTGGGAGTTTCTGCGCAAGTTCGATGCGCCCTGAAGGTGGTTCGGCCGCGATGTGAAAGCGTCCCGGTAACGATCCGGGGAATGCTCGGGCCGCACCTTGTGCCCGGTTCCGGCGGGGCGGTGGGAATGTGCGTATTTCCGTCCCTCCCGCCGTGCGCTTCACGAAGGCGATGCTTGTGCATCTCGCTGTGACAGCGGGAGAGCGGTTCATGCAGGCCTTGTGCGTGCGCTTCCCGGAGACGAGGAGCGTGCGATGCGTTTCGCGTGCCTTTCCGGCGAGGGCTGCGCATTCCGTCGTGACGTTTCGATGACAGTTCGGTGACGGTCGGCGCGATTTATCCCCGAAAATAGGTTGTTCCCGGGTTCCGATGTGGCGTGGTTTTCGTTCCAGACGAAAAGGCCGGGCGCTTGCGGGCCCGGCCTTTCTTCATTCTCCGTTGACGGAGGGTCAGTTCGCGCTGCCGTCCGAGTCGGCCGAGGCCTGCGCGAGTTTCGTCGTGGTCGGCGCTGCGGCCATCTGCGTCGTCATCTCGCTGCGCATCGCCTTGAAGGCAGCGAGTTCATTGCCTTCGAGCTTGCGGCCGGTCGGCACCTTGAGCGCGAGCGGGTTCATCTTCTTGCCGTTCACATGCACTTCGTAGTGCAGGTGCGGGCCGGTCGAGCGGCCCGTCGTGCCGACATAGGCGATCACCTGTCCCTGGCGGACGCGCGTTCCGGCGCGAATACCGCGCGCGAAGCCGTTCAGATGCGCGTATGCTGTCTCGTAGCCGTTCGCGTGGCGGATCGAGACGTAGTTGCCGAAGCTGCCGAAGCGGTTCGCGCGCGTCACCGTGCCGTTACCTGCTGCATAGACCGGCGTACCGCGCGGCGCCGCAAAGTCCACGCCCGCATGCATCTTCGAGTAGCCGAGGATCGGATGCTTCCTGAGGCCGAAGCGCGAGGAGAGCCGCGCACCGTCGATCGGCGTCTTCATCAGGAACTTCTTCATGCTCTGGCCGTTCTCGTCGAAATAGTCCCATTCGCCGTCGCCGGTGGGATCGAAGCGCCAGAGCTTGTGCTGCTTGCCGCCGACGGTGAGCGCGGCGAAGAGCACATCGCCTTCCTTCACTGGACGCTGCTGTTCGTCGAACTTGCGGCTGAAATAGACCTCGAAGGCATCGCCCGGCTGGATTTCGCGCTGGAAATCGACGCTGTAGGAGTACATGCGGATCATCTCGATGATGATCTGCGGCGGCACGCCCGCCCGTTCGCCGTCGAGGAAGAGAGAGTTGTCGATCGTTCCCGCCGCGCGCACGAAGCCTTCCGTGAACTCGTGCATGATCTCGCGGCTGCCGAAGGATCCGTCCTCGTTGCGAGTGACCTCGATCGCGCGTTCGATGTCCGGCTCGATCGAGAGGGCGGTGAGGTACTTCGCGGGCGTTCCGCTTTCGCCTTCGGCGAGAGCGTCGGGCTGCTCCATGAAGGTGAGCGAGATTTCCTGTCCGGCGCGGAGCTTGCGCGGGCTGTAGTAGGAGGTCATTGCCGCGACTGCGTGGTAGGCGTCGATCCGGTCGACGCCGGCATCCTCGAGCACTTCCATCAGCGTTTCGCCGCTGGCGAGTTCGACCTTTGTTGCGACTTCCTTCGGCGCGGCTGGAAGCTTGGCGGCTTCCGCTTTCAGGCTTTCTTCCGTCTGCGGTTCGAAGAGGCCGGGGTCGGCAAGCGACGCGGTCCGGGTTTCGTCCGTTGTGTCCGGCGCTTCTTCTGCTGCGGCCTGTGCGGCGGTCATGACGGCGGCGAAGGCGAGACCGGCGTCTTCTTCCGTGGTCTGACGGAGGCCGTCGATGCTTGCCGTCTTCGTTTCCACCGGGGCGCCTGTCGACCAGGCCACGACGCGCGGCGCGCGGTCGGCCGTCAGCGACGCCGTCGCGATTCCGTCATAGGGCGAGACCAGCGCCGCGACGCCGGTACCTACCAGCGCCAGCGACAGGGTACCGAGCACGGCCGATGCCGCGATCCAGCGCGACTGCCCAAGGGCCAGCCGGCTCGCGGAACTATAAAGCTTGATGGTGCGTTGAGTATTCAGCGCAAGGCTGCGCCAGAAGGTTTCGCTCGCAGACCTGTCCTCTTTGTCTGCTTCGCGGCTCGTTTCGTTTTTCACGTGGGTCCCCGTGTCGTACAACTCGCTGCCCCCCGGCACGATTCTCGATAACCTTTCCGGTACTTACACCGGATACTTAAGGTGCGATCCTCGATCTGCTGCGTAATTGGCGGACTGCCCCACCGCCGAAATAAACTGTAACGCGTCGTGAAATGAGACGATGCCCTGAGCCGCTTGCCGCTGTCAACGCGGAGACTGTCCAAAACATTGTATATTCACCTCTTATGAACGGTTATACGTCGACTTTCTTTCGATTTTGCGACCCTATTCCATAACAGTCGACAAGTTCCGTTTCCGAGTGCTGTGCCGTTCCGAGGCAACGGTGCCGGCGAATAGCGCGTCTGGAGAGCGGGGTGCATGGATCGGGCCGTTACGGTACCGAATCTATCCCCGAAAACCCTTGCGATGCGCCAGCAAGATCGCGCAAAGGAGTCAAGCGCAAAGACTCATGATTTTTTTGAGAAAAGCGCGAAAAAGGTGTTTGACAGGGGTTGGTCACCTCCCTATAAACCGCCTCCACGAGGTCACGGCGGCCAACTCTTCGGAAAGGCCGCTCACCCTCAGGTAAAGAGTGTAGAAGGGCTTGCCCGGATGCGCTCTTTGTGGCCTAGTAAACGATCCTACTATGGATGACAGCAGGCCCCGGCTTCCGTATGGAAGGCGAGGCGGGGCTGTCCTTCGGGTCGCTTACGACCCTCGTGTTTCGGGACGTTCATTGCGTCGTGAAACTCAGGTGCTCTTTGACATTGTGGTTTGAGAAAGAGAAACGTGGACGGCGGTGTCCTCGCGAGATCAGGAAACTGATCGAACAGAACACTGACTGTCTGATGTTTCTACACACATACCCCGTTACCCGGTCCCAAACCGGGAAACGAATGTGAGTGTATTTTGCGTCAGCCTCGCGGTTTTCCCCGCGAGGAATACAGTCGGATCAACTCAACTTGAGAGTTTGATCCTGGCTCAGAACGAACGCTGGCGGCAGGCTTAACACATGCAAGTCGAACGCCCTCTTCGGAGGGAGTGGCAGACGGGTGAGTAACACGTGGGAACCTACCTAGGGGTACGGAATAACTCGGGGAAACTCGTGCTAATACCGTATACGACCTTCGGGTGAAAGATTTATCGCCCCTAGATGGGCCCGCGCTGGATTAGCTAGTTGGTGGGGTAAAAGCCTACCAAGGCGACGATCCATAGCTGGTCTGAGAGGATGATCAGCCACACTGGGACTGAGACACGGCCCAGACTCCTACGGGAGGCAGCAGTGGGGAATCTTGGACAATGGGGGAAACCCTGATCCAGCCATGCCGCGTGAGTGATGAAGGCCTTAGGGTTGTAAAGCTCTTTCGCCAGGGAAGATAATG